>CANPZD010000001.1 GCA_947589085.1 uncultured Clostridia bacterium
GCGGAAGAAGGCGTTCTTGATGGCAACACAGCGGAGTACACCATTGTCAATGATAGTGCGCACCCGTGGGTTTATGAACGCGGTACGAATACTTGGTACAACAATGCCGATAAATCTAATGGCTTGAAAAAGGTTCTTACCATTCAGATTACTTCGCCGGGTAGCATTGCTTTCAAGTATAAGGCAAATCTCTATACGAGCAACAAACAGGGTGGCACGCAGTACGCATTTAACAATAATGACTTTTACCTTGAATTGACAAAGGGCGGCGCAACAAATACGATTGTCGCGAAACATGGCGAAAAAATGCCAGAATATGAGCAGATCACCATTGAAAACTTAACGGCAGGCGATAAACTTGTTTTTACGCACAAATTAGGGGGGTCCTCGACTTCCGAGGATGACAGGGTCTATGTGCAAGGGTTAAATAAACCGGCTGGCGACAGCGTCACTATTACGGCGAACATTTCGGGAAACGGCAAAATTACATGCGACGGGAAAGATGAAGCTACTGTAAATAAAACGGTTGTTTCAGGTTCGCCTGTTGTTTTGACGGCGAAACCCGATAGCGGCAATGTGTTCGCCTATTGGATGGATAGCGCAAATACAATCATATCCTATAACGCTACATTGAATTTGTCACCGCTTGCAACGACTTCTTATACGGCGCACTTTGTTGCGGACAATCTCAATCAATTTACGTCCCATGAGGGTTGGGAACAGACGGATAACGGCTATAAACTTGCAAGTACTTCCGTTGCAAAAAAAATTTCAACGCTCACTTATGAATTTATAGGCGAAAAATATTTTGATTTTTCTATATCGCATAATTTGGAAAAGAGTGGCTACTATACCAACTCTTTTGCAACATATTTGAACGGCGATTCCAGCGCGGACGTTGGCGGTGAATTGCCCTCGTTTAGTCAATATAACAATTTTGATGGGTTCGATTCAGCAAATCCGCAATTTGAGAGCGGTTATATTCATGTCACGGGCGATGGATATCATCGGCTTGAATTTGTTTATGGCATGTATAAGCCTTCTAGCGGAGACCCATCTTTTCTCCCAACAACCAAAGATTATTTTGAAATCAAGAATTTTGAAGCTCTCGACGCCGCAAAGGCAACGACAACGATTACTTTGGACTATGAAAAGGAATATGGCACCGTCTACATTGACGGAGCCGCGACCGATCCGGGCGAAGTAACCGTTCCAAAGGACGTGAAAGTTATGTTCACGGCTTCTATAAATTCGTCCGTCCAATCGAAAATAGATTCCTCGCAACATGTGGCGGTTCGGTGGGATGGGTTCTATACCCACGAGGAGTCAGTTGAAGTCTCAACTCAAACGGATCCTGCGCAGATTTGGCCAGACCCTTCAAATTGTGGAATGAGTTTTTCCGAGGAAGGGGCCACCGGTAATAGTGGGTTCAAAATGACCGGGCATTATATCAGTGCAAAGATGCGGGAATATGCCGCTGCGCCGCAGGTCTCTCTGACCGCACAAATTGACGGTATTATGGGCGATGAAGAGCCACTGACCAATGGGCAACGTTATGAAGTGAAATACGGTTCGGCTGTCAATATCAGTGTGCTTATGAAGGACTTTGCAGGAATTCAAGCGACCTATCATGTAAAGCTCAATGATGAATTGCAGGAAGGCATTAACATTGCCGAAGATACGGGCAGAAAAATGTTCTTGCTGAACGATATCACCGCCGATACCAAGGTGACTGTCTACTATTCCGCGGAAGGATATTTCGATTCCGCCGAATTTACGTTTACGATCGCCGTTGTATCCGGCGCTACGGTAGAAAAAGACTTGTTGATCGACGGAGCAACGGATATTGCCGCCGCAAACGATGAGTTTGTGCCGTGGCAGTTCAGTGCGGATTTGACGGATGAGAACGGTACGGCGTTCGTCGCGAGCAATTCCGGGTTATTGGGGTACTATGGAAAAGCTGTGTCGAGCTTGAAATTTACCGTAGACGGCGCAGGAACGCTTGAATTTGATTTTAAGATAATCCAAGCTAGTTATTGGTTGATTTACGGAGATAAACCGGTTTCTTTGACGGATAGTGTAATTTCCTTGTACAGCCAAGGGAAAATTGATGAGAACAACGAAGCCGTATGGCAAATCAAAGACGTCGATAAATCGTGGGAAAGAATTATTGCGCGCGGCTCGACTAGTCAAAAAGGAATTTCCGGAAATAACTACATGTATTGGTTCAAGGGCGTAGACTATGACGGCGGGAAAACATATACTTTGCTTGAGGACGGCTGGGCGCATGTCTCTATACCCGTGGGAGAAGAGGGAACGCAAAAGGATATCTATGTGAGCTATTTCCGCAATTCGGACGGGTATACTTACTCTACTCCTTTCAAGCCCGCTGAATCGTGCGATTATGCGGCAATTCGCAACGTCGGGTTCTTTAAGGGGAAGACCACCGTCACCTATTCGGCGGAAGGCGGCGGCAACGTTTCCGTCACATCGGGGGGAACAAGTATCGATTCCGGAAAGACGGTTGCAAAAGGTAGCCGCGTCACCTTTACGGCGATGGAAACCGAAGGGAAACAATTCTATGGTTGGACAACGGAAGACGGCAAATTGATTTCTTCTTCCCAAGAATTTACGACGGCTATGACCGCCGATACCTACACCATCAAAGCCGTATTCGGCACGACAGGACAGTATATTATCCGTAACGACGGGAAATTCTATGACGATTTGTCACAGGCAGTCAATGCCGCAAAGCAAAAAGATCGGCTCATTGTTCTGAAAGACTTCACCGTGAGCGAAACGCTCGAACTGCCCGCGGGCGTCTCACTTGTCCTGCCCGTCAATGAGAGGGGCGACGACTATGAGCTTGGCGTTGCTTCGAATTCCACGTCGCGTGTGCCTTGGTCGAGCGATGACCTCATTTCTCAGTTTAAGAATTTCACACTTACCGTGGCGACAGGGCAAACGCTCACAATCAAGGGTAGTCTCTTTGTGGGTGCCGTCGAGCATCATCCAGATCAATATGCGCAAGGTCTCACCTCGGGCAAATATAATGTGTTGGATATTCAGGGTAGCGTCGTCGTGGACGAGGGCGGACATCTTGATGTGCGCGGGCTCGTGACGGGCAAGGGCGGCATCACCGTGAAACAGGGCGGCAAGCTCACGCAACCCTTCATGATCACCGACTACAGCGGCGGCACCAATACGGAGGCCTCGTTTAACGCGGGCGTCACGCCTTTCAAGATGTATGGCATGGCGAACATCCAATGCACGGGCGGTTACACGATTGAATATGGCGGCGAACTTTGGGGCCATGCAAGTCTCTTTTTCTGGGGCGGCACTACGACCATTGATACACCCTTCATCACTTGGGCCGGCGCAGAGGGCGATTCCGAAAATGCACTCCTCATCTTAAAAGACGGCGCAAAGGTCACTTCGATCTATGACGATTCTCATCAAAGAGTAAAAGGGGTAAATAACGCAGAGGACGTCGGCAAGACAGCTATGACCGTTACGGGCGGCGCAAAAGCGGGTTATATGCAGTTCCCGCTCGGTATCAATACTTCGGGCGTCTATTTCTCGCTTCCCTATAACTATGAACTCATTTTGAAAGCAGATGAGAAGGGTAACGGCACTTACGAACTCGAAAACAACTACAAGCTCATGCCCGGCTCGGTGGTGCGCGTGGAAGAGGGAGCAACGCTGAATGTTGTGGGCGACAAGGGACTTCACGTCTATGATAGCTTCTACGGTCCCGACGTCAATAAGCGCAAATACCCCACGGGCGCAGAACTCAAGACGGCGGGCTATCAGCCCTATGCGAGCCTCATCGTCAACGGGACTTTGAATATTCAAGACGGCGCGACCTTCCTCGGCACCGTGCAGACGACGGGCACGAAGGGAAAGATCGTCGTCGGCCAGAACGTAAAACTTACCGATGACACGCTTTTCGACGGCGTTTCGACGGAATACTCCTGCAACTACACGAAGTACACGCTCACCGCGCAGGTCTACGACGCCGCACATAAGTGCATGGGCAAGCTCGAAGCGGGCAAGACCTATACTTCCGTTGCGGCAAGCGGCGGGTGGACTTTGCCCGGCATTGCTTTCCAATACGAGACCAAGACAGGCGCGGGCGCGCACGGCTCCGACCACGAGCTTACAAGCCTCACGACGGACGGAGTAACCCTTACAACAGGCTCGTGGAAAGTCGAGCATGACAAAGACAACTTCGACTGGAGTCAACTTCTCGAAGGGGAGAATGACTTTAAGGGCGCAAAGTTCAAGGAATTGACCCGTCAATGCACCGAACTCGGCTGCGATAAGAAAGAGCATAAGTTGCTTCTGAATGCTTCCTCGATCACCCTTTCCGCCGTCTACAAAGGCGCGGAATTCAATCAGGACGAAGTTCTTAAGATCTTCTGTCAAGCGGTGTTCGGCAGCGATTCCGTTCCCGAAGAATACAGCAGTTATTTCAGCGCGAGCGCGAATCTGACGGCTACGCTGAACAATGCAAATACGTATGAAGGAAAAGTTGAAATTTCGCTCGAAGGCGGCCTGTTCGATACGGTCGGTACAACCGAGCACACCTATGACTTCACGATCGCAAAGTTCAATGTTGAAAAGCTCGACAAGAGCGCGATCGAGAAAGCGCTCACCGAGAAGAACTTCACCTATAATGGCGAAGCGCAGAAACTCGACGACAAGGAGCTTGAAGCGGTTCTCAAGGCGGAAGGCCTTACGGGCACGGTTTCGCATGAGGCGTTTGTATGGGCGAACAACACGAATGCGGGCACGAACACGGCAAGCGTGACGATCACGGGTTCGGGCACCAACTTCGAGGGAACTCTTACCGTCAACTTCTCCATTGCAAAGGCAAAGATCACCATCAAGGTCACGGATAAGGAAAAAGACTACGACGGGCAGGCCTATACCGATATCGAGAGCGCGGGCGAAGGCGATTACACCGTCACGGTCGGGCAGATCTATAAGCCCAACGGGGTGGCGGACTTCACCGTCAAACTCACCGTGCAGGAAGCCGCGAAAGACGCAGCAAGCTACACGGTCACCGCGGCCGCGGTGGGGGCAGGCGCCGAGAACTACGAGATTTCGTATGAACAAGGCACCTATACCATTAATACAAAGGCTCTGACCGTGACGATCGGCGAGGTCGAGCAGGTTTACGGCGGAACGCTTTCCGCACTCACCTTTACGCTTGCGGGCGATGTTTCGGGCGAGACGGAAAGTATCAAACAGGCGATCTCGCTTTCGACGGAAGCCGTCGCATGGTCGAATGTCGGCACCTATAAGATCACCGCGACATATAAAGCGGGCGAGGGGATTCTCAAGAATTACACCGTGACCGTTTCAAACGAGAACAACAAGGCGTATTCCGTCACGGCGAAAGAGATCGGCGAAGCGACGTTTACCGTTACGCCGTCCTACACCTACGACGGCAAGGAAAAACAGCCTGTCGTATCCGAGATCACCGTTACCCTTGACGGCTATACGAATGATCATGCGGTGACTTTCACCGTGGAAAGCTATCAGGACAACACGAACGCGGGCACGGCAAGTCTTACCGTTAAGGGCACGAACAACTTTGCGGGCACCAAGACGGTGAACTTTGAGATCGCAAAACGCTCGATCGAGGGCGCGACCATTGAGAAGATCAACGACGTCGAATACAACGGCAAGGCGCAGCAACTTAAGCCTTCTTCCGTGACCGTGGCGATCGACGGCGGCACGCTCACACTTCGCGAGACGACGGATTACACGGTGAGCTGGACGGCCGATTGCACCAACGTCGGCACCGTCACCGTGACGCTCAAGGCCGCCGAAAACGGCAACTATCAGGGCACGGCGACCGCGACCTATTCGATCAACAAAAAGAAGCTGACGATCACGGCGGACGATCAGACGACGCCCGAGGGCGAAGCCGTTCTTTCCGGCAAAGCGCTCACGTGGAAGGTCACGGACGGGCAGTTCTATAATCAGGACGAGACCGAAATCGGCACCCATATCGAAGTTTCGACGGAAGCAGACAGCAAAAAAGCCGGCACCGACTTTGCAATTAAAATCGGTTGGGAATCGGAATACAGCTGCCAAAACTATGATGTAACGTTCAAGAACGGCACCTATCATATCGTCGACGCGATCTTCAAGAACGTTGCAATCAGCGGACAGACGGTCAAATATAACGGAGAAAAACACAATCTCACGGTGACGATCCCCAACGAGGACATCCAGCAGATCGCCACGATCAAGATCACAAAGGACGGCGAGGACTTCGACGGTGCAACGGACGCAGGCGTCTATTCGCTTCACGTCAATATCACGGCGCAAGGATATTCCACAAAGTACGATCTTGACGTAACGCTCACGATTGAGAAGATCGCGGTTACGGTGACATTTGATCCGCAGAGTTCCACCTACGGCGACGACGTCGTGACGGAATTCACCTATCCCATGCCCGCGGGTGTGCTTGAAAAAGACAGGGAAACGGTGAAAGCGGCGATCAAGCCCCGCACCGACGCGACGAAGAACAGCGGCGTAGACGGAAGCTACAAGATCACGGCGGAAAAACCCGTGCTTGCGAACTACGACGTGACGATCGAGGACGGCGTTTACACGATAAAGGCGCGGCCCGTCACCGTCACCGTGAAGAAGCAAACGGTGACTTTCAACCAGGCGCAGCAGTCCGCTTCGAGCACATACGAGACGGATTGGACCGTTGACAATCTTGCCGAGGGCGACAATGCCTCCGTACTCAAAATCAAACTTACGGCGGCGGGCAAAGACGCGAAGGCATACGACATTGCGGCTTCCTATGAGAATACGAATTACACCGTGACGTTCAAGGGCGAGGGCGATCTCGCTGTCGAAGGCAGCACCGTAAAAGAGGCGTTTGTGATCGGTGCGGCGGCGCTCACCGAGGCCACGCTCACGAGCAGTCACACGTATGACGGAAGCGAGCAGACGCCGACCTTCACCGTGAAGGCGGGCGCTCTCACCGTGGCCGAGGGCGACTTCGAACTTGCCTATGATGGGGCCGACCGCATGAGCGCGGGCACGGTGCAAGTCACCGTCAAGGCGAAGAGCGGCAACTATTCGGGCGAGGTCAAGACGAACTTTGAGATCGCGAAAAAGCAGATCAAAGTGACGCTCACGGCGCAGACGGCCGAATATTCGGGCAAGGTTCCGACGCTCAATCAAAAGGCCTATACCGTCGAAGATGGAGGTCTGTGCTCGCGGAACGGCAAAGAGGACGATCTTCAGATCACCATCACGCTCGTGAACGGGCAGAAGGACGTCGGCGATTATAATCTCGACGCAGAGGCCGGCAACACGGACTATGAGGTGACTTTCGATAAGAGCGCGAAGTTCAAGGTCACGCCGAAGGCGATCACCGTCAAGGCGGACGATCTTACGAGCGTCTATGGCGAAAAGGTGAAGGAACTCACCTATACGGCAAACGGCCTTGTGGAGGGCGAAGATCCCAAGACGGAACTGAAGATCACGTTGCAGGCGAGCAGCACGATCAAGGAAGAGGGCAGCTATACGATCACGGGCAGCGGCAGCGCGAAGAACTACACCTTTACCGTGGCAGGCGGGACGTATACGGTGTCGCCGAAACCGATCCGGGTTCAGATCGTGAGCCGTTCCTCGGAGTACGACGGCAAAGAACCGACGGTGACCTCCGTGCGCGGGACCGACTGGACGGTCGCGGAAGACGCGATCGAGCAGGGCGACGACTTGCAGATCGTGCTCACGAAGGCTTTGGGCGTAGACGTGAAGCAGGGCGGTTATGCGATCACGGGCAAATACACGAACCACAACTACACCGTGACGTTTGTGGACGGGACGTACACGATTACGGCGCGGCCGGTGACGGTGAAGATCGCGGATCAAGAAGCGGTGTACGATTATGCGCATAAGTACGCGTTCAATAACGACGCGTGGACGTACGAAGGCACTCTTGCGGGAAGCGAAACGCGCGCGGATCTGAAAATCACGCTGAGTACGGAAACGCTCACCGACGCCGGGAGCTATAAGATCACGGGGACGTGCGCCAACGGGAACTATGCGGTGACGTTCACCGGCTCCTACACGAAGCAAGAGGACGCGGCGAGCGGTCACGCGGGCGTGTACACGGTGAAGCAGAAAGACGTCGGCGACGGGACGGAGGACGCAGCGGTGTTCCTTTTGGTCGTCGGCGAGGGCGGAAACACGTCGGAAGGCGAGCGCAAGCTGCGTGTGAAGCTGACGGGCGAATCCCTGAGCGTTACGTGCACGGTGAAAGTGTATGAGGGCACGGCCGAGAAAACGCTGAATTGCAAGATTAATCCCGCGGAGCTGAAAACGCTCGGCGAGCAGACCGTCACGGTGACGATCGAGGATCAAAACTACAAGGGCAGCGCGGTCTTTACGGTGGTCGTGACGGACGCCGAAGGATTTACGCCGGAACTCAAAGCGAAGCTGGAGCAGCTGAAAACGCTGGCGGAAGGAATGGATGCGGAAGCGTTGAAAGCGGAGGATTTCCCGAAGCTGAAAGAGATCAACACGCTTTTATCGGCGTTGAGCGAAGAAGAGCGCGAAGCGCTGGGCGAATCTTTGGAGCCGTACGACGAGCTGGTAGCGGCATGGCACGAGCTTGCGGATCTTGATGAGATCATCGAGACGGCGGAGGCGATCGGGAACGCGCCGATCCGCGGGCTGTATGAGGCCGCGGCGGTGGTGAGCGCGCTTGCCGTGCTTGGATATATCGTAATGAAAGGAGGACTCCTGTAATGAAGAAAGTACTGATTGCGCTGATGGCGCTGGGAATGAGTTTGGGGATCCTTGCGGGATGTGCGACGTTGGATCCGGGAAAGGGACCGGGAAAAGATCCGGATAAGACGCCGCTCGGGATCTTGGAGACGAAGTACGCAAAGGTGACGGAGTCGACGAAGATCACGGAGACGGTGGAGATCAAGAGCGGGGAGCTACTGCAATACAGGAGCGAAAAGACGTATACGGGCACGGAGAGCGGCTATACGCTGAAAGAGACGACGAAGCGACTGAACGATCTTGACGCGGAAGAGCTGTACACGAAGACGGAGCTGCCTGTGCGGGAAGTTGCGAAGGCGGAGTTCACGGTGAAGCTGGATCTGGACGAATTGTACTTTTCGGGGGAGCCGGAGATCGAAGGGGACGAAGTGAAGTTGAGCGTGCTTGACGACAGCGTGGAACGTGTGCTTGGTCTTGCTGGGGAACTGCCCGCGCCGGTACACGGGCTGAAACTTTCGATGAAGACGGATGAAACGCATGTGCTGGGGATCGGGATCACGTACGCTTCAGGCAGCTCTGCTGTTACGATCACATTGACATTTGCCTACTGAAAAAACGCATGGAAAACGCCGGGAAAACTCCCGGCGTTTTTCTTTCGGAACGGATATAAACAACGCTTATATCAATCATAAATTATTCGTAAGCGTGGCAGGGAGAGAAGAGCGGGCGCGGCATTTGCAAAATTTTTCCGAAAAGGTTATAATGAAAAGGATCGAAACGCCGAGCGGCAAAGGAGAATCATCATGGACTATGTGGAGAGAGTTCTCAAAGAACTCAAAGAGAAAAATCCCAACGAACCGGAATTTCATCAGGCGGCAACGGAGATTTTGAACGGATTAAAACCGATCGTGGCGCGGCATCCCGAGTACGAAAAACTTGCGCTTTTGGAGCGTTTTGTCGAGCCGGAACGCGTCGTGATATTCCGCGTTCCGTGGGTAGACGACGCGGGCATGGTACGCGTAAACAAGGGCTATCGGGTGCAATTCAACAGCGCGATCGGCCCCTATAAGGGCGGGTTGCGGTTTCATCCGTCGGTCAATCTTTCCATCATCAAATTTCTCGGACTCGAGCAGATCCTCAAGAACAGCCTCACGGGACTTCCCATCGGCGGCGGAAAGGGCGGATCCGATTTCGATCCCAAGGGGAAATCGGATATGGAAGTCATGCGTTTCTGCCAGAGCTTTATGACGGAACTGTGCCGTCATATCGGGCAGGATACGGATGTGCCTGCGGGCGATATCGGGGTCGGAGGCCGTGAGATCGGATATCTCTTCGGGCAGTACAAGCGGATCCGCGACGAGCACGTGGGCGTGCTCACGGGCAGAGGACTATCCTACGGCGGCAGCCTTGCGCGGACGGAAGCGACGGGTTACGGCCTCGTATATATGGTAGAAGAAGCGCTCAAATGCAGAGGCGAGAGCCTCGAGGGCAAAACGGTCGTGATCTCCGGATCGGGCAATGTGGCCATATATGCATGCGAAAAGGCGCAGCTTCTGGGTGCGAAAGTCGTTGCGATGTACGACAGCAACGGCTATGTGTACGATAAAAACGGGATCGATCTTTCGGTGATGAAGCAGCTCAAAGAAGTGGAGCGCGCGCGGATCAAAGAGTATGCAAATCGCGTAATGGGGGCGGAATATCACGAAGGCTGCAAGGGGATCTGGAACATTCCCTGCGACGTGGCGCTTCCCTGCGCGACGCAGAACGAGATCGACGCGGAATCGGCTTCCGCGCTTGTGAAAAACGGCGTAAAGATCGTCGGCGAAGGCGCGAACATGCCTACGACGCTTGAAGGGATCGCGGTATTCCGGAAGGCGGGCGTCATTTTCCTTCCCGCGAAGGCGGCGAACGCGGGCGGGGTCGCGACGAGCGCGCTCGAAATGGCGCAGTCCAGCAGCAGAATGTTCTGGTCGTTCGAAGAAGTCGATGCGAAGCTCAAGGGCATCATGGTGAATATCTATCGGAATATGGATGAAGCGGCGCGCGAATACGGCGTTGCGGGCGATTATGTTGCGGGGGCGAACATTGCGGGGTTCAAAAAAGTGGCCGACGCAATGCTTGCGCACGGCGTGGTTTAATCGGCGTCAAAGAAAGGAGAATTTTTACGCGGCGTATGGTTGCGCCGCGTTTTTCTTTATGCCGGGATCGAGCGTGGAGGGGCTGCGGCGGGGGTTGTCGGAAAAAGTTGATTTTTTCTTAAAAAGCGTATAAATTTTTGAAATCCTGCATGATATGACAAATGATTACAAAATGTGTAAAAATTTTGAAAAAACTCCCTTGACAACCCTTTGAAATATGATATAATAATTGTTGGTATTCACAAAATAGAAAACGGAGGGAACGAGATGCAAGAGGGAAGAATGTGCGGCCTGCTGATGCCGATATCGTCGCTGCCTTCCGCAGAAGGGATCGGCACGCTTGGGAAAGAAGCGTACCGTTTTCTTGACTTTATGAAAGAATCGGGGCAAAGCGTGTGGCAGGTGCTGCCGCTGAATCCCACGAATTACGGGGACAGTCCCTATCAATCCTGTTCTTCGAACGCGCTGAATTATTACTTCATCGATCTGGAGCGGCTTGCGGAAGAAAAATTGCTCTTCAAATATGAAATAAAAGCGGCGGATTTGGGCAATCATCCTCGCAGGGTAGATTACGGAAAGCAGTTTACGAACAAGATCGCGCTTCTCAAAAAGGCGTTCGGCCGGTTCAAGCGGACGGCGGAATTCGAATCGTTCGTAAAGTCGGGCGAATACGCGGATTTCGCGCTGTTCATGGCGCTGAAAGAGAAGTTCGGGCATCGCGCGTGGACGGAGTGGGACGAACCTTATAAAACGTACGATCCCGCCGTTGCGGAAGCGTTCGGCCGCGAATCCGAAGAGGAAATTTTATTCTGGCAGTTCACGCAGTACGAATTTTTACGTCAATGGCGTTCGCTGCAGGACTATGCGCACGCTTTGGGGATCCAAATCATGGGGGATATCCCCCTGTACCTTGCCTACGACAGTGTGGAGATGTGGAAGTACGGCGATTTGATCTTCCGCGTCGATAAAAACCGTACGCCGGCGGCGGTGGCGGGCTGTCCGCCCGACGCGTTTTCGGAGGACGGCCAGCTCTGGGGCAATCCCGTGTACGATTGGGAAGGCATGAAGAAAGACGGCTTTTCGTGGTGGAACGCGCGGATCGAAAAAAATCTCGAGCTGTTCGATATCCTGCGGATCGATCATTTCCGCGGATTCGACCGGTATTATTCGATCCCGTACGGCGCTCCGAACGCGCGGATCGGCGAATGGGTCGACGGGCCGAAGGAAGCGCTGTTTGCGGACAAGTTGGATCTTCGGATCGTTGCGGAAGATTTGGGCGTGATCGACGACGGCGTGAGGCGGCTGATGAAGTTCGTCGGCTATCCGGGGATGAAGATCATGGAATTTGCATTCGACGGATCTCCCCGCAACGAACACAAGCCTTCGAACTGCACGGAAAATTTCGTGGCATACACGGGCACGCACGACAACATGCCTCTGCGGCAGTTTATCGACGATCTGAGCGAAGCGGAACGCGCGCGGTTCACGAAGGATCTCAAATCGCAGGGGGAGCTGCTCGGGGTGCGCGTGTGGACGGATTCTTCCCGCGCCATGACGAGGAGCGTGATTCGGCTCGCCTACGCGAGCAAGGCGAACACGGTGCTCATTCCCGTATGGGATCTGCTTGCGATGGGCGGGGAATCGCGCATCAATCTTCCTTCGACGGTGTCGCCCGCGAACTGGAGCTGGCGATTCACGCGAAAAGATTTTTCCGTATCCGCAAAAAAATTTCTGAAAACACTTGCAATCCGGTGGGATCGGGTGTATAATATGAACAAATCATTATAATCGCGAACAAAAAAAATCTTTTTTTTCGATTGTAGATTACAATGAAACGATATCGGCTTTCACGGGAGGTTTTTTCCCGTAAAAATTAGTCTCATCTTTTATCTGAATAGAGATAAAAAATAAAACGGAGGTGATTTTAGATGAGAAAACGTTATATTTCGTTAATTGTTTGCGGCGCCCTTGCAGCGAGCAGCCTCGCGGGATTTGCTGCGTGCGGCGATGGAAACAAAAATGGTAAACCGAAACCCGACGCGGGTACTGCGGATGATCCCATTGTGTTGACCGTTTGGGCTTCCAACGATCAACAGGAGTCCGTTAAGCAGATGTGCGAAGCTTTCAAAGCGGCAAATCCCGATAAGGTGTATGATATCAAATTCGGGGTCGTCGGCGAGAGCGATGCAAAATCCAAGATGGAAGAGAACGTACAGGCCGGCGCGGACGTCTATGGATATGCGGGCGACCAGACGGCTGCCCTTTACGGCATCGGCGCGCTCAGCGAAGTCGAACCCGCGGTGGCGGAAGAACTCAGAACGCGTACGGGAGCCACTTACCAACTTACTTTGGCCAACGGCAAGTGCTATTCGTATCCGTATGCGGGAGACAACGGTTTCTTTATGTACTATGATAGCTCGGTCGTTTCCGCAGAGGAGGCAAAGACGCTCGACGGCGTGATCGCCGCGTGCAAGAAAGCGGGAAGGAAAGTTCACTTCGATTATACCAACTCGTGGTATGCGCTCGGCTTTGCCTATGGTATGGGCGCCACCTATTCCTATGAGTGGAGCGGCTCCAAGCCGACAGGCTTTACGACGACGCTCGGCGACAAAGGTCCGGACGGCGTGCACAGCTATCTCGAATACAACGGCCAGATGCTGAAAGAACTTGCTGCCGAGCCTACGATCCAGAAGGGCGATGACAGCGTTATCGGTTCCAGCCTGAATACCCGTACGGTCGGCGCAATCATCACCGGTACGTGGAATGCAGGCAAAGTGAAAGCCGGCTTCAAGGCGGGTTGGCCTTCGGCAACCTATAAAGACGGGTATGCCGCGACCACGCTTCCGAAGTGGAAGAGCTCGTTGGATAACAAATATTATGACTGGGCGACGATGGCGGGCGGCAAGTGCTACGGCGTAAACAGCTATTCCAAGAACCTTGCGGAAGCCCACAAGCTTGCGCAGTTCCTTTCGAGCGACGAGATGCAGCTGAAGCGTTTCCAGGATAACAACATCGGGCCGGCAAGCGCTACGGTCGCAGCCATGGATGAAGTTCAGTCAAATCTTGCGATAGCCACCATGCTCAAGCAGAAGGAGGCCTGCAGCGTTACCGACGGATCCAAACCCCAGAGCTATTGGGATGAGGCAGGGTCTTTTGCGACGGATATGACCGGCGGCACAGTCACCGATCTTGCCGATCGTGCAGCAAAGATGATCAAGGCCATGAAAGACGCGGTAGCTTGATATCAGGAAGCAACTCTCACTCCGGGGCAAAGTTTTCTTTGCCCCGGTATGCAATAAAGGAGACGTAATATGGCAAAAGCTGTTACGGAATTGGAATATCTCGGCATGAGCGGATGGCAAAAGTTCTGCTATCGTTTTGTCACCTTCTTTCAGAGACTTCCCGCTGTAATTTTGAATTTCTTCCGGGTCACCATCCCCGGATTGGGGCGCCGGATCTGGAATGCGATCAAATCCGTATTCAGAACGATCTGGAATGCCGCGGCGCACGGAGATTGGAAAACCCGGTTTTCTTTCGTGATCTTCGGCTTTTCGCAATTTGCGAACAAGCAGATCATGCGCGGGTTGCTGTTCTTCGTTTTCGAATTTCTCTTTATCATCTACATGTCCTTATTCGGCGCCGGCCAGCTGAGGTATTTCTCCACCTTGGGCGAGGTCGAACGTACGAAACCGGGCTGGGGTCCCAACGGGGAGATGATCGAGGGAGCCGTCGGTGATCACAGCTTGCTCATTCTGCTGTACGGACTTCTTACGATCCTGTTCATTCTTGCGTTCATCTATGCGTGGTATGCGAGCGTGAAGTCGGCGTATGCGGTACAGCAGTATAAGGAAGCCAACCAGCACCTTTCCACGGCGAAAGAGGATATCAAACGGCTTGCCGACGCGCAGTATCATAAAACGCTGCTCACCGGTCCGCTCATCGGGCTTACGATTTTTACGATCCTGCCCATCCTGTTCATGATCTTTATCGCCTTTACGAACTACGATATCGATCACCTTGCGCCGGAATATCTGTTTACCTGGAGCGGGTTCAACAACTTCAAGGCGCTCTTTGACGGATCTTACGGCAAGGGCGTGGAATTCGGCCGCGTGTTCGGGCAGTTGCTCCTCTGGACGGTGATCTGGGCGTTTTTCGCCACGTTCTCCAACTACATAGTCGGTATGATCGTCGCGTTGATGATCAACAAGAAGGGGATACGGCTCAAAAAGCTGTGGCGTACCGTGCTCATCATGACGATCGCGGTCCCGCAGTTCGTCTCGCTGCTGCTCATGTCCAACATGCTGGGCGATGAAGGCGTTATCAACAAGCTATTGCAAACGTGGGGGATAATCGGTTCGCCGATCAAATTCCTATCGGATAAGTATTTGGTCAAAGTCACGGTCATCGTCGTCAACATGTGGATCGGAATTCCGTATACCATGTTGATGGTTTCCGGGATCCTCATGAACATTCCGGCCGACCTGTACGAATCGGCCAGGATCGACGGCGCCGGCCCCGTGAAGATGTACTTCAAGATCACGCTGCCCTATGTGTTCCACGTCACAACGCCCTATCTGATCAGTACGTTTGTCGGGAATCTCAACAACTTCGGCGTCATCTATCTCTTGTCCGGCGGCGGTCCCACCATGTCGCGGGCGCGGTCGGGCGGCGCGGGCGAGAGCGACTTGCTCATCACCTGGCTCTACAAGCTCATCACGGATAAGAAGACGTACGGCGTGGCTTCCGTCATCAGTATTCTGATGTTCCTCTTAACATCGATACTCTCGCTCATCGTCTACAACCGCTCCAAAGCTGTGAAAAACGAGGAGGATTTCATGTAATGGCGACCAAAACCAAGAAGAAATACCGCAGCAAGAAGGCGGTGGAACGCGGCACGAACATTGCGATCTACATCATTCTTGTAATCATCAGCGTCGTCTGGCTGTTTCCGTACTTGTTCCTCATCTTGCAGTCCCTCCGCGGCGAGCCGGGCGCAACCACGAACTACTTCTTCCCGAAGCAGTGGACGTTCGGCAACTACATCCGCCTGTTCCAGAACAAGGGCATCAAGATGGCGAACGACGGTTCGACCTTCGTTGCAACGACGGGACAGTACAATTTCCTGCGCTGGTACGGCAATACGCTTTTGATCGCGATCGTCGTCACGGTCGTGCAGACCGTCATCGTGGTCGCAACGAGCTATGCGCTTTCGCGCCTGCGTTTTAGGATGAGAAAACCCCTCATGAACCTGATGCTCATTTTGGGCATGTTCCCGGGCATCATGTCGATGACGGCTCTGTATTTCCTGCTCGAGCTGATCGGCCTCACGCAGAAGATGAGCATTCTCGGCCTCATTCTCGTGTATGTGGGCAGTTCGTGCATGGGGTACTATGTGTGCAAAGGTTTCTTCGATACGATCCCCCGATCTCTCGACGAGGCGGCGCGGATCGACGGGGCAAACCGACAGACCGTGTTTTTCAAGGTGATCCTGCCGCTCTCGAAGCCCATCATCATCTACACGATCCTCACGGCGTTCCTCGGACCTTGGGGCGACTACATGTTTGCGTCCCTGCTCACGATGGGGCAGCCTGACTATTGGAACGTTGCGGTCGGCTTGCGCGATATGATCCAGCGCGAATCCCTTGCGAACTGGCAGGATGGATTCCAGCGTTTCTGCGCGGCGGCCGTGATCGTATCGCTTCCGATCACGATCCTGTTCTTTATCTTACAGCGCTACTATGTGGAAGGCGTTACGGGCGGTTCCGTCAAGGGCTGATCTGCCGTTTTCCCGATCGAAACAAATAAGGAGTAATCATATGAATAAGTTTACCAAGTTTCTCACAATGGCGGCTCTGTCCTGTGCGATCGTATTGCCCGTCGCAGCGTGCGGAGGGGGCAGAGGCGGAGCCACGCCGAAGGATAACATTGTTGAGGATACATACGACAATTATTACGAAGTTTTCGTATATTCCTACAATGATTCCGACGGCAAAGACGTCGGCGATTTCAAGGGCGTCACGGAAAAGCTCGACTATATCCGCGACATGGGCTATACCGGCATCTGGCTGATGCCCATCAATCCCACGGGAAGCTATCACGGCTACGACGTCCGCGATTACAAGGCGGTCAATTCGAGATACGGCACGATGGAGGACTTCCAGGAACTCGTCGATACCGCGCACGAGAAGGGCATCAAGGTCATCATCGACCTCGTGCTCAACCACTCGTCCAACCAGCACCAGTGGTTCAAGAACGGGGCGAAGGCGTTCTATGACGCGCACGATCCCCAATATCCGGATTATGATCCGGACACCGACCCCAATGCGAAGTATGCAAATTACTACAACTTCTCTATGACGCAGCCTCAGGGCGCCACTGTTACCTATCGTTCCTATAAGGTTACCGGTACGAAGAGCGGCGGAAGCGTTTGGGCAGAGGCGAATTTCGATCAGGCAATGCCCGACGTCAACCTCGAATGCCCCGACATCAAAGTCGAGTACGAGGACATTATCAACTTCTGGATCAAGGATCATAAAGTAGACGGATTCCGTCTCGACGCCGTGCGTTATTTCTACTATGGCGACGCAAAGAGCAGCGCAGAATTCACCGGCTGGATCAAGGAGACGGCAGACAAGGCGATCCGCGAGAGAACGGGCGATCCGAATGCCTCCTCGTTTGTGGTCGGCGAAGATTGGTCGGGCGCTTCCGAGCTGGAAATTTTCTTTGAAAACGCCAAGGGCGCAAGCTTCTTCGACTTCCAGTCCGCAGGCGCGGGCGGCTATGTCGGCGGTACGCTCAACGATATGCTTCGTCCGGGCAGCGCCGATCCTTCGGGCGCCGCAAACTACTTCTACGGCACGATCGAAAAGGTCATCAATAAGGCGCACGGCAACGTCGCGTCGCCGTTCCTCTGCAACCACGACCAAGGCAGAATTGCCGGCCAGCTTGCGAAAGACGAATTGAAGATCAAACTTGCTTACGGTCTGCTCTCGATGTACAGCGGCAACATCTTCACCTATTACGGCGATGAGATCGGCATGTGCGGCGACGCGACCGACCCGGATAAGCGCGTCGGCATGCGTTGGGAGAACAGCACGAAGGCCATCTTCCCTCCCGGAACGTTTTCGAAGGAACCGAAGGATTTCTATCCCTTCGGAAGCGTCGAACAGCAGCTCGAGGATCCCGACAGCATTCTCAATTACTACAAGCTCTGCAATCAGGTGAGGAACGCTTTCCCCGCCCTGATGCGCGGCACGCCCGAACGGATCGAGAACGACAACGAGAACGTGCTCGTATTCAAAAAGACGTACAAAGACGAGACCGTCACCGTGGCGATCAACTTCTCGAACAGCAAACAGACGGTGAAGAACATCGGCGCAGGTCTCAAACTGCAGCACGGAATCTGTGTGGAAGGCAAGGCGAGCGGCAACGGCTCTTCGCTGAAGCTTCCCGCATTCGGGATTGCGATCCTCAAATAACTTCGATCTGGCGATTTCCGCTCTCTCCCCGCGAGAGAGCGGAACACCGGATTTTGTTTTACAGTCCGAATTTATCGGTTGAAACGGGAAAGATATTATGAAAAAATTCTTGAAAATCTGTAGTTCCTTGATTCTTGCGGCAGTTCTGTCGTTGGCATGCGTTCTGAGCGCATGCTCTTCGAACGGCAAGAATAATCATGAGCACGTCTATACGCACGAATGGCAGAGTGACGCCGTCTCCCATTGGAAGTTATGCGATATTTGCGAGACGGAAGGCCTGAAAGCGGAACATGAATTTGAGGGAAAAACCTGCAAGATCTGCAATTATACCAAGCCGGCAGGCACTCTCAGCACCGATAACTACGATACATACTACGAAATTTTCGTGTACTCTTATAACGATTCCAACGGGGACAGCATCGGCGATCTCAAGGGGATCACACAAAAGCTCGATTATATCGAGGATATGGGTTATACCGGGATCTGGCTGACGCCCATTCATCCCTCGCACAGCGAAAACCACAAGTATTCGGTAGATGATTACTATGCCGTGGATAAATCTTTCGGAACGCTGGACGATTTCGATCAGCTGGTCGAAGAGGCGCATTCCCGCGGGATCAAGATCATTCTCGACATGGTATTCAACCATACGTCCCAGTACAACGCATGGTTCCAGCAGGGACTTTCGGCATTCAAGACGGGGAATACTTCGAACAAGTATTACAATTACTATAATTTCTCCACCAAGTCCGAAAACAGCGGCTACAAAAGATACGACAACGGCGTGTATGCGGAGGCGTTGTTCGATAAGAATATGGTCGATCTGAACCTCGACTGTGAGGACGTGAAAGAAGAACTTTCGAACGTCATGAAGTTCTGGCTTGTCGATCACAATGCAGACGGGTTCCGTCTGGATGCGGCGAAACATTACTTCGGCCCGTCGAGCAGCCCCGATCATCAGAAGAGCGCGGAGTTCGTCGGTTGGATCACCGAGACCGCAAAAACGCACAAACCGGGCGCCTATGTCGTTTCGGAGGTCTGGGAGGGCGCCAGCGTGATCCGCGCTTACTATAACACCAGCAAATCGGACAGCTTCTTCTATTTCCCGACTTCGGTGGGCGGCGCCAACGAGATCTTAAACATGGTCAGCAGTTCGTTCAACAATCGGGCGGAATCGGCCTCCGGGATGTTCTATGACTCTATGACGTCGGCCATCGAAAACGCCGCAGGCCACATTCCCGCGCCCTTCCTCGATAATCACGATACCAATCGGATCGCGGACGGCCTCGGTAGGAATTCGGATAAAATCAAGTTCGCCTACGGTCTCATTTCGATGTATACGGGAACGACGTTCACCTATTACGGCGACGAGATCGGCATGATCGGAACGAGAACGGCAAGCAATACCGACGCCGAACGCCGTTACGCCATGCTTTGGGACAATGAGAAAGGGCATCTTCCGACCATAAAAGTCGATCATTATCCCAACACTTATGTGTTCGACGGCGTGGTTCAGCAGCTCAAATCGGCGACAAGCATTCTGAATTATTACAAAGCCTGCAATTCCGCGCGGAAACTGTTCCCCGCATTGGTTCGCGGGACGCCGGAGAAGATCTCGGAAAACGACGGCGTGCTCGTATTCAAGAAGACGTATCAGGATAAGGCCGTGACGATCGCGATCAATTTCGCGGGCAGCCAGAAATCCGTTGCCGTCCCGGGCGCAACGCTGCAAAAGGGGATCTGCGTGACGGGGAGCATCAGCGCAAACGGCGACGTTTTGACCATGCCGGAGTACTCCATTGCGATCCTTTCTTGATCTCGGGAAAGCATTCGGAAATCACCCATAAGGAGAATTCATGAAAAAGCACTCGAAAATCGTTTTTTCGCTTCTGCTTGCGTTGCTCCTTTCATTTTGCTGTATACTCGGCGGATGCGGCGACAGCTCGCATGAGCACACGTTCAATACGGAAAAATGGAAGTACGACGAAAATACGCACTGGAATCCCGCGACCTGCGGTCACAGCAAGGCAAAGGGAAACGAATCGGCGCACGTATTCGGCGCCGGCAACACTTGCGTCGTGTGCGGATACGAAATGAAAGATGCGTCCACGCACACGCACACCTTCGAGACGGACTGGACGTATAATCAGACGTACCACTGGAAGGCGGCTGCCTGCGGGCATGCGGCGAAGAGCGAAACGGCTATGCATGCGTTCAACGGCGACGGCGTTTGTGCCTGCGGTTACAAGAGCGACCATGCGCACACGTATACGAAAGGATATATTTACAACGCCGCGTCCCATTGGCATGTGTGCGACATCTGCAACGTGCGGACGGAGAAAGAGGATCATATCATGAGCAACGGGAGTTGCTCGGTCTGCGGGTATCAAGTGTCCGAGCCTGTCGGAAGCACGGATAATTACGATACGTATTACGAGATCTTCGTGTATTCCTACAACGATACGGACGATAACGCGATCGGCGATCTGAAAGGGATCACGCAGAAGTTGGATTATATCCACGATCTCGGCTACACGGGGATCTGGCTCACGCCCATCCATCCGTCGCCGAACAACAATCACATGTACGCCGTTTCCAATTATTACGGCGTCAATTGGAAATTCGGGCAGATGGAGGACTTCGACGAACTTGTCACCGAGGCGCATAAGCGCGGGATCAAGATCATTCTCGATATGGTGTTCAATCATTCGTCGTCGAACACGATCTGGTTCCAGGAGGGCAGACAGGCGTTCGTGCAGGGCGATACGACGAACCGCTACTACGATTATTACAACTTCTCGGCGACGCCGAAAACGGGATATGCCAATTACGGCGAGAATCAGTATGCGGAAGCGCTGTTCAATTCGTCCATGCCCGATCTCAATTTCGACAGCGTCGCCCTCAGAGACGAGTTGGAAAACGTCATGCGCTTCTGGCTGATGGATCACAATGTCGACGGATTCCGGCTCGACGCGGCCAAACATTACTACGGCCCTTCTTCGAGTCCCGACCATGTGAAAAGCGCGGAGACGGTCAAGTGGATCAATGATACCGCAAAATCCTATAAGCCGAACGCCTATGTCGTTGCCGAAGTATGGGATTCGGCGAATACGATCAAATCCTACTATACGCGGAGCGGATCGGACAGCTTCTTCTATTTCCCGGCGGCCATGGACGCCTCCACGGGCAAAACGCCGCGGGCTTCCGGAGATATCGCGCAGGCGGTGTCGTCGTCCAACCCCGGCACGTTCTTCAATTCCATGCTCAACGCGTACAATGCGGCCGCAGGTCACATCCCCGCGCCCTTCATGGATAACCACGATACCAACAGGATCGCGAGCGGCTTGGGAGAGGACAAGGAGAAGATCAAATTCGCCTACGGTCTGCTCTCGATGTATACGGGAACGACGTTCACGTATTACGGCGACGAGATCGGCATGATCGGCCAGAGAACTTCCGGAAGCACGGACGCGGAGCGTCGGTTCGCGATGCTTTGGGATGAAACCGTTCCGCCCCAGATTGTTGTCGATAATTTCCAGAATTTGTACGCGTTCCCGGGCGCGATCCAACAGCTCGCGGATGCGGCAAGCATATTGAATTACTACAAACAGTGCAATCGGGCGCGGAACAGCTATCCCGAATTGCTTCGCGGAAAACCCGAGAAAATTTCCGAATCGAACGGCGTGCTCGTGTTTTCCAAGACGTACAACGGCCAGACGGTAAAAGTGGCGATCAATTTCTCGAAGAGCGAGCAGACCGTCACGGTTGCCGGCGCGTCCCTGCAGATGAGCATCTGCGCAACGGGAAGCGTCGCTTCGAGCGGATCGACGCTCACGATGCCCCGGTATTCCATCGCGATTCTCAAATAAGTTTCGGGAACAGCGTCGGGCAGATCTGTTGAAAAGTACTCCACTGCGGTTCTCGGAACGAGCGCCGTGAAAGAAAACAAAACCTCAAAGGGAAGGATCATGTTATGGCAAATTTAAGCTTAAAACACATCTACAAAGTTTATCCCAACGGCGTGAAGGCGGTCAACGACTTCACGATGGATATTGAGGATAAGGAATTTATTGTGTTTGTCGGGCCGTCCGGCTGCGGCAAGTCGACGACGCTTCGCATGATTGCGGGGCTTGAGGATATCACCGCGGGCGAACTCACGATCGGCGATCTCGTCGTAAACGACATGGAGCCGAAAGACAGAGATATCGCAATGGTGTTCCAGAATTACGCGCTGTATCCTCACATGACCGTCTATGAAAATATCGCGTTCGGTCTGAAACTCCGCAAAATGCCGAGAGAAGAGGTCAACCGCCGTGTGCTCGAAGCGGCAGAGATCCTCGGCATTACGGATTATCTCGGCAGAAAGCCGAAAGAGATGTCCGGCGGTCAGCGCCAGCGCGTTTCCCTCGGCCGTGCGATCGTCCGCGAGCCGAAGGTCATGCTTCTCGACGAGCCGCTCTCCAACCTTGACGCGAAGCTGCGCACCCAGATGAGAACGGAGATCGCAAAGCTTCACAACAAGCTGGGCACGACCTTTATCTATGTCACGCACGACCAGATCGAGGCAATGACGATGGGTACGCGCATCGTCGTCATGAAAGACGGCTATGTTCAGCAGATCGATACGCCCAAGAATCTCTATAATTATCCCGGCAACAAATTTGTCGCGGGATTCATCGGCACGCCGCAGATGAACTTCTTCGAGGGCACTTTGAAAAAGACCGGCGACAACGTGGAGATCGCGTTCAAGAATACCGATTCCCGCGTGACCGTTCCCTATTCTTATTTCTACAAGACGCGTCCTTCCTATCTCAACGGAAAGGCGGAAGTGATCATCGGCCTGCGCGCGGAAGATCTTTCGCTCGACCGCGACGAAGTGGAAAAATCCAACGCGAAGATCAAAGTCAAGATCTCGCACAAGGAAGAGCTGGGCAACGAGACGCTCGTGTACGGCGATATCAACATGGAGGGCGACGGCTTCGGCGACAGCCCGACGCGCGTGATCATCAAGAGTACGGCCGAGGTCGAATATGTGCCCGGCGACGTGGTGGAGGCAGCTTTGAACCTCGACCGCGTGCACCTCTTCGACAGCAAGACGGAAGTCTCCATTCTGCCCCGCGTTCCCGAATTCAACTATCTCGATTGCAGCGTAAAGGGCGGCGTGCTCAGCTTCCTCGGCCAAAATCTGAAACTCCCGTCCGCGATCCAATGCGAGGATTGCACGGGCGAGTTGCTGATCCCCACGAATGCGATCAAGCTCGGCGGCACGATCGCGGCCAACGTCATTTCGTCGGAAACGGTCTGCGGGCAGAAATTGCTCGCGTTGGAGCTTGGCGGCAGAAGAATTTATGCCACGACCGATCAGGACGTCACGGAAGGCTTCGTGAATATTTCGATCGATATGAAGCGCCTCACCATTTTGAAGGACGACGAAGAGATCGTGCAGCCGCTGCCCGAGATCGTCAGCTTCGACGGATCGTTCAAGAAGATCAAGGTCGTCGATGACGTTCCCGAAACGGAGGAAGAGCGCGCAAAGCGTCTTGCCAAAAAGAATGCGTCGCCCGAAGAGGAGCCTGTGCTCACCAAGCGCAAGAAGGTCGTCCGCTTCCTGCTGAATATCGAGGGCACCGATTTCCCCGTTTCCGAAGAGATCGCGCAAAAACTCATCACGGCGCTCACGGTCAAGCGCGTATTCGATAAGGCTTACCGCTACGAATGCACGCCTTACGACATCAAGTTCGCGGACGCCGGGATCGAGGCCGAGTGCGTCGGGATCGCCGACTACGGCGCCGAAAAGTTTGCGAAATGCAAAGTGGGGGAAAAGGAGATCTACGTAAAACTGTGCGACGGCGCTCCCGAACCCGCGGGCAAGGTGTATCTTGCTCCCGAGATCGAGAAACTTTCGATCATTCAGGCAGATATGGATATTCGCCTCGTCTGATAAAAATCAAGACAAAAACGGAGCCGAAAGGCTCCGTTTTTTTTGTGCGAAAAAAATGCAGACGACTTTTTTCGAAAAAACAAATCAAATATAAAATCACAGATTTTTTGATTTTTTCCGTTTTTATCATGAAAAAACGCTGTTTTTACTTTATTTCGATAAAAATCGAAATAACAAGAGCAGTGTTATTTTTGCGTTCTGTGCGATAAAATAATAGTGATGATCAAGACGGTGACTTCCGCGCAGCCTAAAAGGGCGGGCGCGCACAACAGAGCGGTCTCGTTTTTTGCCGACGTATTGCGGGGCGCCGCGATCGGCGTCGCATTTATTGTTCCGGGATTTTCCGGCGGTTCCGTTGCGGCGATCCTCGGGATCTACGAGCGGCTTGTCGGGGCGGTCGCGGATATCTTCAAACATTTCAAGCGAAGTTTTCTCACGCTACTGCCCATCGCGCTGGGTTTGATTCTGGGCGCGGCGGCGCTCATCCTGCCCATTCAATGGGGCGTCAGGAATTATCCCGTTCCGACCGTTTCGCTGTTTGTCGGACTTTCCATCGGCGGGTTGCCGACCATCCGGAGCAAGGCGCCCGGGAAACCCACGGCACGGAATGCGGCCGCGTTTGCGATCCCCTGTCTGGTCGCGGCCGCGCTTGCCTTTCTGCCCGCCGCGAAAAAACCGGAGGGATTCTTATACGCGCTGGATCCCGGCGGCTATGTGATCCTGTTTCTGGTCGGCGCGGTCGCCGCAAGCGCGCTGGTCGTGCCCGGGATTTCCGGTTCCATGCTGCTGCTCATCTTCGGATACTATGCGCCGCTCGTCTCTCTCATCACGCAGCTTCTTCTTGCCGGCACGCAGCCCGCAAAGAGCCTGCTTGTTCTCGGGGTCGCGGGAGCGGGCATGCTGGTGGGATTCTTTCTCGTCTCGCTGCTGATGCGGTATTTTCTCAAAAAATTTCCGCGGTCAACATACTTTGCGATCCTCGGGTTTATCACGGGATCGATCGTCGCGGTTTACGCGCCGTTCGCAAAGAGCGCGGCGGCCATGGGGGCGTGGGGTTGGATCGTCTCGCTCGCGCTGCTCATGCTCGGGATCGCGCTCTCTCTGGCGCTTCTTTCCGCCGTCAGGAAAAAGAGCAAAAAACTTTGATGATTTTCATAGGGGAAACGCCGCGGCAAGGGCGGCGTTTTTGTATGTTCCGGCCTTCCGCGTCCGCGTGATTTATGCAAAGGAGGGGCGAAAAAAATTTTCCATTATTTTCCGCAAGTTCTTTGAAGTGCTTGACAGGTATATCTAAATATAGTATAATGAATCGGACAATGCCGAAAAAGGCTCAAAATGTTGGGGTTCGGCAGTCCGAATAACAGAAAGAGAAGGAGGCTGTAAATATGCACAACATGTTCAGCCTGCTCCTTGTGGACAATACAGCTGCGATCGCGCTTTTCGTGGTGCTTCCCTTGCTGGGAATTGCGATCGGCGGAGTAGTTGTTTGGTTGGTTCTGAAACAGGTTTCCAAAAAGAAGTCCGCACAGAAATTGGACGAAACGAGCAAACGGGTCGAAGAAATGCTCGCAACCGCACAAGCAGAGTGCAAACAGTTAAAGAAGGAAGCAATTTTAGAGTCGAAGGAGCAGGATCTTAAACGCAGAAACGAATTTGATCAGGAAATGAAGGAAAAGCGCGCCGAGCAGCAACGTGCGGAAGCGCGTTTGGGCCGGCAGGAGGACGCGCTCGAAAAGCGCGAAACGGAGATCGCGCGGAAAGAACAATCTCTGGAAGCGCAGAGGAACAACCTTCAGAAGCGCACGGAAGAAGTGCAAAAGACGCAGGAGCAGGTATCGCATCAGCATGAGCTGATGTTGCAGGAGTTGGAACGCGTTGCCCAGCTCACGAAGGAAGAGGCAAAGCAGCAACTCACCGACGAGATCCTCGATGAAACGCGCCGCGATCTTGCGGTGCAGGTGCGCAATCTCGAACAGCAGGCAAAAGACGAGGCCGAACTCAACGCAAAGAACGTCATCACGCTTGCCATTCAGCGCTGCGCGGCCGACCATACTTCGGAGACGACGGTCTCCGTGGTGCCGCTTCCGAACGACGATATGAAAGCGCGCATCATCGGGCGCGAAGGCAGAAACATCCGCGCCATCGAGAACGCCACGGGGATCGAGCTTATCATCGACGATACGCCCGAAGTCGTGATCCTTTCCGGGTTCGATCCGGTGAGAAGGGAAATCGCGCGGCTCACGCTCGAAAAACTCATTTCGGACGGCCGCATCCATCCCGCCAAGATCGAGGAGACGGTGGAAAAGGTCACGAAGGACATCGAAAATCAGATCAAAGCGGCGGGCGAGAACGCCATGTTCGAAGTGGGGATCTTCGGGCTGCATCCGGAGATCATCAAGCTCCTCGGGCGGCTGAAATTCCGCACAAGTTACGGCCAGAACGTGTATCGGCATTCCATCGAAGTGGCGCAGCTTGCGGGTCTCATGGCGCAGGAACTCGGTCTCGACGTGAATTTTGCCAAGCGCGCGGGTCTCCTGCACGATATCGGCAAGGCGGTCGACCACGAGCAGGAGGGCACGCATATCCAGCTGGGGGCGGATATCGCGAAGAAATATAAAGAAAACGCCATGATCGTCAACGCCATCATGGCGCACCACGGCGATGTGGAACCCAAGACGATCGAGGCCGTGCTCGTGCAGGCAGCGGACGCCATTTCCGGTTCGCGCCCGGGCGCGAGAAGAGAGACGGGCAGCAACTACGTGAAGCGTCTCGAAAAACTCGAGGAGATCGCTTCCGGGTTCCGCGGCGTGGACAAGAGCTACGCGATCCAGGCGGGCCGGGAAGTCCGCGTGATCGTCAAACCGGAACAGATCGACGACGCAAAGGCCATGTTCCTTGCGAAGGATATCGCCAAGAAGATCGAGAGCGAACTCGAATATCCCGGGCAGATCAAGGTCAACGTCATCCGCGAGTTCCGAAGCGTTGAATTCGCGAAATGATTTAAGCGGGATTTGAGCGGCGAAAGGGATTTTCGCCGCTTTCTTTTTACCGATTTTTCCGTTGTCTCTGCGGCTGCGCCCGCATGCGGACGCAGAGAGAAAAAAGTATATTTTTCGACGTATTCGCCAATTATGTATAAAATTCGTCAAATATCGTAAAATATTTTTTGAATTATGTACAATAATGACTTTACAAATCCGATTTTGTGTTTTATAATGCTCTTACCGTCAATTTTCGGCGGACTTTAAGGAGGTTTGTATGAAACGTATTCTCATCCTCGAAAGTAACGAGGAGTTTGCGGCGCAGCTTTCGGCACATTTTTCCGAAAAAGGCTATGAAATCTGCGGCGTCACCGCCGACGGCGCCGAGGGCCTGAAACTGCTTGACAGTGCAGCGCCTTCCGTCGTTGTGCTCAGCTTATCCCTCAGGAGCTGCGATGGGTTTACCGTGATGGAATCCGTCAAAGCGAGCGGCAAGAAGGTCGACTTTATCGTGCTCGGCAACTATTCGGACGATAAGATCATCAGCCGCGTGATCGCGTTGGGCGCAAGGTACTATCTGATGAAGCCCGTATCCGCGCAGTTGGTGGAGGAGCGCGTCGCGGAGATCTTGGAAGAGAGCGCGCCCAAAACGGAAAAGTACGAAAGACGCAGAGCGGGATCGTTGGACGAACGCATTTCCAACATCTTCATTTCGATCGGGATCCCGCCGCACATCAAGGGGTACAACTATCTGCGAGAGGGGATCAAGCTTGCCGTGAACGATCCGCACATCATCAACAATGTGACCAAAGGCCTGTACCCGATCATCGGCGAAAAGTTCGGCACGACTGCGAGCAAAGTGGAGCGCGCCATTCGTCATGCCATCGAAGTGGCGTGGAACAGAGGACGGGTAGACGCCGTCAATGCGATTTTCGGCGCAAGGGTTTATATCGGGACCGAAAAACCGACCAACAGCGAGTTTATCGCGCTCGTCGCCGATAAGCTGATTTTGGAAAGCATGGTGTAAAAGCAATGCTTTGAAAAAAACCGGGAGACGCAGCTCCCGGTTTTTTCATGCGCCGGAATTTCATTGCCCTTTTCCCGAATTTGTGCTATAATCGGATCAATGCAAAGGGAGGGCGGCGAGAATGGAACACAAAGGCACAAAAGTATTGGAAACGGAGCGGCTCCTTCTTCGTCCGTGGAAGGAGAGCGACGCCGAGGAAGCGTTCGGGCATTGGATGCACGATCCCGAAGTGACGAAATATCTTACGTGGACGCCCCACACGGACGTCTCGTTCACGCATGTCCTTCTCCGGGCCTGGGAGAAGCAGAGCAAGGCTTCCGATTGTTATCATTGGGCGATCGTCCTGAAAGAGGGGAACATTCTCATAGGAGACGTCATGGTCGACCATGCAGACGGCTATCAGGAGAGCGGCAGCGTCGGCTACTGTCTGGGCAAGGCATGGTGGGGGAAAGGTTTCATGACAGAAGCGCTTTCGGAAGTTCTGCGCTATTGCTTTGAAGAAGTCGGATTCTACCGTATCAACGGCAGTCATGCGGCGAAGAATATCGGCTCTTCCCGCGTTATGGAAAAGTGCGGCCTGCGGTACGAGGGAACGCGCAGGAAGTACTTCCGCATGCTCTCGACGGGCGAGTGGGTCGACATTGTGGTTCGCGGCATTTTGCGGGAAGATTATCGTAAGATCCGCCAAGCCTGATTCTGACGGTAGATCTGCCGATACGCATCGAGCGGAATTTTCATGCGCCTTGCGGCGAAAAAAAGAATTTTTGGGAATCCGGCGAAAAGCATGAAAAAACGGTTGCATTTTGCGCGTTTTTCGTGTAAAATAGCATTTGTCTTTTGCAGAGATGTCTGAGTGGTTTAAGGAGCACGATTGGAAATCGTGTGACGGCGGTGAACCGTCCGGAGGTTCGAATCCTCTTCTCTGCGCCATCGTCGCGGCAAAGCGGCGTTTCGAAGCGGTTGCCTTTCGGCAGCCGCTATCTTTTTGCCGCTTGCCGCTCCTCTTCCCGTAAAATCTTTCTTCGAAATCTTTTTCGGGAACCCTCGGAATTTTGCTTTCATCCTTGGCAAGCCGTGAAAAAGAGCACCCGAAGCGGGTGCTCTTTCTGTCGCGACCATCTGTGCCGGAAGTTTGGTTTTTATTTTTTCTTCTTGAAATTTTCTTCCTCTTCCGCCGTGGAAAAGGAAAAACCGATGCGTTCGTTGCGCGAGATCAGGGTGCGGATGAAGTCGTCGTACCAAGTTTCTTTGACGACGATGACAATGTATTTCGTTTTGAAGTCGTCGAAATAGACGGCAAGCTTATGCGCGCCCCGGAACAAATGGACCGAATAGATCTGTCCGATCTCATATTTGGACTTGATAAGTCCGAACTGCATCACGAGCTGTTTTTCCGTGATCACATACTGCGAACGGAGAAGCATTGCGGTGAGCAAGACCGCGAGCAGAATGCTCGTGAGATAGAGCAGGAGATACTTCATCCAGGAATAGACGGAGGAGAGATCTCCTTGCAGAAAACCGGCGAACTGCCATGTCGTGAGCGCGATGCCCGCCGCCGAACACAGAAGGCCGAGAACGCACAGGACCAGAATCAGCGTGGAAAATTTGAAAGGATACCGCTTTACGGGGGCGGGTTTTTCATCTGTTTGCACGGGAGAGAACGTTTCCATGCCCACAGTATAGCGGATTTTTCCGAGAAAAGCAAATCATTTTCGGAATCCGGAAATTTTTTCATGAAAAACCGGGAATTTCTTTCAAGCGTCTTGAAATCCGGCCGTAAAAATGGTATGATAAAATCAACGATCGGAAGAATCGCCGTGTTTCGGCGGGGAGTTGTTTATGGTAAAAGTCATTCGTCAGGGCGTCTATTTCATGGAGGGCAAGCTGATCAAGGAATCGCAGGCCTTTATGACGTCGGATAAAAAGGAACGGGCGGTAAAGAACACCGTGGCGTATGCCGTATCGTCCGCGCACGGGGGCGGCGTGCAGAATTTCGACGCGCTCCTTTCCGCGGAGTTCGAGGACGTTTTCCGCACGGCCGACGCGATGGGATTGCGGCAGCTCGCCGTGAAGAACGTTCTTTTCTCGGGCGCGCGGAACGATCCGGATTTTGCCTACTCCGTTGCGAAAACATACGGCGCGGAACTCGTTCCCGAGGGACTGTCCGCTCCGGCGGAATACGTGCGGGAACGGATCGCAAAGAGCGGAGCGATGCTGTTCGGAACGTCTGCGTTTCCCTGCGGCGCGCTCGGCGCGGTCTGCGTGCGGGGAAACGAGGGCGATTATCTCAGGCAACTTCTCGGCAAACCGTTCAAAACGTCTTTCCCGGAGACGGTCGCCGTCTATTTCAGGGGGAAGCCGGGCAAGGGGGTCGGGCCGACCGATATCGCGCTTTCCGTGCTCAAGGCGGTCAGAACCGCGGGAAATTTTGCCGCGGGAAAGCTTCTCGAATGTTTCGGCCCAGGCCTTGCGAATCTCTCGATGGATTTCCGCAACACCGTCGATTCCATGCTCTGCGCGTCGGATTGTTTCGCCGCGGTTTGGGCGACGGACGGAAAGACGCAGGAATATTTCGAAACTTACAGCAGAGCGGGGGACTATAAACCGCTCGCGCCGCGCGAACCCGCATTCTACGACGGCGGGGTCGTCGTGGATCTTTCGCGGATAGAGCCGATGATCGCATTCTATCCGGAAATTTACCCCGTGCGGGAGTTGCTGGAATCGCCCGCCGAAACGTCCGAAAAATTGCGCGCCGTCGCGCAGAAACAGTGCGCGGAAGTGCGCATGCGGTTGGATTCCGTCTGCGACGCCCTGAAAGAGGGAACGCCTTTTTTTGCGGAAATGTATCTCGACGAGGACGCCGCGAATTACGAAACGGTTTCGGAAGTCGCCGAGCTGTTGCGCGGCAAGGCGGTGGGCGGCGCAACCGCATTCAACGTCTATCCCGCTTCGGCCGCCGTTTTCAGGGCGCTGATCGGGAGCGGGGCTTTGGAGACGCTGCTTTCCGCGGGGGTCGCCGTGAACGGATACGCCTGCGCGGGCAGCGGACTTGAAGCGGTAGACGGCGTGCCCGTTGCGGGCGCGGTCGTTCTCGACGCGCGCACCATGGCGGCGACGGCCGCAAACGGAGGGATCCTGACCTCCGCGCTCGGGAGCGCATCCCATAGAAGATTCAAAAAGTTTCAATTTGACGAAAACGTATATAGAAGCCGCGTTGTGTGCGAAGCGGGTTCGGGCGGGCCGCTTCGCTATGGAAACGTGCGGCCGATCCCCGAAATGGGCGCGCTTCCCGGCGCACTGCCGTTGCAAGTGCGCGCCGCGGAGACGCCCGCCTCGTTTATTCCGACGCGCGCAGACGGCGAACAGCCGGCCGCGCCGGAAAACGACGTGCCCGGGGAAGCCGCAGGGGCGGTCGTGTTCACGAAGCACGCGCAGGGCGCCCCTTGGCCGCAGGCGATCGCGATGCGGGAAGAAAATCTGCGCGCCGTATTTGCGGCGGGATTCGAAGAAACATACCGCACGCACCTGATCGATTGGGGCATTCTTCCTTTTGTCTGCGCAAAAGGAGAGATCGGCGCGGGGGATTTCGTGCATCTCGAAAACATCCGCGAGGCCGTGAGCCGCGGCGAGGAGCGCGTGATCGCAAAAGCGATCGGAAAAAAGAAAACGCGCGACGTCGCGCTGATGCTCGGTCCGCTCACGGAGGAGCAGCGGGCGATCCTTCTTGCAGGCTCGCGCGTCGGCTATGAAAGGGAGAGGCGGGAATGAGAGGAGCGAAAGATCCGGTCGTCGATCTGAAGCCGTATGCGCGTCCCGCGGTCTGCGGCGAAGAAGAGAAAACGGCCGCATGCGATTCCTTGCTCAAATTTTTGATGCGCGAGCGCGGGATGATCGCGGCGTTCAGTTCCACGTTTGAGAAAAAGCGGGCGCTCGTGCGCGCACAGATGAACCGGCGCGCGCCTCTGCCCGTTCCGGAAGAGATCCTTGCGCAGCAGGACAGATTGCTCTGGACGGAGAGCGTCGAGCGGGGGATCGTGCGGGCGGCGGAGCTTCCGGAGGAGAAGTACGGCATTTCCATTTGGGAAGGCGATATCATCCGTCTGGACGCGGACGCGATCGTCAACGCCGCGAACAATACGCTGCTCGGATGTTTTGTCCCGGGGCATGCGTGTATCGACAACGTGATCCACTCGGCGTCGGGAATGCAGCTGCGGGCGGACTGTCAGCGCATCGTTTCCGCGACCGGGCGCGCCGAAGAGACGGGCGGAGCGCGGATCACGCGCGCATACAATCTTCCCGCGAAGTATGTGATCCATACGGTGGGGCCGATGGTGGGCAGCGGCGTGAGCGAAGAACAGCGCGCGCAGCTCAGATCCTGCTATGTATCCTGCCTGAATCTCGCGCAGCAGCATCATCTTACGTCCATCGCGTTCTGCTGCATTTCGACGGGGGTATTCAATTTTCCCGCCGACGAGGCGGCCGAGATCGCGACGGGGGCGGTGCTCAACTGGAAGATCCGCCATGCGGAGAGCGGAATGAAGATCATTTTCAATACGTTCCTGCCCCGCGATACGGCGATCTATCGGAATATATTTGAGATGATGTGACCTCTCGGGCGGGATCTTGCGGAATTTCCGAAGAGATCCGTTCCGAGGCGGCGTATCATAGATTTGAAATTTTTTTTGCGGAGGAGTGAAAATCCTATGGTAAACCTTCTCATTTCAACGCCCGCGATCATCGGGATCGTTGCGGCGGCCGTTGTCGTTCTGGCGGTCGCGATCGGCGTCGTCGTGTGGTACATTTCCTGCTACAACCGGCTGCAATCGCTCAAAAATCGGGCGGAGGAAGCGTGGTCGACGATCGACGTGCAACTGAAAAAACGGTACGACCTCATTCCCAATCTGGTCGCGACGGTGAAAGGGTATGCAAAGCATGAGAGCGAGACGCTCGAAGCCGTGATCTCTGCCCGCAATCTCGCCATGACGTCTGCGGGAGATGCGAAGATGGCGGCGGAAAACGCGCTCACGGGCACGCTCAAATCGCTGTTTTCGTTGCAGGAAGCGTATCCCGAACTCAAGGCGAACGCCAATTTCATGGATCTGCAGCGGCAATTACAGTTGATCGAAACGGAGATCGCCTCCGCCCGCAGATACTACAACGGCGTCGTCAAGGAGATCAACACGAAGATCGACGTGTTCCCCTCCAATCTCGTTGCACGGCGCATGCGGTTGGAGAAGCGCAATTACTTCGAAGCGCCGGAGGAACGCCGCAACGTAACCGTCGAGTTTTGACCGATGAAGAGAGCAAGAGGGGGATCCGTTTGGATCGCGCTGCTCTTTGCGGCGCTCTTATTGGGAGTCGGGATCGCCCCGATCGGACGCCCGGTCGCGGCGGAAGCGGCGGGATCGGATTTTTCGATCCCCTCGTACCGCGCGGAATTTACGATCGGAAATAACCGCACGGTGCGCGTCGTGGAGACGATATCGGTGCGGTTTCTCGTTCCGCAGCGCGGGATCATCCGCGATTTTGCGCTCGACGGAAGGATCCGCTATCGGGATATTTCCGTCAAGCGCGACGGAGCCGCGGTGCCCGCACGCTACCGCAGCGACGATTCCGCGCTGTTTTCCCTTGCGATCGGCGACGGGAACACGCTGTTGAGCACGGATCGGGATTACGTTTACGAGATCTCGTATACGGAGATCGTACCCGCGCTGAAAGACAGGGGACTTCTCCCGCTCGACGTGCTCGGGTATGATTGGCATGCGCCCATCGAACGGGTATCCGTTTCGGTTGCGCTTCCGGAAGGACTTGAAACAAAGGAGATCTTTTCGGGCAGCGCGAATACAAAAGAAAACCTGCGCGGCGTGGCGTGCGAACAGACGGGCGACGCGCTCTTGCTGACCGCGGAAAATTTCGGCTACGGGGGCATCACGCTCGATCTGCATTTTTCCGCGGGTGCGCTGAAAGCGCCGCCCGCGGATCTTACGCCGCTTTGGGCGGCGATCCTTGTGCTGGGGCTGATCGGCGCGGCGCTGCTGATCAAGTGCACCGTCTGCCGTCAACCTCTGTTGACGCGCACGGTGAATTTTTCCGCGCCGGAATCAATGGATCCGCTCAAAATGGGGAAGATCATCGACAATAAAGTGGACTCCGAGGATCTCGGCGCGCTCGTATTCTGGTTCGCGGCGGAGGGATATCTGCGCATCGATCTCTCCGAGGACAAGGAGGATCCCGTTCTGATTAAAACGGAAAAACCTCTTCCGCCCGATGCGCCCGCCCATCAGCGCGTCTTTTACGAGGGTCTTTTCTGCGCGAGGGAACGGGTGCGGACTTCCGAACTGAAAAACAGCTTTTATCGGACGGCGAATGCGGCGAAGGCTTCCGTGGACGCCGCGACGGACAAAATGTACGCGCCGAAGGGAAAGGTCTTTCTTGCAGTCCTCGCCGTTCTTACGGCGCTTCTGTGCGGAGCATTCGCACTTTTCTACAATCTTGCTGTAATGGGTTACGGATATCTCTATTTTCAGCAGTTTATCGTGAGCCTGCTCTGCTTCGCGCCGCCCGCGGTTTTTTCCTCGATCGCCGAACAGCGCAGATACAAATGGTCGAAGCCGAAGCGGTTTTTCGCGATCTTCGGCGGGCTGCTGCTCTGCTGTATTCCGTCCCTTTTATCGTTGCTTCCGAGCGCCGCGCTCTCTCCGGGTGCGCATCTCATCCTCTCGTTCGGCGCGGCCGTTTCGGGCGCCCTTGCGGGAACGTTTTTCGTGCGCACGCAGCGATACTGCGATCAGTTGGGGCAGATCCTCGGATTTAAGGACTTCATTCTCTATACCGAAAAGGAGAAACTCGGCGTTATGCTGCGGGAAGATCCCGAACTCTACTATTCCGTGCTGCCCTATGCGCAGGTTCTGGGCGTGACCGACGTCTGGACGGAAAAATTCGACGGCCTCGATCTCGCGCCGCCGAAGTTCCTCAACTATAACGGCGGAGATTTTCTGTTCACGGCGATCGCATGGCACGCCGTATTCCGCTCATTGAATTCCGGCATGAGCCGTACGATGATTTCCCGCCCCACGAACACGGGCGCGCGCGGCGGCAGGTTCGGCGGCGGGCACTTCGGCGGATTCGGCGGAGGCGGATTCGGCGGAGGCGGCGGCCGCAGTTTCTGAAAGGGGGGAAGCATGAGAAATTATATCATTGCGCTCGACGCGGGCACAACGAGCATCCGCGCGTTCCTGTACGATACCCTGTCGCACGCCTTTGTTTTCCGCGCCCAACAGGAGACGGAATGCAGTTTTCCGTTCCCCGGGTGGGTGGAACAGGATGCGGAAGAGATCTATTCCAAGGCCGCGCTGGTCGTTTCCCGGTGCGCGCGCGCCGCAGGCGCGGGCAAGATCGCGGGGATCGGCGTGACGAATCAGCGCGAGACCGTCGTGATGTGGAACGCAGAGACGGGAGAGCCGGTCGCGCCCGCCATTGTCTGGCAGTGCCGCCGCACGAGCGAGGAATGCGCGAAGATCCCTCCCGAAGTCGCCGAACGGATCAAGCAAAAGACGGGACTTCTGCCCGACGCGTATTTTTCCGCGAGCAAGATGAAATGGATTTTGGACAATGTTCCCGCGGCGCGCGATCTTCTCCGGGAGGGGAAGCTACGCGCGGGCACGATCGACAGTTTCCTCATCTGCCGCTTTACCGAGGGGCGAAGCTTCGTAACGGATTACACGAACGCTTCGCGCACCATGCTTTTCGGCCTGAAATCGCTGGATTGGGACGAAGAACTCTGCGCGTATTTCGGCATTCCCCGCGCGATCCTGCCCGAGGCGCGCCCCTGCGACGCGCGCATGGGCGAAATGCGTCTGCACGGCGAGACCGTTCCGATCGCGGGAGATATGGGCGATCAGCAGGCCGCGCTTCTGGGACAGGCGTGTCTCAGCGAGGGGGACGCGAAGATCACGTACGGCACGGGACTTTTCATGCTCTTTCCGACGGGAAAAACTCCCGTCGTTTCGCAAAACGGATTGCTTACGACCGTCGCCGGGAGCATCGGGGGGAAAACGTATTACGCGTTGGAAGGCAGCGTCTTTCACGCGGGCAGCGGCGTGCAATGGCTGCGGGACGAGATGGGGCTGCTCGAAAACGCGGCCGAATCCGAACGGCTTGCCCGCGCCGTGGAAGATACGGGAGGCGTGTGTTTCGTGCCTGCGTTCACGGGGTTGGGGGCGCCCTATTGGGATCCCGAGGCCCGTGCGATTTTGACGGGCATCACGCGCGGCACGCGCCGGGAACACGTCGTGCGGGCGGTCCTCGAAAGCATCGCCTACGGCGCGCGGGATCTCTCCGGATGTATGGAACGGGACAGCGGACTTCGGCTGCTCGCGGTCAAATGCGACGGAGGCGCTTCCGCCAACGATTTTCTCATGCAGTTTCAGGCGGACGTGTTGGGGATCCCGGTAGACCGTCCCGCCGAGCGGGAGAGTACCGCGCTGGGCGCGGCGTTTGCCTGCGCGCTCGCGCTGGGGATCCACGACGAAAGAGAGATCGCCGCCGTGCGAAGATCGGAACGCTGTTTCCTGCCCGCCGAAGACCGCGCGCGTTTCGAAGCGCTGTACGCGGCGTATTGCAGGGCGGTGAGCCGTGCGCGGCTGCGCCCGTAAAAAGTTTTCCGAAAGCGGAAAAAACGTTCCGAAACCGATTGACGAAACCGGAAAAACATATTACAATAAATAACGTCCGAATTACCACGGAGGAAACAGCGTGATTACACACGGAAACGAAATCAAATTGTTTGCGGGCAACGCCAACCGAAAGCTGGCGGAGGCAATCGCCAAAAAGCTCAATACGAGCCTCGGGGATTGCGAAGTCGGGAAATTTTCCGACGGCGAGATCAGCGTTCACATCGGGGAGACGGTGCGCGGGAGAGATCTGTTTATCATTCAGTCCACCTCTGCGCCCGTCAACGACAATCTCATGGAACTGCTCATCATGATCGACGCGGCCAAGCGCGCCTCGGTGGGCAGAGTGACGGCCGTCATGCCGTATTTCGGATATGCGCGGCAGGACAGAAAAGCGCGTTCGCGCGATCCGATCACGGCCAAGCTCATTGCGGATCTTCTCACCTCCGCGGGTGCGGACAGAGTGCTTACGATGGATCTGCACGCCTCTCAGATCCAGGGATTTTTCAATATTCCCGTGGATAATCTTCTCGGCGGGCCGACGCTCTACAATTATTTCGCGGAGAAAGTAGACGAAGATTTCATCGTGATCTCGCCCGACGTCGGCTCGGTCGGCAGGGCGCGGAAGGTGGCGGAACGGCTCGGCTGCCCGATGGCAATCATCGATAAGCGCCGTCCCAAGGCCAACGTGATGGAAGTGATGAACATCATCGGCAACGTGGAGGGCAAGAAGTGTCTGCTCGTGGACGATATGATCGATACCGCGGGCACGATCGTACAGGGCGCGCAGGCGCTGGTCGACGCGGGTGCGGTCGAGATCAAGGCCTGCTGCACGCACGCGGTGCTCTCCGGCCCCGCGATCGAGCGGTTGGAGAAATCTCCCATCGACGAGTTGGTCATGCTGGACACGATCGAGCTTCCTCCCGAAAAGATGTTGCCGAAGATGAAGATCCTTACGACGGCGGATATCTTTGCGGCGGCGATCGAGAACGTATATCTCGATAAGCCGATGAGCAAGATCTACGATTGAAAAACAAAAGCCGCCTGCGGGCGGCTTTTTGAATGAAAGGAGCGCCATGTTTCTCATTGTCGGGTTAGGGAATCCCGAGGAAAAATATCAAAAGACCTTTCACAACCTCGGTTTTTTGGCCGCGGGGGATTGCGCGGAGCTTCTCGGCGTGAAATTCAGAAAAAAAGAATGCGAAGCGAGCGTTGCGGAAGCCTTTCCCGGAGGGGAAAAGGTGATCGTCGCGCGGCCGCTCACCTATATGAACGCTTCGGGAAGAGCCGTAAAGCAGCTCATGCGCAAGTACGGCGTATCGCCTTCCGAACTCGTCGTGATATACGACGATTACGATCTGCCCAAAGGGCACGTCCGGATCCGTCCTTCCGGGAGCGCGGGCACGCACAACGGCATGCGCTCTGTGATCGCGGAGACGGGGATCACCGAATTTGCCCGCATCCGCATCGGGATCCGCGATCCTCAGGTCGATCTTCCCATCATCAACTATGTGCTCTCCGAGGTCAAGAGAGAGGATTACGATCTCTTTTCCGCCGCATGCAAACGGGCGGCGGAAGCTGCGGTCCGGCTCGCCGCCGGGGAAAGATTCGACCTCGTGATGACCCGCTATAACGGATGAAAGATTTTTTTTCGTTTGAACAACTCGGCGGAGAATATCCGCTTCTCGGCGAGGATATCGCAAACGGCATACCCGTTGCGGCCTTCGGGCTGTCCGATCCTCTGAAATACCTCACCTGCGCGCAGATCTGCGGGCGGGCGATTTATATTACGGCGGACGCGCTTTCGGCACAGCGCGCGCGGGACGGGATCGCCGCGCTCTCCGGCAAGAAAGTTGCGCTGCTCGCCGCCAAAGACGAGGTGCTTTCCTACCGCAAGGCGCTCTCCAAAGACGCGCTTTACAGGCGGCTGACGGCGCTCCGCGAATGGCAGTCCGGGGCGGACGTGCTCGTGGCCGATATCGAGTCGCTCGTACAGCTCGTTCCCAAGCGCGTGCCCGTTTTTTGCATTGAGACGGGCAAAGAGACGAACATGCGCAGTCTTGTGGAAGCGCTTGCCGCAGCGGGATATTCGCGCGAATATTCGGTGGACGGCAAGGGCGCGTTCTCCGTGCGCGGGGATATTCTGGATATCTATCCGATCAACTGCGAGCATCCCGTGCGGATCGACTTTTTCGGAGACGAAGTCGAAGCGATCAAGCCATACGACGAGATCACGGCCGAACGGTATCCGTTGCTCGACAGGCTCGAGATCGTCGCGGCGACCGACGTCGTGCTCACGGAAGAGGACGTCGGTAAGATCCGCGCCGCGCTGGAAGAGGAAACAAAGCGCGCGTTGTCGGCCGGCCAATACGCCCGCATGCAGGCGATCGCGGGCGATCTGCAAGCGAACGGGTATCGGAACGATTTCATTTTGCCCCTGACGGAAAACGCGGGCAGCTTCTTCGAATGCGTCCCGCAGGACGCGCTGCTCGTGTTTGACGAATGCAAGCTCATCCGCGATAAACTTGCGGGCTTGTACAGCGAGCATGCCGAACGCCATACCGCGCTGTACGAGAGCGGAGAGAGCATGAAATTCTCTCTGCGGCAGTACCTGCCCGCGGGATCTCTTGCGGATTTCAACGGCCGGCGCTGTCTTGCGTTGCAGACGTTTGCGGGAGCCGTCGGCTTTTTCGAACCGCTCAAGCTGCACAATTTTACGGCCGCGCCCGCGCGTCGGTATCTGAATTCCCTGCCCGATCTCTTCAACGATCTGCGCGCATGGAGAAGGACGGGATACCGCGTGCTGATCTTCTGCGGAGGGAGCGCGAGAGCGGATAAACTCGGAGAGGAACTTGACGAAGCGGAGATCCCGTATCGCACGGAGCTGCTTCCGCGGCTCGATGAACTGACGGGAGTGACCGTGCTCGCCGAATCGCTTGCCGCAGGATTTCTGCTGCACGAATGCAAGTTGGCGGTGATCGGCACGGGCGATCTGTTCACCAAGACGGCCTCCGCGCGCAAGATCAGGCGCAGAAGGGGCGATCTGTTCCTCGCGCCGGAGATCGGCGACTATGCCGTGCACGAAACGTACGGCGTCGGCCGCGTCACGGGGACGAAAAAGATCGAGACGACGGACGGCGTCAAGGAATATATTGCGCTGGAATACCGCGACGGGGATACGCTGTACGTGCCCGTCGAGCAAATGGATATACTTTCCAAATACATGGGCGGCGAACATCCGTCTCTTTCCAAGATCGGCGGCGGGGAATTCGAGCGCGTAAAAGCGCGCGTGCGCGCCTCTGTGAAAAAGATGGCGTTCGATCTCAAGCAGCTCTATGCGGAGCGGCAGGAGCGCCGCGGGTATGTATTTCCCGCATATCCCGAGGAAATGGAGGAGTTTGAGGCGGCTTTTCCGTATGAGGAGACGCCCGATCAGCTGCAATCGATCGCCGAGATTAAAGCGGATATGTGTTCGGATAAAGTGATGGACCGTCTGCTCTGCGGCGACGTGGGGTTCGGAAAAACAGAAGTGGCGCTGCGCGCCGCGTATCTGTGCATTCTTGCGGGCAGGCAGGTCGCCCTGCTCTGTCCGAGTACGGTGCTCTCCGAACAGCATTTTCAGACGGCGACCGAGCGAATGAAGGATTTCGGCGTCCGGATCGCGTGTCTCAACCGGTTCAGAACGGAGCGCGAACAGCGGGAGATCCTGCAATCCGTGCGCAAGGGGGAGACCGATCTTCTCATCGGAACGCACCGCATTCTCTCGGACGACGTGACGTTCCGCGATCTCGGCCTTCTGATCCTCGACGAGGAACAGCGTTTCGGTGTCGAGCATAAGGAAAAGATCAAGAATATCAAGCGCAACGTGGAATGTCTCACGATGACGGCGACGCCCATTCCGCGCACGCTGCATCTTTCTCTCTCCGGGATCCGCGATATCTCCACGATCCAGACGCCGCCCAACGCCCGGCTTCCGGTGCAGACGTATGTGGCCGAAGAGACGGAACCGCTCATCCGGGACGCATGCCTTCGGGAAATCGCAAGAAAGGGGCAGGTGTTTTTGCTCTACAACCGCGTGGAGAGCATTCAAACGTTTGCGGCGCGCATTGCGGCGATCCTGCCCGAGGCGCGCGTTTCCGTGGCGCACGGCAGAATGGAGCGAGCCGTTCTCGAAAAGAACGTGTTCGGGTTCTATCGCGGGGAGTCCGATGTGCTGGTGACGACGACGATCATCGAAAACGGGATCGACCTGCCCAACGCCAACACGCTCATCGTGATCGACGCGGACCGTTTGGGGATCTCGCAGCTCTATCAGCTTCGGGGGCGCGTCGGGCGGGGAACGCGCCTTGCGCACGCCTATTTCACGTACAAACCGGAGCGCGTGATGACGGAAAACGCCGTCGAGCGGCTGAAAGCGATCATGCAGTTCACCGAACTCGGTTCCGGATTCCGCATCGCCATGCGCGATCTCGAGATCCGCGGCGCCGGAAACGTGCTCGGCGCGGAACAGCACGGCCATATGGATAAGATCGGCTATGAGTTATACGCCAAGATCCTCAAAGAAGAGCTGACGGGCGAACGGGAGGAGACCGTGGATCTCGAGATCAAGACGACGGCGTATCTTCCCGAGAGCTACATCGAATCCAACGCCGGCCGCATGGATTGCTACAAACAGATCGCCGAGATCCGCGGGGCGGCGGATTACAAGCGCGTCTGTCTCTCCATGGAGGAAAGTTACGGTCCGCTTCCGCAGCCGGCGGTCAATCTGCTCGTCATAGCGCTGATGAAGAATTACGCCTCCCGCCTCATGGTCAAAAAGATCTCGGTGGGGGCGAAAGGCGGGGCGCTCGAATTCACCGAATTGAAAGCGCTCTCCGACGAACGGATCTCCGCGGCGATGGAAAAATATGCGCCCGTTCTGAGTCTCGAAATGACGACGGCGCCCGTTCTGCGGTTCAAAAATGCTGGCAGCGGGGAAAAGACAATGCTGCAAATGACGAAATTTTTGAAATTTGCGTCAACTTTTCACTGAATTTCACGAAGAATTATTTGCTTAATTTGCGGAAATCGGTTATAATAGTGAGAGTTATGAAGCGCGCGCTCACGCGCGCGGGAATTCAATGGTTCGGAGTTACGGTATGAAAGCTAAGAAAAAAGCGGCTGTGATCGCATTGGCGGCAGTGATGGCGTGCGGGACCCTTACGGGGTGCGAGGCGCTCACGGTCACCAATTCGACCAAGGATTACAATCAGGTCATCGCAACAGTGGATCTCTCGAGGAGCGCGGCGTTCCGGGAGGGCGGCGAATTTGCCGATTATGTCGATTTCGTCGGCGAAAGTTCCATTTTCAAGCGTCAGATGATGTGGAACTTCGTGACGAGCGGATATTATTATATCTATTACTACGGCTGGACGTACGAGAGAACGTTCGATAAGATCGCAAGCGACCTTGTGGAACGGCAGGTGAACGTGCAGTACGCCATGGCGTATCTTGCCGCCCACGGCGACGCCGACGGCCATACGTACAACGACATTCAGGCTTACAAGAAGCTGATCGACGGCGCGGGCGAAAACGCAACGTATTCCCAGAAGCGCGCGGCCGCGCTCTCCTATTTCCTCGAAGAGGATGAAGAGGCCAAGGCGCTGTACGATACGAGAGTTTCGATCAACACCCAGCTCGATTCTTACGAGGAAGATTATATCGACGCGTTGGACGAGCATGACCATACGGCGGACGCCGACGTGCGCACCACACCCACGGGCGCGGAGACGGAGAGCGAGGATTTCTACGATACCGACTACCGCATTTATACGGGTCTCGGCAAGGAGACCTCGTTCGGGAGCTATGAAAAGCAGAAGGGTTCCAATGCGACGACGCGCAGATATGCCTACAACAAACTGATCGCCAGCCTCTACACGAACGACCAGCTCAAAAAGGACGAGGATTCGAGCGTACTCGAGAGTACGGATTATTTTGCCTCCGAGCTTGTCGAGCAGTACGAGACGATCCTCCTCGATAAACTTACGGATAAGTTCGAGCAGGAGGAGGAAGCGAAACTCAACGGCAGCTGGGCGGAAGCTCTGTTCAATGAAACGGTCTCCAACCAGCGCGGCGAATTTGCCTCGGATAAGGACGCGTTCGAAACCGCGTTCAATGCGATCTCCGATTCCTCGTTCGTGTTCACGGCGCCCACGTATACCGACGGGACAGGGGAACACTACGACGAATACGGATACGTTCTCAATATCCTTCTTCCGTTCTCGACGTTGCAGACGGATGAACTCAACAATTACTCCGACGACTTCGGCGACAAGAAGGGCGGAAAATTTGCGGCGCGCGCCGGACTTTTGCAGCAGCTCAAGGCGACCGATCAGCGCGAGACGTGGTTCACGGGGCACGACGATTATTCCTTCGAGGCGGAGGATGCGTACGTCGGGTCGAACGGCGACCGGAAATATCTTTTCTTCGAGAACAGCACCGTCAACACCGAGGACGTCAAGGATGAGGACGGCAACGTGATCAAGAGCGCGCAGTACGAAAAGATCAAGAACTATTTCGGCAAATATTCCTACAACGGGACCGTCGTATTCGACGACGACGGCGACGCGGAAGATTTCGAACCCGTAAAGATCAACATCGACGGGTTCCTCGCCGAAATGGAAGGATATATGAAGTACGCCAGCAATCTTGCGTTCAAGGATGACCGTCTCGCGTTTGCGACGACGCAGGAAGTTCCCGCCGACTATTACACGCGCGATAATTTCTATTATACCGCGGCGGACGAAGCGGCGGATCCTTCGGTGCACGCCGGGCAGGTCGATTATAACAAATTCCTGTACAAAGTCGGGAAGGTCGATTATTTCCAAAAGAATGCCTTCAATCCCGATCATCTGTTTGTGGAAGGAACGCCCGAGAACGTTGCATTCTCCGTCATAAACGAACTCTCGTTTGCGTATAATACGGATACAGCGGGTCTCAATTCCTATCTCGGCTACATGATCTCTCCCTATAAGACGAGCTACATGGCCGAATTCGAATTCGCGGCGCAGCTTGCGGTAAAGGGCGGTGCCGGAACGTACGCGGTCGTTCCCACGGATTACGGCTGGCACATCATCTACTGCACTTTCTCGTTTGCGGACATTGCGGCCGATCGTTCGGCGTTCACGTTCGATTACGAGCAGAGAAAGGGCGGGAAGAACGAAGTCGAAAACAGCTTCTCGTACACGTACTTCGAATTGCTCAAAACGCAGGCGGTCAGCTCGGCGGCAAGCAATCGTTCCTCGGATATCATCAACGATTTCGTGAAAGCTTGCTCGACCATTTACGAGTCGACCTACGCCGACCTCTCGGGACTCGATTCCTGAACGGTCGGAGTATGAATGGGTTTTTGGGAAACGGTATTCAAATCAATTTTACTCGGTACGGTGCAGGGACTCACAGAGTTCCTGCCCGTTTCATCTAGCGGACATCTCATTCTTTTGCAGCGCGCCCTCGGCTATTCGCTCGAGGGCGGAAGCATGACGTTCATCAATATCATGCTGCATTTCGGCACGCTTCTTGCCGTGATATTCGTTTTCCGGAAGGATCTTCTGCGCTGTTTCCGCCGTCCGTTCAAGCCGCTTTTCATGTTGATCGCGGCAACGGTCCCGGCGGGACTTGTCGGCCTGTTTCTCGAAGAAAAAATCGACGCGCTCTTTTCGGGCGCGCGGGGGATTTTGTATCTTTCGATCTGCTTCGGGATCACGGCGGCGCTTCTCCTCGTGTGCGAAGCGGTTGCGCAGCGGCGGAAGAGGGTATCTCCTTTCGGCTGGCGGCAGACGGCGGCGATGGGACTGATGCAGGCGGTGGCGGTTCTCCCCGGGATCTCCCGGAGCGGATCCACGATCGCGGTCGGCACGCTCGCCGGCGCAAAACCGGAGGATGCGTCGAGATTTTCCTTTCTCATGAGCGTTCCCATCATTCTGGGCGGCGTGATCCTCGGGCTGAAAGGGGCGATCTTCGACCGTCCCGAAACATTTACGCAGATGGGCGCGGCGGGGATCGTCGGCATGATCTGCGGGGTCGCGGCGGCCGCGGTCTCGGGATTTTTGGCGATCAAACTCATGCTGCGCGTCATGCAGAAGGCCGACTACAAGTGGTTTGCGCTGTATCTGCTGCTGCTCTCGATCGTGAGCCTTTGGCTGAATACGTTCGGGATCCTGCCGTGATCCGCATAATCCGCATTCACTTTCGCATACTGCAGGTATCGGAGGTGAAACCATGAGACTGAATTCCGGCGACGTTTGCCCCAAGACGGGCGCGTACAAGGTCATCGACAGGGAAGGCAAGGTCGTGAATACCGTATTCGTCGGGGAAGGCGAAACGATGCCCCCCACGCAGTTTTCCGGCTGCCATTACGAATCCGAGTCCTGAAATGCGCCCGCGGGCGATTTTATGATTTCGGCACACCGCAAAAAAACGGAAGGGGATCCTTCCGTTTTTCACGTTTTTTCCGCGCTCCGCATAGCATGAAGAACGACCAAAAAAAAGGGGGAGCGGTATGAACGAAACATGCACGGACACGAGAGAGATTGTCAAGGATGCGAAGGCGCTGCGGCTGGTATCGCCCGCATATGCGGGGCGCGGAGGCGTGCTCACGGCGGCGCTGCAATATCTGTATCAGGCGGTCGTGCTGGGCGCGGAGCACACGGAAACGGCCCGCCGTTTGGAGAAGATCGGCGGCGAAAAGCTGCGCCAGATGCAGGTGCTCGCGTCGCTCATTCAGAATCTGGGCGCAAACCCCGTATTTTCGGCGTGCCCTCCCTATCCCGTATCGTATTTTTCCGCATCCTGCGTCGACTATTCCAGAACGCTTCCCGCCGCGCTTGCCGCCGATCTCCGCCTGGAGCGCGGTGCGATCGAGCGGTATACGACGATCCTCTCGACGCTGGAAAATCCGCCCGTTGCGGAGATCATTGCCGCGCTTCGCGAAGAATGCCGCGCGCATCTTGCGCAGATCCGGCTGCTTGCGGAGGAATAGGCGTTCGGCTGCGGAGATCTTTCCGGAACGAAAAAAAAGGACGGCGCGTCGGCCGTTCTTTTTTTCGTTCCGATCATATCTTTATCACGACGTCCCGAAATCGCCGGGAAACTTTTCCGGGAGAAATTTCCAATAGCGGACGGGCATATAGCCGCGCATCTGCCTGAGGCGTTCCCGAGAGGGGATATTCACGCTGTGATAGTATTTTTTCCAGAGATCCTGCCACGCTTTTTCGTCGGCGGAGAGCACGATCTCCGCCCGGTCGAGAGGGGCGAGAAAGGTGTTTGCGCCGTCGTAGACGGCCGCCTTTCTGCGCTTTACGTCGTGGATCACAAAGGGGTACTGCGGGAGCCGCGCCCTGAAGTGGGGCACGAGCAGATCGCAGATATCGTTATCGGGAGAGACGGGCGCATACAGCGCGCCGCAAGCGCTCTCCATGAACCGCAGAAACCCGTGAAAGCGGTGGATCTCGAAACGCACCCGCTGCATACATTCCCGCGCCGCGATCACGGCGTCCTCGGCGAGCATGCGGCGAACGGGGCCGCCGCGCGCCGCGATGAGTTTGAAATATCCGAACGCCACCGTATCGCGGTTGGGCTGTCCGCTTCTGAGCAGAAGATCCAGCTCTTTGACGCATTCGGGATCGAGTTCTTCAAGGCGCCGTTCCGCCTGTTTTGCCCGCGCGGGATCCGCCCGCACGAATACGGTTTTCTGCCCGATGCCGAGCTGTTTGCTGCCGGAAGTCAAAACGGCTTCCTCGTCGGGATAGGCCAGAAGAAACGCCGTGTAAAAGGCCTCTTTGCTGCCGTCGTAGAAATAGATCATAGTTCCCCCGTGAGCGCCGAGCGCGCCGTTTCGCGGTCGGAAAAGAAGCTGAGCTGGGTCGCGTTGAGCGGGTCGCCCGCAGAGAGCAGTCCGCGCAGGGCGGATCCCGACGCGCCGCAGAATTTTCCGTCGGCGGTGATGAAGTGCCGCGCGCGTTTCAATACGACGCGCATTTTTTTCAGATCTTCGAAATTCAGCCGCGTATATCTTCTCGCCTCCATGATCTTATAGGCGCTTTTGGCGCCGATCCCCGGAACGCGCAGCAGAACTTCGAGCGGGGCGCGGTTGATCTCCACGGGAAAGAGATGCAGATTGCGGAGCGCCCACGCGCATTTCGGATCCAATTCGAGCGGAAGATTGCCGTGATCGTCCACGATCTCCTCTGCGGAAAAGCCGTAAAACCGCAGAAGCCAATCCGCCTGATACAGCCGGTGTTCGCGCAGTTCTCCCGCGGGTTTTTCCGGAAGGAGGGAGTCGTGCACCACGGGCACATAGGAGGAAAAATACACGCGTTTCAAGCCGTTGGCGCGATACAGACTTTGCGTGAGCCGCAGGATCTGCCCGTCCGGTTCGGGAGAGGCGCCTACGATCATCTGGGTGGTCTGTCCGGCCGGAAGAAAGTGTCCTTTCCGCTTTTCCAGCCGGAAGATCTCGCGCTCTTTTTGCAGTCGTTTCATGGGCAAGAGCAGGCTCTCCCTGCTCTTTTGCGGCGCAAGAAGCCGCAAACTCTGTTCGGAGGGGAGTTCGATATTAAAGCTCATGCGGTCGGCATAGAGGGCGGCCTCGCGGACGAGCCTTTCGTCGGCGCGCGGGATCCCTTTCAGGTGGATGTATCCGTGGAATTGATACTCCGTCCGCAGTTTTTTGACGGTAAGGAGCAGCTGTTCCATCGCATGATCGGGAGATCGGTGCACTGCCGAAGAGAGAAACAGACCCTCGATATAGTTGCGCTTATAGAAGTCGATCACGAGTTCGCAGATCTCCTCCGGCGAAGCGGTCGCGCGCGGCACGTCCGAATCGCTGCGCGACATGCAATATCTGCAGTTGAAAATGCAGTCGTTGGAGAGGAGGATCTTCAGCAAAGAGATACATCTTCCGTCCGGCGTGAACGAATGACAGCAACCCGCGGCATAGCCGTTTCCCATGCCGCCCTCGTTTTTGCGCTTGCTGCCGGAGGAGGAGCAGGAGACGTCGTACTTTGCGCTCTCGGTCAAGATTTGCAGTTTCTCTTCGGAGATCATACCTCAATTATAGCACGCTTGCTTCGCATAGTCAAACGTTTGTTCTATATTTTCAAAACTTTTGTTTGGAAAATTTTTCCTTGCGCGATTTGACTTTGATAGAAAACGCTTGCAATTTTTTGCGAAGCGTGCTATAATCGACAGGAACCTGAACGGAAAGAAAATTCTGACCGCAAAGGGGCAAACAGAAGCGATAAGGCGCGCACGGCGCCCGTTCTCCTTTTGTCCTTTTGCGGCAAAGGGAGATTTTTTATGGGTGAAGAAACGAGGATCGCGGTGCTTTCCGTCATTGTGGAAAAGCGGGAGCGCGCCGCGGAAAAAGTGAACGCGCTGCTTTCGGAATACGGCGAATATATCGTGGGAAGAATGGGGATCCCGTATCACGAAAAAAACGTTTCCGTGATCTGCGTCGTCATGGACGCGCCGCTTTCTGCGGCGAACGCGCTCACGGGCAAGCTCGGGCAGGTGGAGGGCGTCTCCGCAAAAACGCTTTTCAGTAAGTATTGATCGCCGGCATTCCGGCAAAAATCAGAAAAAATCATCAAAGGAGTTTGATATGAAAAAATTACTTTTGACCTTATTCGGGGCTACCATGTTCGCAACGGCGGCCCTCGGGATCTCGGCATGCGGCGCTGCTGACGACGACGATCTCGACGTGTATGCCCCCGACGGCGCGCCCGCGCTCGCGCTTCTGAACGCGATCGCAAAGAACGACGATACGTTTGATTTCGACGTCGTGGACGCGGAGACGATCCAGACCTATGTGGGGGGCGAAGCGCCGAAGGCGGATATCTGCATTCTTCCCGTGAGCGCCGCCGCGAAATTGCTCGGCACGGGCACGGTCTATCAGATGCTCGGGACCGTCACGAACGGCAATCTCTATTTTCTTGCGCAGGACGGGACTCCCGCGCTGACCGAAGAAAATCTCAAGAGCGAACTCGTGGGGAAAAAGATCGGCGTGGTCCAGCTGAACAGCGTGCCCGGCTTCACCTTACAGGCCGTGCTTGCCGATCACGAGATCCCGTATCAGACGATCGAGAGCGCGCAGGCGCAAGGGGACGCGGAAAAGGCGAACCTAACCGCATTCGCGCCCGCGAATATCATGCCGGACGGGGGATGCGATTATTATCTCTGCCCCGAACCTGCGGCAAGTTCGAAGATCGCCGCGACCGCGTCTTCGGCAAAATCGTTCGCCATGACGGGAAGTTTGCAGGATCTCTACGGCGAGGGCGGCTATCCGCAGGCGGTCGCCGTGGCAAAGAAGAGCGTGATCGAATCGCGCAAGGCGGATGTGGATAAATTCATCGGCTATCTTGAGGGCAGCGCGGCGTACCTCGGTACGGTGTCTCCCGCTACGGTGATCGAACTGTTGGACGACGTGCGTACGGACGGCCTCACGCCCTCGTTCCGGGCGGAGAATCTCACGGCGCAGGTCATTGCCAACTGCTCGGTCCGCTTTACGGCGAGCGCGGCGTGCAAGGAGACCGTGAACACGTTCCTGCAAAAACTCATCGACGTCAAGTCCGATTCGACGGCGATCCCCGCCGAAGCGTTCTTCTATCAGGGTTGATTTTGAAAAAGGAAACGCGGTTCAACTTCATATTTTCGATCGCGGCGCTGCTGTTTCTGTGGTTGGTGTGGATCGTTGCGGCGTTTGCCGTGCGCAACGAATATATCCTGCCTTCTTTCCCGGAGACGTTCGTCGCCGCGGGGCGGCTCCTTGCGGACGCCGCCTTTTGGCGCGCCTTCGGGAATACCTTGCTGAGAACGTTGGCCGCGTTTCTTGTCTCTCTGGTTCTCGGCGTCGGTCTGGCCGTGCTTGCGAGCCTGAACAGGCGGGTGAGCGCGTTTTTTGCGCCGATCGTCTCCGTTCTGCGCACGGTCCCCACGATGGCCGTGATCCTCATGCTGCTGCTCTGGACGACGCCGCGCGTCGCGCCCGTCGTCGTCACGCTGCTCGTGCTGTTTCCCGCCGTATACGCGGCGGCGCTGAGCGCGATCGGGGAGGTGAAGGAAGAGTACGGCGAGCTGACCCGCGCTTTCCGGGTCCCGCTGCGGCGGAAAATCTTCAAAATGTACCTGCCGCTTTCCGCGCCCTCGCTGTTGAAGCAATCCGGCTCAATTCTATCAATGGGGTTGAAAATCACGGTTTCGGGCGAGGTTTTGGCGAACACTTTCCGGAGCATGGGCGGCCTGATGCAGGAGGCGAAAATGTTTTTGAACATGCCTTCGCTCATGGCGCTCACGCTGATGTGCGTTCTGCTCGGATTCGCGCTGGAGGGTCTGTGCTTTCTGGCCTGCAAACTGCTTGTGAGGTGGCGGACGTGATCCTGAAAGACATCGGCAAAAAGTACGGCGAAAAGGTTGCGCTCGAACATATCGATCTCGAGATCGAAGAGGGAAAGATCACCGCGGTGCTCGGCGAGAGCGGCGCGGGCAAGACCACGCTCCTGCATATTCTTGCGGGACTTCTGCCGCACGAGGGAGAAATTCAAGGGCGGCGCCCGACGTCGTATCTGTTTCAGGACGCCAAACTTCTGCCGCATCTCACGGTGGAGGGCAACCTGAAATTCGTGCTTGCGCAGAGCGAGTGGGAGCGGATCGGCCCCGTTCTCGAGCGCGTGGGATTGGGCGGAAGGCAAAACAGCCTGCCCAAAACGCTCTCCGGCGGCGAGAAACAGCGCGTCGCGATCGCCCGCGCGTTTTTGTACCCGCACGAGGCGCTGCTCATGGACGAACCGTTTTCCTCGCTCGATCTTGCGCTGAAACGCACGCTCATGGAGCTTGTCGCCGAACTGTGGCGGGAAAAGCGGCAGACGGTCGTGTTTGTCACGCACGATGTTCACGAGGCCGCCGTGCTCGCGCATCGGGCGCTCGTTCTTCGGGCGGGCAGGATCGCGGCGGATCTTCCCGTGGAGGGGGAGCCGCCGCGGGACTTCTTTGTCACCTCCTCCGTCGAGGCCGCACTCGTGCGCGCTTTGACCGGTTTTTCGCAGTAAAATCGCGTTTTTTTCCATGATCACCCCTTTGGGGTGGTTTTTTTTTCGCGTTTTTCAAAAGATTTCATTTTTTTTTCCGATTTCCTTGACATCATGTCATAAATGCGTTAGAATGTTGTCATAGAATGATATTACACATGTCATTTCCCGAATTGCGCGGAAAAAAAGCGCGCCGAAATCGGAGGTGAAATAAATGAGTCATTATCGGAAATCTTCGTCGTACGGCAAGAGGTCTTCGTCGTACAAGACGGAAAAACATACGGGCGTTACGAGCAGGAAACTCAGCGGCGCCATGAAAATCATAGCGGTGCTGGCCGCGTTTCTTGTGGTCGGCATCGGGGCGTTCAGCATTATTTCGGCGTTGACCAAAACGGCGAAACGCAACGCGGTGGACCTCGAATACGGTTCCGTGATGTCGGAGATCGCGGATGGGGAAAAATTCTCCATCGATCGTTTTAACGGGTATGCGAGCGATCCGAACGGCGCCGACAACGCCGAAAACTTTGCGTATCCGGCGGCGCCGCTTGCCGCAGGGGAGCAGAATGGCTATACGGCGGTCGAGATCTTTGCCCGCCTCAACTGGCGATTTGCGCAGCAGACGCAATGGTACGGCGAATATCACGGCAAGGTGAACACGGTCGTCGAGCAGGATGTGCAGACGTATAAGTATTACAGAGACGGCATGCTTCTCTCCGCCGATCTTACGACCAGTTCGCTCGTGAGCGGCGCGAGCCAATTTTGCTATCTCAAAGATCAGGACCGCGTGCTGTGGCGAAAACCCGTCGGCGGCGCTTCCACCTACAACGGAATGGATACGGCGTGGAAGACGGGCGAACCTTACCGGAATATGACGATTTCCGGAGCCGACGGATTCAAAGCGCAGAACGGACTTCCCGCCTATGAGCTGAGCGTGTACGTCATCGAGGGAAAGACGGTCCTCTCCGCGGAAGTGGAGGAGCTGGAGGACGGCCGCTTCAAAGTCACGTTCGTCATGAATCCGAACAACTGGACGGAAAAGGACGCGGACGGCAATGAGATCGTGAAGGGCGCGAACGCCTATTATGTGAATCAGATGATTTTCACGGGCGGACTTCCCGAAGCGCCCGAATTCTCCGCGCTCACGGTCGCATTCACGTTCGACGAAAATTGGTTTACATACAAGTCGGAAGTCACCGAGGAATACAGCGCGGCGTACGGTCCCATCAAAGCGCCCTGCAAGGCGTGGGGCGGAACGGAATACGATTACGCGGCGTACGGCGAGAACCGGGAATATCCCACGGCGTACGAAGATTATTTCTGCAATTGGGCGGACGCGGAGGTCGACCGAAATCCCATCCAAAAAGAGATCACGCCCGTCAACTGCCTTGCCGATGCGTTCGGCGGGCTGCTCGCGGAGCCTTCCGCGCTCTCGCTCGATCTCACGGTGAACGGCGAAAAACGGTCCGCCGTTGCGTTGTTGGATCTCAGCAAGACGGATCTTTCCGATTTCGATCTCAACGCGCTCGAAGCCCGCGTCGGACTGGGGGCGCTCAGCCTATGGATCGAGGACGGCAAAGTCTATCTCAAATACGGCAATCTGAAAGCTTCTCTGCAACTGGAGGAGTTTGTCGGCTTTTTTGCGCCCGATCCCGGCGAGGAAACGGGCGGCGGACTGGATACCGACGCGTTGCTCGCCGCGCTGGGCGAAGGGCAGTTCCTCGTCACGGACACTGCCGCAGAGCTGCATTCCGTGCTTCCGCTGTTGGGATTGGAGATCCCCGTAGACTTCTATTTCAAGGTAGACGAAGAACAGAACATCACGCTCGATCGCGCCGAAGCGCGCATCGAAGTCGGCGGTCAAACGATCGGCGCCGTGATCCGCATGGGCGGCAGGCCGATCTCCGCGCTCACGGAAGCGGAAAAGGCAAATTATCCCGTGCTGAATCCCTATGTCGCGGGATTGAAAGAACTGTTTACGTCGAACCGCTACCGGATCGAGATCGGTTACACGGGGAAGGACGTCGCGGTCTCGGGCGCGGTGGAGATCGCCGCATCGCCGCTTGCGGTGCAGGGCGCGATCACCGTTTCTCTTCCCGCGAGCGAGGTCTCCAAAACGCTGCGGATCATGTACCGCGACGGATCGGTCTATCTCGATCTCGACGGCATCCGCATCAAAGCCGACGTCGCGGAGGCGGTGGAGCTGATCAAGCAATACGTTTCGCTTTCCGAGCTGACGGATGGACTGTCCCTCGATCTCGGCAAGCTGTTCTCCGCCGTTCTTTCGGAGAAGTTCGCCGCAAATCTCATTTCGGAGGAAAAAGACAGCGCGTTCCGCATTCTCGTGCGCGGCACGGAGCTGCTCGGCGCTCTCGGTCTTGAATACGAACTCGGCGACGTTTCCGTTTCTGCGACGGCAAAGTCCCTTTCGCTCGAAGCGCTCGGCGCTCGCATCACGCTCACGGAAGGGCGCGAATTTACGCCGGATCCCACGGACGGATACACCGACCTGCTGCCGTATGCGGCGCAGATCGCGGAACTCGTTGCGGGAGGGTTCCTGCATGCCGATCTCTCCTATACTTCCGACACGATTTCGGTGACGGGCGGGTTGGATCTCGATCTTCATTCGCTTGCGGCCGCGGCGCAGATCTCCGTATCGTATGCGGGCGCCGTCAAGCAGTTCGGCGCGGTCTATTCCGACGGGATGCTCTATCTTACGGTCGACGGCCTGCGCGTCAAGGCAGACGTGAAGGGCGCTATCGGGATCGTCGGAGAATTCGTCGATCTTTCCGCGGGCGACCGGGACGCGCTCGGGATCATCTCGGATCTTCTGTCCCTCGACTTCTCCGAATTCATCACGCTCGGAGAGGATAAGGATACGCTGCATGTCGCCGTTGCGGGCACGCAGCTCCTGCAAGCGCTCGGTCTCGGCCTCGACCTCGATCCCGGCACGGTGGAACTTCTCGTGGGCGGCGGCAAGATCGGCGTAAAACTGATGAATGCGACCGTGGAGATCGCAAAGGGGAATTCGTTCACGTACTCCACGGATGGATACGCGGAAATCGTACCGTATGCCGAAAAACTTCTTGCAATCTATCGCGGCGGATATCTGCATGCCGATCTCTCCTATGAGATCGCGGGACTTGCGCTCAAGGGCGAAGCGGATCTGGATTTTAATACGCTGAACGTTCAGGCCGCGCTCACGCTTTCCTATAAAAACGCCTCCAAAGAGATCGATATCCTCTATACGCAGGGCGATATTCTGCTCGGCGTCGACAATCTCCGCCTCGCCGTGAACGCGGAGGAGGCCATGGCGCTTCTCTCCGACGCTCTTGGATTGGAGGGGAGCGGATTGGAGACGGAAGCGCTTCTATCCGCGCTGTTCGGCATGAACTTCTCCGAGCTGATCCCCGAGCTGTGGGAATCCGACGGCACTCTGCACATCGCGGTCTCGAGCGGCAAACTGCTCGGACTTTTCGGCGTGAAATTCGATCTCGGCGATCTTCGCCTTGCCCTCGGAGAGGACGGCGTAACGGTCAAGCTCGGCGCTGCCGCGATCGCGCTTTCCGCGGGGAAAGCGTTTACGCCGGAGACCGGAGACTATCTCGACGTCACGGATTACGCCAAGGCGGTGCTTTCCCTCGTCAAGAGCGAGGCGATGAAGATCGGCGTTTCCTATGCGGGCGAAAAACTTTCCGTTTCGGGCGAGCTTGTCGCGGTGCCCGCCGCAAAGAGCGCAAAGGGCGACTTTACCCTCACATACGACGGCACGGAACATAAACTCGGCATTTTCATTCTGCCGGAGAAAGATCTCTATCTCGACCTTGACGGGATCAAAGTGCGCGCAAATCTCAACGACGCGCTCACCCTTGTCAAATCGCTTCTTTCCAAGGAAAAGAACGCTGCGGAACCCATGGCGCTCGATCTCACCGAGGAGGAAGCGGACCTTCTGGAACGCATTCTGTCCTTCGACATCGCGACGCTGTTCAGTCTCACGGAGACGGAAGATACGCTCACGCTCATCGTACAGGCGGACAAGATCCTGAGCGTGCTCGGACTCGGCTTCGAGATCGGCGAAGCGCAAATCGATTTGCAAAAGACCGGCAAGATCGGCGTAACTTTGCTGGGCGGCGATCTCTCCGCCTCCGTCGAGGGCGGCGAAGCGATCGAGATCGGCGTGCCGGAAGGCTATGTAGACGTGATCGTCTATGTGCAATATCTGCTCGATCTCTTCGATCAGCGTACGGTTGACGTGCGGCTGGGATACGACGGTGAAAATCTCGACCTGCGCGGCTCGGTGTCGATCGATACCGAAACCCGCGTTCTCAAAGGGGAGCTTACGCTCGTATATAAAGGTTCCGTGCGCGCGGCGTCGTTCTTCTACCGCGAGAAAGTGCTCTACCTCGAAATGGGCGACTACAAGCTCAAGGCGGATACGACCGCCGCGCTCGTCATGCTCGCCTCCTACCTCGGGTTCTCGGAGACGGAAGGCGCGGACTATGAAACGCTCGCCAAGGTATTTTCTTTCGACTTCGAGGGGCTTGTAAGTCTCTCGGAAAACGAGAGCCGGGATATGCTCACCGTGCTGATCAAGGGGAATGAACTCCTCGCGCAGCTCGGTCTCGATCTCGACCTCGGCAACGTGGCCGTTCAGCTCGGCAAGGGATATCTCCATGCCGAAGTCAAGGGCGCGACCGTGGAAGCGGCGGGAAGTTCGATGCCCGTCGTCGTGCCGGAGTTTGAGGGATATATCGACGTCACGGACTATGTGGACGTTCTCTCCGGCATCTTCAAGCAAAGCGCATTGCAGATCGCGATCGGCTACGAAAAAGACGGTACAAAAATCGACGGAAATGTCTTTTTGGATATTCACGGCAAGCGCGTCTCCGCAGATCTGCGGGTCGCCGCGAACGGCGAGAGCTTTACGCTCGGCCTTGCCTATCTGAGAGAAAACGGCGCTCCCGTTCTCTATCTCGATCTCGACGGGGCGAAGATCAAGCTCGACGTCGATCAGCTTGTCTCCCTCCTTCGCGGCGAACCCGAAAAGATCTCGACCTTCTCGGCGATCGCGTTGGAGAGCGTTCCGCAAACAACTGCGCTCTCCGCGGAAACGAAGAACAAACTCGCCGATCTCCTCGATAAACTTCTCTCGCTCAACCTCGACTCGTATTTCTCCCTCGACCTTTCCGAGGACGGAAACGCGCTGACCCTTGTCGCAAAGGGGACGGAACTCATCGAAAAGCTGTTCGGCACCGTCGAGATCTTCGGGAAAGAAATCAAGCTCGGGAATATCCGCTTTACCGTTTCAAAGGGGCAAAACGGGGAGAAAGACCGCATCGATCTCTCCGCCCTCGGCGCAACGCTCAAACTCACGGGCATTTCCGCGGAGGAATATCCCGCACTCTCGGATCCGGAAAGCTATGCGGACGCAGCCGTCTATCTCGGGTATCTCAAAGAACTGTTCGCAAACGATGTGCTTCGCCTTACGATCGAGGATCTTACCTTTGCGCTCGGCGGAAAAGAGATCGGCATAAGCGGCGCGATCGATCTTGCGAAGGATCTTTCCGTCGTCGGCGGCAACCTGACTCTCACCCTCGGCGAAAAGGCGATCGCGCTGTCGCTCTACTATGAAAAGGCGGAAAAGATCGTCTACTTCGGCGTGGGCGGGGTGAAGATCCGTGCAAGCGTCGAGGAGATCAAGGCGCTCGTCGAACGCATCAAAAATTTCGGCAAAGATCAGACCGCGGGCATTGCCTTGGCAAGCCTGAGCTTCGGTCTCTTCGGCGTTGCGGAGGGGGACGGCGTTCTCGACCTTACCCTCGACGGCGCAGGACTTCTCAAACTTCTCGGAGTCGATTTCGACCTCGGGGACGTCTCTCTCAGCGTGAAGAAAGGATCGCTCGGCGTCGATATTACGGGAGGGAAGTTCGGCCTGAAAGCCGCTCTTACCGCCGGAGATACGGTCGCATTCGAAGCGGACAAATCCTCTTATATCGCAATTCTCGACTATGTGAATTACGCGCTGGATCTCTTTGAGAAACCCGCGCTCAACGTTGAGATATCTTACCGGGGCGAGGCGCTCACCGTGCTCGGCGACGTCACCTTCGATCTCAAAAACAAGACGGCGGAGGGAACGCTTGCGCTCTCGCACGGGGAAACCCGGAAACAAGTCGGCTTTGTCTATCTGGACGGGACGATGTATATCGATCTCGGCGAAAAATTCAAATTCAAAGCGAAAACGACTTCCGCCGCGCTGATGCTCGCCGCGTACCTCGGCTTCTCGGGCAAGGACGATCTTCCCGCACAGGAGATCGAGGATCTCTTCGGCGACCTGTTCGAGAGCTTCGATTCGCTCGTTTCGCTCAAAGAGGGAGACGGCGCGCTCGATATTCTCATCGACGGCACCGCGCTTCTTGAAAAACTCGGCATGAAGCTGGGGAATTTCAAGCTGGGCGACATCGGCGTCGAGATCAAGGAGGGCGGACTCGTGCTCGGCCTGCTTGGGGCACAGATCGTTCTCACGGGCGGCGAAACGGTCGACATTCCCGGAGAAGAGGAACTTGCCGGCTATACCGATCTTTCAAAGTACGTCGATACCGTTGCGGATATCTTCAAGAGCGGATATCTCGATCTGTCCGTCTCCTATTCGGACAACGCAAAAGACGAACTTACGGTCACGGGACATCTTCGTCTCGCCGTCAAAGAAAAGGCGGCGCGCGCGGATCTCACCGTTGCAAGAGGCACGACGAAGATCCGAATCGGCGTCGTCTATGAAGAGGGGATGCTCTATCTCGATCTCGACGGCGCGAAACTCAAGGTGGATCCCGCCCGGGCCGTGGAATTCATCCGGGGACTTCTCGCAAAAGACGCCGAACCCGCCGCGATTGCGCAGATCTCCATGCCCGCCGTCATGGCGCTCGACGAACCCGCTCCGATCGGACTTTCCGCGGCGCAGAAAGAAAAACTCGCCGATCTTCTCGAAACGCTCTTCACCCTCGAATTAGATCGCTTTTTCACCGTCACCGAAGAAGGCGACGCGCTCTCCGTGGTCGTGGCGGGGACCGAACTTCTTCGCAAGCTCACGGGCAAAGACCTCGACCTCGGCAGCGTGAAGATCGAAGTCACGGCGAGCACATACACCGATCAGGGCGAGATCGACGCGTGCGGCACGCTCACACTGACCGCCCTCGGCGCAACGCTCAAACTCACGGGCATTTCGGCGGAGGAATATCCCGCGCTCTCGGATCCGGAGAGCTATGCGGACGCAGCCGTCTATCTCGGGTATCTCAAAGAACTGTTCGCAAACGATGTGCTTCGCCTTACGATCGAGGATCTTACCTTTGCGCTCGGCGGAAAAGAGATCGGCATAAGCGGCGCGATCGATCTTGCGAAGGATCTTTCCGTCGTCGGCGGCAACCTGACTCTCACCCTCGGCGAAAAGGCGATCGCGCTGTCGCTCTACTATGAAAAGGCGGAAAAGATCGTCTACTTCGGCGTGGGCGGGGTGAAGATCCGTGCAAGCGTCGAGGAGATCAAGGCGCTCGTCGAACGCATCAAAAATTTCGGCAAAGATCAGACCGCGGGCATTGCCTTGGCAAGCCTGAGCTTCGGTCTCTTCGGCGTTGCGGAGGGGGACGGCGTTCTCGACCTTACCCTCGACGGCGCAGGACTTCTCAAACTTCTCGGAGTCGATTTCGACCTCGGGGACGTCTCTCTCAGCGTGAAGAAAGGATCGCTCGGCGTCGATATTACGGGAGGGAAGTTCGGCCTGAAAGCCGCTCTTACCGCCGGAGATACGGTCGCATTCGAAGCGGACAAATCCTCTTATATCGCAATTCTCGACTATGTGAATTACGCGCTGGATCTCTTTGAGAAACCCGCGCTCAACGTTGAGATATCTTACCGGGGCGAGGCGCTCACCGTGCTCGGCGACGTCACCTTCGATCTCAAAAACAAGACGGCGGAGGGAACGCTTGCGCTCTCGCACGGGGAAACCCGGAAACAAGTCGGCTTTGTCTATCTGGACGGGACGATGTATATCGATCTCGGCGAAAAATTCAAATTCAAAGCGAAAACGACTTCCGCCGCGCTGATGCTCGCCGCGTACCTCGGCTTCTCGGGCAAGGACGATCTTCCCGCACAGGAGATCGAGGATCTCTTCGGCGACCTGTTCGAGAGCTTCGATTCGCTCGTTTCGCTCAAAGAGGGAGACGGCGCGCTCGATATTCTCATCGACGGCACCGCGCTTCTTGAAAAACTCGGCATGAAGCTGGGGAATTTCAAGCTGGGCGACATCGGCGTCGAGATCAAGGAGGGCGGACTCGTGCTCGGCCTGCTTGGGGCACAGATCGTTCTCACGGGCGGCGAAACGGTCGACATTCCCGGAGAAGAGGAACTTGCCGGCTATACCGATCTTTCAAAGTACGTCGATACCGTTGCGGATATCTTCAAGAGCGGATATCTCGATCTGTCCGTCTCCTATTCGGACAACGCAAAAGACGAACTTACGGTCACGGGACATCTTCGTCTCGCCGTCAAAGAAAAGGCGGCGCGCGCGGATCTCACCGTTGCAAGAGGCACGACGAAGATCCGAATCGGCGTCGTCTATGAAGAGGGGATGCTCTATCTCGATCTCGACGGCGCGAAACTCAAGGTGGATCCCGCCCGGGCCGTGGAATTCATCCGGGGACTTCTCGCAAAAGACGCCGAACCCGCCGCGATTGCGCAGATCTCCATGCCCGCCGTCATGGCGCTCGACGAACCCGCTCCGATCGGACTTTCCGCGGCGCAGAAAGAAAAACTCGCCGATCTTCTCGAAACGCTCTTCACCCTCGAATTAGATCGCTTTTTCACCGTCACCGAAGAAGGCGACGCGCTCTCCGTGGTCGTGGCGGGGACCGAACTTCTTCGCAAGCTCACGGGCAAAGACCTCGACCTCGGCAGCGTGAAGATCGAAGTCACGGCGAGCACATACACCGATCAGGGCGAGATCGACGCGTGCGGCACGCTCACACTGACCGCCCTCGGCGCAACGATCGCGTTCACCGACGGAGAGGCGTTCGAGCCGCTCGGCGACGCCGAAAAGGCGGAGTACGCCGATATCATGCAATACGTCGAGTGGGCGGCGGATATCTTTGCGGCAGAGGCAAAGCGTATCGACGTCACCCTTTCGGCGGGCGATCTCACCGTAAAACTCGGATTGGATACCGTCGAAAGCGGCGCGTTCCTCAAGGGAACGATCCGGCTTTCCTACCGCAGCGCGGCGGATAAGACGTTCGTCTTTGTCTACAACAAGGAGGACGGCTATCTCTATCTCGATCTCGACAATATTCTCGTCAAGGCAAAGACGGAGGATATCGTCCAACTCTTCAAGAGCCTGTTTGCGTCGCTGTCCGGAAAGGAAGCGAACGGGAATGAGCGGATCGCCCTCGGCTATGCCGCGGCAATCATTGCGGAAGCGGACGAACTTTCCTTCGGGGTATTCTCGCTGCAGCTTGCGGATGGCGCGCTCGGACTTGCCGTGAGCGGCGATGCGATCATGTCGCTGCTCGGCGAAAAGGTACAGTCGCTGCTCGGCGAAAAGCTCTCTCTCGAGGAGATCTCCGTCACCGTTTCCGAGCAGAAGTTCTCGGTGGGGGCGGATCTCACCGCGGGCGGCAAGGCGATCTCGCTCGGCGCGGACGTCTCGAAAGGAACGATGTTCTCGCTGTCCGAAGAGGAAACGCGCGCGCTTGCGGAATACATCGACGTTTTCAAATACGGCAGAATGGTCAAATCGCTGTTCACCGACTTTACGACGTTGCAGGCGGACGTGACCGCCACCGTCGGCGGGCGCGACCTTTCCGTCACGCTCAAATTCAACAGAGATTTCACCATGGCGCAGGGCACGCTCTCCATCGGTTCCCTGCATCTCGACCTCGTCTATGCGCTCGAAAGCCGCAAGGACGCCGAGGGGAACGACGTTCTTCTCTACGTTAAGATCGGCGAGAATATCAAGCTTATGGCGAACGTTTCGGAGGCGATCCGGCTCATCAAATCCGCGATGCCCGCCGCGATCGCGCTGACGGCCGAGGAAATGAACACGCTGGAACGGCTGCTGAATCTCAACTTCGGCGAGATCGTCAAGCTCAAAGAGACGGTTTCCGAGAGCGGCGATGCGCTGCAAGTCACGCTTGCTTCGACGCAGCTCTTCGAAGCGCTCGGCATCGATCTCCGGCTCGGCCAAGTCGATCTCGTCATCGAAGACGGACAGATCACGCTCCGGCTTCCGGACAAGGGAAATGTGAATGTCGCGATCTACGGCACTTCGCGCGGCGCTTCCATCGAAAAACCCGCCGATTACAAGGATATCACGCCGATCGTCGCGCGGCTGTGCGAGCTGATCGAGGCGCGGGCAATCGAATTCTCCGGCTCGCTTGCATTCGGCGAAACGTCGGTCAACATCGAACAGGGGATCGTGACATGGAAGGAAGGCGAGGACCGCAAGTTCTATCTCAAGGGTTCGCTCGGCGACTTTGTTCTCGAACTTCTCATTGAGGGCGATCATGCCAAGTTGAAGATCGGCAATTTCGGCATAGAGTTTGGCTTCTCGGAGATCGACGATCTCATCAACGCCGTAAAAGATCTCGTCGAACGCGTAAAGAGCACGATGAGCAACGTCAAGGCGAACGTCACGGGCACGGCGAGCAAGCAGGAACTCATCGGATCGCTGCAAGGCGTCGTCGACGTGCTCAACAAGCTCATCGATATTCTGAAAGGCAGCGAAGAGACCGCCGGCGCCGTTCTGGTTGCGAAAAATGCGTACGAAACGGGCGGCTTGCAGCTTGCGCCTTCTGCGCTCAAACCCGAAGAACCCGAAAAGGAGCTGATCCTCAATCTTCTTCTCGGCAAGGTCACGATCGGGATCTACGATGAAACAAATTACGAAAACCGCGGCTTCCTCGGCCTCGGGATCGCGATCGGCGACGCTTCGAAGCCTTCCGTGAAGGCGGATTTCAACACCGCCGTCTATTACGACGAGATCCCGACGCTCACGGGCGAATTTTACCGGCTGATGGATTTCGTCGAGCTTCTCGGCTATGCGGGCGACGCGATCGCCCTCGTCGCGGAACCCAATCTCACCGCAAAGGTGGGAGGGACCGTCCTGTCGACGAATCTCGCAATGTACCCGAACGACGGACTTATCTATCAGATTTCGGGCGACATGGAGTACCGTTCCGGCGGCACGTTCCCGATCCGCCTCGATATGGATCAAAATGTCGTCGAGGTGAGCGCCGATCTCTTCGTGCACTTCAAGCTTCTGATCGAGGCGGGCACGCAAAAGACCATGGTGAACGACGTTCTGACGGATACGACGCCCAAGAACATCTATCTCGATATCTTCATCACCGACTGCGACCTTTCGGGAGAACAGAACGGGGAGCTTGACTTCTTCGTTACGATTTCCGAAGTGGGAGAGGGGAATGTCGGCTACGATCCGCTCAAGCTCTATGCGCCGGCCAAGGAGATCCTGACCATTCTCTCGGGTGCGGCCTCGATCCTCGGACTGGACAGCGTGACGTATCTCAACGAATATCTCATCGCGCCGCTGCTCGACGGCGATATGGTCGCCCGTTTCAGGGGACTGGGCGCGAGCCTTGTGCCGACCATCCTCGATCTGCTCATCAAAGACGAGGATCCCGCGGAGAACGTCGGCAAGATCGCGAACGGCATTGAGATCCCCGCGGAGGCTTTCGGTTTGAAATTCGGCGACGTGCAGCTTCGCTTTTCGTCCGAACAGGACGGCGACGCTTCTTTCCTCGCCGCGCTCGGCGTGACGACCTCCAAGGAAGAGGCGGAGGGCGAAAAGACGTACACCAAGACGACCGATCTCGCCTTCCGTTTCTCGCGCGTTGACTCCGGGGAGAAGAAACCCGCGGATCTTACGGGATTCTTCGATATCGAAGGCGTCGACGAGCTTCTCATCGCGCTCGGCAGAACGGCGACCCACCTTGCGACGGAAGATGAGGTGATAGCGGGCATCGCCCAAGAAGGGGAGTACGTTCGCAACGACGTGTTCTTCATCGACGGGAAACTGCACCTTGACCTCTCGATCATCGGCATCAATCTCGAGACGATCGAGATCAACGTGGAAGGCCTCACCGTCAATTTCGACGCCCATAACAAGATCAGCCTGAACGCGAAGCTCTCCTATCAGGGCGTCCACAATGCTCTGGCGGGGCTTGTCGGAAGCAGCGATATCATTTTGGGCGATACGACGCTCGATCTTACCATCAAGGGCGATATGATGTATTTGCGCCGCACGCAAAAGACCCGCTTCGACGGAAGTACGGAGAAGGATCTCACGGTGCCCGAAGTCATCTACCGTGCCTTCCCGCTCAAAAACTTCATGAAGGACACTGCGACCATGATGAATCACCTGTGCTTCATGTTCAATCTGAGCGAAGCGCTCGTTACGCGTATCATGGAGTTGGTCGGCACGGGCGGTTCGACCCCCGCGGAGAAACCCACCGATCTCGGCGGCCTCCTCGATCGATATATCACGAGTTGCACCTATACGCCGCAGGCGCCTACCGACGGCCTTGCCAACCTCATCTACACCCTCGTTTTGAACGGCGCGGGCCTCACGAACAGCGACAGTTTCGGCGATATTTCCGTTATCCTCGGCGTACAGAAAGGCGTATTGCGCAGTATCGAGATCCCGACGTTCTCCATTGCGAGCGTCGTCAAGATCAATGCCAGCCTTGCGCTCCGCAATCCCGAATATGTCTTTGATGACGGCAGCTACGACACGACGGAGAGTATCGCCGACATTCTCGAACAAGCGATGGCGAACAAGCTCAAATCGGTCGATTGGCTCGCAACGGCTTATCTCGAAGGACAGCTCGCCAATGTAACCTACGTCCTCGGCGGCGAGGAGATCGGGCACCAGCAGATCGTGTTCGACCCTACCACCAAAGAGCTGTATGCCAACTTCTCCTATCCGTCCATCAAGAACTTCCTCGATAAAAATCCGCAGTTCGCGCAGGACGGCTATACCTACGAATGGGAGAGGTACGATCCGGCGAACTTCAAGTCGGAGATGACCCTGTATGCAAGGCCGAAAGCCAACGTCTACGATCTGATCTTCATCATCGAGCAGGCGGACGCCGAAAAGTACGGGGCTACCGCGGAGCAGCTTGCAGCAGCGGGCTATACATGGGATGCGTCGCGGAACGCTTACATCAAACTGTTCCGCTGGACGTACGATCCCGAAAACTATATCGAACTTCCCTATGTGACGACGGCCGCGGGGCGCATTATCGGCTTCCTTTGCCCCAACGGGAATCTCCATAACGAGGACCACCGCGGGCTTGACTTCTACGACCAGTCCACCGTCGAATACAAGGCGAAATGGAACTATATTGACTACACCGTGACTTTCGATCTCGACAACGGGCAGCCTTCCGTGAAACAGACGGGGCACTATGGCGATGCGGTGAACTATCCCGACGCGCCTACCCGCGAAGGCTACACCTTTGCAGGCTGGGATAAGACACTGAGCGAGATCAAGGGCAACGAGACCGTCAAGGCAACATGGACTCCTTGCACCTATAAGGTCAAACTCGTCAGCGAGTATCCCATCACATGGACGGGTTTGAAATTTGTCGAAGAGGACGGCAGGTTCGTCGCGACGATCATGTTTACCTATGATAGCGACGTCGAGCTTCCCAAGAATATCGAATATAATTCCGATACCGCGGGCGCAGTCATTCTCAAGGGCTTTATGAAAGACGGCGTGCTCTACTCCGAGTATCTGCCCAACGTTACGGACGAGGCGACCTTTACCGCAGTCTGGGACGAACGCGGTTTCAAGATCGAGTTCACCGACGAAAGCGGCAACGTCTATGCGACCCGTTATAAGCGCGCGGGCGAAAGCTTCACGCAAAGCGAACTTCCCGATCTCGGCAAGTTGCGCCGAAACGGCTACACCGCCCAATGGGCTATCGATATCGATTCCTTTAAGGCGAGCGAAGATTGCACGATTTCCGTCAAATACACGGGCATTACCTACTATATCCATGAATACAGCCTGAAGCGCGTCAACGGATTCGAGGAAATCAAGGGCGACTTCGATTCAGAAGGCATTCAAGGGACTTCCTATTGGAGAAAGACGTATGCCTATGTGTATGGCGGCACGCCGCACCCGCTCACCCTCGGCGTGAGCGAGGACGTGCGCGGATTTGATTTCGACGGCTACTACACCGAACGCTTCGGGCAGGGCACCAAGATCGACCCCGCCGTCATCAACGATGAGATGATCGAAAAGATCTTCAATTTCAGAGTGGGCGACAGCGAAAACTTCTACGAGCAGAACGTCCTCTTCGCGAATTGGATCGATAACTCCGTCGAGGTCCACCTGTACAGCGACTTTGATTTCACGGGCAGAACGGGACACGATATCGACGGGTACTACAAGTCCGTCAAAAAGATGGAAGGGGATTACGATATCTCCGAAGAGACGCTTTCTCTCATCGGCCGTTCCGACCTTCGCCGCCTCGGCTGGTGGTATCAGGACGACGCGGGGAATTGGTCGGCGATCGTCGATGTTGAAAGATTCCGCAACACCGATCTCAAGACGCAGGCGACTGTCAAGATCTTCGCCATGTGGATCGAAGATATCGATATAACGATCACGAGCTTCAGCACGAGCAGTTTGCTCGGCGGCGCACAGTACAACATCGGAGGCACGCTCACGGGCGGTCTTCCCAGCGGTGTGAACAGCGCCAATATCTATGGAGCGGTCAAGATGGCTCCCACGACCACGGGCTACTACGTGCTGTTCAACAAAGACGGCAGCACGAGCGACACTCCCGGCGGCAAGCGGGATATCACCGTTACGCGCGATCCCGAAAGTAACGTGGGCACCTTCCAACAGACGGGCATGAACAGCGGCACGTTCGGCGCGTTCGTGTGGACGGAGCGCGCTTCGTACGGCGGCGTAATCATGCGCATGGAATTTACATATGGGTCCGATTCCATCGTGTTCTACGGCGGCAACGTCGTCTCGATGGAAACCTTCACCGTCACCTATCATAAGGAAGGCGGCGAAGTCGTAGGGCAAGTCGAAGGGGTACGCACAGGTTATACCGGTAAATATAATTTGAGCGCCTTCTCCGATTGGGGAGTTACGGCCGCCGACCTTGCCTTCGACAACCGTACGTATGCCGACGAACTTGCCGCGGCGAACAACATCGCCTGCCCGCAGGACGGCAGCAGACAGAACGAGGGGGTTTACGAATGGCCGCACAGAGCGATCACGGGCAATGCGGATATCTATCCTTCCTTTGTGCTCGATCCCGTGACCGTCGTGTTCACGAGTAACTTCAAGTTCTCCAACGCATGGAGGGCAAGCGTAGACGGCAAGACGTTCACCTATACGACGAAGATGCGCCCGAATTCCACGATCGAGTTTATCGCGAACGGCGTAGTGTTCCAAAGCTATACGGTCGCGGAGGGGAAGCAGAGCCAGACTTTTGCAGTTCCCACCGATCTTCCTTTGGCGGCGGAAGTGCGCAAGGGTTATTGGACGGAGGAATCGGCAGTCATCGGCGAGTACGGCGCAACGTTCATCGTGCAGTACAGCCCGGATACCATCGTCTATTACAGCGAACTTGGCTTTAATGTCACCGCCGGCGGCGGGACCTACGGGCTTGATGCAAAGACGGAATATTCCTTCGAATATTCGAGCGAACACACCTTGATCGTCCCGGACAACAACGCAACGACGATCGACGGCGTCACGTATCGCTTCCTCGGCTGGTACACGAAAGTCAACGGTGTTTGGTCGAAGCTGGGCGACACTATCTCCATCACGGCATCCGAAGAACCGACTTACGCGTACGCATTGTGGATGAGCGAATTTACAGTGACGGTTACGCAGGCTACCGCGAAATATAATTGGAATGTCAGTTACGATTACACGATCGCCGCGTCCGTCAGCGGCGGAGAGCTCGTCGGCGCCTTTGCAAACGAAGGAGTTTCGGTCAAGACGACGTATCGTTTCTATGCCAACAACAATGCCGAATACGAAGCAGGCACGTCGAACGGAGGGCATACCTATAACGACTACAGGACTTCGGACAGCGTGAGCTTTAATATTCGCAACATTGCGGGGCAGAACAAGAAACAGGGGCATGCCGTCGTGACGGTGGAGTACACCTATCAAGGAATTACGATTTCCACAGGCGAAGTGCATGCAGTCAAATCGATCTAAAAAAGTAAGCGCGGGGCTTTTCGCCCCGCGCTTATACTTTTTTCTTTGCTTGCGTGGAACTTGATGCAAACGGTTTACTGTTCTTGCTTTTTTGCCGATTTTGTGCTATACTGCAACGGAACACTGAAAATTGCTATCGATCAGTGAAGGAAGAGGAGAACAAGGCAAAAATTAAAAAGCTGTGAGAATCATCGCAATCGTTTTCGCCATTGTGCTTGCGATTGGGGCAGCACCGTTCTTTTTTCCCGCGCGGCTGATCGCGCGGCCCGAGGCGCCTATTTTTAGTTGATTAATAAAAATTGTCCTAAATTTAATAATTAAATATCATTGAATTAAAGATAAGGAATATACCATGACCGCTATTCAAAAGATAATTTCATATTTTCGCAATAAGAAGATAGCGAAGAAACTTAACTCGCAAATTCAGTGTTGGACAACGCAATTACGCATTTTTGAAATCATTAATTTGGAACAGATGATTTTGGATGCAGTTGAAAGTTTGCGTAATCATGATCGATATTCTGCGTTGGTTTGTTCTTTTGATAAGCATTTAAAAGAAGTAGCAGAACATAACAAGAAAGTGAGTGTTCTGCAAAATTCCTTTAATGATATTTTAAGGAATCATCCCATTAAAACAATTTTGAATAAAATCGATGAATATAGTTTTTCGCTATTGCAGCAATTTAATAAAACCGCGCTATTGATCGGAGAATATACAATTCCCGATTCTTTTACAGAGAAAAAAAATTATCTTACATATATGCGCGATATAGGAGAAATCATTGAAGATTATCCTAAAGTCGTTGAACAATTCAGTTTAATAAGGGATTTTGATGCAATTTCATATTCATTAGGCGATGAGTACATCGACGACGAAACGGCAGAAAAAATTTTTGCTCCTGCGCGTACTTTGCTCGATAAGATCAAAACATTCGGATCAAAGTATTATTCTATTCCAAAGCTGGATGAAAAAATTATCGAGCGCCATAATGAACAATTCATACGCAATCATTTGAAAGATAAAATTTTTGACGATATAAACGGAAAAAGTTTAGATGTAGAACAACGCCGTGCAATTCTATGCGACTCAAAATCCAATTTAACAATAGCGGGCGCCGGAGCAGGCAAAACCTTAACCATTTGCGGGAAAGTAAAATGGTTGATAGAAACGGGGAAAGCAAATGAAAACGAGATCCTGCTGCTTTCTTATTCCAAGGCATCAGCTGATGATTTGGCAGAAAAAGTTGCAAGAATGCAATTGGATTTAAAAGTTAAAACTTTTCACTCATTTGGTTTGGAAGTGCTCACCAGGGCAAATGGGTTCAAGAAGGCAATTGAATCCCAATTTAATGTATATATAAAAAAGTTTTTTGATGAAGAGATGCAAAATAATCCTCGCCTTGTCGAGCTGGTTTTTCGCTTTTTTTCTTATTACCTTTATTCCGATACTGATGAAACGAAATATGCTACAGAAGGGGAAAAATTCGAAAATCTTAAAACTTTGGATTACCGCACTCTTAAAGACCGATTAAAAATGCTGAGTAATCATATAGATCAATTCGAAACCATTCAAAAAGAATATGTAAAAAGTTACGAAGAATTGGTTTTGGCAAATTTTCTATTTGCAAATGGAATTGCTTATGAATATGAACGAGCTTATGAAGTGGATACGGCTACCTTGGACAAGCGACAGTATACACCGGATTTTTATTTGACCGATTACCATATTTACTTAGAACATTATGGTGTAGATGAAAATTGGAATACGCCGCAGTATACGAAAGCGGAAGAAAAGAACTACCTTGAGAGTATCCAATGGAAAAGAAAAATTCACGAGCAAAATCATACAGTATGTATCGAAACTTATTCATATGAATTTAAGAACGGCCAAATCTTTAAGAATCTACAACAACGCTTAATCAATAGAGGGGTCAAATTCAAACCTTTGTCCCGCCAGGAAATAATGGATGCGTTCCATTCCATTTATATGGGACAAGAATTTACTTCTTTGTTCAACTTGATATCGACGTTTATTAATCTATATAAAGCACAATATTCAAACGAAAATGGCTTTCAGATTTTGCGAGAACGAAAATTTTCAACGCAATATAATTATGCGCGTGCAATGGCATTCCTCGATATCTGCCAAGCGATTTATGAATATTATATCAAAACTTTACGTGCAGAACATAAAATCGATTTTGACGACATGATTTTACAGGCAATTGACGCTTTAAAAGGATTGCCAAACTATAAATACAAATACGTTATTGTAGACGAATTTCAAGACATATCTCAAAGCAGAACGAAGCTACTAAAAGGAATTTTGTTGCATGGCAATTCAAAACTTTTTGCCGTAGGAGATGATTGGCAGGCTATTTATCGTTTCGCCGGTTGTGATATTGGAGTTTTTTTGCATTTCAAAGATTATTTTGAGGGCGCAAGGCTGAATTATATAACTACTACTCACCGGAATTCTGCGGAATTGCAAGAAATCGTGGAGCCGTTCATTACCGCCAATCCGGAACAATTTGTTAAACATATTCAGTCAATAAAACATGAGAAAATGCCGGTAAGGATCATTTACCACGACAACGATCGTCGTTATGCGTTTGTAAAAGCTTTACGGATTATAAATAAAATTGATTCGCAAGCGACGGTGTTGGTATTGGGTAGAAATCGTCATGATATTGACTGTATTCTCGATCATAACATAAGACTGGATAAAGAGGGGAAGTTATATTGCAATCAATTCGGAGAAATGAAGATCACTTATAAGACGGTACATCAGTCCAAAGGATTAGAAGCTGATTATGTTATTCTTATCAGTGGCGAAAATGCCAGGAACGGATTCCCGAATAAAATGGAAGATGATTGTTTGTTGGATATGGTACTTGGAAGTAAAAGTAGTTATGAGTTTGCAGAAGAGCGGCGTTTGTTTTATGTCGCTTTGACTCGTACGCGTAACATTGTTTTTATTTTGTGCGATATGCAACGCCCGTCCGTTTTTATAACAGAAATAGAATCAAAAGTCAAGAACGAAAATTCGGAATCGCTTTCACGAGATAAAACGAATGATCTTTTATGTCCTAAATGCAAATCGGGTAAACTTTTATTGCGTAAAAAGAATATCGACGAATCACAATTTTACGGTTGTTCCAACTATCCTTATTGTCAGTATTCTATAAGCGATCTGAAAGCCGTATCAAGGAATAATCGTTGCCCTGATTGTGGTGATTTTTTGGTAATCAGAAAAGGAAGATATGGGAATTTTATCGGTTGTCACAATTATCCATACTGCAGGTTCACAAGAAAACTTAACGAGTATTCTAAATAATAGTGTCTCTCGGCTTTTATAACACAAAGGAAAAGAGAGGATTGTATCCTCTCTTTTCCTTTGGAGCTGATGCCCCGCCCGCATGTTCTGTTATGTTCCAAGGGCGGCACAAGCGCGTAGCGCGAAGTAGCGGACTCGGACCGCCGACCTCGTCTCGTCGCCGCACGTCCGCCCATATAAATCATTTCCAAAGGAAAAGAGAGGAGTGTATCCTCTCTTTTCCTTTGGAGCTGATGAGCGGACTCGGACCGCCGACCTCGTCCTTACCAAGGACGCGCTCTACCTGCTGAGCTACACCAGCATATTATGTTTAACAAATTGCAATTTATGTGCGAACCTGCTGCCCGCGCGCACGATTCTCTACGAAGCGCGGCACGAGCGGACTCTGTCCGCGAAGTAGCTACACCTTCTTATTTACGAATTGCAATGATCTTATTTAGTATAGTAAAAACCGCGCCGTTCGTCAAGCGATAACGCGCGGTTTTTCAAAATTACCGAGGAAAATTTGGGTCACGATCCGATCTCTGCAAGCAAGTCGTCCATTCCGTACAGACCCGCCGGTTTGCCGAGAAGCCATGCGGCCGCCTTCAGGGCGCCGTTTGCGAACACCTTTCTCGAGCGCGCCGAATGCGAAAGCGTCACGATCTCATCTTCGCCGTAGAATCCGACTTCGTGTTCTCCGACGACGGTTCCGCCGCGCACGGCGTGAATGCCGATTTCATCGTTTTCACGCGCTCCGACCATACCATGTCTGCCGTATACGGCTTTGATTTCATCCTGTCGAGCCGATTTCACGCTCTCTGCGAGCATGAGCGCGGTTCCGGAAGGGGCGTCTTTTTTCTGATTATGATGCCGTTCCACGATCTCAACGTCGAAGTCCGCGCCCAATACCGCCGCCGCTTTTTTCACAAGGATCTGCAACAGGTTGATCCCGAGAGAGAGGTTGCCCGTTTGAAAGATCGGAATGCGCTGCGCAAATTCTTTTACGAGCGCTTGATCCTCTGCGGAATAGCCGGTCGCGCCCAAAACCGCGGGCAGATTGTGTGCAGCCGCAAAGTCGAGCCGTTCTTTCAGACCTGCGGCGGATGAGAAATCGATGAGGATCTCCGCCTGTTCCGTTACGCCGTCAAACGAAGCGTAAACGGGGTATGGGGCGGGTTTCGGAAAAAGATCCACCCCGCAGACGATTTCTTCGCCGCGTTCAGCGGCGAGCGCGCTCACCGCAGTTCCCATTTTTCCGCACGCGCCGCACAGCAGAATTTTCATGATCGCACCTCCAACCCGAAGCGTTTCATTTCCGCCGCGAGCCGGTCGCGGTGTTCGGGCAAAAGGGGCGTGAGGGGGGCGCGGGGAACGCCGGCTCGGAATCCCAGCATATTCATGCCCTCCTTTACGGGAATGGGATTCACTTCGGTAAAGCAGGCCTGCGCGAGGGGGAAGAGCGCGTCCGCGATCCGGTTGGCCTTGTAGAGTTTGCGTTCCGCCACAGCGATCGTGAGCGCTTTTACGGCCTTGGGAGCCAGATTCGAGACGACGGAAATGACGGCCGACCCGCCCGCGCAGAGGATCGGGAGATTCAAGAGATCCTCGCCCGAGTACAGATCGCATTTGCCGCGGATCCGCCGAAGCGTGTCGAGCGTCTGCGCCATATTTCCGCCGGCGTCCTTGACGCCCGCGAAATTGGGGATCCCGGCGAGCTGTTCCGCCGTTTCGGGCGAAAGATTTACGCCTGTGCGGGAGGGAACGTTGTACGCGATCACGGGGATCCGCACCGATTCGCAGATCGCGCGGTAGTATTCGATGAGTCCGGCCTGCGTACATTTATTGTAATAAGGGGTGACGGCCAGAACGCCGTCGGCGCCGAGCGACTGCATGAGAACGGAAGTTTCCACGGCGGCCGCCGTATGGTTGGAGCCGGTCCCGACGATCACTTTCGCGCGCCCCGCGGCGCATTTTACGGCAAAGCGGACGGTTTCTTCCTTTTCGGCGAGGGTCATCGTAACAGGTTCGCCCGTCGTGCCGAGGATGACGAGAGCGTCCGTTCCGTTCCCGATCTGATATTCGATCATTCTGCCGAGGCTTTCGAGATCGACGCCGTCCCTTGTGAAGGGGGTGATCATAGCCGTCGCGCTGCCGTGCAAAAATCCGATCATAAAATTCTCCTTATCTATAACGTATGCGCGCGCAAAAGGGTTTGCTCAATCGAACAGGCCCTTTGCCGCGAGCAGTTCGGCAAGCAGCACCGCGCCGCCGGCGGCGCCGCGCAGCGTATTGTGCGAACATCCGATGAATTTATAATCGAAGAGGGCGTCCTTGCGGAGCCTTCCCGCCGAAACGGACATGCCGTTTTCCGTCATGCGGTCGAGTTTCGGCTGCGGGCGGTCGTCCGCTTCGAGGTAGTGAATGAATTGTTCGGGCGCGGAGGGAAGTCCGAGCTTTTGCGGTTCGCCCCGGAAATTTTTCCACGCGGAAAGGATCTCTTCTCGTTGCGGGAATTTTTCGAATTTCACGAACACCGCGGCGGTATGCCCGTCGGAGACGGGGACCCGCAGACACTGCGCCGAAATGCGGGGACTTTCTGCGGGGAGGATGCGACCGTTTTCCGCCGTGCCCCAAATTTTCAAGGGTTCCAATTCGCTTTTTTCCTCTTCGCCGCCGATGTAGGGAATGATATTATCGAGGATCTCCGGCATGGTTGCGAACGTTTTTCCCGCCCCGGAGATCGCCTGATAGGTGCATACGGCGACCTCTTTCAGACCGAACGAGCGCAGGGGATGCAGAAGGGGAACGTACGATTGCAGCGAGCAGTTGCTTTTTACCGCAATAAAGCCTCGTTTTGTGCCGAGCCGTTTTCTCTGCGCCTCGATGACGGAAATGTGCTCGGGGTTGACTTCCGGGATCACCATAGGCACGTCGGGGGTGAAGCGATGCGCGGAATTGTTGGAGACGACGGGGATCTCATTGCGGGCATATTCCTCTTCCAAGGCCCGGATCGCCTCTTTGTCCATATTGACCGCGCAAAAGACGAAATCCACGTTGCCTTTTGCCGCGGAGACGTCCGCGCCGTCGCACAGGATCATATTCTGCGCATAGGCGGGCACGGGCGTATCCTGCGCCCATTTGTCCGCGACGGCTTCAAAATAGCGTTTTCCGGCGTTTCTTCGGCTGGAAAACAACATGACCGGCTCGAACCAAGGGTGGTTTTCGAGCAGGGTAACGAACTTCTGACCGACGGTGCCCGTCGAGCCGACGATGCCCACTCTGTACTTTTCGTGTTGCATAAGTTCTCCGTGATAAGAAAAGAGGGACGGTGCGTCCGTCCCGCATAACAAGAACAATTTTAACACACGGACAATGAAAAATCAAGGAATTTGCTTGAATTTCATTGTAATATTTTATCTTTTGTGCTACAATGGACATCAGGCGGAGTTTGTCCGACCGAAATCGCAACAAGCGGAGTGAACTATGGCAGAAAAGCGGAAAGGCATTGTGGCACGCTGGCTCGACGGCAAGGAGCGCGAAGAAGATTATCCGCGCACCGTGCTTCCCGAAAGCCGTTGGCGGCTGTTCTGGAATATCTTCAAGGGGAAGTTCGGGAAACTTGTGCTCACGAATCTTCTCATGCTTCTTTTTTGTCTGCCGCTTGCCGCGATCATTATCTATCGTTCGATCAGCATCGGCGCGCAGGAGCTTTCCGGGCCGTGGGGTTCGGGACTTGGCGTAGGATATCCTGTGATCCCGGACGTCGCGGGCGCGTTCGAGCGCATCGTTTATCGTTCCGATCTCTTCTTTTTCGGGCTGATGATCCCCGCTTGCGTGATCGCGGGCGTCGGCCTCTCGGGCGGATTGTACGTGATCCGGAACATGCTTCAAACCGATCTGTTTCTTCTGAAAAAGTTTTTCCGCGGCGTAAAGCGCGCGTTCTGGAGCGTGCTGGAAGCGGTTCTGATTTTCAGCGTCGTGCTGTTTGCCGCGCGCTGCGTCGGGAATTATGCCGATCTCTGCGTGGCGACGGGTTCGCCCAACGCCGGCTGGCTGATCGCCTCGAAAGTGATCGGCTATCTGTTCGTGGCGCTGTGCAGCCTGTTCTGCCTGTGGATGATCGCCCTCGGGCCTGCGTATCGGCACAACCCCTGGACGTTGCTGCGCAATTCCGTTGTGATGACGTTCGGCACATTTCCGCAGACGGTGCTGTTCGCGGCGCTTGCGACGTGGCCCGTGTTTGTCGTGCTGTTCGTGACGGGATTCTTCTCGCTCATTTTTGTCGTGCTGATCGTTCTGTTCGGGATCTCCTATTTTTGCCTTGTCTGGCTCGACTTCACCCAGTGGGCGTTTGACAAATTCATCGATCCCGACCCCGTGATCGCGGCTCAGAAGTCCGCCGAGGAGGGGAAGGCGCCCGCGCCCGCGGTCAACGTCACGCCCGAGATCGTAAATCTCGACATCGCGTACGGCAAGTCCGATCTGATCGCGCGGCCCATCCGTCCTTTGGACGACGGCGCGGCGTTGCGCATGCTGCCCGAGACGTACTCCCGCGTGGATCTCGAAAAGCTGCGCGAGAGCAAGGCCGCCATGCAGCGGGAGATCGACGAATATTACGAAACGCACAAGAACGAGGATCGTTACGTAGAATACAACAAGCAGTTCGAAGAACGCGAAAAGGCGCTCGAGGACGTGCGGCACAAGGGGAAAAAGAAGTCCGCGCGCCCGCCGAAGCTGCTTGCGAACGGGAAGCGCAAATAAATGAAGAACATGGCGCCGCAGGCCTACGATTCGCTTGCCGAATGGTTCGAATACTTGAATGACGACTGCGACTATCCACAATGGTCGCAGTATTTTATTGAGGGGTTGAGAAGGCTCGGTGCGGGGCGCCGCGGTCTGGAACTCGGCTGCGGGAGCGGGGCGTTCTGCCGCGCGCTCACCCGGGCGGGATACACGATGACGGGCGCGGATCTCTCGCTTCCCATGCTTTCGAAGGCGGCGGAACTTGCGCTCGGAGAGGGGTTGCAGATCGAATTCGTGCATGCGGACGCACGCACGCTGCGCACGCCGGAAAAGTTCGATTTTATTCTCTCGCCCAACGATTGTTATAACTATCTGCCGCAGGCGAGTCTGCGGGCGGCGTTCCGGCGGGCCTATGCCTGTCTGAAAAAGGGCGGTTTCTTTTGGTTCGACGTCAGCTCTTCGTACAAATTAAGGGAGAAGATTGCAAATAATATCTTTGCCGACGATCGGGAAGATGTTTGCTATCTTGCCTTCAATCGGCTGTTTGAGGATCGCGTGGAAACGGACGTCACGCTCTTTGTCCGGAATGCCGACGGCAGCTTCCGCCGCTGCGATGAGAAGCATACGCAATATATTCACGAGGAGGCGGAAATTTGCGCCGCGCTTGCGGACGCCGGGTTCAAGGTTCTCTCCGTCGAGGGACATCTCGGCGCGGAAAAAACGCGCAGCGACAGATTGAATTTTCTATGCGGAAAATGAGCGCGATCCACAAGACCTTGATCTGGGGCGGGCAGGTTTCGCTCGCCGTTCTCGATACCACGCAAATCGTGAACGAAGCCATTCGCCGTCACGGCCTCACACCCGTCGCTGCGGCGGCATTGGGGCGTACCATGTCTGCGACCGCCTATCTTTGCAGCTGGTTGAAGGCGGATACGAGCACGCTCTCGGTGAGCATCGAGGGCGGCGGGGTCGGCGGTAAGATCCGCACGGCGGGCGACGGCGCGCTGAATGTGCGCGGATTTACGGAAAATCCGGGAGCGGATCTTCCGCCCCGGCCGGACGGAAAGCTGAACGTGGGCGCATTCGTGGGGAATACCGGGTCGCTCACCGTCGTCCGCGACGACGGTGACGGACTTCCGTTTGCGGGAACGAGCGCGCTCGTCTCGGGGGAGATCGCCGAGGATTTTTCCGCTTATTTTCTGACCAGCGAGCAGAGGCCCACCGCGATCGCGCTGGGCGTTCTGATCGGGACGGACGGCTCCTGTTTCGGCGCGGGAGGCGTATTTTTGCAGCCTTTGCCGGGGGCGTCGGAGGAGGCGCTGCGGCGCACCGAGGAGGAGATCGCGAAATTTTCGAACATTTCCGCGCGCATATTTGAAGAGGGCGCGGAAGCGATCCTGCGTTCGTTTTCGCCGGAGAGCCGCGTCGATACGCGGGAGATCCGGTTCCGTTGCCGTTGTTCGCGGGCGCGCGTCGGAGCGCTCATTGTGTCGCTCGGGCGAAAGGAAGCGGAGAGCATTCTCTCCGAATACGGAACAATCTCCGTGCATTGCCATGATTGCAACACCACATACGATTTCGGCAGAGAGGAAACGGCGGCGCTATTTGATCGAGAGGAAAGTCATGAAGGATGAGAAGATAAACAGACTGCGTTTCGACAATGAATTCTTACTCGAAAGCGCGGAAAAGCGGATGGACGCGGGCGATTATCTGGGCGCGCTCTCCGTTCTCAACAAGCGGGAGGAGATGAACGAACCTCTCGCCGACGCCTATGCGCTCTATGCCGACGTCTATGAGGCGTTGGAGCTTTGGTCGCTTGCCGCCGACGCATGGTTTCGGTTTCTGGATACCTGCAACGAGGCGGATTTTCCCGAGGGTTACGAAGGCGTTGCCGTATGTTTTATGAACATGGGGAACGAAATCCAGTCGAGTTATTATTATCGCCGCGCGCTCTATGCGGACAGCGAACCGGAAAACGAGGGCTTCGATCCCGAGGAGATCGCGGAGCCGCAGGAGGAAAAACCCAAACTCCGTTTGGTGCATGCGGAAGGGATCCCCACATCCGATCCGGAAACGGTTGCGGAGGGACTTGCGCTTCTGCGCACGGGCGATCTCACCGGCGCCAGATCGGCTCTGGAAAAGATCCCGGACGACAGTACGGATTATCCGTCTGCGCAGGGGCTTGCGGCGATGTGCACGCTCATGCTCGGCGACGAAAAGGGCGCCGAACGGACGTGCGAAGCCGTGATCGATAAATTCCCGGACAACGTGCAGATCCTCACGACGTACTGCGCCGTTCTGGGCGCGGAGGACCGCCATGAGGACGCCAAGGAGGTGGCGAGAAAACTTGCCGCGCTCGACGCGGATTCCACCGACGATCTCTATCGCATTGCGACCGCGCTTTGCGAAACGGGACTGGACGCGGAGGCGAAAGAGAAGCTCGAGATCCTCAAAACGCGTCTGCCGTACGACGAAAACGTGCTTTGGTTCCACGCCGTGGCCGCCTGTCACGTGGCGGAATTCGACGCTGCGATCGAATCGCTCGAAATGCTCACGCTGGTCTATCCGCGCAAGGCGGTTGCCGCATGGTATCTGGAACAGCTGCGCAATCTTCGCGACGAAGGCGGGTCTTTGAAAATCAACTATTATTACCGTCTGCCCGAGGAGATGTACCGCAAGGTGGCCGCGTTTTTTCTGCACGTCAACAAAGCGGAGCAGGAACAGGCGGAAGAGATCGCCGATACGCCGGAGTTCGCGGAATATTTTCGGCTTGCCTTCGACGAAATGGAGGGGCGGGACGAAAAATTGCAGATGCTTGCCGCCAAAGTCGCCGTACGGTGCCGTGCGGACAGTCTGCTTCGCGCGGTGCTTCTGGACGGCGAGGGGGACGAGATCGTCAAGCTCTCCATTCTGCACGATCTCGTATGCCGCAACGAGGATAATTCCTTCGGAACGGTCATCTGCAATCTGTACAAAGAGTTCTTCATCCACGAGATCGAATTGGGCAAGAAGAAAGCGGGTGCGTTCATGCAGGCGTTTGCGGACGTCTATTCGAAATACGCGCTTCTCGGCGAGGATTACGAACGCAAGATCTGCGCGGCCGGAGAGGATCTGTATTACGCGCTCTCGGAAGCGGAGGCATGGGAACTCTTCGACGAGCGCGCCGCGCTGGCCTCGGCCATATACCGCGAAGCGCGCCTGCGCAGAGGCGAACGCTCTTTGAACGAGATCTGTAAGCTGTTCGATGCAGACAGGCTCATGGCGCAGCAGATTCTCGATTATATGATGTAGGGATGAAAATGGAAAAGCTCATTGATTTTGACGGTCTCTTCGAGGAAAAACTCGCCGCGTTTCTGAAGCGCGAACCGAAAAAATTCACGCCGGCGCAATGGGAAGCGCTCATTCCGAAGCTGTATGCGCAGTACGGCGATACGTATCTTCCGCGCGTCGGCAATACGCCGAAGGGGTACTTTGCCGCCATGACGGACGAGCAGCTCGTTTCGCTTCTGATCCGCCACGAAAAAGAGGGAGTGCCCGTATCGGATTTCCTTTGCAGGGAGCTGGAAACGCGCGCGCCTTCCGCATTGCTTCCCCTGCTTTCCCGCAGCGAGCCGGCGCTTCTGACGCTTGCCGTCAATCTTCTCGGCGACGATCCGGCTGCATTCCCCGCGTATTTCCGTCTGCTGGAAGAAAAGGACACGGAGGAAGATCTTGCCGAAGCGATCTGCGAACAGCTGAAGCTGCGCGCCGATGCGGCCAAATCGCAGGCGCTCGGCATGTACCGCGCGGGGATCCGGCGGGAACTCATGCTCGATCTGCTCTCCCGCACGACGGAGCGGGACGACGAAGTGTTCGAAGTATTGCTTCGCGCCTTCAAAGAGAGCGGGGAGGAGATGCCCGTGCGCGCGGGATATCTGGCGCAGTACGGCGACCCCCGCGCGCTCGACGCTTTGCTGGCGGTCATCGACCGCGACGATATCAACTTCCTCGAATATCAGGAGCTGAAATATGCGATCGAAGCGCTCGGCGGCGAGTACACGCGCCCGCGCGACTTTTCCGAAGACGCGTACTATCTCGAGATCAAGGCCGACGCGGAGAAACGCGCGGAACAGGCCGAGCCGAAAGAAAAATAAAAATGTAAAAAAGCGTTCGCGGCCGTGCGGACGTTTTTTTCTGTCATAACTTTGCCGCTTCCGTCATATGGTAACATAGCAAATAGTTTCGGCGGAGGCGAACATGAAAACATTCGGTGTTTACGAAGACGTAGCGCAGCGTACGGGCGGAGATATTTTCATCGGCGTGGTGGGGCCGGTGCGTACGGGCAAATCTACGTTTATCAAAAAATTTATGGAAGAGCTGGTGCTTCCGGGAATGGAAGGCTCCCAAAAACAGCGTTCGATCGACGAGTTGCCGCAGTCGGCCGCGGGCAGGACCGTGATGACGACGGAGCCGAAATTCGTGCCCGAAGAGGCGGCGGAGATCAAGGTGAAGGACGCGGTCGCGCGCGTTCGGCTCATCGATTGCGTGGGATTTCCCGTCGAAGGCGCGGTGGGCTTCGAGGAGGACGGAAATCCCCGTCTGGTCAAAACGCCGTGGAACGAAGCGCCCGTTCCGTTCAATCTCGCCGCCGAGGAGGGAACGCGCCGCGTTGCCCGCGAGCACGCCACCATTGCGATCCTCGTGACGACCGACGGCTCCGTGACGGGCATTCCCCGCGCAGCCTATGAAGAGGCGGAACAGAAGGCGTACGACGAGCTGAAGGATTCGAAGAAACCGTTTGTGATCCTCTTGAACTGCAAAGATCCCTCCGCCTCGTCGGATCTGCGCGCCGCATTGGAAGAAAAGTACGCCGTTCCCGTGATATCGGCAAACGCGGAGCAGCTCGACGCCGACGGGATCGCCTCCGTTCTCGAACGGATCCTTTACGAATTCCCCGTCGTCTCCATCGATATCGATATTCCCGATTGGATGCGCGTGCTCGACGCCGATACGCCCATCATTGCGGAGTTGCTGGACGGGGTGCGCGCGGTCGCGCCGCAGATCGGAAAGATGAGCGATTGCGCGCTTCTCGATACGCTGTTTGTCTCCAGCGACCGCCTTGCGCCGCCCGTATCCGTTCGTCTCGACGCCGCCACCGGCACGGCGCAGTGCAGGATCGAGGCGAAAGAAGGGGTATTCTATCAGGTGCTCGGCGAGCAGTGCGGCGAAAATCTTGCCGACGAATTCACGCTCATGAATTACGTCCTCAAACTTGCGGACGCCAAAAAAGTTTACGAACGGGTCGGCAAGGCGTTTTCGGACGCGCAGGAGTACGGTTACGGCATTGTGCCGCCGGACGCGGTCGAAATGAATCTCTCCGAGCCGAAGCTCGTGAAAAAGAGCGGCAGAGTGGGGGTGAACCTGCAAGCCGCGGCGCCCAGCTATCACATTATCAGGGTAGACGTGAGCGGAGAAGTGCGCCCCGCGCTCGGCACCGTCGAACAGAGCGAAGCGTTCCTCAAACAGATCAACGAGGATATGGCAAGCGAGCCTGACCGCGTGTGGAATACGAACATGTTCGGCAGAACGCTTAAAGAGATGCTCGGAGAGGAACTTTCCGTCAAGAATCGTTCGATGGGCGAAACGGTGCAGAAAAAGATGAGAAAAACCGTCACGCGGATCGTCAACGAAGGCAAGGGCGGCGTGATCTGCATATTGCTTTGACACGGTCGACGACCGATCTATTCTTCCCGCAGCCGCGGGAAGTTTTTTTTGAAAACTTGCGCGGCAAAAAAATGCGTTTTTTCGCGCCGATCACCTCGAAATATCTTTGATACGCGGTTGACAAATCCCGCTTTGCGTTCTATAATAGGCTCAATAAGATTCAGAGGTGAAAACATGGAACAAAAAGGAAAAAAGAAAAAAGCCGGAACCATCGTCGGCCTGATTTTCATGGTCTTATTTTTGGCGATCACGGTTCTCGGGCTCGTCTTTCAGAAAGAGCTGCGCGCCGAGGACGGGTGGTTTCAGACGCACGATACGGGGATCGCTTTCTTCAACAGCATTCTCCGGATCGTCCCGCGGATCGTTACGAGCGTCATGATCCTGTTCATCACGCTGCTCGTGCTGTTTGTCGTCTGCTTTATTATTTCCCGGATCTTCAGGAATACGCCGAGACGGATCACGATCGGAAAGCTTGTCAACAGCATCATCAAGGTGGTCGTCTGGGTCGTCAGCGTGATTGCGATCCTTGCGGTCTGGGGACTGAACGTCGGGGCGTTGATCGCGGGCGCCGGGGTGCTCACGCTCATCATCGGCCTCGGCATGCAGAGTCTGATTGCCGACGTCGTCGCTGGGATCTTCCTTGTGTGCGACGGAACGCTGCAGGTGGGAGATATCGTCACGATCGACGGCTGGCGCGGCGAGGTGCAGGAGATCGGGATCCGCAACACCCGGCTGGTCAATTACAGCGGCGATATCCGGATCGCCAATAACAGCACGATCAAGGTATTCGTCAATCAGAGCAGAAACAATTCCTATCCCACGGTGACGATCGGCATCGAATACGGCGAAGATCTCAAACGCGTGGAGAAGATTTTCGAGGAAAACCGCGATAAGATCCGCGAGAAAGTTCCGCTCATTCTCGACGGTCCCAATTACATGGGGGTGGACGCGCTCGACTCTTCCAGCGTGAATCTCATGTTCGGCGCGACCTGCAAGGAAAACGATTTCTTCCAGGTGCAGCGCGATATGAAACGGGAGCTGAAGATCCTGTTCGATGAAAACGGGATCAACATTCCGTTCCCTCAGGTCGTTGTCAACTATCGCGACAAAAAAAATTAACGTAAAATAAAAAATACGGCGGGGCATTGACAATTCCGCCGTATTTTTTTATAATATGATTAGTGATGAACGGAGGCAATTCACCGTGAAACTCGCGCAAAAACTCGCGCAAAAACTCGCAAAGTACGGGCAGGAACATCTTCTCTCTTTCGACGGGCTGAACGAGACGGAATGCGACGCATATCTTTCGCAGCTCGAGGCGATCGACTTCGGTCTGCTTGAAAGTTTGCATCGCCCGCTTCCGCGCCGCGGACAGATCTCGCCCGCGCCGTTGCTTACAGTGGAGGAGATCGCGCAGAGGAGAGAGGAATACGAAAGGGCCGGCGTTGCCGCGTTGCGTGCCGGAAAGGTCGCCTGCGTGCTGCTTGCGGGGGGGCAGGGGACGCGTCTCGGGACGAAAGACCCGAAGGGAGCGTTCGATATCGGCGTCACGAAGCCGGTCTATATTTTCGAGCTGCTGATCCGCAATCTGCTCGGCGTGTGCGAACGCTGCGGCGCCTATGTTCCGCTCCTGATCATGACGAGCGAAAAGAACGATGCTGCCACGAAGCAATTTCTCGAAGCGCATACATATTTCGGTTATCCCGCGGCTTACGTGCGGTTTTTCACGCAGGAATTGCTCCCGTGCGTGGATCTCGACGGCAAAATCATGCTGGAAACGCGCGGGCGGCTCGTGCTTTCCCCGGGCGGAAACGGCGGCTGGTACGCGTCGCTCATGAAATCGGGCGTCGCGCAGGAATTTCCGAACGCGGAATGGTATAACGTATTCGGCGTGGACAATGTCTTGCAGCGCATCGCCGATCCCGTTTTCATCGGCGCGACGATCCTCTCGGGCGCGCAGAGCGGTTCGAAGATCGTCGCCAAAACAGACCCCGAAGAACACGTCGGGATGCTGTGTCTGGAAGACGGAAAACCCGCCGTCATTGAATATTTCGAACTTACTTCCGAGATGGCGCACGCGCGCGACGGGGACGGAAACCTGCGCTATCGGTGCGGTATCGTGCTCAACTATCTGTTCTCGAAGCGCATGCTGGAAAACATCGCGACGCAGCGCATTCCCGTGCACGTCGTCAAAAAGCGGATCGCCTGCATGGGCGCAGACGGAAAAACGCGCATGCCGGAAACGGAAAACGGCTATAAATTCGAAACGCTCATTCTCGATTTCGTCAATCTTGCGGGAAGCTGTCTGCCCTTCGAAGTCGAGCGGGAAAAAGAGTTCGCGCCCGTAAAGAACCGCACGGGTAAGGACAGCGTTGCGACGGCCCGCGCTCTGCTTCGGGCGAACGGCATGGAATTATAATCGATGGCGCAAAAGAAAAATTCAAAACATAACGGCGAGGCCGAACGCGCACGGCGCAGTCCCAAAGCGTTCGCGGCCTTTGTTGCGATCCTGCTCGTGCTCGCGATCCTTGCGGGCGCGTGCTGGTATTTTCTCGTCTATCGGAAGCGCGGCCGCAATGACGCGCCGGGCGGCGGCACGGCGGTCGTATCCGGAGAGGTGTCCGTTCATTTTCCGGAGCTGGGCAACCGCTATACGGGCGACTGCGTCTATATCAAAGCGGGGGATACGGATATCCTCATCGACGGCGGCTCGCGGGAGAGTTCCGTCGACGCCATCCGGACCTATGTGGACGGGTACTGTTCGGACGGGATCCTCGAATATGTCATCGTGACGCACGCCGACCGGGATCATATAGCGGCGTTTGCGGGAAACGGTACTTACGAAAGTCTGTTTTCGTTCTACGAGTGCAAGACGATCATCGATTTCCCGAGAACGGACAAGACGACGCAGGTTTACGAACGCTACAAGCGCGCGCGGGACGCGGAGGTAGCGGCGGGCGCGGCGCATTATACCGCGCTCCAATGTTATCGTTCGGAAGGCGGCGCCCGGCAGAGCTATGAACTCTCCGAGCATGTCACGATGACCTTTCTCTACAATTATTTTTATGAGCACAGCTCGAGTTCGGAAAACAATTATTCCGTCTGCATGCTTCTCACGCAGGGAACGGAACATTATCTCTTTACGGGCGATCTCGAAGCAAAGGGAGAAGAATATCTCGTGCAGTACAACGATCTTCCGCGCTGCAAGCTCTACAAAGCCGGGCATCACGGCAGCAAAACGTCGTCCACGGACGCGCTTCTCTCCGTCATACGGCCGGAAACGGTGTGCGTTTGCTGCTGCGCCGGCTCCGACGAATACACCGACAACGGCGGCAACACGTTTCCCACGCAGGACATGATCGACCGGGTGGCGCGATATACGAAAAACATTTACGTCACCACGCTGTCCGATCCGTCGGCGCCGGGCGGGTTTGTCTCCATGAACGGCAATATCGTATTCACTTCGAACGGCGCGGAAAGCTCCGTAGTCGGCAGCAACAATTCCACCGTACTCAAAGAGACGCCGTGGTTTCTCAAGAACCGCAGTTGGCCGGAGTACGGCGTTCGATAGAGGCGTATGATGGCGGAAATTACAGCGATCGTTCCCCAGAAAAAGGACAAGACCCGTTGCAATATCGAAGTGGACGGGCGGTTTTACTGCGGCATGAAATTGGAAGCCGTGATCCGGAACAGATTAAAGACGGGCGACGTCGTATCGCCCGAAGAACTTGCGCGCATTCAGCTCGAGAGCGAAAAGCAGACGGCGTTCGACAAAGCGCTGTTGCACATTTCTTCGTCCATGAAGACGGAGCGCGAGATCCGCGGCTATCTCGAAAAGAAAGGATATCTCAAAGACGTCGCCGATTACGTCGTGGAAAAAATGCGGGGGTACGGGTTTCTCGACGACGCCCAGTACGCCGCGCGCTATGTCGAGAGCGCCGCAAAGCGCAAGGGCAGCCGGCTGATCGCGGCCGAACTTCGCGGCAAGGGCGTTCCGGAAGAGGCGGTCGCCGCCGCGCTCGGGGCGCTGGGGAGCGAGGAAGAGAGCGCAAAGGCCGTGCTGGAAAAATATCTGCGCGGAAAGAACGCAGGGGACAGAAAAACATTGCAAAAGGCGTACGCGTATCTCATTTCGAAAGGCTACGACTATGAGACCGCCCGCGCCGCGCTCGCAAGCCTCTCCGGCGGCGAAGATTGATCGGAAGCAGGAAGCCGGACATGCGGATCATTCACATCGAAGAGACCGATTCGACAAACGAATATATCCGCCGCTATCTGCCCGGGCGGGAAAATACGATCGTCACGGCGGACAGGCAGACTGGCGGAAAGGGCACGAAGGGCCGGAGTTTCCTCTCGGATCCCGGCGGCGTGTATTTTTCCGCGCTGACGTTTTTCGATCGTTTGCCGGCGGAGCAGGCGTTCCGCATCATGGCGCACGCCGCGGTGGCCGTCTGCCGCACGGCGGAGTTTGCGGGCGCCGCACCCGAGATCAAATGGCCGAACGATGTGCTTGCGCAGGGGAAAAAATTGAGCGGGATCCTGATCGAAAACGGACTGAACGGGAGATATGTGGATCATGCGATCGTCGGGATCGGCCTGAATGTCGGGAACGACGTCTCCGCGCTCGGCGGGATCGCGATCAATTTAATCGAGGCGGCGGGGCGGCGTTTCGATCCGGAAGAAGTGCGCGCCGCGCTGATAGAAAATTACATGCGGCCGAGCGGGTTCGAAGAATATCTCTCTTACGTCCGTTTTCTCGGGAAAACCGTCCGCGTTACGGAGGGGGAAACCGTTTGGGAAGGGGTCGCCCGCCGCATTCTCGGGGACGGCAGGTTGGAGATCGAGGCGGACGGAGCGACGCGCGCGCTGTCTGCCGCCGAGATCAGTCTGAGGTTTTGAAATGAAACAGGCCGAAACGTACGAAAACGCCCTCGCGGGGAAGTGCGGCAAGGGCGGAATTCTGATCTATGAGGACGCGGACGTCGCCGCGCTCTTTCCGAAGCGCAAGGCGGATCTTCACAAGGGGAACTGCGGCTCGGCGGCGATCCTCGCCGGGTACGGGTCGCTCGGCGCGCCGCTGCTTGCGGCGGGCGCGTGTCTGAAATCGGGCGCGGGGTACACGCATCTTTGGCTGCCGTCCGCCGGAAATCCTGATACGGACGCGCTTCGGTGCGCCGTCGTCGCGGCAAAATATCCTGCGTGCATCGCCGAGATCTATGCGGGCGAGCCGTTTTCCGCGGATTCGGTCGCATTCGGAATGGGCGCGGGCGCGGTAGATCCGCAGCGCGAGATGCTCGAACTTCTCCTGCGTCGATACGAAGGAGGCGCGCTCGTGCTCGATGCGGACGCGCTCAACATGCTCGGCGCCTGCGGAGCGGATCTTCTTCGGACGAAAAAGTGCCGTGCGGTCGTCACGCCGCACCCGAAGGAATTTTCCCGCCTGACGGGAAAGCCGGTCGATGAAATCATGCGGGATTTCGTGGGCAGCGCAAAGCGGTTTGCGAACGAATACGGCGTGACCGTCGTGCTCAAGAGCCACCGCACGGTGATCACGGACGGGGAGCGCGTCGCCGTGAACCCGACGGGTTCGCCCGCGCTCGCCAAGGGCGGAAGCGGCGATACGCTCGCAGGTTTCCTTGCCGGGACGCTCGCGCGCGGACTCTCTCCCTTCGAGGCGGCCGTCGCTTCGTGCTATGTATGCGGCCGTGCGGGGGAACTTGCGGCGCGGGATCTGGGCGAATATTCTCCCGACGCCGCCGACGTGATCGGATATCTCGGTTCGGCAATTCTGTCGCTGAAACCTCAGGCGTAGCCGAGCATGCGCACGCAGACCGCGCAAATGAGCAAAATGCTTCCCGAGACGAGGTAATAGATCGGGAAAAACGTAAACAGACTCATCACAAGCAGGAGAATGCCGCCCGTAAAGAAGGGGCGCGCATTTTTTTTGGAAAAAACGCGCCGGAACTTTGCTTTGAATTTCGGGCGGGGGATCTCTCCGCAGATGAGTTTTTCGGGCGTTTTCCCCGTTTTTTCGAACAGTTCAAAGACGTCGTCGCCGCGCAGGGCCTTTCTCCCGAAGGAAACGAGCAGCCGCTCCGCTTCCGGAGTCAGCGCATTGCAGGCGATCAGAAAGGGAGTTTCGCCGTATTTTCTCAAAAGCGCCGCAACGGCGTCGGCGGAGAGAGGCTGCATCGTAAAGCACGGCGCCACCGTTTCTCCGTCCAAGACGAGCGAATCTCCGTCGCAGTGCGCTTCCCGTCCGTCGGCGCAGAACGCTTCCAGCAGCGTGGCCCGCACGCGTTCGTCCTTTTCGAGCGCGAGGTGCAGCATGAGTTTTTCGCGCCGCTCAAGTTCCGCCTTGCCGAGCACGCGCCGGCGGTGTTTCCGAAAGATGATCGCAAAGCTCAATCCGCCCGCGGAAAGCGCGATGAGCGTTGAAGCAAGGAGCGTGACCCACGTCGCCGCGCGAAAATAGCGGAGGATCCCCACGGCAAGGAACCACGCCGCCACGGAATAAAACGCGACGTCGAGAATGAGAGGAAGATCGATTTTTTTCATATCGGAATTTTCGACGAAAATTTCGGAATTAAACTTGCCAAGCGAAAAAAAGTATTGTATAATGAACGCATGAGAATTGCGATTTTCGGGGGATCGTTCGACCCCGTTCATCGGGAACATATCCGCATGGTGAAAGCCGCCGTGCGTTATTTGGGTTTGGATCGGGTATTTATCGTCCCTTCGTACATTGCGCCGCACAAGGAACAGGGCGCTTTTGCGAGCGGGGAGGATAGGTTGGAGGCTTGCCGCATCGCTTTCCGCGGTATAAAAAAGGCGGAAGTGAGCGATTCTGAAATCGCGGCCGGCGGAACAAGCTATTCGTATCTGACCTGCCGCCGTTTTGCGGAGAAATTTCCGGACGCGCAGCTGTATTTTCTCATGGGAGCCGATATGCTCGAAGATTTCTTCGGCTGGAAGAACCCCGAAGAGATCCTTTCCCGCGTCACGCTTGCCGTATGCGGCAGGAAAGAGCGGATCCCCGAAGAAATCCATCGGCGGTTTTCGGCGCGGTTCGGCGCGGACTTCGAGGAGATCCCCTTCGTCGGGGCGGACGTTTCGTCGACGGCGCTCCGCGTGGAACTCGCGTTCGGCCGGCATCCCGCGGGGATCGACGGCAAGGTTTATCGTTTTATCCGGAAACGGGGGCTGTACGACTATCCCGCGATCCGGGAAGCAATCAAGCTGGAAAAACCCCGCCGCCGCAAACACAGTCTGCGCGTGGCGCTCATGGCCTGCGCAAGGGCGCGCACGCTCCGGATCCCGGAAGAAAAAGCGCTGCTCGCCGCGGCGCTGCACGACTGCGGAAAGTACGTGCCGCTCAGTTCTCCCTTGCTTGCGGATTTCGATCCTCCGCTCGGTGTTCCCGCGGCCGTGATGCACCAGTTCACGGGCGCGTATCTTGCGGAGCACGCGTTCGGGATCTCCGATCGGGATATTGTGAATGCGATCCGGTATCACACGAGCGGAAGAGAGGGAATGTCGACGTTGGAGACTCTCATCTATCTCTCCGATCTTCTGGAATCCGAGCGGGATTTCGCGGGCGCGGCCAAACTCAGAGAGATGTATTGGCGGGATCTGGAAGCCTGCCTTCTTTGCAGTCTCGCCTTGCAGATCGACTATCTGAGGCAGAGGCAGGTCCCGCTGTATTCGCTGACCGAACAGGCATACGAATGGATGAAGCAAAAGGCTAAAAAATAGCTTTTTCATAGTACTATGCGTGACATAAACGCTGAAAAAAGCAAGTTTTTCTACATAAATGCAAAAAATACGGAGATCGGTATGGAAAGTTATGAAGTTGCGAAAGCTGCCGCAAAAGCCCTGTCGAACAAAAAGGCGGAGGATATCCTCATTCTCAATGTTGCGGAACAAACGGTGGTCTGCAGTTATTTCGTGATCGGGAGCGGCAAGTCGACGACGCAGGTCAAGGCGCTCGGCGACTATGTGGAAGAGGAGCTGAAAAAGGCGGGACTTGTTCCCGTCAGAACGGAGGGCCTGCGCGAAGGCCGCTGGGGCGTGATCGATTACGGCGACGTCGTCGTACACATTTTCAACGAGGAGAGCCGGCTGTTCTACTATCTGGAACGCCTGTGGGATTCGGGGAAAAATATCGAACGTTTCGAGGATTGAAAAGCACGTAAAAAGCACGAGAGCGCCCTCTGCAAGGGGCGCTCTCGTTTTCGGGGAAAAGGCTATTTGAACGAGATCCGCTTGGGATCGGAATACTCCGATTTCACGCGTTTTTTCTTTTTTTCCACGATATAGTAGATGGGTTCCGCGGCGGGTTCCGGCGGGGTCGTCGGCTGCGGTTCGGGGGGCGCTTTTTTCCTGCGCGCGGCACGATAGCCGAGCAGCGCGAGTTTTGTCACATGCACGATGACCAGACAGATGAAGAAGAGAACGATGACGGCGATGGCGCCCGTTCCCTGTACGGAGAGGAGATTCATGCTTTCAGGATAAACCGAACGTTCTGTCACAAAATGGGCGGTTTTCGCATATTCCCGCAATTTTTCGGGAAAAATGCGCGTATGGAATCGGGAACATTTCTCTCCGCGGCGGAGGCTGCGGAATACGGTGAATTCAAACGTACGAGAAGAGAGGCGGAGATCGCCGTGTCTTTGCACAAACTCATCATGGACGCGTCGCGCCGGGAAACGGATCGCCATATGTTGAAATCCGCCTGCGACAGCGTTCGCAAGCTGTATTCCTACGGGGTGCTTGTCTCGCCGGTCTCGGTGGCGGCCGCCAAGCGGAATTTGCAGGATACCGAAGCGTATGTGGTCGCGCTCGTCGGCGGCACGGGGGAGACGCTCTTGCCCGTCAAAAAGTACGAGGCAAAAAAGGCCGTGGGGCAGGGCGCGCGGGAACTTCGGCTCATTCTCTGTTATTCCGCGCTGAAAGCGGGCAATCTCGGCTATCTGCGGCGGGAAGTCCGTCGCGTGAAGAGGACGGCGCGCAAACTTCCGCTCGCGGTCTCGCTCGAAGATCATTCGCTCTCGGAGGACGAAGTCGCTTTGGGCGTGCGGGCGGCATGCGAAGGCGGGGCGGACGCCGTCTGCGTGCGCGGAGAAGTCAATCTTGTGCTGCGTGCGCTGCGGGTGAGCGCGGGAAAGATCCGGGTAGACGCCTCAAACGTGGAAAACGCGGAACAGATGCGCGCGTTGCTCAAAGCGGGCGCATCGCTCATCACAACGGATTGCGCCGACCGGATCTCGGAGGAGATGTACCGCATGGCGCGCGAAGAGGCGGGGCAGATCGGCACGGTCGTTCTTCCGCTGCCGGAACACGAATTACAGGAAACGGACGCGCCGCAGTGAGCGGCGCGTTTTTCATGTCGGATCGGGGCAGATCGGCGGGCTTTCCGTCGGCTCGGGCAAAGTTTTCATGCGCGCGCGGGACAAAATACAAAAAACCCCGCAAAAACGCTTTGAATTTTCGGAAAAATATTGTAGAATAATTAGGTGAAAATTCGGCACGCGTATGTGCATTACGGAGCGAACGATCATGGGATTGATTTCTTTTTTGAAAAACAGCGACGGAAGGAAGAGCCTGAAGAAGCTGGATAAAATGGCAGACAAAGTAGAGGCGCTGGAACCGAAATATCAGCAGATGAGCGACGCGGAACTCCGGTCGCAGACACAGGTTCTCAAAGACCGTCTCAAAAACGGGGAAACGCTCGACGATATTTTGTACGATGCGTTTGCCGCGCTTCGGGAAGCGAGCTGGCGCGTTCTCGGAATGAAGCATTTCCGCGTGCAGATCATCGGCGGTATCTGCCTCTTTCAGGGGCGCATCGCCGAAATGAAGACGGGCGAAGGAAAAACGCTCGTCGCCACGCTGCCCGCCTATCTCGAAGCGCTCGGCGGACAAGGCGTGCACATCGTCACGGTCAACGATTATCTCGCCCGCCGCGACGCGGAGTGGATGGGAAAGGTCCATAAGTTCATGGGACTGACCGTCGGCGTCGTCGTGCCGGGCATGGAGGACGCCGATAAGCGGGCGGCCTATCAGTGCGATATCACGTACGGAACGAACAACGAATTCGGGTTCGACTATCTTCGCGACAATCTCAAACCCGATCTTCGCCTCATGGTACAGCGCGACCTCAACTTTGCCATCGTCGACGAGGTCGACTCCATTCTCATCGATGAAGCGAGAACGCCGCTCATCATTTCCGGCAGGGGGGAGCAGTCGTCCGATCTCTATGAGCGAGTGGATAAATTCGTCCGTACGCTCACCGGCGGCTTCGACGACGATCTCAAAGACGCCGAAAACGAGGAGCGCAAAAAGAAAGATAAGATCGGCGGCGAGCGCAAACTTGCCCTTGCCGAAGCGCGCGAGTGGGATTACGTGATCGAGCGGAAGGATAAGCAGGTCCATCTCACCGAATTCGGCGCAGAGAAGGCGGAAAAATATTTCAACATCGAAAACGTTGCGGACGTCGCCAATTCCTCTCTGAATCACCACATTCAGCAGGCGCTCAAAGCGCATAAACTTTTCCATCTCAACGAGGAATACATCATCAACGACGGCGAGATCATCATCGTCGACGAATTTACGGGCCGTCTCATGATCGGCCGGAGATATTCCGACGGACTTCATCAGGCGATCGAAGCCAAGGAAGGCGTGAAGATCCGCGAAGAAAACAAGACCTACGCGACGATCACGTTCCAGAATTATTTCCGTCTCTATAAAAAGCTCTCGGGCATGACGGGTACCGCCAAGACGGAAGAAGGCGAATTCCGCACGATCTATTCTCTTGACGTCGTCGAGATCCCCACCAACCGCCCCGTGATCCGGCATGACTATCACGACAGGGTCTATTCCACCGAGGAGGGGAAAAAGAAGGCGATCGTCCGCGATATCGTGGAGCGGCACGAAAAGGGACAGCCCATTCTGGTCGGTACCGTTTCCGTGGAAAAATCCGAGGAAATTTCCCGTCTGCTGCGCAGAAACGGCATACAGCACAACATTCTGAACGCAAAGAACCACGAACGCGAAGCGGAGATCGTGGCGCAGGCGGGCAGATTCGGCGCCGTCACCATCTCGACGAACATGGCCGGCCGCGGCACGGATATTCTTCTCGGCGGCAATCCCGAGTATCTTGCAAAGAAACGTCTCCGCGAAGAGGGCGTCGAACACGAAATGATCGAGCTTGCCACGAGCTATGCCGATGTGGACGAAGAGGCGCTTGCCGTCCGCGAGCGCTATCAGAAGCTGTTTGCCGAATATAAGGCAAAGACGGACGAAGAAAAGCAGAAAGTCATCGAGGCGGGCGGTCTGTGCATCATCGGCACCGAGCGGCACGAGAGCCGCCGCATCGACAATCAGCTGCGCGGCCGTTCCGGCCGTCAGGGCGATCCGGGCGACTCGATCTTTTTCCTCTCTCTCGAAGACGATCTCATGAAGCGCTTCGGCGGCGAACGCATGAAGGCGATCTATGAGCGCAGCAAGATGGAAGAGGACGAGTGTCTGGAAAGCAAAATTCTTTCCCATCTCATCGAATATGCGCAGAAGCAGATCGAGGGCAGGAACTTTGCCATCCGCAAAAACGTCCTTCAATACGACGACGTCATGAACAAGCAGCGCATGACCATTTATTCCGAGCGCATGAAAGTCCTCAAGGGAGAAGATGTGCATCAGCAGGTTTTGAAGTACATTCCCGACTATGTCGCCGGCGTGATCCGCAGCGCGGTCAACATCGAAGATATGCCCGAAAAGTGGAGCGAAGAGGACCTTAACAAAGCATTGGAAAACGGTCTTTTGCCCGAGGGTACGAACTATGTGACGCGGGAAAGGCTGGAAAAGTGGGATTACGAAGTCGCGTTGCAGCGCATCACGAAAAAGGTCGAGGAGGCCTACGAAAAGAAGATCTCCGATTTGCGCGACGCCGTTCTGGAAAGCAATCCGAACGCCAACTTCGATTTCGGCGGCGTGGAGCGCAATGTTCTGCTTCGATTCGTCGACCGCGAATGGATCGATCATATCGACGCGATGGATCAACTCCGCAAGGGGATCGGGCTGCGTGCGACCGGCCAGATCGATCCCATCATTGCCTATAAACAGGAAGGATTCGCCATGTTCGACGAAATGGTCGAACGCATTCAGAGCCGCACCATCGAAATGCTTCTGAAAGCGAAGATCGAACCGCCGCAGCGCCGTCCCGCCGCGCCCGTGCCGCGCATTTATCCGTCTATGCCGGCTCCCGCGCCGCGTCCTTCGCAGGAACCGGCTCCCGCGCCGAACGTGCGCCCCGAAGAAATGCCGATCTCCGGCGTCGCCGCGCCCGCGCAGGTGGACGTGAACGCCCTGAAAACGAGTGGAAACGAAAAGTTCAATCCCGCGACGATGAAGAAGGCAAAGAAACCGGGTCCCAACGATCCCTGCCCCTGCGGGAGCGGACTCAAATATAAAAAATGCCACGGGAAACCGTTCTGATCCGTCAGCGAAGCGGAAATAAAGACGCAAAAAAATCAGATTATGTTCAAAGCAGACGATTACAGACTTAAAATCAAAACGCTCGAGGAAACATTGGGCGAAGCGAAATATGCGCTCGATATCGATCGCCGCTATGAGGAACTCAAGCGATTGAAAGCCGAACAGGAAGATCCCGCCGTGTGGCAGGATCTGGAACGCTCGGCGAAGATCGGGCGGGAGATCTCCTCCAACGAGGCAAAGATCGCTTCCTATGAAAAATGCAGAAAGGCGCTCGACGACGCCGACGAGATCATCGATCTCATCGAGGAAACGGAGGAAGAGGATCTCATTCCCGAGCTTGAACGCATGATGCGCGTCGCGGAGGACGACATCGAGGAGATGCGCGTGCGCGCGCTTTTGCGCGGGAAATACGATTCTTCCAACGCGCTCCTTTCCATCCATGCGGGCGCGGGCGGCACGGAGGCCTGCGATTGGGTTTCGATGCTCTACCGCATGTATTGCCGCTATGCCGAAATGAACGGCTATAAGACCACCGAGATCGACCGCCTTCCCGGGGATTCGGCGGGACTGAAATCCGTCGACTTCAAGGTGGAGGGGGAGAACGCCTACGGCTATCTGAAAGCGGAGATCGGCGTTCACCGTCTCGTGCGCATTTCGCCGTTTGACGCAAATAAGCGCCGTCAGACGTCCTTTGCTTCGGTCGAAGTGATGCCGGAAGTCGACGACGACGCGGAAGTGGAGATCAAAGACGAGGATATCCGCATCGATGTGTACCGTTCTTCGGGCGCGGGCGGACAGAAGGTCAATAAAACCGAGACGGCGATCCGCATCACGCATTTTCCGACGGGCATCGTCGTGACCTGCCAGAACGAACGCAGTCAGCTTCAGAATAAAGAAATGGCGTTCAAATATCTGCGCAGCAAGCTGATCGAAAAACAGATCGAACAGCGCATGGCGCAGGAAGCCGCGCTCAAAGGCGAGACGAAAAAGATAGAATGGGGTTCGCAAATCCGTTCCTACGTATTCTGTCCTTATACCATGGTGAAGGATCACCGCACGGGCTATGAAGTCGGCGACGTGCAGTCCGTCATGGACGGCAACATTCAGGGTTTCATCATCGATTATCTCAAAAAATCCTGATCGGAAAGTGCAATGATAAAGAACAATCCCGTTATTCTCGGAATCGAATCGTCATGCGACGAAACGGCGGCGGCGGTCATTCGCGGCCGCACTCTTTTGTCCGACGAAATCATCTCCTCCGCGGCCGTGCAGGCAAAGTACGGCGGCGTGGTGCCCGAGATCGCCTCGCGCGCGCATACGGACGCCATCGGAAACGCGGTCAAGCGCGCTTTGGATTCGGCCGGCGTTCGGAAAGAGGAGCTTGACGCCGTCGCGGTCACTTACGGCGCGGGACTGTTGGGCGCGCTGCTCGTGGGACTTACCTATGCGAAAGGCCTTGCATACAGCCTCGATCTTCCGCTGATCGGTGTCAATCATATCCGGGGGCATCTTGCCGCGGCATATCTCGAGGATGAGACGCTGCGCCCGCCCTTTATCACGCTGCTCGCCAGCGGCGGACATACCGCCGTGATTTATACAAAAACGGAGACGCAATTCGAAATCCTCGGAGGAACATTGGACGACGCCGCGGGGGAAGCGTTCGATAAAGTTGCGCGCATTCTCGGATTGCCCTATCCCGGAGGACCGCACGTCGAGGCGCTCGCAAGCGCCGGAAGCAATGCGATCGCCATGCCGAAAATGCTCAAAGGACAGGGCGGGTTCGATTTTTCATACAGCGGCTTAAAGACGTACGTCATCAATTATGTCCATACCATGTCGCAGAAAGGGTGCACATGGAGCAAGGCGGATCTTGCCTGTTCGTTCCAACACGCGGCGCTCGACATTCTTGTGGAAAAGACGGTCGAAGGCGCTCTCGTAAAACATTGCAAAACCGTCACCGCAGGCGGCGGAGTGATCGCGAACGGATATCTGCGCGCGGCACTGACTTCGGCATGCAGGGAAAAGGGACTGAACCTCGTGCTTCCCGCAAGATCGCGGTGTACGGATAACGCCGCCATGATCGCTGCGGAGGGGCTTATCCAATACAGAGCGGGAAATTTTTCGCCGCTGACTTTGAATGCGGCCGCAAGCATTCCGCTTCGCTGATCGCTCTTACATATTTCCCGTCCGAATGCAGACACTACATTCGGACTTTCTTTTATTCTATGGGAAATCAGACGATCTATTTCAAAAAAAAGCCGCGCATCGTCGCAACGAGCACGATCGCGGGGCCGAAGGAATGCCAGGGGATCATCGGCAGATATGTGGAGACGGCGCTTTCCGATGACATGTACGGCGAGAGCACCTTTGAAAAGGCCGAATGCAAAATGCTCTCTAAGGTCATTCACGGCGCCATCTCGAACGCGGGTCTGCAGCGCGACGACGTGGATATGATCGTTTCGGGCGATTTGCTCAATCAGATCATTTCGGCAAGTTTTGCCGCCCGCGACTTTTCGGTCCCTTTTTTGGGAGTATACGGCGCATGTTCCACGATGGCGGAATCGCTCGCCGTCGCCGCGGCTTTTGTGGACGGCGGATTCTGCCGTAGGGTTGTTGCGGCCACGGGCAGTCATTTTGCCTCCGCGGAGCGGCAGTACCGCTATCCTCTGGAACTCGGCTGTACGCGTCCTCCGCAGGCGCAATGGACGGTCACAGCTGCCGGCGGCGCGCTCGTCGCGGGCGAGGGCGACGGCGTGAAGATCACCTCGGCAACGCTCGGCAAGGTGGTGGATTTCGGCGTGACGGACGTCAACAACATGGGGGCCGCCATGGCCCCTGCCGCATGCGATACCATTCTTGCGCATTTCCGCGGCACGAAAGAGGATCTCGAAGCGTACGATTTGATCGTAACGGGGGATCTGGGCGCCTTGGGTAGCCGGATCCTGAAGGATCTCACATGGGAGAAAGGATTGGATATTTCCGCCAACCATGTGGATTGCGGCGAAATCATCTACAATGTGATCGAAGACGAATTTCAGGGCGGAAGCGGCGCCGGCTGTTCGGCCGTCGTGCTCAATTCCTATCTCTATTCCAAGATGATGTCGGGCGCGTTCAAAAGGATTTTGTTTGTGGCGACCGGGGCGCTGCTCTCCACCGTTTCTTCGGGGCAGGGCGAGAGCATTCCCTGCATCGCGCATGCGGTCACGCTGGAACGGTGACTGTTCTTTCCCGGGATTTCCGGATTACATACTATGGAATTTCTCGAAATCGTATATATGTTCGTCAAAGCGTTTGCGGTCGGCGGACTCATCTGCGTGATCGCACAGGTGATCATCAATTTTACCGAACTTACCGCGGGCAAGATCCTCGTGATGTTCATGTTGGCGGGCGTTGCGCTCACGGCGCTCGGCCTGTATCAGCCGCTTGTGAATTTTGCCGGGGCGGGCGCCACCGTTCCTATTTCGGGATTCGGCTATCTTCTTGCCAACGGCGCGATGAAAGGGGCGCAGAAGGGGTTGTTCCAAGCGCTCACCGGTCCGCTTGCCGCGGCGAGCGCGGGCGTATCGGCGGCGGTCGTATTTTCCTTTATCATGGCGCTGATTTTCAAATCGCATACCAAGTATAATTAGTTTATTTTTTTCGGGGAAAAGTATATTTTCAGGCTCAAAAACATAGGATATAGGCGGAAATTTGTCAACAAATTGCGGTTTATGCGCGTATACAATTCATTTGTATACACAGTCATGCAAAAAAAGTTGAAAAAAGTTATCCACATTTTTTCCACAATTTGCCCGCGGAAATCCACCATTCGACAAAAAAACTTATGTTTGTGTAAAAAATTGAATGCATGTTATCCACAAAATGAAAATTTCTGTGGATATTTATTTTTGCATGCGAAAACCGTTGACAAAAATTTCCGGAAAGGATATAATAGCGTGGTATTCGAAATCAAATATGCGCCGTTAGCTCAATTGGATAGAGCGTTGGTCTACGGAACCAAAGGCTAGGGATTCGAGTTCCTTACGGCGCACCAAAAAGAGAGAAGGCAACATGCCTTCTCTCTTTTTGGTGCGCGCCGCAAGGGGATTCGTCCCGCCGCGCTTCGATTGTGCGACTAAGGCGGCACGAGCGCGGAGCGCGAAGTAGTTCCTTTAAGAAACGAGAAGCAAAAAAATAAATATGCGCCGCAAGGGGATTTGTTCCGCCGCGCTTTGATTGCAAATACACAGACGCTTTCGGCGTTTCCCTATTTTGGCAGAACAATTTACTTGCCATAGCGCCGCAATTATGATATAATGTAACAAAATATTTACAGAGAGCGGGATCGCATTTTCGGTCGAAGGAGAAACGCATGGCGGAGGATAAGAATATAGAACAATTCGGCGAGCAGCTGCAGAGCATATTTGCGCAGATCCGCCGCGACGTCATCGGACAGCATGAGGTCGTGGAGGGAACGGTCATCGCGATGATCGCGGGCGGAAACGTGCTTTTGGAGGGGGTTCCCGGCGTCGGAAAAACGCGGCTCGTGCGTTCGCTCGGCAGAGTTTTCGATCTGCCGTTTTCGAGGATCCAATTCACGCCCGATCTGATGCCCGCGGACGTCACGGGGACGAATATCATCGTCACGGACGAGCGGGGAAATTCTTCGTTCCGTTTTGAGGAGGGGCCGATCTTTTCGAATATCATCCTCGCGGATGAGATCAACCGTGCAACGCCGAAAACGCAGTCGGCGCTGCTCGAGGCAATGCAGGAGCACAAAGTGACGGTCATGGGCGTTTCCCGAAAGCTGTACGAGCCGTTCTTCGTGCTGGCGACGCAGAATCCGATCGAGCAGGACGGGACGTATCCGCTTCCCGAAGCCCAGCTCGACCGTTTCATGTTCAAGCTTCTCGTCCCGAGTCCCGAGCCGGAGGAGTTGAAGGACATCATCACAATGACGCAAAGAACGATGGAAGAGGTCGCGGATAAGGTTTGCACGGGGGAGCGGCTTCTCGAAATGCGCAGAACGGCCAACGCGATTCTCGTTTCAGACAGCGTTCTGGACTACACGGCAACGCTGTGCGCTGCGACGCATCCCGAAAGCAAATATGCGTCGGCGGCGGCAAAAAAATATCTTCGTTTCGGCGCAAGTCCGCGTGCGGGGCAGGCGCTTATCTCCGCCGGGAAGGTGCTTGCGCTCATGAACGGCAGATACAACGTCGCATACAGCGATATCAACAAACTCGCATATCCCGTGCTGCGGCACAGGATCAAGCTGAATTTCGAAGCGCTCTCCGGGCATATCACGCCCGACGAGGTGATCGCGATGATCCTGGAAGAGGCGGAAAGGGCGAGCGCGGGCGGAAGAGCGGAACGTGAGGCGCAGCCGAACGGGCCGTCCGCCCCGGGTGCGGGGGAAGAAAAGAAAAAGAGGGGCCTGTTCGGGAGAAATAAATGAAGATATCGTTTTTGAGCGATGAATTTTTCGAACGTCTCGAAACGCTTTCCCTCAACCTGAAATCGGATCTCACGGGGTATTACGGCGGCAAGCATCTGATAAAGAAATACGGCCAGACGATCGAATTCGCCGATTATCGGAAATACGAGCTTGGAGACGACATCCGGCGCATCGATTGGAATCTGTATGGGCGGCTCAGAAAATATTTCCTGAAACTGTACACCGACGAAAGGCAGATGCACGTGCGCATCCTGCTCGATGGTTCCGCTTCGATGGGACTTTCCCCCAAAAAGGCGGAATATGCGCTCGCATTTGCCGCGGCGCTCGGCTTTCTCGCCGTGCGGAACAACGACAAAGTTTCTTTCCATATTCTGAAAAACGGGACGCCCGTCGATCCGTTCGGCCTCATTGTGGGCAAGAACGCCTTTTTCACCGCCGTCGGAGAACTCGGAAACATCGACTTCGGCGGGGAGGCCGGCCTTGCGGAAGCGATCCCGCGCATTCCCGACGAGGGTTCGAACGACGGTCTGTCCGTCCTGATCTCCGATTTTCTCAACGAGGACGAATGGCAGAGAGGGGTGGACTATCTGCTCTTCAAAAAATGGCAGGTGCTTGTCTGCCAGATCCTCGGTCGCGAGGACGTTTCGCCCTCGTTCCACGGGAAGCTGGAACTTATGGACTGCGAGGGATACGGCCCGGGGGACGCGCGCAATGTAAACCTCCGCGTCAGCCGTCCCGTGCTCGAAAGTTACGAGAGGGAGCTTTCCGCCTATATTGCCGAACTCGGGCAGATCTGCGCTTCGAAAGGCGCGGCGTTTCTTTCCGTCGGGACGGATACGCCCATCGAGAAAGCGATCTTCCGCGATCTCGCAAACTACGACTTGATCCGGTGATTTCCGACCCCATTCCGCTATTTTAAGGAGAAAGGCATGGAAGATATCTTCGAAAAATACCGCAAGCGTCTCGTGCATATCGGGATTTTCAGATCCGTCGTGCTAGGGCTTGCTCTCTCATTTCTGGCGGTCGGCGCGGCCGCGCTTGTCGCGTGGATCGCAAAAGCCGCTCTGCCCGTGATTCTCGGTCTCACGATCGGGCTGGGCGCGGCTGTTTTTCTCATTGCGGTCCCGCTTTTTTACGCCAAGCGGTTTCGTCCCACGGAGAGAGCGGTCGCCGAGCGGCTCGACGCGCTCGGCCTCGACGAGCGGTCGATCACGATGTACGAATGCAGAAACGATCCTTCCCGCATGGCCGCGCTGCAGCGGGAGGATGCAAAGGATAGGATCTCCGCGGTCTCCAAAGGGAAGTTGAAGTATACGATCGCGCTTCCCGTTGTGCTCCTTCTCCTGTTCGGCGCCGCGTTTGCGGCGGGGACGACGGCGGCTTCCGTGCTTTCCGCCCGCGGCGCGGGCGGCGCGGAGGAGACAAATCCGGCCTCTCCCGCGGAGGAGACGTTCACGGTGACGTACAAAGTATGCGATGAGGGGACGGGAAGCATTTCGGGCGATCCGATCCAGAAAGTTACGAAAGGGGGATTTACCGAGCCTGTGACCGCCGTTCCCGCAAGCGGCTACCGTTTTGCGGCGTGGGTGGACGAAGCGATGGTCCCGTTGGCGAACCAGAACAATCCGCGCAGCGAGATCAACGTGCGCGCCGACATGACCGTGTATGCCCGTTTCGAAAAGGGAGATCCGCCCGCCTCGGGGGAGGATCCCGACGGCGAATTGCATGAGGACGGTAAAAAGGATCCCGAAACGGGAGGCGACGATCAGAAGGACGACCCCGAACTTCCCGGGCAGGGCGAGACGGAAGGCGAAGGAAATCCGGGAGGGGAATCCGAGGATCGTCCGAACAACAACAATGTGATAGACGGAACGCAGGACTATCGGGAAAAATTCGATCGGGAAGCGCTTGAAAAAGAGCTGACGGACGGGGATCTTCCCGATGATTTGAAGGATATTTTGGGCGATTATTACGATACGCTGAAGCCTTGAAAAGGGGCGGACGGAAAGGAAAAACTGCTTTGGTTTTACGTTGGCTTTTGCCTTTGGGCCTGCTCGGCCTGCTTGCGATCGCGGCGCTTCTCGTCGTGTATCTGTTCAGGCCGCAATACAGAAAAAAAGTCGTTTCGGGCACCGTCGTCTGGAAGCGCGTTCTTTCGCGCAAAAAAAAGCGGGATCCCGCATTCGATCATGTGTTTCTCTTTCTGCTGCAGGCGCTCGTGATCGCGCTTTTTGCCGTGGGACTTGCCCGTCCCCGCCTGTATTCGCAGAGGACGCTGCTCGAGGATGCGGAATACATTCTCATTCTCGACGCTTCCGCGAGCATGCGCGCCAAGTCGCTTGCTGCGGGGGAAGGCACGCGGTTCGAACGCGCGGTCGCAGAGGCAAAAAAAGAGATCGACGCGCTCTTTTCGGAGGCGGATGAGGGGACCGTGTCTCTCATTTTTGCCGACGGCGCGCCTTCCTATCTCTTTTCCGATCTCAAAAAGGCAGACCGCGCGGAGATCTTCGGAATGCTCGACGCGCTCTCCTGTACGCTCGGAGAGGGAGATCTCGAGGGGGCGGTGAAACTCGCGGGGAAGCGCCTCGACGACAATCCTTACGCAAAGATTTTTCTCTATACCGACACGCGTTTCGGAAGCCTCGGCACGGCGGTCGAGATCGTCGACGTATCGGATCATACAAAGGAAGAGAACGTCGCCGTACTCGGCTGTACCGTAGGCCGGCAGGACAATCAATATGTTTTCGAACTTGTCCTCGGCGCATACGGGAACGTGACGCTGCGGCGCAATGTTTCGATCGACATCAAGGGCGCGGACAACGGGCAAGGCCCGCGGGATCTTCATCTTGAGGTACCCGTCTCCTTTGCCACCGACGCGGAATCTCTCGAGCAGGTCGTGCGGCTCACGGTTTCCGCGACGGATCCGGCTTACGGCGGGCAGGCAGATTGGTTTTTCGAGACCTATGACGAAATGGAGATCGCGATCCCCGATCTCAACGATTCCGTCCCCGACGACGACAGATATTTGGTGTACGGCGGCGTCCGCGACGCGGTCAAAGTGGAATATTGGAGCAAGATGTCCAAGGTATTCTGGCAATTCGGCTTCAACAATCTTGCAAACAATATGGGAAAGACGCGCGCCATCTCTTTCCGGGAGATCTATACGGAACAGGGCATGAAGGCGGAGAACGCGGGTTACGATTTCTACATCTTCGAACATTCGATCCCGCCCGAGATCCTGCAAGCGGGACTTCCGCGGGACGGCGTTGTACTGCTCGTCGACCCCGACGAGACGCTTTCTTCGACGCCGCTCGGATTATCCGTACGGGAGACCGTCTCGCTCGGCGCGCTCACGACGTGCGCGGGGACGGATCATCCGCTGCTTCGGTACATGGATCCCGCAAAGATCGGCCTTACGCAGTACAAGAGGCTGTCTGCAGAGAAAGACTCGCTGTTCGAGCCGATCCTCTCGGTGGGCGGCGATCCCGTCATGCTTGTGAAGAATACTCCGTCGTCCAAATTCGTGGTGCTGCCGTTCAGCATCAACATGTCCGATTTTTACGGCGAACAGTTTCAGATCTTTCTCTACGATCTTCTCGACTACTTCATGCCGCTCACCCTTGCGAAAAGCGATTTCGATTACGGCGAAAGCACGGAGCTGTGCTGCAAGGGGGAGACGCTCGAAGTTTCCCACGGAGCGCAGACGCAGAATTTTACGGAGTTTCCCGCGGAATTTTCTTTCCGCGACGTCGGAACCTATGCGTTCAGGACGAGCTTCGGGCTTGAAAAGCCGGACGAGATCCGCAAAGCATACGTGCACGCGCCCGCCGCGGAGAGCGAACTCTTTGCGACGTCCGATTTCCGCATCATACTCGACAACCGCGAACTCACGGCCGAAAACGGTTCGGATATTTTTCTGTGGCTGGCGGTCGCGGCGCTCGCGCTCATGATCGCGGAGTGGTGCATGCAATACAAATATATCATATAAGGAGGGTCAAATGAACGCAAGCGTGACGTTTTCGGTCAGCCCGTGGCTGCTTTTTCTCATCGTTCCGGTATTTGCGGCGATCATTGCCCTCTTTTTTATCGGAAAGAAAAAGGGATCGCGGGTCACGGTCAACCGCGTGCTCTCCGCGATCCTGCAATGCGCGGCCGCGACGTGCTGTATTTTCGCCCTCGCGGGGATCCGCGTCGAATACGACGAGCCGAACGATCCCGCCGAGCTTGTGATCCTCGTGGATCGGTCCGATACGGCCAAAGGACAGCGGGAAGCCATGGACGGCTTTGTCCGCGACGTGCTCGAAGCGAACGGCGGGCGATGCCGCGTCGCCGTCGTGCTCTTCGGCTACGGGCAAAAAATCGCGCTCGAAATGGGGGAACATGACGCGGAATCGGCGTACGCGCAGTATCTTGCCGCTGTCTCGGAAAGTCCTTCCGACCGTGCGACGGACATTGCGTCCGCCCTGCGGCTCGCATGGGATCCCACGCCCGGCGCCGTCTCTCTGATTTCCGATCCGTCGCATGCAAAGGTGCTCATATTGAGCGACGGGCTGGAGACGGACGGAGACGCCGTCGGGGCGGCGAAGGCCCTTACGCGCGACGGCGTGCAGATCGAAACTTCTTTCTTCGCAGACGGCTATCTTGCCGATACCTCCATTCTCGGGGTGAATTCTCCCGCGCAGTCGCTCTTTGCGAACAGGGAATTCGAATTTTCTGTGACCGTGAAGAGTTCCTTTTCCGCCGAGACCGTCCTCTCATATACGGACACCGACGAGCAGGGCAACGAAAAGGAGGGCAGCATCCGCGCAGACCTCAAAGCGGGCACGCAGGAGCTTGTTCTGAAGCATTCGTTTGAAAGCACGGGGTTCCACGAGATCGCGCTTCGATTGGAGGTGGCGGGGGACGAAACGGAAGAGAACAACGTTTTCTGTTCCTATTTCGAGGTGGCGGAGAGCAACAGGCTTCTCATTCTCGAAACGTATGAGGGGGAATCCGCGCTGCTGCGATCCTCTCTCGAACAGACGGCGGAGGAAGGCCTCGTCATCGAGACCGAAACGTTGCAAAACGCAGGAGATATGACGGCGGAGGAACTTTCGTTATACAGCGAAGTCATCCTCTACAACAGCGCGCAGAAAGATATGACGGCGAACTTTCAGAACGCGCTCTATCAATATGTGAACGATTTGGGCGGGGGACTGTTCACGGTCGGCGGCTTCCAAAAGGACGGGAACGGCGATATCATGATGGAGCCGAAATTCCGGGAGTCCGACGTCGAAGTTCCCGTACGGCACAGCTATCTCGAAGAGGATCTCAAAGGCTCCGTGTTTGCCTCCATGCTGCCCGTCACCGTCGAAGAGTATAAGCCCGCCGTTGCCGTCGTGTTCGTACTCGACGTCTCGTCGTCCATGGCGACCCCGAGCGGCCCCCTTCGCACGGCGATCCGCGAGGCGCAGGACGTTCTGGAATACGACCTCGAACCGCGGGACTATGCCGGGATCATCACGCTGCAGGATACCTATTCCGAGGTCGATCCTCTCCGTCCCTTAACGCAAAAGGATGAGCTGAAAGCCTCGCTGGAAGAATGGAAGGACTTCTATGATTTTAACGCCTGTACGAAATATGCGCCCGCTCTGCAACAGGCGGTAAGCATGCTGACGCTCGCGCCCTCCAACGTTGCGCGCAAGCACATCGTCCTTCTCTCCGACGGCGGTCCGGGAGACAACTTCGCCACCTACGGGAAGGCCGTGGAAAATGCCGAAAAACTTGGGATCTCTCTGACGGTCGTGACCTATTACAGGCGGACGCGCGTCATCGACGGCGAACTCTATTATTTCAACCACGATTACGACGTGAAAGGATATGAGATCAACGTCGGCAACATGCAGAAACTTGCGGGATACGGAAACGGAAGTCACGTGCTCATTCCCCGCGACACCTATCCGGGATGGCGGGGGACCGTCCGCAAGGACATGCGGCTCGACGAACTCGGCTTTATCGGTTACGACAGCTACAATCCCCGGATGGGAGAGCGTTCCTCCGAAGTGCTGGGGGATCTCACCAATTTAGATCTCAAGGCGCTCACGCTCGGCGGGTATTTTCCGAGCCGGCCGAAGGTGGATGAAACCGTAACCGTTCCCCTGCTTGCGGAGGGTTCGCCGCTCTATGCGCAGTGGACGCTCGGCGCGGGCAAGGTCGGGAGCATTCTGATCGATCTCGAGGGCGTGTGGTCGAAAGAGCTTTTCGAAAAGGAGACGGGCAAGATTTTGCTCAACAACATTGCGGCATCTCTTCTTCGGCAGGTCAAACCGGCCGCGGCGCCCGACATCGAGGCGACGCTTTCGGACAACAACTTTTCCACGCAGGTCAACGTTTACGGCTTCGATGCGAAAGAAGAGGACGCGAAACTCGTTGCCTTCGTGCTTTCCCCCGACGCCGCGGAGGAGCCTCAAAAGTTCGATCTGAGCGCGCTTTCTTTGGGCGGGAACCGCTTTGTGTTCGAAAACCCGAAAGTCGGGGTGTACACGGTGCAGCTTCTGAAAGTAAAGAAGGAGTTCGATTTCATGGACGGCGCCGTCCGAAGCCTTGCGGATATTCCCGCAGACGCGCTTTTGGAGACCGTCGAATTGTATCGGCCGTTTTCCTATTCGAAGGAATACGACGGCAGGGCGGATCCGTATGCAGCGGGGCAGGAACTTCTTGCCGCGCTCTCGACGCGGCAGGCGGCGGACGGACTTTCTTACAGCAAATTCGTCTATGACGCCGAGGCGGTCTTTGCGGAGAACGGCCTTGCGCATCGCGTCGACGATCCACGGCAAGGACTTCTCATCGCCGCGCTTGTTCTGTATTTTGCGGGGATCGTTCTGCGCAGATACAAACTCCCGTTCGGCCGTTCGGGCGGGCGGACGGCGTGACGGCGAGGCGGAAAAATCCCGAAAAATTTTTTCAAATAGCCGCGTCAATTTGCTTGACAGGGCGTCGGAATGCGATTATAATGAGAAAAAATTGAGAGGCGGCGATGCCGCCGAGGCAGAATTATGCAATTCATCATCGGCAAATCCAATCTCATGCGAATGTTAGCTCCCCGGGCAGAAATGTGCGGGCCGATTGCCGATGCAGTGAAACGGCGATAAGCTCTTTGTCACAATTCCGCTCGGGTTTTTTATGCCCGGGCGGTTTTTTATTGTCTTTTTGAGGGATTTTATGATAGAACTCATTCATCTCGGAAAAATTTTCTCATCCGCGAACGGCCCGATCGTTGCGCTGGATGATATCGACCTTCGCATCGAGGACGGTTCCGTATACGGGATCATCGGCCTGTCCGGCGCGGGGAAGAGCACGTTGGTGCGGTGCATCAATCTTCTGGAACGCCCCACGAGCGGGCAGGTCGTGATCGACGGAGAGGATCTCACGAAAGTAAAAAAGTCGCGGCTTCTCCAAATCCGGCAGAATATCGGCATGATTTTTCAGAATTTCAATTTACTCGAACAAAGGACGGTATTCGAGAACGTCAGGTTCCCGCTTGAAATTTCCCGAATGCGCAGGGAGATCAGGGACAAAAACGGAAAAACAAGAACGGTCTTTCGCCGCATGGGAAAAGAGGAAGCGCGTGCGCGGGTGAACGAATTGCTCGAACTTGTGGGATTGGCCGATCGTGCGAGATCCTATCCTTCGCAGCTCTCGGGCGGGCAGAAACAGCGGGTGGCGATCGCGCGGGCCTTGGCGACGAACCCGAAATATCTTCTGTGCGACGAAGCGACGAGCGCGCTCGATCCGAATACGACGAACTCGATCCTCGAACTTCTGCGCCGGATCAATCAGACGCTGGGGGTGACGATCATCGTGATTACGCACGAAATGCGCGTCGTCGAGAGCATTTGCAGCGAGGTCGCCGTGATCGATCGGAGCAGCATTGCGGAATGCGGCAAGGTGCAGGACGTGTTTTCGTTCCCGCAGTCGGAGATCGCAAAGGAGCTGATCATTCCCAACCTCATCCGTTCGGCAAAGAGCGGGAGCGGGACTAAGCTGCGCCTTGTGTTTCAGGGGGAGAATTCCGATACGCCGATCATTTCGGGACTTGCGCTCGATTGCGGGATCGCCGTAAATATTCTCTATGCGGATACGAAAAACATCGACGGCAAAACGTTCGGGCACATGGTGATTACGCTGCCGGACGACGAGGGTCAGGCGAAGAGAGGCAGAAAATATCTGTCGGAGCACGGCGTGATTTTCAAGGAGGAGATCTGAATGAGCAAGTTGTTCGTACAGCTCGGCGCGGAGGGCTTTCTGCTCGGCGTGTGGGAGACGTTGTATATGACGGCGGCCGCAACGGCGGTTGCCTATCTGATCGGACTGCCGCTCGGCATTCTTCTCTGCGTGACGGATAAAAACGGACTGAAACCCATCGCTTGGCTGAATAAAATCGTCGGATTGATCGTAAATATCTTCCGCAGCATTCCGTTCATCATCCTGATCGTTGCGCTCATTCCCGTCGCGCGCGCCGTCGTGGGAACGAGCATCGGCAACGGCGCCATGATCTTTATGCTGATCGTGGCGGCGGCGCCCTATGTTGCGCGCATGGTGGAGTCGTCCGTCAAGGAGGTGGACAGAGGCGTCGTGGAAGCGGCGCGCTCGATGGGCGCGAGCAATTTTCAGATCATCCGCAAAGTCCTGCTTCCGGAAGCCAAACCTTCTCTGATCGTGGGAGGCGTGATCTCCACGGTCACGATCCTCGGGTATTCCGCCATGGCGGGCACGATCGCGGGCGGCGGATTGGGCGCGCTGGCCGTCACGCAGGCGCGGCCCTCCAACGCGCAGGACGTCATCTGGCTGTGCGTGGCGCTCATCGTCATCATAGTTCAGGTCGTTCAGGAGCTGGGAATGTACCTTGCAAGGGCGACGGATAAGCGCATAAGGCGCAGCCGCATCAAAAAAATCAAAAATTCGAAATAAAAAATCAAAAAGGAGATATCAAATCATGAAAAAACTACTTGCATTTGCTGCTACGGCAGCGCTCACCGCATCGTTGGCGGTCTCTGTCACCGCCTGCGGAAACAGCGCGAACACCATCACGGTGGGGGCGAGCCAAACGCCGCACGCGGAGATCCTGAACGTCATCAAAGAGGACCTGAAGGCGGAAGGCTATCGGCTGAAAGTAAAGATCTTCGACGATTACATCACGCCCAACACGTCGCTTTGGGAGGGCAGCCTCGACGCGAATTATTTCCAGCACACGCCCTATCTCAATACGTTCAACGCGCAATACAACACCGATCTTGTTGCGGTGGATAAGATCCATTACGAGCCGTTCGGCATTTACGGAAAAGAGGTTTCCCCCGAAGATTACGACGCGAATAAGACGGGGCGCACGATCCTCATTCCCAACGACGGATCCAATCTTGCGCGCGCGCTCTACTTGCTTCAGGACGAGGGATACATCGATTTGAAGAACGCGGAATTTTCCGAGGCGCTCACCGTAAACGACATCGGCGACAGCAAAGGCAACACGGTAAAGCCGGTGGACGCGCCGACGGTTGCGCTGCTTCTTGCGGAGTCCGCAAACGGAACGCTCGCCGTTGTCAACGGGAATTACGCGCTTCAGGCCGGTCTGAAATCCGCCGACGCGCTTGCCTTTGAAAACGATACGGGCGACGCGGCGCAGCTCTATGCGAATGTGATCGCCGTGAAGCGGGGGAATGAAACGAACCCGAAAATTCAGGCGCTTCTCAAAGCATTGAAATCGCAGAAAGTCATCGATTTCATCAATTCGACGTATCAAAACGCCGTAAAAGCGGTATTTTCGCTGTAAAATCGCGGGATCCCGCGTCCCGCGCGCGGAGCCTTGCGCAAGGCATGTTTTGTTCGTTTTTCAAAAATTCTGCAAGGAACGATCCGCTTGCAGAATTTTTTTACGAAATTATCGTTTTTGTGTGTAATTTTTGCGGGCTTTATGTTATAATATGGTTATAAACAGAAGGGTTCAAACGCGCATGAAGACTTTATATGTGACCGATCTGGATGGGACGCTTCTTACAAAGGAAGAGCGCGTCTCTGCGTACAGCCGGGAGAGACTCAACGGGCTTATCGACCGCGGCATGCTGTTCACTTATGCGACGGCGCGTTCCGCCAAGAGCGCGCAGCGGGCGGTCGAGGGGGTGCATATCCGCATGCCCGTGATCCTCTACAACGGCGGGCTTATCTATGATTTTGTCAAGAATGAGCCGCTATTCTGCTCGTTTTTCGAAGAGGATTGGAAATGGTATGTCTTTTCCGTGCTCCGGGAAAGGCAGATCGCATTCATCGTGTTCAGCGCGGCGGAAGGGAAAGAACGCCTTGTGTGGTATGCGGGCGGCGAGACGCCCGGCATCCGCAGATATCTGTTCCGCAGAGAGGGCGACGATCGGCTTTGGCCGGCCCGCACCGAGCAGGAACTTCTGGCGGGACATATCTTTTATTTCAAATGTATCGGCCCCCGCAGTCAGCTGGAGGAGGCCTGGAATGTGCTCAAATACGATTCGAGATTTATCTGTATCTTTCATCCGGAAACCTATTCCAGCGATTTTTGGATGGAAATTTCTCCGCGTGCGGCCACAAAGGCGTCCGGCGTGCGGTTTTTGAAGCAGTATCTCGGCTGCGAACGCGTCGTATGTTTCGGCGATACGTCCAACGATTCCGACATGTTCGACGTCTGCGACGAAAAATATGCCGTGCTGAATGCCGATGATTGGCTCAAAGCAAAGGCGACGGCCGTCGTCGGTTACAGCGAAGAGGACGGCGTCGCCAAGTGGCTGGAAGCGAATTTCAGAGAATAGGGCCTCTACATAAACATGTAAATGCTGCGGAAGGCCATAAAAAAGCAATAGATATTGAGAACGGCAATGACGGGCAAAAAGATCATGAGCGTCATGCTGTTGATCCGATACCGCATCGCGAGCAGGGTGACATAGATGCTGATCGCGCCGCCGAGCAAAGCGGTGAGCACGAGTTTTCCGTCGCCCGCGCGGGAGTTGCCCGTATCGTCGCCGTCCCGCATGGCTTTGGCGAAGCGGATGCCGTAAAAGTTTACGGCGAGGATATAGACGGAAAATAATACGTACAAAAAGATCATATCGTTCACAGTATGCGCTGTTTTGTAAAAATTCCGTCTGCTGCGGAAAGATCGGCGCAGGGAAGATACGTTTTTGCGCGGAGGGAGCCGGATGGAATCGCTGAGAGAACTCTATAAAATCGGAAAGGGGCCTTCGAGTTCGCATACGATGGGGCCGGTGCGCGCCGCGCAGGATTTTCTCGAAAAATATCCTTCCGCGGTGCGTTTTTCTGTCGTGCTGTACGGCTCTTTGGCGCATACGGGAAAGGGGCACTTGACGGACGAAGCCTTGATCCAAGCCTTTGCCCCAAAACCCTGCGAAGTGATCTTCGATTGCGAACAAACGGATCTTCCGCATCCGAACGTGCTGGAGATCTGCGGTTACGGCGCGGATGGAGCTATGTTGGGAAAGATCCGGTATCTCTCGGTGGGCGGCGGCACGGTGCGCGCGGAAGGAGAGCCGGCGCGGCCCGTGCGCGAAGTTTATCCGTTCGCCGATTTCGGGGAGATCATGCGATACTGCAAAGAGCGGAATTGCTCTTTGGACGAGGTCGTATCTGCGTTTGAAGATGAAAAGATCGGAGAATTTCTTCTCTCCGTGTGGAAATCGATGCGGGAGACGATCTTGAGGGGATTGCGCGCCTGCGGAAAGCTGCCGGGCAAGCTCGGCGTGGAGCGCAAGGCAAGAACTCTCTTCGAGACGGTGCCGGAGGACGAAGAACCGGAGGCGCGGGAACAGCGGCTGCTGTGCGCGTTCGCATTCGCCACGGCGGAAGAAAACGCGGCCGGAGGCACCATCGTGACGGCGCCGACCTGCGGCGCGAGCGGGATCCTTCCTGCCGTTCTGTATTATCTCTCGACCAAGCACGGTTATTCGGAAAAACGCATTGTCGCGGCGCTCGCCGCGGCGGGACTTGTCGGCGTCACGGTCAAACAGAACGCTTCGATCAGCGGCGCGGAGGCGGGCTGTCAGGCGGAAGTGGGGACGGCGACGGCGATGGCGGCGGCCGCGATCAGCCGTCTGTTCGAAGCTTCGGTCGCCGAAACGGAGTATGCGGCCGAGATCGCGCTCGAACATCAGCTCGGGCTGACGTGCGATCCGGTGGGCGGCTATGTGCAGATCCCCTGTATCGAGCGGAACGCCGTCGCGGCGATGCGCGCGCTTTCCTCCGCGCAGCTTGCGAAGATTCTTGCGGGCACGCGGAAGATCTCTTTTGATACCGTCGTCGAAACGATGTATCAGACGGGGAAAGATCTCTCGGAACGCTACCGCGAAACGGCGGAGGGGGGATTGGCCGCGATTTACAGAGGCTGCCACTGATTTTTGCGGACTTTTCGGAAATTTTTTGCACAAAAAAGCGTTCACGCGGCCGCGTGAACGCTTTTGCCGTCATAGGATCCGCCCGCCCGAGATTTTTTGGGGCGGCGTAAAAAACGTCAGCTTTTGTTGGAAGAGAGATAGGGTTCGAGCGCCTGTGCGAGCTGATCGGGGCAGGATGTATTCTGACGGCAGCGGATGCCTTTCAGAAGGGGAACGACTTCGTCGGGCGTTCTGCCTTCGACGAGTTTTCCGATCCCTTGCAGGTTGCCGCTGCATCCTCCGATGAATTTCAGATTGCGGATCTTGTTCTCTGCGTCCAGCTCAAAGACGATCTGTTTCGAGCAAGTTCCCTTCGTGGAATATGTAATCATAGCGAATCTCCTTAATCGACGAGTGTTTCATAGACAACGGAATACAGTTCCGATGCTTTGTCCTCCCATTTTTTATAGATCGTATTTGCGGATTTTTTATCGGGAACGACAAATTTCAGTTCGAGCATGGGCTGCACGGGCGCGAGGATCTTCAGAAAGACGGTATACGTTCCGTCCTTGTTCTGAAAGTAATCCGCCTTGCAGTCCTGCCGGGTGCGGATGCGGGAAGAGTTGTTTTTCACAAAGCGGGAAATCTCTTCACGCGAGGATTTGGGGATCGTGACGTAGAAGTTGGCGAGCGTCTCTCTTCCCTCGGTGGTCATGGCGTAGAGCGGTTCATCCTCGCCGGGGATCTGGCAGATAAATCCGTCGTCCAGCAATTTATGAATGAGCACAACGCAGTCCATATAGTGGATCCAATCGTTCGACGAAGAGCAGATATCGAGAAGAGTACGCTCGGAAAGCGGACTCTCCATCTTATCGAAAACGAAAAGAATGATTAACTTATTGACCGAAGTTTCGCCTTTGAACTGCATGAGTTTCCTACGTAAATCCCGCGTGCGGGCGGAAAGATGAAATAAGCCGCTTGTATGAAAGCGACCCGTCAGCTACGCCCAAGAAGCCACCCCGCGGCGGAAGGAATTTATTTGTTATCCTATTATACATAAAATCTTTTGTAAAATCAAGATATTTCCGCAAAAATTCTTTAATTATTTTGGAATTCATGTTATAATAGAAAAAAAGCAGACCTGTTGGATCGGAACGGAGGAAAAAATGGATTCGGAAAACGAACGGATCGGAACGTTTTTGCGTATCTGCACGCAGCTTGTCGACGGAAAATTTCTTGTCGCGGAAAATAAGGTTTCCGAAGCGCTTGCGGCGATCGCCGCGAGCCGCAGACTCACGGAACTTTTTACGGCCGTCGCGCAGGATTTCGACTATCCCACTGCCAAAAAAGCGTATCTGCGCGCTCCCGCCCGCGACGGATGGAATCGCGGACGAGCCTATCTTCCCGTGGAGCGGAGCGAAATTCTGGCGTTTGTATTCTGCCTGTTCGTCGAGATCGACGCCGGCAGCATTTCGCTCAACGATTTTCTTCTGAAATATTTTTATGTGGACGGCAGCTATACGGCAAGTTACATGGTTTTTGCCGAACGCGTGGTAAAGCCGTTCCGGGATATCGTCTGCGACTGCTTTCCCGAAGCGGCAAAGGGGGGAAGGACGGGCGCCGATCCGCAGGGCGAACGCATTGCGGGGATCGCGGCGCTGCTGCCCGCCGAAAAGGCGCGCGTGGAAAAGATGAATTTGCGCGAGGAAGAGCGCGCCGCGGCCGAACTGATCTTTTCGGGCCTCATGAGCGCTGCTGAGAAGAAGGACGTCGGCCTGCTCTCGGGGCAGCTCGCCGGCTATCGCTATTTTCTGCATTACATCGGCGGAGAATCGGAGAGCAGCGCGGCCGTATTCAGGCTCGCGGGAGAATTGTGATCGCATGGTGGTCGAAGAAAAGCCTCTCCGCAAGGAGTATCTTTACCGGGGAACGATCGTAACGTTGAGACGGGACGAGGCGGTTTTCCCCGATGGCAGAAAATGCCGGAGGGAAGTCGTCGAGCATCCGGGCGCGGTGTGCGTTTTGTGCGTGCAAGCGGGCAAGGTCGCGCTGGTAAAACAGTACCGCTATGCCTGCGGCGAGGCGCTCTGGGAAGTGCCGGCGGGGAAATTGATCCCCGGGGAGGATCCCGCTTCGGCCGCGGCGCGCGAGCTGGAAGAGGAAACGGGCGTGAAAGCGGAGCGCCTTGCGCTGCTTTCGGTCTTTTATTCTTCTCCGGGATTTTCGAACGAAAAGATCTATCTGTTCCGTGCGGAAGGCATGCGGGAGGGAGAAAGTCATCCCGATGAGGACGAATTTCTCGACGTCGCATGGGTGCCGCTCGAAGAGGCCCGCGAGATGGCGGAACGGGGGGAGATCCGCGACGCCAAAACGCTCGTTGCCCTTTTGCGAATCGAATCATAAATATGAAAATTCCCGCGCACAGGCGCGGGAATTTCTCTACGGAATCGGATTCGAAACTTTCAGCCGTTGTTGCAACCGCAGCCGCCGCCAAGTCTCGAAAAGACTTCGGAAAGGCCGCCGTTCTTACCCAGGCAGTAAGCGATCGCGACGAGGAGCGGCCAGCCGCAACCCGTGAGCGCTCTCGAAGAAAGCACGTTGGTTCCGCACGTTCCGAGAAGAAGCAGGATAATGAGAGTCCAAAGGCAGCTGTTGCCATTCAAGCAAGACATAGTTTTTCCTCCTTTATGCGCCGCAGAGTATGTAGTGATTTGATTTCTGCGGTTTTATATCATATCCTATGCCGAGCCGGCAGAAAAATGTTCCGAGGGCCGTTCATTCATTTGCCAAAATCGAACGGGTTTGATATAATAGGTAAGAACTTTCCATGCGGCGGAACGTCACTTCGGGCCGTATCCGCTTCGGGCAGTTCGAATAATTTTTGTCTACGGATATTCCGGAACGGAAATCCGATGGAGGTAATTGAATATGAAAAAAGGCTTTTCCGCGCGCAACCTTGCCTATTTTGCCGTGCTTCTCGCGCTGGTGATCGTGTTGCAATGTTGCGGAGGGTTCTTTCGTATCGGCGCGACGAGTTTGAGCTTTGTGCTTGTGCCCATCGTGCTCGGCGGGATCCTTCTCGGCTGGATCGCGGGCGCACTTCTGGGATTCGCGTTCGGGTTCATCGTGCTCATGTACGGCGTTGCGGGCGCGGACGTTTTCACTGCCGCGCTTCTTGCGGACAGTCCCGCGATGACCGTGATCATCTGCCTCGTAAAGGGCGTTGCGGCGGGCGTCGTTCCCGCGCTTCTCTACAAACTCATCGCACGCAAGAATACATTTGTTGCGGCGATCGTCGCTTCGTTGTCTGCGCCCATTATGAACACGGGGCTGTTTATCGTCGGCTGCCTGATCATAAGCGGCACGATCGCCAAGGTGGCCGAAATCGGCTCGATGAACGAAGTCGTCTATTTCCTTTTCATCGGCTGTGCGGGGTGGAACTTCATCATCGAATTTGCGATCAATCTGGTGCTTGCGCCCGCCATTCACCGCGTCGTTCTTGTCGCGGAGAAGTCGATCAAACAAAAAAAGTCTGAAAAATCGCATTCCGCTTCGGAGAATGCGGAACCCGCAAAAGAGCAAACGGAACAACAATCGTGATTATTTGTATAGACGTTGGCAATACCAACATAAAATATGCTGTGTTCGACGGGGACGATTTGAAATTTTCCTTCCGCGTGGCGACGGATCTCAAAAAGACGTCGGATGAGTACGGCGTGCAGCTCTCGCAGATGCTCTCCCTCAACGGCGTCTCGCCGAAGAGCTTTACGGGCGGGATCTTTTCCTCCGTCGTGCCTTCGCTCGATTATACCGTCGAGCACATGCTCAAGGTGTATCTCGGAATTTCGCCCAAACAAATCGCCCCGGGGCTGAAAACGGGGCTGAAAATGCGCGCAGACAACGCCAAAGAAGTGGGCGCGGACCGCGTCGTGAACAATGTGGCGGCGCTCATGGGGTACGGCTGCGGAAAGCCGATGATCATAGTCGATTTCGGCACGGCGACGACGTTCAACGTTCTCAACGAAGCGGGCGAATTTATCGGGGGCGTGATCGCGCCTGGGATCAAAGGTTCGCTGGACAGCCTCGTCTCGGGCACGGCGAAGCTTCCGCGCGTCGAGATCGAGGCGCCCGGCAGCGTAATCGCGACGAATACCGTCACAAACATGCAGGCGGGCGTCGTGTATGGATTTGCCGGTCTCGTCGAATATATTGTCAAAAAAATCAAAAAAGAGCTGAAAACGTCCGACGTTCTCACGATCGCAACGGGCGGATTTTCGGAAATTATGGCGCAGGAGACGAAGTGCATCGATATTGTCGATAAAATGCTGACGCTCAACGGCCTGAAATATTTATACGAATTGAACAGCCCGGAGGAAAAGAAATGAGAAAAATCGGAGTAGCTATTCTCGGACTCGGCGTTGTGGGCGGCGGGACCTATCGGGTCCTGACCCAACATCGCGCGTTTTATCAGAGAACGCAGAACCTCGATATCACCGTAGAAAGCGTTCTGGAAACAAATCCCGAACGGATCCGGAAACTCGGGATCCCCGAGGAGATCGTCGCCGCGAACGTGGCGGAAGCCGTGCTCAATCCCGACGTGAATGTCGTCGTGGAGTGCATCGGCGGCACGGAAGCCGCGCGGGAGTTCGTGCTTGCGGCGCTTCATGCGGGCAAGACGGTCGTCACATCCAACAAGGAACTCTTCTGTAAGCATTCTCACGAACTGGAACTTGCGGCCAAAACGCACAACGCCGGCCTGTATTTCGAGGCGAGCTGCGTGGGAGGCGTTCCGATCATCCGAACGCTTCTTGACGGCGTGCAGGCGAACGAAATTTCCTGTCTCATGGGGATCATCAACGGCACGACCAATTATATTCTGACCCAGATGACCGAGCGAGGGATCGGCTATGAGGAAGCGCTGCGCGAGGCGCGCGAACTCGGCTATGCCGAAGCGGATCCCACGGCAGACGTCGAAGGGTTCGACGCGGCGTATAAACTCTCGATCCTGTCCTCGCTGGCGTTTCATACCAAAGTTCCCTTTTCCAAAGTATTCCGGGAGGGGATCACGAACGTTTCGCAGGAAGATATCGCGGACGGCAACGCGCTCGGGTATCGTCTTAAATTGCTTGCGATCGGGAAAAATACCGATGCGGGCGTCGAAGTGCGCGTGCATCCCACGTTTGTGCGGAAAGATCATCCGCTTGCTTCCGTCGAGGGCAGCTTCAACGCCGTGTTTCTTACGGGCGATTCCGTCGGAGACATCATGCTCTACGGCAGGGGGGCGGGCGAATTGCCGACGGCCAGCGCCATCGTATCGGACATTATCTTTTCCGCCACGCACGGCGAACATCGGTATTCCACGTTCAAGAACACAAAGACGCCGGATAAAGATACGAAATTTGCAGAGGACTTTTTGAGCGCATATTATCTTCGCCTCACCGTGGACGACGAGCCGGGCGTGCTTGCCAAGATCGCGGCCGTTCTCGGGAAGTACGGGATCTCGATCGTGGAGCTGATCCAGAGATCCAAGTGCGAAGGCAAGGCGACGCTTGTGCTCGCCACGCACGAGACGCACGAGCGTTCCGTCATGAGTGCGATCCAAAAACTCGACGGTACGGGATTTGCCCGCGTGGAATCCGTTCTCCGGGTAGCGTTTTAACAAAGAAACGGGGGAGATCCCCGTTTCTTTATGAGGAAAAGATCAGTGAAGCAGGCGATCATTCTTGTCAATGCCTATACGCAGTCCGCGGCAGAACTCAATCAGCCGAACAGATTGCGCGAGGAACTCGAAAAATACGGCGTGCGGGCGGAGATCGTGCGCAACTCTCCCGGGGCGCTCTCCCGGGACGGGGATTTTTGCGTGTTCCTCGATAAGGATAAATATGCGGCAAGAGCTTTGGAAAAGCGGATGCGGCTCTTCAACCGCGCGAATGCGATCGAAATTTGCGACGACAAGATGCTCACGTATCTCGCGCTCGAAGGCTTTCCCATGCCCGAGACGATTTCGTCGCTGTTGTGCTATACGCCGGAGCGGCCCGTTTCCGGAACGCTGCTGGATGAGACGGAGCGCAGGCTCGGCTATCCGCTCGTCGTAAAAGAGAACTTCGGTTCGCTCGGCAAGCAGGTCTATCTCGTGCGGGACAGAGCCTCGCTGGAGAAGATCTCCGAGCGGCTCAAACTTTTGCCGCATCTCTATCAGAAATTTGTCGCGGAGAGCAGCGGGAGAGATGTGCGCGCGATCTGCGTGGCGGGGGAGATCGTCGCCTGTATGCTGCGCACGCATGAGTCGGATTTCCGTTCGAATATCTCCGTGGGCGGGCAAGGAAAAAAATTCGAAGCGACGGGGGAGATGCGCGCCCTGTGCAGGGAAGTTTCCGCGCGGCTCGGGTTGGACTACTGCGGGATCGACCTTCTCTTCGGGAAAGACGGCTGGCTCGTCTGCGAAGTCAATTCCAATGCCTTTTTCGGCGGGATCGAGGGGGTAACGGGCGTCAACGTCGCAAGGGCGTATGCCGGGCATATCATGCGGGAAATTTACGGTTAAAACGTTAAAATTCAATAAAAAACACAGTATTATGTCTCGCATAATACTGTGTTTTTTATATTTTTTTCTCTGTAAGCCGCTTGAATCGGGGTTTATCCGACGATGAGATTGATGAGGCGGCCGGGAACGACAATACATTTTTTGACGGATTTCCCGGCGAGTTTTGTTTGCACTTCCTCCAAGGCGAGGGCGCCGGTTTCAAGATCGTGTTCCGAGAGGGTGCTCGGGAACATTGCCTTGCAGACGATCCTGCTGTTGATCTGAACGGCGTACTCTTTTTCGTCGAGGACGAGGGCCTCGGGATTTTCTTTTGGATAGGCCTCTTCGAAAACGAAGGTCTTATTTCCGAGCTGTTCCCAGAGTTCTTCGCAGAAGTGCGGCGCGAAGGGGGCGAGAAGAAGAACGAGATCTTTTGCGGTCGCTTTCATGAGAGCCGCATTTTTCTGCGCGAGGGCGTCGTATTTGACGAGCGCGTTGACGAGTTCCATGAGCCGTGCAATCGCGGTATTGAACGAAAACGCTTCGAGATCTTTGGTCACGCGGGAAATGGCAAAATTCCTCGCATAGTCGAGCGCTTTTTCCTCGGATCCGTACGGTTCGGCCTCGGATCTGAGATCTCTGATTTTGAGCACGATTTTTTCGACGCGGTCCATAAAGCGGGAGATCGCCTTGATCCCGTCGTCGTTCCAGGGGCCTCCTTCGGTATAGGAGAAGCCGAACATGAGATAGAGGCGGAAAGCGTCCGCGCCGTACTGCTGCACATAATCGTCGGGCGAGACGACGTTACCGTGCGATTTGCTCATGCGGTTGCCGTCGGGGCCGAGGATCACGCCCTGATGCACAAGGCGTTTGAACGGTTCATCGAAATCCAGATAGCCCAGATCGCGGAGCGCTTTTGTAAAGAAGCGGGCATATAAAAGGTGCATGCAGGCGTGTTCCGCGCCGCCGACGTAGGTATCGACGGGCATGAGCTTGTCCGCGGCGTCCCTGTCGAAGGGCGCTTTCTCGTTGTTTGCGTCCGTATAGCGGAGATAATACCAGCTCGAACAGACAAACGTATCCAAGGTATCGGGATCGCGCATCGCGGGTTTGCCGCAGTTCGGGCAGGTCGTATTCATGAATTTTTCATGTTTTGCGAGGGGGGATTTTCCGTCCGGGCGGAATTCCACGTCGTAGGGAAGCCGGACGGGCAGGTCCTTTTCCGGAACGGGCACGGCGCCGCATTGCGGGCAATGCACGATCGGAATGGGTGCGCCCCAATATCTCTGCCGGGACACCAACCAATCGCGGAGCCGGTAATTGACTTTTTTCCCGCCCTTGCCGAGTTTTGAAAGTTTTGCGGCGATCGCGTCCCGCGCTTCCTCGCCGAACAGACCGTCGAATTCCAGAGAGCCGCTCACGATCCCGTCGTCGCAGTAGGGAAGTTCGGTCTCGCCGCCTTTTTTTTCAATGACTTTTTCGATGGGAAGGCCGTATTTGGTTGCAAACGCGAAGTCGCGTTCGTCGTGGGCGGGGACCGCCATCACCGCGCCGGTGCCGTAGGAAGCGAGCACATAGTCCGCAAGGTAGACGGGGATCTTCCGGCCGGTGAGGGGGTGAATGGCGTAAGAACCCGTAAATACGCCCGTTTTTTCCCGCGTGGAGGAGAGCCGTTCAATCTCATTCGCCTTGGAAGCGTATTCGATGTAGGCGTTCACGGCGTCTCTCTGTTCGGGAGTCGTAAGTTTCGTTGCGAGGGGGTGTTCGGGCGCCAGAACGAGGTAGGTCACGCCGAATACCGTGTCGCATCGCGTGGTAAAAACGCGGATCTTCTCGCCGTTTTCGCAGTCGAATTCGATCTCGCAGCCCGTAGAGCGGCCGATCCAGTTGCGCTGCATGGTTTTGGTCTTTTCCGGCCAATCGAGATTGTCGAGGCCGGAGAGCAATTCCTCGGCGTATTCCGTGATTTTGAAGAACCACTGCGTGAGATTTTTCCGCACGACTTCGGTGGAACAGCGTTCGCAGCGGCCGTCCTCGACCTGTTCGTTGGCGAGCACGGTCTGGCAGGAGGGGCACCAATTCACGGGCGCCTCTTTGCGGTAGGCGAGGCCCTTTTTATAGAGTTGCAGAAACATCCACTGCGTCCATTTATAATAGGATTCGTCGCAGGTTTTGATTTCCGCGGACCAGTCGAACATGGCGCCCATTGCTTTGAGCTGCTGTTCCATTGTGGCGATGTTCTTTTCGGTGGAATCCTTGGGGTGAACGCCCGTCTTGATCGCGTAATTTTCCGCGGGCAAGCCGAACGCGTCGAATCCCATGGGCTGGAATACGTTGTAGCCCTGCATGCGCTTGAAGCGCGCAAAAGAATCGGTGGGGCCGTAATTATACCAGTGACCGATGTGCAATTTTGCGCCCGAGGGATAGGAGAACATTTCGAGAACGTAGTACTTCGGCGCGTCGGATTTTTTATCGAAGTGATTGAGGTGCGCCTTTTCCCACTGTTGCTGCCACTTTTTTTCAATGCGGTTCATATCCATAACGTACGGTATTTTACAATAATTCCATGGAAAAGTCAAGCAGACTCCCCGATATTTCCCAAAATAGTTTACAAATTCCGAATTTTTGTTTGCAAAATTACAAAACGGACATGTCCCGGAAAGATTTGCATAAATAAAACAAACGGCTTCGCATACAATAAGGGTGTGGAAGAAGTCGTCATCTCGGATGGGAGCGCGCGCAGCTCCTTTATTACTTATTTATATAACGGCGTTTTGGGGGAAGTTGTCTGCTCGGGCGGCAGCGGAGAATTGATGTTCGGCGGGGAACGCGCGGCGGTTCGTCTGCGGCTTGCGACGAAGGCGCCCTATTCCAAGATCAAAGAGCGGCTCACGGAGATCGTCGGGATCGGCTACAAATACGCTTTTCTGAAAGAAAAACTGCACGCCTGCCTCTCCAAACGCGAAAAAAAGCTGTTGAGCGCGGCTCTGATCGCAGCCGATTACGAGGGCGACAGAGCGTATATCCGCAGTAAGATCGGCAATTTCGAAAATTTCAGCATCGACGGATTCTACACGTTCCGTTTGAGCGCCCTGCGGGAAAAGTGGTCGCGCATCGTGGAATATATCCCGGAGGGATTCGCTTCCTCCGATCTGAAAAAGTTCTGCGAATTTTTGGTGGGCGAGAGCAAGAACAAAGTCTATCTCAAAGGGAACGTCGTGTTCGGGGAGAATTTTATCCCGCTGCGGAGGAGCCGTCTTACGGGCGAAGAGGACGTGGAGACGGAGATCATGCTCTCCGACGCGGGGTTTGTTTACTGTCTCGGAGAAGTCGAAGAGGGACTTGGCGATTTTCTGCAAAAATATTATGCCGAACGGGCGATATTTTCTTGACAAAACGGGCAAAAAAGCATACAATGGAATCACTTAAAGACAAGTAGCTTCGCAGGCTGTTTCAAAGAGAGAGGATCCCCGGCTGAAAGATCTTCAAAGAGCGGCGAAAGCGAAACCGCTTTATTTTACGAAAAAGTACATAGAAAGAGCGGTCCTGCATGGCAGGGCAATTAAGGTGGAACCGCGCAGAGAATTGCGTCCTTAAAAACTCCCGAAAGGGGATTTTTAAGGACGTTTTTGTTGTTTTTGAAAAATTGCATAGTACTATGCCAGACATAATCGGAGGAAGATCCATGAATATTACTTTGAAAAACGGCGATTTGCTGCAATTAGAGGAGGGCGCAACGGCGCTGAACGCGGCGCAGGCCATCTCGGACGGACTTGCAAGAGCCGCGGCGTGCGCGAAGATCAACGGGCGGCTTGCCGATCTCTGCACGCCCCTGAACGAGGGCGATTCTCTTGAGATCGTAACGCTCAAAGAGAAAGAGGGCCTCGAAGTATATCGCCACACCTGCGCGCATGTGCTCGCGCAGGCTTTGAAAACGATTTATCCGACGTGCAAACTTGCCATCGGCCCGGTGATCGATAACGGGTTCTATTACGACGTCGACTTCAAAACGCCCATTACGATGGATGATTTTGCCAAGATCGAGGCGGAGATGAAGAAGATCATCAAGAGCAACCTGCCGATCGAGCGGTATACGCTCTCCCGCGAGGAGGCGATCGCGCTCATGAGCAAATATCACGAGAACTACAAAGTGGAGCTGATCCGGGATCTTCCGGATGGCGAGACGATCTCTTTCTACAAGCAGGGCGCGTTCACCGATCTTTGCCGCGGCCCGCATCTTCCTTCGACGGGGAAGATCAAGGCGTTCAAACTGATCTCGATCGCGGGCGCCTACTGGCGGGGCGACGAGAAGAAAAAAATGCTCACCCGCATCTATGGAACGGCGTTTGCAAAGAAAGAAGAGATGGACGAATATTTCGCCATGCTCGAAGAGGCGAAAAAGCGCGATCACATCAAGCTCGGCAAGGAACTCAAACTCTTTGCGCTTCTCAACGAGGGGAAGGGGTTCCCGTTCTTTCTGCCGAACGGCATGGTGCTCAAAAATCTTCTGATCGACTACTGGCGGCAGATCCACCGCCGGGAGGGATATGTCGAAGTGCAGACGCCGATGATCATGACGCGTTCCCTCTGGGAGAATTCCGGCCATTGGGATCACTATAAAGATAATATGTATACGACGAAGATCGACGGGGAGGACTGCGCGGTCAAGCCAATGAACTGTCCCGGCGGAATGCTCGTCTATAAACTTTGGCCGCACAGCTATAAAGATCTGCCCATTCGCATGGGAGAACTCGGACTTGTGCACCGCCATGAAAAGAGCGGACAGCTGCACGGTCTCATGCGCGTGCGCTGCTTCACGCAGGACGATGCGCATATCTTTATGCTGCCCGAGCAGATCACTTCGGAGATCAAGGGCGTTGTCCGCATCATCGACGAGGTCTATTCGCTCTTCGGATTCAAATATCACGTAGAGCTTTCCACGCGTCCCGAAAACAGCATGGGCAGCGACGAAGATTGGGAAGCGGCGACAAACGCGCTGAAAAGTGCGCTCGACGAACTCAAACTTCCCTATGCGATCAACGAGGGGGACGGCGCTTTTTACGGCCCGAAGATCGATTTTCATCTGCAAGACAGCATCGGAAGGACGTGGCAGTGCGGCACCATTCAGCTTGATTTTCAGATGCCGCAGCGGTTTGAACTCGAATATGTCGGCGAGGACGGCGCCAAGCACCGTCCGATCATGATCCACCGCGTCGTATTCGGTTCGATCGAACGCTTTATCGGGATCCTGATCGAGCATTATGCGGGCAAATTCCCCGTATGGCTTTCTCCCGTGCAGGTGAAAGTGCTTCCGATCACCGACCGCGCCGCCGGATATGCGCAGGAACTCACCGACGAGATGAACGCAAGGGGTTTCCGCGCCGAAGCCGATCTCCGAAAGGAGAAGCTGGGCAGAAAGATCCTCGACGCCGAGAATGAAAAGGTTCCCTATAAACTCGTTGTCGGCGACAAAGAAGTGGAGGAGGGCGCCGTTTCCGTGCGCCGCCGTGGCGAAGGCGACGTCGGTTCCATGAAGAAGGAGGACTTCTTCGCCCTGTTGAAACGAGAAAACGACGAAAAAACGGTGTTCTGAAAAGTTTGAAATCAAATTAAGTTATCATGAAAAACCGCCTTTCGGCGGTTTTTTTCTCATATTTCGCTTCGATACGGCCCGAACGCCGAAATAAAATTCCCGCGCTGCGCGCGGGGATTATTTTATGCAGATCGGATAGGGCAACATACGTAGAATACCTTAATCCATGTACTTTTTTTGCCCGATTTCGGGGGTCAAAAGGCATTGCGGAAGAATATTTTCGTTTTTTTCGGAATATTTTTTATATTTTGCTTGACGAAACGCGTAGATTTATTGTATACTTATCACAGAATGTACATAGAATAAGGTATTCAATGTAGTTTCAATGGGCATTGACGTCATGGCGTCCCGATGGCGTTAAATTAAATTTTCATAAGGAGAAATAACAATGAAAAAAAGATTGAAGAAGGGCTTTACGCTTGCCGAACTTCTGATCGTCGTGGCGATCATCGCCGTCCTCACCGCGATTGCGGTGCCGCTGTTCGTGACGTCGCTCAACAAGGCGCAAACCGCGACCGATGAAGCTAACGAGCGCGCTGTCCGCGTCGCCGCCACCTATGCGATTTTGACCGCGGAGATGCCCGAACCTGCCGACGCACAGGGAGATGAGGCCGTTTATACGCTTGAGACAGATGCTGACGGCGATAAGTCGTGGGCTCTCGTAGGACCGTGGTATGTTTATGCTGAAATAAGCGACGATGGTCAAATCAGTAATCTTAAAGTAGGGCTTGAAGCGAAGAAATCTGCTGTTTGGGGAGATACCTTAAAAGAAGGTGTGTCGGAACATAAAGGCGGCGGTTTTGAAGTTCGCGTGACCGTGGCAAAAACCGATCTTACTGACCTCGGTTCTTAAACGATAAGTGACTAAACATATCCCCAGCTGAACGTGATGTCGGAAATGGGAAAAAAATTTTGACAGCTGCGCGGCGTTTTTGGCAAGGGTAAGCCGCGTTGCCTATGCCGTATCCGACAGGGATGTAAGGTTATGGCAGTTTGTGGGGCGGCTTCGGCCGCCCCGCCTTTTTTCTTGCGGAAAAACCCGTCATTTCGACCAAGCGCCTCTTCCTGTCATACCGTCCGCGCCTCTTCTGTCATACCGTCCGCGCCTCTTCCTGTCATACCGTCCCGCGCCTCTTCCTGTCATACCGAGCGGAGCGAGTGTATCTCGTCCTTTTTCAACGACGGGGCGCACGGCTCAGGATGACGTGCGGGGGGTGCGCGCCGGCGAACGCTCTTATTACGTCATTTCGACCAAGCGAAGCGCGGGGAGAAATCTCGGTTTTGAGATTCCTCACATTCGTTCGGAATGACGAGGGGAATGGTCGGAATGGTCGTGGGAATGGTCGGAATGGTCGTGGGAATGGTCGGAATGGTCGTGGGAATGGTCGGAATGGTCGTGGGAATGGTCAGAATGACGTGGGAATGGTCGCAATGACGTGGGAATGGTCGGAATGATTGGTTAATTCCCGTTTTTTTCGAAAAATTTCTTTCGCAATTCTCCGAAAACAGTTGACACAGCGCATAAAATCTGTTATTCTTAACGGGTAAAGCAGAGGTCAACCCTTCTCCCCGAGATCGCGCAACGGCGCGGCGGGTCAAAAAAATCGGCAGAAACGCTCTTCATAGCGTTATGATTCCGACGGGTTGCTTTTGCGGCCCGTTTCTTTTTTTCCGAAAAGAACGCCTCTCGGGGCGATCTTCACGGAAAACAAATCGCAAACTAAATTTTTGAGAGGAATATGGCAGTCAAAAATCAGAATCAGTTGAACGGTGAGATCCGCGACCGCGAGATCCGGGTGATTTCTTCCACGGGGGAGATGCTCGGGATCATGTCGTCCCGGGACGCGCAGCGTCTTGCGGATGAAGAGGGGCTTGATCTGGTGAAGATCTCCCCGACCGCAGTCCCGCCCGTCTGCAAGATCATGGACTACGGCAAATTCAGGTTCGAGCAGGCGAAAAAGGAAAAGGAGAACCGCCGCAATCAGAAGATCGTCGAGATCAAAGAAGTTCAGCTCTCCATGACGATCGACGTCGGCGATCTGAACGTAAAAGCCAAGCAGGCGACGAAATTCCTCGAACAGGGGAACAAAGTCAAGGTTTCGATCCGGTTGCGCGGCCGTCAGATGGCGCACGCCAATCTCGGGAAAGACGTGATCATGAATTTTGCCGAGCGGCTCAAAGAGATCGCCGTGGTCGAAAAGCCTTTGAACATGGAAGGGCGCAACCTCATTCTGATTTTGGGGCCGCTGAAAAAATGATTTGAAATTCCGCAAGGCCGAAACAAGCGGCTCCGGAGATAAAAGAGTAAATGTAATTTGGAGGATAAAGCAATGCCGAAACAGAAATCGCACAGCGGTTCCAAAAAGCGCTTTTGGCTCACGGGCACCGGCAAGGTGAACAGAGCACACGGCGGCAAGAACCACAAGGCGGAAACCAAGAACAGAAAGAGAAAGAGAAACCTGCGCCAGACGACGCTCGTCTCCGAAACGCAGGAGAATACCGTCAAGAAAATGATTCCTTATAAGGATTAACGGGAGGGACAGGCCATGAGGATCAAGAGAGGCGTCAACGCAGTCAAGAAACGCAGAAAGATTTTCAAACTCGCGAAGGGATATTTCGGTTGCAAGAGCAAGAATTATCGCATCGCGCGCGAAGCAGTGATGAAGTCGCTGCAATATGCCTATGTCGGCAGAAAGAGAAGAAAGCGCGATATGCGCAGCCTTTGGATCGCAAGGATCAATGCGGGCGCGCGCGTGAACGGACTTTCCTACTCGAAGCTCATGTACGGGCTGAAAGTTGCCGGCATCGAGCTGAACCGCAAGACGCTTGCGGATCTCGCCGTCACCGACGAGAAGGCGTTTGCCGAAATTTGCAGCAAGGCGAAAGCCGCCCTGTAAGACAAAAGCCTTTCACGGAAAGGCTTTTTTCACATCCGATCACAAAATTTCTTTGGAGGGAGCTTCATGCCGATCGTCTCCAAAAGCAATCCGACGGTGAAAGAACTCGCTTCCCTGAAAGAAAAGAAAGGGCGCTCTCAGCGCGGAACTTTTTTGGTGGAAGGAGAAAAGATGGTGCGCGAGTGCGCCGCCTGCGGGATGGAGATCCTCCGCACGGTCGTTCGGGAGGACTACCGGGGCGCGGCGGACGGCGACGCGATCGTTCTCGGCAAAGACGCGTTTGCCGCCGTCTGCGACGAAAAAACGCCGCAGGGGATCTGCGCCGAAGTGAGGATCCCGCAATGTTCGGTAGCGCCGCCTTCGGGGCGATGTCTGTTTTTGGACGGCGTGGCCGATCCCGCGAACGTCGGCGCGATCGTACGGACGGCAGTCGCGGCGGGGTATCGGGAATTATATCTTGCCGATTGCGCCGATCCCTTTGCCCCCAAATCCGTGCGCGCAAGTATGAGCGGCGTTTTTTTTGCAAAGCTCATGCGGGGCGGGCGGACGGAAATTCTTGCGGCGCTCGACGGCGTCGTCAAGATCGCGGCGGATATGGCGGGTGAAGATGTTTTTTCGTTCTCGCCGCCGGAAAAATTCTGTCTTTGTATCGGCAGCGAAGCGCGCGGATTATCCGAAGAGACGCGCGCCCGCGCGGATTTCACGGTGAAAATTCCCATGGATGAACACACGGAGAGCTTGAATGCGGCCGTCTCCGCGGGAATTCTGATGTATTTTCTGGCGCATTCCGCGTCATAACGATCGGCAGAGCCGAATCGATTTCAATTACGGAGGGTAATATGTCCGGACACAGCAAATGGCATAACATTCAGGCGAAAAAGGGCAAGGCGGATGCTGCCCGCGGACGCTTGTTCACGAAAATCGGAAAAGAGATCGCCGTTGCGGCAAAGGGGAATCCCAATCCTTCGACGAATTCCAAACTTGCCGATGTCGTCGCAAAGGCAAAGGCGGCGAATATGCCCAACGATAACATCGAACGCGCCATCAAACGCGCCGCGGGAGAATTCGAGGGCAAGGATTTCAAGGAACTGACCTATGAGGGATACGGCGCGGGCGGCGCTGCGGTCATCATCACGACGCTTACGGACAACATCAACCGTACCGCGGGCGATGTGCGCGCCATTATGTCCAAGTGCGGCGGTTCGCTGGGAACGACGGGGAGCGTCTCGTATATGTTCGAGGATAAGGGCCTCATCGTCGTCGAGGCAAAGCCGGGACTTACGGAAGACGAAGTCACCGAACTCGCGATCGAAGCGGGCGCGGACGACGTGATCCCCTCGGAGGACGCCTTCGAGATCTACACGACGGTCGCAGCCTTTTCGGAAGCGAGAAAGTATCTCGAAGAAAAGGGCCTCACTTTCCTGCAAGCGGAACTTACGATGATCCCGCAGAATAAGATCACGCTCGAGGGAGAAAAGCTCGATCTATTCCTCAAAATGCTCGACAAGTTGGAAGAAAACGACGACGTGCAGAACGTGTACCACAATGTCGATCTTCCCGAAGAAGAGGACGAGGACTGAAAACCATTTATAAAAACGGCGGCAAGAAACCTTGCCGCCGTTGTCTTATACTTTTTTTTCGGAATTATTTCTTTTTTCCGAGTTCCGTGTACCCCGCGCCGAGGAAAAATTCCGCGGTGGAATTTTTCAAAATGAGTTCTTTTGCGATCTCCGGCGTACACCAGCGCGCTTCCTCGATCTCTTCGTTGAGCGAAATCGCGCCGTTTTCCGCCACAACGAGAAATCCGAGCATGAGGATATCCTTTTCCTCGTGATAGCGCGATCCGAGATATTTCCATTTGACGGCGGAAAGTCCGGTTTCCTCTTTCAGTTCGCGGGGAATGGCTTTTTCGGCATTTTCACCCTTTTTGATATACCCCGCAAACAGTTTGAAATCCTCGTCCCCGAAGTGTTTGGCGAGAAGGATCTCGTTTTCCGCGCGGTTTACGACGACCATGGATACGGCGACGGGAAAGAAAGGGAACTTATATTTCCCGCAATTTTCGCAATAGGGCACAAGGCCCTCGTTTTCTTTGAAACGCAGCGTCAGTTTGTTGCCGCAGTCTCTGCAAAACATATGATCTCCTCCCGTGTATTTTTGTATATTTTACTCTCAATTTCAAAATCTGTCAACTGCTTGAAGCGGAATTTTTGTAAATTTCATGCAAAATTTGTCAAATTATCGCATGGCTGGTCGGAATTTTTCGGAATTCGGCAGGAATTTGTTGGGTTGGGGGAGGTCGGGCCGCATAAACCGGCGTTTTCCCGCATTTGGTAAAATTGCGCGGAAAATCCCGGGCTTGGAACTTGACAAGGCTCATTATATTATTGTATAATAAACCGTAATATCGTTTTGATGATTTTACGGAATTCGATCCCCGTTCCGGGGAAGGAGAACATTCATGCTTACGTCAATTTGCGGAGTCAATTGGGGCGATGAAGGCAAGGGCAAAATGGTGGATCTTTTGTCCGAAGATTACGATATCGTATGCCGCTATCAGGGCGGCAACAACGCGGGTCATACCGTGATCAACGAAAGGGGCAAATTCATTCTGAATCTGCTTCCCTCGGGGATCTTGCGGGAAAACGTCGTCAATGTGCTCGGCGCCGGCATGGTGATCGACATCAGACATCTCCACGAAGAAATCGCGCGTCTCGAGGCCGCGGGCGTTTCCGTTACGCCCGAAAATCTGAAGATCAGCGATAAAGCCGTCATCACGATGCCGTATCACATTCTGCTGGATTGTCTGGAAGAGGATCGCCTTGCGGATAAAAAATTCGGCTCGACGCGCCGCGGGATCGCGCCCGTCTATGCCGATAAATACATGAAAAAGGCGTTCCGCATGGGCGAACTGCTGCATCCGGATCTGCTCTACGCGCGCGCAAAAGATATTCTCGAATGGAAGAATCTTACGCTGACGGGCGTTTACAAGCATGCTCCCGTCTCCATGGAAGAAGTGATCGAATATTTCGAAACGTACGGCGCGCCCCTGAAAGATTATATCTGCGATACGGGTCTGCTTCTGCACGAGGCGGCCAAGGCGGGGAAAAAGATCATGTTCGAAGCGCAGCTCGGCGCGCTCCGCGATATCGACTACGGCATTTATCCGTATACTTCGAGTTCGACGACGATCGCGGCGTATGCGCCCATCGGCGCGGGCGTTCCCCATCTGAAATTGGATAAATCCATCGGCATCATGAAGGCATATTCCACTTGCGTGGGTGAAGGCCCGTTCACGGCGGAATATTTCGGCGAAAAGGCGGAGGAACTCCGCAAGGCGGGCGGCGAGTACGGCGCGGCGACGGGTCGCCCGAGAAGAGTGGGGCCGTTCGACGTCGTGGCGTCCTCTTACGGGATCCGCTGCCAGGGCGCGGACGAGGTGGCGCTCACGAAGCTGGACATTCTCTCGATCTACGACGAGATCGAAGTTTGCGTTGCGTACGAGCTGGACGGAAAGATCATTCACGAATTTCCTTATCCCGACCTTCTCGAAAAGTGCAAGCCCGTGATGCGCAAATTCAAGGGTTGGCATTGCGATATCTCGCAGTGCCGCAAGAGGGAGGAACTTCCGGCCGAAGCGCTCGCGTACATCGACTTTATCGAAAAGGCCTGCGACTGCAACATTACCTATGTGGCCGTGGGCGCCGAACGCGACGCATGCATCCGGATGAAGTGATTCCGCTTTCCGAAGAGAAGAAGGAAAGCATATGACGAGAACATTTTATAAAATGCACGGCGCCGGGAACGATTATATCTACTTCGACTGCTTCGAACAGGATTTTCCCGCTCCCGCGGCCGCGGCGATTAAACTATCCGACCGTCATTTTTCCGTGGGGGGAGACGGGATCGTGCTCATCCTGCCCAGCGAGATCGCCGACGCCCGCATGCGCATGTTCAATGCGGACGGGAGCGAGGGAAAAATGTGCGGAAATGCCGTCCGCTGCGTCGGCAAGTTTCTGTACGAGATCAAGGGCATGCGCCGCGAGAGGCTCACGGTGGAAACGCTTTCGGGCGTAAAGACGTTGGAGCTTTCGGTGAAGAACGGCGCTGTCGCAAGCGTGACGGCGGATATGGGCAAGCCTGTTTTTGCGCCTGCGGAGATCCCCGCGGAGTTTTCTTGCGATCCGGTCGTGAACGTCCCGCTCGAAGTTGCGGGGCAAATGTTCCGCGTGACCTGCCTCTCGATGGGAAACCCGCATTGCGTCGTATTCGGCGGCGATCCCGACGAGATCGATCTCAGAGAGATCGGTCCGCAATTCGAGGCCCATTCCGTTTTTCCCGCGCGCGTGAATACCGAATTCGTACAGGCGGTCGGAAAAAACGAATTGAAAATGCGGGTATGGGAGCGCGGCAGCGGAGAGACGTTGGCGTGCGGCACGGGCGCCTGCGCGGCGGCGGTCGCCTCGGTGCTGAACGGACTTTGTGAACGCAACCGAGAGATCTTGATCCATCTCAAAGGCGGAGATCTCACGGTGCGCTGGACGGAAGAAACCGTTCTGATGACGGGTCCCGCGGCCTTCGCGTTCAAGGGGGAGGCGGAACTTTGAAATCTGTAAATGCAAACGGCCGCACGGCGGCATAACGGAAATACGAGAGGTGAATTCTATGGCGAAATACATATTCGTAACGGGAGGGGTCGTTTCCGGCCTCGGCAAGGGGATCACGGCGGCCTCTTTGGGCAGACTTCTCAAAATGCGCGGCTACAAAGTTGCTTCGCAGAAGCTCGATCCTTACATCAACATCGATCCCGGCACGATGAGTCCCTATCAGCACGGGGAAGTGTTCGTTACGGAGGACGGTGCGGAAACCGATCTCGATCTCGGGCATTACGAGCGCTTTATCGATGAAAATCTCAATAAATTTTCCAATCTCACGACGGGAAAAGTGTACTGGAATGTGCTCAACAAGGAGCGCGCGGGCGAATACCTCGGCCAGACGGTACAGGTGATCCCGCACATCACGAACGAGATCAAATCATTCATCTATCAGGTGGGCAAATCCACCAATGCCGATATCGTGATCACGGAGATCGGCGGCACGACGGGCGACATCGAAAGCCAGCCTTTTCTCGAAGCCATCCGTCAGGTATCGCGCGAAGTGGGCAGAGAGAACTGCTGTTTTATCCATGTGACGTTGGTGCCCTATATTTCCGGATCCTGCGAGTTCAAGAGCAAGCCTACCCAGCATTCCGTGAAGGAATTGCAGGGAATGGGCATTTCTCCGGACATCATCGTCGCCCGCGTCGACGAGCCGATGCCCGTCGCCATCCGGGACAAGATCGCCATGTTCTGCAACGTGGAACCCGAATGCTGTATCGAAAATCTCACGGTCCCCGTGCTTTACGAAGCGCCCATGATGCTGGAAAAGAGCAATCTCTCGGGCATTGTGTGTAAAATTCTGCATCTTGCGCCCAACAGGATCGATACGTCGGAGTGGGAAGAGATGCTCGCGCGCATCCACGCGAGGAGCAAAAAGGCGACCATTGCGCTCTGCGGAAAATACGTTCAGCTGCACGACGCGTATCTTTCCGTTGCGGAAGCGCTCGCGCACGGCGGATACGAAACGGACGCCAAAGTGGAGATCCAATGGGTCGACACCGAAAAGATCAACGAAAACAATGTCGAAACGCTTCTGAAAGAGGCGGACGGCATTTTGATCCCCGGCGGTTTCGGCGGCCGCGGGATCGAGGGGAAAGTGCTTGCCTGCAAATATGCCCGCGAGCACAACGTTCCGTATCTCGGACTTTGCCTCGGCATGCACATCGCCGCGATCGAATTTGCGCGCGACGTGCTCGGATATCACGACGCCAACTCTTCCGAATTTTTCCCGGAGGGGCCGCATTCCGTGATCGATCTGATGCCCGATCAATACGGCGTCAAGATGGGCGGCACGATGCGGCTGGGCGCGTATCCCTGCAAAGTGATCGGCAAAAAGATGCGGGCGGCGTACGGCTGCGATCTGATCTCGGAGCGGCATCGCCATCGGTTTGAATTCAACAACGATTATCGGGAAGAATTCGAAAAGCACGGCATGAAGATCGCGGGGACCTCTCCGGACGGCTCGCTTGTCGAGGCCGTGGAATATCCCGCGAACGATTTCTTTGTCGCAGTGCAATTTCATCCGGAATTCAAGTCCCGTCCGAACAGCGCGCACCCGCTGTTCCGGGAATTTGTCCGGGCCGCGGTCAACCGCAAACACTGAAATTTTCCCGCAAGAGCGGGTCTGAAAAAATATGCAGATCAATCGGAATTTTCTCTCCTTAAAGGAGAACTATCTCTTTGCGACGGTGGGGGCGAAATTTACGGCTTACCGGAAGGCGCACCCGGAAAAGAATGTGATCAAACTTTCGATCGGGGACGTCACGCGTCCGCTCGCGCCTTCCGTGATTGCCGCGATGCACCGCGCCGTGGAGGATCTTGCGCATGCGGGCACCTTCAAAGGGTACGGTCCGGATCAATATTGCTACGGGTATGAAGCGCTGCTCGACTCTCTGAAAGGGAGCTATGCCCGCAAGGGCGTGAAGCTTTCCTCGGGCGAAATTTTTATTTCGGACGGCGCTAAATCCGATCTCGGGAACATTCTCGATCTTTTCTCCAAGGAAAATACCGTGCTCGTGCCGGATCCCGTCTATCCCGTTTATGTCGATACGAACGTCATGGCGGGAAGGCAAGTGCTCTTTGCGGACGCGACGGAAGCGAACGGATTTCTGCCCTTGCCGGATGAATCGGTGAAAGCGGATATCATCTATCTCTGTTCGCCCAACAATCCGACGGGCGCGGCCTACGATCGCGCGCAGCTGAAAGCGTGGGTGGACTATGCGAACAAGCTCGGCGCGATCATTCTGTACGATGCGGCGTACGAGTATTTCATCGAAGATCCGGCTCTTGCGCGCAGTATCTTCGAGATCGAGGGCGCGCGGGATTGCGCGATCGAGATCTGTTCGTTCTCCAAGACCGCCGGGTTCACGGGCGTGCGATGCGGATACACCGTCATTCCGGATACGCTGGAACGGGAAGGGGTCTTGCTCAACCGTCTTTGGGCAAGGCGGCAGGCCACGAAATTCAACGGCGCCTCGTACATTTCCCAAATGGGCGCCTCCGTCGTCTTTTCCGAGCAGGGAGAGCGGGAGATCGCGGAGAATATAAGATATTACCGCGGCAATGCGGCCATCATCGCGGATTGCCTCGGCAAACTGGATCTGCGCTACACCGGCGGAAAGAATTCTCCTTACATCTGGATGAAGTGCCCGCGCGGCATGAAGAGCTGGGAGTTTTTCGATTATCTTCTCGAAAACGCCAACGTTGTCGGCACGCCGGGAAGCGGGTTCGGGCGCAACGGCGAGGGGTATTTCCGCCTCACCGCGTTCGCCACGGAAGAAAATACCCGCGAAGCGTGCCGCAGGATCACGGAGCTGTTAGATCATCATGAATAAGATCAGGAGAGGCGCGGGGGTCCTGTGTCATATTTCCGCTCTACCGGGGAAATACGGCATGGGTTCGCTCGGAAAAGACGCCTATCGTTTTGTAAAAATTCTTGCAAAGAGCAAGATCAAATATTGGCAGGTGCTTCCGCTCACGCAGACGGGTTACGGAGATTCTCCGTACGACAGCGTCTCCGCGACGGCGGGAAATCCGTATTTCATCGATCTCGATCTGCTTGCAAAAGAAAAACTTCTGAATAAGGAAGAACTGAAAAGCGCAAGAAGCCGCGAGATCGACTATGCCAATCTGTATGCGGAACGCTATCCGCTCCTTCGCAAGGCGTTTTCCCGCTTCAATTTCGACGGAAAAGCTTTCCGCGCCCATGTCAAGAGCGGCGTGAATGAGGACTACGCGCTGTTCATGACGGCAAAAACGGTTTACGGCGGCACATTCACGGAGTGGCCCGAACCTGTCAAGCGGCGGGACCCGGACGCGCTCGAAGCGCTGCGCACCGAGTATCACGAAGAATATCTTTTCTGGCAATTCCTGCAATACGAGTTCCGCAAACAGTGGGCGGCGCTCAGAAAATACTGCAAACTCTGCGGCGTAAAGATTATCGGAGATCTGCCGTTTTACTGTTCGAGCGACAGCGCGGACGTGTGGGCGCACCCCGAACTTTTCAAGCTGGACGACGATCTGCGCCCCGCAAAGCAGGCGGGGAGTCCGCCCGACGCAAATTCGGGATCGGGACGGGTCTGGGGAAAGCCCGTATACGATTGGGCCGCGCACGAGCGGGAAAACTTTAAGTGGTGGAAAGCGCGGCTGAACGACGCGCTCGGGCATTACGATATTGTCCGGTTGAGCAGATTTTGCGATTTTGCGCGCAGCTATGAGCTGCCCGCGGGGGCGCAGACGGCGGAAAGCGGAGAATTTTTGTCCGTTCCCGGAGAAAAATTATTCTCGGAGATTCATTGCGCCGGCAGGATCATCGCGGAGGACGCCGGCGAAACGGACGCGCGCGTAGAAGAACTTCTTCGATCGACGCGGTTTGCGGGCATGAAGATCTTGCTTTGCGCGTTCGACGGCAACGATGAAAATCCGAATCTGCCGCACGTCTATCCCGAGAACTGCGTCTGCTATACGGGGACGCACGACGACGCCACGGTCTCGGGGTATGTCGCTTCGCTGGATACCGAAGAATTTATTCTGTTTCGTTCGCGGCTTGCGGCGGAGCTTGAATCATGCGGGGTGCTGGTCCGTTTGGGCGGCGGCGACGGGATCCCGGAAGCGTTTATCCGTCTTGCGCTCGCGTCCCGCGCGAATCTTGCGATCATTCCGATCCAGGATATTCTCAATCTGGACAACGAAGCGCGCATGAATCTTCCGGGAACGACGACGGGGAATTGGCAATTCCGGTTAAACAGGCAACCTTCTGCTCTGGCAATGGGCAGATTGAAAAAATTTATTAAAATTTATCGGAGGTAATTATGGCAAAAGAAAAGAAGGGGTTCTTCAAAGAATTCAAGACGTTCATTACGCGCGGCAACGTGATCGACATGGCCGTCGGCGTCATTATCGGCGGCGCGTTCAGCGCGATCGTCACGGCGCTCACCAATCAGATCCTGATGCCGATCATCAATGTGATCCTCTTTGCGATCACGGGCGGCAAGGGTTTGGAGAACATCTACACCTATCTGCACAAGGCAGTCTTGGTCGACGAGACGGGGCAGACGGTCATCGATGCGGTAACGCAAAAGCCGCAGATCGACCTTGCCAACTCCATCTACATCGATTGGGGCGCATTCATCACGGCGATCATCAACTTCCTTCTCATCGCGCTCGTGCTCTTCCTCATCATCAAGGTGATCAACAGCGTGCACGCGGGCGCCGCGGAAGCGAAGAAGAAATATGAGCCGCTCACCAAGGAAGAGGTGAAGGAACTCCGCCGCGCCGGCAAGACTCGCGACGAGATCCTCGCCGCGGCAGCCGAGAAGAAGGCGAAACAGGAAGCCGAGGCCGCAGCCGCCGCTGCAGCAGCCGCCGCAACGCCGCCCGCTCCCACGACGGAGGAATTGCTCATCCAGATCCGCGATCTTCTGAAAGCGCAGGAAGCCGCAAAACAAGACAAGAAAGAATAACCGAATAGGGTCATTCGTAAAAAAGAGAGCGAAATTTCTTCGCTCTCTTTTTTGTCTGCGGAAAAAACGTCAGAAAAAAGCAACGGGATCGCCCGCTGCTCGATCGGTATCTTTTCCGTCCGTGTCACAAAAAAAATTTTTTTGCGATACAATGGGATATATGCGCATATGCTTTGTTACGCGCGGCAGTCTCGAGGACTACGCGAAAAATAATGCGGGAAGCAAAGCGGATCTGCTCTGTTTTTCCTTTCAGGCGCTCGGCGAAGTGAGTTACGAACGCGAACTCAAAGGCGAAACAAGCCTTTTTGAAGACGTTGCGCTCCTTTCCAAAGAGGAGCAGAACATTGTCGTTTGCGGCTGTTTTACCGATGCGCGCGGGATCCGCCGGAAATCCGTCGTGGTTGCGGAGAAGGGGAGGATTTTGGGCGTTTCGGATATGGCTTTCCGGATCGACGCAGGCGAATATCGCTGCGGCGCCGGCGTAAAGATCTTCGATACGGGGGCGGGAAAGATCGGGATCATCGTCGCCGAGGATCTGTATTTCCCGCGCGTGATCGAAACGCTCTCCGCGTGCGGCGCGGAAATCGCGCTCTGCATCTTCGAACAGCAGGAGGGAAGTCTGGAACAGACGATCATGCGCGCCCATGCGTTTTTGTACGGCGTGCCCGTGTGCGTATGCGCCTACGGATTTGCGCAGGCCGCGGATATTGCCGGAAAGTTAAAATTCGCTTCGCCGCAAAGCCCGTGTTTTTACGACTTCGAGCGGGAACAGGAGTATCACCTGATCGAAATTCGGCAACGCGGGCTGTATCGCAGAAAAAAGAGCGGCTTTTGATATAAAATGAATGCGGATTATTTGACGATCCTCGCGCAAGCGACGGCAAGCGCGCCGGGACCGATATGGCAGGAGACGGAGAGCGAGAGGGGATCGACGAACGTGACTTCCGCTTCCGGGAATGCCGCAGCGAGTTCCGACTTGAATTCGAGCGCCTCCGTGTTTTCTCCGGTGTAAGCGATTTGGATCTGCATTTCTCCCGCCGCCACGTAATCTTTGAAGCGCGTGTCGAAGTCATGGCGGATCGCCTCGGTCATCGCGCTCTTGGCTTGCCGGAGCGTTTGCACTTTTTTGAAGGCGTCGAGTTTTTCGCCCTGGATCTGCAAAACGGGTTTGATTTTGAAGATCGTGCCGATGAGCGCGGCGGCAGGGGTGAGACGGCCGCCTTTTTTCAGGTATTTCAGCGTGCCGAGCGAAATATAGATGCTGCTGTCGAACTTGGTTTTCAGCAAATATTCCTTGATCTCCGCGGCGGACATTCCGCGTTCTGCAAGCTTGATGGCGTCGAAAACGCTCTGTTTTTGCGTGACGGAGATCCTTTGATTGTCTACGACGTGCACCTTTCCGCCGTAATTTTTTGCAAGATTTTCTGCCGTATGGCAGGATTCCGAAAGTCCGCTCGACATGGGAATGTGCACGATCTCGCTGCCGTCCGAAAGAAGTTTTTCCCAGAGTTCCGTAACGTTTCCGATCGCGGGCTGCGAAGTGGAGACGGGAACATCCGATTTCAGATGTTCGTAAAATTCTTCCTGCGTGAGATTGATATCCTCGAAATATTCGTTTCCGTCAATGAGAAAGGGCATCGGGATCACGCTCACGCCGAGCTTTTGCGCTTCGGCCTGCGTGATGCCGCTGTTTGAATCGGTGACAATTTTAACGTTAGACATAATTCTCTCCATAGTACAATATGCTGACAAATGATTCATTTTATCAACTAATTTATAGTTTAATGGAAAAAGCATGAAATGTCAAGGGTTTGCGCCCGATTATGCAAAATTTATGGGATCCGCAAAGTTGACAAACCGATTCCTTTATTATATAATAATAAAAATATTCACCGATTGGCCGGGAGGGCAAGATGTACCGTATTCTGAAAAAAGAATCGCTCAATTCAACGGTCACGCGCATGGAGATCGAAGCGCCGTTTGTCGCAAAAAAGGCGCTGGCAGGTCAGTTCGTCATTCTGCGCGTCGACGAACGCGGCGAACGGATCCCGCTCACCATTGCCGGATACGACCGTAAGGCGGGTTCGGTGACCATCATTTTTCAGGTCGTCGGCGGCACGACGATGGCGCTCAATGAGAAATCGGAGGGGGAATTCCTCTGCGATTTCGTCGGCCCGCTCGGCAATCCGACGGATCTTGCGGGACTGCGCCGCGTCGCCGTCGTCGGAGGCGGCGTCGGCTGTGCGATCGCTCTGCCCGTTGCAAAAAGTCTGCATGAACGCGGCGCGCAGGTGACTTCGATCATCGGATTCCGCAGCGCCGATCTCGTGATCCTCGAACGGGAATTCGGGGAGATCAGCGACAGGTCGATCCTGATGACGGACGACGGCTCGCGCGGCGAAAAGGGCAACGTCTGTCTGCCGCTCGGCCGCATGCTGGAGGCGGGGGAACGGTTCGATGAAGTGATCGCGATCGGTCCGCTCGTCATGATGAAATACGTTGCGGCGGCCACCGCGCCCTATCGGATCAAAACGATCGCGAGCATGAATCCCATCATGATCGACGGGACGGGAATGTGCGGCTGCTGCCGCGTTACGGTGGGCGGCGAGCGAAAATTCGCCTGCGTCGACGGGCCGGATTTCGACGCGCACCTCATCGATTTCGACGAGGCGATGATGCGGCTTAAGACCTATTCTGCATGGGAATCCCGCGCCCGCGAAGCGCATTGCAATCTGATGAAGGCAAAGGTAAAATAGCGATGCCGAATTTTAATATGACGGAAAACAGGCATACCATGCCCGTGCAAGACCCCTCGGAAAGGCGTCAAAATTTTCGGGAAGTCGCGCTCGGCTACGACGAGGCGACCGCGATCGAAGAAGCGCGGCGGTGCATTCAATGCAAGCACCGTCCGTGTATGTCCGGCTGCCCCGTGGGGGTCATGATCCCCCAATTTATCGGCTTGGTCGCGGAGGGGAAATTCGAAGAGGCGTACCGCGTCATCAAGCGGACGAATTCTCTCCCCGCCGTGTGCGGAAGAGTGTGCCCGCAGGAGCGGCAATGCGAAAGCAAATGCACGCGCGGCGTCAAGGGCATGCCGGTTGCCATCGGAAGGTTGGAACGGTTCTGCGCAGATTATCATGCGGCGCATCATTGCGAAGCACCCTGTATCGCGGAAAAGAACGGAAAGAAAGTGGCCGTCGTGGGATCCGGCCCCGCCGGTCTCACGTGCGCGGGGGATCTCGTCCGGCTCGGCTATGACGTCACGATCTTCGAGGCGCTGCACGTGGCGGGCGGCGTGCTCGTATACGGGATCCCGGAATTCCGTCTGCCCAAGGCGGTGGTCCGCCGCGAGGTAGAAGATCTGCAGGCGCTCGGCGTAAAGATCGTCACGAATGCCGTTGCGGGCAGAGCGTTCACGGTCGGCGAACTCATGCGGGAGTACGGATTCGAAGCCGTATTTCTCGGTACGGGCGCGGGACTTCCGCGGTTCATGAATATTCCGGGAGAGAACGCCAAGGGCGTGTTTTCCGCAAACGAATATCTCACGCGCGTCAACCTCATGAAAGCGTACGAAGCGGATTCCGCGACGCCGATTTTTTCCGCAAAACGCGTGGCGGTGATCGGAGGAGGGAACGTCGCGATGGACGCGGCGCGCTGCGCCAGACGCATGGGCGCGGAAGTGACGATCGTCTACCGCCGTTCGGAAGCCGAACTTCCGGCAAGGCGCGAGGAGATCGAGCACGCCGCCGAGGAAGGCGTTCTGTTCCGTTTCCTCACGAATCCGAAGCGCATTCTTATGGATCGCGAAAACAACGTGACGGGCCTTGCGTGCGTTGAGATGGAGCTCGGCGAGCCGGACGCCACGGGGCGGCGCCGTCCCGTGGAGAAATCCGGCGGCACGTTCACGCTCGATGCGGATTGCGTGATCATGGCGCTCGGCACATCGCCGAATCCGCTCATCAAGCAGACGACCGAGGGACTTCGCACCGGGCCGGGCGGAGAAATCGAAACGGACGAGAACGGCCGCACGTCGCTTGCGGGCGTCTTTGCGGGCGGAGACGCCGTAACGGGGGCCGCGACCGTCATTCTTGCGATGGGCGCGGGCAAGACCGCCGCGAAAGCGATCCACGAATATCTCACAAAATAGCGCTGCGCGCCCGGAAACGGGCGCGCTTTTCATGCTTTCCCGCGCGGCGCGCGCATAGCCGCGGGGCGGCGTTCATACAATATTCCATGAAATTTTTCTATCGTCACCGCGTCGCGCTGGGACTTGCCGCTCTGTTTGCGGCGGTGGCCGTCACGTTCGGTTTCTGTTTTTTTGCGCTTTCCCGTGCGACGGCGCAATCCATGCGTCTCACCGTTGTCATCGACGCGGGGCACGGCGGCATAGACGGCGGCGTCGTCGGTACGCGGTCGGGGACCAAGGAGAGCGACATCAACCTTGCGATCTCCCGTCTGTTGCAGCGCGAATTCGAAGAGGCGGGATTTTTCGTCGTGCAGACGCGTCCCACGGAGGCCGGGCTGTACGAGGCCGCCACGGCGGGCTATAAACGGCGGGATATGAACAAGCGCGCCGAGATTATCAACGCGAATTCTCCGGCGGCCGTGATCTCCGTGCACCAGAATTTCTTTTCGCAGACGTCGCGGCGCGGCGCGCAGGTGTTTTACCGGGAGGATTCCGATTCTTCCAGAACGCTCGCCTGTCTCATTCAGACGACGCTGAATTCCATGCCCGAGTGCGTCAAAAAAACGCAGGCTTTGGCGGGAGATTATTTTGTTTTGAATTGTTCGGATACGCCTTCGGTGATCGTCGAATGCGGATTCTTATCCAATCCCGAGGACGAAGCGCTGTTGCTGATGCAGGAATATCGCGAAAAGATCGCCGTTGCGATCGCCGCAGGAACGCTTTCCTTTTTTGTCGGCGGCGCAAATGTTGTCTGAACGGTTGACAGCCGAAAAAAATTATGTTATACTCATAAGGATATGAGTATATACGCGAACGTCAAGAAGTACGAACTTCGCTATTCTGATTTCGATTTCAAAGACGAGCTAAAACTTTCCGCGCTGCTTTCCCTCGCACAGGAATCCGCGGCGGCCAGTGCGGATGAGCTCGGCTTTGGCTATTCCGATTTGAAGCCGAGGAATCTCGGCTTTATTGTTGTTCAGACGTACTGTGAATTCCGCCGTACGCCGGCGCTCGGCGATACGCTTACGGTGGAGACCTGGCCGCTGCCGCCGCGGCACATCTTTTTCGAAAGGGACTACCGCGTGCGGGACGCAGAGGGCGAGGAGATCGCCGCGATTGCGTCGCGCTGGTGCCTTGTGGATCTCGGCGCATTCTCTCTGCTCACGCCGGACAAGCTCGGAGAAGCGCATGAAAAATGCCCTTACCGTGCGGAAAAGTCCGTGGAAGTCCCGGTCTGGAAGATCCCGCGCGCCGTCGGTCGGGAGGTCGGCCGCGTCAGGGCGGCAAACGGACATTGCGATCATTATCTTCACGTGAACAACGCGCAGTACGCCGATCTGTTTATGGATTGTTTTACGATGGAAGAATTGAAAAACCGCAGGATCAAGGCGTTCCAGATCTCCTATTCCAAGCAGGTAAAAGAGGGAAGCGAGATGGCGATCTTCCGCGCGGACGCAGAACAGGAAACGACGCTCGAATTGCAGGTAAACGGCGAGATCTGCACGCAATTCAGAGTATATTTCGAAAAAAATCAGTAAAATACCCGGCCGAGAGGAAACGTATGGAGAGAAAAATATACGTAACGCTGCAAAACGGAAAAGTGTTCGAGGGGATCTCCTTCGGCGCAGAAAAAGAGGCGGTGGGAGAACTCGTGTTCACCACCGGCATGACGGGATATCTCGAAACGCTTACCGATCCGAGCTATTACGGCCAGATCGTGACGCAGACGTTTCCGCTGATCGGAAATTACGGCGTCATTCCGCCCGATTTCGAGAGCGGAAAATGTTGGGTGACGGCCTACATCGTGCGCGAGCGCTGTGAAAAGCCCTCGAACTTCCGCTCCGAAAAAACGCTCGGAGAATATTTGAAAGAACAGGGGATCCCCGCCGTCTGCGGGGTGGATACCCGGGAACTGACGCGGATCGTCCGCGAGGCGGGCGTCATGAATGCGGCGATCACCTTCCGGCCGCTCACGGATCTTTCGGCGGTCGAAGCCTATCGGGTAAGGGGCGCGGTTCGCGCGACGACTTGCAGAGAAGTCGCGAACGGCAAGGGAGACGGCCCGCACGTCGTCTTGTATGATTTCGGGGCAAAAAGGAACATCGAACGGGAGCTGGAAAAGCGCGGTTGCCGCGTGACGGTCGTGCCCGCGGATTTTTCCGCAGAGCAGACGCTTTCGCTCGATCCGGACGGCATCATGCTGACAAACGGCCCCGGCGATCCCGCAGAGAACACGGAGATCATTGAAAATCTCAAAAAACTTGCGGGGAAGAAGCCGATTTTCGGGATTTGTCTCGGACATCAGCTGTTTGCGCTCGCCATGGGCGGAAAGACGCGCAAGATGAAGTACGGTCACCGCGGTTCCAATCAGCCCGTCAAACAGCTGAAAACGGGCAGAGTTTTCATTTCTTCGCAGAATCATGGGTACGAAGTCGTTGCGGAGAGCCTGCCCGTGGGGCAGCTCTCGTACATCAACGCAAACGACGGCACCTGCGAGGGCGTGGAGTATCCCGAACTCAATGCGTTTACCGTGCAATTCCATCCGGAAGCATGCGGGGGGCCGCACGACGCGAACTTTTTATTCGACGATTTCATCGCGCGCATGAAGCATTGACGCCGCGGGCAGACAAAAAACCAAGCAATCCAGAATTTATAAAAAGGTGCAATTATGCCGAAGAGAAGTGATATCAAAAAAGTACTTGTGATCGGATCCGGTCCCATCGTGATCGGGCAGGCGGCGGAATTCGATTATGCGGGCGCGCAGGCTTGCCGCGTTTTGAAAGACGCGGGATGCAACGTCGTGCTCTGCAATTCCAACCCCGCGACGATCATGACGGATAAAATGCTTGCGGACGAGATCTATCTCGAACCGTTGACCGAAGATACGTTGAAGCGCATCATCATCAAGGAACGGCCGGATTCACTTCTCGCTTCTCTGGGCGGCCAGACGGGACTTACGCTGGGTTGCAAGCTCGCAAAGAGCGGCTTTCTCGATGAATGGAACGTCAAACTCATCGGGACGAAGCTGGACGCCATCGATCGGGCGGAGGATCGCGAACTCTTCAAGCAGACGATGGAAAAGATCCATCAACCCGTCGTGCCTTCCGACGTCGCATACACGGAGGACGAATGCGTCGCGATCGCGGAAAAGCTGGGATATCCCGTCATAGTGCGTCCCGCGTTCACCTTGGGGGGCGCCGGCGGCGGCGTTGCGAAAGACGAACAGGAACTCCGGCTCATTTCGCACAACGGACTGATGCTTTCTCCGATCACGCAGGTGCTGATCGAAAAATTCATCGGCGGCTGGAAAGAGATCGAATTCGAGGTGCTGCGCGACGGCGCCGGGAACGTACTCACCGTCTGTTCCATGGAAAATTTCGACCCGGTCGGCATACATACGGGAGATTCCATTGTCATTGCGCCCGCCGTGACGCTCTCCGACAAGGAATACCAGATGTTGCGTACGGCGTCGCTGGATATCATCAACGAGCTGGGGATCGAGGGAGGCTGCAACTGTCAGTTCGCTCTCTATCCGGATAGTTTCGAATATTCCGTGATCGAAGTCAATCCGCGCGTTTCGCGCTCTTCTGCGCTCGCGAGCAAGGCGACGGGATATCCCATTGCCAAGGTCGCGACGAAGATCGCGCTGGGTTTTACGCTCGACGAGATCAGAAACGACGTCACGGGAAAGACGTTCGCATGCTTCGAGCCGGCGTTGGATTACGTGGTCGTCAAGCTTCCCAAGTGGCCGTTCGATAAATTCCTGTACGCGGGGAGAAATCTCGGCTCGCGCATGAAAGCGACGGGGGAGGTCATGGCGATCGGCTCCTCATTCGAGCAGGCGATCATGAAAGCCGTGCGGGGCGCGGAAATTTCTCTCGACACGCTCAACCATCCGAAGTTTGCTTCGATGAGCAAGGAAGCGCTCTACGGAGAGATCGGCAAACAGACGGACGAGCGCCTGTTCGCCGTGTATGCCGCTCTCAAAGCGGGGATCACGGTGGAGGAGATCTATGCCGTCACCAAAATCGACGAGTGGTTCCTTGAAAAACTCAACAATCTCGTCGCGTTTGAGCGGGAGATCGCAGGAAAAAAACTTACGCGAAAGCAATATGAAACGGGCAAATTGCTCGGCTATCCGGATCGGGCGCTCGCGCGCCTTTCCGGACAAAAACTTCCGCCGCACAGAAGGGCCTGTTTCAAAATGGTAGATACGTGCGCTGCGGAGTTCGCCGCGCAGACGCCGTATTTCTATTCCACATACGACGATCTTACGCACGATGAGGCAAAGCCGTTTGTGGAAAAAAGCGTCAAGAAGCGGGTCGTCGTGATCGGCTCCGGCCCGATCCGGATCGGGCAGGGGATCGAATTCGATTATTCCTCCGTGCACTGCGTGTGGACGCTCAAAGAACTCGGCTATGAAGTGATCATCATCAACAACAATCCCGAGACGGTCTCGACCGATTTCGACACGGCGGACAGGCTGTATTTCGAACCGCTCACGCCGGAGGACGTGCAAAACGTCATCGACGTGGAAAAACCGTACGGCGTGGTGATCACGTTTGGCGGCCAGACGGCGATCAAATTGTGCGGATATCTTGCCGAAAAAGGCGTCCGGATCCTCGGCACCTGCGCAGACAGCGTGGATATGGCGGAGGACCGCGAGCGTTTCGACGAACTCCTGGAAAGGTATCACATTGCGCGCCCGAAGGGACTTACGGTCATGAGCAAGGAGGAAGCCGTCCGTGCGGCTGAAATGCTCGGATATCCCGTTTTGCTCCGTCCGTCGTACGTGATCGGCGGCCAGAATATGACGATCGCGTTTACGGAAAACGATATCTCGCGCTATATGGACGTCATTCTCGCGCAGCATATCGAAAATCCCGTTCTGTGCGATAAATATCTCATGGGGAGCGAGCTGGAAGTAGACGCCATTTCGGACGGCGTCGACGTGCTCATTCCCGGCATCATGCAGCACGTGGAGCGCGCGGGCGTGCACTCCGGCGATTCGATCGCGGTGTATCCGCCGTATCATTTGTCGGATGCGATGCTCAAACGCATCGTGGAAGTTTCCACGCAGCTTGCCCTCGAATTGAAAACCAAAGGGCTGATCAATATTCAGTACCTGATCTATCAGAATCAGCTTTACGTGATCGAAGTCAATCCGCGCGCTTCGCGGACGATCCCGTACATATCCAAAGTGACCGGCGTTCCCATGGTGGAGCTGGCAACAAAGATCATGGCGGGCGCAAAATTAAAAAAATTGGGTTACGGTACGGGGTTGTACCCGAATTCTCCCTATGTTGCCGTCAAAGTGCCCGTATTTTCCTTCGAAAAACTCAACGATGTGAATTCTCAGCTCGGCCCCGAAATGAAGTCTACGGGGGAAGTGCTCGGGATCGGCAAAACGATCGAAGAGGCGCTCTTCAAAGGGTTGGTTTCGGCGGGATTCAAGATGTGTCATCCCACGAAAGATAAACCGGTCGGGGTGTATTTTACGGTCAACGATCAGGATAAATTCGAGGTCGTCTCCATTGCGAAGAAATTTTCCGATCTCGGGTGCAGACTGTATGCGACCGCGGGCACCGCAAAGGTGATCTCCGATCTCGGCGTGGAAGTCACGGTCGTGGAGCGGCTCAAAGCGACCAAGCAGGTCTCCAAGCTCATGGACGAGGGCAAGATCGACTACATCGTGTATACGGGAAAAACGGATGTGGATTCGATCGCTGATTATATCGAGCTGCATCACCATGCGATCCTTTTGGGCGTTACGGTGCTCACGTCTCTCGATACCGCCACGGCGCTGTGCGATATCATCGCGAGCAAATTTACGGAGTACAATACCGAACTCGTCGATATCAACGACCTGCGCACCAAAAAAACGGAACTGAAATTTACGAAAATGCAGTCCTGCGGCAACGATTATATCTATTTCGAAGATATGGAAGGGCGGATCACTTGTCCGGAATCGCTCGCCGTAAACTTCGTCAACCGGCACTATGGGATCGGCGGAGACGGGATCGTGCTCATCGAAAAATCGGACATTGCAGACGCGAAAATGCGGATCTTCAACCAGGACGGCTCGGAAGGCCTCATGGCCGGCAATGCCATCCGCTGCGTTGCGAAATACCTGTATGAAAACGGCCTCGTCAAGAGCGAAACGATGCGCATCGAGACGATGAGCGGCGTCAAGGAAGTTAAGGTATTCTCCTTCGGCGGGACCGTGACGGCCGCGAGCGTCAATCTCGGGCCGGTCGAACTGCGCGGAGAGAAGATCCCGTCCGTGTGGAAGGGCGAGAGCGTGATCGCCCGTCCCATGGAGATCGACGGAAAAGAGTACGAAGTCACGCTTGTAAATCTCGGCAATCCGCACTGCGTGATTTTCTGCGACAAAGTCGACGACGTGCCCGTCAAAACGCTCGGGCCAAAGATCGAATCCAGCAAATATTTCCCGCAGCGGACGAATGTGGAGTTTATCCGGGTGGTAAATGCGTCCACAATCAAAATGCGCGCATGGGAGCGCGGCAACGGGGAAACGTATGCATGCGGCACGGGGGCGGCGGCTGCTGCGGTGGCTTGCGTGATCCGCGGCTTCTGCAAACGGGATACCGAGATCACGGTAAAGGCCCGCGGGGGCGATCTCACCGTGCAATATCATAACGACGGCGCCGTTACCCTTACGGGCAACGTGCAAAAGATTTACGAGGGGAAAGTGGAGTTCTGATCGATGATTTATCTCGACAATGCCGCGACGACGCGTCCCGATCCGGAAGCGTTCGATCGCGCACAGGCGTATTGCAGCGATCATTTTTACAATCCCTCCGCGCGTTACGGCGGAGGGTTTGCCGTTGCGTCCGCCGTCGGAGAGGCGCGCGAGAATCTGCTTGCGAAGATCGCCGATCCGGGGAAGTTCGAACTGATCTTTACTTCGGGCGGCACGGAGAGCGACAATCAGGCGGTCTTTTCGTGCGCCCGGCGCGGAAATGCCGTGACGACGGCAGGGGAACATGCGGCCGTCGAACGTCCCTTTTCCGCGTTGAAGAACCGCGGCGTGGAGCCTCGGTTTGCACCGCTCAATCGCGACGGAAGCGTGAACGCGGAGGCGCTCTTGTCTCTTGTCGACGAAAAAACGTCGCTTGTCTCCGTGATCCACGTAAACAATGAGACGGGGGCGGTCAACGAGATCGCGGATCTTGCCAAACGCGTGAAGCGGAAAAATCCGCGCTGCGTCTTTCACAGCGACGGGGTGCAGGCCTTCGGAAAAATTCCCTTTCGTCTGACTTCGGAGATCGACCTGTATTCCGTCAGCGCGCACAAGATCGGCGGCCTCAAGGGCACGGGCGCGCTCATCAAACGCAAAGAGTTGACGCTGTCGCCCTATCTTTACGGAGGCGGACAGGAGAGCGGACTTCGCAGCGGCACGGAAAACGTATTCGGACTTCTGGATTTTGCATATGCGGCGGAAAAAAAATTCGCCGCTCTGGAGCGGGACGCGGCACGGATCCGATTGCTGCGCGAGGCGTTCTGGGCGTCTCTCGATCAGAAGATCTTTATGCGGATCTCCCCCGAAAACGGTTCGCCCTATATTCTCACGGCGTCCGCGTCGGGCACGCGCGGCGAAGTGCTTTCCCGCATGCTGTGGGATCGCGGGGTCGTGGTCGGAACGGGCAGCGCATGTTCCTCCAAACATCGTTTCAGCCGCGTGATAGCGGCCTGCGGATATCCCGAGAACGTGCTCGACGGCGTATTGCGCATCAGCTTTTCTCCGCAGACGACGGAACAAGAAGCGGAAAAAGCCGCCGCGCTCATGAACGAAGCCGCCCGTGAATTCAAGGAAAAACTATAATATGGAAAAAGTCGTCATCATCCGCTATGCGGAAATTCATCTGAAAGGAAAAAATCGCGGCTATTTCGAGCGGGTTTTTGCCGTCAATCTCGAAAAAAGCCTGAAAGGGATCCGTCACGAACTGCACCGCACGAGCGGCAGGTGGCTCGTGGAGAAATTCGAGGAGACCCGCGCGGAAGAAATCGCAGAGCGCATTTCCAAAGTTTTCGGCGTGCATTCCTACTCCGTCGGATATCTCGTAGGGAGTTCGTTGGAAGAAATTTATGCGGGCGCCGCGCTGATTGCGCCGCGCGAGGGAACTTTCAAGGTGGAGACGCACCGCGCCTATAAAAAATATCCGCTGACTTCGATGGAATTGAGCGCGCAGATCGGCGGAAGGCTGCTGCACGAATTTCCAGCGCTTGCGGTGGATGTGCACCGGCCGCAGAACACCGTCTATATCGACGTGCGCGAAAACGGGACCGCGCTCGTGTTCGGCAGCTTTGAAGAGGGCGCGGGAGGCATGCCGGTCGGCACGTCCGGCCGGGGACTTTTGCTGATCTCCGGCGGGATCGATTCTCCCGTTGCGGGATATATGATGGCCAAGCGCGGCATGACGGTGGAGCTTCTGCATTTTCACAGCTATCCCTATACCAATGAGGGCGCAAAAGAAAAGGTCGTCGCCTTGGCGAAGATCCTGTCGCAGTATTCCCTCGTGACCGAACTCTGCACGATCCGCGTTACGAAAATTCAGGAAGAGATCCATGCAAAGTGCGCGGCGGAGCTGAACGTGACGCTTTTAAGAAGATTCATGTTCCGCATAGCCGAACGGTTCGCGTCCGAAAACGGCCTGCAATGCCTGATCACGGGAGAGAGCCTCGGGCAGGTCGCCAGCCAGACGATCGAGGGGATGACGTCGTCGAATGCGGTCGTCACGCTTCCCGTTCTGCGCCCGCTGGTCGGGTTCGATAAAGACGAGATCATTCTGCGTTCGAAAAAAATCGGCGCATACGATACGTCGATCCTTCCCTTTGAAGATTGCTGTACGGTATTTTTGCCCGAGCATCCGGCCATCAAGCCGAAGCTTGCCTATATCGAAGAAGAGGAGAGCAAGCTCGACGTCGACGCGCTTGTGGAAGAAGCGCTCGGCACGGCGGAAAGAATCACGTTTTAATCATCCCACCAATTTTCCGGGAGCTGTTGCCTGCCTTCGATCCGGATGCGGGGGAGTACGACGGGCGTTCCCTCGTTTCCGTGATACACCGGTATGACGGTGTAGAGGTAGCTTTCGCCCGCACAGACGGAATTGTCGCAGATCGTTTTCTGAAATTTTCCTCGATAGACCGTGGTAATTTGACCGCGGTTTTCTCTTTTTATGATATAATCATAGTACTCTGCTTGACATAATACTATGGATACGCTCCCATTATTTACGGAAATTTTGGGCGTTTTGATGGTCGGCAGCGAATATTTGGTGCATTTTTCTTTCGGGAGCTGCGAACGCTTGAAATAGTCGTCTATCTTTTCCGTTATGGGCGCGGCGGGATCCGCAAGCACGATTTTATGGTCCGATTCGTATTCCGATCTGTCGTAAGCGATGCGTTCCACGCCGGCGGGCGGCGTAAAAGCGGAGGGCGCGGAACGCGCGTAGAGGGCTTCCAGAATGCGCATGGCGTGGTTGGCGGGAAGTCCTCCGCCGGTCGCCCGGACGGCGGAATTGTCGGCGTTGCCCATCCATACGGCGACGACGTCCTGCGGCGTATAGGCGATCGTATAGGCGTCGAGATTGCCTTTTTTTCCTTCGGCGGTGCCCGTCTTTGCGGAGACCGGAAAGGGAAGTCCGCTGAGTTTTTTTGCGGTGCCCGTTTTCGCGGCGGTATTCAGCATATCGTTGAGTAAAAAACACGTTTCCTGCGAAAATACGCGTTTTTCGTTCGCGCCGCGTTGATAAATCAGGCGGCCCCGGCCGTCCTCGATGCGGCGGATCGTGCCGGACGGCGCATAGGTCCCTCCCTTTGCAAGGACGGCATAACCGTCTGCAAGCTGACGGAGCGTAAATCCTTCGCGCATTCCTCCGAGCGCGAGCGCAAGCGAGTAGTCCTCCCGCGGGACATGCAGGCCCATGCGTTCGAGATAAGAGGCGCCTCGTTCGATCCCCATGGAATTCAGGATCTTTACGGCGGGAATATTCACGCTGTGCGAGAGGGCGTAGCGCACGCTCATATAGGTATCGGAGGCGCCGTCGGCGTCGTCGGGGCAATAGCCCGCGAAATCCGTGCGTTCATCGAGAATGGGGGTCGCGGGACTGATATAATCTTCTTCGAGGGCGGGGCCGTATACGAGCAGAGGCTTGATCGTCGAAGCGGGGAGCCGCTTGGGCGACCCCACGGTGGAATGATACGCTTTCAGCAGATTTTCCCGGGCGCCGCGCACGGCGAGGGTGATCCCGCTCTCCGCCTGCGTCTCTTCGAGAACGCTCTGCAGCGCCGGATCGTACGCCGTGTAGACGCGCATGGAAGCCAGATAGCTTGATTTTACGTCGGGAAAGAGTTCTTCGATCTCGTCGTATACGAGCGCAAAGTACGCGTTGCCGCTCTTGGACTCCGCGGGGGCGGAAGGGAGAGGCTCGGCGAGGGCGGCGCTGTATTGCGCTTGGTCGAGATAACCCTGATCTTTCATGAGCGAAAGCACGAAATTGCGCCGCGCAAGGCATTTTTGCGGATTTTTGAAGGGGGAATAGCGGTTGGGAGATTTGACGAGCGCCGCGAGCAGCGCGCATTCGCCGGGCGTGAGCGTTTCCGGGGTTTTTCCGAAGTAGAAGCGTGCTGCGCCCGCGATCCCGAATGCGCTGTGCCCGAAATAGATGGAATTGAGATAGAGTTCCAGAATTTCCTCTTTGGAATATTTTTTTTCGAGAATGCGCGTAAGTTTGAATTCTTTGAGTTTTCGGCTGAACGTTTTTTCGCTCGTCAGGTGCGTATTTTTGATGAGCTGTTGGGAGATGGTGGAGGCGCCTTCGCGGAAGGAAAAGCTGGCGATATTTTTCAGCGCGGCTCTTGCGATCCCGCGGAGATCGAATCCGTTGTGGTGATAAAACCGTTTATCTTCCACGGCAACGAACGCATCGGGCAAATATTCCGGAAACGCTTCGTAGGGCACGTCGGCATTGCGGTTTGCCGCTTCGATCTCCGTTCCGTTTGCGTCGAACATGCGAATGTGTTCGGTCTGCAGCGTCAATTTCTGCGGATCCAGCCGCACGCCGGCCGTCACGCCGAGGTAGGCGAAGAACGCCGCAAGCAAAAAAAGACCGAATATCGAGAGCACAATACCGAGAACGGCAAATGTTTTTTTCATCGGTTATAGTATTCGTCTCTTTGGAAAAAATTTTCGTGATGTCATTTTGTTTTGTTGAAAAATCGCCCGATCCGTGTTATAATAAGGAATCGGAGGAGCCTTATGACGTTGCAGGAACTTGTAAACGGCGCAAACCGCATCGTATTTTTCGGCGGGGCGGGCGTCTCTACGGAGAGCGGCATTCCGGATTTCCGATCCGAAGACGGGCTTTACCGCACGGAATACGACGTTCCGCCCGAGACGATTTTGAGCGCGGACTATTTTTATGCTCATCCGAAGGAATTTTTTAAGTTTTACCGCGCCAAAATGCTGCCGCTTCGGGCGCAGCCGAACGCCGCGCATAAAAAGTTGGCCGAAATGGAGCAAAAGGGAAAGCTTTCGGCCGTCGTTACGCAGAACATCGACGGACTCCATCAGGCTGCCGGCAGCAAAAACGTATTCGAACTGCACGGGAGCATCCACAGAAACCATTGTCTCCGCTGCGGAAAAGCATATTCCGCGGAGGATATCGCGCGCTCCGAGGGCGTTCCGCGCTGCGCTTGCGGCGGAACGATCAAGCCGGACGTCGTATTGTACGGCGAGCCGCTCGACGAAGCGACGGTAGAGGGGGCGGTCCGCGCGATTTCCGGCGCCGATCTTCTCATCGTTGCGGGGACTTCGCTGACAGTCTGGCCGGCAGCCGGATTTCTGCGTTATTTTCACGTCGGTCGGCTTGTTCTGATCAACCGCGGCGAAACATATCTGGACGCAACTTGCGATCTCGTCATAAGAGAAAACGTCGGGGAGGTTTTTGCCAAGCTCATCGTATGAACTATCACATCGTCACTTACGGCTGTCAGATGAATCTGCACGAGTCGGAAAAAATCGCGGGGATCCTCAAAGAAAAGGGGTATACGGAGCAATCCTCCATGGAAGAGGCGGATATCATCGTTTTTAATACCTGTTGTATCCGCGAGAATGCGGAAAACCACGCATTCGGCAACATCGGCGCGCTGAAACGGCTCAAACGGGAGAAGAAAGATCTTCTGATCGCCGTCGGCGGCTGCATGGTACAGGAAGAGGGCAAGGCGAACCTGCTCAAAGAGAAGTTTCCCTTCATCGATATTCTCTTCGGCACGCACGATCTTCCCGGATTCGGCGCGCTCATCGACGCCGCGCGCGCCCGGAAAAAAACCGTGATCTCGATCTCGGACGAGAGGCGGGAGACGGAGGACGGAATTTCTCCCGTGCGGACGAGTTATCCCAATGCGTGGGTAAACATTACATACGGCTGCAACAACTTTTGTTCGTACTGCATTGTTCCCTACGTGCGCGGGCGCGAGCGTTCGCGGAATGCGGATCGGATCCTGAACGAAGTCGCGGCGCTCATAAAAGACGGCTATAAAGAGATCACGCTTCTCGGGCAGAATGTAGATTCCTATCGCGGAGAGGACGGCACGACGTTTCCGCAGCTTCTCGACCGCGTCGCTTCTCTGGAAGGCGATTTTCGCGTGCGGTTTATGACGTCGCATCCCAAGGATTTTACGGAAGATCTCGTTGCGGTCATGAAAAAGCACCGCAAGATCTGCAAGCACCTGCATCTTCCCGTGCAGTCCGGCAACGATCGGATCCTGCGGCTCATGAACCGCCGTTATACGCGCGAAAAGTATCTTGCGGATCTTGCCGCGCTCAGGCGCGAGATCCCGGACTGCGAGGTGACCACCGATCTCATCGTGGCGTTCCCCACGGAAACGGAGGAGGAATTTCGCGATACGCTTTCTCTCGTGGAAGAGGCGGATTTTTCGTCTGCCTTCATGTTCATCTATTCCCCCCGTAAAGGGACAAGGGCTGCGGAGATGGAGGGGAGGATCCCCGAAGAAGTCGCAAAGGATCGGATCGCCCGCTTGATTGCGCTCGTCAATTCCAAAACGCGCGAAAAGAGCGCAAAATATGTGGGAAAGACCGTTGAAATTCTCTGCGAGGACTTCGACGAGAAGAAGAATATGTATCTCGGGCGCGACGAATACGGCCGCATGGGGTATTTTCGCAGCGAAAGGAACAGGATCGGAGAATTCGTCAACCTGAAGATCACGGAAGCAAACGGCATTTCCCTGTACGGGGAAGCGGAATAACGGAGGAAACACGATGGCGCTTTCACCTATGATGGAGCATTGGCAAAAGATCAAGGACGCCTATCCGGACTGTATCGTATTTTACCGTCTCGGGGACTTCTACGAGATGTTCTTCGACGACGCGATCAAAGCGAGTTCCATTCTCGATCTCACGCTGACGGGAAGAGATTGCGGGCTTCCGGAGAGAGCGCCGATGTGCGGCGTTCCCTATCACGCGGCGGACGTATATATTCAGAAACTTGTCGAAAGCGGTCTGCGCGTGGCGATTTGCGAACAGCTCTCCGATCCCAAGGAATCCAAGGGAATGGTAGATCGTGACGTCATCCGCGTCGTGACGGCGGGCACCGTCATCGAGGGCAGCCTGCTCGACGAAAAGAAGAGCAATTATATCGCGTGCGCCTACCGCGAAGGGAAAAAATTCGCGCTCGCCCGGGCGGATATCACGACGGGCGAATTTGCCGCGGTCGAGGAAGAGGATGCGGAAAAACTCATTTCCGATCTCGTGAATCTCTCGGTCGTCGAAATCATCTGCAACGAAGAGGCGCTGTTTGCGTTGAAGGAATATGCGGAGACGGATCGGATCCTGCCGCCGCTCTCCTGCTATCTTCCGTGGGCGTTTTCCCGCGAGAGCGCGGAAAAGAACATCAAGGCGCAATTTTCCGTCTCTTCTCTCGAGGCGCTGGGGCTGAGCGGGGAATCCGCGGCCGCGCGTGCGGCCGGCGCGCTCATCGAATATCTGCGCGATACGCAAAAACACAGTCTGAAAAATATCAATACCTTGCGATATTCGGACGGCTGTACCGCGATGAAGCTGGATCCTGCGGCCGTACGCAATCTCGACATTCTCAAAAACAACGCCGAGGGCAAAAAATACGGCTCGCTCTTATGGCTTCTCGACCGGACCCGGACGGGAATGGGCGCCAGACGCCTGACGAATCTGCTTACAAGTCCGCTTGCGGACAAGGCGGAGATCGAAGCGCGGCTCGACGCGGTAGACGAGCTGTTTCAGGCGACCGTCGTCCGCATGGGTATTTCCGATATGCTTGCGGGCGTCCGCGATATCGAGCGGCTTGCGGGCAGGATCTCCAACGGAAATCTTCAGCCCGGCGATTGTCTTGCGCTCTCTTCTTCGCTTGCCGTGGTGCCCAATCTCAGATTTCAGCTTACGGGGTTCACCTCCCGTCCGCTCGTCGGCGTCGCGCGGGAACTCGTGGATACGAAGGAGATCTGCGCGCTGCTCGACGCCGCGATCGATCCGCGGGCGACGACGCTCAAAGAGGGGGAATATATCCGCCAAGGATATAATCCGCGGCTCGACGAACTGCGCGACGTAAAGGAGCACGGCCGTTCGATGCTTGCGGAACTCGAAGCGCGCGAGCGCGAACGCACGGGGATCCGCACGCTCAAAGTGGGGTACAACCGCGTATTCGGCTATTATATCGAAGTCAGCAATTCGTTCAAAGACAAAGTTCCGTATGATTACACGCGCAAGCAGACGCTGTCCACGGGCGAGCGGTATATCAACGAAGAGTTGAAAACGCTCGAAAATAAGATTTTGGGCAGCGATGAAGAGGCGCAGCGCTTGCAGGAACAGCTGTACGCCGAATTGCTCGCGGTGCTCGAAAAAAATCTTCGGGTTCTGCAGCGCGTGGCGGCGGCGGTGGCCGAGCTGGATTGTCTCACGTCGCTTGCCATTGTTTCCAAAGAAAACAAATATACAAGACCGGTCATGAAAACGGAGGGGGAACTTCGGATCGAAGAGGGAAGGCACCCCGTCGTCGAAAAGATTTCCAAGGAAAGATTCGTCCCGAACGACTGTCTGCTCGACGGCGGCGAAAACCGTACCATGGTGATCACCGGTCCCAATATGGCGGGCAAATCGACGTATTTGCGTCAGGTTGCCCTCATCGTGTTCATGGCGCATATCGGCTGTTTCGTTCCCGCAAAGTATGCGGAGATCCCCATTACGGACAGGATCTTTACGAGGATCGGGGCGAGCGATAACCTGATCCTCGACAGAAGCACGTTTATGGTGGAGATGACGGAGGTCGCAAACATTCTTCACAACGCGACGGGAAGGAGCCTTCTCATCCTTGACGAGGTGGGGCGCGGAACGAGCACGTTCGACGGACTTGCGATCGCGTGGGCGGTCATCGAACACCTCACGGAAACAGTGCGCGCCAAAACGCTGTTTGCCACGCATTACCACGAGCTGACGGAGTTGGAAGGGAAACTCGACGGGGTTAAAAATTATAAGATCAGCGTACGGGAGATCGGCGGAACGATCGTATTTTTGCGCAAGATCGCGCGTGGAGGCGCTTCCCGCAGTTTCGGCGTGGAAGTCGCGGCGCTCGCCGGCGTGCCCAAAGAAGTGACCGACCGCGCCAAGGCGATCCTGAAAATGCTGGAAAAGACGGAGGCGCGCCGTCCCGCCATGGTGGAAAACGAAGCGGAAGGGGAACCCGAGGTCGATCTTCGCGCCGAGCTGGAAGGACTGGACGTCAACGTGCTCACGCCGTTGCAGGCGCTTGCCATTCTGTCGGAATGGAAGGAGAAACTCAGATGAATAAGATCAATTTGCTCACCCCGGACGTCTACAATAAGATCGCAGCCGGCGAAGTGGTCGACCGACCGTACTCCGTGGTAAAAGAGCTTGTAGAAAACGCCGTCGACGCGGGCGCGACGCAGATTTCCGTGGAGATCGAAGGCGGCGGAAAAACGCTTGTCCGCGTCACGGACAACGGCGGAGGCATCGAAAAGGACGATCTTGTCGCAGCCTATTCTCCGCATGCGACGAGTAAATTGAAGTGCGCGGAAGATCTGTTCGGCGTGACGACGTTGGGGTTCCGCGGAGAGGCGATCGCGTCCATTGCAGCCGTTTCCCGGATGAAGATCGTCTCGCGCGTTCCGGAGAAAGACGCCTATTCGCTCGGGTGCGTCGGCGGAAAGACGGGCGCGCTTCTGCCTGCCGCGGGCGCGCAGGGGACGGAAGTGACGGTAGAGGATCTCTTTTTCAATACGCCGGCCCGCCTGAAATTTTTGAAGTCCGACGCGCAGGAGGAGAGCGACGTCGCAAATATGATGGCGCGCTTCATTTTATCCCGCCCCGAAATTTCTTTCACCTATACAAGCGCGGGGAAACTCAGATACCGTTCGTTCGGCGACGGTCTTTCTTCCGCGCTGGCCTGCGTTTACGGCGCCGAGATCCTTTCCGATCTCTTTGAGATCCATGCGGACAAGCATGGGATCCGGCTCCATGGATTTATCGGCAATCAAAATTTTTCCAAGCCGAACCGCACGTATCAGAGTTTGTTCGTAAACGGCCGGTACGTCGTCAATCAGACGGTGTCGGCAGCGGTCTCGAACGCGTATGCGAGCTACCTCATGAAACGGCAATATCCGTTCTATGTGCTCTTTTTGGATGTTCCGCCCGAAATCGTGGACGTGAACGTGCATCCCAACAAGGCGGACGTGCGGTTTGCGGACAATCAGATCATTTACGGAAGCGTCTATTCCGTGATCTCGGCCGTTCTTGACGGAAATTCGCGCGCGCTGGAATATTTGGCGAATGTCCCGAAGCCGAAAGCGCCGTTTGAGGCGGCTCTCGGTGCGGGCGGCGCGGAAAAGACGGCGGAACCGCGTGCATATTCCGTTCCGCTCCCGGCTTCGCCTTCCGAAAAGCCGGCGATGACGTACGAGCAGGCGAAAAAAGAGCTGCAATTCGAAATTCCGCCGATCTTGGGGAAAGTCAATCTTCCGGCGCGGGGAACGGAAAAACCGTATGCCATGGAAGTCAATGCGCCCGCGGCCGCAGAAGCCGCGCGGGAGGACGCGTTCGAAGAGAACCGCAAATTTCTTCTCGAACAGGAAAAGAAACGGCAGCAACGCGTCGATCCCGCCTCGCTGCAATTCAAGGGAGAGCTGTTCCGCACCTATCTTTTTTACGAATGCGGCGACGAAGCATACATCGTAGATCAGCATGCCGCGCACGAGCGGATCCTCTATGACGCGCTGTGCGAGCGGCTTGCGGCGCGGAACGTCGTATCGCAGCCCATGCTTGTGCCGTACGTCAAGAAACTCAACGCGCAGGAATTTACGTTTCTCCGGTCGAATTTCGACATTTTACGGGAAATCGGCTTCGATATCGCGGAATTCGGCGGAAATTTCGTGAAAATTTCGGCTGTACCGACCGATCTCATGCAGATCGATCTCAACGCGTTTTTCGATGAAATTCTTTCCTCTTTGGAATCCCTGCGCGCAATCAAACTCTCGGATCTTTTGAAAGAAAAGCTTGCTTCGGCCGCCTGCAAAGCGGCGGTCAAGGGCGGAGAAAGGCTTTCCGACGGAGAGGTGCGCGCGCTCCTTGAAAGAATGAACGGCAACATGGGGCTGAAATGTCCGCACGGGCGCCCCGTTGCCGTGCACATCAAAAAGAGCGAAATGGAAAAACTCTTCAAACGTATCGTATGAAAAAATTGCTTGTCATCTGCGGGCCGACCGCATCGGGAAAGAGCGCGCTCGCCGTCGAATGCGCAAGGCGGTTGGGCGGCGAAGTGGTTTCGTGCGACGCCTTTCTCGTATATCGCGGGTTGAATATCGGCACGGCAAAGCCGACGCAAGAGGAGCGGCGGGGCGTCGTTCATCACATGATCGATATCGCCGACCCGCGCGAACGATTTTCGGTGAGCGATTTCGAGCGGCTTGCCGTTCCCGCCGTGGAGAGCATTCTCGAACGGGGAAAGACGCCCGTTCTCTGCGGCGGTACGGGATTTTATATGAATGCGATTTTGTTCAAAAGTTCGTTCGGGCATACGCCGGCCTCCGAATCCGTGCGAAAAAAATACGAAGCGATCGCGCGCGAGGAAGGAAGGGAAGCGCTGCATCGGCGGCTTGCCGCCGTGGATCCCGAGAGCGCGGCAAAATTGCATGCCAACGACGTAAAGCGCGTTGTCCGCGCGCTGGAGATCTTTGAACTGACGGGCGAAAAAAAGAGCGCGCAGCGCGACGGAACCCAGCCGCGTTATCCCTATAGCGCGTTTGCCGTGAATTTTCCGAGAGAGGAACTCTATGCGCGGATCGGCGAGCGCACGCGGGCGATGGTGGAGGGCGGTCTTGTGGAAGAAGTGCGTTCTTTGCTTGAAAGCGGCGTTCCCGAAGATGCGCAGTCCATGCAGGGGATCGGCTATAAAGAAGTGATCGAAAGTCTTAAAAACGGTGATAATTTAAGTATTATGTCAGACATAATAGAGAAAAATACCCGTAATTATGCCAAGCGGCAGATAACTTTTTTCAAAAAAATGCCGAATTTAAGGTATCTCGCCCCGAAATCGTTGGAAGAGAATGCGAAGGAGATCATTGAGATTTATGAAAATTGAGGAAAGGATCGAGCGTGCGGAAACGCAGCTGAAAGCGGCGTTTGCCGCGATCGACGGCGTTGCGCTCTATAATCAGGAGAAGGTGCTTTCCGCATTCCGCGAAGAGCGGATCGCGCCGCGTCATTTTTTGCCTTCTACGGGTTACGGTTACGGCGACGAAGGGCGGGAGGCGCTGTGCAGAATTTACGCGCGCGCTTTCGGCGCGGAGAAGGCGATCGTCTCTCCGTCCCTTCTTTCCGGAACGCACGCGCTGACCGTTGCGCTGTTCGGCATTCTGCGCCCGGGAGACCGCGTGCTCTTTCTCACGGGCATGCCGTACGATACCATTCGGCAGGTCATTTGGGGGGAAGGGAACGGCTCGCTCAAAGATTTCGGGGTCGGATATGAGATTTTGCCGCTCGACGGGCAAGGAAAAGTCGATTATTCCGCCGCGAAAGAAGCGCTCAAAGGGAATTTCCGCATGGTGTATATTCAGCGTTCGCGCGGATACGAACTTCGCGACGCGTTTTCGGTTGCGGAAATCGGCGAGATGTGCGGTTTTTTGCGCGCATGCGGCTTCGGCGGCTGTATCTTTGTAGACAACTGCTACGGTGAATTTACGGAGCAAAAGGAACCGACGGAGGTCGGGGCCGATCTGATCGCGGGCAGCCTGATCAAAAATCCCGGAGGCGGACTTGCGCCGACGGGCGGCTATATTGCGGGGAGAGAAAAGGTCGTCTCGCTGTGCGAAAATCGCCTTACGGCGCCCTCCGTGGGCGGGGAGATCGGCTCTTATGCGTACGGCTATCAGCAATTCTATCAGGGATTGTTTCTTGCGCCGCATACGGTTGCGCAGGCAATGAAGGGGAGCTTGCTCATCGGAAAGTGTCTGGAAGATCTCGGGTACGAAAATTTTCCCGCAACGGAAAAGATGCCGGCAGACATCACGCGAGCCATCCGGTTTCGGACGGAAGAGGAGCTGACTTCCTTTATTCAGTCGGTACAGGACGTATCTCCTGTAGACAGTTTTGTGAAATTGGAGGCTTGGGATATGCCCGGATACGACTGCAAAGTCATTATGGCGGCAGGCACGTTTGTGGGCGGCGCGAGCATCGAGCTTTCCGCCGACGCACCCATCCGCGCGCCGTATACGGCCTATTTTCAGGGCGGACTGACCTATGAGCACTGCAAGATCGCCTGCACAGCGATTTTACGCCGTTTGGTAAAAGATTGACGGAAAAGATCTGAACAAAAACTCCCGCCCGAAGATCTTCGGGCGGGAGTTTTTTGCATGGGAATTATTTATTGCGGGGCGGACTTTCCTGTTTGACGAGCCGATATCCCTTTTTGGGTTTTCTGCGGAAGAAATCGAATTTGTTTCCGAATTTCACGAACACGATAAACAGGGTAATGACGACGACGGTCACGCAGATGACGACGATCGCCCAAGCGTCGAGCGTTTCGGCCTTCACCCGCGACCAAAGCTCGTTGATGCGTACGCTTGCGTCCGCGTCGTAATAATCCATCACGGCGCAGTGGGCGATGACGTCAGGCGTGGGGAACTGCGCATAGAGCTGCCGTCTAGTGCGCTGTTCCTCGCCGGCATAGATCCCGGCATCGGTGCCGAAGAAGTAGGAGAGGTCGTAATAGTTTTCGGGATCTTCGTCTTCCCCGTAGAGGTAATCCGCATAGGAGAGCATCGCCGGCTCCTCGCCCTCGCCGGAAATGACCGAAGTGTAGCCGATATAATAGCTGTTGCGCATGGCGTTCTGGGGCATGGAGAGGAAGTTGACAAACGCCTGCGCCGCCTGTTTGTTCGCGCCCTTTGGCATGACCCAACCGTCGAACCAGAGATTGGTGCCCGCTTCCGGAACATAGTAATCAAGCTCCACGGCGTTCGACGTGTTTCCTTCCTCGTCCATGCCGCTTTCGGCAAGGTTGAGGGCGTACACGGCGTCGCCGCTCCACGCATAGTTGAGCCAGATTTTTCCGTTGACCATATCGGATTTGCCCGTGTCGGTTTCAAAACTGTAAATATTTTTCTTGATCGACATCAGCGTCGGCTCGACCTCGGCAATCGTATTTTCGTCCGTCGCATTGAAAATCCGGGTAATCTCCGAGACGTAATTTTCCGCATTTTCATCGAGCGCGAGCAAGCGGTCCTGATAGGTCACCCCGAGCGCGGCGAAATAGGTATCGCGCACATTGTCCTTTGCGGTGATCTTATTCTTATATTTTTCGCTTGTGAAAGTCGTCCAGCCGAGGGTTTTCAGATCTTCCTCTTTCACATATTTGGGATTGTATACGAACCCCGTCGTGCCCCACATATAGCCGGCGGCGTAATCTTTCCAGAGGATCGGCTCATCCGCCTTGTCTTTCCGGATCTCCAATCCCGCGTTCGTCTCGAATTTTTCGGCAATGAAGGGGGAGACGTTGCGCACATAATAGTTTTCCGGAATGCTTGCGTCGAAAAAGGATTCGTCGTACTTTTCCAGCCTGTCCTCGGCGGCAAGTTTCATGATCATATAGTCGGATGGGCAGAGAAGATCGTATTCGTTTCCGAGGACGATCTCATTGTACATATCTTCGTTGGTGCCGAATGTGGAATATTCGACGCGTATGGATTGTCCGTACGTGCGTTCATACCACAGGCAGAAATCGTCGAGCAGTTCGGGGCCTTCTTCGGAGAGCTTTTTGCCCGTTGTCTGTTCATACCATTCTTTGTAATCCTCGTCCACGATGTCCGAATCGATATGCACGTGTCCGCCTTTGCCGTCGAGCACGGGTTTGCCGTTTTCATCGAGTTCATGCAGTTCGTCGTAGATGAACGTGCCTGAGCCGCCTTCGTCGATATATTCTTCCCAGTTGTATACGCGGAGGACGATATCGGCGCTCTTGCTTGCGCAGCCGCCGAAAGCAAAGAGGAGAGGGAGAAGCATCAGGGCCGCGAGCGCCGCGCTGAACAATCTTTTTTTCATTTTTTCGCCCCCTTACGTCTGATTCCCGCAAGATTGGAGATGACGACGAAGAGCACGATCACGAGAAAGATGATCGTCGTGAGTGCCCAGAACGACGAGAGCGTGGCCGCGGTGTGGGCGTTTCCCTTCATGGTCGCATTGAAAACATAGGTGGAAATCGTTTCGAATCCCGTGGGCCGGGTGTACACCGTGACGATATAATCGTCCAGCGAGAGCGTAACGGCGAGCATGAATCCCGAGATCACGCCGGGAATGATCTGCGGAAGCACGACTTTCCGGAGCGCTTTGAAGGGGGAAGCTCCCAAATCGAGCGCGGCTTCATAGAGCGAGTTGTCCATCTGTTTGAGTTTCGGCATGACCGAAAGAACCACAAAGGGTGTGCAGATGACCATATGGCCGATGATGAGCGTAAAGTACGATTTGCCGAATCCCACGGCGACAAACGTGATCGCCAGAGCGAGCGCGGTGACGATCTCCGCGTTGATGACCGGGATCTGCGAAACCGCGTGGATCGCGCCCTTGATGCGCTTTTTGCAGTAAAACATGCCGAGCGCCCCGATCGTACCGAGCAAGGTGGAGAGCAGCGCGGCGACAAACGCCAGCAAAAACGTATTCCCGATCATGCCCAGAACTTTGGAATCCGAGAACAGCGCGGCATAATGGGAGAGGGAGAATCCCTCGAACCGCCCGATCATATCGGTCTTGTCGAAGCTGTAAATCGCGAGCAGAAGGATGGGCGCGTAGAGAATGAGCAGCACAAGCCCGACGAATGCGGCTTTCAGGCAGCCGGAAAGAAGAGATTTCCGATTCATATGGTTGTCCCCCTTACGTTTTCTTCCGATTTGAATCCGCCCGAAAGCCACGTGGAGATAAATACCACGATCAGAAGCACGAGCGCCACCATGGATCCCATGTGCCAATCCGTTCCGAAGTACTCATAGATGAATTTTCCGATGATCGTGACTTTGGCGTTTCCGAGCATATCCGAGACGACATAGTTCGTCATGGAAGGAAGAAATACCATCGTGACGCCGCTCATGATCCCGGGTATCGAGAGGGGGACCGTTACGCGCATAAAGGTCGTAAAGGCGTTGGCGCCGAGATCGGCGCTTGCTTCATAGAGAGATTTGTCGATTTTCAGCATCGTCGTGTAGAGGGGCAGGATCATAAAGGGCAGGAAATCGTATACCATGCCGAAAACCGTTTTGAAATAGTTGGCGCTGCCCAGTCCCTCCAGACCTTCAAGGCCGGAGAGCAGGTTGAACAGCTCGCGGAGCGCATTCACGCGGAGCACGAAGTTGATCCACATGGGAAGCACGAAGAGCATGAGTATGACGAATTTTTTCTTCATTTTGCTTCGCGCAAGGATATAGGCCACGGGGTAGGCGATCACAAGACAGACTACCGTCGTGATGAGCGCGATGACGAGCGAATACACGATGGTCGAGAGCTTGGTCGGATCGGAGAAGAAGCGGATGAAGTTCTGGAAGGAGATGTGCATGTTCTTGTCCGTGAACGCATAGAACAGGATCACGAGCATGGGAACGATCACGAAAAACACAAGAAAGACCGCATACGGAATGCAGAGCGTCTTGCGGGAAAAGCGGGGCATTTTCATCTCTTTTTTTCCTCCGGCGCCTTCAGCGTGAGCTTGATCTTCTCTTTGGGAATGATCACGGAGACGAGATCGTTCTCGTTCCAGAGATCGTCCGTTGCGAATACGAAATCTTCTTCCTCCTCCTCGGTGCGCACGATGAGACGGTAGTGATCGCCCTTATAGATGATGGAGATGATCTTCCCCGTCGTGCCGCCCGCTTCGGCGTCGTCGCTGATCTCGATGTCGTTGAGTCCGACTTCCACTTTCACTTGCGTGCCAGTGAGGTCAAGGCGCTCGCCGTTTGCCGTAACGAGATATTCTTCCTCGTCGAGCCGGCTGCCGGGGTAGAGCTGCGTGATGTCGCACTCGAATTCGCCGTCGGCAAAGGCGACGGTGTTCCGCTTGGTGATCACGCCGTCAAACACATTGGTCGTATATTTCGGTTTCATGAGGTGGATGCCGTCCGGGTCGATGTTCATGCCGATCTTTTCTCCGAGACAGCGGCTCTCCGTGCTGTTGATCACAAGCTCGTATTTGCCGACCGCGGCCGTGATCTCATAGTGGATCCCTTTGAACACGACGGAGGTGACTTCTCCGATGAGGGCGCCCGCTTCGGGCGCGCACATTTTGATATCTTCGGGACGCACAACGACGTCGACGGGTTCGTTGGGTTCGAATTTATCGAGACAGGCAAACGTCTTGCCGCAAAACTTGACTTTCCGTTCTCCGACGACGGTTCCGTTGAAGATATTGCTCTCTCCGATGAAATCCGCGACGAACGTATTCGCCGGTTCGTTGTAAATATCGGTGGGGGTGCCGATCTGCTGTACGACGCCGTCCGCCATGACGACGATGGTATCCGACATCGTGAGCGCCTCTTCCTGGTCGTGCGTGACATAGATAAAGGTGATCCCGAGCCGTCTGTGCATCTCTTTGAGTTCGATCTGCATCTCTTTGCGCATTTTGAGATCGAGCGCGCCGAGAGGCTCGTCGAGCAGCAGGATCTCCGGCTCGTTGACGATGGCGCGGGCAATGGCGACGCGCTGTTGCTGACCGCCCGAAAGGGTGGAGATCGCGCGCTTTTCGAAGCCCTCGAGATCCACGAGCGAGAGCGCTTTTCCGACCTTTTCCCGGATCTCTTTTTTTGTCAGCTTTTCTTTTTTGGTATATTCCTTGCCGCTCTCGTCGCGATAGGTATTGAGCACCTTCTTGCATTTGAGTCCGAAGGCGATGTTTTCATAGACATTGAGATGGGGGAAGAGCGCATATCGCTGGAACACGGTGTTCACGGGCCGCTTGTTGGGCGGAAGCCGGGAAATATCCTCTCCGTTGAGAAGAATTTTTCCGCTCGTGGGCAGATCAAATCCCGCGATCATCCGAAGCGTTGTGGTTTTTCCGCATCCGGACGGCCCGAGAAAAGTGATGAATTCGCCCTTATTGACGTAAAAACTCACGTGATCTATGACGAGGTTATCGTCAAAGTATTTGGTGACGTCCTGCAATTCGATGATGTGTTCTGCCATTGTTTGCGCTCTCCTTGGTTGGATTAGAAATTGGGAGGGGTGGAGATCCATAAGAATTTCGCCTTGCCCCGTCCGATGTTTACGATCTCGTGTTCCCGGTTTGCCGTAAAGTAAAAGCTCTCGCCTTTTTTGGCCGGATGTTGTTTTTTGGCACAGATCACGGCGATCTTACCTTCGAGCACATAGCCGAATTCCTCGCCCTCGTGGGGGAAGTCGGGGCCTGTCGACGCGCCCGGTTCCAGCTCGACAAGCACGGGTTCCATCATATTTTTCTGTGCGTTGGGAATCACCCAGTTCCAAATCATGCCGTCGGATTGTTTCTCGATGTATTCCGCCTCCGAAAAGACGATCTTTTCTTCGGTTTCCTCATGAAAAAAATCCGAGAGATTGCTTCCCAAAGCGTTCAAAAGATCGCAAAGCGTTGCGATCGAAGGGCTTGTCAGGTCGTTTTCCAGCTGGGAAATATATCCTTTCGTCAGTTCGCAGCGATCGGCAAGTTCTTCCTGCGTGAGGTTTTTGCTTTGCCGCATTTCTTTGAGTTTCGCTCCGAGTTCCATATGGCCTCCGCAAAAAATCGCTCCGGCCGCACGAGATCCCCGCGATCTCATGATATATTAAACAAAAAGTTTAATGAAAATAAACCGAAGCGATAAAAGTATAGTATATTTCGAGAGATATGTCAAACGATTTTTATAAATGATATGATTTTTTCTCGGCCGAATCACAATTCGCGCGCGCGAAACAATATAATAATAAGGAAAAAATTCAAAAGAACCCTTCTGCAGCGCATAAAAAAAAGGGCGTCCCGAGAGGGGACGCCCGCATTGCAATGCGTGTAATTTTATGCGGCGATCGCAGCGAGCTTTTTTGCGAGCTTCGCTTTTTTATTCGCTGCATTGTTCTTGTGCAGAATGCCTTTGGAAGCCGCGGAATCGATCGCGGAAACCGTCTCGGAATACAGTTTTTCGGCAAGCGCCTTGTCTCCCGCGTCGACTGCGGCAAGGAACTTCTTGATCTGCGTTTTGAGAGCGGACTTTATCGCTTTGTTTTCCATGGTCTTCTTTTCAGTCACAAGAACACGCTTTTTGGCGGATTTGATGTTGGGCACGATACTTACTCCTTCGATAACATTTCTTGATTAACCTTGCTTATTTTAACATAAAATTGCGTCAATGTAAACTGATTTTCGCGGCAAAGAGAAAAAAAACGTAAATTTTATAGGGAGTACGGACATGAAAAAAGAGAATTTGTTCCGGGTGGGGGTGTTCGACAGCGGAATCGGCGGACTTACCGTTCTTGCGGAATGTCAGAGGCGGATCCCGCACGCGCAGTATATCTATCTGGGCGACAACGGGCGCGCGCCGTACGGCAACCGCCCCGCGGAGGAGATCGCGCGGTTTGCCGAGGAGGGCGTGGAGGAACTTTCCGCTTTGGGGGCGGAGGCCGTCTTGATCGCCTGCAATACGGCGACCGCGGTCTGTATCGAAAAATTAAGGGCGAAATATGCGTTTCCCATCGTCGGCGTGGAACCGGCCGTAAAGCGTGCCGCAAGCTGCTGCCGGAATGCGCTCGTTCTCGCCACGCAGCGCACGGCGGAGAGCGGCCGCCTTCGCAGCCTGATCGCCCGCTTTCCGCAAACCCGCTTCACCGTTGCGGCCGCGCCGCGCCTTGCGGGAGCGATCGAAGAGGGGCTTGTGCGGGGAACGGATATCGATCTTGAAGAACATTTGCCGCGGGTCGAATGCGACGGCGTGGTGCTTGGATGTACGCATTATGCCTTTTTTACGCGTGAAATTTCCGAATTTTACAACGCGCCCGCGTTCGACGGCGCCGCCGGGACTGCGGAACGGCTGAAATCTTTGATAAATTTTGGGACGGCTGACCACCGCTTTTCCGACCGAACAACAGGCGAGCCTTTCTCGAAATCACAGGAAGAAAACGCGTCAAACTCCGTAATATTTGCGGGAAAATGGGCAAAGATCAATCGAAGCGTCTACTTTTACAAACGTATGTTCTGATTATTTTTCAAAAATCTTTATTAAAGTTCAAAAATTTTTGTTCCAGTGGTTGACAGTGGTCAAAATTGGTGTTATAATGGTCATATCAAGCATGGAAAAGTGCAAAGGAGGGCGCGGAAATGCTGACCGGGAAAGTATATCATCAGCTTGACGATAAGAATCGGATCCGTATTCCCGCGAAATTCCGGGACTCGTTCCGGGATGAAAAACTCTTCTTTGTCGAATACGGGCTTGATTGTATTTCGATCATGCCTGAATCCGTTCTCAATCTCCGTATGCAACAGCTCTGCGACACCGATCCCGGCAATCCCGATAAATGGGCTCAGATGATAAGGATTTCAAGCGCGGCCGAAGAAATTAAGCCGGACGGACAGGGCAGAATAATGCTTTCCCGCGCTTTCCGCGAATTTGCGGGGATCGAAAAAGAAGTCGTATTTGTAGGCGCGTTCACCTATGTTACGCTGTGGGCAAGGGAAATATTCGAAGAAAAGATCGAGAAGATGCCCCTTGCAGAAGCGAACAAGGCGTACAGACGTACGGAGAATGCACAAGAATGAGCGCATATCACCGTCCCGTTCTTCTCGACGAAGTTCTGCAAGGGCTGAACATTCAGCCGAACGGCGTTTATTTCGACGGTACGGTCGGCGGCGCGGGGCATTCCGAAGCGATCCTCAAAGCCGATCCCACAGTGCGGCTCATCGGTACGGATAAAGACGGCGACGCCATCGAAGAGGCGGGCCGGCGGCTCGCGCCTTACGGAACAAGAGTTTCTCTTCACAGAACAGATTACAAAAACTATGCGGAGGTCCTCAAAGAGGAGAACGTGAATGCGCTCGACGGATTCCTTCTCGATTTCGGGGTTTCCTCCCATCAGATCGACGATAAAGACAGAGGATTTTCCTACCGTGCGAAGGAGGCCCCGCTCGACATGCGGATGGACAGGCGCAGCGGCCTGACCGCGGAAGAAGTCGTAAACGATTATTCCGAAGAAGCGCTCCGCCGCATATTCCGGGAATACGGAGAAGAGACGTTCGCCTCTTCCGTTGCGGGAAACATCGTGCGGGCAAGAAGAGGGGAACGGATCACGACGACGGGCAGGCTCGAAGAACTGATCGAACAGGGGATCCCGCCGAAATTCCGGTCCGCCGCCTGTGCGAGAAAGGTGTTTCAGGCGATCCGCATCGAAGTGAACGGCGAACTCAACGGTCTCCGCGAATGCCTTGTCGGGCTGATAGGAGCCTTGAAGCCGGACGGAAGAGCCTGCGTCATCACCTTTCATTCTCTGGAAGACAGGATCGTCAAGCAAGTTTTCCGCGACCTTTCGACGGCTTGCGTCTGTCCCAAAAGTTTTCCCGTCTGCGTATGCGGCAGGAAACGGCAAATCGAACCGATCACAAAGAAGCCGCTCACGGCAACGCAAGCGGAACTTGAAATAAATCCGAGAAGCAAAAGCGCAAAACTCAGGATTGCCCGAAAAGTACAAGCATGAGAGAAGCGGGCGGAGAATATATTATTAAGGAGAAGAGCCATGGCAGATTTTACGATAGAGAAAGAAGCGCCTGTTCGCAAATTTGACGCGGAGGAACAGGAGCACCGTCAGAATATCGCCGAAAATTATCGGAAACTTCTGGACGGCGCCTCCGACTTGGACGTTCGCACGGCGGAGCGCCCCGCGCCCGCAGCGCCCGAAGCTTTCCGCGCGCCCGAAGCGCCCGCCGCGCCCGCGCCTGCCCGTGCACCGGAGCCGGCCGTTCCCGTGGCGGATAACTCCGCGCGCATCCATGACTATAAGGCATACCGGGTATCCGAAGAAAGGCATACGCTGTTCGACGATCTTCTTGCGCAGAACGCCGATCTCGTGATGAGCGTGCCTGCGGCAGAAGTTTATTCGGCGCCCGTACAGCCCCCCGAAGCAGCCGCCGCGCCCGTTGCGGAGCCGGAATCCGATGAGGACGCCCGTCCCACGCAGCGCACGATGGATACGCTTCTTCACGCTTCGGAAACGCAAACGCAGTCACAAACGCATGTCGGGTTCTTTTCAAAGCTCTCTTCAAAGACAAAAATAGCCTTGATTGCGGTCATTGTCGCCGTTGTCGTCGCGCTTGCGATCATCTGCATCAATTCGAACGTGATCAGTTCCATGAATGCGCGGATCGGGCAGGAGCAGGCTTCTCTCGACGAACTTGTCCGGCAGTACGAAGATGTGGAGCAACGCATTCAAAACGCGATCGATCCCGAAAACGTCGCGAATTGGGCGCAGCAGAACGGCATGACCAAGGCAGATTGACGTTCGGAGGAACAATTCCATAAAAAAGACGGATTTTTCGCTTTCTGTCTTACAAAAGAGGTTATTGGCCGTGCTTGCGGCAATAGCCTTTCTTTTTTGCATTTTTCTCGGCAGATTTTTCTATATTCAGGTGATCTGGGAGGATGAACTTCATTATCTTGCCATCGATCAATGGACGCGGGAGATCCCGGTCAACGCCGGCAGGGGAAAGATCGTCGACCGGAACGGGGAATTGCTTGCGGGAAATCGCGCGCAATACAGCATTTATGCGCGCGCAAGCGCCGTGGATAACGCCGAAGCGAGCGCGCAGTTCCTTTCGGAAGCGCTCGGAGAATCCTATGCCGCGATCTTTGACAAATTGACGGACAAGTCGAAGTCCGAGATCGTCATCGCGCGGCGGGCGGAAAAAGATACGATCGAACGCGTCGCCGGCACGGAGATGAAGGGCGTCTACTATGCGCGCAACGACGCGCGCGTCTATCCGCACGGCGCGCTTGCGAGCCAACTCATCGGCTTTACGGCGTACGACCGTTCGGGCACAACGGGCGTCGAAGGATATTATAATTCCTATCTCGCGGGGGAAAACGGAGAAATTTTATTCGAAACGGATCTCGTCGGAGTGGATCTGAAAGGCGCAACGGCCGCATATTTGCCCGCGACCGACGGCCTGAACGTCCGGCTCACGCTCGATTACCGGATTCAGGCGGTTGCCGAAGAGGTGATGGGGCGGGCGCTGGCGGACAACGAAGCGAAAGCGGCCAGGGCGATCGTGATCGATCCGAGCGATTTTTCCGTGCTCGCCATGGTAAATCTTCCATCGTACGATCTCAACGAGATCCCGCGGGACGACATGAAAACGCTGAACGCGCTTTCCCGGAACTGCCTTGTTTCCGACGTGTACGAGCCGGGTTCCACGTTCAAGATCGTGACCGCGGCCGCCGACATCGAGGAATACTTGCGGGGCAATTCCCGCGCGCTCTCTCCCGATCACGTCTTTTCGAGTTCGCGGATCCGCACGGTGGACGGCACGAACATTCGCTGTTGGAGCGACCATAAAAACGGAAAACATTCCAATCAGACGCTGGCCGAGGCGCTCAACAACAGCTGCAATCCCTGTTTTGTGGATATTGCGCTCGCGCTCGGGAAAGAGACGTTTTACGATTATCTCGCGGCTTTTCGCTTCGGGCGGGCAACGGGCGTCGATTTTTCGGGGGAAAGCATCGGAATGCTCCTGCCGGAAAGCACACTCCGGGATTGCGACTTCGCGCGCATCGGATTCGGACAGTCGATCGCAGTCACGCCCCTGCAGTTGGCGTGCGCGGCGGCGTCGGCGGTCAACGGCGGATATTATTACGCGCCCCGCGTGGTTTCCGAGATCTATTCGGATGACGGTCTCGTGCGCGAAACGCTGAAAAAGACGCTCGTCGGAAGAACGGTGAGCGAAAAGGCCTCGGCGATGCTCTCGGGAATGCTCGAAGGCGTCGTGCGGGACGGCAGCGGGAAAAAGGCGTACATAGAAGGGTACCGCGTGGCCGGAAAAACAGGCACCGCGCAAAAATACGAAAACGGCGTGATCGCGCAGGGAAAATACGTCTCGTCGTTTATCGGATATTTTCCCGCGGATCAGCCGCGCTACCTTGCGCTTGTCATCGTCGACGAGCCGAAGGGCAGTTATTACGGATCCACCGTCGCGGCGCCCTGTGCAAAAGAGATCTTTGAAGGGATCATCGAGATCATGAACATTCCGCCGCAGGAGGCAACATCATGAAATTATCGCAGCTTGCAAAAGAAATCGGAGGAACATGGATCGGAGGGGACGCGGAGATCCGCGCTCTCTGCACGGACAGCCGCGTATCCGGCGAAGGGGATCTCTTCCTGTGTTTCAGGGGTACGCAAACGGATTCTCATATATATGCCGAGCAGGCGGAAGCGCGCGGAGCGGCGGCAATCGTGTGCGAACGGAAGCTGAACGTCTCCCTGCCGCAGCTCATCGTAGAGGATTCGCGGGAAAGCATGGCGCGCGTCGCCGCGGCGTTTTACGGGCATCCGGAGCGGAAACTGAAGCTGATCGGCGTGACGGGGACCAACGGCAAGACGACGGTCTCGCACATGTTGTACTATATTCTGCGCGCGGCGGAGAAAAAAACCGGACTGATCGGAACGCTGGGCGCGCGATATGCCGCGACCAACGTGCCGCCCGCGCTCACCACGCCCGATCCCGTCGCCCTGTTTTCCCTGCTTGCGGATATGGTTTCGGCGGGGATCGAGTTTACGGTGATGGAGGTCTCCGCGCATGCGCTTGCTCTCAAAAAGGTCGAACCGATCCTGTTCGAAATCGCGATCTTCACGAATTTTACGCAGGATCACCTCGATTTCTTCGGCGACATGCAGAGTTACGGGGAGGCAAAAAAGCTCTTGTTTACGCCCGGGCACTGCCGGGAAGCGGTGCTCAACGGGGACGATCCGTTCTCGGAAGCGCTCAAACAGCGCGTTCCGAGTACGACTTACGGAATGGAATCCCCGGCCGATTGTTTTGCTCTGGTGGAGAGCGAAACGATCCGCGGGTTCCGCCTGCTTCTGAATCTCGAGGACGAGCTGGTGGAGGCGGAACTTCCGATGACGGGCCGTTACAATGTTTATAATGCGCTTGCCGCGGCGACTGCGGCCAAGAAACTCGGCGTTTCCGCCGAGCATATCGCGCGCGGACTTCGGAAAACCGTTGTGGAAGGCCGTCTCGAGCGGGTGGGCAGCCTTCACGGGGGAGATATTTTCGTGGATTTTGCCCATACGCCGGACGGACTTGAAAAATCGTTGGAGGCGCTGCGGCCGCATTGCGACCGTCGGCTGATCGTCATGTTCGGTTGCGGAGGTAATCGCGATCGCGGCAAACGTCCGAAAATGGGCGCGATCGCGGCAAAATATGCGGATTTTTCCGTCATAACTTCGGATAATCCGCGCTATGAGGAGCCGCTTGCGATCATGTCCGAGATCGCCGCGGGTTTCAGCGGCGTGTCCGACGACTATGTGGAGATCGAAGAACGCGAGGAAGCGACCAGATATGCCGTTTCCATGCTGGAAAAGGGGGATATTCTGCTGATCGCGGGCAAAGGCGGCGAACAGGAACAGGAGATCATGGGAATAAAGTATTCGTATAACGACAAAGATGTAGTAAAATCGCTTCTGGAGAAATTGTAATGCGGTTGCCGCTGATCTGCCTCTTGCTCTCGTTTGCGCTCTCCGTCGTTTTTTGCGCGGCAGCGATCCCGTTGCTGAAAAAACTCGGAGCGGGGCAAAACATACTTTCCTATGTCAAAGAACACAAAAATAAAGGGGGAACGCCGACGATGGGCGGTCTTGCCTTTATTCTTGCCGCCATGCTTTCCGCGCTGCTCCTTTGCGGCTTCGGGGACAAGCCCTTTCGGGTCGCGCTTGCGGTCGGGGTCGGATATCTTCTCGTGGGATTTTTGGACGACATGCTCAAAAAACGCCGCAAAGAAAATCTCGGCCTCAAACCCTATCAAAAGATGATCTTCCAGCTCGCCGTCGCCCTGATCGCGAGCGTGTATTGCTGTCTGGAAGGCCTCACCGTGCTTTCGCTGCCCTATTCGAAAGTGACGTTCGATATCGGCTGGGGCATGCTGCCGCTCGGCGTCTTTGTATTTGTGGCGACGGTGAATTCCGTGAATCTGACAGACGGTCTGGACGGCCTTGCCGGTTCGGTATCCGCGTTTTTCTTTCTGTTTCTCGGGATCCTCATCGCGTTTCAGGGCGGGGGAGATTCTTCCGCGCTCTGCTTCTGTCTCACGGGCGCGCTCGCGGGATATCTCATCTTCAATACTTCGCGCGCGAGCGTATTTATGGGAGATACGGGTTCGCTTTCGCTCGGGGGATTTGCCGCGAGCATTGCGCTCTTTTCCGGCAACGCGCTGGCGATCCCGATCGCGGGCGCGGCTTTCGTACTTTCAAGCATATCTGTGATTCTTCAGGTAATATACTATAAAAAAACGGGCAAACGCATCTTCAGAATGGCGCCGATCCACCACCATTTTCAGGAAAAGGGGTACGCGGAGGCAAAGATCTCCTATACGTACGCCATATTTACGGCCGTGCTCGGCGCAACGCTGCTGCTTCCGTTTGTCTGATTCCCGTACAGCGGGAAAAAGGAGTAAAGTATGTTATTTGAACGGCAGATCTTTCTCGTCGCCGGCCTGTCCCGCTCGGGCATTGCGGCTGCGGAGTACCTCGTCGGAAAGGGCGCGCAAGTTTATCTGTACGACGATGTGGACGACGAAAACGTGCGCGCCACCCAGACAAAACTCACAAAGATCGGTTGCATTCCGATCGCCAAAAACGAATTGGATGAAAAATCCGAGCGCTGCGACGTATTGGTATTAAGTCCGGGGATCCCCGTGGATCACCCTCTGCCCGTCTCCTTCCGCCGTGCGGGGAAACGCATCATCGGCGAAGCCGAACTCGGCGCGCTTGCGCTGGCTTGCCCGTGCATTGCCGTGACGGGGACCAACGGCAAGACGACGACCGTGACCATGCTGGAAGGGATCTTCAAAGCCGCGAATAAGAAGGCGATCGCCTGCGGAAACGTCGGCAGGCCGCTCACCTCGTGCCTCGGCGAACTCGGTTCGGACGGGGTCGCGATCGCGGAAATTTCTTCGTTCCAGTTGGAGACGCTGTATTCCCTGCGCCCGCATGTGGCGGTCGTGCTCAATGTGACGGAGGATCATCTCAACCGTCATTACACGCTGGAAAATTACATCTATCTCAAATCGAGGATCCTGAAAAACAGCGCCGAGAGCGAATTTGCCGTTTTGAACTACGATGACGCCACCGTCCGCGGGTTTGCCGAAAAGACCAAGGCGAAAGTCGTTTGGTTTTCCCTGCGCGAACGCGTTGCGGGCGGATATCTGTCGGACGGATATTTCTGCTATCAGGGGGAGCGGGTCTGCGCGGAGACCGATCTGGCGGTAGACGGCAACCACAACCGCATGAATGCGCTTGCGGCCATCTGCGCGGCGAAACTCTTCGGCATTCCCAACGGCGCAATCTCGGCGGCGCTGAAAAATTTCCGCGGCGTAAAGCATCGTTTGCAAAACGTGGGCGTGCTCAACGGCGTCACGTTCATCGACGATTCCAAAGCCACCAATGTGGATTCCGCCGTACAGGCGATCGGCAGCGTAAAGGGAGAAAGCGTGCTGCTGCTCGGCGGCAAGGACAAAGGCTATTCTTACGAGCCGCTCTTCGACGCCGTGAAAGGTTCGGGCGTCGTGCATGCCGTGATCTACGGCGAAAACGCATTCCGCATCCTCAATGCGGCGCTGAAACGCGGATTTACGGCCGTCACGCTTTGCCGTCCGTTCGAAATGGCCGTGCGCGTGGCCTATCTCACCGCAAGAAAAGGGCAGAACGTGTTGCTTTCTCCGGCTTCGGCGAGTTTCGACGCGTTCAAGAGTTACGAAGAGCGCGGCGACAAGTTTGTGGAGATGCTCGGCGTGCTTCGCAGCGAATGCGAGCGGCGCGCCCCTGAACTTTCCGAGATAGCGGAGGCGGAGGAAATCGGTGCGGCGGACGAGGTCGAATAAACTCAGGCGGGACGCGGCGGGGAAGGGGGATCTCCTCTTTCTCGCCGCCGTTATTTTGCTCGCGGGATTCGGCCTTGTGGCCGTGTATTCCGCAAGCAGTTACAATGCGGGAGTGCAGTACGGAGATTCCGCATATTTTTTCAAGAAACAGCTTGTCGGGTTTGTCCTCGGACTTGCCGCAATGGCGGGGATCGCGTTTCTCGATTACCGAAAGCTGCAAAAATTCGGCATACCAGCGCTGGCGGTCTCGTTGGTATTGCTCGCGCTCGTCTTTATACCCGGCGTCGGAAAGAGCAATTACGGCGCAACGCGCTGGATCGGCTTCGGCGGATTCACTATTCAGCCGTCCGAAATTGCCAAATACGGATTTATTCTGTTTACCGCGGGGTATTTTGCGAAAAATCCCGCCCGCATGCGCACGCTGAAAGGCATTCTTCCCGTGCTGGGCGCGGGGATCGCCGTCTGCGTGCTGATCATGCTGGAACCGAATATGTCGGTTACGATGTGCGTCGGCGCGATCATGATCGGCATGATCTTTCTCGGCGGCGTCTCCAAAAAAGCGCTTGCCGTGATCTGTATTCCCGTCCTGTTTCTGGTGCCGGCGCTCATCCTTGCCGAACCGTACCGGCTGCAGCGGCTTTCTGCGTTCGTAGATCCGTGGGCGTCTCCCAAAGAGGAAGGCTATCAGCTCATTCAATCTCTGTATGCGCTTGCAAACGGGAATTTCTTCGGGACGGGACTTTTCAAATCCCGGCAGAAATTCCGCTTTCTTCCCTTTTCGGAGAGCGATTTTATCCTCTCCGTGATCGCGGAAGAGACGGGCTTTTTCGGCGTGATCGCGCTGTTTGCGCTCATCGGATTTGTTGTATACAGGGGATTCAGGATCGCCAATGCCTGCGATAATTTTTACGGCTACATGCTTGTTTCGGGCATTACGCTCGCTTTTGCGGTGCAATCCTGCCTGAATGCGCTCGTCGTGAGCGGCTGTATTCCTCCCACGGGATTGCCGCTTCCGCTCATATCGGCTGGGAATACTTCGCTGGTCGTCACCATGTCCGGCATGGGGATCGTCTACGCCGTATCAAGGCACAACACCCGCAAAAAATTCATAGGATATACTACGAAATAAAGATACGGACGCCCGGAAACGCTCGGGCTTTTCCGTATTTCCGAAATACATGAGGAGAGACCTATGGATAAGTTTGTGATAGACGGCGGGAGGCGACTCTTCGGAACGATCCGCGCACAATCCGCGAAGAATTCCGTATTGCCGCTTCTCGCCGCTTCCATTTTGACGGAACAGCGGGTGACGATCTGCGAAACGCCGATCATTTCCGACGTCACCTGCATGGCGCAGATCCTGCGCGAACTGGGGGCGAATGTGCAATTCAACGGGGAAAACGTCACCATCGACAGCGCCGATGCAAGCGAGCACCGCATTTCTTCCGCCCTGACAAAGGAACTGCGATCTTCCGTGTTTATGCTCGGTTCGCTTCTGACCCGCTTTCATCGCGCCGCCTGCGCATATCCCGGCGGCTGCGACATCGGACTAAGGCCGATCGATCTGCATCTGAACGCCTTAAAGCGGTTGGGCGTCGAGATCGAAGAGCACGACGGATACATATATTGCGCCTGCGACCGACTTACGGGGGCCGAAATCGTACTCGATTTCCCGAGCGTGGGCGCGACGGAAAATATTTTGCTGGCTGCCGTGAAGGCGCAGGGAAGAACGGTCATCGAGGGCGCGGCAAAGGAACCCGAGATCGTCGATTTACAGAACTTTCTCAACAGAATGGGGGCCAAAATCGCGGGCGCGGGAACGGATACGATCGAAATCGAGGGCGTGGAGCGCCTCGGCGGAATCGAATACCGGCCGATGAAAGACAGGATCGAGGCCGGCACCTATCTCATCGCATGCGCCATATGCGGCGGAGAGATCGAGGTCGAGGGCGTGCGCGGCGACTGTCTCGGATTACTTTTACATAAATTGCGTGAAAACGGTTGCAAAATCCATGTAAAAAATGATAGAATAAGGATAGCCAGTTACGGGCGTCTCAAATGCAACCGCAAAATCGAAACGATGCCGTTTCCGGGGTTCCCGACGGATCTGCAGGCGCAGGCCACCGCACTCAACTCCGTCTGCGAGGGCTGCGCGCTGATCGTGGAAAATCTGTTTGAAACGCGCTATAAATACGTGCCCGAACTCAAAAAAATGGGCGCGGATATCGAAGTCAACGGCAGGAACGCATTTGTACGCGGCGTGAAGTCGTTGCACGGCGCTTCCGTGACCTGCTGCGATCTTCGCGGCGGCGCGGCGCTCGTTCTTGCGGCGCTCGGCGCGGAAGGGGTTTCCGAAGTGCTCGATCTTGCCTATCTCGACAGGGGATATTCCGATTTGAGCGGACAGCTGAAAAACCTCGGCGCGGAAATCAAGCGCGTGCGCATTTGATTCCGGAAGGAGATACCAATGAAGACGAAAACGAGAGTGATTCTTTCGACGCTGATCGCGTTGCTGCTCTTGATGGCTGCGGTCGCGGCGGGACTGAACGCCGTGTTTACGGTCACTTATGTCCGCGCCGAATTTGTCACGTTTTCGGAGCAGGGCGATCGGGAGGCGGAGGAGCTTCGCGTCAAACTTGAAAAGTTCGTCGGGAAAAGCACGACGTTTCTCAAGCTCGGCGCTGTGCGCGAAACGGTAGGGGAATATCCGCATTTTACGGTTCGGTCCGTCTCGAAAAAATTCCCCTCCACGGTATGCCTCTCCGTGATCGAACGGAAGGAAGCCTATGCCTACCGGACGGCCGACGGGAAATATACGATCCTCGATGAGGACGGACGCTTTCTCACCGGAGACAACGAGACGTACGCCAACCGGGAGGCGGGCATGAATATCTTGCTCGGCGGATTTTCGCTCTCCGTTTCCGAAACGGAGGAGGTGAGCGGTTCCTATTTCAACGAATTGCTCATTGCCGCTTCCGCGTTCCGCTCTCGGCTTTCGGATATCCGCGCAAATCTCGTTTCCGTAACGCTCAATCCCGGTACGACGGACGGGCGGAATATTTCTTTTTTGATCGAAACCGCGGAAGGCGTAGAGATCGAGATCCGGGATCCTTCCGAAAAAATCGGAGAGAAAGCCGCTTTGGCGGCCGATCACTATCTTGCGCTCTCCGATGAACAGCGCATGTACGGCTGGCTGACGGCATACGAAACGGACGCAGGCGAACTGCGCACCCGTTATACGCAGGATTTCTCTCTGGAAAATTGACGGCGTCAAATGCAAAAACACCCCCCGAGCGGCGGGTGTTTTTTACATATGCCGTAAAATATTTCCGCAATTCCTTGACATGGTAGCCTTGTTCTGATATAATAATTTTGTCGTACGCGCAAGCGGGCGCATAGTTTGTACAGACAGAGGAAATGCAAATGGGACGCAAAAGCGTAGCGGTATTGGATATTCGTTCCTCCGAGCTGACCGTGATCGTCGGAGAAAAAGGGGTCAACAATACCTTCGTTTTCAAAGCGAGCAAAACGGAGCCGTATTACGGATATGAAGGCGGCGCTTTTTACGATGAGGGCGAGCTGAAAGAGGCCGTGCTCCGTGCGGTCGCAGCCGTCGAAAAGGCGACCAGCGAAAGTCTCCGCGAACTCTATATCGGAGTTCCGGGCGAATTTACCGCGATGATCTCCAAAGAAGTGAACGCCGGATTTCCCAAAAAACGCAAGATCGGCGAACGGGAGGTCGACGCGCTCATGGAGAAAGGCAAAACCGGCCTGAAAGGCTATCGGTTTATGCGGGCGACGAGCACGATCTACGTTACGGCGGATAATCGCCGCGTCATCGATCCCGTGGGGCTGTTCTCCACTTCGCTCGACGGGGCGTTCTCCTACTTCTTCTGCAGCGAGTATTTTGCAAAAACCATGGAGGAGATCTTCGAGGGCATGAAGATCGAGCTTCGGTATCTTCCCACGGAACTTGCGATGGCGAACTATCTGGTCCCGAGCGAAACGAGAGACGAATGCGCGCTCTTTCTCGACGTCGGCTATCTTTCCTCGACGGTGAGCGTTCTCCTCGGGAACGGCGTGCTTGCGCAGGAAACTTTCTGGGTGGGGAAGGGACAGATCATTTTCCTTCTCTTGGACAGGTTCGGCCTCGGTTACGAAGAGGCGCGCGACCTGCTCGATCGGGCGAACCTCTACATGAAGGCAGGGCCGAATAAAACGGAAATGGTTTTGCATGGCAAAACGTATGAAGTCGACCTGAGCGAAGTGACGGAAATCGTGAAAGAGGGGCTGGATCTGTTGTGCGAGAAAGTGAGCGGATTCCTCGAAAGCTACGCCGAAGTCGAGCTGGATTATAAGCCGCTCTATGTTTCCGGAGAGGGTCTTGCGGAGATGCGCGGGGCGATCGAACATGTGTCCAAGCGGCTCGGCCGTGTGTGCGAGCTGATCGCGCCCGACCTTCCTTACTACAACAAACCGTCGATGAGTTCGCGCATCGCGCTCATCGACATGGCATACGAAGATCACCGCAAACGCGGATTCATATATCGTTTATTGAACGGATTCGGAGGTTAAGAATGTACAACGATAATAATTTTTTCGGCGGAGAGGACAGAGAACCGCAACAACAGGAGCATTCGGAGATCGTTTCCAACGGGATCCCCAAGATCAGGGTGATCGGCGTGGGCGGCGCGGGGAACAATGCCGTCAACCGCATGATCGAAGCAAACATCAGAAGCGCGGAATACATCGCGGTAAATACCGAAACGCAGGTTCTTCTTTGCAATAAGGCTCCCGTCAAGATCCAGATCGGCGCAAAGCGCACCAAGGGACTCGGTGCAGGCGCAGAGCCGGAAGTCGGCCGCGACGCCGCCGAAGAGAGCAAGGAAGCGCTGTCGAGAGCCATTGAAGGAACGGATCTTTTGTTCATCACCGCCGGAATGGGCGGGGGAACCGGCACAGGCGCGGCGCCCGTGATCGCAAAACTTGCGCGGGACAAGCAGATCCTCACGGTTGCCGTTGTTACAAAGCCGTTCGAATTCGAGGGAAAGCGCAAGATGGACAACGCGCTGAAGGGCATTGCCAATTTGCGCAAATACGTCGATACGCTCGTCATCATTCCCAACGAAAAGATCCGGAAAGTCGTGGAGAACAACGCGACCATCAACGAGGCGTTTGCCGTTGCGGACGATGTGCTCCGTCAGGCGATCCGCGGAATTGCGGATCTTCTCGTGACCCCCGGGTTCATCGATTGCGACTTTGCGGACGTGAGAACGATTCTGAAAGACAAAGGGCTGGCGCACATGGGCGTCGGCGTGGCAAAAGGGGAAAACCGGATCATCGAGGCGTTGAAACTTGCCGTTCACAGTCCCTTACTGGAAACGACCATCGAAGGCGCAACGGGCGTTATCATCAATGTGGTCGGAGGGCCGGATCTTACGCTTTCCGAGGTCGCGACGGCCATGGATCTGATCCACGGCGTTGTGGATTACAACGCGCTGTTCATCATGGGCGCATGCGTCGATCCCAATATCCGGGAGGAAGTTGAAGTGACCGCCATTGCCACGGGTTTCCCTTCCGTCGAAGAGCGGCAGACAGAACAAGCGCCGGCAAATCCCTATCCGCAGGCCGCGGCAAAACCGTACCCGCAAGCGCCGGCCAATCCTTATCCGCAAGCTCCCGCGAATCCTTATCCGCAGGCTCCCGCGAATCCTTATCCGCAGGCTCCCGCGAACCCTTATCCGCAGGCCCCCGCGAATCCTTACCCGCAGGCTCCCGCGAATTCTTACCCGCAGGCGCCGGCCAATCCTTATCCGCAGGCTCCCGCAGATCCCGATCCGGACCCCGTCCCGGAGGACCCGGAAGATGATGCGGACAACAGCAGATTGCCGCCCTATGTGAGGCGCATGCTCGGAAAAAGAAGATAAAATATCGTGATGTTTTTGCGGGATCGGCATGCGGAAGTTTGCCGGTTCCGCTCTTTCCGTTTTTGAGGTGCGCATGAAAGAAAAAAAACAATATCTGAAAATCGACGAGATCCATGCGGTTCTGCTCGATATTCTTTCGGAATTCGACCGTCTGTGCAGGGAAAACGGTCTCCGTTATTCCTTGGCATACGGCACGTTGCTCGGCGCGGTCCGTCATAAGGGATTCATTCCTTGGGACGACGATGTCGACGTCGTGATGCCGCGGCCCGATTACGAAAAGCTGCATGATCTGCTCGCGGCGGGGCAGATCCTGAACGAGCCTTTTGTATTCTCCGAGGATCGCGGCAAAAAAGCGGAATATCCTTTCATGAAGCTCATGGATGACAGATATCGTATCAAGAGCCGTACGCACATTGAAGTGCCTCATCCGTATATCGATATTTTCCCGCTCGACGGATATTCCGAAAAGAAAGGGAAAAAGCTTCACCGCAAGTTCATGGTGCTTGATTTTTGTCTGGATATGACGCGCTGGTATATCCTCGATCGGTGGTGGATGTACCCGTTGCGAATTCTTTGTTTCTGGTGGTATCTTCCCTTTCTCATCTGGGGCAGGCACCGCATCGTTGCGAAGATCAACCGCATCGCGCAAGCGTATCCTTTCGAAGAGCACGAACTTGTCGATTGTACTTCATGGGGCGCGACTTCGGACGAGGTGCCGCGCAGCTTCTACGACAGTTACTGCGAACTTCCCTTTGAGGGCAGGAAATTCTTCGCCGTTTCCGAGTGGGACCAATGGCTCACGATGCGTTACGGCGATTATATGACCCCGCCGCCGAAGAACAAACAGATCACGCATTGCATGAAAATCTATAAAAATCGAAAACGGGAGATGATACCATGACGGTTGCGCTCATTCTTGCAGGCGGCTCCGGCCATCGCATGGGGCAGGATATCCCCAAACAATTTCTTACGGTGCTGGAAAAGCCCGTCGTCATCTATACGCTGGAAAACTTCGAGCGGTCCAAGGATATCGACGGGATCGTCGTTGTCTGTATCGACGGCTGGCACGATGTTTTGCGGTGTTTTGCCCATCAATTCGGAATCACAAAGCTGAAAAAAATCGTTTCGGGCGGAGCTTCGGCGCAGGAATCCATTTCTCTCGGCGTCAAAGCAGTCGCCGAAATGTACCCCGATGATACGACGGTCGTCATTCACGACGGGATCCGTCCGCTTGTCGACGAGGAAGTGCTTGCGGATGTGATTTCCGTCTGCAAAGAAAAGGGCAACGCCGTGACTTCCATGCCCTACAACGAGCAGATCTTCCTTGTGGACGACGAGACGAGTACGAAGCGGTATATTCCCCGCGAGACCGTGCGCCGCGTCTCCACGCCTCAGGCTTATCCGCTCGGCAAACTCCGTTGGGCGTATGAAGAGGCTTTCCGCCGCGGCGTCGGCATCTCTCCGTCCTCCTATGTGAACACGATGATGAGCGACCTCGGCGAAACGCTGTATTTTGCAAAGGGGTCGGATAAGAACATCAAACTTACGACCCGCGAAGATTTTTATATCTTTAAGGCATATATCCAGTCGAAAAAGGATCCGCTCATCAAATGAACCGTCCATATGAAAAGGAAGCGGCACGCGTGGCCGCACTCGATCTTCCGTGGGAAAAGCTGCGCAACAAGCGCATTCTCGTAAGCGGAGGAACGGGGCTTGTCGGCAGATTTTTTATCGAAGTCGCCCGTTGCCGGAATTTGACGGGGGACGGGATCGAAATCGTCAGCCTTTCCCGCCGCGCGCGGGAAAACGAGGCGGACGTTACCTATCTTACGCACGATATCGCGCAACCGCTCGAACTTGATTTCCGCCCCGATTATATTGTGCATCTTGCTTCCAACACGCATCCCAAACAGTATGCCGAAGATCCCGTCGGGACGATCACGACCAATGCGTTCGGGTGCTACAACCTTTTGGAAACGGCGCGGAAGTGGAAATCGGAGCGGTTTTTGCTTGCTTCCAGCGTGGAGATCTACGGCGAGGGGAACGGTACGCCCATGGCCGAATCTTTTTCGGGAAAGATCGATTGCAATACGGCAAGGGCGGGTTATAACGAATCCAAGCGTCTCTCCGAGAGCCTTTGTCAATCCTATCGCGTCCAATACGGCGTGGATTGCGCGATCGCCCGGTTTTCCCGCCTCTTCGGCTACGACGAAAAGGCCGATACCAAGGCGCTCGCCCAATTCCTTGCGAAGGCCGTCGCCGGGGAAGATATTGTCTTGAAGAGCGAGGGAAGGCAGCGGTTTTCCTATTGCTATGTCGCAGACGCGGTCGCTGCACTCTACACCATTCTTTTAAAGGGCAAGAGCGGAGAGGCGTACAATGTATCGGAAGAGGACGAGGGACTTACTCTCGGCGATTATGCTCGCCTTATCGCGTCGTTTGCGGGGAGAAAAGTTGTTTTCGATTTCGATCCCGAAAAGAACCAAGGGGTCTCGGCCGCGAGTTATGCCGTTCTGAACTTCGATAAGCTGAAATCCCTCGGGTATCGCCCGCTCTATACCGTGAGCGAAGCGCTTCGCGCAACTTATCTGAAATATCAACACGAATCGATTTGATCCGTTTGAACCCGGCGCCGCGAAACGGCGCCTAATTTATGATTTTAAGAACAATATAGCGTATTTCCTCGCGAAATTTGTTGCCCTTACTATAGGAGAACGGCGCCCGAAGGCGCCGTTCCGATTCTTATAACAAATTCCGCGAAATATTGTTTTTTTCCGTTCAAAAATTTATAGCGCGAGCAGAACCGCGCTTCTGCGCTGCGCGCCTCAATTTGCGCATTTATGCGCTTCTTGCCCGATAAAACGAACGAGAGGATCAAGCAAAGCAAGGCAGAAAAGCGTATTTCCTCGCGGAATTTGTTGCCCTTACTATAGGAGAACGGCGCCCCAAAGGGCGCCGTTCCGATTCTGATAACAAATTCCGCGAAAAATTGTTTTTTTCGTTCAAAATTTGTAGCGCGAGCAGAACCGCGCTTCTGCGCTGCGCGCCTCAATTTGCGCATTTATGCGCTTCTTGTCCGATGAAGCGAACGAGAGGACCAAGCAAAGCAAGGCAGAAAAGCGTATTTCCTCGCGGAATTTGTTGCCCTTACTATAGGAGAACGGCGCCCGAAGGCGCCATTCCGATTTTGATAACAAATTCCGCGAAAAATTGTTTACATGCGAAAACCGAAACCATTTTTGGTTTTCGCCCACAAGTTGCCGCTTGTCGGCTTCTTTTCCAATGAAGCGAACGAGAGGATCAAGCAAAACAAGGCAGAAAAGCATGTTTCCTCGCGGAATTTGTTGCCCTTAATATAGGAGAACGGCGCCCGAAGGCGCCGTTCCGATTCTGATAACAAATTCCGCGAAAAGAACAAATTCCGCGAAAAGCAAAATCAATACATTCCATCCATTCCGCCTGCGGGCGCAGCGGGTGCGGCGGGAGGAGTGGGGATATCGGTAACGACCGATTCCGTCGTCAACAGCGTGGAAGCGACAGATGCCGCATTTTGCAGCACGGAACGGGTGACCTTCGTCGGATCGATGATCCCGCTCTCAACCATATCCGCATAGACGTTTTTGAGTGCATCAAACCCGTAATTGGTTTGTTTTTTTGTAAGGATCTTATCGACGACCACGGATCCGTCTACGCCGGCGTTCTTTGCGATCTGACGTACAGGCTCTTCGCAGGCTTTGAGAATGATCTGCGCGCCCGTTTTTTCGTCGCCGACAAGAGTATCGACGAGCTTCTGCAGCACGGGAATGCAGGAAAGGAGTGCGCTTCCGCCGCCCGGCACATAGCCTTCCTCGACGGCAGCCCGCGTTGCGGCAAGCGCGTCGTCGATGCGAAGTTTCTTTTCTTTCATTTCGACTTCCGTTGCCGCACCGACATTGATGACGGCTACGCCGCCCGCAAGTTTTGCAAGACGCTCCTGCAATTTCTCTTTGTCATAGTCGGAAGTGGTGACTTCGATCTGCGCTTTGATGGAAGCGACGCGCGCCTTGATGGCTTCCTTGTCGCCTGCGCCGTTGATGATCGTCGTGTTGTCTTTATCGACTTTGACCTGGTTGGCTCTGCCGAGCATATCGACGGTTGCGTCTTTCAGTTCGTAACCGAGGTCGGAAGTGATCACCGTACCGCCCGTAAGGGTTGCGATATCTTCGAGCATTGCCTTTCTTCTGTCGCCGAAGCCGGGCGCCTTGACGGCCACGCAGTTGAACACGCCCTTCAGTTTGTTGACGATGAGCGCGGCGAGCGCGTCGCCTTCGATGTCCTCGGCGATGATGAGCAGACGCTGGCCCTGCTGTGCAAGCGGCTCGACCACAGGCAGGATCTCCTGCAAGTTGGAGATTTTCTTATCGGTAATGAGGATATAGGGGGAATCCAGAACGGCTTCCATTTTGTCGGTGTTCGTTACCATGTAAGCGGAAGCGTAGCCGCGGTCGAATTGCATGCCTTCGACGGTGGTAAGTTCCGTCGTCATAGACTTGCCTTCTTCCACGGTGATCACGCCGTCTTTGCCCACGATCTCCATGGCGTTGGCGATCAGCTGGCCGACGGTCTCGTCGCCTGCCGAAATGGAAGCCACCTGCGAAATCGCTTTCTTTCCGTCGACGGTCTTGGAAATGGACTTGATGTGCGCGACGGCCGCCTCGACGGCTTTATCGATCCCTTTTTTCAGAATGATGGGATTGGCGCCTGCCGCAAGGTTTTTGAGGCCTTCGCGGATGATCGCCTGCGCGAGAAGTACGGCGGTCGTGGTGCCGTCGCCTGCGACGTCGTTGGTCTTGGTGGAAACTTCCTTTACAAGCTGTGCGCCCATATTTTCGAAGGGATCGGGAAGTTCGATTTCTTTTGCGATCGTCACGCCGTCGTTGGTGATGAGGGGAGCGCCGAATTTTTTATCGAGAACCACGTTTCTGCCTTTGGGGCCGAGCGTGATCTTCACGGTGTCGGCGAGGGTATTTACGCCCGTTTCCAATGCTTTTCTTGCTTCGTCTCCGTATTTGATTTGCTTTGCCATAGCTATGCTCCTTTTATTCTACAATTGCGAGAATATCGCTCTGTTTGATGATGGTGAACTCTTTGCCGTCCACCTTGAAATCCGTGCCGCTGTATTTTGCGCAAAGGACTTTATCGCCGGGCTTTACCTGCATAACAACATCTTTGCCGTCTACGTTTCCGCCGGGACCGACCGCAACAACGACGCAAGTCTGCGGTTTTTCCTGTGCAGACGAGGGAAGATAAAATCCGCTCTTCGTCTTTTCTTCGACGGTGACCGCTTCCACGACAACCTTATCGAACAATGGTTTGATATTCATATGAGAACCTCCTGGTTGAATTCCTTTTATATTATAAACGCTTTGCGTGGCGGCTCAAACAAAATATGGAAGATTTTTCCGAGATTTTTGCTTTTATTTTGCGTGCGATTGACAGTTCGGGAGAGGATATGATATAATGCTGAAAGAGGTTAAAAATATGAATAAGTGGGATCGAAGATTTATGCGCCTCACTGAAGAGGTGAGCGAATGGTCAAGCTGCCTTCGCAGAAAAGTCGGCGCGATCATCGTCCGCGAAAAGCGCGTGATGACGACGGGGTATAACGGCGCGCCCGCGGGAATTTGTTCTTGTGCGGAACGCGGGGAATGTCTGCGGGAAAAATTGAATATCGCAAGCGGAACGCATGCGGAAACATGTTATGCCGCGCATGCGGAGCAGAATGCGATCATTCAGGCCGCCAAATACGGCGTCTCCATCGACGGCGCGACGCTGTATTGTACGCATCAGCCCTGCGTGATCTGCGCAAAAATGATCATCAACGCCGGGATCCGGCGGGTCGTATATAAGGAAGGATATCCCGACGAGTTCTCCATGCGCCTTTTTCAGGAAGCGGGAACCGTCGTCGAAAAATATGAGGAATGATTGACATGAAAAATCCTGTTGTGACGTTCGAAATGGCCGACGGAAAAAGTTTCAAAGCGGAATTGTTTCCCGAAATTGCGCCCAATACCGTGAATAATTTTCTTTCGCTTGTGCGGAAAGGATTCTACGACGGAGTTGTTTTTCACCGCGTGATCGAGGGATTTATGATCCAGGGCGGCGATCCCACGGGCACCGGCAGCGGCGGCCCCGGATATCATATCAAGGGTGAATTTGCGCTCAACGGCATAAACAATCCCCTAAAACACAGCCGCGGCGTGCTTTCCATGGCGCGTTCTCAACATCCGGATTCCGCCGGATCGCAATTTTTCGTCATGCATGGCGACGCTTTTTATCTCGACGGACAATACGCCGCTTTCGGGAAAGTCATCGAGGGAATGGACGTCGTAGACGGCATTGCCCGGACCGAAACGGATTTCAGAGACAGGCCGATCCGGGAACAGAAGCTCAAGCGCGTCCTTGCGGAAACGTTCGGCGCGGAATATCCCGAACCAGAAAAACTGTAAAAGAGGCCGTTGGAAGATGTCTGATAAAACGATTTACGAAAATCCTTTGAATACCCGTTATGCAAGCCGCGAAATGCAGGAAAATTTCGGTGACGAGAAACGCTTCCGCCTTTGGCGAAAGCTGTGGATCGCGCTCGCCGAAAGCGAAATGGAACTCGGACTGCCGATCACGGAAGCGCAAATTCAAGCCTTGAAGGCGCACGAAAACGATATCGATTACGAAAAAGCGGAAGAATTCGAGCGGCAGGTGCGGCACGACGTCATGGCGCACGTCAAGACGTACGGCCTTGCCGCGCCGGAAGCCGCGGGGATCATTCATCTCGGTGCGACAAGCTGTTTTGTGGACTGCAATTCCGAAGTGATGATCCTCAAAGACGGACTTGAGATCATTCGGAAAAAACTCGTCAACGTCATGGAGAAGTTGAAAAACTTCGCGCTCCGTTATAAGGATGTGCCGACGCTCGGGTTTACGCATTTGCAGCCCGCCCAGCTCACGACGGTCGGCAAGCGCGCAACGCTTTGGCTGCAGGATCTGATGCTCGATTACGAAAATCTCGAAAATCTGTTCGCGAAGATCCGTCTGCGCGGCGTAAAGGGTACGACGGGAACGCAGGCGAGCTTTCTGGAACTTTTCGACGGCGATGAACAAAAAGTAAAACAGCTCGAGAAGAAAGTTGTCGCAAAACTCGGTTACGAGCGCGTTTACGGCGTGACCGGACAGACTTATCCAAGAAAATTCGATTACAATGTGCTCTGCGTGCTTTCCCAGATCGCGCAGAGCGCCTATAAGTTCTCCAACGATATCCGCCTGCTGCAGAATATGAAAGAGATCGAGGAACCTTTCGAAAAGAGTCAGATCGGTTCCTCCGCGATGGCGTATAAACGCAACCCGATGCGCAGCGAACGCATGGGAAGTCTCTGCCGCTATATGCTTTCGCTTCCCGTAAATTCCGCCTTTACGGCCGCGACGCAGTGGTTTGAACGCACGCTCGACGATTCCGCCAACCGCCGGATCGTCAACGCGCAGGCATTTTTGACGGTAGACGCCATTCTCAACATCTATATGAATGTGGCCGAAAATCTCGTCGTTTACGAAAAAGTGATCGCAAAACACGTGGCCGCCGAACTTCCGTTTATGGCAACGGAGAATATCATGATGGAATGCGTGAAGGCGGGGGGGAACCGTCAGGAATTACATGAGCGCATCCGCGTGCTCTCCATGGAAGCGGGCAGAAACGTCAAACAGGAGGGGAAGGAAAACAATCTGCTCGATCTGATCGAGCGCGATCCGCTGTTCGCGCCCGTACACGGAAAACTCGGGGATATCGTGGATGCGAAAAAATTTGTCGGCCGCGCGCCGCACCAGACTTCGGAATTTATCGAATCCGAGATCATGCCGATCCTCGAGGCGAACAAAGATTTGCTCGGCGCAACGGGAGAAGTGCGCGTATAATGCGATAATCAATGTATTATGTCACACATAATACTTTACAAACGCGGCAAATACGCCGCGTTTTCCTCATAGGAGCGTTGAATTTACGCAAACTTTTGGTATGGAATATCAAAAAGTTTGTCTGGAAGTATACGCAAAGTTTCTGAAAGAGGGCGGTTTGCGCCCGGTGGAATTTCTCTGGACCGACGGCGTTCGTTACAAGATCGAGCGGGTGAAATTCATCGAAAACGCGCCTTCGCGCGTGAGTTCCATCCTTCCCGTGCGGTATACCGTCGTCATCGAGGGGAAAGAGAAATATTTTTATTTCGAGCCGGAAGAAATGCGTTGGTTTGTGGAGGTTGCCGTGTGAACGAGGGGCGCATGCGGTGCATATTGCACAGCGATCTGAATAATTTTTACGCTTCCTGCGAAATTCTTCGGCGCCCGGAACTTGCCGACGTCCCGATCGCCGTATGCGGGAGCCTGAAAGACCGCCACGGCGTTGTTCTCGCGAAAAACATGCTTGCAAAATCTGCGGGGGTCAAAACGGGCGAGGCGCTTTGGCAGGCCAAAAAGAAATGTCCGGGGCTGATCGACGTTCCCGCCGATTTTCCCGCGTATTTGCGCGTATCGAAGGCTGTGCGAAAAATTTACGAACGCTTTACGGACAAGATCGAGCCTTTCGGCATCGACGAGTGCTGGCTGGACGTCACGGAGAGCAAATATCTCTTCGGGGACGGCGCGCAGATCGCCGACAGGATCCGCAACACGGTCAAGAGCGAATGCGGCGTTACGGTGAGCGTCGGCGTAAGTTGGAACAAAATTTTTGCAAAACTTGCGTCCGACATGAAGAAACCGGACGCCGTGACCGTGATTTCTCCCGAAAACTATCGGGAAACCGCCTGGAAACTTCCGGCCTCCGATCTTCTCTATGTGGGCGGCGCGACGGCGAAAAAATTGCGTTTTCTCGGGATCGAAACGATCGGCGATCTGGCGCGTGCGGACGAGGGAAAGCTCCTTCAGGAACTCGGGAAATGGGGAAAAGTTCTCTTTGAATACGCCAACGGACGGGACGCGTCTCCTGTACGGCAAAGCGGAAGCGAGCGCGAGATCAAGAGCATCGGCAACAGCCTCACCTGTTATCGGGATCTTTCCGAGGAAGATGAGATCTATATGCTCTTTCTCCTTCTTTCGGACAGCGTCTCTTCCCGCCTTGCGGAGAGCGGTCTCGGCCGCGCTTGCACCGTAAAAATATCCGTTACAGATAACGATCTCAATCATTTCGGCAAGCAGGGCAGAACAAAAAATCCGACGCGCAACGCGAAAGAGATCGCCGATTGCGCCATAGCGCTGTTCCGCGCGCTGAAAACGGAGGGGAAACCCGTACGCGCGCTAGGGGTCGCGGTTTCCGATTTTACGACCGCGGAGCAGCTTGATTTGTTCGGAAATACGGAAAAAGAGCAAAAAATCGACCGGGCGGACGCTGCGATTTCCGGGATCAGGCGCAAATACGGCAACCAAGCCATTCAACGCGCGACGGTCTTACAGGACGAACGGCTTTCTTCTCTCGATATCAAGGGCGAACACGTCGTTCATCCAGAGGGGAAAATTTAAGAAGTTTACGATCGGCATTTACGTTTGTAAAAATATGTTCAGAGGTACATTATGAAGAAATTCAGCATTTTTTTCGTGGTTCTGCTTCTCGGAATCGGAATGAGCGGGATCCTTTCGGGATGCGGGGTGGATTTTCACGACGACGGCGAAAAGCCTGAGCGCATTCAATCCGTCGAAGCGCCGGAATTCAAATGCGAATACACGAACGGACTCGGCTACTATGTCAAGATCTCCGGTGCGCTGAAGAATACGGGCGATTCTACATATTCCTACGTGAGCATCACCTTTAGTCTTTATGACGAAAACGGCTATAATGTCGGAACCGCTATCGACAATATGAACTATCTCGGCGCGGGGGAGATCTGGAAGTATGAAGCAAACTCGTTTACTTGGTTTGAGACGCCTCCGGTTTCCTATAAATGTTCGGATATCATTTATTTTTAGAATTAAACGAGCCGTTTGGCTCGTTTTTTTGTAAAAAAATCCCAACCTGACATTCAAGTCAGGTTGGGAGCGGTGCACCGCAGTGTGCTATACCTATGGTATAGATGCCCGTCGTCCGTGCGGCGAAAATGAAATTTACCGCTTTTTCATTTTCGGGATTGGCAGGTCGTCATACATTGCCTCAAATAATCCAGTCAAATAAAGTTTATCGTCCACATTGTCCACATTGAGCATTTCCTTTGCGCCCTCATACGGCAAGGAATACTCTGCTTGGGGCAAATAGGATAAAGCGGATTTCACGGGTTTCACGAGCAATCTATTATCGTAGATCCCGCCGACAAGTTTGCCGCGATAGTAAAGCAGAAATTCACCCATCATAGCCTTGTAGGTGATGTCCTCTAATTCGGATAGTTGCTCTAAAATGAAATTCAAATATTCCTTGCTTGACGGCATAATCCCTCCGCTAAATTGAAATTTACAGTTCTAAATATTGTCTCCGAATTCCTGTAAAGATTTAAGTTTCTCAACAGTTGCAAGATTTTTATTTCGTTTCCCATCAAAGTCGAGAAACGCGGCAAGTTCTTCCTCGGTGAGGGAAACAGTCATGCCTTGCTCGTGTGACAAAGTGGAGAGAATAAAACGCTCTCCGACGAATATCTCCAAATCTTCATATAACAGATTGCTGATAGAATCAAAATATACGTAGCCCCAATCGTGCGTCCAATCTTGCTCCCAAGCCGGAAGTTCTTTGAGCGAAGAGTTCAAAAATGCGTTTTTTATCTCTTCGGTCAGAGCAAAATCGCATTCCTCGTGCAGGGAATTCGAATACCCGAACGTGACCCGCGGGTTCAAGGTATTATGAAAGTCAAGCATTTTTTTATCGGTAAAAGCAAAGGATACATAGATCATGTAATCTTTTGAACCGGTTCTCATGACTTCGCGCTCTTGCCTGATGAGAGATCTGATGTACTTTTCATACCGATCTTTTGTAGGAGCTCCTTCAAAATAATCAATCAGGTTTTGCGGAAGATGCAATTCGCCCTTATCGTAAAGCTCGATTTTCTTTGAATATTCTGCAATGGCTTTTTTATGACTTTCTTTCATTTCCCGCAGAGCAGTCGTAAGATATTTCTGTTTGAATGGGCGCATTAAAGCACGCGTCGAACATTTGGCGCGCGTGCCGACAGAAAGACAATAACGAATGAGTGCATTTCGTTCTGCCGCAGTGATATTTGTTTCATAGCTTTCATCCAAATGAAACTCGCAAAGCATTTTCTCCTCCGCCAAATTCCTGCTTATCGCTCCATTATGATACCATAAAAAGAGGGGAAACGCAAGTAGCAGGGCACTCATAGATAAAAAGTAAATCCGAACCGATACTCGTTACGAGTATCGGTTCGGATTATACTGACTTGGTGCGGTCGACAGGGGTTGAACCTGCATGGTTATCCCACAAGATCCTTAGTCTTGCGCGTCTGCCAATTCCGCCACGACCGCATATCGAAATTTACGTTTCTTGCGTGACAGCTTTGTTATTGTACCGCATTCCGTTAAAAAAGTCAACTGATATCAGTAAAAAAAATCATAGATTTTCTTAAATTTTATGACTTTTTTTATATAGTTTTCCGTCTCCGCATAGGGGATCCTTTGCAGGGTCGTACCGTCCTCGGAGCAGGTTCTGTCGGCAAGCCAATCCGAAACGGTTCCTTCGCCGGCATTGTACGCCGCAAGCGCGGTGGCCGTTACGGGAAATCGACCGAGCAGATATTTCAGATAGAGCGTGCCCAAACGAAGATTGTATTCTCCGTCGAAAAGTTTTGTCTCGTCAAAGGAAACATTTTCATGCTCGCAGATAAATTCCGCCGTCGAGGGAAGAAGTTGCATAAGCCCGACGGCGCCCGCGCGGCTGACGGAATTTTCACGAAATCCGCTTTCCGCTTTTATCATGCCGTATACAAGATGGGGATCCAAGCCGCTTTCTTTCACGGTTTCGGCGTAGGGGCGGGGAAACCGCGCGCGCACGATCGCAAACGTGGCGAAAAATATCACGGCGGCAAGAACCGTACAGACGGCGCCGATTTTCAAGCCTTTCTTCATTCCTTTTACAGTATGTCCGGAAGGATCCGAAAATACCGAAAAGCAGGGCGATCGCCCTGCTTTCGTAACGCTTGAATATAAAATTTACGATTATTTGATATCCAGAATTTTCCAGACTTCTTTGATCTTTTCGACGGCTTCGTCGATTTCTTCGTGCTTGTGCGTGGCGGAATAACTTGTCCGGATGAGCGCCTTGCCGACCGGCGTTGCGGGAGATACGACGGGATTCACATAAACGCCGCGTTCCAGAAGATATTTGCATGCGAGATACGCTTTTTCGTCCTCGTACGTATAGATCGAAACGATGGGGGTGGTGCTCGGGATGAATTGGATGCCCGCTTCGGTCAATTTGAAGCGCATGTAATCGCCGATTTCATTGAGCGCGCGAACGCGTTCCGGCTCGCGGGCAAGGATCTCCAGAGCTTTCCGCGCGCATTGCACGGAGGCGGGGGTAATGCTGGCGCTGAAAATATAGGGGCGGGAAGTGTGTTTCACAAAGTCGATTACGCGCCGCGTGGAAGCCATATAGCCGCCGAGGCTGGCAAGCGATTTCGAAAACGTTCCCATGTAAATATCCACTTCGTCCTCAAGGCCGTAATATTCCGCGGTCCCTCTGCCGTGCGCGCCGAGTACGCCGAGGCCGTGCGCGTCGTCCACCATTACGCGGGCGCCGTATTTTTTTGCAAGGCGCACGATTTCCGGCAAATTGCAGATCTCGCCGCTCATGCTGAATACGCCGTCGGTCACAATCAGCGCGCCGCATTCCGCGGGAACAAACGCGAGTTTGCTTTCGAGATCGGCCATATCGTTGTGATTGTAACGAAGCATCTTGCCGAAACTCAAACGGCAGCCGTCGTAAATCGAAGCGTGATTTTCCTTGTCGCAAATGACATAATCGGTGCGGCCGACGACGGCGCTTATGATTCCGAGATTGCTTTGAAAGCCGGTCGAAAACGTCACGACGTCCTCTTTGTGAAGGAACGCGGCAAGTTCGGATTCCAACTTCTTATGAATATCGAGCGTGCCGTTCAAAAATCGGGATCCGGAACAGCCGGAGCCGTATTTTTTCAGACCCTCAAGTCCGGCAGCGATCACTTCGGGGTGGGAAGTGAGTCCGAGATAGTTATTCGAACCGATCATGATCGTGCGTCTGCCTTCCATCTGGACGACGGTATTCTGTCCCGAGGTAAGCTCATGAAAATAAGGATAGCATCCTTTTCTGCGTGCGATATCATAATTATGATCGCCCAACGTTTTCTCGAATAGATCTCTCATGTTGTGACCTCTTTTAAGCGTATAGTTTTCTTAAAATATAATTGACCAACCGTACGGGCAAAAGTTTTGCAAGCCCGATAAACAATTTGTACTGGCCGCCGACCGTAATTTTCAGGGGCGGTTTGCGCCGTTTCAGCGTTTTTTCGGCCGCTTTGGCGACGGTCTCCGGACTTTTTCCGTTCTGCTCGTCGTGTTCCATGCGCCGGATGGATCTGCCGATCCTGCCGCCGTAATCCGCTTCGCCGCCCTCGACGACCCGCGCTGCCGTGAAACCGGTTTTGGTGTCGCCCGGCTGGATGACGGTCACTTTCACGCCGAACCGACGGACTTCGCCGTCGAGTGCAAGCGAAAAGTTGAGCACGCCCGCTTTCGTCGCGGAATAACAGGATTGAAAGGGGATGGGAAGCGCTCCGGCGACGGACCCGATATTGATCAGGTTTCCCTTGGTTTCTTTCAGATATTTCACCGCAACGGAGGAAATTTTGACGAGCGCGGTGAGATTGGTATCGAATATGCGCTGGATCTGATCGGGAGAAGCGTATTCCACTGCCCCCGCGATGCCCATACCGGCGTTGTTGATGACGGCGTCGATGCGAGATTCCCTGCGATAGATATCGTCAAGCGCCCGGGATACGGAGGCCAGATCGGTCACATCCGCGCGGATGCATTCGAACAGCTCGTCCGAAAATTCCCGGCGGGCGAGGCCGTACACTTTATAGCCTTTTTTCGCAAGCCTGCGCGCCGTAAAGAGACCGATCCCGCTGGAGGCGCCGGTGATTACCACAACTTTCGGCATAGATTCTTTCATAGATATATTTATTATAACAGCTTTACGGCAAAAAAGCAAAGAAATTTTCACAAATTTTACAAATCCGTGACGGAAAGGGAAAAAAGCGTTCCGGAGTATCCGTTATGCCGGCCGAAGATCTTGCAATCTCACGGAGATTTCTCATAAATTACCGGATCCCGCCATATAGTAGAGCGTGCTCGAATTTCTTCCGCCGCGAATCGCGACCGCCGTAAGATATATCAATCTCAATTTGCTGTACGAGCTGCGTTTGCGCGCGGACAAGCCGCTCTATGCCAATTACGGAGGAAAATTCGTTTGGCTGGGCGCGCAGGGGGTCGCTGCTAGCGCTTCGGAAGCCATGCTCATTTCGCGGGGAGAGGTGGAGGACACGCTGTTCGCGGCAAGCGGATTCTGCGTGTATTCCGTGGAAAATCAGATCCGACGCGGATTCGTGACCGCAGCATGCGGCGAACGGATCGGGATCTGCGGAACGGTCGTTTACGAGCACGGCGCCGTTCATTCGGTGCGGGACGTCACTTCGCTGTGCATTCGGATCCCGCATGAGATCCGCGGCTGCGCCGATTCCATCTATCGGAAATGTTTGTCGGATGAGATCCGGTCGCTCTTGATCCTCGCCCCGCCGGGAGAAGGAAAGACGACGATTTTGCGCGATCTGACGCGGCTCGTCAGCGAAAAAACCGCGATGAACATTCTTGTCGTCGACGAGCGGGGGGAGCTTTCCGCGGGCGAACTCGGGCGGACGGCCGACGTTGTGCGGTTTGCGGATAAACGGACGGCTTTTTGCGAGGGGATCCGCGCCATGCGGCCGGAATTGATCGTGACGGACGAGCTTCTGCGGGAGGACTATGCCGCCGTGCGCCGCGCGCTCGTCAGCGGGATCGTCGTATTTGCTTCGGCGCATCTGAAACGTTACAAAGACGTTCCCGAAAAGATCTTTGCGCGGTATGTGATTCTCAACGGCCTCGGAGAGGTCGGCGAAATTCTCGATAAGGACGGTTCCCATGTGGATTAAATTTTTATTGAGCGGCCTGATCATAGCGTTCTGCATTCTGCTCGGGTATCTCGCCGCAAACAAATACCGCGCGCGCAAGAAATTTTTTGCGCAGATGGAAGCGTTCAACGGCCGTTATCTCAATGAACTTTCCTATTCGCGCAAACCGCTCGGAGAGTTTCTTTCCGCCTATACGTATACCGGAGATTTCGCAAAGACCGTGGAAAGTTTTGCAAAGACCCGGCAGCCGTCGTTCAAATATTCCTTTCTCACAAAAGAAGAAAAAAACGAATGCGCGGATTATTTTTCCATGCTCGGCAAAGGCGATTCGTTTTCACAGAGCGACTATTTTGCCGCAAAAAAGACGTATCTTGCGGAAAAAAAGGCGGTTTCCGAAAAGGAATGCAAGGCGCGCGGATCGCTCTATCTCAAACTCGGCCTGCTCGCCGGACTTGCATTTGTGATTCTCATCGTATGATAGATATCTCGATTATCTTCAAATTGGCGGCGATCGGCATCATCATCACGGTCGTCTGCCAGGTATTGAAAAAATCCGATCGCGACGACGTCGCCACCGTCGTTTCCATCGTCGGACTCGTCATTGCGCTCACGGTCGCCGTGACGATGATCGGCGATCTCTTCCGGATGGTGCAGGATATTTTCGGAGTGTATTAGCGCATGGCGATCTTTCAACTTGTGGGAATCGCCTTTATTACGGCGGTCGCCGCGCTGATCCTGCGGGAAACGAAGCCGGAGCTTGCTTTCGCCGTCACGATCGCCGGAAGTATCATTCTGCTGCTCTTTGTCTTTGAACTCTTCAAAGACAGCGTTTCGATCTTCGGCGAGATCGCCGAGGTCACCGGGATCAATTCTTCCCTCGTGAAAATTCTCCTGAAAATGGTGGGGATCGGCTATCTCGTCGAATTCAGCGCGGGGATTTTGACCGATTTCGGACAAAGTTCGCTTGCGGACAAGCTTACGTTCTGCGGCAAGATCCTCATTCTGATCCTTGCGATCCCGATCATCGAAAGCGTTTTGAAACTGATCGTCAGCCTTCTGGAATTGATATGATAACGCAAATCGCCCGCTTAAAACAGCAGCGCAAAAAGATCCGCCGCATTTTTCTCGTCGTTCTCGCGCTGCTTCTGACATTGATCGCCGCACTCACCGCACGAAGCGTGCGGTCTGCGCGCGCGTATTCGTCCGAAGAAGAGGCCGCAACGGAGGAATTGGAGAACGCGATCGAAGAACTTCTCGCTTCGCTGGACACCGAGGAGCTGCAAAAGTACCTGAATACGCTCTCCGAATTCAAGGGGGTGTCGCTCAAAGAAAAATTGATGAGCGTCATCACCGGGGATTATTCGCTCAATTATTCCTCGCTGTTTGAATCGATCATCGGGCTTGTTTGGGAAGAGGGGAAAACGATGCTGCCCGCGTTTGCCGTAATTTTGGCGGTAGCAATCCTCTGCGGGATCCTCAACTCCGCAAAAAACGGATTTTTGCAAAGTACTACGTCAGACATAATTTACTTTGTCGGGTATATCTCCACCGGCGCTGTGGTCCTCGCTTCCCTGATCGGCGTACTCAATGCGGGGATCTCTGCGGTCACCTCTATGAAAAAACAGATGGAGATCGTGTATCCGATCCTGCTCACGCTCATGGCGGCAAGCGGTGGAACGGTCTCTGCGGGCGTCTATCGCCCGGCCGTCGCCTTTTTGAGCGGGGCGATCTGCGAACTTTTTACCACGGTCGTGATCCCGGCCGCGATCATTGTCATCGTGCTCGCGTTCGTCGGAAATCTCACGAACGACGTGAAAACGGAGAAGCTCGGAGAACTGTTCAAGAGCGTCTCCAAATGGTTGATCGGACTTACGCTCGGCCTGTTCAGCCTGTTTCTCACCGTGCAGGGGATCACATCCGCGCAATACGACGGCTTATCCCTGCGCGCCATCAAATTCGTCGTGTCCGGTTCCGTTCCGATCGTGGGGAATTTCCTTTCCGGCGGTTTGGACGTCGTGCTGGTCGGAAGCGTGATCATCAAAAATGCGATCGGCTCCTTTTCGCTGTTTCTTCTTGCGGGAACCGTATTGCGGCCGCTGATGCTGTTTGCCGCATTTCAGCTCTTTTTGCGGCTTTCCGCGGCGGCGACGGAACCCGTGGGCGGCAAGATCTCCGCATTTTTGACGAGCGTTGCCAAGGACAGCGGGTATTTTCTCGCCGCGCTGCTCTGCATTGCGTTTCTGTATTTCCTCACATTGCTGCTTCTGATCTGTTCTACGGGGGCGATCTACTGATGAAAACGTACATTTTGAGCATTGCGGGCGTGATCTTGCTCTCGGCCGTCGTCACGCTGATCGCGCCGACCGGCAAAATGGGGAAATTCGTCAAGGGAACCGTAAAGCTGTTTATCCTCGTCGTTATGATCTCCCCGGTGATCGGCTGGGTAAAGAGCGGAAAACTCGATTTTTCCGCGGCGTCCGAAATCGGAGAAGACGAAGCGTATTATGCGGCCTGCTGCGGCAAGTTGGAGCAGGCGGATGAAGCGGAAATTTCGGCGTTTTTGAAGGATTCCTTTTCCGTAACGGCCGAGATCCGGGTGAAGCGGGAGAGTTTGCCGCCTTTTTCGCGTGAAAAAATTAAAATTCTTGTCACGGATCCAGGAATAATCGGAGAGGACGAGCGTATACATATTGTGACCGATATCCGAGAGGCAGTCAAGGCCCGTTACGGAGCGGAGACGGAGGTTTCGTGACGTTCTCTCTTGAGAAATTCAAAGCTCTCATCAAAAACAGGACTGTCAGGATCATTGCGGTTTGCGTGCTGGCGCTGCTTCTGCTGCTTGCGGCTTACAGAGTATTCGTGGGCGGAAAGTCCGAAAAAAAGAGCGCCGGCTATACGCCGACGGCGCAGGAAGAGCGGCTGCTGACGCTGCTTACGGGCATCGAAGGCGTGCGGAATGCGACGGTCATGATCACGGAAGCGGAAGGGGTCGCCGTAGGCGTCGTGATCATATTCGACGGGGACGACGGATTTCTGACGCGGATGCGCATCACGGATGTGGCCGCGACGGCGCTGAACATCGAGCGGACCTCCGTCGTCGTGTATCCGGCCGAAGCGTAAATTTGAATCTTATAATTATAAGGAGATAGCACTATGTCAAACAAAAAGAAAATCGCACTCATGTCAACTCTTGTTCTGCTTCTCGCGGTGACGGCAATTTTCAATTTTGTCCTTGCGGGAAAGAGCACCCAGACCGTTCAGAGCGGCGCCAGCGTGAAGGCCAATTACTTCACCACGTACCGCACGGAGCGCAACAATACGCGCAGCGAAGAATTCGTCCAGCTCGACAGCGTGATTTCCGCCTATGAAGTGGGGAGCGACGAATACGACGCGGCCGTTGCGAGAAAACAGGAACTTGTGGAAGCCATGGAGGACGAACTCGTCATGGAGTCCATCATCAAGGCGCTCGGGTTCTCGGATGCGGCGGTTGCGTTCGGCGACAACAACAACATCAACGTATTCATCAATTCGGATGAACTCACCTCCGCGACGGTCACAAAAATCTTCTACGCGCTCGAGGTCGAACACAACATCCGCAACGGAAACATCATAATTATGCCCGTTTATGCGGAAAGTTGAGAAAAAACAGTAGTAAATTCAAAAAAGATGTGCTATAATGGTTCGTAAAGGAGCTTCTTATGGCAAGCATCAAATATAATCCCGGCGGTCAGAAGGGAAAGATCACATATAATTCGGATATCGTCAGCGGGATCGTCGCGCTGAGCCTCAAAGAGACGGAGGGAATCGAGCTGATCCCGTCCAAGAGCAAGGGGATCAAGATCTGCTTTGAGAAAGAGGGCGTTTTCGTGGATATTTCCGTGATCGCGCATTACGGTTACAGCGTGCCCGATCTGGCGTACCGGATCCAGCAATCCATCAAACAGATGGTGGAATCGATGACGAAATACAAGATCGCCAAGGTCGACGTCCATGTCCAGAGCGTGATTTTTCCGAAATCCCCGGCTGCGGACGCGCAAGAGCCGGCCGAGGAAACGGACGACAAAAAAAACGGATGAATTCGGCTCCCTTTCCCGATTCGGGAAGGGGAGACGTGCGTTAAGGAGCACCCATGAGAAACGATGCGAGAGAGGCGGCGTTCAGAGTCGTCTTTGCGCGGCAGTTGGGCGGAGATTGTACCTTAGGCGTCCGCCGCGCGCTTTACAAAAAAGCGAAACTCAACGAGGAAGAACAGGCGTTTGCGGAACGTCTCATTGAGGTCGCCTGCGAACACCGTGAGGAATTTACGGCGCTTCTGAACCAAAAAGTATCGCGGTTTGCCGAGAACAGGATCTTTGCCGCCGATAAAGCGATTTTGCATATTGCGCTTGCGGAAATTTTTTATTTTGACGACATTCCGGCGGTGGTTTCGGTCTCCGAAGCGACCGCTCTTGCCGGCAAATATTCCACGGAGGATTCTCCGGACTTCGTCAACGGGGTGCTCGGAGGGGTGATCAACGCATGAAACTCATCGACGGAAAAGCAACGGCCGCCGCGATCCGCAGCGGATTGAAAGCGCGTACGGAGGCTTTTGAGGCAAAATACAAGAGAAAAGTCGGCCTTGCGGTCGTTCTCATCGGCGACGATCCGGCTTCCCGGATCTACGTTCGCAACAAGAGCAAGGCGTGCGAAGAGGCGGGGATCCGTTCGCTCAACTATTATCTTCCCGCCGAAACGACGCAGCGCGAAGCGGAAACGCTTCTGTCCGCGCTGGCGGAGGACGGTTCCGTGGACGGGATTTTGTTGCAGCTTCCTCTCCCGCGCCATCTCGATGCGAAGCGGCTGCTTGCCATGATCCCCACCGAAAAAGACGTCGACGGTTTTTCTGCGGAAAATATCGGAAAGATCGCGCTCAACGAGCAAGGGATCGCGGCCTGTACGCCGCGCGGCGTGATGGAACTTCTGAAGAGATACGAGATTCCCGTCGCAGGAAAAAACGCGGTCGTGGTCGGACGGAGCAACATCGTGGGGCGGCCGATGGCACTGCTGCTGCTCAATGCGGACGCCACCGTTACGATTTGCCATTCCAAGACGCGGAATTTGCGGGAGATCTGCATGCAGGCGGATCTTCTCGTCGCGGCGATCGGAAAGCCGCGTTTTATCACGGCGGATATGGTGAAAGAAGGCGCGGTCGTCATTGACGTCGGCGTCAACCGTATCGACGGCGCTCTTTGCGGCGACGTCGATTTTGAAAACGTCAAGGACAAAGCGTCATACATAACGCCCGTTCCCGGAGGCGTGGGGCCGATGACGATCGCCATGCTGCTTGAAAGCGTGGTGGAAGCGGCGGAGAGATCGGTATGAATTTTTCCGCGCAATACGATGAATACCGTTCCGCCTTCGAAGACGCGCTGATCGGTGCAGTGAATGCGGCGGAGGCGGGATCGGGTCCGCACGCGCTCTGGGAGAGCATGCGCTATTCTCTGCTTGCGGGCGGGAAGCGCATTCGTCCCGTACTGTTTCTTGCCGCGCTCGATTCGATGGGACTTGCCTGGCGCGCGGAAATGCCCCTGGCGATCGCGATCGAAAGCATCCATACGTATTCGCTGATCCACGACGATCTGCCGGCCATGGACAACGACGATTTTCGGCGCGGGAAACCCTCGAATCACAAGGTATTCGGCGAAGCGAATGCGATCCTTGCGGGGGACGGACTGCTGTCGTGGGCGTTTGAAATTTTACTTGCCGAGGCCGCGAAGGGCGCAAATTATCTTGCGGCTGCTCAGATTTTGGCAAAAGCCGCCGGCGTCGACGGCATGTTGGCGGGGCAATCCGCCGATTTGCTCTGGGCGGACGGGAATGCGGATGAAAATGCGCTCGCCTACCTCTACGCGAACAAGACGGGGCGCATGCTTGCGGCGCCGTTTTCGATGGCGGCCGCGCTTGCCGGCGCAGATACCGCGGCATGGACGGCGTTCGGCGAAGCGCTCGGATATCTCTTTCAGCTGACCGACGATCTGCTCGACGCCAACAACGGAAAGGATGCGGACCGTCTCACCGCGGTACGTGTTTATGGTTTCGCGCGCGCGCGCGAGCTTGTCGCCGTGGGAGAGGAATCCTGCTTAAAACTTCTCGCGGCGGTGGGGCCGGCCGATCCCGCGTTCTTCGAGGGCATTGTCCGGCTTGTCGGCGCAAGGAAAAATTAACCGCATCAGAACGGCGCGTCGATGGCGCGCCCTTTGAATCTATGAAGAATATTTCGCGCGGGGAAGTGAAAAACGCTTCCCTCAAACAACTCAAAAATCTCTGCGATACCTTGCGGGAGGAGATCTTCCGCACGGTATCCGAATGCGGCGGACATCTTTCTTCCAATTTAGGCGTCGTCGAACTGACCGTTGCGCTGCACCGCGTGTTTGACTTCCCGGAGGATAAAATCGTATTTGACGTCGGGCACCAGTGCTATACGCACAAATTGCTCTCCGGCCGCGCCGAACTCTTCCACACGTTGCGGAAAGAGGGCGGACTGTCCGGATTTCCCAAGCGCACGGAGAGCGAATACGATTGTTACGATACGGGGCATGCGGGAACGGCGGTTTCGGCCGCGCTCGGGATCGCAAAAGCGCGCGACATCAAGGGCGAACAATTTCAAGTGATCGCTTTGGTGGGAGACGGTTCCTTCAATAACGGACTGATTTACGAAGCGCTCAACAGTTTGCGGATCCTGAACACGCGGATCCTCATTGTGCTCAACGATAACGGAATGTCCATTTCGCCGACCGTCGGCGGAACGCACGAGCTGCTCGAGGAGTTAAAGGACGGGCGCGCGCCTGCGGAAAATATCCGGCTTTTCGAACGTTTCGGCCTTCAATACATGGGCGTCTATCAAGGGAATCGGCTCGAAGAATTGCTTCCCGCGCTGGAAAAGGCCAAGGAGACGCTGCGCAGCAGCAGCGTGCTTCTGCATGTGGTCACCAAAAAAGGGCAGGGATACCCGTTCTGTGAAAATGCGCCCGCCGAAACGCATGGGCTGAGTCCGAAGCCCGCGAGCAAAAAAGAATACGCTTCCGCGCTCGGAGAGGAGCTTACGAAGCTTGCGGAACGGGATCGGCGCATCGTCGCCGTGACCGCCGCGATGACGGACAGCCTCGGACTGCGCGGATTTTTCGAACGGTTTCCGGATCGCGCCTTTGACGTGGGGATCTGCGAAGAGCATGCTTCCGTGCTCTGCGCGTCTCTGGCCGGCAGGGGACTGAAACCGTATTACGCGATTTATTCCACCTTTCTGCAACGTGCGTTCGATGAGATCGTGCACGATATTTGCGGACAGAATCTTCCCGTTACGCTGTGTATCGATCGGGCTGGCATCACGGGAGAGGACGGAGAAACCCATCAGGGCGTGTTCGATCTTTCCTATCTTTCCATGATCCCGAATCTCGCCATCGGCGTTCCGAAGGACATCGGCGAGTTCCGCGCCATGCTCCGCGCGAGCGCGAACTATCCCGGTCCCCTTGCGATCCGTTATCCGCGGGCGGGGGAAGAAGGGGAAGTGCGCGATCTTGAAATCGGGAAATTCGAAATTTTACATAGTAATATTTCAAACATAGTAATGTTTGCATGCGGGGAGCGCTGCCTGAAATTGGCAAAAGATGTGTTGAAAAAAGCGCAGAGCGAGGGGTTCGGCTTTACGCTTGTGAACGCGCGGTTTGTCAAGCCGCTGGATACCGAACTTCTCTGCAAACTCAAACATAAATATATCGTCACGCTCGAGGACAATGTGCGCTGCGGGGGATTCGGCGACGCGATCGACCGCTTTTATCTCAACGAGGGCCGGATCATTGCCAATTTCGGCTATCTCGACGCCTTTATCCCGCACGGCGAGGCGCATTCGCTTGCTGCAAAATACGGTCTCGACAGTGCGGAAATCTGGCGCACGGTGAGGGAATTCCATGCGCGCGGATAAATTTTTCGCGGAGACATTCGGATCGCGTACCAAGGCGAAAGAGGCGTTGGAGGCCGGGCGCATCCTGCGAAACGGAAAACCGCTCTCGCCGAGCGACTGTGTGGAGCGTTCGGAAAATTTTACCATTCTGAAAGACGATGATTTTGTTTCGAACGGCGGCAGAAAGCTCGAGCGGGGATTGCGCGTTTTCGGCGAGAACGTCGAGGGCGAGACGGCGGTCGATCTCGGCGCGAGCACGGGAGGATTTACCGACTGTCTCCTGCGGCGCGGGGCAAAACGCGTGTACTGCGTGGACGTAGGAGAAAATCAGCTTGCCGCGCGTCTTGCCGCCGATGCGCGCGTCGTGATCATGGATCGGACCAATGCGCGCAATCTGACCCATTCGGATTTTCCAGAACCCATCCGTCTCGTGGTATCGGATCTGAGTTTTATTTCCCTGCGGCTCGTATTGCCTGCCGTGAGCGATATCCTGCGGGAGGGCGGAAGGGCGTTTCTGCTGTTCAAACCGCAATTCGAATGCGACGGCGTAGGTCTCGGAAAGAGCGGGATCCTGCCGAAAGCGTGGCACGCCGCGCTTCTTTCGGATTTTTACGATCGCGCCGAATCGTATGCTCTTATGCCGCGCGGGATCGTCAACGCGCCCGTTTTCCCGCAAAAAAATATCGAATACGTCGTTTTTTTGGAAAAAAACGGCGTTGCGCTTGCCAAGGAGCGCTTCCTCGCGCTTGCGGATCGCATTCTTTGAATTTTCGGAAAAATTTCAGAAACCACTTGCATTTATTCATTTAACCGTGTAAAATAGTTGTCGGATGAGAATCGGAATATTATACAATCCGGATCAGGTGGACCGCGCGACGGCGTCCGACTTTGCCGCCGCGATCGTATCCGCGGGCGGTTCGGCGCATGTAACTTCCGGGCCGGACGGGATCGGGGAAGTCGACCGTATCGTCGTTTTGGGCGGCGACGGGACCGTTCTGCATGCGGCGAAATACGCTTCGATGCGTCGGATCCCGCTTGTCGGCGTCAATTTCGGGCATATCGGGTTTCTCACGGAATTCGAACGCGAGGACGTACAGAAGGCGATCGGGCTTGTTCTTGACGAAAATTGCCCGAAGATCGCCCGTTCCATGCTGGAAGCGGAGATCGGCGGCAAAAAAACCGATTGTCTCAACGAGCTTGCTCTGCTTCGCGAAGTTTCCCCGGGCCGTGACAATTCCGTCAAAAAGATATCCGTCACCATCGACGGCAGCAGCGCGGGGGATTTCACGGCCGACGGACTCATCGTCGCGACGCCGACGGGATCCACGGCTTATTCGCTTTCGGCCGGGGGAAGCATCGTGACGCCGGATTGCGCGGCATTTTTGCTGACTCCCATATGCGCGTTTTCGCTGAAAAGCCGGCCGATCGTTTTTCCGGATTCGAGCGTGCTGAAATTTTCTTTCGAAGAAGAGGAATCGCTGCTCGCATATGGCGACGGCGTATTTCTCGGGCGCGCGGAGACGGGACTTTCCGTCAAAAAATCGGAACGCGAAGTCGTATTTCTCACGCGGAACAGGCAGGAATTTTTTCACAGATTGACGCAGAAAATCAATTGACGATTATTTAATAAACGAAACAGAGAGGGGAGATTATGTTAAGAAACGCAAGACACGCAAAAATTTTGGAAATCATTACCGAAAAGGAGATCGAAACGCAGGAAGAACTTTGTGCCGAATTGGCTGCCGTGAATTTTTCCGTTACGCAGGCAACGGTTTCCCGCGATATCAAGGAACTTCACCTTTTCAAAGTCCGCGGGAGCAAGAAGCGCTTCCGTTACGCCACGATCATGGAGACGGAAGGCGGAATTTCCGAAAAGATGCGCACATTATTTCGCGACTGCGTAGAAGGGATCCGCGTCGTCGGGAATCTCATTGTCGTGCGTACGCTCAACGGAAACGGCGGAAATGCCGGCTCTGTGGTGGACAAACTCGGTTACCATGAGGTCGCCGGAACGATCGCCGGCGTCGATACGACGCTTGTGATCTGCGAATCGGCAGAGGACGCGAACAACGTTCGCGGCAAACTCGAAGCGCTGATGAAGTCATAACGGATGTTAAAGAGACTTTCGATACAAAACGTTGCCTTGATCGATTCCGCCGAATTGGAATTTTCCCCGGGGTTCAATGTGCTTACGGGGGAAACGGGCGCAGGAAAGTCTGTGATCCTCGATTCGATCGATTTCGTTCTCGGCGCGAAAGCGGATAAGGGAATGGTGCGTTCCGGTGCGGACGCTTGTTTCGTCCGAGCGGAATTTACCGCAGAGGATCCCGCCGTGAAGGAGATCCTCGGAGAATTCGATATCGAAGCGGAGGAAACGCTCGTCGTTTCGCGCAAACTGACCGCCGACGGAAGAGGATCGCTGAAACTCAACGGCTGTCCGGTCACAGCGGCGATGCTCCGCAGAGTCACCTCGCTCCTCGTGGACGTCCACGGGCAGAGCGAGCATTTCTTTTTGCTCAAAGAGAGCAACCAGCTGAAGTTGCTCGACGCGATCGGCGGCGCGCCGGTGGCCGAGAAGAAACAGGCCGTCCGCGCGCTGGTTGCGGCCCGAAAGGAGATCGCCGCAGAACTTTCCCGCCTCGGCGGCGACGAAGGAGAGCGCGCCCGCCGTCTCGATATTCTGCGCTATCAGATCGAGGAACTCGAACGCGCTTCGCTGAGGGAAGGCGAGGAAGAAGAACTTTCCGCGCTGCGCGCCCGCTATCAGAATGCGGAAAAAATTCTGGATTCGCTCAAACAGGCAAGGGAATATCTTTCCGCCGACGGAGGCGGGATCGACGCGGCGCGCGGTGCGCAGCGTGCGGCGATCGGGATTTCCGCATTCGACGAACGCTATCGGGCGCTCGGCGACAGATTGGAAAACGCGGTTGCCGAACTTTCGGATATTGCCGAGTGCTTGCAGGATTTTGCGGACGAGATGGATATCGACGAACGGGAAGCCACGCGGGCGGAGGCCCGGTTCGACGAGATCAGGTCGATGAAGAAGAAATACGGCGGTTCCGTGGAGGCGGCGCTCCGGTTTTTGGAGGAGGCCCGCGCGGAATGCGACTTGCTCACGGACAGCGGCGAACGCTTCCGCGTGCTGACGGCGCGGCTGGAAGAGACGGATCGCGCTCTGTATTCCGCATGTCGCAACCTGACGCAGGCGCGAAAACAAGCCGCAGCGTCGTTTACGGGCCGCGTTGTCGCGGAATTAAAGACGTTGAATATTCCCTCCGCGAGATTTGAAGCGGAATTCGGCGAATATGGCGCCGAGGATGTGCCGCATGCCACAAACGAAGGACTCGGCGGCGTGCGTTTTCTGTTTTCCGCCAATGCGGGAGAGCCGATGAAAGAACTCGGAAAGATCATCAGCGGCGGCGAAATGAGCCGGTTTATGCTTGCGATCAAGGCGCAGCTTTCCGCCGCGGGCGGCATCGGCACCTATATTTTCGATGAAATCGACGCGGGGATCGGCGGAAAAACGGCGCGCGTCGTTGCAGAAAAATTCTGCAAGATCGCAAAAAACGTGCAGTTGATCGCCGTGACGCATCTGGCGCAGATCGCGTCGTTCGCCGACAATGAATTTCTCATAGAGAAACGGGAACAGGACGGCAAAACGCATACGACCATCCGGGAGATCGGGGGAAAAGAACGCATTCTGGAAATCGCCCGTCTGATCGGAGGCGGCAGCGACCATGTTCTCGCCCATGCCGAAGAACTGATGTCCGAGGCGGAAACATACAAAAACTCCCTGTAATGGCATTGTCCGAAACCGAATAGTTTTTGCCGGCTTACGCAAATTAACTTCCGTACACGGAGGTATGAATGCGTAAGCTGAAATTTTTGATTGCCGCGGCGCTGACCGCAGTTCTTTTTGTACTCGGAAGCGGATTCCGGGTCGTGGGCGCGGAAGCGGCGACGGCAAAATATTATATCGGCGGCATGACGGCCGGATTTATGCTTTCCGCGGGCGGCGCAGAGGTCATCGGGCTTTCCGAGGTTTCTGCGGAGGACGGGTTGCACCGTCCCGCAGAGGATGCGGGCATCCGCGTCGGCGATACGATCGTCGCAGTCGACGGCATCCACACCAAAACGATCGGCGACCTCAATGCGGCATTGGAGCGGAGCGGAGGAAACGAAGTCATGATCCTCGTGCGCCGCAAGGGAGATACCGCGCAGATCCCCATTACGCCCGTAAAAGATAAAAAGAGCGGAAATTACAAGATCGGGGTTCTGATCCGCGATACGCTGGCGGGGATCGGCACGGTGACATACATCGATCGCGAAAGTTACCGTTTCGGCTCGCTCGGACATTCCGTCTGCGACGATAACCATAATTTGTTGGAGATCTCCGATCCGAAAGTTTATCTTTGCAGCGTGATCGGCGTCACAAAGGGGATCCGCGGGAAGGCCGGGGAGCTTCGCGGTCTCTTTGTCAACGATACGGTGCTTGCCAAAGCGGACTTCGTCAACGAAACGGGATTGTACGGGACGTTTGAAAAGAATTACGACTTTTCCCGATGCGAACTTGTGGAGACGGCGCCGATCTCGGAGGCTTCGATCGGAAAAGCGATCATTTATTCCACGGTAGACGGCGTATGTCCGCAGAAATACGAGATCAGCATTGCAAAAGTGGACGAACACAACCGCGACAACAAGAATTTCGTCATCAAAGTGACGGATGAACGCCTTCTCGACGAAACAGGAGGCATTGTTCAGGGGATGAGCGGAAGTCCCATCGTGCAAAACGGGAAGCTGATCGGCGCGGTGACGCACGTATTTTTGAACGACCCCACGCGCGGATACGGCATCGGGATCGAGCATATGATTGCGGATTAAGGCGAATCTTATCGAATTTCGGTTCATATCATGAGATATGAACCTTTTCTTTCTCAAAGATTGCTTTTCGCGCGTATGTTGCAGAAAACGCACGCTTATCATTCTCGGCGCAGTGTTTCTTGCGGGAATGATTTTGGGGATCTGCTTTGTCAAAACGCCCGCCTTTTACGAATTTCATCTCAATCAATGCGACAGATACCTCACCCGCGTCTGCTATTCGGAAAGGAGCGTGTTTGTCATCTTTCTCGAACGCACGGCCGGCTGCGCCGTGCTTCTTGCCGTAACTTTGATTTGCGGCATGCACTTTGTGGGGTTGGCCGTGCCCGTCGCCGTGATTCTGTATCGTTCCTATACGTTCGGCGGTCAGATCGCGATTTTGTTCGGCGTTTACGGCGTTTCGGGCGCTCTGGTCGCGTTGGTCCTTTATCTTCCGATCCACCTGTTGACCGACGCGCTGCTGCTGTTCGGCGCTGTGCTTTCATTCGACCGCTGCAGAAGATTTCATTTCGGCAAGCATGATTTCTGCGAACTCGCGCTGGATTTTGCGGCGCTGCTTCTGCTTGCCGCGGCGGTATGCCTTTTCGAAATGATCTTGCTGCTTGCCATATTTCACCCGCTCGGAAATGTGTTGTGAGCGCGTAAAATCCCGCAAACGGCGCAAACTGATGGTATGAAAAAATTATTATGCTTTTCTCTTGCCGCGATCGCGGCGGGTTCGATGATGGTTCCGGCGGGAAAAATTACCGCCAAAGCGGAAGAGGTCCTTTCGCCGGCCTGTAAGGCGGCTTACCTCTGCGATGATACCACGGGAACAAAGGTCTACTCCAAAGAGGAGACCAAACAGCTTCCCATCGCGAGCATGTGCAAGATCATGACGCTGCTCCTTTCCTTTGAAGCCGTTGAAAGCGGCGAACTTGCGTACGACGAGATGATCACCGTGAGCGAAAACGCTTCCGGAATGGGCGGTTCGCAGGTGTTTTTGGATGCGGGTCTTTCCTATTCGGCGGAACAGCTCATGAAAACGGTGGCGGTCTGTTCGGCCAACGATTCCTGCGTGGCGCTCGCCGAGCGGATCGCCGGCAGCGAAGCGGGCTTCGTCGCACGGATGAATGAGCGGGCGAAAGAACTCGGGGCGGAAAACACGCTCTTTGCAAATTGTACGGGATTGCCCAAAGAGCCGCAGTATTCCTGCGCAAAGGACGTTGCGCTCATGCTTCGCGCGATGATCTCCCACAAAAAATACTTTGAATTCTCCAAGATCTGGCTGGAAGATTTTGCGCATCCTGACGGCCGTACGACTTCGATCACCAATACGAACAAACTGATCCGAAGCTATGACGGCTGCGACGGCGGCAAAACGGGATTTACGAGCGAGGCGGGATTCTGCTTGGCGGCAACGGCAAAAAGGGGAGATACGCGGCTCATTTCCGTCGTGATCGGAGCAGATAACTCCAAATCGCGCTTTGCCGGCATCACGTCCATGTTCGATTATGCATTCAACTGTTATGAAACGCGCGCGATTCTGGAAGCGGGCAAAGAGCTGGAAGAACGGGCGACGGTCTCCGGAAGCCGGGTTAAGGACGTCTCCGTCGTTGCGGAGCATCCGCTCTGCGCCTTCACGAGACGCGGCGAAAAGGGAGACTTTCAGGTATCCGTCGATCTTCGATCCGACCTTCGCGCGCCGCTTGCAAAGGGCGATGAAGTGGGGAGCGCGTCGCTGTATCTCAACGGCGTCGAAGTGTGCGTCACCCGCTTGCTTGCCAATGAGGACGCGCCTCGGATGACGTGGTTTGACGCCCTTCGCGAAACCGTACGGCAGTGGCAATGAAGATATAATTCAATTTGCAAAGTAATATGCGTGACATAATTCGTGATTTCGAAAAGATGTCGCGCATTTTTTATTGACCGAAACGCAGATTTTTTGATATAATCATGCGTATGAATACGCGAGAAACTCTGAAAATCAACGCAAAGGGACATCTTGAGATCGGCGGAGCCGATTGCACCGAGCTTGCCGCGCGGTTCGGCACGCCGCTGTATGTGTTCGACGAAAAACATATCAGGAACATGATCGCGGTATATCGCGATACGCTCAGAGAGGAATATGAGGGAAACGGCCTCATTCTCTATGCTTCCAAGGCATTTTGCTGCGAGGCGATGCATACGATCGCCAAGCAGGAAGGCATCGGCATAGACGTTGTATCGGGCGGAGAGCTGTATACGGCCCGGAAAGCGGGGTTTCCGCCGCAAAAAATTTATATGCACGGCAACAACAAATTGCCGCATGAGATCCGGGAAGGAGTGGATGCGGGGATCGGTTGTTTTGTCGTAGACGCGAAAATCGAAGCGGACCGCATCGAGGCGGAGGCAGCGGCGCGCGGCCGCGTGCAAAATGTGCTTCTCCGGGTCAATCCCGGGGTGGAGGCGCACACGCACGCATATGTTCAGACTGCAGCGCCGGACAGTAAATTCGGCTTTTCTGTCGCCGGGGGCGCGGCCGAGGAGATGACAAAGTATCTTCTTACGAAAAAGCATCTGCGTCTGCGCGGGTTCCACTGCCATATCGGTTCGCAGATTTTCGAAAAGAAATCCTTTGTTCTGGCCGCGGAAAAGATGCTGAAATTCATGGCCGACATGAAGAAAAAGCTCGGATTCGAGGCCGAAGAATTGAATCTCGGCGGGGGATTCGGAATCTGGTATAGCGCGGAGGACAGAAAGATCCCCGCGGCAGGCTACCGTGAAGACATCGCCGCGCTTCTTGCCACCGTAAAATCCGGCTGCGCGGAATACGGACTCAAACGGCCGTTTTTGCTGCTTGAACCGGGCCGATCGATCGTCGGGGAAGCCGGGATTACGCTGTACACCGTCGGAGCGATCAAGGAGATCCCCGGGATCCGGAAGTATCTCGCGGTAGACGGCGGAATGTTCGAGAATCCGCGTTTTTGTCTGTATCAATCGAAATACACGGCAATTCTGGCGAACCGCGCCGGAGAAACGCCGACCGAGCCGGTGGCGATCGCCGGGAAATGCTGTGAGAGCGGGGATCTGATCGGCGTCAATCTGCTTCTTCCCAAAGCGGAACCGGGCGATCTTCTTGCGGTGCTCTCGACGGGCGCGTACAACTATTCGATGGCCTCCAACTATAACCGCAATCCGATCCCGCCCGCGGTGCTCGTGAGAGACGGACAAGCGGAATATATTGTCCGGCCGCAATCCTACGAGGACCTTGTGCGAAACGACGCCGTGCCGGAATTTTTGAAGTGACCTGAACCCCGTCTGCGGCAAACGAACACAATATGTTGATCCCAAAAGCGGAATTTTTTCAAAATATCCGCTTTTCTCTTGCTATTTTTCCATCTTTGTATTATAATGGATTTTGTATGGCGGACTATATCATAGAACTGCTTGCGGGGCTGATCGCGGTTACGGTCGTTCTGACGCTGCACGAATTTGCGCATGCATACGTTGCCTACAAGTGCGGGGACCCGACGCCGAAATGGAATAAGCGGCTCACGCTGAATCCGCTCAGGCACTTCGATCTTCTCGGTCTGATTTGCTTTGCTCTCGTCGGATTCGGCTGGGCGAAACCTGTGCCGATCGATCCTTCCAATTTCAAAAAGTACCGTCTCGGCCTCGGACTTACGGCAGGGGCGGGGATCGTCGCGAATTATATTTTCGCGTTTTTGATTTATCCGCTTGTACTTGTCGTGCTCATATACATGCCCGAGATCGTATTCCTGAAATTGTTCTTGTACGATCTCGTCTATCTGCTTTTCGTACGCAGTCTGAGCTTTTGCGTTTTCAACTTGCTGCCGCTCTATCCGCTGGACGGATTCCGCATTGTAGACGCAGTCAATCGCCGCAGGGGGAAGGTGTACCGTTTCCTGCGCAATTACGGGCAATGGATCCTGTTGGGACTGATAGCGGAAAGCTACATTTGCCAAATCTTCATACGTTTCGGCGTATGGCAAATGACGTGGTTCGATATTTTAGGCTGGGTCATGAAATTTGCAACCGATATCTTCGGATATCCGATTTCTGCGCTCTGGGGGTTATTGCCGTGGTAGATCGCGATACATTGGAATACGACGTCGACTATACGACGGTGCTATCGAATTTCGAAGGGCCGCTCGATCTGCTGCTCGAACTCATCAAGCGCGAAGAGATCGAGATCAAGGATATCTTCGTCTCTCAGGTCACGGAGCAGTTTCTTGATTATATGAAGGGGCTTCCCTATCTCGACGTGGACAAGATCACGGAATATCTCGATATCGCGGCGACGATCATCAAGATCAAGGCGCAGGCGCTGGTGCCGAATCTCGAGGAGGATCCCGAGCTGGAACAGGAGATCGAGGACGACAAGGCCGAACTGATCCGCGCGCTCGAGGAGTATAAACTCATCAAAGAGGAGATGCAGAAGCTCAAAGAGCTTGAAACGGTCGGATATTACTTCAAGGAACCGGACAAGGAAGTCGGCGAGACGCGAACGGTATTTTCGCTGGACAATCTCACGCGGGACGGCCTGGTTGCCGCATTTTCCGCGCTCATGATCCGGCGGGAGAAAGAACTTGTCGAGGAAGATTTCCGCGAGATCCCGCGCGACGAGTTCACCGTTTCGCAGAAGATTTCGTTTATCCTCGAGGTGTTCGAAACGGCGAAGGAAGTGCGTTTCGAAGAGCTTTTTACCAAAGATTTTACAAAATCGGAAATTGTAACGACGTTTCAGGCGCTTTTGGAGCTTTTGAAACACCAGTTCCTGCGGGTAAGACAGGAAGTTGCATTCGGGCAGATCTATATTACTTATAACCCCGAAGCGAAGGAGGAAACTCTTGGAGAAATTGACGAATATAATTGAAGCGATCCTGTTTGCGTCGGGCAAGGGCATCGCGATTTCGGATATTGCGGATAAACTCGGCGTTACCGAGGGCGCCGTCAAGAAATCGCTTCATGAAATTGCGGAGCGCTTTTCGGGCGATTCCGGGATCCAACTTCTCGAATTCAATAAAAAGGCGCAGCTGGCTTCCAATCCCGCCTATAAAGACGGGGTCGCGGCAGTTCTCAATCCGATCAGAGAAAAGGAACTCACGCGAACGATTCTGGAATGTGCGGCGATCATCGCGTACAAACAGCCGATCACGCGAACGGAGATCGAAATGCTTCGCGGCGTGAACAGCGATTACGGCGTGAATGCGCTTCTGGAACTCAAACTGATCTATCCGTGCGGAAGAAAGGATGCGATCGGGCATCCTGTGCTTTTCGGTACGACGGATGAATTTCTCAAACGATTCAAACTCAATTCCCTCGAAGATCTTCCCGATTACGACGAGCTCATGGCCGCGATCTCGCGGCCCGACGAAGCGCGCGACAGTTATCTGTACATGCGCGACGAGTGGGAAGCCATCGACGCGGAAGGCACGAGCACGCTCGGCAGCGAAAATTCCGAGGAGCCGCCCGCCGCGAAGCCGAAGAGGGCGGAAAAGCCGGAAGAAGTTGTGGAAGGCGGCTATGAGATCCCGGACTTTTTGAAAGGTCTCGACGATACCGACATCGTAAAAATTTCCTGACCGGAAAGGCGGGATTACATAAAAAAATATCATTCGTCCATATTACGGGTATGGACGAATTTTTCATTTACGGAACATTTATCGGCGTATTTTTGTTATTTGTTCCGATTTTCGTCTATGTGGATACCTATGCGGACGTGCGGGGAAACAAGCTGTGGTTCTCGCTGAGCCTGTATAAATACTTCCGGATCTTCGGAGGTTACGGCGAACTGCGGCGCGAGGGGATCGCGGTGCATCTCACCAAAAAATTCGCGGCGGTTGTGCCGTACGAAAATCTGGCGAACACGCGGAAAAAGTTCGAGATCACAAAAGGATTTCAAATTTGGCGGTTTCATCAGGTGATCGAAACGGGCGGGGCGAACAGCGTTTATTCCGTCTTGCTCGCCGCGGCGATCCGTTCCGCAAGCGGAGCCGCGTTTTCCTTTGTGCGTACGCGGTATCCCTTTGTATCGTTGAAGAATAGCGCGTTATTTGCCGAAGAACCCTGTCTGAAACTTTCCACGCAAACGGCGTTTGTATTCAACAATCTGGTTCTTCTCGTAGCAATCACAAAAAAAATATTGGAGGCATTGATAAATTGGATAAGAAAAAGAAAATCGACGGCATCATGGAAAAAACTGCAGAGCAACTGACGGCGCTCGTAGACGTCAACACGGTCATCGGCAAGCCGGTGGTCTCCGCAAGCGGCGCGCAGATTATTCCCTTCACCAAAGTGACGATGGGGTATCTCTCGGGCGGCGGGGAGTACGGAGAAGTGAAGGCGATCTCCGATGACGAATGTTTCCCGTTTGCGGGCGGCGCGGGAACCGTTGTCAACATCAAGCCTGCGGGATTTCTCATCGACGACGGAAAGGAATGCCGCGTCGTCAAGATCACGGACGACCCGATCGACGGACTCATCGAAAAGGCGGGCGAACTCGTCGAAAAGTTGGCAAAGCGCAATGAGGAGCAGGCTTAAATTTCTCGGAGCGGGGCTGCTTGCTCTTCTGATCGGGATCGTTTGCTTCCGGGGCGCGTCCGGCGTTGTCGCGCAAGCCGCGACGGCGGGGCGGGGAGAATGCGTCGTCGAGGTCTCTTCCCGCCGTTTTTTGCATGCGTACGGCGCCGACGTCCGGCTTCCCATGGCGAGCACAACCAAGGTGCTTACCGCCATCATTCTCATTGAAGATTGCGATCCGGACGAGGTCGTGACCGTTCCGAAGCAGGCGGAAGGCGCGGAAGGCTCGAGCGTATATCTGCGCGCAGGCGATGAACTGACCGTGCGCGACCTGTTATACGGACTTATGCTTCGTTCGGGGAACGATTGCGCCGTGACGCTCGCCGTTCACCACAGCGGAAGCGTGGAAGCTTTTGCGCGGGTGATGACGGCGCGCGCCGCCTCGATGGGCGCGGAGCACAGCTCGTTCCGAAACCCGCACGGGCTGCCCGACAAAGACCACTATACGACGGCGCGGGATCTTGCGCTGATTTCTGCGTACGCCATGGAAAACGAGACGTTCCGCGAGATCGTCTCCTGCAAATATTACGAGCCGCGCGGTTGGAAAAATAAAAATAAAATGCTTTGGGAATACGAGGGCGCGATCGGCGTGAAAACGGGTTATACGGTAGCGGCCGGGCGCTGTCTCGTCACAAGCGCGGAGCGGAACGGCATGCGGCTGGTTTCCGTGACCCTGAACTGCCCGCAGATGTACGAGCGCACGGCGGAGCTGCTCGACGGCGCCTTTGAATCGTATCAGATGATCCCGCTCTGCGACGCCGCCGCGGGTTGGGAAGGGTTTGCCATTCGTTCCGGATTTGCATATCCGCTGAAAAAAACAGAATTGCGGGGGTTGCGTTTTGCAACCGAAACCGTGGAGCCGCTTCCCGAACATGCGGGAGAGTTCGCCGGAAAAATGGAGATCTACCTCGAAAACAGCTTGATTTTTTCGCAGAATTTGTATATGATGTAACGGAATAGAAAGGAGCGCGGGAATTCCCGCAACAAAAATGCGCATCAACAAATTTCTTGCGGAGCAGGGCGTTGCGTCGCGGCGCGGCGCCGACGAAGTCATCGCGGAAGGCAGGGTCTCGATCAACGGAAAACGGGCGAATCCCGGCGACAACGTAGAGGAAACGGATACCGTCATGCTGGACGGTAAGATTTTATCGCATAAAGTCAAATACGAATATTACCTTCTCAATAAGCCGAAGGGATGCGTATGCACGGTGCAGGACGAAAAGACGGATACGCCCCGCAAAACGGTCATGGATTTTCTTCCGGCAGGCGCGGGAAGAGTGTTCCCCGTCGGCCGCCTCGATTATGACACCGAGGGCCTGTTGATCCTCACCAACGACGGCGACCTTGCGTACCGTTTGACTTCGCCCCAAAACGAGATCCCCAAGACGTATCTCGTTCGCGTGGAGGGCGCCGTAACGCCCGTCCAGCTCAATCAGCTTCGGGCGGGCGTGGAGATCGAGAAGGGCGTGATCACCGGGAAATGCAGGGTCAACGTTGTGGAAACGGATAAAAAATACACAAAGCTGCATGTCGTGTTGACGGAGGGAAAAAACCGCGAGATCCGCAGAATGTTCGAAGCCGTGGGGAAAGAAGTGAAGTTCTTAAAGCGGATCAAGATCGGTGAACTGGGCCTCACGGGGCTTGACCGCGGCGCCGTCAGAAAACTCTCCCGGGAAGAAATTTACTATTTGAAAAATCTTTGATCGGAAAAGCCGCGCCCGTTCGGGCGCGGCTTTCGATTATGATTCCGTCTGATATCAAAGGATCGTTTCTCGTTACAAAGTGCGCAAAAGGCCGACGACTTTTCCGATGATCATGGCCTCGCTGGCGGAGTCCAGAACAAAATCGGAGAGCGCCTCGTTCTCGGGGTGAAGAATGACTTTTCCGTCCCGTTTGAACAAGCGTTTGACCGTCGCTCCCTGTTCGGTGCCGTCGGGATTGAAGAGGGCAACGACGATATCGCCGTTTTCCGCGGTTTCCTGCTTGCGGACAATGATCTTATCCCCGTCGAAGATCCCGGCGTCGATCATGCTTTCTCCCCGCACGCGGAGCATAAACAGCTCGTCGCCTTTGAATTCCGAAGACGGGAGGGGAAAATAGCCCTCGAAATTTTCTGCGGCAAGAATGGGCTGACCTGCCGTGACCGTTCCGATCAGAGGCACGCGGACCGTATTTTCGCCGCGTACGGAAACCGCGCGCTTTTTCTTTTCCGCCTTGGCAAGATATCCCATCTCTTTGAGACGGTTGATATAGTCATACGCCGTCGCCGTGGATTTGATGCCGAGATCGCGGCACATATCGCGCACCGTGGGCGGAAATCCGTTTTCTTCCGTATAGCGGTTGATGTATTCAAGCACGGCCATCAGTTTATTCTTGTTGAGCATTTTTCACCTCCGCAAACAGTATACCATGAATCGCGAAAGATTGCAAACATTTGTTTTAAGATTTTTTCAAAAAAAATCAGTTTTTCTTGATTTTTTCAGAAATGCACATTATAATAAAGAGTATGGAAATCAAGATGTGCGTTCTCGATGAAGAAAAGGAATGCGACGGATGTATGGAGTGCGAAATGTGCGATCTGGATCCGTCCAAGGTCTGCGATAATTGCGGCAAATGCCTCGATATCAAGGACGTCGCCACGATCAGGATCGACAAGATCATCACAGATCCGAACGAATACAAGGAATGATTCCGCTGCCCGTTGCAGCGGATTTATTTTTGAAGAAATTTTTTGAACCGCGCCGCGTACATCACGGGAATGATTGCCTCAACAAAGGCGCCTTCGTCGCAGTACAGGACCGAGCGCTCGGAAATCAGATTGCGAATCGCGCCGTATTCCGCCGTGTCTCGGTATGGAATAAAGAGCGTTTTGCGCAGAAAATCGCTTTCGAACATTGAAAAAATGCGCTGTTTCAGTTCGTTGAGTCCCGCGCCGGTCTTTGCGGAAATACATAAAAATTCGCGGGGAAAACGCAGGTTTTCCGCGGCGTCGCACTTGTTCATCACCACGAGATAGGGGGAACGGAATCCGAGGTCTTTCAGCGTTTTGAGGGTCGTTTCAATTTGCGTTTCATAATCTCCGGAGGCGTCGCACACGATGAGAGCGAGGTCGCAGTGCAGCGCGCTTTCGAGCGTAGATTTGAACGCTTCGATCAGATTGTGCGGCAGATCCTGCAAAAAACCCACGGTGTCGACCATGAGAAAGGGGATCCCCTCGATCTCGAAGGCGCGAGACGTCGGATCGAGCGTGGCAAAAAGCGCATTTTTGACGAATACGTCCGCGCCGGTCATCACGTTCAGCAGCGTGGATTTTCCGGTGTTCGTATAGCCTACCAGCGCGATCGTTTTCACGCTCTCCTTGATTCTGCGCTCGGTCAGGTGCGCGCGGCGCCGTTCCGTCTCTCCGAGTTTCTGTTCCAGAGTTTGAATGCGCGCGCGGATGTACCGCCTGTCCGTTTCCAGCTTGCTTTCGCCGGGACCGCGCGTACCGATCCCTCCGCCCAGACGGGAAAGCGCGGCTCCCTTGCCGCGCAAACGTGGATAAATGTATTTCAGCTGGGCAAGCTCCACCTGGATCTTACCTTCGCTGCTTACGGCGCGCGCCGCAAAGATGTCGAGAATGAGCGTCGTCCGGTCGATCACTTTCCTGTCGCCCAGCGCTTTGGAGATATTCAAAGTCTGCGAAGGGGAAAGATTGCCGTTGAAAAGCACGGTCGTCTCCGTATCGCCGAGCTGCTCGTTCAATTCCTGCAGTTTTCCTTCGCCGATAAACGTGGCGGGATTGATCTCGCGGATGGTCTGAAAAACGGATCCGATATAATTTGCGCCGGCGCTTCCGATCAGATCGACCGCCTCTGCGTGCAACGATTCGGACCGAGCGCCAAAGACGGGTTGAATGACGAATACGTTTTCAACGGTCATTCATCGTCCTCCGTGCGGTGCAGCTTGACTTTGCTCGCAACGGCGCGGCGATTGTCCTCCGTGATGGCGGCATAGTGTTTGCGCGTCGTATTGACGTCTTTATGCCCGAGAACGTCGGCCACGATATAGATATCGCCCGTTTCGCGATAGAGCGCGGTACCGTATGTGGAACGCAGTTTATGCGGTGTGATTTTTTTGAGCGGAGAGGCGATTTTTGCGTATTTTTTCACAAGATTTTCCACGGCGCGCACGGTGATCCGGCGATATTGCAAAGACAAAAAGAGGGGAAGGGGCGGCTTTTCGCGCGGAACTTTCGGATCGCCTTTCTTCTGCTCGAGATAGGCGGAGAGCGCATCCGCAACTTCGTCGGAAAAATACAAGAGCGCCTGATTGCCGCCCTTGCGCGTGACGACGAAAGAATTGGTCTTGAAATCGATACTTTCGTCGTTGAGGCCCACAAGCTCGGAAATACGTATCCCCGTGCCCAAAAACAGCGTCAAAATCGCGGTATCGCGGATCTTGGTGCGCTCATGATATCCTTCCATGTGCTTGCTGAGGCCGCGGCCGAGTTCCGCGGTGTCGATCAGATCGGCGACTTCGTCGCGTTCCAGCCGGATAATTTCTTTTTCGTGCAGTTTCGGCGTAGAGACTTTCGCCGTATGATTGACTTCGATGAGGCCCTTGTTGAAAAAATATTTGAAGAGGGAACGCACGGTGGAAAGCTTGCGCGCCTTGGCCCGCTCGTCGCAGGAGAGGCGCTTTTCGCCGTAGCGATAGTTGGAGAGATAGGAGAGAAAGATTTCGATATCCGTATCGGTGACCTGCTCGAGATCTTCCAACGTAAGATCGTGGACGTCTTTGCCGCGAAATTTTTTACGGCAGAGAAAATCGAAGAAGATCCGAAGATCGTAAACGTAATTCAGGCGCGTGAGAGGGCTGGTACGATTTTCGACGCCGCGAAAAAAATCTTCGCAAAAATAGGGAAGATCATCCAAAAGCTCGTTGATCTTGTCGAGATTGCGAAAATTCCGATCCTGATAGTAATTGCCCGAATCTTTCATAGCGGAACCATTATAGCACAGGAAGGAGAAATTTGTCAATTTTTACGAAGAGTTACCCGGGGGATTTTTTTCGGAACAGACATTTTCGGCGCGTGGGGCAGAAAAAATGCAGGAAGTAAAATAGATCAAACTATTCGCAAAAGCCTAATTTTACGAATAGTAATGGGTCAAAAAGGGCAAAAAAAGGCTGAAATTTGCCCGAAAAACCGTTTTTTACGATATTTTGTCTTTTTGCAAAAAAAATTAAAAGTTTTTTTCGGCCGGTCAATTTCACGGTATTTTTTTATCCAACGCAAATTTTTTCCGCTTGATTTTTCGCAAAATCGTCCGGAATCGCCGATCAAAAACGCCGTACCCGTATGTCAGACATAGTATATTATGTCTGGCATACTATTGATTTTTGGAAAGGATCCCATAGGAAAACGGCGCGATCGTGAGATGATCGGTGTATGTTTTTCCGGAAATGTGTTCGGAATAATTCCCGTACATGTGAATGCTGTATTCGCTGGCGGAATTATTGCAGAACACGTAAACGGCGTCCGCTCCCTTTCTTCGCTCGTATACCAGGCAGGAAACGTCGGCGAATATTTCCCGATAGCTGCCGTCCCGGAAAATGTGGTTCAGGCTGCCCATGCGGATCTCTCCGAGTTTTGCAAAAAACGCGCAAAGTTCTTCGTCGATCTCCTCCCAAGGGAAGCATCTGCGGCAGAACGGATCGTGATAGCCTTCCATGGCGGTCTCGTCGCCGTAATAGATGCTGGGCACGCCCGGAAGCGTAAATTGCAGCACGGAGGCCATTTTGAGCTTTTCTATTGCGCGGGCCTTTTCGCTTTCACGCAGGAACGTTACCGCCATTTCTTCTTTGTTTGCGCAGTGACGGTTTCCGAGCACCGTCAAAATTCGCGGCGTGTCGTGCGTTCCCAATACATTCATGAGCACGTCGAGCGTCTGTTTCGGATAGTTATCGATGAGCATTGCGATCGTCTCGCGCAAATGCTCGCAGCTCCCGGAAAGCATATATCCGATGATCGCATTTTTCAGCGGATAGTTCATCACGCTGTCCAATTCGTAGCCCTGTAAATACTGTCTGCGCGCGCCGTAGGCGATCTTATTCGAGGCGTCTTCCCAGACTTCTCCGATGATGATCGCGTCCGGAACGTTCTCTTTGACGGATTTTCTTATTAGGCGCAGGAAGAAATCGGGCAATTCGTCCGCGACATCCAGTCTGTAACCTCCGATCCCGCGGGAAAGCCAGGTTTTCAGCACGCCGCTTTTCCCGCAAATATAATCCTGAAACGAGGGCGACGATTCGTTGACGGCGGGAAGCGTTTCGATTCCCCACCAACTGTCGTACGTATCGGGGAACTGGTGAAATTGATACCAATCCGCGTACGGAGAAGTAAGGCTTTGATAGGCGCCCACGGAATCATAGCGGCCGTATTTATTGAAATAGCGGCTGTCGTCGCCCGTATGGTTGAATACGCCGTCCAAAACGATGCGGATCCCGTGTTTTTCGGCTTCTTTTACAAGTTCCTCGAAGTCCTGTTCCGTGCCGAGAACGGGATCGATCTTCATATAATCGCCCGTATCGTAGCGATGGTTGGAATATGCTTCGAAGATCGGATTGAAGTAAATGACGCTGACATGCAGTTTTTCGAGATAATCGAGTTTGGAACGCACGCCGTTGAGATTTCCGCCGAAGAAATCGTTATTGAGTACTTTTCCGTATTCGTTCGGCCGAAACGACGGGCATCCGCCCCAATCCGTTCTCGCCACTTTGTGCGGCGCAACGGGATATTCGCCGACCTTGCAAAACCGATCGGGAAAGATCTGATACATGATCCCTCCCTTGAACCATTCCGGCGTGCGGTAATTTTCGTCGTATACGGTGATCTGCCAGCTTGCTGGATGATTCGTGACAATGGCGTTGCGCATTCTGCCGCAGCCCAAAAAGACGTTTTCGGGAAACGTAAAATAGTAAAAGAACAGGCCGACGGCATTGAATTTCAGGGAAATTTCAAACCCGGACGGCGTATTTTTCATCGGAAGAATGGTTTCCTTTTTGCCGTCCTGATAGAGAACCATATAACAAACATCGGCGGAGAAGTCGACTTCTCCGCTTTCGTTGTTGCAAAATATCCGGAATGTTACTTCGCTGCCGCGGGGTACGGCGCCCGTCTCGGATTTGCAGTTCCGGTCGATCGGATTATAGTAAAAATTCATAGCGTTTGTCTCTTGTTTCAGTCGAAATTTTTGCGTATTACTTTTTGTCGGGTACGGGTTTCAGATCCCAGATATTTTCCGCATAATCCCGCACGGCTCTGTCGGCGGAGAAAAATCCGGCCGCAGCAATGTTCATGAGCGATTTTTTGTTCCAAGCCGCCTTATTCGTTCTGTAAAGCGCGGAAACCGCTTCCTGCGTCTTGCAGTAAGATTCGAAATCGGCCAAGCACATATACGGATCGGCCACGGGAGAACTGCGCAACAGATAATTTGCGATCTCCGCGAACGATTCGCCGTTGAAGCCGGAATTCAGCGCTTCGATCACTTTTTTCAGCGCCGGATTGCGGTTGTAATACGCACTCGAATTATATCCATTGCGCCAGATTTCTTTCACTTCTTCCGCTTTCAGCCCGAAGATAAAGATATTTTCTTCTCCGACGTGCTCCGCGATCTCCACGTTGGCGCCGTCGAGCGTCCCGACGGTGAGCGCGCCGTTGATCATGAACTTCATGTTTCCCGTCCCGCTCGCCTCTTTCCCGGCAAGTGAGATCTGTTCGGAGATCTCCGAAGCGGGCATCAGCGATTCCGACATCGTAACATTGTAGTTTTCCATGTATACGACGTTGAGCTTTTCGCGGATCCGGGGATATTTTTTGATATCTTCGGAGAGAAAACAGATGAGTTTCATGATGAGCTTCGCCGTCTCGTAACCCGCCGCGGCCTTTGCGCCGAATATGTACGTTTTGGGAAGGATATCGAGATCGGGGTCCTCTTTCAACCGGTTGTAGTCCGCGATGATATGAAGTACGTTGAGCAGCTGCCGCTTATATTCGTGCATGCGCTTTGCCTGCACGTCGAAAACGGTATTCGGGTCGATGAGGATCCCCTGTTCCCGATAGGCAAATTCCGCAAACTGCACTTTTTTGATTTTTTTGATTTCATCCAGCCGCGCAAGGACGCTGCCGTCCTCGGCGAAGGCGGCAAATCCCGCAAGTTTTTCCGCGTCTTTGTCGTACCCGGGGCCGACGCACTCGTCGAGCAGCGAACAAAGTTCCGGGTTGGACTGATTGAGCCATCTTCTGTGCGCGATCCCGTTTGTGACGTTGGTAAATTTTTCGGGCGTATATTCGTAGAAATCCCGGAAAATGCTCTCTTTGATGATATTGCTGTGAAGTTTGGAAACACCGTTCACGCGGTGCGATCCCATCACGCAGAGATTGGCCATTTTCACGAGATTGTGGGAGAGAATGGACATGCGCGAGATCTTATCCCAGTCTCCGGGAAAGGCGTTCCAAAGATCTTCGCAGAATCTGCGGTTCAGCTCTTTCAGAATACTGTGGATCCGGGGCATGCGGCGCGCGACGAGATCTTCCGACCATGTTTCAAGCGCTTCCGCAAGGACGGTATGATTGGTATAGGCGCACGTTGCCGTCGTGATGTTCCAAGCTTCCTCCCAACGGAAATCGTTTTCGTCGATGAGAATGCGCATGAGTTCGGGAATGGCAAGCGCGGGATGCGTGTCGTTGATATGGATCGCCGCCATCTGCGGCAGTAGCGTCAGAGAACCGTAACGGTGTTTATGGTCATACACAATACATTGCAGCGAGGCCGAAACCAAAAAGTACTGCTGTTTCAAACGCAGAGATTTCCCCTCGTAATGGTTATCCGAAGGATAGAGAACTTTGGAGATCAGCTGCGCGTCGGAATCATCGCGCATGACGGCGTCGTAATCGCCCTGCGAAAAGCGCTGCATATCGAACTGCTGCATGGCGCGGGCGCGCCACAGCCGAAGCACGCTGACCGCGTCGCTGTCTGCGCCGGAGACCATCATGTCGTAAGCAAGCGCTTCCACTTCCTTGGCATTCTTGTAGGTGATTTCCATGCCGTGGTCGGTCCAGCGTTCTTCGAGATCGCCGTCGAAGCGCACGATGAACTGTTTATCGGTGCGCTGCGTGAGCCATGCTTCCCCGCCCGGAAGCCATACGTCGGGGAGTTCGATCTGCCATCCGTCTACGATCTTCTGTTTGAAAAGTCCGTACTGGTAACAGATCGAAAAACCCATTGCCGGATAATTTTGCGTGGCGAGACCGTCCAAAAAACATGCCGCAAGACGGCCGAGTCCCCCGTTTCCCAGTCCCGCATCCGGTTCTTCCTCGAAGAGTTCTTCCAAAGTCACGCCGAAATTTTTCAGCGATTTGCGGATCGGGTCGCCGATCCCGAGATTGTAGATGCTGTTTTTCAGCGATCTACCCATGAGAAATTCCATACAGAGATAATACACGCGCTTGTACTTGCCCGTCTTGACCTTCAGATGGAAGCGCTGACGTTTTTCGAGCATGATGTCGCGTACGCTCATGACGACCGCTTTGTACAGCTGTTCGCGCGTCGCCTCGGCAGGCGCCACGCCGAAATAGCGCGAAAGTTTCCCCGCAATGAGTTTTTCAGCTTCCCGTTCGGTTAATTGCTCCATATTCCGTCCCCCTGTCCGTTGTCGTTATTTCAGCAGCGAGAGAAAAAGTCCCTCGTAATATTTGGCGGATGTCGACCAGGAAAAATCCGTTTCCATCGCCTTTTTCACCAGAGCGCTCCATTCGTCTTTCATCCGATATACGCCGATCGCTTCGCAGATCACATAGAGCATATCGTGCGCATTGTAACTGTGGAACGTAAATCCGTTTCCGCCCGCGCCGTAAGGCGTGATGCTGTCTTTCAAGCCGCCCGTTTCCCTGACCAGAGCCACCGCGCCGTAGCGGGACGCAATCATCTGCGAAAGTCCGCACGGTTCGCTTTTCGAGGGCATCAGAAAGATATCGGCGCCCGAATAGATCTTGCGGGACAGGTCGGAATTGAACGAGATGATCGTCACCACTTTCCCCTGATATCTCCGGGCAAGATCGGTAAAGAAATTTTCGTATGTGGAATCCCCCGTGCCGAGCAGAATGAATTGTATGTTCTGCCGCAGGGCCTGTTCGATGACTTCTTTTACGAGATCGAGTCCTTTGTGCGATACAAGGCGGGAGATCATGGCAATGATCGGCGTATCCGGTTTTACGGGGAGACCGAGCATCTTCTGCAATTCTTCCTTGCACACCGCCTTGTTCTGCGGGTGATCCGCGTCGTAATTGGCAAAGAGCGACGGATCCGTACCGGGATCGTAAAATTCCGGATCGATCCCGTTGAGAATGCCGCGGAGCTTGCCTTCGTTGCGGCGGATGATCGGATCCAATCCCCTGCCGAACTGCGGCTGTTTGATCTCCTCCGCGTAAGAAGGAGAGACCGTCGTAATGGCTTCGCAGCACTCGAGCGCGCCCTTCATGAGATTGATGCAGCGATCGTATTCCACAAGATTCCGGAAATGATAGGAAATCCCGAACAGATCCTCGAGAATTTCCAAAGAATACTGTCCCTGATACTCGATGTTGTGGATCGTAAATACGGCGCGGATATTCCGGTATTCCGCCCGGTTGCAGTAGATCGTTTTCAGATAGATCGCCGCAAGCGCCGCCTGCCAATCGTGGCAGTGCAGAATATCGGGATAGAACCCGATAAATCCGAGGATCTCCATGACGCCGCGGCAGAAAAACGCAAAACGTTCGCCGTCGTCGTAATATCCGTAGCAGCCGGGACGCTTGAAATAATATTCGTTGTCCACAAAGTAGTACGTGACGCCCTCGGATTTGTATTCGAAGATCCCGCAATACTGATTGCGCCAGGAAAGCTGGACATAGAGATTGCCGATAAAGCGGAAATCTTTGCGGAATTCCTTGCGGACATCCTGATAAAGCGGCAGGATCACGCGGACGTCGAACGCGTCGTTTTTCGCGACGGCTTTCGAAAGCGATCCGATCACCTCGGCAAGCCCTCCCGTCGAAATGAACGGAGCGGCCTCCGAAGCGACAAATAGGATCTTCTTTTTGGCCGCGACGGTGATTTCGTTCTGTTCCGTAAATGTTTCTGCTTCGCGCTCCACAACTTCTACGGGCGGGATATCAAGGTCGTTGTTCCAAAGTTCGGTAGTAGTCAAAATGTGCCCCCTTCTGACGCTATGCGCGCGTAATTTTATAGCATTCTGCCCTTCGATACGTAATACGGAAGAGCTTCGCAGCCTGCAAGTTTTCTTCTGTCGCGGATCACGACGTTTTTATCCGTGATCACGCAGTCGAGCGAGACGTTCGCGCCGATCACGGTATCCTGCATGACGATACAATTCCGGACGACGCTCCCCTTCCCGACTTTCACGCCGCGGAAAAGGATGCTGTTTTCCACGGTCCCCTCGATCATACACCCGTCCGAGATCAGCGAATCGGATACGGACGCGCCAGCAAGGTATTTGGAAGGCGCAGAATCACGGACCTTGGTGTAGACGTCTCTGGCGCCGAACAGTTCGGCACGCACATCGCGGCGCAGCAGTTCCATGCTGTGCAGATAGTAATCCTGAATGGTGTGCACCGCAGCGTAATAGCCGTTTAACCGATAGCCGTACAACCGGAGCGTTTCGACGTTTTTTGCGAGGATATCTTTCCCGAAACTCGAAAAGCCGTGCGTGACGGCGTTTCCGATCGTATTGATCAGAAATTCCCGGCTCATCACCATGACGTTCACATAGAGATTCAACGGCTGTCCGCCGGTTTTCGGATTGATCCTCAGTTCCCGGATGCGGCCCGTTTCGTCGGGCGCAAGCGCAATAAAATACGAAGATCCGACGTGCGTTTCTTCGTGATAAACCATTGTGATATCGGCGTGTTTTTCCTCATGGAAACGCACGATATCCGCAATGTCCATGCGGGCGATGCCGTCGCAGTCGGCGATCACGACGTAATCCTCGTTACGGTGATTCAAAAATCCCGTGATCCCCATGAGTCCTTCGAGACGCGTCGAATACGGCGCGTCCGTTTCGTCGGAATACGGCGGAAGCAGAATGATGCCGCCGTCCTTGCGCGCCAGATCCCAATCTTTCCCGCTGCCCAAGTGATCGATCAGCGATTGATAGTTGTTTTTCACGACGATCCCGACGGTCGTGATCCCCGAATTGACCATATTCGAGAGCGCAAAATCGATGAGGCGGTATCTTCCTCCGTACGGGACGGACGCCATCGTGCGGTGACGGGAAATTTCAGGCAAATTCTCGTCGTTGATGTGTGAAAAAATAACGCCGACTGTAGAAATTGCCATCTATTTTACCTCGTAATCCTTTTCGAGGATCATGCCGCCCGCCACGTTTGCCCCGCGTCCGACGCGGATATTTCTGCCGAGTACGGCGATCCCTGCTTTGTTTTCTTTCGGCTCGCCCACAGCCGCGTTTTCTTCCACCGTGACGTTTTCATCCACAATGGAATAATTGACGACGGCGCCTCTGCGGATCACGGATCCCGCCATGATCAGGCTGTCGTTCACTTCCGCCCCTTCTTCCACGACGACGCCCGCGGCAAGCAGGGAATTTCTTACAGTCCCCTCGATCTCGCAGCCGAGCGCGATCATCGCTCCCTCGATATGCGCCCCGGCGCCGATGTATTCGGGAGGCGCGAGCGGATTGCGGGAATGGATCTTCCAATCCGCGTCCGCGACGTCGAACACGGGTTCGCTCCCGAGCAGATCCATATTCGATTCCCAAAGGGATGCGATCGTGCCGACGTCTTTCCAATAGCCGCGGAACCGGTAAACGGAGATTTTTTCTCCCTTTTTCAGCATGGCGGGAAGAACGTCTTTCCCGAAATCCTTGCTCGATTCCGGATCGGCGTCGTCCTCTTCGAGATACCGGCAGAGCTTGCTTGCCGTGAAGATATAGATCCCCATGGAAGCGAGATTGCTCTTCGGCGCTTTGGGTTTTTCTTCGAAATCGCTCACGAAGCCGTCCTCTCCGACATTCAGAATGCCGAATCTCGAAGCCTCTTTGAGCGGAACTTCCACGGCCGCAACCGTGCAGTCTGCGCCCGATTCCTTATGCGCGCGAAGCATATCCGCATAATTCATCTTATAGATGTGGTCGCCCGAAAGGATCAGAACATAATCCGGATTGTATTTTTTCAGGAAGTGCATGTTCTGATAGATGGCGTTCGCGGTCCCCTGATACCACGAGGATTTCCGCTTCGCCTGATAGGGTGAAAGAATGTGAACGCCGCCGAACGCGCGGTCCAGATCCCACGGCTGACCGTTCCCGATATATTCGATGAGTTCGAGCGGTTCATACTGCGTGAGCACGCCCACCGTGTCGATCCCGGAGTTGATGCAATTCGAGAGCGGAAAGTCGATGATCCGGTATTTGGCTCCGAACGCAACGGCCGGTTTGGCAATATCGTTGGTCAGCGCATAGAGGCGGCTTCCCTGTCCGCCCGCAAGCAGCATGGCAACGCATTCTTTCTTTCTCAGCATAGTATCCTCCGCTGCCGACGTTTATTTCTTCTTTCTCTGCGTCGGTTTTTTTGCGGGCGCGTCCGGCATGCGCCTTAAATAGATCGTCGTGAACATGGGCAGGTGCAGACAGATCGAATACCTACGGTTATGGCTGGGGATCTCCTCTGCGGGATATGTTCTTACCGTCACTTTTCCCTCGCCGCCGTACTTTTCGTCGTCGGTGCAGAACGCCACTTCGTAATTGCCGGGCGCGTTGATCCCGAGACGGTAATCCCACACGTCCGCTCCCGAGAAACAGGAAATTACGATCACTTCGTTTCCGGCGCGGTCTCTGCGGATAAAAGCGATAGTATTGTTTCCGGCGTCATCGGGCGCGAGCCATTCGAAGCCGTCCCACGAATCCTCCACCTCGTACAGAGCCGGCGTGGAACGATAAAATTCGTTGAGTTCTTTCACGCAGACCGCAAGTTTTCCGTGCTGCTCATAGGTGTCGCGCAGGAAGAATTCCAACCCCTTGTTATAGTCCCATTCGTCGAACTGGCCGAATTCATAACCCATAAAGTTGAGTTTTTTGCCGGGGTGTGCCATCTGATAGCCGAGAAAACTGCGCACGCCCGCAAATTTTTGCTCGTAGAATCCGGGCATTTTGTTGATCAGAGAACCTTTTCCGTATACGACCTCGTCATGCGAAATGGGCAGCACGAAATTTTCGGAAAAGGCGTACATCATCGAAAACGTCAGCTTATTGTGATTGTACATGCGATAGATGGGATTCTGATTCATATAGGAGAGAACATCGTTCATCCAGCCCATATTCCATTTGAAGTTGAATCCGAGGCCGCCCATCGAAGCGGGTTTGGTGACTCCGCCCCACGCCGTAGATTCCTCCGCGATCATGAGCGCATAAGGGAAGCGCTTGAACACCGCCTCATTCAGTTTGCGCAAAAAGTTGATCGCTTCGAGATTCTTGTTTTCGCCGTAAATATTCGGCACCCACTCCCCCGGCTTTTTATCGTAATCGAGATAGAGCATGGAGGCGACGGCGTCCACGCGCAGGCCGTCGATGTGGAATTTATCGAAAAACAGACATGCGCTGGAGATCAGGAAGGAGACCACCTCGTTTCTGCCGTAGTCGAAGCGGCGCGTTCCCCAGCTCTTATGTTCCATTCTGTCCCATTGACCGCTCTCATAGAGCGGCTGTCCATCGAATTCGAACAGACCGTGCGCATCCTTGGGGAAATGCGCGGGCACCCAGTCGAGGATGACGCCGATCCCCGCGTTATGGAAGCAATCGACAAGGTACATGAAATCGTTCGGCGTGCCGAGACGGGAAGTTACCGCAAAATAGCCCGTCACCTGATAGCCCCACGAGCCGTCGTAAGGGTACTCCGTGATCGGCATGAACTCTACGTGCGTGTAACCCATGTATTTGACATAGTTCACGAGTTCCGACGCAAGCTCTCTGTAAGTATAATATCCCCCGTTTTCGTGTTTTTTCCACGACAGGAGGTTGACTTCGTAGATATTGATCGGCGAAGTGAATACATTGCGCTTTTCGAGCTGTTCGAAGTATGTTCCGTCTTTCCATTCGTAACCGTCGAGATCGAATAGCTTGGAGCCGGTCCACGGCGGCGTTTCGGAATGGAAGGCGACCGGATCGGCTTTCAGAAATTGTCTGCCGTCCGCCGCGGTCACGCAATATTTGTAGATATCGTAACGGCCGAGGCCGGGAATGAAGAGTTCGAACGACTCTCCGTCTATCATGCGGTTCATAAAATGACGGTTGGTATCCCAGCCGTTGAAATCGCCTACCACGGAAACGCTCTGCGCATGCGGCGCCCAAACGCGGAAAACATATCCCTCTTCCCCGTTTCGCACTTCCCTGTGCGCGCCGAAAATTTCATAGATCCTGTCGTTGTTCCCGTGATGATAGAGATAGAGCGGAAAATCCGTAAGATTCTGTTCTTTATTTGCGTCGTTCGCCATGCGGCATCCTCCTCATTGCCGCAAAGCGGCCTTATGGGCACGGTTTTTCGCATTCTACCGATGCCGCGTTTATTATACTATAAAAGGGCATAACTTTCAAGAGTAAAATTTAATTTTTTCGGACTTTCGGCAAGTTTTTCCCTTAAAATAAGACCCCGCGGCGTGAGCCGCGGGGTCAATCGAGAATGCTCTTGGCAATATCGTAGATATCGCCGGCTCCGAGAACAAGAATGAGATCGTCCGGATGCAGATCTTCCGTCAACCGTTTTCTGAGCTGCGTGGGCGTTTGCACATAGCGCGCGTCGGGAACATGGCTCACGAGCATTGCGGCGCTGCCCGAAATATCGAACGTTTCCCGCGCGGAATACGTGGAATACACGATGGGACGTTCCGTCCGTTTGAGCACTTCCGCAAACTCCTCCATGAAATCGCGCGTGCGGGTGTACGTGTGCGGCTGAAACACCGTCCGCACGGTTCCCATGCAGAGTTTTTGCGCCGTCGAAAGCGTCGCCGCGATCTCACGCGGATGGTGCGCGTAGTCGCATACGACGGGCACGCCGCAGAGATTTCCCACGTGTTCGAATCTGCGCCGCACGCCGCGGAAATCCTCGAGTCCCCGCTTGATCTCCGTACCGCTGAATCCGAGAAGGCGCGCGCATGCGTAAGCCGCCAACGCATTGTAAATGTGCACTTTCCCTTCGACGTTCAATTTGATCGGAACGACGGGAATGCCGTCCTCGGAGACGGTAAAAACATATTTTTCGCGAACGGAACGGATGTCCTCCGCGCGGATATTTCCCGCATAAAGCCCGAAAGAAAGCGCATGCGGGAGCTTTCGCGCTTTGCGGTCGTCGGCATTGACGACGACGCGGCGCGCCTGTGCGGCAAACGTTGCGTAAGCGTTGAAAAGTTCCTCTTCGCTGCGATAACAATCGGTATGATCGCGGTCGCAGTTGAGGATCGCGGCGACGTCGCTTTTCAGAGAAAGAAAGCTGCGTTTGAATTCGCAGGCTTCCGTGACGAAGAATTCCCGCCCCGTTGAAAAATAATTGCCGAGCACGACGTCCTCGCCGCCGATATGACAGGTGAATTTTGCGCCGCAGGAATAGAGGATATGCGAGAGCATACAGGTGGTTGTCGTTTTCCCGTGACAGCCCGCAACGGAAAGAACATGCGAATATCCCTCCGCAACCTTTCCAAGAAGCTCTGCCCGCGACATGAGACGTTTTCCCGCCGAAATTGCCGCCGTAAGTTGCGGGTGTTGTTCGCCGATCGCGCCCGTGTAGACGACATGATCCTCTGTGATCTTCTCGGTTTCTCCGATGTGAACATGAATGCCGCGGCCGGAGAGCATGCGGGTAAAATGACTTTCGGCGGCGTCGCTTCCGCGTACGTAAGCGCCGGCGTCCTGCAACAGGCATGCCAAAGCGCTCATACTTACGCCGCCGATTCCGATAAAGTACCAACTTTTGGAGCCGCCCGTGGATTCGGAACACATACCTCATCGTATGGAAAAATAAAATTATTTGTGAAAGATTTATAATTTTTCCAAAAAAGTGAAATAAAATTATTGAAATTTCAAGAAAGTTGTGATAATATAGTGAATAAGCAAACCACTATCGGAGGTAAACGGAATGGAAATCGGTGATGTACGGATTCGTCTCGTTCAGCGCGCAGATGGAATACTCCGCGCAGTTGCATCTATCACGATCGACGGTTGCTTCGTCGTTCACGACATTAAAATTTTTGAACGCGACGGCGAGAGTTTTATCGCAATGCCCAGCCGCAAAACGCCGGACGGCGAGTACAAGGACATTGCGCACCCCATCAACACGGAGACGCGGGAAGCGATCCGCGAAGCAATTCTGAAACAATACCGGGCCGTCAAGGCCGCGGAAATCTGAAATCCGTAAGTAAAAAAAACGCGCCGCAAAGGGCGCGTTTTTTTCAGAGTTGTAACTCAGGAAACAGGTACGACATTGACGGCACGGAGTTTTCCGCTGTCTTTGGGGTCCGGTTCGGTCTCAAACGTGACCTTTTGGCCCTCTTTCAAAGTACGAAACACCCCCGCTTCCGCCTGGATCGCAGAGAAATGCACGAAGATGTCGTCCCCGCCTTCATCATTGGAGATAAAGCCGTATCCTTTTCCGTCATTGAACCATTTCACAGTTCCGTTCACAATAATACCTCCTATCCGTTGCCCGCGCGTCTCATAATTCCGCCCGACTCAACACTGTTCTATTATAACAGCGGCGTGCGGGAATGTCAATACCCCTTGCAAAAAAATTCACTGTTTTTGCAAATATTCCCGCATATAGAGCGAGGCGGTTTCCGTAAAAGCGGTGAGCTCCTCGGGCGTCAAAGGACGATAATTCATGAGTGCGAGCAGATAAATATATTCCGCCGCGGTTTTGCGCGCCGGCTCGGCCGCTCCTTTGACCGCGCGCACCGCTTCGCAATTCGTATTTACGACGAGCGTAATATCCTCCGGCATATCCCCCATTTTGTAGAAACTGTTCATTTCGGACATTCTGCGCATGAATTCCGAGACGTTGACGACAGCCGGCACGGACGCATTTTTGAATTTTTCCGCTTTAACGGTGATTTTTTTCTCTTTGAGCGCTTCGGTAAAGAGATCCGCAAGTTCTTGATCCGCGTCGCCCTCTTCCTTCAAAGCGCCCGCCACGTCGGCGTCGATCCGCAAAAAGCGCACTTTTCTGGGATTTTTGTACTCGATATAGCTGATGAAATGCGGGTCGATAAACGTATCGCAATGGATCGCGTCCAGTCCCGCTTCCCGGAACATTTCCACGTATTGCGCCTGTTTATTTTCGTCTGAAACGTAATACACGGCCTGCGGTTCTTTCCCGGCTTTGGCGTCGTCGTCGGAGACCTCCTCCCCGAAGAAGCTTTCGAGCGGCCGGTATTTTCCCGCAAGATCCTTGTATATGATGATATCCTTGACTTTGCCGTAGAAATCTTCGTCTTTGATGCAGCCGAATTTTACAAAATTGGCGAGATCCGACCAGCAGGCTTCGTATTTTTCACGATCGTTCCGGAAGAGTTCCGAAAGCTTGTCGGCGACCTTTTTGGTGATATGTTTCGCGATCTTCTGCACCTGACGATCGTTCTGGAGAAACGACCGCGAAACGTTCAGCGGGATATCGGGGCAGTCGATCACGCCGTTCAGAAGCATGAGAAATTCCGGGATCACTTCCTTGATATTGTCGGCGATATACACCTGATTGCAGTACAGTTTCACCTGTCCGCGCTCGAGTTCGACTTGCTTTCTCACCTTGGGGAAGTACAGGATCCCCTTGAGCCGGAAAGGATATTCCATGTTGAGATGGATCCAGAAGAGCGGTTCGTTGAAATCCGAAAAGGTTTCGCGGTAGAAATTTTTATATTCCTCTTCGGTGCACTCTTTGGGCTGTTTTGTATAGAGCGGCACGGTCGTATTGACGGGTTTGTCGTCCTCTTTCCCTTTCGGATTCAGATAAATCTCATAGGGCATGAACGAGCAGTATTTGCGCAGCAACTCGCGGACTTTGTTCTCTTTGAGGAATTCTTTTTCCTCCTTTGCGATGTGCATGACGATCTTGGTTCCGCGTGCGGTTTTATCGCATTCTCCGATCGTATAGGTGCTTTCCCCGTCCGAATCCCAATGCACGGCGGCCGCGCCGTCACGGTACGATTTCGTGAAAATTTCCACGCGCTCGGAAACCATATACGCGGAATAAAATCCGAGTCCGAAATGTCCGATGATCCCGTCTCCGCCCGCCTTTTCGTATTTTTCGAGAAAATCCGCAGCGCCGGAAAACGCGATCTGCGTGATATACGTCTCCACTTCGTCTTCCGTCATGCCGATCCCGTTGTCCTCTACGGTGAGCGTACCGGCTTTTTCGTCCGTCGTCACCGTGATCTTAAAGGGCGCGTCGTTCTTCGTTTCGCCCAGAGCGACGAGTTTCGAGAGTTTGGTGATCGCATCGGAAGCGTTCGCTACGATTTCGCGAAGAAAAATATCCTTATCCGAATACAGCCATTTTTTGATGATCGGCATCATGTTTTCGCTTGAAATTTTAATGTTGCCCTGTCTTTCCATGTCGAATTACCTTCTGTGGTTTTATTTTTACCTTATATATAAACAAAAAAATCCGCCATTAAGCGGATTTTTCGGATTCGGAAAAAATTTATTTTTTCTCGTCGTCGGAGCCGAGCAGTTCGGAGATGGAAGCGCCGAAATTCCCGCCCTCTTTCCATTCTCTGTACTCGTCGTCCTCATCGGCCGAGCCGGTATTTCTGCGGCTGACCTTCTTGACTTTCTGAGGCTTGTTCTCGTCGCGTTCGGGACGAGGCTCATATTCGGGACGGGGTTGCAGCGCCTTGATCGAAAGCGTGATCTTTCTCTCGGCAGGGCTGAAAGCAAGGATCTTCGCGTCCACTTCTTCGCCGATCGTAAGCGCGCTCGTCGGATTTTCCAGCCACTCATGAGAGATCTGGGAGACGTGCACAAGTCCGTCGATCCCCTTTTCGAGTTCCACGAAAGCGCCGAACGGCACGATCCGCACAACTTTGCCGTGAACGATATCGCCTTCCGCGTACTTCTGCGCGGCAAGCTCCCACGGCTGGGGTTGAAGCTGCTTATATCCGATGGAAACCTTTTTGTTTTCGCGGTCGATCTTCAGGACCTTGAATTCATAGCGCTTGCCGATCTCAAGAACGTCGGTCACTTCGTTCACGCCCGTCCAGGAGAGGTCGGAAATATGCGCGAGGCAATCGAAGCCGTTGACGGAAACGAATGCGCCGAATTTCGTGACGCGTTCCACTTTGCCTTCCACAACGTCGCCCAACTGGATCGAAGAGAAGAATGCTTCTTCCTTCGCGGCCTTGGCCGCCTCTCTTTCCGCGCGCTCCGCTTCGAGTACCACGCGCTGCGAAGCAATGATCTCCTTGCGGCGCTCGTTGCGGATCTCGATCAGCTTCAGGCGAAGCGTCTTGCCCTTATATTTTTCGAGATCGGTCACGTAACCCATGCGGATCTCGCGGCGGGGCACAAATACGAGATACGTGCCGAGTTCCGCGGTAAGGCCGCCCTTGTTGGTATCGGTGCAGACGACGGAAAATTCTTTCCCCGCCTTGATATCTTCGAGAAGCGCTTCTTCCTCTCTGAGTTTCTTGACCATCTTTTCGGAGAGCTGCGTGGGCTTGACCGCGGTGACCATCACTTCGATCTTTTCGCCGGCCTTGGCCTTCTCCTCATATACTTTGCGGTCGTACTCCGCGCAGTCGAGTTCCGTTTTGGGAATACGGATTTCAAGCTTGCCGGATCCCGAGACGAAAATCTCTTCGTCGGTCGCAGAGACGATCGTAACCTCGATGATCTGACCTTTTTTGTACCGTTCCTCTTTTTCGAATTCGTCCATGATCTTCTGCATGGCCGAAGTCGGAACTTCCTGAACCGGCTCGCTCGCCGTTGCTTCGGCTGCGACTTCCTCTGCTTTGACCTCTTCCGCAGGCGCTTCCGCAGTTTCCGCTACTTGCGCTTCCACGGTTTTTTCGGTCTCTTGTACTTCCGCGTTGTTGTCCACCATCTTGAAAAGAACCTCCTGAGTCAGCCATTCGGGAGTGCTTGCTCCCGCGATTACGCCGACCCTACCAAAAAATTTTACTTTTTCATATTCGAACGCATCCGCACTGCTCACATAGAATACCTGCTTGCCCTGTGCCGACGCGATTTCGCCGAGACGTTTTGTGTTTCCGCTGTGCAGGCCGCCGACGACGATCAACGCGTCGCACGTGCGCGCAAGAAACTGCGCTTCCCGCTGTCTTTCAACAGTAGTATAACAAATTGTCGGAAAAATCACAAGTGTTTTCAGGCTTACTTTTTGAAGATTTTCGCTGATTTTGTAAAATATTTTCTCCGAAAAGGTGGTTTGAGCCACCAAAACCACATCTTTTCCGCGCAAATCCGAAAAATCTTCCCGCTCCGAAGAGACCACCCGCGCCTCGTTTCCGATCCACCCGAGCAGCCCCACAACTTCGGGATGGCGGATATCTCCGGCGATTACGATCGATTTTCCCGCCCGGCTCTCCTCTTCCGCGATCCTCTGCGTTCGGGAGACGAACGGACAGGTGCAGTCGATCACTTCGATCCCGCGCTCCGCGCAGGCGGCATAGAGCGATCTCGGCGCTCCGTGCGATCGGATGAGAAGGCGCGCGCCGTCGGGCACTTCATCGAGACGATCTACGGTGACGATCCCGCGCGCGGCGATCTGCTTTACCACCGCCTCGTTATGGATCAGCTCGCCGAGGACGTATGTATTCTCTGCGGGAACGGCAAGCGCGGTTTCCACGGCGCGCTTTACGCCCGCACAGAATCCCCGGTGCCGGGAAACGACAACTTTCACGCTTTTTTCCCCTTCTTGCGGGAAGCCCGGAACTGCGCGCGAAGTTCATACATGCGGTTGCGCAGAAATTCGTCGGCTTGGGCGTATTCTTCCGCAGAAACTTTTTCTTCATAATACTGCGTGAATTCCACGGGTTCCCCGAATACGACGTGCGTGATCCTGAAGATCCGCGGCCGGTTGCAGATCACGAACGGGATCACGGGAGATTTCGTTTTGATCGCAAGCAACGACGCGCCGCCGTGAAACGGTAAAAATTCGTCGTCCTCCCGTCGGTTGCGCGTTCCCTCCGGGAACATGCAAACCTTTTCTCCGGCCTTCAGAATGCGGACGGCCTCCATGACGGTACGCACGTCCGACCCGTCTCTCGCCGCGCCGATCGCCCCGATCCGAACGCCCCATTTCCACAAAACGGGCGCCTCAAGCACGGATTTTTTGCAAATATAATGGATCCCCTCCCGCGTCGTCCGGGCGGGATAGATCACGTCGAACATGCTGTAATGGTTTCCGACGAAGATACAGGAATCCTTGCCGGTTTTTTTGTTCCCGTGCAGTTTATAAGGATAAAAAATAAAATGGAGCGGGATCAGAAAAAATTTCAAAAAATTAAGGAAGGGCATGATGTGCATTCCCTTCTTATTTGCGGGAAAAAGGCGCGGTTTTTTGTTTGCTTCCAAGCGTTTTGCCTTGGTTTCCGCTTTTTTTTCAGCTTTTCGCTCCGCGCGGGTGAGCTTCGCGGGCGCATTCCCGGATTCTTCCGCCATCAGATCTTCTCCTGCATTTTACGCTTCAAAAACGCCACGACTTCTTCGATCGTCATATCCGAGGTATCGACGAGCGTAGCGTCCTCCGCCAACTTAAGCGGCGCGATCTTGCGGTTGATATCCTGTTCGTCGCGGCATACGATCTCTTTTTTGAGTTCCTCGAAATCTACTTTGTGCCCCTTTGCCAGCAATTCGTCGTAGCGGCGCTTTGCGCGCACGTCCGGCGTTGCCGTAAGATAGAATTTGAAATCGGCATCGGGAAGCACAAACGTGCCGATATCCCGTCCGTCGAGTACGCAAGACATCTTATGTGCAATCTCGCGCTGTTTTTCCGCCATGTGCATGCGCACGCTCGGATGCTTGGATACGGTGGACGCCGCCATGGAGACGTGCGGCTCGCGGATACGCTCCGAAACGTCCTCTCCGTCCAGCAACGTATGCTGCACACCGTCGATATATTGAATATCGAGTTTCACGTTTCGCATCAGATCGACGATCGCGGCTTCATCGTTGATATCAACGCCGGATTCCAGCGCTTTCAGCGCGCAAGCGCGGTACATCGCTCCCGTATCCAGATGCAAAATATTGTAATCCTTTGCGAGCAGCTTGGCGACCGTCGATTTGCCGCTTCCGGCGGGGCCGTCGATCGCGACATTGAATACCGACGTCAGATCTTTTCTCAAAATCTTTGCGCCGCGCAGATAGATATGACGGGGAACGATGTTTTTTTCCACAAATACCATTACGCGAATGCAAAGCCGAAGTCCGCCCTCGATCTCCGGTTCCATGGTCGAAAAGAGCGAACAGCCTTCGTAGCCGGCTTCGCGCGCGGCCTTGGCCGGGTAATAAGAATGAATATCCGAAGTGCTGGAAAAAACGATGCTCACGATCTCGTCTTTGATCAGCCCGTTGCAGCTTGAAATCTGTTTCAAGAGTTCCGCAGTTGCATATTTGATTTCATCTTTGTCGTCTGCCGCAATCGTTGTTGCGCCGCGCACCACTACCATCCCGATTCTCCTGTATGCACTTTATAAATATATTATATCCGCTTCCCGGAAAAAAGTCAAAGATTCTGCATAAAATCCAAATATTCATTTCCGTAAAACAAAGTACTATGTCACAAATATTACTGTGTTAATACGGATTTATCCCCGATTCCCGCGGCATAACCCGTAGAAAAAGCGATCTGCAGGTTAAATCCCCCCGTATATGCGTCGGCGTCCAGAACTTCCCCGCAAAAATAGAGGCCTTTGATTTTTTTGCTCTGCATCGTTTTCGGATCGATTTCCCGAAGCGCCACCCCGCCGGACGTAACGACGGCCTCGGAAAATCCGCGCAGTTTTTTCGGTCGGATCGGAAAGGATTTCAACGCTTCGATCAAGCGTTTCCGCTCCTCTCTGGTTACGGCGTTCGCCTGCTTTTCGGCGTCGATATTTGCGGCGCGCAGCACGAGTGCGACCAACCCTTTCGGCAACAGTCCCCGAAGCACGCTCTTCATCTGTTCGTTTGCCCGTTCGCTGAAATCTTTGAGCAGGCGTTCGTCCAACGTTTTGATATCCAAGGCGGGTTTCAGGTCGAGATATAACGAAACTTCCGAGAGCGGGATCCGGTTGATCTCGGCCGAAAGCGACAATGTCAGCGGTCCGGATATCCCGTAATGCGTGAACAGCAGCTCGCCGAAACGGGATGAGATCGTTTTTTCGCCCTGTTTTGCCGTAAGAACAACATTTTTTAACGAAATTCCCTGCGCTTCGGTAACGCCGTCCGCTTCGATTCCCGTCAACGACGGCACGCAATCGGTCACGGTATGCCCGGCCTCGGCGGCAAACCGATATCCGTCTCCCGTGGATCCCGTGGAAGAATAACTGAGTCCGCCCGTGGCGACGATCACGGCGTCGGCCGGGATCAGGCCATCCCGCGTAAGAACGCCGCGCACGCAATTTTCCGCAATTTGGATTTTCAGTACTTCGGTATTCAGCCGGATTTCCGCGCCCGCACGCCGGCAAGCGGCCTCGAGCGCTTTCGTGACGTCGCTTGCGTGATCGGTCACGGGAAATACGCGCATTCCCCGTTCCGTTTTCAGGGAAAGTCCGTTTTCTTCCATGAATTTCATGGTATCGGCGGGAGAAAATCGATAAATGGCGCCCGTCAGAAACTTTGCGCCGTGAACGACATTCTGTAAAAATTCATCCGGCGGGCAATCGTTGGTGAGATTGCAGCGTCCTTTGCCTGTGATATAAATTTTTTTCCCGAGCTTTTCGTTCTTTTCCAGTAGCAATGTCTCATGGCCGCAGGACGCCGCCGCATACGCGGCCATAAGTCCGGAAGCGCCTCCTCCCACGACGATCTTACGCATAGCGTTTTCTCCATTCGGCAAGAAGTTCGTCGTTCGTGAAATCCACGCGCAGCGGCGTGATCGTCACATAGCCCTCACGAAGATAAAGAATATCGCCCTCTCCCTCGAACTGAGGCGCACTGCTTACGATGCCGAGACCGACGCCTTCTTCCGTGTAATACGTGGTTTGATACCAGGATTTCGCAGCCGCACAAAAAGAAAATCCTTTCGGAGAGCAATCGGGAAAGTTGATATTGACGACCCGCGCCTCTTGCGCGAGTTTGGCCCAATCCTGCAGTTTTTCGATCGTGATCCCGCAAGCTCTCTGAAATGCCGCCGTGATCTCTTCCGGCGTATAGGCGCGGTGCAGTCTTTGGGAAAGCGCGATCGACGGAATGCCGCAAACCGCACCTTCCATGGCGCCCGCCACCGTACCGCTGTACAGCGTATCGACGCCGAGATTCAGCCCGGCATTGACGCCGGAAATCAGCAGATCGGGCCGGATCCCGAGATGTTTGAGCGCAAGAAGCACGCAATCCGTGGGCGTACCCGTCACCGAATACGCTTCGATCCCATCGAAGTCCTCGCGGGAAATTTTCAGTCCCGGCTGCATGGTGATCTTGTGCGAGACGGCGGAATTGTTTTCATGCGGAGCAACGACTGCCACATGATGCCCTTCCCTTTTCAATGCGGAAGCGAGGGTCCGAAGGCCCTCGCCGAAAATTCCGTCGTCGTTTGTCAATAAAATATTCATGTGATTCAAACCGGATACACGCCTGTCTTTTTCAGGTCGCTGTCGATCCCCTCGTTTTTCGCCTTTCTCCATTTGAAGAAATTTTCGGCAACCTCGGGGAAAGAGGCGTACGAAAGCACGTCCTCCTCCTGCGTATAAAACCCTTTTTCGATGACTTCCGCCTTGAGTTTTTCATACTCCGGCTCGAGATCGTCTGCGGGGCGGTACGTGATCCGTTTTTCTCCTTTCAGGATCTTCTTCGCAACTTCTTCGTTGATCGGCATGGGAACGCGGCCGTATTTACCCGCAAAGAGATCCCGCGTCTCCTTCGTCGTCATCTTGTACCGTTCGCCCATGACGACGTTCATGACGGCCTGCGTGCCGACGATCTGGGAAGAAGGCGTCACGAGAGGCGGATAGCCGCAATCCTTTCTCACGTTGGGCACTTCGGCGAGCACTTCGGGGAGTTTATCCTCTTTTCCCGCCTTTTTGAGCTGATTCATGAGGTTGGAAAGCATGCCGCCGGGCACCTGATAGATCAGCGTATTGACGTCGACCTGCCGCACTTTGGGATTCAGCGAGCCTTCCTTTTCGAGTTCGGCCGCAACTTTCTTGAAATGATTTGCAATGGGGATCAAGCGGTTAAGATCGATCCCCGTGTCGTATTCGGTGCCCTGCAAGGTCGCCACAAGCGATTCGGTCGCGGGCTGCGAAGTTCCGTTGGCAAGCGGAGAGAGCGCCGTATCCACAATGTCCACCCCGGCGCGGATCGCCATGAGATTGACCATATCGCCCGTCCCGGTGGTGTTGTGGGTGTGAAGATGCAGTTTTGTCTCCGGCCGAAGCGCCTTTTTCAAGGCCGTGACAAGCTCGTACGCCTGGAACGGCAAAAGCAAATTTGCCATATCCTTGATACAGATATTGTCGGCGCCCATGCTCTCGTACGTCTTGGCAAGATCGACAAAGTATTGCAGATTGTAGACGGGGCCCGTCGTATAGGAGATCGCAGCTTCGCATACGCCTCCGCAGGCGGCGCCGTACTTTTTGATGGCCTTCATCGAAGCTTCGATGTTGCGCGGATCGTTCAGCGCGTCGAATACGCGAATGACGCCGATCCCGTTTTCGAAGCACTTATCGACAAGTTTGTCGACGAGATCGTCGGCGTAGTTCCGGTATCCGAGCAGATTTTGTCCGCGCAGAAGCATCTGGATTGGCGTCTTTTTCAGATGTTTTTTGAGCGTGCGGAGACGTTCCCACGGATCCTCGTTGAGAAAGCGCATACAGGTATCGAAGGTGGCGCCGCCCCATCCTTCGAGAGAATAGTACCCCACCTCGTCGAGCTGATCGAGAACGGGGATCATCTGCTCCGTACGCATCCGCGTCGCGGCCTGCGATTGGTGTGCGTCGCGCAGAATCGTATCCATGATCATTACTTTTGACATAAACAAACTCCTTGAACGCCTTTTTGCGGTTTGCAGAAAGACAAAAAGGTCATGCGGATCTTATCAGCCGAAGCAGGCGAGCAGCATGCCCGCGGCGAGCGCGGAACCGATGACGCCCGCAACGTTGGGTCCCATCGCGTGCATGAGAAGGTGGTTGGAAGGATCGGTCTCCCTTCCCACGTCCTCCGAAATTCGTGCCGCCATCGGGACGGCCGAGACGCCCGCGGAACCGATCAGCGGGTTGATCTTCCCCTTTGTGACCTTGCACATGATCTTGGCGGTGAGTATGCCGCCGATCGTGCCGCAATAGAATGCGAAGATGCCGATTGCGAGGATCCCGAGCGTCTGCGTGGTGAGGAATACGCCTCCCTTCGCCTTGCAGCCGACGGCAATCCCGAGGAAGATCGTGACCGTGTTGATGAGGCCGTTCTGCGCCTGCGAAGAAAGCCTTTCGACGACGCCGGACTCGCGGAAGAGATTCCCGAGCATGAGCATCCCGAGAAGCGGGATCGCGTCGGGCAGCAACAGACCGACCACGAGCGTGACGACGATCGGGAACATGATCTTTTCGACTTTGGAAACCTGACGCAGAGGTTTCATGCGGATCGCTCGTTCCTTTTTTGTCGTCAAAAGGCGCATGATCGGCTTTTGAATGGCCGGAATGAGCGCCATGTACGAATATGCCGCTATGGCGATCGTCGGGACGAGATTGTCGGCGAGCATTTTGGAAACATAGATGGCAGTCGGGCCGTCCGCGCCGCCGATAATGGCAATGGCCGCCGCTTGCGCGCCCGTAAATCCGAGAAGTACCGCTCCGAAGAGCGCGATGAAGATCCCGAGCTGCGCCCCCGCGCCGATCAGCATACTCTTGGGATTGGCGATCAGCGGACCGAAATCCGTCATCGCGCCGATGCCGAGGAAGATGAGCGGCGGGTAGATCACTTTATCGACGCCGTAATAGAGATACCATAAAAGTCCACGATTTGTTACATCCTCGTATGCCTCGCTAATAATCACCGAATTGTTCGCAAAAGAGAGAGTTCCCGAGGTCCACGTCCCCTGCATATAGCCGTACAGATGATAAAACGTGTTCAATTCCCCGACGGACATCGTTTTCGCTGTGCCGTTTATCAGAGCTTCGAGCGTCGAATAATAGGTGACGGTATCTCCTGCTAAAAATCCCTCTTGCAGGTAAATGAGTTGACCCGCCGCATTAGAATAGGTGGCGATATATTCGATGCCTTGGACAATTTGATTAAACGAATAGAGCGCCTCAAAGTCCGCTTGCGCCATCGTGAGAGCACCCTCGCCCGCTTTCAACGTTTCAAGGGTTTGGTAGAAGGTGACGATCCCATCCTGAAGATACCCCTCACGCACATAGACAAGTGCACCGTTCGCCTTATCCGCAAATGCCGCGATGTAGCCATGCGACGTATCAACACCGACTTGATAGTTCAGAGCGGGAGTCTCATAGGTGCCCCACAAGATCTTTTCCGCGCCGGGAAGATTGATGAGAAACATTCCGAATGCAATCGGAAGCAGCAACATCGGCTCGTATTTTTTGACGATCGCGAGGAAAAAGAGCACGAGAGAAATCGCCAGCATCACATAGTTTTGCCAGCCGCCCTGCGAAAGCCCCATCGAACCCCACAGATTCGAAAAAATATCGCCGATATTCAATGCGATCAAACTGCTTTGCATACCAGACCCCGCGTTATCCGATTACGGCAAGAATTGCATCCGATTCAACGTTCGCGCCCTTTGCGACCTGAAAATTGACCGTGCCGTCGCAGGGCGATGTGATGTCGTTGTCCATCTTCATGGCTTCCAGAACGAGAATGGGCTGATCTTTTTTCACGGGCGCGCCGTTCGCGACGAGAAGATTCTTGATGAGTCCCGGGAACGGAGCGAGCACTTTCGTCCCCTTGCCGTTTCCCGCGGGTTTTGCAGCCGGGGCGGCCGCGGGCGCCGCAACGGCAGGAGCCGCCGTCGCGCCGGTTTCCTCTACGCTTACTTCATACTGTTTTCCGTCTACCGTAATGATAAAATTCCGCATAATATCCAACCTTCCTTATAATCTTTTGATGCGCCGAACGACAAAATCGCATTTTGCAGCTCCCTCGGAGGTATAGGCCGCGACGGCAGCCGCGATCACCGCCAAAACCTGCGGAGGGATTTTTTCCTCGGCCGTTTCGGCCGGAGGCGCCGGCAACGCGGGAGTTTTTTGTTTTTCTTCCCGCCGGCGGACGACCTTTCTCATGAGCAGGCCGATCAAGGTGAGTATGGCGATGAGCAGCACAATACCCGCAAATACGAACAACAGTCCGAATACGGAATAAAACGCGCCCTCGCCGAGATCCAACTTGAACCATGCAAGCAGCCGATCCGACATATTTACCTCACAAGCGTCTGAAGCGACGCGATCAGATATTGCTTTATGAATTGCGGCTCGACGATTTCATCGAGATAGCCGCCCTTTGCCGCATTGAAAGGATCCCCTTTCTCGTCCGCGTAAACCTGCGCGAGCTGTTCGGCGTTCCGTCCCGGAAATTCGATCTCGGCGCCCACGGACGACTCAAACAGCGAGATCTGCGCCGTTGCAAGCGCAAACGTGTAATCGAAGCCGACGGATTTTGCGGCAAACAGAGCGTAGCCGAGGCCGATCGCTTTTCCCGTTACGACCGCAATTTTGGCGGGATCCGCTTCGTCGAGCAGGGAAAGATATTCGCCGATCTCTTTGAGCACGGCGCTGTTGGCCGTATCGAGCGAAGCCTCCACCCCTTTGCAGTCGACGAACGTGATGAGCGGAAGTCCGTAACAGCAGGCAAATTCCGTAAAATTTTTGATTTTCTTTACGTTGCCTTCGTTCAGCGCGACGTTGTCGAAGATCAGCGCCGCGACGGCGATCCCGCCCAATCTTCCCAATACGGTTTTCACTTCCGGAAACGAGCAGGCGCCAAGTTCCAGCGGAGATTCGATCAGTTTGAAGATCTCGGCCGCGGAAGCGTTCCGATTGAGCGACGGCGCAGGTTCGTTGAGTTCGGAATCCACGACGGGGATGCGTACGATATCCGAAACGGCAAGGATCTTGGAAGCCGCGTCGCGCATATCTTTCACGGCCACGGCGGGCAAATTCGCCTTTGAAAGCGCTTCGATCCCCCCGATCTCGGTTGCCTTGACGTTTTTCCCCGCCTTCGCGGAGAGCACAAACGGCGAATTTACGCAGAGCGCGGCCTGCTTCGTAAAGAACACGACGTCGCACACCGATGCGAGCGCGGCCGAAGAACCGTACACTTCGCCGTCCAAGATCGCAAATTGCAAAACGGAGCCTTTGAGCCTGGTGGCTTTGAGCAGAAGTTCGGAGATCCCCTCGAGCACATGCACGCCCTCGCCCACGCAAACGCCGTACGAATGCAGAAGGTATACGACGGGCGTTGCGTTTTTTTCCGCCGTATTCAGCGCCTTTGCGATTTTTTCGCAGTTTGCCTTGGAAAGGCCGCCGTAGCAAACGTCGAAATTTTGCGCGATCACATAAAACGGATAGCCGCCGATGGTCGCAAAACCGGTCACGACGCCCTCTCCCTGCGCTTCCTCGTCGAAAAATTCGTTTTTGGAATAACTGAACGAGGCAAGTTCCACAAAACTGTCCTCGTCGACAAGCGCGGAAATCTGTGCGCGGACTTGTTTTCCGGCGTTTTTCAGCGCTGACTTGCGCTCTTTGAGCACTTGAATCCGATCCATAATTACCTCATTTCGTCCATAGAAAACACCAATTTCTACCAAATATCATTATATATAAAATCACGGAAAAAAGCAAGAAGATTCTTACAATTTCCGTGAAAATTTTATCCGGGCGCACGATGACGTCCGATCGATAAAATTGCAGCCGCCCCGCAATGTTCCCGGACGGCGGAAATTTATTTTTTGATATTTTTTTCGGAAGGCTCGTCGCGCTTTTTTACGCCTTTGGAAACCAGCGAGCCGTCGGGATCCACGACCTCCATGGTAAATTCTTCCCGTTCCGTTTTTTCTTTGACGCGCGTTTCGCGGTGAAATTTCTTTTCGAACCAGCCGAGAATGTTATCCGATTTTCTGTAGAGCACGATGAAAAGGATCACGACAAGGACGAAAATGATCGCCCACGTGAGGATCCCCCACCATGTATTGAACGGGATGAGCGTGATGGAATAGCTTGTCGTAAAGATCGCAAGCACGCGCGAGATCACGATCACGGCGAGAAAATACCACAGGGACATCGAGGACATCCCGGCCACGAAACAGAGAACGTCGTCCGGGAAAACGGGAAGAAGAAACATTGCCGTAAGCAGAAGTTTATCTTTTCCCTTGATCTTTTTCAGCCATTTTTCCAGCGTTTCTTTGCCGATCAGCCACGAGACGACGCGCGTGCCCGCATATCTGCCGACGAGAAAGGCGACGAGCGATCCGAGGACGATCCCGAGCAGGCTCAAAAGGCTGCCCCAGAGCGGATTGAACAGCGCGGCGCCCGCCACCACGGTCACGGTGCTCGGAATGGGCAGGATCACGACTTGCAGAAATTGCAGAAGCACAAAAAGCACGTACATCCAGCCGGATTGGCGCAAAAACGCTTCAAGCTGTTCCTCATCGCGCATGATCTTGAAAAATCCCGTTCTGATCAGAATGTACGCAACCACGGCAAAAAACACGGCCATGACGTACAGCGTGATACAGAATTTATAGATCACTTCCTTGCGGAGAAAATAACAGACGTAATCGGTGATCAGAAGCGCGGCGTTCAAAAGGCTCCCCCCGATCAGGGCGAGCAGCCACCAGACCTGCTTCCATTCGCCGCGGTAGGCTTGAAGGCAAAGAACAAAAAAGACCTCCGTCACGATGGCGGCCGCGGCAACCGAAAGAATATGTACGACGCGCCAAACATTCGTACGTTGTGCCTGTTCCTGTTTTTTCATGAAGCCTTTATAGTATATCCTGCATGCAGGCAAATTATAAGTTTTTCGAAGACGGGATCGCCGCCCGCGCAAGCTCGTCGCATCGATTGTTGAGTTCGTTGTCGGCGTGCCCTTTCACCTTGCAAAAGGTCACTTCATGGACGCGCGTCAGTTCCGCAAGCTCTTTCCAGAGGTCGTCGTTGAGAACGGCCTTGCGGTCGGATTTTTTCCATCCGTCCTTTTCCCATGCGCGGATCCAGCCTTCCCGGAAGGCGTTTACGGTGTAGGCGGAATCGCTGTACACCGTGACCTTGCAGGGATATTTCAGTTTCCTGAGGCCCTCGATGACCGCCGTAAGTTCCATACGGTTGTTTGTCGTCTCTTTTTCGCCGCCAGAAAGTTCAAGGCGATGCTCGCCGTAGAGCAGCACGCAACCCCACCCTCCCGCGCCGGGATTGCCGGAGCAGGCGCCGTCGGTATAGAGAACCACCTGTTTTTTCATCTTGCACCTTTTTTTTCGCAATCGCCGAAAAAGTCCTTGACGAATGACGAAGAATCCGCTATAATCATACTTGCACAGGGGAGTAGTTCAATGGTAGAGCAACGGTCTCCAAAACCGTCTGTTGCGTGTTCGAGTCGCGTCTCCCCTGCCAAAACGCAGTTCCGATCGAAGGACTGCGTTTTTTCTTATCTTATGTGCTTATTATAGCATAGCGCAAAAAATCTTTCAATCGTTTTTCCCAATCTTTGCCAAAAGCTTCCGCAAGGCGGCAATGCCGACAGATCATCGCTTTTTTCTGCGCGCGGTTTGTCCGGCGGCCGCACGCGCGCCGCATACGGCGCCGAACGCGATCAGAAAGGCGACGGCCGTGGAAATCATGACCGCGCCGCTTCCCATGCCCGTTCGCCGCGTCGGAAAAATTTTATCTTCACGATAATTTTCGCCCTGAAACACCACTTCCGCCGTGAATACGGTATTCTCCTCTCCGCGCTCTTCGGACTGTTTTTCGCTCGCGACGTCCGTCAGAATTTCCGTGTGTCCGCATGTTTCGCAGACAAAGCTCGCCGAAGCCGTCCAACCGTCGCCGTCCGGCTCCCAATTCCAGATCGGCGCCCCGTATCGATGTCCCGCGGCGGGAATTTTCTTCTCCCGAAGATCGGAAAACGTCTTGCCGCCGCATTCGGCATAGGCAATGCGACGCTCGATCCCCTCGGTTTCGCAAGTCGCCGGTTCGGTTTCTTCGGCCGTCGTAACGTCGACGGTCAATCTGTGGTTTGTATCGTTCTTGCAGATGAGAACCGCCGATGTGCAGACCCATACGCCTGTCTCCCGAAACGACCAGTCAAAGACCGCCGCATAGTCATGGCCCGTTGCGGGAATGGATTCCGCGCAATACACAGTCCATGCGGCTTCTCCGTTTTGAAAGCGGTCGGCGGAACGATCCCCTTCTCCGTTCGCCAGCAGATCGATCCCGATCACGGCAAAATACCGCACGTACCCGTCGGACGTGCAAGTCGCCTCCTGAGAGGACTCGATTTCTGCCGCTTTGCGTACCGTTCTTTGCTCCGTGCAGCCGGAATTTGAGCAGACAAATCCGATTTCCGCCGCTTTTTGCGTCAGATCCCAATTCTGCCCCGAAATTTTCCAGCAATGGCCGTATGCAGGCAAAATTTCCGTATAACTGCTCGAAACGGAGCCGTTTCGTTCCGAAACCGCCGAGTACGTCACCGAGCCGGGAAGCACGCACGTCCCCGGGATCGCAACGCCCCGCTCTGCGATCAGGCGTTCCTGTTCCGTCCAGCCGCAGTTTTCTTCGCAGATCCAATATGCCGTCGCAACAAACCCGTCTCCCGCTTTTTCCCAACGCCACCCCGCGGTGCGCGCGAGCGCGTCGCCGCCCTTTGATCCGTCGATCCGCTCGCCGTGTTCCGTCACGACAAAGGAATATCGCTCGGAAAGGCCGGTATAATTCTCTGTTTCTGGTACCGTCGCTTTCACGTAATAAGTCCCTTTCGGCGTCGCGCGGTCAAAAGAGCCGAAATATACGCGCGTGCAGGCTTCGTCGGTATAATATCCGAGCACGGCAGAACCGAACTGCGCGGCGGGAAGCGTTTCGGCGGCAGCCTCCTGATGCACCCGTGCCCAACCGACCCGTGCGTATTCCGTGCCCCATGCGTTTTCCGCTTTTTCGATCCGGAACGATCCGCGGGTCTCGATGAGAAAATTGCGCGCCGCGTCGCCCGTAAGAGCTACGGAGGCGGAATACGTTCCGGCGTTGAGCGGAACGGCGCGACCTTCATAGCAGATTATGTACTGCGTGCCGATGAGTTCTTCCAAGGGGCGCGCAAGCGCGCCTTGCGGAACGCTTTCGCCGTCGAAAAAAGCGACTTCCGCGCTCTGCGCTTTGCCGTTGTACGGTTTTTCTCCGCCGATCTCCGCAATGACCCTGCGCGGCGAAACGATCAGCGTCGCGCGCGGCATTGCGGGCGCCCTGTAATTTGCATTTTCCGGCACGGAAAAGAAAAGTTCGGCGGAATAGATCCCCGCATGAACGGTCTCCTCCGCGGCAACGGTCTCATGTGCGCATGTGTAGATACATTCCGGAAGCCCGACCAAAGGGATTTCCGTTCCGTCGACGCCAAAAACATGAACTTCTGGCGCGTACGGATTCGGATTTCCGTTGTACACGGCGTTCCGATCGCCGAATCCCTCCGTCACCACGCGATATTCGGCCTGTTCGATCGTAAAATCGCCCGTTGTCGCCGTGATTTCAAAGTTTTTCGCCGCGCTGTTCGTCAGGAAAACTTCCACGCGATAGCGGCCTGCGGCAATATGGGATTCCGCTCCCGGAAATCCGCCGTATGCGAGCGAATAAAACGCGCCGTCCTTCGTCAGGAGCGCAAGCAGAGCGGCTTCCGAGAGGCGGGATTCCGCGTCGGAAAACATCACGGCGGCGTCCTGCGGTTCCGCGTTATAAACGGGATCGCCCGAAATGATCGCTTTAATCTTGCGGCGGACGATCTCGAATTCAAACGTTTCTTCGCCCGTAAAATTTCCGCGGGCGACGACGGTCATTTTTGCGATCCCGGCATTCACGTTGTCGGAATAAAAAAGCTCGTAATCCGCAGCGGTAAACGGGATCGATCCGACGGAAAAGGCGATCGGAACAGCCGGACGCTTTTCCGTACCGTCGTATCGGAATGTCTCGTGCCAATCCGGTTTTTTCAGTCGGCCGCCGATTTCCAAAGGCACGATACGGATCTCGAGAAAATCGTGCGAAAACGTAAGCGCATAGTTCTCTGCGTCTGCGCCTTCAAGCTTGCTTTCGGTGAGCCAAATATAGTAGGAACCGACGGGAAGAAACCCCTCTTCGGGCGGATCGTAGGTGGAATGCCAGTGGCCGAAGTTCTCGATTCGATCTCCCGGAAGGATCCCGCCGACCTCGATTTGCATGCTGACAAAAAACGGATCGCTGCCGTAAGGCACAAAGATCTGCCCCTCTGAAAGTTCCGTTTCGTACTCCGAGTCGCGATTGGTCCATTGCAGCTTTACGGACTTCGGCACGACCGTCATGCAATCGGCCGTTCCGCCGCGCTCCGAAATCAGGAGAATTTTTTCGCGTTCTCCCCATTCGGCCGTCAGAGAATAGGTCCCGGCGCAAAGATTGCCCGAAGCGCTTGTTTTCGCCTCCGCGATCCCGAACGTGACTTCCGCTAACAACGCCTTTGCGCCTTCTTGATAGCCGTATATCGCGAGGATCCGTTCCGAAATCTGCGTTTTTAACCAATCGGAGACGGCAATTTCATCGTTCCAATCGACCGACGGTCCCTCTCCGTAAGAAAATTCAAGCGAACTTTGCAGTTTGATCCGCACGGGACCGCCCGAAAGGGTCACGTCGAGATACCACGCCTCTTGCGGCGTTTCGTGATAGGGCGCCGCGACGGTCACGCGGATGCGCCATGTTCCGCCCGATTTCAGAAGATACGGAACGGCCGCCCCGCCCTCGTAAAGGCACTCGTCCGCTTGCGATTCGCCGTCATAGGAAACAAGCTTATAAGCGATCTCCGCGTCGGAGATCCCGACCCCGCCGGAAAAACGCAATGCGGCGCCGGTTATCTCCGCAAGATAGCCTTCGCCGCATTGTTCTTCCCGTCGCCAAACGCCCTGTTCGGCGCCGATTTGTTCGATTTGCGCGTAAGTCACCGTACACGTGCCTTTGCCCGCGCGCACTTCATAGTTGTTTTTGAGCCGCAGATTTTCAGACTCTTCGCCCTCTGCGAACCGCGCTTCGATATCGTATACGCCCGGTTTTGCCCAATCCGTTTTTACGTCGCTCGCTTCGCACGACCGGGCGGCTCCGAGAAAAAATTTCAAAGCGCCGCCGACGCTCCGCCCGTCCGATTCGAGGAATTCCGCGCTGTCTCCTTCATACGACCAGAATCCGCCGCGATCGTCTCCCGCTTTCAGTTCCGCGCCTTCCCGCAAAACGGCGCCGGCGGCTAAAAGTTCGCCGCTCCCGAACGTCGTTGTACGGTCCTGCGGCTGAATGCAGACGACGCGTCTGACGATATGCACGGCGAAGGAACCGTTTTCCGATATCGCATAATTTTCACGGTATTCCGCCCGCAGTTCGGCATGAAAATAGAGAACGGTGCCCGCATCCGACGGATCGGAGGAATAGAAATTTCCGTCGGAGGCATACGCCGTCCGTTCGCTGTCCGCAACGATATCGGCATATCCGTCCAGAGGCCCCATACGAAAATCCGCGCTGGAAAGTCCGAGAGAAAGGTAGCGCTGAATTTGTTCGCCCGCGTAGCCGTTGTACACGAAATCGGCTGCGCCGTCGTCCGTTTTTCGCCATGTCACACGGGCATTTTCCGCGGTTTCGGGGCCGTTTTCGGAATTTTCCGTGCGCCATTCGACCGCAATGCGCGCCTTTTTGATTTCAAACGGATGCTCTTCTCCATAGACGAGATAGTTCCCGGCCCCGGGGCCGCAAAGCTCTGCGCGCGCCGTGTACATCCCCGCATCCGTGCCGTAACTATCCGCTTTGATGTCGAAAAATACGACGCTGTCCGATTCGCCCGCCGCAAGAGCGGAACAGGATAAAGACGGCGCCTGCGGCGAGCCGCTGTAATAAAGAGGGTCCTCCGCCCATTCGAGCACGACCGGACGCTCCGTGATCCGGATCAGAAGTTGCGTTTTGCTTCCGTCGGCAAACCGATACCCATCTTTTGCCGTTGCCGTCACCATGACGTAGGATCCCGCGGAAGACGCGCCCTCCTCGCACGAAAGCGTAACGGCATTCGCAACGCCGTTTTCCGCGACGACCGTCAAAATTTCCGAGCGCCGCGCGAGCGCGTCCGCAACGCTTGCGCCGTTGTAGACGAACAGCTTGTCCGCGATCCCGTCGCCGTCCTGCCACATCACATGGCGGTTCTCCGGCCCCTCTTCGCCGGACGTATCGTCCGAAGTTCTCCAGGAATCTTCCGTCAGAAACAATTCCGCGGATCGGACCGCCGCGGCGGCCGAACGCCGACCGATCAGGATCGAACAGACCGCGACGCAAATAACAACAGCAAACAATGCAAGCAAGATAACGAGCCGCCGCTTTTTGCACCCGAAAAAAAACGCCTTCATGATCGCCTCGCAAAAGTATGATATTGTAATTATTTTAATTCAATATATACTTCTCGGGGGAATTTGTCAACATTTTTCGACAAATTTCGACATGTAAAGGAGATCTTTTCGGCATTTTTATATCAAAAAAGGACCTTTTTCATGCGTTCGGGTCCTGAATTCGATCGTATTTCAAGCGAGACCGAGCCGGTGCAGAATTTCTTCCGCCGCGCGCGCCAGATCTTCGAGCGAGCCGTTGTTTTCCACGCGGAGACACCGCGCGTCGGCAATGCGGGACTGATCGATCTGCACGGCGATGCGCTGCGCCGCCTCCGCCGGAGTGAGCCTTTCCGCAACCGAACGGATCCGGGATTCCCGGCTTCTTATCAGCGCAATTACGGCGTCGAACTGCGTTTCGTAACCGCCCTCGAACAGCAGCGGAACTTCCGCAAACGCAATCGGAAACTCTTTCATGCGGGAAAAAAGAATTTCCATGATCCGCGGATGCGCGTATTCATTGAGTTTTTTCCGCGCGTCGTCATCGGAAAACACCAGGTCGGAAAGCCGTCGTTTCTGCGGGATCCCATCGGATACGCATGCGGGAAACCGTTCGGCCAGCCCCGCAAGATATTCGCTATCCCGCCAAAGGCCGTCGGAAATTTCGTCGCACGAGAACACGGGATATCCTTTTGCTCTCAATATACCGCAAAATGCGGTTTTTCCGCTGCCCAATCCTCCCGTTACGGCTATTTTTTTATTTTGCGTCATACCAACTCTTTCCCATGGAGACTTCGGCGATCAGAGGAACATGCAGTTCGATCGCGTTTTCCATTTCCTCTTTGAGCATTGCGGCGGCGCGATCTGCCTCGTCCTCGGGCGCGTCGAGCACAAGTTCGTCATGGACCTGCAACACCATTTTCGTGCGGAAACCGTCCGATCCAAGGCGCTTTGCGACGCGCAGCATTGCCAATTTGATGATGTCGGCAGCGCTTCCCTGAAGCGGCATGTTCATTGCGGCCCGCTCTCCGAACGCGCGCAGATTGTAGTTTGCGGAACGAATTTCGGGAATGATCCGTTTTCTTCCCAAAACGGTCGTGACAAATCCCTCTTCCTTTGCTTTGGCAACATTGTTATCCATGTACGTTTTCACCTCGGGATGCGCGGCAAAATACTTATCGATGAAGCTCTGCGCTTCCGCCCCCGAACAATTCAGATCTTTTGCAAGTCCGAACGCGCTCATGCCGTAAATAATGCCGAAATTCACGGTCTTTGCTCTTCTGCGCATGGCGGGCGTGACTTCTTCCGGATGGATGCCGTAGATCCGTGCCGCGGTCGAAGTGTGCACGTCTTCGCCCTTTCGGTAAGACTCCGTGAGCGCGCGGCATCCGGAAAAATGCGCCAGAAGCCGCAACTCTATCTGGGAATAATCCGCGTCGATCAGCACGTTCCCTTCCCGTGCGATAAACAGCTTGCGCAATTCCTTGCCCTCTTCCGTGCGGACGGGAATATTCTGCAAATTGGGATTGGCGCTGGAAAGACGTCCCGTCGTCGTCATCGTCTGATTGTAGGTCGTATGTACGATCCCGTTTACGACCAGCGGGCGAATGCCGTCGATGTATGTGGATTGCAGTTTCTGAATTTCCCGGTAGCGAAGGATCAGCCGCACGATCTCATGTTCCTCGGCAAGTTTTTCGAGGACGTCTGCGCTCGTCGAATATCCTCCCCGCTGGTTGCGCTTTGCGCCTTTGGGTTGAAGGCCCAACTTTCCGAAGAGAACTTCGGAGAGCTGAAACGTCGAATTCAGATTAAAGGGTTCCACGCCCGCAAGTTCATAGATCTGTAAGGAAAGCGCGGCAAGTTCTGCGCGGTATTTCTCCGAAAATTCGTTGAATTTGCCCGTATCCACCCGCACTCCCGTGCGCTCCATATCGAGAAGAACATGGGCGAGCGGCAATTCCAGCTCGCGATACAGGCGCTCTTCCGGCGTCCCCTGCGTTTTTTTCTCCGCTTCCCCGAATGCAAGACGGATCGCTTTCGCGCAATTCGACTCGGGCAGAGCGTAGTCTTTTGCAAGCTCTTTCGGGGACGCGGGCCGAAGATTGGAATCCACAAGATAGCGCAACAGCGTCACGTCGTCCGCCGCGCAGGCAACGGGCACGTTCAGCGCGTCCATTTCATGAAGGAACGTTTTGAGATCGAGAACGATTGCCCTTTTCCCTTCCGAAAATAATTCGACAAAGAGCGGGTGCAGATCCCCGATAAAAAAGCCGGGTGTGAGAAAATTTTCCCGCAAACGCAGAAAATATTCTTTTCCGTTCAAAAACAAATGATAGCCTTCTTTCTCACCGCAGATCGCGAATTCTTCCGCGGTTTCCGCATCTTTCAGCAGATCGCCGAGGTCTGTGCATTCGATCACGTCGGCGGCGCGCTCCGGAGGAAAATATTTTCCGTTCATCAGCGATCGGAATTCGAGGCGCGCGAAGAATTCCCGCGCGGCTTCGGGGAACGGCATGGAAAATACGCAATCCGAAAGCGTAAGTTCGAGCGGCGCGTTCACATCGATCGTCGCAAGCTGCCGCGAAAAATAGGCGGTTTCCCGGTTTTCCAGCAATTTTTGGCGCAAAGTCCCGGAAATCTGATCGATATGCGCATAAACGCCGTCGAGATCGCCGTAAGTCTGCAGCAGCGAGATCGCGCTCTTGGGACCGACGCCCTTTACGCCGGGGATATTGTCGGAAGAGTCGCCCATGAGCGCCTTCTCCTCCACGATCTGGTTGGGGAAAAGTCCCACTTTTTCATAAAAATTATTCTGATCGAGACGGTCGAGATCGCTCACGCCCTTGCGCGTAAAACATACGTCCACATTCTCTTTTACCAACTGATAGGAATCGCGGTCGCCCGTATAGATCAGCGTTCTGACAGTCGGAAATTTTCGGGAAAGCGTGCCGATGATATCGTCCGCTTCATAACCGGGAAGTTCAACCGTGCGGATCTTCATCGCGTTGAGCAGTTCTTTGAGCACGGGGACCTGCCGCGCAAGATCGTCCGGCATGGGTTTTCTGGTAGCCTTATATCCATCGTACATCTTATGACGGAACGTCGGTGCGTGCACGTCAAATGCCACGGCAAAATATGCGGGTTTTTCATCCTCGGCGATCTTCAGAATGAGTTTGATAAATCCGAAAATTCCGTTGGTCGGAAGCCCGTCTTTGGTGGAAAATACGTTCATCGCATAAAAGGCGCGATTCAATAAGCTGTTTCCGTCGATAAGAATCAATTTGTCCATACGGTCATTGTAACACGCTTTGCGCTTTTTTGCAAGAATATCCGAAAAAACACTTGATTTTTCCACGCCTGTCGGTTATAATTTTATTTGCGCGCCGGTGTGGTGGAATTGGCAGACGCGCTGGACTCAAAATCCTGTGGTAGTGATACCGTATCGGTTCGACCCCGATCACCGGCACCAAAAAAGCGACCCGTTTCCGGGCCGCTTTTTTGGTGCCGTACGGCGGGATGACAATTCCGTTCGACCCCGCGCGAGCGGTTGAAACCGTTTTTATTTAGAGAAAAATGCATCGGGTTGTCTTTCAACCGCGAAGCTCTCGAGCCGCAAGGCGAAGAGATCACCGGCGGAATCGAACAATTCCGTTCGACCCCGCGCGAGCGGTTGAAACCGTTTTTTTCGACGCTTATTCATGCGCAAGATAGCGCTCTAAAATTTCATTTGCACTGCAAAAAACCGTTTCCGTAATTTCCGGCGCGGTTCCGCAGCAAACCGAAAGCGCATACAACTCTCCCCCGTTACGCCGTCCGCTTTCGTACAGTACTTTTTCATGCGTCTCGAATTCGTATGAAGCGATCCGGCAGGGAAGCAATTCCCCGTGCAAATACGCGGAAGAGTCTACGATCTCCAATGCGCGCAGTTCGGAAAACCCTGTTCCGCGGAACTTGATCACGCTCTCCTTTGCCGTCCACAGTCTGAAAAAAGCGCGAAGCGGGTTCGCGGAGATCTCATTCTTTTCCCTCTCGGAAAAACAGCGGTTTACGATGGGTGCGATTGGAAAGGAGCGAAGAGATTCAAGATCGACGCCGAGCGGCCGCTCGGAAAACCCGCATGCAACGAAGTCCCCCGCATGGGAAACATTGAAACACAATGCGTCCCCCAAAAGTTTCGGCTTTTCCCCTTCGCACCGCAAGATCCGTACATCCCTGCGGGATAAATTCAGCCCGTACATAATTTCCGCCCGAACCGCGGCTTCCGCAACGACGGTTTGTGTCCGCGCCGCTTCCCATCGGAAGCGCAAGATCTCCGTTTGGCGGGAAGCGGGAAACGTCTCCAAAGTCCGCGCAATGCCGTCTCGGTCCGCGCCTCTCAGATCAATGAGCATAAGTTTGAGCATCGGATTCTTCATTTCCGCCGACAATGCTCCGTTTTCCCGCCGGCGCAGACTGCGGCGGCGACCATCTTCAAACCGCCGCGCCGCCGAAATGTATTGGCGTCTTTCGGAAATTTATCCATGTATCAAACTCCTCATTTTTGAATTTTCGCCACAAAAAAGCCTTCGTATAAGGAATCCGGGCGCACGGTGATTGTTCCCGGGGCGGTAGGCAAAGTCGGAATCCCCTCGAAGGGATCCAAAGGAACGATCCGCCCGCCGGATTCGGGCAAGACCCGCGCAAGCAGTTCCCCATTTTCCTCCGGAAGGACGGAGCAAGTCGAATACACGAGGGTCCCGCCTTTTTTAAGAAGTTTCAAGGCCTTTTTGAGCAAATTTTCCTGTTTTTTCACACACTTTTTTAAGTAATTCTCGGAAAATTCGATGGGATCCCCGAGCGTTGCAGTCCCGCTGCCCGTACAGGGCGCGTCGAGCAAGATCTTGTCAAATGAAAAATAATCGTCGAGAAGAAGCGCGTCGACGCAGAGCGGCGTCACGCGGGAAGCTCCCTGCCGTTCCAGATTGAATTTCAGGCGTTCGAAGCGGATCTTGTCCCGCTCGCAGGCAGTAATAAGCGCTTTCCCGCCGGAAAGCGCATAAAGTTCGGTCGTTTTCCCTCCGGGCGCGGCCGTCATATCGAGAATACTCTCCCCTGCCTGCGGATCGAGACAGAGCGGCGGAAGCATGGAGGAAAGACTTTGCAAATAAATTTTGCCTTCCGAATAAACAGGAAGGCGCTGAACTTCACGTTCGTCGATACAATCAAGGATCAGTGCGGAGGAATACCAGCCGACCGGACGGGCGCCGATCCCTGCGGATAAAAGCGCGAGCCGCACTTCCTCCGCCTCCGCTTTCAGAGAATTGACGCGCACGGTGACGCAACGCCTTTCGATCGCTGCAATTTCATCCGCGCATGTCTTGCCGTATTGCGCCGAGATCCGTTCGAAAAGCGAATTCACTTGATGAGCGTAAGCCATTCCTTGATGTCGCTCTCGGGCGTCGTCATAACGGAACCGTCGAATTTGACGTTGAGAACGGGCGCAACTTCCGCTCCGCGAAGCGCCTTTCTGAAATCGCTGGGCGTATGACCGAGCCAACCGCCGTTGGTCGCAAAGGGATAGACCTTGATCCCCTTCCAATTCTTTCCGGCCATAAAGGATTTTACGGCGGGCGCAAACGTATACCACCACACCGGCGTGCCGATGATCACCGCGTCGTATTTGGATAAATCGACCTTATAGGGTTGCAGCTGGGGAATATATCCCGTCTCGGTTTCGCGTTTTCCGAGTCCCACGAGAACGTCGTAATCGTCGGGATATGTTTTGACGGTGCGGATCTCCAAAAGATCCGCTTTCAGCGAAAGCGCGATTTTCCGCGCCACACTCCGCGTATTTCCTCCCAGAGAATAAAACACGACAAGATGTTTCATACCATACCCTCCGCGATAACATACTGAAATAATTATATCATAAAAAACAAAAAATGTAAATAGTTAAAAAAATTTTTTGCCGAAAAAATCGCTTTCCTTCCGCGCAAATCCGCAAGAACTCCACGGTTTTTCGGCAATTTTACGATCCCCGCAGCCGATCAATAAAACGTCGCGATCTCTTCGTCGGGAGGCGGCGCATAATCGATCGCCGTCGCCTTGAGCACAGGCCCTTCCTGCCCGTAAACGGGGTGAAATTGCAGATCGATCCTCGCGGTAAGCTTCACCCAATCGCGCGTTTTGAACGGCAGATTCGAGGCGTGGATACACACAAGTCCGCTGTACGAAATGTCCGCTTCGCAGCAAGTCATGATATGCCTTCCCACGACGATCGTCCCCTTTTTCAGCTTTTTATCCACCGCCACAAGTCCCTTGAAACGGACCATCTTCCCCGCATATTTCTGCGGTTCTTCAAGCAGATCGCGGTAGAAAAACGCGTAATCCCTGTCCTCGATCTCGACGATCGCGGCATTCAAATCGAACGGGAGCGGATCTACGATCTCGTCATACTCCGCTTTTCCGCCCGGATACTCGTAAACGATCCCCGGACGGCGGGAGATCCCCCGGATGATCTTATGAAATTCTTCTTTAGAATATTCGCCCTTGAAGCGGTTGAAAACGACCATATCGGCGTATTGCACTTTATCGAATACCAGCTGCCGCATGTTTTTATTGTACGAGGGAAAGGTGCCGGAATCAAAAAAAGTCATCACTTGCGCGATCATCCAACCGTCCGGCATGGCCTCGAACAACGTATCGAGCATCATCATTCCGTTATATTCGATCACCACGCGTTCCGGCTTATGCTTTTTGACAATGGCCGTGAGCGACGCAAGCGTGAGCGCCTCCTGCGAAATCGTTTCGACCGCAAAATCTTTTACGGCAAAACGGGAAGGATCGTATTCCTCCTCCCCTTCCTCGCAGACCAAAAGAAGCGTGCGTTCATGCGCGTCGTCGAAACGCGCGTCCTCAAAGGTCTCCTGAATAAATCTCGTCTTTCCCGCATCGAGAAATCCGAGAAACAGATAAACGGGAACTTCCTGCATGTCAGTTCAAAAACAGCTCCGCAAGTTTTTCTTGATCGGGATTGCAGCCGATCACGCACAGTCTGCCCGTAACCGCTGCCGCGCCCTTGCGAATATCGATCTCGCCCGGAACGTAATCGAAATACAGCCAGCCCTCTGTCCCGTCGACAATGCCTTTTGCGCGAAGGATCTGACCGTATTTGCCCGAATCGAGCGCATTCAGCATGCGGCGAAGCTCCGCTTCGGAAAACTGTTTTGCCGTCTCCGTCCCCCAGCTTGAAAATACTTCGTCGGCATGATGATGCCCGTGATGGTGCTCGTGATGGTGCTCGTGCGCTTCGTCGTGGTGATGATGACATTCGCAGTCGGGGTCGTCGCATTCCTCGTCGTCCGCATGTCCGTGATGGTGCTCGTGATGATGCTCGTGCGCTTCGTCGTGGTGATGATGGCACTCGCAGTCGGGGTCGTCGCATTCCTCGTCGTCCGCGTGCCCGCGGCGCGCCTCTTCGGCAAGTTTTTCAAGCTCTGCGGCAAGCGTCTGCGTCTGCTGCATGGCGGAGAGGATCTCTTTGCCGGAAAGTTTATCCCAATCCGTGGTGACAATGGTCGACGCGGTATGTTCTCTGAGCAGATTTGCGGCTTCTTCCGTCTTTTGGGCGTCCGAAGTATGCGAAAGAACGATGCAGCTCGCATTTTCCACCTGATCGAGGAAAAACTCGCCGAAATTCCGCAGGTAAGTCTTGCATTTCTTCGCGTCGACAACCGTGCAAAATGCGTTTAGCCGGCTGTCCGGCACGTCCGCACGCTGAACGGCCTTGATGACGTCGGAGAGCTTGCCGACACCGGACGGCTCGATGACGATCCGCTGTGGATCGTACGTCTGCGCCACTTCTTTGAGCGCTTTCGCAAAATCCCCCACGAGCGAACAGCAGATACATCCCGAGTTCATCTCGGTGATCTTGATCCCGGCGTCCTGCAAAAATCCGCCGTCTACGCCGATCTCTCCGAATTCGTTTTCGATCAGTACAATTTTCTCTCCGGTATAAGCTTCCTTGATCAGCTTTTTGATGAGCGTTGTCTTTCCGGCGCCCAAAAATCCGGAAAAAATATCGATTTGAATCATATTATGCCTCGAAAATTTCAGAATGCCCAGTTCCCGTTTTCAAAGATGCGAACGCGTTCGCCCGATTTCGTGATCCCGACGATCTCCAGATCTTCGGATCCGATCATAAAATCGACGTGGATCAGGCTATCGTTGATCCCCTTTGCCTTGAGTTCCTCTTTCGACATGCGCTCGAAGCCGCGGATACATTCGTTGAACCCTCTGCCGAGCGCAAGATGACAGCTGGCATTTTCATCAAACAGCGTGTTGTAGAACAGGATCCCCGCATTGTTGATGGGAGAATCGTACGCAATGAGCGCGCATTCTCCGAGCATCTTTGCCCCGTCGTCCATCGAGATCATTTTTTCCAACAGTCCCTGGTTCTTCTTTGCCTTGACTTCGACGACCTTGCCGCCCTCGAAGCGTACGGAGAAATCCTCGATCAGCTCGCCCTGATAGGAAAGAGGCTTCGTGGAGTAGACGATCCCCTCCGCCTCGCCGGCCTTCGGAGAAATAAAGATCTCTTCCGACGGAATGTTGGGATTGAAGTATTTTCCGTCGATCGTCTCCTCGCCACCGCCGCAAAATGAGCTGTTTTCGATCAATCCGACTTTCAGATCGGTGCCGTTCTTGGATTTATATTCGAGCGCAACGAGTTTCAGACGATTCAGATAATCGCATTTTGCCGCAAGTTCGTCGTTATGATGCAGCCACTCGCGCACGGGATCCGGACCGTCGGCGCGCGCCGCAACCAGAATCGCGTCCCAAAGGCGTTCCACGGCCGTGTTGACCATAAGATCGGGGAAAACTTTTTTTGCCCACGCCTTGCCGGGCACGGCGGCAATGCACCACTGATATCTATTCTCCATTTCGTCGCGATACGGTTTGATGACTTTCGTGCGCGCGGTTCTGACCGCCGTATATTTTTCCTGATCCATGCCTTTCAGACCGTCGGGATCCGCGGACTCGATATACAGCATGGCGGGAAGTTCCTCAACGCGGTGCTCAAGCTTGGCAATTTCCCATTTCTCGAATTTTTCGAGAACGGCCTCTTTCTGATATTTATAGTGAAGCGGCAGAAGATTCTGATGCGACCATTCGACGGTCACTTTTCCCGCGCCCGCGCGGTAGAGTTCCTCGACCACCATCTCAACAAATTCCGGCTGGTCGAGTTCCGCCTGTACAACGACCCATTGGTTCTTCTTCACGTTAATGCCCGTTTTGGCCAACAATTTCGCATATCTGCGCATTTGCAACTTATTCATAGAACACCTCTTTTTTCTCTTATTTTTTGATTGTTTGCACAATTTTGTCGATCAAATTCAGTATTATGTCAGATATAATACTATGTTCCCTGTCTCTAATGTCCGCTTCATATCGATCACGCGCTGATTGGAGGAACCGCGGAACTTCAACCGGATATCCTTCAACGCTTCGATGAAAGGCCCGTCGACGAGCACGTCGATTTCCGATAACAGCTCGCGCGTAACTTCGCACTGCGCCTGCGGCTCTCTTATCCCCCCGTTTTCATAGGTGTAGCCGGTATAGCACCAAATATTCTTTTGCGGAAAGCGCGCTTTTACCGTTTTGACAAAGGGCAAAAGTCCGCGCTGATTGGCCGGCTCGAACGGATCTCCGCCGAGCAGAGAAAGGCCGGAGATGTACCCGGGCGCCAACGCATCCAGAACTTTCTGCTGAAATGCGTCGTCGAACGGCGTTCCGTAATCAAAATCCCAGGCAATTTTGTTAAAACAATTTTTACAATGCCGCGTACAACCCGAAACGAAGAGGGAAACTCTAACTCCCTCTCCGTTCGCAATATCCGTGGTTTTGATTTCCGCAATATTCATTAAAGGTGCAACACCCTGTCCTTGATTTCCTGCGTTCTGCCCTGGTTCCAGAACTGCGTTCCGATATAACCGCATGTGCGGCGCGCCACGTTCATTTTGCTCTGGTCGCGGTTATGGCAATGCGGGCATTCCCAAAGAAGTTTTCCGTCCTCTTCGACGATCCCGATCTCTCCGTCGTAGCCGCATACCTGACAGTAATCGCTCTTCGTGTTGAGTTCCGCATACATGATATTGTCGTAAATATACTGCATGACGGCAAGCACGGCCGGGATATTGTCCTGCATGTTGGGAACTTCGACATACGAGATCGCACCGCCGGGGGAAAGCTGCTGGAATTCGCTCTCGAATTTGAGTTTGGTGAACGCGTCGATCTTTTCCGAGACGTGCACGTGATAACTGTTCGTGATATAGTTTTTGTCGGTTACGCCCGGAATGATCCCGAAACGCTGCTGCAAACACTTGGCAAACTTATAGGTCGTGCTTTCGAGCGGCGTGCCGTAGAGCGAGAAGTCGATATTGTGTTGCGCTTTCCATTCCTTGCACTTGTCGTTCATGTGCTGCATGACGGAGAGTGCAAACGGCTTCGCTTCCGCATCCGTATGCGATTTTCCCGTCATAAACTTCGTGCACTCGTAAAGTCCCGCATATCCGAGGGAAATCGTCGAATATCCGCCGTAGAGAAGTTTGTCGATCTTCTCGCCCTTCTTCAAGCGCGCCAGCGCGCCGTATTGCCAAAGAATGGGCGCAACGTCGGAGACCGTGCCCTTGAGCCGGTTGTGACGATACATCAACGCGCGATGGCAAATTTCGAGACGTTCGTCGAAGATCTTCCAGAACTGATCGATATCGCCCTTGGACGAGAGCGCAACGTCGACGAGATTGATCGTCACGACGCCTTGGTTGAATCTGCCGTAATATTTGGGCTTCCCCTCCGCGTCCACATACGGCGTGAGAAAGCTGCGGCACCCCATACAGGTATAGCAATGCCCTTCGCCGTTCTTATCGACCTTGTATTCGAGCATCTTCTTCTCGGAAATATAATCGGGCACCATGCGCTTTGCGGTGCACTTTGCGGCAAGTTCCGTAAGATACCAATACTTGCTTCCCTCGCGCACATTGTCCTCTTCCAGAACATAGATGAGCTTGGGGAATGCGGGCGTGACCCAAACGCCGGATTCGTTCTTCACGCCCTGAATGCGCTGTTTGAGCGTCTCTTCGATGATCATCGCAAGATCGTCGCGCTCGCGTTCGCTTCTCGCCTCGCCGAGATACATGAACACCGTGACGAACGGAGCCTGTCCGTTCGTCGTGAGCAGCGTCACGACCTGATATTGAATGGTCTGGATGCCCTTTCTGATCTCGTCGCGAAGGCGGTTTTCGGAAATCTTGGCGATGTGCGCCTCGTCGGTGATGCCGACTTCGGCAAATTCCGCGGCGACGTCGGCACGAATCTTCTGTCTGCTGATATCCACAAATGGAGCAAGGTGCGTGAGCGAAATGCTCTGGCCGCCGTATTGGTTGGAGGCGACCTGCGCGATGATCTGCGTTGCGATGTTGCAGGCCGTGGAGAAAGAATGCGGTTTTTCGATGAATGTGCCCGAGATCACCGTTCCGTTTTGCAGCATATCCTCGAGATTGACGAGATCGCAGTTGTGCATGTGCTGGGCGAAATAATCCGCGTCGTGGAAGTGAATAAGCCCCTGATCGTGCGCAGCGACGATATCGGCGGGAAGAAGAATGCGGCGCGTCAGATCCTTGCTGATCTCTCCGGCCATATAATCGCGCTGAACGGAATTGACCGTGGGATTCTTGTTGGAATTTTCCTGCTTGACTTCCTCGTTATTGCACTCGATGAGCGTGAGGATCTGCGCATCCGTCGTGTTGACCTGACGGGCAAGCGCGCGGGTGTAACGGTAGGTGATATATTTGCGGGCAACGGCAAAGGCTTTCTGATCCATGATCTGATTTTCCACGAAATCCTGGATCTCTTCCACGTTGACCGCACGATTCAGATCGTTTGCAAGCGCAGTGACCTTGTTCGCGATCAGTTCGATCTGCTCTTCCGTGAGGCGATTGCTCTCGCTCACTTCCGTGTTTGCTTTCCGGATCGCATTGAGAATTTTTTCAATGTCGAAAGAAACTTCCGCACCGTTACGTTTGATAATTTTCATGATGTACTCCTTGGTTATAATTCCGCCCCATCCCCTTATCGCGGCAAATCCCGAGAGAGAAAAAAGCGCTCCGAACAGGAACGCTTTTATTATATCTCCGTTCTCTTGCTTTGTCAAGAGTTTTCCACAATATTTTGGCAAAATTTTTTTCAAAACCACAATATGTAGTGGTTTTATCGAAAAAACTCGAATTTTGCGTTGTGAAACGAAAGGCGCAGAAAGTTACACGCCGACAATCAAATCAACTTCGTCCCGTTGATGACGAGAGAAAATCTGCAGCCGAGAAATTGCGCGGCCTTGCGGCAGAGCTGCATTCTCGCAAAATAGATCTCGAAATAGTCCATCACCGAGCAGATCGCGTCGTCGATCTCGATGTGCAGCGCGATCACGGAATCCGCGCGGTCTACCGTAAGATACGAGCGCTCGGCGGCGAGATTCACGCGGTCGTGGATATTCGCGCGCAGCACATTGCGGATATTTTTCTTGACGCGGCTCTTGTGGACGTCTGCTTTGTCCGCGATGATGAGCGCGCCGGAAACATCGGAAACGGGCGTCCCGAACTGTTCGTCGTGATTGCCGATCGCCATCATGATCTCCGCGGCATGGCGATGATCCATGCCGAGACGCGTGAGGATCTGATAGGCTAAAATCGCCCCGCTCTGCGCGTGATCCGCGCGGTTGATGCAGTTTCCGATATCATGAAGATACCCCGCGATCTCCGCAAGGCGCACCCGCTCTTCCGGACACCCGAGTTCCCGCAGGATCTCCCCCGCCCATTTGCTGACGATCCCCGCATGACGCCGCGAATGCTCGGTAAACCCGAGCACTTCGATCTGGCTCTCCGCCATGGACATGATGGCTTCCACTTCATCATCTGTTTTGATGGTCGAAAGGCTCAACAGCATATCAAAACTCCGTTACGGTCAGACTCTCATAGATCTCCTCGTATTTCTTTCGCGTAAACGAAACGGTTCCGAACGTGGTGACCGTTGCCGTCCCTGCGGCGACGCCCGCCCTGAGCACTTCGGCAAGTCCGGCGCCCTGCTGCATTTTCACGGCCGCGGCTGCGACCATGCCGTCTCCGGCGCCGACCGTGGAGTTGACCGCCACATTGATGCTCTTGCAATAATAGTTGCGGCTGCCGTTCGTGATGATCGCGCCGTCCTTCCCGAGGGAAAGCAAAACGGTCTTTGTTCCCCGGTCGATCAGTTCGCGGCAGGCGGCGAGCACGTCCTCGCGGCTCTTCAGCTCTCGCCCCAAAGACTGTTCGAGTTCCTCGCGGTTCGGCTTGACAAGATCCACGCCGGCTTCCAGCGCCGCAAACAATTTTGCGCCCTCGGTATCCGCGATGCGCAGCGATTTCGGACTTACGGCGCGGCAGAGATCCCGATAGTACCCGACCTCGACGCCTCTCGGCAGTCCGCCGGAGATGACCGTAACTTCCGCGCGGGAAGAAACCTCGCGCACGACAGCTTCCAGCTCCGTAAGTTTTTCGGGTAGCACCTTTTCGCCGACGTCGTTGATCTCCGTGAGCATCGACTTATTGTCGATACATTTATAATTTTCGCGCACCCGGCCTTCGTTCCAGATAAACGAACACGGAACCCCTTCCTTTTCCAGCGCGCGTTCGAACATTTCGCCGTTCTCTCTGTACATGAATCCCGTCAGCTGCGCCTGTGCGCCCAAACGCGTGATGCCGATCGCAACGTTGATCGCTTTCCCCGTAAAAGAGAGCGTTTTGTTTTTCACAACGTTCATTTTCCCGATATTCAGGGAATCCAACTCAACAGTAACGTCCACGCTCGGACTCATGCAGACGGTCAATATCATCCGTTCTCTCCCTTTGTGCCGCCAAACTACCCGCGACACGACAATGACGGATCCGCTCCGTCATTTCGAACTATAACAATTATATTATAAACTTTGCGCGTTTTCAAGACCTTTTGCAAAAAAATGTGAATCTAAATCATAAAATGATTAATATCAACTATTTTACATGGAAATCATTTGCAAGGTCTCATAGAGTTCGAAGTTGAATTGCTTTTTCATGGAGACGGCCTCGATGATGTCCATATCGATGATCTCGTTTTTATGAATGCCCACGACGCGGTTTCCGATCCCGTCTTTCAGCAGGCGAACCGCCTTGTTGCCGAACTGCGCCGCAAGCATACGATCCGCCATGGAGGGCGAACCGCCGCGCTGGATATGTCCGATCGTCGTAGAACGGACGGAATGCGTCGTAACTTCCTGCAATTCCTTGGCAAACGCCTCCGCGCTTGTCACCCCTTCGGCCACGACAATGATGTTGGAGTGCTTTCCGCTTGCACGGGAACGGTTGATGCGCATGACGATGTCGTCCATATCGAAAGGGATCTCCGGAACGACGATGATCTCCGCGCCCGAAGTGATCCCGGCGTAGAGCGCAATATCGCCGCAGGAACGGCCCATGACTTCCACCACGGAAATTCTCTCATGGGAATTCATCGTATCGCGGAGCTTATTGATCACTTCGATGCAAGTATTGACGGCCGTATCGAACCCGAGGGTGTAATCCGTATACTGCAGGTCGTTGTCGATCGTGCCCGGAATGCCGATCGTGGGAATGCCGTAATTTTCCGTGAGGCATTTCGCGCCGCGGAAAGATCCGTCGCCTCCGATCACGACAAGCCCTTCGATCCCCCTTCTGTTCAAGGTGTCCACGGCCTTTTTCTGCCCTTCCTCGGTGAGCATTTCAAGACAGCGCGCCGTGCGGAGCATCGTCCCTCCGCGGTGTACGATATCCGAGACGCTGCGCATGTTCATGGGCATCATGCTGTCCTCGATGAGACCCGCGTAACCCCGTTCGATGCCGTAAACTTCCAAACCGAAATAGATCGCCGTACGAACGACTGCGCGGATCGCCGCATTCATGCCCGGCGCATCGCCGCCGCTTGTGAGTAATCCGATTCTCTTCATGATATTTCCTCCGTAGTTCACTTGCTGTCCGATTTATGATTATAACAGATTTTATCGGAAAAAGAAAGTGAGTTTGTGTTGTTTTTTGCGATTCTTCCTGATTTTTTATACAATTTTGATCTGACTTTCCGGCAGGAACGTGCGAAGCTCCGCCATGAGCGCACGGTTCAGATTGACGCTGTATTCATAACGCTTTCCCCCGTGCAGGATCTTCGCGCGCGTCTTTCCCGCATATTCCGCGAGCGCTTCGATGAGTTCTCCGAAATCTTCTTCCGACATCGTGCGCGCATCCAGCCAGAGAACCTGCTGTTGCTCCTCCGCGGCCGGCGCAGACTCCGTCTTTTGATCGGGCAGGAACTCTTCCAGAGCATCCAAAATGATGACGGGAAGTTTTTCGGGCGCGATATCGATTTTCCCCGAAATTTTCACCACGGCGTCCTGCCGCAAAAAGGATTTGGCGCGCTCGTAGATGCGCGGGAACGCGACGCACTCCACGCTGCCGTAGAGATCTTCCACGGTGACGAACGCCATGAACGCGCCGCCCTTTGTGGGGACCTTTTTGATCGCCGCGACGATCCCTCCCATCGTGACGGGATCATCGGCTTTGATCTGATGATACGTTCTGTCCCCCGTCTCCTCGTCCTCTTCGAAGTCGGCGAGCAACCCGCAGTGGAAGTTGCAATTTTTGAAATGATGCGCAAAGGCCTCAAACGGATGCCCGCTGACGTATACGCCGAGCACCGATTTTTCGTTGGAAAGCAATTCCGCGGTGTTCCACTCGGGCAGATCCGGATACTCTACGCGCGGCGCCTCGTCCTCGAGAATATCGCCGAACAGCGACATTTGCGCGCTGTTTTTCTGTTTGTCGATCCCCGCGATGCGCCGCATGAGTTCTTCGTAGACGGCTGCGTACTGGGAACGCCGCTTGCCCATGGAATCGAACGCGCCGCCGAAGATCAGACTTTCCACCATGCGCTTATTGACGAATTTCGTGCAGCGCATGAGAAAGTCGGAAAAGTCCTTGAATTTTCCGTTCGTTTCCCGTTCTTCGATGACGCTCTCCATGGCGGCCTGCCCCACGCCGCGCAGGGCGCAAAGTCCGAACCGCAGGCCGTTGTTCTGCACGGAGAAGAACGCTTTTGACTGATTGACGTCCGGCGGATAGACGGGAATATTCTTCTCTTTCATGTAAACGACGTACTTTGCGATCTCGTCGATCTTATCGATGCGGTTGTTGAGCACGCCGGCAAGGAATTCCTTGGGATAATACTTTTTGAGATAGGCGGTCTGATAGGTGACCACGGCATACGCCGCCGCATGCGATTTGTTGAATGCGTACGACGCAAAACTCTCCATTTGAGCAAACAATTCGGCGGCGACCTCGGCCGGGATTCCCTTCGAGACGCACCCGGTGATATTTCCGCCCTTGTCGATATCGCCGTAGATGAATTTATCCTTCTGCGCCATCAGTTCGGAGCGGTGTTTCTTCGACATTGCGCGCCGCACGAGATCGGCCTGCCCGAGCGAGTAGCCAGCAAGATTCTGGAAAATCTGCATGACCTGCTCCTGATAGATGATCACGCCGTACGTTTTATCGAGAATGGGACGGAGCAGCGGCGTAAGATAGCGGATCTTGGACGGATCCGACCTGTTTTTCAGATAGGCCGGAATGAAGTCCATCGGCCCCGGCCGATAGAGAGAGATCCCCGCGATGAGATCTTCGAGACAGTTGGGTTGCAGCTGTTTCATGAAGCGTTTCATCCCGCCTTGCTCGAGTTGGAACACGGCGTCGGTGTCCCCCTCCGCAATGAGTTCGTAGGCCTTGGGATCGTTGCACTCCTGTCCGAATTCGATCTTTACGCCCGTATCTTCATATATATAGTCGCATGCCTTTTTAATATCCGTGAGCGTCGCGAGCGCGAGGAAGTCCATCTTCAGCATTCCGATGGATTCCACTTCTTTCATGTCGAATTGCGTGGTGATATCTTCTCCGTTCCTCGAAAGCGGAACGTTGTCTGCGATCTTTTTCCGGCAGATGACGACGCCCGCCGCGTGCATCGACGTGTTGCGCGGCATTCCTTCGAGCTTTAAGCCCATGTCGATGACCTGCTTCAACGCCTCGTCCGATTCATAGATCTCGATGAACTCGGCGTTCCGCTTGCTCTCCTGTTCGGCAAGTTTTTTCACGGCTTCGTCGTGCTGTTCGGGATCCGCGGTCTCTTCGACTTTTTTGCGCAGCTTTTCGAGATCCAGCCCGAGCAATTCCCGGATGGAAGATTTTCCGTCCATGACTTTCGTCACGCGGTTGACTTCCGAATAAGGCACGCGCATGACCCTCCCGACGTCCTTGATCACCGCGCGCGATTTGAGCGTCCCGAACGTGACGATCTGCGCGACGTTCTCGGGATGATAGCGGCGGCGGACATATTCGATGGTCTCCGCACGGCGCTCCGTACAGAAATCCACATCGAAATCGGGCATGGAAACGCGGTCGGGATTGAGAAACCGCTCAAAGAGCAGATCGTACCGCAGCGGATCCACGTTGGTGATCCCGATGGCATAGGCGATGATGCTGCCTACGCCCGAACCTCTTCCCGGCCCGACGGGAATATCGTTGAGCCGCGACCAGTTGATATAATCCCATACGATGAGAAAGTAATCCGCATAGCCCATCTTGATGATGACGCTCAGCTCGTATTCCGCTCTCGTTCTGATCTCCTCCGTCACGACCGGATAACGCTTGGGCAATCCTTCCCACGTGAGCCGGGTCAGATACTCGGGCGACGGCGTACCGTCGTCTGCCGTATACATCGGGATCAGCGACTTATCATAGACGGGATTGCCGTCCTCTTTCAGATTGAACGGCGTATCCGTATCGGACACTTTATCCGCGATCGCGCACGTATTGGCGATCGCCTCCGGATAATCGCGGAAGAGTTCCGCCATTTCGTCGCCGGATTTCATATAAAACTCGTGCGTCTGCATCTTCATGCGCGACGGATCGTCGAGCGTGCGCTTCGTTTGAATGCACATGAGCACGTCCTGCATCTCCCAATCTTCCTTATTGAGATAGTGGACGTCGTTGGTCGCGACGAGCGGAATGCCCGTCTCCCGCGAAATTTTTACGATCAGCGGCAGGATCCGTTTCTGTTCGGGGATCCCGTGATCCTGGATCTCCAGATAAAAATCGTCGCCGAACGATTCCCGCAGCGAGAGCGCAAATTCCTTTGCCTTTTCATATTCCCCCGCCAACAAAAGTTGGGGGATCCTGCCCGCAAGGCAGGCCGAAAGGCAGATCACCCCTTCCGTATGTTCTTTGAGCACGTTGTAGTCGATGCGCGGCCGATAATAATATCCGTCCACAAAGGCAAGCGAATCGAGCTGGACCAGATTGATATAGCCGGCTTTGTTCTTGGCGAGCAGAATCAGATGTTCCGCATGCTGGTCGATATGCTTGCGATAATCGTCCACAACATAAAATTCACAGCCGATGATCGCCTTGATCTTGTTTTTTTTGCACTTTTCGGCAAATTTCAGAGACGCGTACATGTTGCCGTGATCCGTAACGGCCACGGCTCGAATATTATTTTTGACGCAGTGGCGGACAAGCTCGTCCACCTTGACCGCACCGTCGAGGAGGCTGTACTCGGTATGGAGATGTAGATGAACGAAATCAGTCATTTCAAATGCTCCGCATAGATCTGCATGAGTTTTCTCATTCTGTGATTCAAGCAACTTTTGGAAATATGCAACGCCGCGGCAAGTTCCGCCAAAGAATGCGTCGGCATCGCCATCCGCCCCTCCGCTACCGCGCGCAACGGCAGGGCGAGAGAGGGAAGGATCCCCTCTTCTTTCAGGCGGGTAAACGCAATCACCTGTTCCGCGCTTGCGGTCGCCGAGCGGTCCGCATTGCTCGCGATGCAGTTGAGCATGCGGTTTTCCTGATTGCTCTCTTCCCGCGCCGAGGAAACGTTTTCCAGCGTACGGAGCGCGGCGCCCGCCCCCACCACGAAGAGAAAGTCGCTGATGCCCTCGCGGCTCTTCAGGTATACGACCCGCTTATCGCCGCGCGGCACCGTCCCTGCGATCAGCTGCATGCCGTCGAGCAATTCGCAGAACCGCTCGACCGCGACGTTTTCCCGAAAGACAAATTCGAGATGATACCCCGTCTTGCCCCCGGGCAGCGTACAGCTCCCGCTGCCGAGAAACGCGCCTTTCAGGTACGAGACGGCGCAGCATTCGTCGAAATTTCCGGAAAGACCGTGCGCGTCGATCTCTTTGAGCTTTTCCTCCGCGTTCCGCCCGCGAAAAGAAAATGTGATCTTGTTTTTTCCGTGCTTGGGATCGAGCACCGCGCCCGTCAGCGTCATGCGAATGCCGAAAAGCTGTTCGGCCACGGCAAGAAAATATTCCGCAACGTCCTCGTCCTCGCTGGTAAACGAAAACCCGAGCAGAGACCCGTCGCGCCCCAAAATCCGTTCGCCGCTCGTATCGAGGACCGCTGCGAGCAAAGACAGCCTGCAACAGCGCTTTTCCGGAAATTCCCGCAGGAGATCCCGTCTGATTTCGCGCGTAAAATTCATTCGTTCCTCCGCTACATGTGTTTCTTGAATTCCGCAAAGCGAAAAACGGGCATTCTGCCGTCGATATTATCGATGCGGTCAAGCGGCACGCCGACGCGGCGGATCTGCGCTTCGGCGAGGTCGGTTTCGCCGATCCGTTCCACGGAATGCGCGTCGGAATTGATGACGAAGCGCACGCCCGTGTTCACGACCGCGGCAAGTTCGTCGTCGGAAAGATGCTGCTTTTTCGAACTAATCTCGAGATACGTCCCGTAATCGCGGCAGCATTTTGCGACCTCGACGGGATCCGCAAAGGTCTGAAAATTGATATGCGTAAGAATGTCGACGGGATTTTTTTCGATGGCGTTGAGATACGCCCGCGTGACATCGCGCACAAACGACGCGGAAGGCTTTCTGTGAAAAAGTCTCCTCCGCCAGCCGCCCCAGCCGAGTTTTCTGTCCGAAAAATGCTCATAGCGGATGATCACATGGATCCCCGCGAGAAAAATATCGAAGTTTTCGTAATCCTGCTTATTGAAATCGCAAAGGCCGGAGATTCCGCGGATATTGTTTTCCATGCCGGAGAGCACGCAGACGCTCGTCTGCGCCTGCGCCGCGCGGATCTCTTCCAGCCATGCGCCCGTTTCGCTCCGTTTGATCCCTCTCAAATGGTGCGAATAGCCGTGCTCCGTGATGGCGATCGCGCTCAGACCGATCGCCTCGGCGCGCCGCACGTTTTCGAGAACCGTATTTTTGCCGTCCGAATAGACGGTATGCGTATGAAAATCTGCCGTAAGTTTCATATGTACCTGCCCGCCCGATGGATTTACGGATTCGGGATGCGCTTGATTTCTTCCCGCAGGAGAATGCCCGTTTTGCGGAACACACGCTCTTTGACCATAGAGATAAGCGCCTCGATCTCCGCGGAAGCCGCGCCGCCGTTGATGATAAAATTCGCATGCGCTTCGGAAACATACGCGTTTCCGACACGAAGTCCCTTGAGGCCGCAGTCCTCGATGAGCGCTCCTGCAGACATTCCCGCGGGATTGACAAAAACGCAGCCCATGCTTTTTCCCTTCGGAAGGCGCTTGCGTTTTTCGGAAAAATCCTGCCGCTTTTTTCGGATCTCTTCCGCCGTGCTTCGGGTTCCGCGCAGGTATACGCCCGTAACGGCGATCCCGCCCTGAAAAATGCTGTATTTTTCGGAAAACTTGCATTCTTCGCGGGAAAATTCGCGGATCTCGCCGTTTTGTATGCCCGTAACGGTAAAAACGACGTCCGCCAGATGCCCCTCCCGCACGCCTGCGTTCATGACGGCCGCGCCCCCGACGGAAGCAGGGATCCCCGTGAGGAACTCCAATCCCCCGATCCCGCGCTCTTCGGCAAACCGCAGCAGCTTTCCCGCCGAAACGCCCGCGCCGCAGACGATCCCGAGGCCGTCCGACGCGATCCCGTTCATCCTCGAAAAGCAAATGACAACGCCGTCGAAAAATCCGTCGGCCGGCAAAACGTTGTTTCCCGCGCCTAAAAAGCAATACGGAACGGCTTCCCGACCGAGAAACGCGAGGAGTTTGCACAGTTCCGCCGCATCGGCGGGCCGGGCGCACGCCGCGGCGATCCCGCCGCATCCGATCGAAGTATGCGCGGCAAAAGAAAAATCGCGTTCCAGCCACAGGCCGTTCATACGCGCGCGCAACAGCGAAAAACAATCCAATTTCAGGCTCCTTTTATTCTACCACACTTCGGGGCATAATTCAAATGGTTTTCAGAAATTTATCGAGATTTTTTGTTTCCCCGCTTCTCGCCGATTCGGCGATCTTCAAAAGCGCCTCGGCGTCCGTAAACACGTTTACGGTATGCGCGCCGGAACTGCGTTCTTCTACGGGTTCCATGCCGATCTCCCCGAGCAAAGCGGCGGTCTCCGCAGAAAGCAGAACGTCCAGAAAGGCAAACGCGTCCTCCCGATGCGCGTTGGAGAGCACGGAAATATATTGAAAGAGATCGTTATACAGCGGAAGCGGCTTTCGGTACACAGTCGCGCCGCGCGCCTGAAAACGGCAAACATCGCGCTGCGTTCCGAGCAAATAACGGTATGTTCCGTTCAGAAAACCCGTGTAGGCCGCCTGCGATTCCACCTTCTCGCCGCGGACCTGCGCATATGCGGCCGCCGCTTCCGGCAGATTTTTTCCGCCGTCGGAAAGCGCTACGGTTCCTTTGGAATCAAAGTCGTCCGTAAGGGAAAACAGAAAGTATCCTCCCCTGCACCAAGGCACGGCGCGGCACTCTCCGCCCAGCGATCCCCCGGCAAAATCGTACGGCAGGGCAAAGCTCTGCTCCGCAAACACCGAAAGACCCACGCCGAACGAGAGAAGATCGGGCGCGTTCCCCTGCGCTGCCGCGGCTTCCGCCCCCTCGATCGTATAGTTCGTCACAAGAAAATAGACGCCCGCGCGCTGCTTTTCAACTTTTCTTGCGATTTTTTTCAAAAATGCGGTGCGGGATCCCTTGCCGCCCTCAAACGTATCGACATTCCAAACGCTGACGACGCGCGTCTGCGTCGGTTCCTTTTTCGGACGCGGGAAAAAAATCACGGCAAGCAGTACGGCCGCAATCAAAAAATACGGGATCGCAGACAGGATGCGTTGGAAAAATTTGCGCGCTTTCATCTTCGGTATTGTATGCGCGAACTCTTGCTCCCATGCCGCAACAAGCAAGAGAGGACGCAAAATTTGCGTCCTCTCCGCGTTTTTACATGGCTTCCGCCCATGCAAAAACTCTATCTGAAAGCGGTTGCCCCGCTGCATGATAGAGTTTGCGTAACAGCATGGGATTTATACGCGAAAGGGAGAGCGATCGCCCTCCCCCGCACGATTCATCTTTTCTGGAAACTGTCGCAGCAGGTGCAGTGCTCGCAGTCGCACGTGTTGCCCACATGGATCTTGTCGAGCTTGCAGTGCATCCCGTCGCAATTGAACATACAGTCCGTGACGCCGCAGGAGACGCCGATGTTCATATCGTTTTTCATAATTCCCTCCTCACATTCAGTATCGACGTTTTGAGAAAAAAATATCTTGACAAATACATCGAATTTCAGTAAAATATTGCAAAAGGAGAAATGCCATGAAAGTGATTCTCAAAGCCGACGTAAAAGGTACCGGAAAAAAAGGCGAAATTATCGAAGTTTCCGACGGATTTGCCAAAAATTTTCTGTTCAAAAAGGGTCTTGCCGAAATTGCCACCGCGAGCGGCATCAATGAAATTTTACAAAAACGAAACGCGGACGCTTTTCATAAAGCGGAAAATATAAAAGCGCTCAAAGAACTTGCGGAAAAACTCAACGGAAACGAAGTCACCGTCGCGATCCGCACGGGGAAAAACGGAAAAGTATTCGGCTCCGTAACGACGGATAAGATCGCCTCCGCCCTTTCCGATCTCGGCTACGACGTCGATAAAAAGAAGATCGTCGTAAAAGAGCCGATGAAAACCATCGGAACATTCGATGCGGAAATACGGCTGATGGAAGGTATCGCCGCAAAGATCAAAGTACATATCGTTCCGCTGGAATAAACCATGAAAGCCAAAGGTCGGGGCGGCAAACGCCGTCCCGACCTTTATTTTTCAAAAATTTAACGCTATTTATTACTTATGATTAGTATTATGTCACGCATAATACATTGCAAAACAGTTTTTATGGGACTTTCTTCTCCGTTTCTGCGGCAAATTTCCTGATTTCCGCAACCCCTTTCTCGACCGGAATGTTGACGCCCGCGCCGCCCGCACAGCCTCCCGGGCACGCCATTCCCTCGATGAGACAGCCTGTCTTTTTTCCGTGACTTGCAAGCTGAAGCATTTTTTTACAGTCAAACAGTCCTTCCGCATGCTCGATTTTTACTTCGATTTCTGGATAGCGCGCTTTGACGCAAACCTCCACGGCGCTTGCCACACCGCCCGCCGCGCCGTATCCCCTTCCCGCAGCCGTGGCGATCTCCTCCTCTCCGAGCGCATTCATCGCCGCAGGATCGGTCCCCCTCGCCTCGAAAATCGCGGCAAGTTCTTCGAACGTGATCACAAAATCCACGTCGCTTCGCACGGAAGAGCGCATCGCTTCCAGCTTTTTTGCGGCGCACGGTCCGATAAAAACCACGCGGGCATTCGGCCGGCGCCGTTTGATCGCGCGGGCGGTCGCCACCATCGGCGTCAGGTTTCCGGAAACCGATTCCGCGGTCTCGGGGAACTGTCTTTTGATAAGCATGCTCCATGAGGGGCAGCAGGAAGTGAGCAAGAACGGCAGTTTCCCCGTTGCAACTTCGTTCGCATACGTTTGCGCCTCTGCCGAAGCGCTGATATCCGCGCCGACGGCAACTTCTTTCATGTCGGAAAACCCGAGCGCAAGCAGCGCCGATCGGATCTTGCCGAGCGGAACATCCGCGCCGAATTGCCCGATAATCGCCGGCGCTACCTCGGCAATGATCTCGTCTCCCTTTTTCATGGCCCGGATCAGCTGATAGATCTGCGATTTATCGGCGATCGCGCCGAACGGGCATGTCACCATACATTGGCCGCATCCGACGCACTTTTCCGGATCGATGTATGCCCGGCCGAGACTGTCTGACGAGATCGCGTTTACGCCGCAGGAAACGGCGCACGGGCGCAGCCGATGTGTGATCGCGTCGTACGGGCAGGCGGCCTTGCACTTTCCGCATCGGATACATTTTTCTCGGTCGATGACCGCATATCCGTCCTCGCGGACCGAAACCGCCCCCGTCGGGCAGGCCGCGACGCAATAGCGTCCCACGCATTTTCTGCAATGGTTGCTCACATCATAGCAATTTTCCTCGCACTTATCGCAGGCGGACGGGATCACCTGCATGAGCGGAGGCTCGTAATAGCGCTCGGCGATATTGCTTTTATCAAATCCGTCCGTGATGTGCACGGGCTTATCCTGCGGATTCAGCGACAGGCCCAGTGCAAGACGCACGCGCTCTGAAACGATTGCGCGTTCCCGATAGACGCTCTCCCGAAACTGCGGCCGTTCCGTCGGCGTGATCTTATAGGGAATCGCTTCAAGCTCTCCCTGTTCCGCCTCGGAATCGAATGCAATGCGGGCGATTTCGACAAAGACCTTTCTGCGGATCCGATTGATCGCGGTAAGCGCGCCTCTCATAAAACCTCCGAAAAAAAAGCAAGACGGCAAGGTCTCTTGCCGTCTTTTTCATAAACAAACGGTCATTTTCTCCCGTAGTAAGCGTTGAGATACATCTGCCTGATCTCTTTGATCAGCGGATAGCGGGGATTGGCGCCCGTACACTGATCGTCGAACGCCGCTTCCGACATCTCGTCGAGTTTTGCGAGGAAATTCTTTTCGGTAACTTTGCCTTTGAGCGCTGCGGAAATTGTCTCGGGCAACTCCACTTCCCGCTGCAAAGCTTTGATTTTTGCTATCAAGGCCTCCACGAGTTCATCGTCCGAAGCGCCTTGCAGTCCGATATACCGCGCGACATCCGCATAGCGCGATTTGCATTGCGGGTACGCATACTGCGGGAACGTGCCCATCTTCGCGGGCGCATCCGCGCTGTTGAATCGGATGACTTCTTCGAGCAACAGCGAATTCGCAACGCCGTGCGCAAGGTGGAAATATGCGCCGAGTTTGTGCGCCATGGAATGGCAAACGCCGAGAAATGCGTTCGCAAAGGCCATTCCCGCCATTGTGGCGGCATTTGCCATGCGTTCACGCGCTTCGGGATCCGCCGCGCCCGCCCGATAGGCGCGCGGCAGAAATTCAAAAATCAGTCTGACCGCCTCTTTGGCAATGCCGTTCGTAAAATCCGTCGCCATGACGGACGCGATCGCCTCGAGAGCGTGGCTTAAAGCGTCGATCCCGGCTGCCGCGGTAAGACCTTTCGGAATATTCATCATGAGATCCGCGTCTACGATCGCAAGATCCGGCATGAGTTCATAGTCGGCAAGCGGATATTTGGCGCCCGTTTTCTCATCGGTGATCACGGCAAACGGCGTAACTTCGCTGCCCGTGCCCGCCGTCGTGGGGATCGCAACGAAGAGCGCCTTGTCGCCCATGTGCGGGAACGTATAGATCCGCTTCCGGATATCCGAAAAGCGCATCGCCATATCCTGAAAATCCGCTTCCGGATGTTCGTACAAGACCCACATGATCTTGGCCGCGTCCATGGGAGAACCCCCTCCGACGGCAATGATCACATCCGGCGCAAATTCGCGCATCCGCTTGACGCCTTCGTCGGCGCAGGCAAGCGTCGGATCGGGGGTGACGTTGAAAAACGTCTCATGCACGATCCCGAGTTCGTCGAGAATATCCGTCGCGCGCTTGGTGAAGCCGCTTTCGAATAAAAATTTATCCGTAACAATGAACGCTTTTTTCTTATTGTACTTCTCTTTGCCGAGTTCTTTGAGGGCGACGCCGAGACAGCCTCGTTTGAAATAGACCTTTTTGGGAGCTTGGAACCAAAGCATATTTTCCTTCCTTTCCGCAACGGTTTTGATATTGATCAGATGTTTTACGCCGACGTTTTCCGAGACGGAATTTCCGCCCCAGGATCCGCAGCCGAGCGTCATCGACGGTGCAAATTTGAAATTATAGAGATCGCCGATCCCGCCGTGCGACGACGGCGTATTCAACAGGATACGGCAGGTTTTCATCACGGAACGGAAATAGGCGATTTTTTCATTTTCCGCCGTGACGTTGATGAACAGCGAAGAAGTATGCCCGAGACCGCCGTCCCGAATGAGACGATCCGCCTTTGCCACGGCGTCCTCGAAATTTTCCGCGCGGTACATCGCAAGCACGGGCGAGAGTTTTTCATGCGCAAATTCTTCGGAAATATCCACGCTCTCCACCTCGCCGACGAGCACGCGGGTATCCGCAGGCACGTCGAAGCCCGCAATCGCGGCGATCGTCGCGGCGCTCTGCCCGACGATCCGGGAATTGAGCGCCCCGTTGACAAACATGGTTTTGCGCGTTTTCTCGATCTCCTCCGGGGAAAGAAAATACGCGCCGCGCCGCTGCATCTCCTCTTTGAAATCCTGATAGATCTCTTTCAGAACGATGACCGATTGTTCGGAGGCGCAGATCATTCCGTTATCGAACGTCTTGGAATGAAGGATCGAGGACGCGGCCAGCCGGATATCCGCGGAAGAATCGACAACGGCGGGAGTATTGCCCGCGCCGACGCCCAGCGCAGGTTTCCCGGAGGAATATGCCGCTTTCACCATTCCGGGGCCGCCGGTCGCGAGGATCATATCCGCCTCGCGCATGATCATGCCGGAAAGCGGAACGGTGGGCAGATCGATCCAGCCGATGATGTCCTCGGGCGCGCCGGCTTCCACGGCTGCCTGCAAAACGATTTTTGCCGCTTCGATGGTACACTTTTTCGCACGCGGATGCGGAGAGATGATGAGTCCGTTGCGCGTTTTCAGGCTGATGAGACACTTGAAAATCGCCGTAGACGTGGGATTCGTCGTGGGAATGATCGCGGCGATCACCCCGATGGGTTCTGCGATCCGGGTAAATCCGAATCCTTCGTCGTGTTCGATAACGCCGCAGGTCTTGGTATTTTTATAGGCGTTGTAGATATATTCGGAGGCATAGTGATTCTTGATCACCTTATCCTCCACCACCCCCATTCCAGTCTCTTCGACTGCCATTTTGGCAAGCGGAATGCGCATTTTGTTCGCGGCAAGCGCGGCGCGATAAAAAATTTCGTCGACCTGCTCCTGCGTGTATGCGGCAAATTTCTGCTGCGCGGCGCGAACGCGCGCAAGCAATTTTTCGAGGGATTCCTCGTCGCTTACAATGAAGTCTTTCATGACTTCCTCCAAAAATACTGCTTCTTATTTATCATACCAAATTTTGCCAAAAATGTCAACGCTCAAACATGGATTTCCCAAAATGGGCGACCGTTTGAAACGCCCGAAATTCCGTATGATTTTTCAACGGCGGATCCCTTTCCCCGCGATGCGGAAAACCCGCCTTTTCAGGCGGGTCACGATTACAGAGATTTGAGCTGCTGTTCGATTTTTTCCTTCATGTCGAGATATTTTTCCAGCTTGGCGCGCTCGCTGTCCACAAGCTTTTTGGGCGCCTTCGCAACGAAATTGTTGTTGGCAAGCATGCTGCCCGCGCGGGAAATTTCGTTCATGACGCGTTCAAGCTCCTTTTTCAGACGCGTCCGCTCCTCTTCGAGGTCGACGAGGTCGCCCAGCTGCACGAAGACCTGCGCGGCCGGCGTGATCCGGGAGATCGTCTTGTCCCCCGCCCGCGCGCCGTCGTCGATGAAGTCGATCTCGCTTGCCCCGGCAAGACGCAAGATGGAATTTTTATTCACGCTCACAAGCCGCTTTGCGTCGGTCACGAGAAAGAGTCTTACTTTTTTCGCCGGCGGACAGTTGACCGAAACTTTGATGGCGCGCACCGCCTTGATGAGTTCGATCACGCCTTCGAACGCCTTTGCCTCCTCCTTGTACGCAAGTTTGGAATTGTACCGCGGGAAATCCGCAAGCATGATCTGCCCCTCGGTCCCCGGGAGATATCCGTAAATTTCTTCCGTGACAAAGGGCGCAAACGGATGCAGCAATTTCAGCGTATTTTCCAGCACAAACATCAGAACGCCGAGCGTGGAACTCTTCCTCTCCGGATCTTCGCCGTAGAGCGCGGGCTTCGAAAGTTCGATATACCAATCGCAGAAGTCGTTCCATGCGAAATCGATCACCTTGTCCGCAGCGATCCCGAGGTCGTATTTCTGAAGCGCGATCGTCACTTCTCGGATCGTCGTCATGAGACGCGAGATGATCCAGCGGTCTGCGGGCTGCAATTTGCAGGCGCCGAGGCCGGAAGGAAGTTCGCGATCCGCCGCGTTCATGAGAACAAAACGGGAAGCGTTCCAGACCTTGTTGATAAAATTGCGCGCGGCTTCGAGCTTCGTATCCGTCATGCGGGTATCGTTGCCGGGCGCAACGCCCGTGATCAGGGCGAGCCTCAGAGAATCGGCGCCGTATTTTTCGATCACTTCGAGCGGATCGATCCCGTTTCCGAGGGATTTGGACATCTTTCTGCCCTGCGCATCGCGGACCAATCCGTGAATGAGAACATCGCGGAACGGCACTTTGCCCGTATAGCGCAATCCGGAAAACATCATGCGCATGACCCAGAACGGAATGATATCGTATCCCGTAACGAGCAGGTCGGTGGGATAAAAATATTTGAATTCGGGCGTCTCTTCCGGCCAGCCGAGCGTGGAAAACGGCCAGAGCGCCGAGGAAAACCACGTATCGAGCACGTCCTCATCCTGATGAAGATGCGCGCTCTTGCACTTCGGGCAGATCTCAGGCGTTTCGCGGGCGCAAATCACTTCTCCGCAATCCTCGCAATACCATACGGGAATGCGGTGCCCCCACCAGAGTTGGCGGGAAATACACCAATCGCGGATATTTTCCAACCAATTATAATAGATTTTCGCAAAACGATCGGGCGTGAACTTCGTCTTGTTGTTCATCACCGCATCGATCGCCGGCTTTGCGAGCGGCGCCATTTTGACAAACCATTGCTTGGAAACGAGCGGCTCCACCGTCGCATGACAGCGGTGGCAATGCCCCACGTTGTGCGTGTGCGCTTCAACTTTCACGAGAAGCCCGAGCGCACGCATCTCTTCCACGACGCGCTTCCTCGCCTCGTAACGGTCGAGGCCGCAAAATTTTCCGCCCGCCTGATTGACGGTGCCGTCGTCGTTCAGAATGCGGATCATGGGCAGATCGTGGCGCAGTCCGACCTCGAAATCGTTCGGGTCGTGCGCGGGTGTGATCTTCACGGCGCCCGTACCGAACGCGGGATCGACATATTCGTCCGCAACGACGGGGATCTTTCGGTCCGTAAGCGGCAATAAGAGCATTTTTCCGACGAAGGAAGCATATCGCTTGTCCTCCGGATGGACGGCCACGGCGGTATCTCCGAGCATGGTTTCCGGCCGCGTCGTCGCGATCGTGATAAATTCATCCGAGCCGTCTACGGGATAGCGGAAGTACCAGAACGAACCCGCGTCTTCGGCGTACTCCACTTCCTCGTCCGAAAGCGCCGTTTTGCAGTCCGGGCACCAGTTGATGATGCGGCTTCCGCGGTAAATCAGTCCTTTTTCGTAAAGCCGGAAAAATGCCTCTCTCACGGCGCGCGAACATTTTTCGTCCATCGTGAAGGCAAGACGAGACCAATCGCAGGAAGAACCGAGTTTTTTCAGCTGATCCACGATCTTTCCGCCGTATTTTTCTTTCCACTGCCACGCGCGTTCCAAAAACGCCTCTCTGCCGAGCGACTCTTTGGAGATCCCCTCTTCGCGCAGGGCCTCGACGATCTTGTGTTCCGTCGCAAGGGAAGCGTGATCGGTCCCGGGCTGCCAGAGAACGGAATATCCCTGCATCCGCTTGAATCGCACGACGATATCCTGCATCGTTTCATCCATGGCGTGGCCGATATGCAGCTGTCCCGTTACGTTGGGCGGCGGCATCATCACGGTAAAAGGAACTTTATCCGGATCGATTTTGGAGGAAAAACATCCGTTTTTCATCCAATTTTCGTATATTTTCCCTTCGAAGTCCCCGGGATTGTAGGTCGTTTGCATGTTTTTCATAAAACTACTCGCAAAATGTAATACCGAATTATTATAAACCATTTTTTTCCCATTGTCAATAAATCCGCCGTGCACATAAAATATATTATTCCAATTTTTCACGGAGTGAACTATGAAAAAATTACCCGCAATTTTAGGAGCGGCGCTCTTCGCCCTCCTTCCCCTCTCCGCCTGCGGCGGAAATAAAGACGGCCTGAAAACCGTCCGAATCAATGAAGTAACGCATTCCATCTTTTATGCCCCGATGTACCTCGCCGATTCGCTCGGCTATTTTAAGGACGAAGGCATTAAAATTTCGCTCACCAACGGCGGCGGCGCGGACAACGTTATGGCCGCCGTGCTCTCCGGCGGTGCGGATATCGGCTTCTGCGGCCCCGAAGCGGCGCTCTACGTTGCGCTCGGCGGCATGCAGGACGTTCCCACCGTATTCGGCCAGCTCACCCAACGCGACGGTTCTTTCCTCGTTTCGCGCAAAGACGAAGCTGCGACGTTCAAGTGGGAAGACCTCAAAGGCAAAGAAATTCTGGCCGGCCGGCAGGGCGGCGTTCCCGCAATGACGTTTGAGTACGTTCTGCGCGAACACGGCTTCACGGACGAGGAGATCAACCTCAACTTCGACGTCTCTTTCAACAACATGACCGCGGCCTTTCTGGAAGGCACCGCGGAATACTGCACAATGTTCGAACCCGTCGCTTCCGACGTGCAAGCCTCCGGCAAGGGCTATATCGTGGCTTCCGTCGGCGAGGCGGGCGGCGTCGTGCCCTACACGAGCTTCATTGCCAAGAGATCGTGGATCGACAAAAACGAAAAAACCGTAAAAGGATTCCTGCGCGCAATGCTCAAAGCGGTGGAATTCGCTCAAACCAACGATGCGGCGACCGTTGCGGACTTCCTCACCGATCAGTTTGCGGATACCGCGAAAGCCTCGCTCACGACAAGCGTTGCCAGCTATCAGAAGATCGACGCCTGGGCGACCGATATGGTCATGACCGAAGAAAGCTTCAACCGTCTGCAGGATATCATCGAATCGGCGGGAGAACTTCCCAAACGCGCCGAGATCGGTCTATTCGTCGATAACAGTTACGTCAAGGAAGTTTACGCTTCGCTCAAAAAATAATATACATCTGAAAAACGGAAGGTTTGCATATGAAAAAGGAAATGTTGCAATTTTCCGATGTGTCCCTCATCTACCACACCAAGCGCGGCGAAACCAAGGCGGCGGAACATCTGACTTTTACGATCGCCGAAGGTGAATTCGTCGCTGTGATCGGCCCCTCCGGCTGCGGAAAAACGACCTTGCTCTCCCTTGCGGCCGGACTGTTGAAACCCTCGGAAGGAACGGTCGAGCGGCACGGAAGCTGCGGTTATATGCTCCAGAAAGACGAACTCTTTCCGTGGCGTACGATCGAAAAAAATATTTATCTCCCGCTGGAGATCAAGCGGCAAAAGACGGCCCAAAACATGGAGCGCGCCCGTGCGCTCGCCGAAAAATACGGACTCGGCGACTTTTTACAGAGTTATCCCTCGCAGCTTTCCGGCGGAATGCGGCAGCGCGCCGCGCTCATCCGCACGCTCGCAACGGATCCGGATGTGCTTCTGCTCGACGAGCCGTTTTCCGCACTGGACTATCAGACCCGCCTGAATGTGACGGAGGACGTTTCGGAGATCATCCGAAGCGAAGGAAAAACGGCGCTTCTGATCACGCACGACATTTCGGAAGCCATCTCGCTGGCGGATCGCGTGCTTGTGCTCTCGAAACGCCCTGCCCGCGTCACGTTTACGCACCAACTCGATTTCGGAGACGTTGTGAATCCCCTGAAACGCAGGGAAATGAGCAGCTTTTCCGGTTGGTTTGAAATACTATGGAAGGAGCTGAACGGATGATGAAAAAAAAGCAGTCATATTCCGCCGAACACGCGCGTTTTCTGAAAAAACGCAGAAAAAATCTTGTGCTTGTCTGGTCCCTGCGCATCGGGTTGCTTCTGCTCATTCTCGGGCTTTGGGAACTCTCCACGCAACTCGGATGGGTGGATTCCTTCCTCGTAAGCTCCCCCTCGCGCATCGGCAAGACGATCGCTTCGCTCTATCGTGACGGCACCCTGTTTTATCATATCGGCACTACGCTTTGGGAAACGCTCGTCGGGTTTGTTCTCGCCGTCGTGCTGGGGTACGCCATCGCGCTGGCGCTATGGTGGAGCGAGACGCTGCGGAAAGTCCTCGAACCCTATATCGTCGTGCTGAACGCCCTGCCGAAGATCGCGCTCGGCCCTTTGATCATCATCTGGTTCGGCACGGGAAGCAAGGCGATCTTATTCATGACGCTGATCGTCGGACTCATTGTCGCGATCATGCACATGCTCTCGGCGTTCATCGCAACAGATCACAATAAGATCCTTCTTCTGCGTTCGATGGGCGCCTCCAAATTGCAGATCCTTACCAAACTTGTCGTGCCCTCCTCCGTTCCCTCGTTTATTTCCATGCTGAAAATCAACGTCGGAATGGCTTGGATCGGCTCGATCATGGGCGAATACATCGTTTCGCGTGCGGGACTCGGCTATTTGATCGTGTACGGAGGACAGGTGTTTAAGCTCGATCTCGTGATGACTTCCACCTGCATCCTCTGCATCCTCGCCGCGGGCATGTATTTTTTGGTCGTGCTTCTCGAAAAACTTCTCGTGAAAAATTCCGAAAGCTGAAAAGCACAGTCCGAATATTCCCTCGACCGGATAAAAATAAGTTACGATTTCCGAAAGTCCCATACGGGAAAGCGCAAACGCCGCAAAGAGCACGCCTGTCTTTGCGGCGTACTTTTTTTCCCCGCGAAGTCCCTCGCAGATATTCAGCAGCGGAAACAGCGACGAAGCAAGCGACGTAAGGATCGCAAGTCCGACGGCCGCGGAAAATACCGTTTTGCCCTGCATGACATAGAGAAACGGCATTTCCGCATGCAAGGCATCTTCCCCCGCGCCGTTCACGCAGCCCAACACGGAAAATGCGGCGAGCGCGACGAGCAGCGCCGCGAGGATCGAGGGCGGCGCGATCCGTTTGATCTCCCGCCCGGCGTCCATAAGGACCGGCGCCATCAGAAAGACGTTTAATCCCGCGTACAGCGCGCCGCCGGGAAGATCCGCCGCAAAAAAACGAATCGGCGCAAAATTCATGCCGCCGTATGCAAACACAAAAACAAGCAGCGCCGGCACGAGCACAAGATTCAGAAGAGAGATCCCTTTCGTCCCCCGCACGACCACTGCCGCCGAGAGAACGAGGCCGCCCAGCGAAAGCAGCGGAGAAAGAGACGGAAGCAAGGCATCAAGTCCCGCCAGCATTGCCGCGCACGGAAACAGCGAGCACAGCGTGATGAGCGTACGGATCCACGGCGCCCCTTTGCCGAACAGCGATCTGAGCGCTCCCTCATATCCGCCGTGCTTTTTCCCGAGCCGCAAAAAGAGCGCGCACATCATGCAAAACAGCGCGGAAGAAACCAAAACGGGGATCGCATAGTATTTTGTATGAAAAAAGCGGACAAGCTCCGCGCCGGAGATAAATCCGGCTCCGATTGCCCCTCCTACGATAAAAAGCGCACTCCGCAAGATTCCCATCATATTTTGCTATGCAAAAATGCCTCGTAAAATGAAAAAAAACAAAAAAAATCAAGAATTTATGTCACACATAGTACTTCAACTATTGACAAAATTTTCTATATGTAGTATAATTAGGTCAACATAGGAGGAACAGGTATGGACGACGAAGCAAATCTTGAAGAACAGTCCCAAGAGAAAGAAGAAAAATCCATCAGCTCCGACCTCATCCGCGGGCACATCAATACGATCATCCTGCGGGCGCTCTACGAGGGAGATAAATACGGCTATGAGATCATTGCCGAGATCGAACGCAAGAGCCACGGACAGTATTCGCTCAAACAACCTTCTTTGTACAGCGCTCTGAAGCGCCTTGAAAAAGACGGATACGTAACGTCCTATTGGGGCGGTTCCGTCGCGGGCGGCAGAAGAAAATATTTTTCGCTCACCGACGAAGGCAAGGCCATTTCCGAACAAAATCAATCGGAATGGGAATATTCCCGTACCGTGATCGATTCTCTCATCTCGGACAAGGACTTTGATTTCAGCAATCCCGCGCCGACCGCGGTCAATATGCGCGTTTTGCGGAATTCCACTTCCCGCGTCCCCTCCCGCGAAGGCGAGGACGACGAATTGGAATATGAACCCAGCTTCGACGATACGCTCGACCGCGAACGGCTCAATGCGGAATTTGCACAAAAAAATGCCGAGCTTGAAGAGAAACAACGCGCTTTGGAGACCGAAAAACTTCGCTTTGAAGAGGAAATCAAGGCGCGCAACGAGGCCATTGCGAGCGAGCGTGACTGGCGGGAAAAGGAACTTTCGGAACGCGAACGCGTGATCAGAGAGGAACGCGAACATCTGGAGACGCTCAGATCGGAGCAACTTCGGGGCGCGGCGGCTTCGCAGGCTGCGCGGGACGCCGAACGCGCTGCGGAATACGCGCAACTCGAAGAGCGCATGCGCCGCCTCGACGAGGAAGAAACGGCAAGAAGAGAAGCGCTCGACGCGGAAGAGACGATGCGGCGGCGTTTGCTCGAAGAGGAAGAAACCGCAAAAAAGGCGGAAATGGAAGCCCTCGAAACGGAATCCAGACGCATTCTCGACGAAGAACTCGCAAAAAGGAAGGCGGAATTAGAGGCCGAGGACGCGGAACGCAAGCGCATCTTCGAGGAAGCGGAAGCGCGCAGAAAAGATCTCGAAGAAGTCAATGCGGAACGCATGCGCGCGCAGGAAGAGCAGATCAAAGAACGCGAAACCAAGCTCAACGAACGCGAAACGTTCTATAACGAAGAACGCGGGCGCTTTGCCGAACTTCTCCGCCAGCGCGACGAACAAATCGAAGCGGAACGTCATGCGCACGTCGTCGAACTCGAAGAACAAGCGCGCAAGATCAAAGAAGAGCAGGAAGAATTATTCCGCCAGCGCGAACAACAGCTGCTCCACAACAATTACTTAAAGCTCGTGAATTCGCCTGCCCAACCCCGGGAAACGGAAGAATATACCTATTATAATTCCGCGGCCGACGATCGGGAAACGCAGTCGCCTCCCCCCGAACAGCCGCTGTCCGGATCCGCGGATCCGAATTACCGTACCGTTGTGCAGCGCATCTATGCGGGCGCGGTACAGCCCGATCGGGAACCCGCGCGGGCGCGTTCGTTGGACGGGATCGATTTTCAGGATCTGGAATCCCGTGCCGCTCACGACGGGATCCGTGTCTCGACGACGGGCGGGACGCCTCTGAAAGAAAAGCACGAATACGCGACAAATACCGTACATAAAGGAAAGGCGCTCTTTTTAAGCGCGATCGTGCTCTTTGTGATTTGCGTGATCGAAGGAAGCATTGCGCTTTCCGTTCGTAGAAGCTACGGACTGCCGCTCTTCTACCCCTATCTCATCTGGGCCATCGGCCTGACGGTTCTGCTTGTGACGGGCCTGCTCTATGCGAACCATTGCGGCGAACGCTCGATCCGAAGAAAAGGCCCTGCGCTGATCAATGCGATCGTGATCTATGCGCTATGCGTGATCGTTACGCTGATCGTCGCTCTCTCCGTGAAGATCGACTTCTCGAGCAAAACCGATCTTGCGACTTTCATCGTCGTCCCCATCATTTTCTTCTTCGGAGTTGTCGTTTTCGGAATTTGCTACTATCTCATGACAAAACCGAAAAAGAAATAATCGTTCAAAAAACCGTCCTTGCAAGGACGGTTTTTTAACAAGGACGGTTTTTTAATCATATGATTTATATTTTTTCCTGTGCGTTCACGGCCGCGCCGTACAGGCCCGCATCATTTCCCAAAGCCGCACAGAGGAGTTCGAGCGGAGCGTAATCCAGAACATAGAGCCTCGGAAACACAAATTTCCGCAAGGGTTTCAAAAGAGCTTCCCCTTCCGCCGAGATCCCTCCGCCGAGCAAAACCGCCTGCGGGCGCAGCAGATTGACGAGATTGACAATGCCCTCTCCGAGCGCGGCGATAAATTTTCTTAAAACATCCCGCGCGCACGCGTCGCCCTCTTTTGCCGCCAAAAATACCGTTCTGCCGTCAACTTCATCGAGGCTGTGCGCGAATCCCCAGAGCAAACTTTCGCGATCTTTCCGCATGGCATCTCGCGTTGCGCGGATGAGCGCGGCGGCGGAAGCATAACTCTCGAGACATCCGCGCCGGCCGCACGTGCACAATCTGCCGTTCTGACGGATGATCGTGTGCCCGAATTCCGTGCCCGCGCCGCGGAATCCTTCAAAAAGTTTTCCGCCGATCACGATCCCGGCGCCGACGCCCGTGCCGATCGTCACCAAAGCGCAATCTTCGAACCGTCTTCCCGCGCCGAATCTGACTTCGCCGAGCGCGGCGGAATTTGCGTCGTTGAGCACAAACGTCCGTTTTCCCGCATATTTTTTCACAAGCGCGGCAAGCGGCACGTTGTTCCATGCAAAATTGGACCACTGGACCACAACGCCGTTCGCGCTGTCGATGACGCCGGGCGCGCCGATCCCGATCGCCTCCACGTCGTCGTAAGAAATTCCGGCGTTCTGCGCAACGCGGAAACTCAAATCCGCAAGCGCTTCGGCGGTTTTTTCTGGAGAATCTGCGGCCGAGGTGGCGACGCGGGTCTTGCCGAAAAGTTTTCCGTCCGCAAGGCAGGCGCCCTTTGCCGACATTCCCCCCAGATCGATTCCGACAATCATACTTATCCCCCGATCAGGAATTTTTGTAAACGCGAAGCCATTCGGGGAGCCGCGTAATGAATTCGGCGTTGTTTTCCGTCCGCTTGATCATATCGATGAGACCGGCGGCATTTTCCGTAAGTCCCCGTTCGCGCAATTTATACACACAGGCAAGCTCCTCTTTGCTGAGAAGCATCTCCTCTTTCCGCGTGCCGGAACGGCGGATATCGATCGCGGGGAAGATCCTGCGCTCCGCAAGATCGCGGGACAGGAAGATATCCGAATTGCCCGTTCCCTTGAATTCTTCATAGATAATATCGTCCATGCGGCTGCCCGTTTCCACGAGCGCGGTGGCCAAAATCGTAAGACTTCCCGATTCCACCGTGTTGCGCGCGGCGCCGAAGAAGCGTTTGGGTTCCGCAAAAGCCGCGGCGTCCAGACCGCCCGTAAGCGTTTTCCCCGTGCTTTCGACCACATAGTTATAAGCGCGCGTCAGTTTGGTGAGCGAATCGAGAAGGATCACGACGTCTTTGCCGAGTTCCGCCATGCGTTTCGCATGCGCAAGCGTGAGTTCCGCCGCGCGGATGTGGTGATCCGCCCCCTCGTCGAACGTGGAGTAGACGACTTCGGCGTTTTCGACGCTGGTACGGATATCCGTCACTTCTTCCGGGCGTTCGTCGATCAGCAGGATGATGAGGCAGATCTCGCTGTGGTTTTCGGAAATCGCCCGCGCAACGGATTTCAGAAGCGTCGTTTTCCCCGCCTTGGGCGGTGCGATGATGAGCGCGCGCTGTCCCTTTCCGATGGGCGTAAACAGATCCAGAATCCGCAAGGAAACGTCGTTGAAATTTTCGGAAAGCGCGATCTTCTCGTTTGCGTATTTCGCGGTGAGCGTATCGAAGAACGGCCGCTGTTCGTAACTGCCGACCGGCAAGCCGTTTACGTTCAGGATCTGGTCGATCGCCGCGGAATCGTTTTTCTGGCGGGGCTTGGCGGTACACGTGATAAAGTCCCCCTCGCGCAGCTTGTATGCGTGAATGGTCGGCGAGGGAATAAATACGTCCCCCTCGTTCGAAGGCTGGCAATTTCTGATCCTGATAAAGCCGTATCCGCCCTGCGTGATCTCCAGAATGCCCGAGCACATGGGCCGGTCGAAAAGATTCTCCGCGGGGTCGCCGTTCTCCACAGACATGGAATTTCCCTGCGCCCGAGAGCCGAAGTCGCGCTTGATGCCCTCCAGCGTACGCAGGATCTCGGGGTCGATATACGACTGCTTCACGGGCGCGCCGCGATTGGAACGGGGCGCAGGCTCTATTTTTTCCGTCAAGATATCGATGATCTCGCCGATCAGATCGCTTTTGCTGATCGCGGCAGGCTGACGCACGCCGTATTTTCTGCCTACAACGCGCAGCGTCGTGATGGGAAGTGTGTTAAGAAACTCTTGATATTTTTTCTCTTCAAGCGTTAATTCCATTCTTTATGCGCTCCATTAACATTATTTTTCGATATTTTCCGCAGTCCTCTGCGGTCAGTTGCAATTCGCCGCCGACGTACTCTTTGGGACAGTCAAGCGCGTCCAAAAACCGTTCGGCGCCTTCGATCGCAATATTCAAGTCGCGCGTTTTATAGTGCATTGGGATCACGATGGAAGGTGAGATCCGACGGACATATTCTGCCGCTCCCTCCGCGTCGACGGTGTAAGTGCCGCCGACGGGAATGAGAAGCACGTCCACTTTTTTCAAAGAATCAAAGGGAAACGTTTCGGCTTTCATGCCGATATCCCCCATATGACAGACGCAAATTCCGTCGATATCGTATACAAAAACAAGATTGGCTCCTCGTTTGGCGCCGCGAACGTTGTCATGAAAACTCGGCACCGCGTAAAAATCGATCCCGCCGAGCGAATAATTGCCCGCGCGATCGAACAGAGCCGCCCCCTCTACCGCGCTCACATGATTATGATCGTAATGCGCGTGGCTGACCGTTACGGCGTCCGCCCGCACGCGCGGCATGCGATAACCGATCTCTCCGTAAGGATCCGTGACGATCTTCACGCCCTTTGCGTTTTCCAACGCAAAACAGGAATGTCCGAAATAAGTTAATTTCATGGCCCCTCCGAAACGGATATCATGATATCCAAATGGAAATGCGCAATCGATTCAAACAATAAATCATAGTCAAGGATGATATGTATTTGACGCGCGGTCCGCTCCGATCCGATACAAACCGTCCGAACGGGGATCGTTCCGCTCTTGCCGCCCTCTTCAACGGCAAGCTCCGTCAAATTTCCCTCCGAAAACCGTGCAAAAAGCGTGACATTGCCCTTTCGCCGCATCAGAATTTCCCGATTTTCAAAAACGATCTCGGTAGGAGCGCCTTCCGTACGATAAGATAACGTAAAACCGTTTCCGCGAGGCAAAAATATCCCCGTCGAATCCAGACAGCTTTCGCCGTCTTTCGTTTGCGTAATGATCCGCACGGTGCAGTTGTGAGTCATTGATACAACCATTATATACCAATCTTCCGGGATTGTAAATAAGAATCGGGAAGATTCTCTGCTATTTGCGGCGATTTTTTTTCAAAAATTCTTCATGAAACTGTTTTCCGCGCCGCAAGAGCATGCGCATTTCGTCCTCATTTCCCGCGTCGAGCGCGGCCCGATAGGCTTCCAATTCCTTTGTAAGGCGCGCGATCTCCCGCGATAAATTCTCCCGATTGAGAAAAAAGAGTTCCGTCCAGACGTTCTCGTCCAAAGAGGCGATCCGCGTCATATCCTGAAAACTTCCGCCGGTGAATCCGGCGCATTCGCAGGCCGACGGCGTTTTGATATAGGCATTGGAAACGATATGGGCAAGCTGCGACGTGAGCGCGATCATGCGGTCGTGTTCTTCCGCGGAACATTCCACGATCGTGCCGAAGCCGAGATCGTCCGCAAGCGCGCGAACGGTTTTCAGCGCGGCGCCGTCCGTTCCGGCATTGCGCGTGATCACGAGATTGGCGCCCCGGAAAAGTTCCGGATCGGAGGAAGCGATCCCCACGGTCTCTTTCCCCGCCATGGGATGCAGTCCGACATATTTATAATTCCGCGATTTTGCAAGCACCGCCCGTTCGAGCGGAAGTTTCACGCCGCAAATATCCGTAACGACGCACCCATCGGGAAACCGCCCCTCCTCAAGCTCGCGCAGAACGACGCGCGGCGGCAAGGCAAGCACGACGACTTCGGCGCCGTCGTAGCTCTCGGCCTCTTCATCGATCATACCATGATCGAGCGCGTACTGCACGGAAGTTTTCGTACGATTGCGCCCAGCCACATAATGTCCGGCGCGTTTCAGTCCCGCCGCGATCGAAGCGCCGATGATCCCCAATCCATAAACAAGAATCTTCATTTTGGGCCTCATTTTCCCGTTAAACGAACTATTATGTTTGACATAGTACTACATAAAATCCGTTTATTCTGCTTTTTATAGGCAATTCATTGCCCAAAGATATCCTTTGAGCGCCTTTCTGCGGGAAAGATAATCCGGAAGGATCCGTTCCACCTCTCTCCAGAAATCCGGGCTGTGGTTCATGCGGACCGTATGGCACAGCTCGTGCACGGCAAGATATTCCGCAAGTTCGTCGGGCAGAAAAACCGTTCGGAAAGAAAAGCAGATCTTCTTTTGCGAATTGCACGAACCCCAACGCCCGCGTGCCGATGTGATTTTCATCGACGCATAACGAAGGCAATATCGATTGGAAATTGCGTCGAGCAATGTCTGCATGCGCGTTTGCGCGAGCCGTTTCAGAAGCGCAATGAAAGCCTCCGTTCTCCCCTCCTCGGGAAGAACCACGCATCCGTCCGCAAGGGCGGCGCGGCGTCCGTTTCGGATCGTATAATCCGTTCCGCAGAGAGTAACCGTCTCGCCGTCCGAAAGCGTAACGGCGTTTTTCATACGCATTCGGGAAAGGATCCAGCGTTCGTGCCGGCGGATAAAATCCTCGATCTCCCGCAGGCGGCACAGCATTGGCGCGGATACGATCAGCTTTCCCTCTCTGTTTACGGTAAGGCGCAAATATTTCCGCCGGCTGCGAAGGAGCTGATACTCAAGACCGCTTCCGCTGACATTTTCTTGACTTTTCGGCATAGATCGGCTATACTTTTCCTATGGATTTTTACGAAGTACAACCCTTGCGCGAGGCCGCGGATCCGATCGCAGTATCTGTGCCCTCGTCCAAAAGTATCCTCAACCGCGCGTTGGCGCTGGCTGCTTTCTTAAAAGGGACCTGTCTGCTGCGCTGCGGAGAATACGGTTCCGACACGCGCGATATGCTCTCCTGCCTTGCTGCGCTCGGGATCCGCACGGAACAGGTGCCGGACGGGATCCTCGTCTATGGCTGCGGCGGCGACATTCCCCGCCGCGAAGCGGTGCTGCAAGTGGGAAGCGCGGGAACGGCGGCGCGGTTTCTCACGGCAATGCTCGCTTTCCGCGGAGGAAGTTACGAATTGCACGCGTCCGCGCAAATGGAGACCCGCCCGATGGATTTTCTGAATGAATTCGCCGCGCACGGAGTCGGGATCGAACCTCTCGCGCAGAGAACGGGATTCCCTTTCAAGATGACCTCCGCGGGGCTATCGGCGCATGAATTCACGGTCGATACCGACGTAAGTACGCAATTTGCGAGCGGCGTGATGTTGGCCGCGGCAGCGGGCGATTCGCCTTTTACGCTGAAACTCACGGGAAAACGCACCCGCGCAAGCTATATCGCCATGACGGCCGCACTGCTCGAACAGTTCGGCGCGCACTGCACGCGCAAGGGCAACACGATCGTCGTAACTCCCGCAAGAGAAGCGCCCGCGGAATTTTCCGTGGAACCGGATCTCTCCGGCGCTTGTTATTTTTACGCCATTGCGCTCCTTTGCGGCGTTCGCGTGCTGGTGCGCGGCGTACGGCCCGAAAGTTTGCAGGGCGACGTCCGCTTTCTGGAATTGCTGAAGCGCAGAGGCGTTCGGCTGATCGCCACCGAAAACGGCCTGCTCGCGGACGGAACTTCGGTCAAACGTTATCGCGGGTTCCGGGTGAACATGCGGGATTTTTCCGATCAGACGCTCACGGTCGCCGCGCTTGCGCCGTTTGCAGACACGCCTTCCGTGCTGCGCGGGATCTCGCATATCCGCAAACAGGAATGTGACCGCGTGCAGGCGATCGCAGAAAATCTGACCTCGCTCGGCGTACCCGTTTCGGCAACGGAAAATGAGATCCGCATTCGCCCCGCAAAGATCAGCGGCGGGACGATCAAAACGTACGACGATCATCGCGTCGCAATGGCTTTTGCACTGATCGGGTTGAAATGCGGCGGGATCAGAATCGAAAATCCCGGCTGCACGGCAAAAACGTTCGGTAATTATTTCAAACTGCTGGATTCCGTCACAAAGCGCTGATTCCCAAACGGGCATAAAAGATGCGCCTCGGGCGAGGAGGCGCACGAAAAATGCACCTCTCAATGTTGCTACACATTATCCGCATTCAAGGGACGAGAGAATACACTTTTACCACCAGTATTCCCTAATGAACGCGATATTAAAATGTGTAGCATGAACATTATAAAACCAAATAAAAAAAATGTCAATAGAAAAAATTAAATATTCTTAAAAAAATTTCGATTAAAATTCGGTTGCTCAAAAAATATCAAAAATTTTCAACATATCGAAACTTTTCGATTTTTTTCAGCGAATTCGGATAAATCTATGATACCCTTTTACAACATTTTGTGATTTTTCTGCGTAAAACATCCGAATTGACCCAAAAAATATTTGCAATTATAAATGGAATTTAGTATAATAACCTCATGAAAGTTTTTGCAGAACGGCTCATGGAACTGAGAAAAGAACGAGGCCTATCACAAGCGACGGTTGCGAGGGATCTGAGCGTCAGTTTGGGGATTGTATGCTATTGGGAAACGAATAAAAGCGACCCGACGGCATCCAACATTGCGAAGATTGCTCGTTATTTCAACGTTTCCTCGGATTATCTTCTCGGTCTTTCGGATTAAAAGGCCGATTTACAACTTCATATTCCCCGGGGCGTACTGCCGATAAAATTTTCACCGTATCTACGGAAAAAATACTCTCACTTATGCCAACGAATTCTGCCTTCCGGTAGAATTTTTTTTGTCTGTTTCAAGCTCCAACCGCGTTTCCAGAAGATTCACGCCCGCAAGCGGTCCCCTTTCCGCCGTAAAGTTTCCTTCGAAATATCCCGTATAGCGCGAAAGCTCCCGCGCGGCCGCATCCGAAAGCTCGTCTTTGATCGCCTCGAGCTGCAAAAGCACGGCGTGCGCCTCCGATTCTCTCTGTTCGCTGAGAAAATATTGCATGCGCAGCAGAAGCAAAGCGTGCCACGCGGGCAGATCCGCCCGCACGACGGGAGATTCGAACAGGATCCCCTCGGGGATCTCCGAAAACCCGCCCTTGTACAGATACCCCTGCGCCGCCAGAACGTGCGTCGCAATCAATTCCTCGGGATTCCGGCGAAGAAGTCCCGCAGCGACCAGTCCGTCGGTCTTGCCGGTTTTCAATTCGACGGGAAACAGCGCCATCAATCCCTCGTAGAGCGACAGCGGCGCAAACATTTCGAAAAATAACAGCGCGGGATGGCGCGATACGAAAAAATACATCGCAAACCAAACGCCCGCATAGATAAAATTCAGCAGCGCGCCGCCGAGCGTTGCCCAAAGAAATCTCCCGCGCACGTGCTTCGGCGATTTGGGGAACAGTCCCGTTTCCCCCGCCGTATCCGAAACGAACGTGAATCGTACCCTGCGCGTTCCGTTCTGCGATCCGAAAATCAGATACCCGATCTTTACATAGACGAACTTCATGCCCGCCATCGCTCCGAACAATACGTGCCCGAATTCATGGAGGATCACGTTGAGCGGCAAGAGCAGAAAACAGGCCGCCACGATCGGGAGAATATAATACTCGCCCCGCGCAAAATACCATTCGAGTATGGTTCCCGCGATCGCAAGAAGCAATCCCGTCAAAGAAACCAAATAATATAAAATTCTCTTCGTTTTCCCGCTCATGCGATTCCCCTTGCCGTTAAAAATCCTTCGAGGTTGTCGCGATCGGAGAAAAATGCCTCGCCGATCCCGATTTTTTTCATGATCTCCGAAAGAAGCAGCGTGCCGCCCGCAATAACGTCTGCGCGGACGGGATCCATTCCCGCGATCTTCTTCCGGTCTTTTGCCGAAAGAGCAAGCAGCTTGTCCGCTTCTTCCTGCAGCCACGCCGCCTTGAGCGGAGTTTCCTGCAAGACCGCCGCGTCGTAACGGGGCAGTCCCAGCCGGATCCGCGCCAAGGTCGCCGCCGTTCCCCCGATGCAATATGTGACCCCGACGGGAGCGATCCCGTTCAGCGGAGAAAGCGCCTCCGCGATCCGCTGCGACAGCCGCGTACGGTCGTCTTTGCAGACGTCGAACAATTTCACGCATCCGACGGGCAAACTCGCCGAAAATGTAATTTTTCCCGCTTCGCGGTAGCAGACCTCTGTGCTTGCTCCGCCGATGTCGATCACGCCGCCGTCGCCCGAGCCGAGCGCGCCGGTAAGCCCGAGCTGCGCTTCTTCCTCCCCCGAAATGATCTCCGGGAGAACGCCGCAATCCGCTTCCGTGCGCTTGCAAAATTCCGTCCCGTTTTGCGCAGAACGCACCGCGGCCGTCGCAAAGGCATAGATCCGCGCCCCGGCCGCCCGCGCTTCGCCGCAAAATTCGCCGATCGCCGCGACCGTGCGGGCCATCGCCGGCTCGGTAAGCACCCCGCTCTGCGCGGCGCCCTCGGCAAGACGGGTCGTCGCCACTTTCTTATATAAAGATTTTCCGTTCGCCCAAAGCATCAGACGAACGGAATTGGAACCGATATCGAGTATCGCAATCATTTAATTATATCCCTGTTTCAGCGCTTCGTTGTACATGCCGAACCAGGATTCATACCATTCAAGATCCCGTTCACGCGATTCGAGCTTCTGCCGATACGTATCCTGTGCGGTTTTGATCTCGTCGAGCTTCCTCTGACGGACCCCCATCTGCACAAACTGAACCACGAGGATCACAACGAGAACGATCACAAGCAGCACGCCTGCCGCCGTTGCCCCTATGACGATTCTCTTTGCTTTTTCTTCGGACATCGAAGTCCCTTTCGACATACTCGTTTTCCCTTCCGTATCCTTTTGTAATCATTATACATCTTTTGCGCCAAAATTGCAACCGTTTTGTGGAAACTTTTCCTGTACAGGAAAAACCCGCAAAGACAGGCCGCAAACATGTAAAAACGCAGCGCCGGCAGCCCAAGCCACACGGAAAAACCCAGATACGCCGCCGCAAACAGCGCGCAAAACAGCACGTCCGAGACGATCCTCACCCACTTTTTCCGCACGAAAAACCGAACGGCGGAACATAAATCATATAAAAACCCGCCTGCGACCCCCGCAAGAGTACAGACGAGAAAACAATAGATCTGTTCTGCCATATTATTGGAAAAGTTTTTTCAGAGAACCGCCCTTCGCCCCGCCGAATTTCACGGAATAGACTTCGCCGCTGGCGGAAAAATTGCCCGTTCCCTCCGAGAAAGCCAAAACTTTCAGATGCGCGCCCGCAAAATGAACGCGTTTCCCGTTCACGGTGAGCACGATCGAAGTCTCTGAAAACGCGTCGACCGAAGAAACGCCCGTCATGGTAATTTTCTTTTCCTGCTCGATGGTAAGTACGCTTTGCTTGATATCCTGCATGTCTCCATCGTATGCGCGCGGGAGAAAATTTATGAATATCCGCGGCCGGCTGCGGCCGTTCCCCGATCCGAAATATACCGGAAATCCTTCCGAAACGCGCCGAATCAACGGATTTTCGAAGTACTATGTCAGAGATAATACTATTTATTCGCCCGATTTTGCCTTTGCACGTGCCTTTGCGCGAAGCTCGCCGTCGAGAATGCGCTTCCGGATCCGCACGTTCTGCGGCGTAATTTCAAGCAATTCATCGTCGCCGATAAATTCGAGCGCCTCTTCCAGAGAGAGTTTCTTGGGCGTGATGAGCCGAAGCGCGTCGTCGGACGACGAGGAGCGCGTATTCGTAAGGTGCTTCGTCTTGCAGACGTTTACGTTGATGTCCTCGGCCTTCGGCGAAACTCCGATGACCATTCCCTCGTATACGGGCGTGCCCGCGCCGATAAAGAGCATGCCTCTTCCCTGCGCGTTGAAAAGGCCGTAAGTTACGGCTTCGCCCGTCTCGAACGCTACAAGAGAACCCGTCTGCTTCCTCTGGATCTCGCCCTTGAACGGCTGATATTCGAAGAAAACGGAGTTCATGACCCCTTCCCCTTTGGTGTCCGTCAAAAATTCGCTCTTATATCCGAACAGGCCGCGCGCCGGAATGAGAAATTCCAGCCGCATGCGCGAACCGATCGCGCTCATATGCACAAGTTCGCCCTTGCGGACGCCCATTTTTTCGAATACCGCGCCCGTGCTCGCCTCCGGCACATCGACGATCAGCCGCTCGACCGGCTCGTATTTCACGCCGTCGATCTCTTTATACAGCACTTTGGGCGAACTTACCTGAAATTCGTACCCCTCCCGCCGCATCGTTTCAATGAGAATCGAAAGGTGCATTTCGCCCCTGCCGCTCACGCGGAAGGAATCGGTGGAATCCGTATCTTCGACGCGCAGCGAGACGTCACGCAGCAATTCCCTGTAAAGCCGCTCGCGCAAGTGCCGCGTTGTGACGTATTTTCCCTCTTTTCCCGCAAACGGGGAATCGTTGACGGAAAAAATCATTTCCACGGTCGGCTCGGAGATCTTTACGAAAGGCGCAGGCTCCACGCGGTCCGACGCGCAGACGGTATCGCCGATATTGATATTTTCAAGGCCCGAAAAGCATACGATATCTCCCGCCTTTGCCTCGGCGCAGGGAACTCGCTCCAAGCCCTCGATCTCATAGAGGTTGACGAGCTTTCCGCGGGTATTCACCTCTTTATGGTTGAAATTGCAGACCGTGACGTCCGCGGCCTGACGGGCAACGCCGCGCTCGATCCTGCCGATCCCGATGCGCCCGACGTATTCGTTGTAGTCGATCGAAGAAACGAGAAGCTGAAGCGGCCCCTCGGCGTCCATTTCCAAGGGCGGAAAATGTTCGAGGATCGTATCGAAGAGCGGTTTGAGGTCCGTTCCCGCCTCGCCTTCGACAAGCGAAGAAGTCCCCGCTCTGCCCGAACAGAACACAAACGGACTGTCGAGCTGGTCGTCGGATGCGTTCAGATCCATGAGAAGATCGAGAACCTCGTCGACGACTTCTTTGACGCGCGCGTCCGGCCGATCCACTTTATTCACGACAATGATGAGTTTATGGCCCATTTCAAGCGCTTTTTGCGTCACGAAGCGCGTCTGCGGCATGGGGCCTTCGGCGGCGTCCACGAGAATGAGCACGCCCGAAACCATTTTCAGACTGCGCTCCACTTCTCCGGAAAAATCGGCATGTCCGGGCGTATCGACGATATTGATCTTTACGCCCTTGTAGTGAATGGAAGTATTTTTTGCAAGGATCGTGATTCCGCGTTCGCGTTCCAGATCGCCGCTGTCCATCACGCGGTCCTCCACGACCTGATTTTCGCGGAAAGTCCCGCTCTGTTTGAGCATCTGATCGACCAGCGTCGTCTTGCCGTGATCGACGTGCGCGATGATCGCAATATTTCTTAAATCTTCTCTGATCATAAGTACCTCTTCAAATCCACCGAAGATTATAATACATTCGCGGAAAAATTACAACGAAAAAGAACGCAAAATCGAAAAAAGTTCGCCGCAGATCAAAATTCCGCGCCCGCTTTTTGAATGCGGGCGCGGAATTCAATCGCAGATTTTCAAAAAGATACGGGCGCGCGGTTGACGTAAGTACAAAAACGAATGGGATACCCGTTGTCGTCCTGCGGGTCGCTGATATGGACCAGCTCGAAACGCTCGTCGGCGTCGAGATCGGGCACGAATACGTCCGCGCCGCCGTCCGTCTCCACCTTTGTGACGAGCACCTCCGTGCAATACGGGATCAGCGTTCTGTACACGCTTGCCCCGCCGATGACATACACGTCGTCGGGCGGATATTTTTTGATCTCCGCAAAAAGTTCTCCGAGATTATGAACGGTTATCACGTCCTCCCGGATATCTTCGGGGCAGAGCACCACGTTGATCCGGTTTTTGAGCGGTTTTCCGTTGGGAAAGGAACGCAGCGTGTTGCTTCCCATCACAACGACTTTCCCCAGCGTGGTCTCACGGAAAAATTGCATATCTTTCGGCAGCCGGAACATCAGCGAATTGTTTTTCCCGACGCCCCATTTGCTATCCGCATGAAAAATTGCCCGCATGATCCGCTCCTTTTACACCGCTACCGGGATCTTGGTTTCCAGCGGCGTGAATTCGTAATTTTCGAGGCGGAAAGAATCCACCGTAAAATCGTAAAAATTCGTGACCGTTTGGTCGATATGGAATGCCGGCGCCGGTTTCGGTTCGCGCGAAATCACCTCTTCCACAATGGGAATATGGCGGTCGTAGAGATGGGCGTCGGCAATGACGTGAACGAGTTCGCCCGCCTTCAGTCCGCTCACCTGCGCAAACATGCAGAGCAGAACCGCATACTGCACGACGTTCCAATTATTCGCCGTGAGCATATCCTGCGACCGCTGATTCAGGATCGCATTCAGCGTATCGCCGGATACGTTGAACGTTACGGAATAGGCGCACGGGTACAGATGCATTTCATGAAGATCCCGGAAATTATACAGATTCGTCATGATCCTGCGCGAAGCGGGATTGTGCTTCAGATCGAAAAGGACCCTGTCCACCTGATCGAATTCGCCCTCTTTGTACTTCGATTTCTGCGCAAGCTGATAGCCGTAGGCCTTGCCGATCGAACCGGATTCGTCCGCCCAGCTGTCCCAGATATGCGATTTCAGATCGTGAATATTGTTGCTCTTCTTCTGCCAGATCCACAGGATCTCGTCGATACAGCTCTTGAACGCGGTCCGGCGGATCGTCTGGATCGGAAATTCTTCCTGCAAATTATAGCGGTTGACGATCGCAAACTTTTTGACCGTGTGCGCGGGAGTGCCGTCCTCCCAGCGCGGACGCACGTCGAGATCGGTATCCCAAACGCCGTGCGCAAGGATCTCCTTGCAATTTTCGATAAAGATCAGATCTGCTTTACTCATTGACAGCCTCCCCGATCCTCGCGCGGACTTCCTGTTCTCCGAGGATCTGCATGATCGTCCAAAGATCCGGCGTATTCGCCTTGCCCGTCGTGGCGATGCGCAGCACTTCCGCGACGTCCGCTACGCTTCCCTTATAGGTTTGCGGATTCTCCTTGTAATCCTTCATATCCGCCGCAAACCCGTGCGCGCCGGCGATCGCTTTGACCTTTCCGAACCAGATCTGCGCGTCGTCCGCAAAGCAATACGTTTCGAGAAATTCCGTGAGGATCGCTCTTTTTTCCCCGGGAGCGACGCGATATTCGTCCGTACGGGGCAGTCGCTCGAAAAAGTATGCGATGAAGTTCATCGCCTGCGAAGCGGTCGTAAAATCTTTTCTGCGCTTTTTCCCGCCGACGCCCATACACAAGGCGAGCGCGCGCAATAACTTCTCTTCGTCTGCAAAATATGCTTTTTGCGCTTCGGAGCCGAATTCTTCCGCCCAACCTTTCAGGAACGCCGCCATCTCTTCCTGCGAGAGTTTTGCAAGTTCGTTCTTCGAGATATCGTTGAGCTTATCGAGATCGAACAGCGCGCCGCTCTTGCCCATTTTCTCTACTTTGAAGGGAAATTCCGTGAGCGGAGCTTCCGGATTTTTGAGATACCATTCCTCGAAATTGGAATTCAGAAGCGTGAGCATATACACCTTGACCGCACGCGGGAAATAGCCCTCTTTCCGATAAAATTCGAGGGAAAGCTCGGGATCTTTGCGTTTGGAAAGTTTGCGGCGCGTTTCGCCGTCCTGTTTCATCAGAGAGCAGTTGTGCCCATAGCGGGGGCGCGCAAAACCCAGCGCGTCGAAAAGCTCGATATGAATGGGCAGGCTCGCTAACCATTCCTCTCCGCGGATCACAAGGGTCGTCCGCATGAAATGATCGTCGATCGCATGGGCGAAATGATACGTCGGAATGCCGTCCGACTTCAGGATCACGACGTCCTGATCGTTCTCGGTCACCGTGATCTCCCCTTTCACCGCATCGCGGAATTTGATTTTATTTTCGGGATTTCCGAGCGAACGCAGGCGGATCACAAAAGGTTTTCCTGCGTCGAGGCGAGCATAGATCTCCGCTTCGGAAAGGTCGCGGCAGCGGGCATATTTGCCGTAATAGCCGGGGATCTCCTTCTTCGCGGTCTGCTCCTCTCTGAGCGCCGCAAGCTCTTCCTCGGTGCAGAAACAGGGATACGCACGCCCTTCTTCAATGAGCCGCTTGGCAAAGGCACGGTAAATTTCCGCGCGCTGCCGCTGGTACCACGGCGCATAGGTTTCGTCGCCGCCGATCTCGGCTCCTTCGTCGAATTCGATATCAAAATAGTGCAGCGCCTTGATGACGGCCTCCACGGCTCCCTCCACTTTGCGTTTCAGATCCGTATCTTCGATCCTGAGATACAGAATTCCGCCGCTGCGGTGCGCGATGCGCTCGTTGGCGATTGCGGCAAAGAGATTGCCGAGATGAATAAATCCCGTCGGCGACGGCGCAAGACGCGTCACTTCCGCCTTTTCGGGAAGATCTCTCGGCGGATATTTTGCCTCGTAATCTTCAGGAGACGGATATTTCCCGGGCAAAAGCCGTTCCGCAAGTGCTTTCCAATTCATAAATTCTCCTTGTTGAATGCAAGAATCAATGCGTCCGCCGCGGCTTCGACCGACAAATTGTCGCAGTCCACGGTGAGATCCGCGTATTTTTCATAGAGCGGCGCGCGTTCCCGATACAGCTCGTCTAAGGTGGAAATATCCCCCCGCATCACAACGCCGCGCGCCGTAAAGTCCGGAATGCGTTTTTTGACGGTTTCCGCACCGATTTTCAGATAGACAACGGTTCCGATTTTTTTGAGGTGCGCCATGGCGTTCGGGCAATAGACGACGCTGCCTCCGGTTGCGATCACGCAGCGGCTGACGTTCAGGCTGCCGTTTACGCGCGCTTCCGCCGCAAGAAATCCCTCCGTGCCGCGCCGTTCGATGATTTCGGCAAGGGGCGCGCGCTCCGCTTCGCGGATCAGCGCGTCGCAGTCGAGAAACCGATAGCCGAGTTTTTTCGCGGCAACGGCTCCCGCCGTGCTTTTCCCGGACGACGGCATACCGATGAGAACGAGATTGTTCATAGGGTTATTATAATATGGCGGGAAAAATTTGTCAATCTTTCGGGCGGAAAACTCGCGTATGCTTCCATGTTTTCTTATTTTTTTCCGAAATTACCATGAAAAAAACTTGAATTTTGCAGCGAGATATGTTATACTTGCATTTGTATTTCGGTCTAAAAGGAAAAAACGATCTATGAACTTGCTTTCTATCGTATCAAATCTGCTCATTTCAGCCGATAAATTCTCCGGCAGTAACGCGTCTTACGCCGCATATCGCGCCATTAGCCTTACATTCATCATTCTTATGGGCGTCGCGGCGATCGCAGCCATCGTGCTCGTCATGCTCACCCCCGGCAATTCGCAGGGTATCGACGCGCTCGGCGGTTCCAGCGAGACGTTTTACAGCAAAAACAAGGGCAGATCTTCCGAAGCCAAGCTCAAATTGGCCACATACATCTGTCTCGGCGTTCTGGCCGTCTTTGCGATCGTATTCTTTATTATTCAGATCCCCGCTATTTGGGGGCTGGCATCCTAAGGCCGGGGCGTTTTGATGCAAATGGAAAACGGGTGAGCTTGCACATGCTTGCCCGCTTTTTTATCTCGAAATAATCAGGAGTCAACTTGAACGCAAAACAATCGCTGCTCGCAAATATCCGCAACGGAACATTTTTTCTTTGCACAGCCGGACAGATTGCCGAAAAGATCAAATTGAATCGGAAGGAGGCCTTTGCGCTCCGGGACATGCTCTATGCGCTGGTGCGGGAAGGCGAATTGCTCACGGATTCCCGCGGCAGGTTCGGAACGGCCGCGCAATTCGGCGCAAAACAAGGCACGATCTCGGCAAACGAACGCGGTTTCGGCTTCTTTCTCCCCTCCGACGGCTCTCCCGATCTCTTTCTCCCCCACCGCGCCTTAAAGGGCGCCCTGCACGGCGACGTTGTACTCGCGGCATGCGTCGGCGAAGGCGACGAAGGAGAAGTCCTTGCGATCCTGTCGCACGGCGTCCGCGAACTTGTGGGCACATATTTTCGGGAACACAAAGCGGGTTACGTGCGCCCGGACGATAAAAAATTCGATGCGGACATCTTTATTCCTGCGGGAAAAAGCAATCGCTGCCCCAACGGCGGCAAGGCGGTCGTTAAAATTACTTCTTATGAAGGGCGCACGCCGACGGGCGAGATCGCGGAAGTGCTCGGCCGGAGCGGCGATTTCTTTACCGAAGAACTCGCGCTCATCCGTTCGCACGATCTTCGCGAAGAATTCCCGGAACGCGTGCTCCGCGCCGCGGAAGAACAAGCGAGGCGGGATCCCGCAAAAAGCCTGAACGGCAGGATCGACCTCAGAAAACGATTGATCATTACGGTCGACGGCGAGGACACGCGCGATATCGACGACGCGATTTCTCTCACCGAAGAGAACGGCCTTTACAAACTCGGCGTGCACATTGCCGACGTCACTCACTACGTGTTGCAAAATTCGCCTTTGGACCGGGAAGCGTTTCAGCGCGGCACAAGCGTCTATTTTCCCGACCGCGTGCTTCCCATGCTCCCCCCCGCCCTCTCCAACGGGATCTGTTCGCTGAACGAAGGGACGGATCGCCTCACGCTCTCCTGTTTTATCACCGTGGATCAAAACGGGAAAGTCATAGATAAAAACGTCGCCGAAACGGTCATTCGCTCCCGGCATCGCATGACCTACACCGACATACAGAAACTTTACGAAGGCGACGCGGCAACGGTCGGGCGGTATCCCGATCTCGTGGAGTTCGTGCGCCGCGCCATGAAATTGACGAAGATCCTCAAAAATGCGCAGATGCGCCGGGGCGGGATCGATCTCGACGTGAAAGAAACGAAGATCCTGTACAACGACGGAAAGATCGAGATCCCGGATCACGCGCGCACGCTCGCCCATGAGATGATCGAACAATTCATGGTGCTCGCAAACGAATGCGTCGCCGCGCTCATGACGGAAAAGAACGTCCCCTTCGTTTATAGGGTCCATGAAAAGCCTTCCGAAGAAAAAGCCTCGGATTTTCGGGATTTTTTGAAGGAACTCGGCGTAACGCCGCGGTT
>CANPZD010000002.1 GCA_947589085.1 uncultured Clostridia bacterium
ATCACTTCCGTCGCCTGCGCGCTGATCCTCGGGATCCTCACGAATCTTCTCGTCAATATCAAACATAAGGATAAAAAAGCTTCCGAAACGCAAAATGCGGATACCATGTCCGAAGAACAGCTTTCCGATAACGTTGCCGCAGAGGGAGAGGCGGAACAGGATCCGGCCGTCTCCGAAGCCGCCGCCGCGCAGGATGAACCCGCGCAGGAACATATCACGAAAGAGGAATAATATGAAAGACTATCCCAATATCTTTGTATTCGATCACCCTTTGATCAAGCATAAAGTTTCGATTTTGCGCGATAAAAATACGGGCATGAAAGAATTCCGCGAACTCATCGAGGAGATCACGACGATCATGACCTATGAGAGCATGCGCGACGTGGAACTTGTCCCCGTCGAAGTGGAGACGCCGCTCGAAAAGACGATGCAGCTCCGCATTCCCGAGGAGAGCGTTGCGATCGTTCCCATTCTGCGCGCCGGGCTGGGCATGGTAAACGGCGTCCACAGAGTGTTTCCCACCGCACGGGTCGGGCATATCGGCATGTACCGCGACGAGGAAACGCTCGAACCGCAGGAATATTACTGCAAGCTGCCCGAGGGGATCGAGCAGAAAACGGTCTTTCTCGTCGATCCCATGCTCGCAACGGGCGGATCCGCGTGCGACGCGCTGGCCGCTTTGAAGAAACGCGGCGTGAAAAAGATCAAATTCATGGCGATCATCGCCGCGCCCGAGGGCATCCGCGCCGTCGCCGAAGCGCACCCGGACGTGCCGGTCTACGTTTCCACGGTGGATCGCTGTCTCAACGAGCACGGATATATCCTGCCCGGTCTCGGCGACGCAGGCGATCGGCTGTTCGGCACCAAATAACCGCATATTCCACAGACGGCCGCGCCCGCGGCCGTTCTTTTTGCGATTCCGCGGCGATCCGGGGGCCGCAATCTGCGGATTTTCCTTGACAGAATGCACGGTTTTCTGTAAAATAATGCTATGATTATTCTGGGACTCGACCCCGGTTACGGGACGATGGGATACGGCGTGATCGAAAAAGACGCGCGCGGGAATTGCTATCCCGTGGATTACGGCGCCGTCAAAACGCCCACGTCCGAAAATTTCGCCGTGCGGCTCTGCGTTCTCGAAGAACGGGTGAACGCGCTCTTCGATCGGTTTCATCCCGAGGAAGCCGCCATGGAGGAGCTGTTCTTCTCCAAAAACGTGACGACGGGGATCGCCGTTGCGCATGCGAGGGGGGTCATGCTGCTCACCTGCAACAAGCGCTGCGGCAGGATCTTCGAGTATACGCCGAACCAGATCAAACAGGCGCTCACGGGGTACGGCGGCGCGGATAAGGGGCAGATGCAGCGCGTAGTCGCGTCGCATCTTCGGCTCAAGAGCATTCCTCGCCCAGACGACGCGGCCGACGCGCTCGCAGTCGCGCTGTGCCACGCGTTCACGAGCCGTTTTTCCAATCTGTTCGGCATCCGGTAGCGGCAGGCGCGGCCGCCGGTTCAGGGAGTGATTATGATCGGTTATCTCAAAGGAAAAGTAAAATATCTCGCCCCCGAGTACGTTTTGCTCGAGGTGGGCGGCGTCGGATACGAAGTGTACTGTTCCGGCGCGGCGTTTTCGTGCCTTTCCGGCGTAAAACCGGGAGAGGAGGGGGAAGTCTATACCTATCTGCAGGTCAAGGAGGACGGGTTTACGCTCTTCGGATTTGCGGATCCGCAGGAAAAATCCCTCTTTCTGCGGTTGACTTCGGTGCAGGGCGTCGGGGCGAAATCGGCGATCGCGATCCTTTCCTCGATGCGGCCGCAGGACGTTTCCGAGGCGATCGCCACGGCAGACGCAAAGCGGCTTTCCGCGGTGAAAGGCGTCGGGAAAAAGACTGCCGAGCGCATCATTCTGGAACTTCACGGAAAAATTTCCGCGGACGAGCTGCTCGGAAGCGAATCGGTGGGCGGCAGGATCTCCGCGGAAACGCTTTCGGAGGACGACGACGCGGTCGCCGCGCTCATGGGATTGGGATTTACCAAACAGGAGAGCGCGCAGGCGGTGACCCGCGCGAAATCAACGGGCGCAAAGACGGCGGAAGAGATCATTTCCGCGGCGCTCAGAGGAATGTGATCTATGTTTGACGACGAATTCAGAGACGACGAAAGGCTGCTTTCCGGCGCGCGCGGCGAGTACGACCTCGAAGAAAATATTCTCCGGCCCAAAACGATGGAGGAATACATCGGACAGGACAAGGTGAAAGAGAACCTTGCCGTGTATATCGCCGCGGCGAAGGCGCGCGGAGAGGCGCTCGACCACGTGCTCTTGTACGGCCCTCCCGGCCTCGGCAAGACGACGCTCGCCCATATCATTGCGAATACGATGGGCACGCAGATCAAGGTCACGAGCGGCCCTGCCATCGAGCGTTCGGGCGATCTGGCCGCGATCCTCACCAACCTCAACGAGGGGGACGTGCTGTTTATCGACGAGATCCACCGTCTCAACAAACAGGTGGAGGAGATTTTGTATTCCGCGATGGAGGACTACGCGCTGGATATCATCGTGGGGAAAGGCCCCAGCGCGCGCAATATCCGGTTTTCGCTCAAACGTTTTACGCTCATCGGCGCGACGACGCGCGCGGGCATGCTCTCGTCGCCGCTTCGCGACCGATTCGGGATCATCTGCAAGCTGGACATGTATACCCCGGAAGAGCTGAAACGCATTGTGGCGCGTTCGGCGCGCACGCTCGGGATCTCCGTGGAGGAGGAGGGCGGCTATGAGATCGCGCGCAGATCGCGCGGCACGCCCCGCATCGCCAACCGGCTTCTGAAGCGCGTGCGCGATTTTTCCGCCGTTTCGGGGAATACGGCCGTGACGAAGCGGGACGCGCAAAAGGCGCTTGCGCGCATGGAGATCGACGAGCTGGGACTTGACGAAACGGACAGAAATCTGCTGCGCGCGCTGATCGAAAAATTCAACGGCGGCCCCGCGGGACTCGATACGCTGGCCGCGACCATCAACGAGGATGTGAACACGATCGAAGATATCTACGAACCCTATCTTCTGCAACTCGGCTTTATTGCAAGAACGCCGCGCGGAAGAGTGTGCCTCAAGGGCGGTTATGACCACATGGGGGTGAAAATGCCCGAGGCGGTGCGGCGGCAGATGAGCGTGTTCGACGAATCCTGAGCGAGCTTGCGGTCTGCGGAGATCTCATGAAAACATCGGATTTTTATTACAAACTCCCGGAGGAGCTGATCGCACAGACGCCCGCGGAGCCGCGCGACGCTTCGCGGCTCCTCGTGTATCACAGGAAAGACCGTACCGTCGAGCATACGGTTTTTCATCATATTCCGGAATATCTGCGCGCCGGGGATGTGTTGGTGCTCAACCGCACGCGTGTTCTGCCCGCGCGCCTGTATGCGACGACGGAGCATGGCGGAAGCGTGGAGGTGCTTCTCTTGAAGCGTCTCAATCTCGACGAATGGGAAGTTCTTGTCCGTCCCGGAAAGAAGTGCCGGCCCGGTGTGAAGCTGTATGTCAACGACGAGCTTTCGCTGGAAATCAAGGGCGTTACGCCCTCGGGCGAACGGCAGATCGTATTTTTTTACAAGGGCGCGTTCGAAGATGTGCTTTCCCGTGCGGGCAGCATGCCGCTACCGCCCTATATCCATGAAAAACTGCGTGATCCCGAACGCTATCAGACCGTCTATTCCAAAGAGACCGGTTCGGCGGCGGCGCCCACGGCGGGGCTGCATTTTACGCCCGCGTTGCTGAACGAACTGCGCGCAAAGGGCGTGGAGATCGCGGAAGTCCTGCTGCATGTAGGGTTGGGGACGTTCCGTCCCGTAAAGGTGGAGAACGTCGAAACACACGTCATGCACAGCGAATATTACGAGGTTTCGGAGGAGGCCGCCGCAATCATCAACCGCGCGAAGCGGGAGGGGCGGCGCGTCGTCTGCGTCGGCACGACTTCGGTGCGCACGTTGGAAACCGTCGCGGACATGGATGGCTTTGTTCACGCCGGAAAGGGGGAGACGAGCATTTTCATCTACCCGCCTTACCGTTTCAGATGCGTGGACGCGCTGATCACGAATTTTCATCTTCCGGAAAGCACGCTGCTCATGCTGGTTTCCGCCTTCTGCTCGCGGGAAGAGATGCTTGCGGTCTATGAGACGGCCGTACGGGAAAAATACCGTTTCTTCTCGTTCGGGGACGCGATGTTTATCGAGTGAAGGCCTTGTAAAAACGCAATCTACGCTATGGATCAACAAAAATTTTCCTTTGAAATCATCAAAACCGATCCCGAAACGGGGGCGCGCGCGGGGATCCTGCATACGCCGCACGGCGACGTCGAAACGCCCGTCTATATGCCCGTCGGCACGCAGGCGACCGTCAAGGGCATGCTTCCGCGCGATCTCAAAGAGATCGGCACGGGCATTCTTCTTTCGAATACCTATCATCTCTATATGCGCCCGGGCGACGAACTCGTAAAGCGGGCGGGCGGACTGCACAAGTTCATGAATTGGGATCGGCCCATTCTCACGGACAGCGGCGGATTTCAGGTATTTTCTCTCGCAAAACTCAACCGGATCACAGACGAGGGGGTCACGTTTTCCTCTCATGTGGACGGAAGCTATCATACTTTCACGCCCGAAAAGGCGATGGAGATCCAACACAATCTCGGCGCGGATATCATTATGGCGTTCGACGAATGTTCGGAGTACGGGTATTCGCACGCGCAGGCGGAAGAGGCCATGGTGCGCACGGGGCGGTGGTTGGAGCGCTGTTTCCGCGCACACAGCGATCCGGCGCAGGCGCTCTTTCCCATCGTGCAGGGGAATTTATACAAAGATCTTCGCGCAGAATCCCTTGCGCGCTGTCTGCCGTATGTCACGCACGGCATCGCCATAGGCGGCCTTTCGGTCGGAGAACCCAAACCGCTGATGTACGAAATGCTCGACTTTTTGCAGCCGCGGCTTCCCGAAAACGTGCCGCGCTATCTCATGGGAGTCGGGTCGCCGGATTGCCTCGTCGAAGGGGTGATGCGCGGCGTGGATATGTTCGACTGCGTGCTGGCGACGCGCGTCGCGCGCAACGGTACGGCGCTCACCTCGCGCGGAAAGGTAGTCGTTCGGAACGGCAGATATAAGGAAGATTTTACGCCGCTCGATCCGGAATGCGACTGTTACACCTGCAAACATTATACCAAGGCGTATCTGCGCCATGTCGTCAACGTGGGGGAGATGATGGGCGGCATGCTGCTCTCTCTTCACAATATCGCGTATCTGCACCGCCTCATGCGGGGACTGCGCGAGAGCATTCTTTGCGGGAGCGTGCGGGAGTTTGCACGCGAGTTCTATGCGAAACAGAACGAAAATTCGCCATGATTCCCGTTTATTCGAAGATGAAATTCTCGTGAAAGCGAAAAATGTGTCCGAAATCGCTTGCCAAATTTTTCCGGATAGAGTATCATACAAGGGAACGAATTTCCGTGTTCCGCCTTTGCGGGCGCGGAGTTCCGGAAAGGAGATAAAAAATGGGTTGGAATTTTTGGGCGTTGCTCAGTAACGATTCCGGAGACAAGACCGGAGAAACGGGCGGCGGCGGTGCGCAGAACTGGATCGTTTGGGTCGTGCTTGCCGTTGCGGTGGTGCTGATTATCGTCTGGTTCATCTTTTCGAACAGAAAGAACAAGTCCCGCCAAAAGGAATATGCGGAGCAGATGGAAGCGATCCGTCCCGGCAACAAGGTCAAGTCGACGGGCGGATTGTGCGGCGTCGTCGTGGAAGTGTGCGACGATAACACCGTGATCATCGAAACGGGAAGCGAAACGACCGGGAAGTCCTATTTCAAGCTGGACAAGGACTCCATTTATCAGACGGACGCAAAAGGCGCGACGCAGATCGCGCGCGAGCAGGCGGAAGCGGCCAAGAATGCCGAAAAAGCGACCAAGGCAGAAGGCGCCGCGCCCGAAAAATCCGAGGCGCCCGAAAAAGCCGAAGCGCCCGAAAAACCGGCGGAAGATGCGCCAGAGGCGCCCGCGGAAACGCCCGTGCAGAAAGACGAATAAGTTTTCGGAAAGTCATAATCGGAATTTCCTCCGCATACGTTACGCATGCGGAGGTTTTTTATGAAAAAAGAATGGAAAAAAGCGACGCTCGAAGTGGCGTTGGCCGGCGTCGCGGCCACGGTATTTTATCTCTTTGCCGCGGCGATTTTCGCGGCGATCGTGAAGGCATGCGCGCCCTCTCAAAAGGTCGTTTCCGCAGTGAATTGGGTGCTGAAAGGGATCGGTTCGTTTGCGTTTTCCCTCATTTTTGTGCGCAAGGGGCGCGCGCTGTTCAAGGGCGCGGCGGCGGGGGCGCTCGCATGCGTGCTCTCCATGCTGCTGTTCGCGGCCATCGGCGGATTCCATATCACAGTCTTTTTCCCGCTTGAATTGATTTTCTGTGCGGTTTTGGGCGGTCTCGGAGCCGCGCTCGGCGTAAAATTGCGCAAAGAGGAAGCGTAAAACGCTTGCAAAATTCTTTCATGCGTTGTATAATGGAAAAAAAGCATTCAGGAGTACATTCATGATCAAAACGATCGCAAAACCCGCCGAGAAAAAAACGACAGGCTGCGGCGAATGCAGGAGCACCTGCCAGTCCGCATGCAAAACGAGTTGCACCGTAGGCAATCAATCCTGCGAGCGCGTCACGCGCGAGCAGAAAATCGAAGAGCGGAAATAAAGCGTTCAAGCACGATCGGGAAGCGGCGCGATGCGTCGCTTTTTCCCGTGTTTGCCGAGTCTTATGATCCACGTATTTTCTTTTCACGATACATATTATCTCTATGATACGGGCAGCGGCAGTCTGCATCTGTGCGACGAGAAAACGGCGCGTTACTTTTCCGGCGAGCCCGTAACGCTCACGGAAGAAGAACTTGCGCAGATCGCGGAACTTGAACGTCAAGGTCTGCTCAATGCGCCCGAAACGCAGGCGCGCCCGATCAAGTCGAACGAGATGAAGGCGCTGTGCCTGCACGTGTCGCACGATTGCAATCTGCGTTGCCGCTATTGCTTTGCAGACGAAGGCGCATACCATTCCGTTCGGGAAGTGATGAACTTTCAGACGGCAAAAGCCGCCATCGACTTTCTGTTGGAACAGAGCGGAAAACGCCGCGTCCTCGAAGTCGACTTTTTCGGCGGCGAACCCCTCATGAATCTCGACGTCGTAAAAAAGACGGTGTATTATGCCAAGGAAGAGGGGGCGAAGCGCGGCAAGAAATTTTTATTCACCACGACGACGAACGGACTTCTGCTCGACGACGAGACCATTCGTTTTTTCAACGAAGAGATGGAAAACGTCGTTCTCTCCCTCGACGGCAGGAAGGAGATCCACGACGCCGTGCGCAAAACCGTGAACGGCAGGGGAAGTTTCGACGCCGTCATCGAAAAGGTCAAAAAATTCGTCAGGGCGCGCGGGGACAAGCACTACTATGTCCGCGGCACGTTTACGGCGAAGAATCTCGATTTTTCCAAAGACGTGCTCTTTCTTGCGGACAACGGATTCGACAGCATCTCTCTGGAACCCGTCGTCACCGAGATCCCCGATCTTCAGATTAAAGAGGAGCATCTGCCCGCGATCGCAAAGGAGTACGAAACGCTCTGCGAAGAATACGTCAGGCGCGAGGCTGAGGGAAAGGGCTTTTTGTTCTTTCATTTTCAGATCGATCTCGAAGGCGGGCCGTGCCTTGCCAAGCGCGTTTCGGCGTGCGGCGCGGGAAACGAATATTTCTCGGTCGTCCCGAACGGCGACATCTATCCCTGCCACCAGTTCGCGGGGGACAAAGACTTCCGCATGGGCAACGTGTTCGAAGGGAAGATCGATCCCGTTCTGCGCGCGAAATTTGCGTCGAGCTGCCTGTTCACGCGCAAAAAATGCGGCGACTGTTTCGCCAAATTCATCTGCTCGGGCGGGTGCAGCGCAAACAATTACCACTACTGCGGCGATATCGACGAACCCTACCCCATGACGTGCGCGATGATGAAAAAGCGCATCGAATGCGCGATGCATGTTCTTGCCGAACGCAAAGCGCGCGAAAAAACGCAGAAAAATTAAAGAAAATTAAGAGAAGCGGCGCAATTCGGCTTGACGTGCGCGCGCTTTTCCTATATAATGAAGAAAGTGAGTTTTTCCGTAACGGAACAGCTTAAAGGCGGGACTTTCCCGCTCACGATACAGGAGGAGGCTAATGGGCAAGAAGAAATCGGCACTGTTTCTCGTGTTGGTCACCGTATTGCTTTTGGGGCTGTGCTTTATGTGCACGACGTCCTTTTTGTACGGCGGCTACAAGGGATTCTATTCCGTACCGAGTATGACGCAGAAAGACGCGCTGTTGGGCAACGGATTTGCGGAGGGGTATCGCACCCAAGGCAATTCGATCTCCTATTACGGCGGCGGCTACACCACGGTGTACTATCCCGAAGGCGTGATCACCGAAAAAGAATATCAGGATAGTCTCGCTTCGCTGCAGGCAGCGGCGGATGAATCCGGAAAAGGCTCCGGCGACGAGACGCCCGAGGAGAAGGCGCTCCGCGAGTACCGGGATTCTTATATCAAGATCGACGGCAGCACGTTCCGCTTCAAGGCGGCCAAGAAATACGATCCCGACGACGCGGAAAACAGCGGCGCCGTGACTTCCGACGGCGCGGTGATCGAGGAATTCCAAACCGCGTTCGACAATGCGGTCGCGCAGCTCAAACAGCGCGTAAGCGAACTCGATCTCGAACACGCGCGCATCGACGTCGTGAACGGCTATGGCGTACAGGTGTTTGTTCCCACGCTTTCCAGCAAGGCCGCGCAGGTGAGCGTGTTTGATTCCCTCGGGCACGTCGGTGAAGTTACCGTGAGCTACGGGAGCGATGAAGCGAGCGCGACGCCTCTTGCGATCGCCAAAGACGAAACCGTCCGCGACTATGTGAAGGGCGCTTATGCGATCTCGAACGCGGGCACGACTGCGGTCGCCCTGCGCTTGACCAAGGCCGGCCAGAAGGCGATCTCCGATTGGACTTCCGCAAACGACGGTTCGCTGTACATCAGCGTCGGCGGAAAGGCGATCGTCAATCCTTCCTATCAGACGTCGGACAGCGCTACGATCGGCAGCACGCTGTACATTACCCGCACCGATTTTACGAAAGATTCCGCCAAGGCCATCGCCCTGACGATCGATTCCGCCCTCAACGGCAAACAGACCGATCTTACTTTCTCGATGGGCGACGTCTACCGTCAGAACGCGCTCTTCGGCGATCTGGCTCTTACCCTTTGCTATGCGGCGTTCGGCGTTGTGACCCTTGCGATGCTGGTGTTCTTCTTCGTCCGCTATCGCCGGCTCGGATTCGTGCATCTCTACACGTTTCTCATTTATCTGTTTCCGATGATCCTCCTTATCTGGGGAATTCCTTTCCTGCATATCGGGATCGAGACGTTCCTTGCGGTCCTTCTCGGCATGGTGCTGCTTTCGGTTTCCAATATCGTCACCTACGAGAGCGCGCGGCGCGACGTCTTTCAGGGCAAAACCGTGGCGACAAGTATCAAGAACGGCTACAAGAAGTGTTTCTGGGGACTGTTCGATCTGCACATCATTGCCGCGCTGGCCGCCTTTGTCACGTATTTCATCGCAACGACCCAACTTGCGACGTTCGCGTTCACGTTCGGGATCGCCGCCGTTCTTTCGGGACTTTGCTCGCTTGCGATCGGCCGCTTCCTTTGGGCGACGATGATGTCTTTCTCCAAGAAAAAAGCAGAGTTCTGTCATTTCAAAGTCGATGAGGGGGCGCAGAACAATGACTAAATTGAGATCCAACAAAGTATTTGCAATCTTCGTTGCGCTGTCCGTCGCGGTCATTGCCGCGGGAATCATCTTGTACGCGCTCATGGGATTCAACTATGCGCAGGACAAGCCCAAGGCATATGTTGTGGAAATTTCTTACGGCGCCACCGTGGTGAACGGCGAGGTCTCCGACGGCGTTTCCGCCGAGGATTATTTGCAGGAAAAATGCGAAGAGATCTTCGAACAGCAGGGGCTTCGCTATACGGATAAAACTTCGCTGGAAGGCGTTTCCGACAGCGGCTCGGGATTCAGTCCCAACGAAAACGGCGGCGTGCGCTACACGTTCTCCGCCGACAGCGACGTGGAAAAATTCGGCGCCGCGCAGACGGCCGTGGAAGCGTTCCTTGCCGCCGAGACCGCGCCCGCCGTTGCAAACGGAATGGTCGTCGTAAGTTATGCGCCCGTTTCCAATCTGGCTTTGACGAAAGCCGCATGGCGCGGCGCGATCGCGATCGCCGTCGGCGCGATCGTGGCGCTTGCGTATCTTACCATACGCTTCGGCGTCAGCTGCGGCGTGGCCGGCCTTGTGTGCTGCGCGCACGACGCGCTGTTTACCGCGGCGTTCTTTGCCTTGACGCGCATTCCTCTGTTCTCGTTCGCGCCGCTACTCTATGCGGCGGTTGCGGCTCTGCTCTCCGTGATCCTTTGGACGATCGTTTGCATTGTGTACCGTACGGGCAAAAAGGATCCCGCAAACGCGGGACTGAACGCTTCAGCGCTCACCGACAAGGCGCTGTCATCTTGCTGGAAATACGTGCTCTGTGCGGCGGCGGCCGTGATGGCGGTGATTGCGGTTCTGGGCCTTGTGGCGGTTGCGGGAACGCGTTCCCTCGTCCTGCCCGCGCTGATCGCGGCGCTTGCGCCCGTGTATTCGTCGCTCGTGCTCGGGCCGCGCGTATTTGTGCCGTTGCGCACGAAGTTCGATCGGCGGCGCGCCGATAAGAAAGGCGGCTATTTTGCGAGGAAGAAGAAAGCGGAAACCCAAACCAAGGAGTGACCGCCAAACCGAATACTATGAACGGCGGGGTATCCCGCCGTTTTTGATAGGATAAAATCATGAAGAAACTCGTCCGGGAATTTGAATTTTCTCCCGAACAACTCGATACCGTAAGGGAACTTTCCCGCGCCGTGGGGATCACGGAAACCACGGCGGGGATCCTGTATGCGCGCGGACTGGATACGGCGGAGAAGATCCGCGTTTTTCTGCACCCGTCCGAGCAAAACTATCTCTCACCCTTTCTGATGAGCGGCATGAAAGAGGCCGTGGAACTCATCGGCCGCGCCAAGGAAGAGGGGTGGCGGGTAGCAGTGTTCGGAGATTACGACGCCGACGGGATCGGCGCCTGCGCCGTGCTTTCGCGCGCGCTCGGCGCGTACGGCATCGAGCCGTATGTGTTTGTTCCCGAACGCGCGGAAGGGTACGGCCTTACGGTCTCTTCGATCGACCGGATCTTCGACGAATTTCTTCCCGATCTCATCATTACGGTGGATTGCGGTATTTCCAACAAAAAAGAAGTCGAATATATCAAGGAACAGGGCAGCTATGTCATTGTGACGGACCATCACGAGCTTCCCGAAGAGCTTCCGGATTGCATTCTGATCAATCCCAAGATCCACGACGATTATCCTTACGACAATCTCTGCGGCGCGGGCGTGGCGTTCAAGCTTGCGCAGGCGCTCATCGGGAAGCGGGCGAACGACCTTGTGGATTTTGCCGCGATCTCTACGGTGGCGGACAGCGTTCCTCTCACGGGAGAAAACCGCGATATCGTGGCGGAGGGATTGAAGCGCATCGAACGCGATCCCCGGCCCGCGTTTTCGGCGCTGCTCGGAAAGACGGGCGAGATCACGGCGCAGACGATTTCCTTTACGATCGCGCCGCGCATCAATGCCGCCGGCAGAATGGGAGACGCGCGCGCCGCGCTCGATCTCTTTACGAGCGAGAACGAGCGCGAGATCTATGACCTTGCCGTTCGGCTCAACGCATATAATATGGAGCGGCAAAAGGCCTGCGACGAGCTGTATGCCCGCGTGCTTGCGGAAATTGCCGAGGAAGGCCCTTACGGCAATGTGGTCATGCTTGCGGGCGAAGATTGGAACGCGGGGTTTGTGGGCATCGTGGCGGCGCGGATCGCCGAGGAATTCGCCCGTCCGGCGCTGTTGTTTGTCCGCCGCGGCGACCAGCTGAAAGGCAGCGCGCGGAGCATCGAGAATGTGAATATTTTCGACGCGCTCAAAGGTTGTTCGGCCTATATCTCCGAATTCGGCGGGCACGCGCAGGCGGCGGGGATCAATGTATCCGAGGAAAATTTCGGGAACCTCAAGCATGCGCTCAACGAGTATATCGGCTCGAAATATGCGCGGGAGGATTTTATTCCCGTCGTGTATATCTCGGGCGAATGCACCGAAGATTTCAAGACGATCGCCAAGGAACTGACGCTTCTGGAACCCTGCGGCATAGGGAACCGGCGGCCTCTGTTCACGGTGGAGGCGGAACGGGTGGACGCCGCGCCCGTCAAGCCGCTCTCGCCGCATCTTTCCATGAAGGTCGGCGGCGTGGATTTTGTGTATTTCGGGGGCGCCAAGGATCTTCCGATCCTGAAAAGCGACCTCAAAAAACATATCGTATTCGAGTACAACGTATCCCATTTCAAGGGAAGGGAATACGTAAAAGGCTTTGTGCGCACGGTCGTATACGACGGCATGAGCGGCAAAGACGCGGAACTCAACGCATTTGAAAATCTGCTGCGCCTTTTGCCCGATACGCGCGAGAGCGAAGCGCTTTCGTCCGAACAGCTCGACGGATTCCTGCGCGAGAGGATCGGTTCCTGCGCATACGGTCTTCTGGTCGTCGTGCACGACAGAGAGACACTTGCGAAATTTCCCGCGCTGAACGGTCTGGATACGAATGTATTCCGATTGAGTTCGAGGAGCGCGACGAACGCCGTGCTCTTCGCCCCGGATCCCGAATACGATCTCTCCGAATACCGTGAGATCGTCGTGCTGGACGGGCCGGCCGCACTGCCGCCCACGGGCAACGCGCGCATTTTTTCCAACAGGGATCTTCCGGACATGGTCGGCCTTGACGACGTTTCGTGCGGCCGCGAAGAGCTTCTTCGGGTGTTTTCCGCCCTCAAACGCAAAGAGGGCGAGGAGACGGGCATGGGGTATGCCGAAGCCGCGCGCGTATTGCAGCTTGCGGAAAAACCCGCGCAGACGGTATTTGCGCTTGCGGTGTTCGAGGAGCTTGAACTCATCTCTCTTTCGGATGGGAGACTGAAAATTTTCCGCGGCAAAAAAACGGAGCTTTCCGATTCTGCGATCTATTCGGCGGTCCTGCGCTTGAAGGAGGGACGGTAAGTGGAAGACATTCTCATGAAAATCTACGAGTACTATTCCGGGTCCGACCGGGATATGCTGCTCCGCGCGTACGATTTCGCAAAGCAGGCGCACAAAAATCAGAAGCGCGCTTCCGGCGAACCGTACTTTATCCATCCCTGCGCCGTCGCGGGGATCCTCGTCGAACTCGGGCTGGACGCCGAGACGATTGCGGCCGCGCTTCTGCACGACGTGATCGAGGATACTCCCGCGACCGAGGAGGATATCCGTCAGAATTTCGGCGACGGCGTGCTCACGCTTGTTTCGGGCGTGACCAAGCTCGATAAGATCGTATTCAAATCGCAGGAAGAAGAGGAGGCGGAAAATTTCCGCAAGATCTTCATTGCGATGGCGAAGGACATCCGCGTTATCATCATCAAACTTGCCGATCGGCTGCACAATATGCGTTCGCTGAACTATCTTTCGCCGGAGCGCCAGCAGAAGATGGCGAAGGAAACGCTGGATATCTATGCGCCGATCGCAGGGCGGTTGGGTATCAGTCAGGTCAAATGCGAGCTGGAAGATCTCTGTCTGAAATATCTCGATCCCGCGGCGTTCGAATATCTTGTGGAGAACATTCATCAGAAGTTGGAGGAGCGCACGCGGTTTGTGAATTTTGTCGTGGAGGAGATCAACGATATTCTCGTCGAATCCAATATCCACGGCGAAGTGTTCGGCCGTCCCAAGCACTTTTACTCCATCTACAAAAAGATGAAAACGAAGCACCGCACGCTCGATCAGATCTACGATCTTACGGCCGTGCGCGTGATCGTGGGCACGATCGACGAGTGTTACGAGGTATTCGGCAAGATCCACAAGAAATGGAAACCCGTTCCCGGGCGGATCAAAGACTACATCGCCACGCCCAAACCCAACCTGTACCAATCCCTGCACACGACGGTCGTGACCGACTTCGGCCAGCCGTTCGAGATCCAGATCCGCACCGAGGAGATGCACCGCACCGCCGAATATGGTATCGCGGCGCACTGGAAATATAAGGAGCAGCGCGAAAACGAGACTTCGTTGGATCAGCGCATCTCGTGGATCCGCGAAATGATGGAATTGCAGGGCGGGTTCAAGGATTCGAAAGAATTCATGAACACCGTAAAAGAGGAGCTTTACAGCACCGAACTTCTCGTATTTACGCCGCAGAGCAAGGTGATCTCGCTGCCCGAGGGGGCCACGCCGGTCGATTTCGCGTATGCGATCCATTCGGAAGTGGGCAATCACTGTACGGGCGCAAAAGTCAACGGAAAGATCGTTCCGCTCAATTCCACCCTTGCGCTCGGGGACGTGGTGGAGATCATCACCTCGCCCACGAGCAAAGGCCCCTCGCGCGACTGGCTGAAATTCATCAAATCCTCGTCGGCGAAAGCGAAGATCAAACAGTTTTATAAAAAAGAGACCAAGGAAGAGAACATTCGCACGGGGCGCAGCTTGCTGGAAGAAGCCGCCAAGCGCAAGGGATACGCGCTCGGCGAGATCCTGACGGCGGAGAGCTTCAAAAAGATCTCCGAAAAACTGAATCTCGACTCCCAGGAAGAGATGTTTGCCGCGGTCGGCTACGGCGCGATCACGGTCAATCAGGTTCTTTTCAAGCTCATCGACTATTTCCGCAAAGAGATCCCCGAAACGCCCGCGCTTCGACCGTTCAAACAGAAAAATGCGGGCGGCACAGTCTCGGTCAAGGGACTTACGGGATTGCTCGTCTCCTTTGCGGGATGCTGTTCGCCCGTCCCCGGCGACGATATCATCGGATTTGTCACGCGGGGCAGAGGCGTTGTGATCCACAGGCGGGATTGTTCCAACATGAAGAACGTGGAAGCCGAGCGGCTGCTGCCCGCGGAGTGGATCGTAAAGGAGGGGGATACCCGCTTTAAGGCGACGATCGTCGTGTATGCGGAAGAACAGGGCGCGGCGCTCTCGGCCATCTCGCACGCGACGACGGATATGAAGCTCTCGATCACCTCGATCAACGGCAGGTACGATAAGAACGACGCGGCGATCGTCGAAGTCACCGTGAGCTTGTTGAGCCGGCAGGACGTGGAAGTGCTGATCGGCAAGATCAAGGCGAACGAAAAGATCCTCGACGTTCACCGCATGAGCAACTGACGCGCGGGATTATAGCGACGATGAAGATCATTCCCGTATTTCCGAAAGGCTTTGCCGCCAACAGTTATCTCGTTACGGCGGACGGCGCGAACGCCGTTGCGATCGACCCCGGGCAGGCGCGCGTCTTGCAAGAGGCGAAAAAGCTGGGACTTGCCGTAAAATATATACTTCTCACGCACGGACATTTCGATCATATCGTCGGCTGCGCCGCGCTGCAGGCGGCGGGCGCGAAAGTGGGGTGCCTTTATGCCGAAAAGGCGTTGGCGCTCTCAAATGACAACATGGGGGCGTTTTTCGGCGTGCCTGTTCCGCCGTTTCAAGTGGATTTTACGTTTCGGGACGGCGAACCTCTCTCGCTCTGCGGGATCGCGTTCGAGGTGAAGGCAACGCCCGGCCACACCGCGGGCAGCTGCTGTTTTCTCACGGAAAACGAGATTTTTACGGGCGATACTCTGTTTGCCGGCGATCGGGGCCGTACCGATCTGCCCACCGGGAGCGAGGCCGCCATGCAGGAGAGCCTCCGCCTTTTGGCGGGACTGCAAAACAGAACGGTCTATCCCGGACATGGTAGTGCCACAACGCTTGAAGAGGAGAAATTATATGGTATCTTGCGCTTCTGAATGGCTTGCCCAAGAGCTTATGGACGTGGTACGCCTCTTCGAGGGCGCGGATGCGCTGGAAATTTCCCATTCCTGCAAGGACGACGGTACGCATTTTTCGGGCAGTTTTCGAATCGATGGGCGCGAATATCCCTATGCCTATGAGGAAAACGCGCGCTCTCAGACGGAGAGAAAGAGCCTTGTCAAGCGCTTTGCCAAACTTGCCCTCTACAACATTCTTTCGGAACGGTATCAAAAAAAGCTGCCGTGGGGGTCGCTCACGGGCATTCGTCCGACGCGCCTTGCCTATGCGCGGCTGGAAAAGAACGGAGAATTCGAAGGGTTTTTCCGGGAGTTGGGCGTTTCGGAAGAGAATATCGAACTCACGGCGCGGGTGATCGCGGGGCAGGCGGGCGTCTATGAAAAAGAAGAGGGCAACTGCGATCTGTTTGTTGCGCTGCCGTTCTGCCCGACGAAGTGCGTCTATTGCTCGTTTATCACCGCGCCGATCGCGGGGACGCGCAAATACATGCCCGCCTATCTTGCGGCGCTCGAAGAGGAGCTGAAAACCGCCGCGCCCCTCATAAAAAATCTGCGATCCGTCTACATCGGCGGGGGAACGCCCTTTGTGTTGGAGCCGGAGAAACTCGGGCGCGTATTCCGGGCGGTTGCGCCGCTTCGGGGGAACGGCTGCGAGTATACCGTGGAAGCGGGGCGGCCCGACGTATTCACCGAAGAGAAGCTCGATCTCTGCAAGGAATACGGTGTAACGAGGCTGTGCGTCAATGCGCAGAGTTTTTCGGATAAAACGCTCGCCGCGATCGGCAGGAAGCATTCCGCCGAGGACGTCGTGAAGGCCTTTGAAATGGCAAAACCATACGGGTTCGATATCAACTGCGATCTCATCGCGGGGCTGACGGGGGAATCGCTCGAAGAATTTCAGAACAGCGTCGATACGGCGATTGCGCTTTCTCCCGAAAACATCACCGTACATACCCTTTGTCTCAAAAAGGGCGCGAAGCTCAAAGAGGAGACGGAGACGCTCTCCGCGGGGGGCATGTCTGCGATGATCGCCTACTCGCGCGAGAAACTCACGGCGGCGGGGTACGAACCGTATTATCTCTACCGGCAAAAGTATATGGCTGGCGCGCACGAAAACGTCGGCTGGACGAAGAAAGGGCACGCGTGCGTCTATAATGTAGACGTGATGGAAGAGAGTGCAAACAACCTCGCCGTCGGCGCGAACGCGATCTCCAAACGCGTGTATCCGAGCGAAGGCAGGATCGAACGGATCGGCAGTCCGAAGGATATCCCGACCTATCTTGAAAAGGTTGAAAAACTCATCGAAGAAAAAAACAAGCTGTTCGGCTCGCGCGGGTAGGATCCCCGTGTTCGGTCAGCATTACGCACCGCTTTCCCCACTGTCATTCCGAGCACGCGGAAGAGTGGCGAGAGAATCCCCCCGGGCGAAGAAAAGGGGCGAGATACACTCGCTCCGCTCGGTATGACAATGAGGAGGGACTTCGGTATTACAATGAGGAGGAACTTCGGTATGACAATGAGGAGGGACTATTTCGCCCTTTGCACGAGTAAATGTAGTGAGAAATCTCGATCTCAATACGTCAGTACGCATTGCTTTCCCCACATCTCAATACGTCATTACGCACCGCTTTCCCCACTGTCATTCCGAGCCACGCGGAAGCGTGGCGAGAGAATCCCCTCGGTCGAAGAAAAGGGGCGAGATACACTCGCTCCGCTCGGTATGACAATGGGGAGGGACTTCGGTATGACAATGAGGAGGGACTTCGGTATGACAATGGGGGAGGGACTATTTCGCCCTTTGCGCGAAGTAATGTCGTGAGAAATCCCGATCTCAAATACGTCATTACGCGCCGCTTTCCCCACTGTCATTCCGAGCCACGCGGAAGCGTGGCGAGAGAATCCCCCCCGGTTGAAGAAAAGGGGCGAGATACACTCGCTCCGCTCGGTATGACAATGGGGAGGGATTTCGGTATGACAATGAGGAGAGACTTCGGTATGACAATGGGGAGGGATTTCGGTATGAAAATGGGGAGTGACTATTTCGCACTGTGCGCGCGTGCCTCGTTTGAATAAACAATAGAAGCCTCGCGCGAGGCAAATGGGCAGTAAGAGGGCAAAAAACGCGGCGAAACATATTCCGTAAAAAAGCCGCGCGCCGTGCAAGTTGCACGGCGCGCGGCGCTTTTTTCGTTATTCCGGCTTTACCTTTGCGCCCGTTTCGTCCTCCAACCCGAGGAGATAATCGGTCGTCACTTCAAAATACAGGGCGAGCAATATAAGCTCATCCAAACTCGGCTCATTGTATCCCGTTTTCCATCTTGTTAATCTTTGTTTGGAGATATGCAAGTCTGCACTGATATCTTTTTGCAATTTTCCGCTTTCCGCAATCAGTCCTCGCAATCTTTCCGTAAAAATATTTTGCATCATTTCAATATAATAGTATCAAAAATAGGAACCAAATGCTTGACAATTCCTATTTTAGGAATTATACTGTATGATAGTTTCTAAATTAGAAACTAAAAATACACAGAGAGGTAATTTTATGAAAAAATGTTTCACCATGCTCCTTTCCGTCGGACTGGCGGGAATTTGTGCGATCGGGATCGCGGCTTGCGGCGGCGGTTCGAGCGTGAAGAATATCGTATCGGATATTGTGACGCAAGAGGAGTGGGAGGCCGCCTTCGCGGAAGAAAATTTTGAAAATTTCAAGTTGGAGGCTACTTGTAATCTTACACAAGAATGGTTGGGAAGTGCGACAGTGCAATGTAAATATATTATCGTTTGCGAAAACGAAAAAATATATCAAAAGACGGAATATATTGGTCGAGCTAACGATGGTTCCGTCCTTTACGGGCCGCGCGTAGTTGAACGTTATTACGATCCTTCCAACGGGCTTGAATATGTAAAGGACGAAAACAATCAATGGGTTCTATCGGATAATTACGATAACTTAGTGGAATTTATTGAAGGTCCTATTGGCAGTAAGTCTGAAGTTTTGAGTAATTTTTTGAATCGGACTATTTATATTCAATTTGGTAATTTCTATGGTGATGATATAGATTTCGCCGATAGCTTTGATCTGTTTGAGTACAGCGAAGAGGAGAAAGGCTATCTTTATGAATATCGGGGACAAGATGAAAACGGGCACGAGGTTTCTCGATATATCTTAAAATTCAAAAAAGGGAAATTTGCAGGGTACTATACAAGCGTCGATTCTTTGGAGTATGATGTATCCACAGGAGATTATGATTATGAACAGGCGGACCTGCTTACAAAATCGTACATCGACAGTGTCGTTACCTACGGCGGGCAACATGTGACGCTGCCCGAGGTGAGCGAAGCGGAGTAAACCGCACTGCGCTTGGAACGGTTCTCGGCCTGCACTGCGCAAGGCGTTTTTGCCGCCCCCTCTTCGGGGGCGGTTTGAATTTTCCGCCGAAAATTCTTTTGCTAAAAATTGCCGCGGGGGGCAAAAATCTTTGACATTTCTTCCGGAATATGCTATTCTATATCCCGACGTACGCGAGGAACTGCGCTCTCCACGCACCTCTTGGCGTATCGCAAATCGTTCCATAGGAGGATAAACGCAAATGGAAAAGAGTGAAATCATCGCAAAATTCGCGGCTCACGAAGGGGATACGGGGTCTCCCGAGGTGCAGATCGCGCTGCTTACGGAGCGCATCAACCACCTCAACGAGCACCTCAAACTGCACACGCACGACAATCATTCCCGCCGCGGACTTCTGAAGATGGTCGGCCGCCGTCGCGGTCTTTTGGATTATCTCAAAGCAAAAGACATCGAACGCTACCGTGCGGTCGTTGCGGCGCTGGAACTTCGTAAGTAACGAACTTGAAAAGGGCGGGGTTTTCTTCCGCTCTTTTTTGTTGAAAAACCGCTTCTCCGGCCACGGGGCCGGGGGGCAAAGAATCAAGGAGCAGAAAGGAGAAACGATTTTATGACACCCAATTACAAAGAATTCAAATTCGAGATCGGCGGAAGAGAAGTTATCGTCGAAACGGGCAAGTATGCCGAACAGACCAACGGCAGCTGCGTCGTCCGCTGCGGCGAAACAGTCGTCATGGTCAACGTCTGCATGTCCGAAAAACCCAGAGACGGCATGGATTTCTTCCCCCTTCAGGTCGATTACGAAGAAAAAATGTTCGCGGTCGGCAAGATCCCCGGCGGATTCAAGAGAAGAGAGGGAAGAGCTTCGGATAAGGCGATCCTCACTTCCCGCCTCATCGACCGTCCGCTTCGCCCGCTCTTCCCGAAGGGACTTTTCAACGACGTCGTTGTGATCGCAACGGCGCTCTCCGTCGAACCCGACGTCAGCCCCGAACCGCTCGCCATGGTGGGATCCTCCATTGCGCTCGCGATCTCGGATATCCCGTGGGCCGGTCCTACGGGCAGCGTGGTCGTCGGTCTCGTGGACGGGCAGTACGTCATCAACCCCGACGCAAAACAGCGCGAAAAGAGCGTGATCCATCTCAATCTTGCCGGCACGAAAGACGCGATCCTCATGATCGAAGCGGGCGCCGACGAGGTCACGAACGACGAGATGGTGGGCGCCATTATGTTCGGCCACAAGGAGATCGCAAAGATCTGCAAGTATATCGAAGAGGTCATCGTGCCCGCCGTCGGCAAGCCCAAGCGCGAGATCGAACTCTATCACGTTCCCGAAAATATCGACGCCGACGTGCGCGCGTTCGCTTCGGACAAGCTCGACTGGGCGCTGGACACGTTCGACCGCGAAGAGCGCCAGAACCGTCAGGATCAGGTCGACGCGGAAACCGTCGAACATTTCAAAGACGTCTATCCGGAGAATATCCGCGAAATCAAAGACAGCCTCTACTATCTCACAAAAGAGAAAGTGCGCGCGAAGATCTTCGATAAGGGCATCCGCCCCGATGGAAGAGGTCTCAAAGACGTGCGCCCCATCTGGTGCGAAAGATCCGTTCTTCCCCGCGCCCACGGCAGCGCCGTGTTCACGAGAGGGCAGACTCAGACGCTCACGACCTGCACGCTCGATATGCTCGCCGCCGCGCAGAAGCTCGAAGGCCTCGACGACGAGACGGAAAAACGCTATATGCACCAGTACAACTTCCCCGGCTATTGCACGGGCGAAGCGAAGGCGCTCCGTAGCCCCGGCCGCCGCGAGATCGGCCACGGCGCTCTTGCCGAACGCGCGCTCCTTCCCGTGATTCCTTCCATCGAAGAATTCCCTTACGCGATCCGCGTGGTAAACGATATTCTTTCTTCGAACGGCTCCTCGTCGATGGCATCCGTCTGCGGTTCGACCATGGCCCTCATGGATGCGGGCGTTCCCATCAAGGCGCCCGTTGCCGGCGTTGCCATGGGCCTCATCAAAAATGCGGAGACGGGGGAATTCCGCGTGCTCACCGATATCCAGGGCCTTGAGGACTTCCTCGGCGATATGGATTTCAAGGTCGCCGGCACCACCAAGGGGATCACCGCCATCCAGATGGATATCAAGATTAAGGGCATTTCCGAAGAGATCATGCATACCGCGATCGAACAGGCCAACGAGGGCAGGAAATTCATTCTCTCCAAAATGCTCGCCTGCGTGCCCGAAGTTTCTCCCGAACTTTCCAAGTACGCGCCGAGGATCATTTCGTTTAAGATCGATCCCGAAAAGATCGGCGACGTCGTCGGCAAACAGGGCAAGGTCATCAATTCGATCATCGCCGAGACGGGAACCAAGATCGATATCGAAGAGGACGGCACGGTCTGCATCGCTTCTTACGGCGATCCCGTCGGCGCCGAAAAGGCAAAGGCGATCGTCGAATCCATCGTGCACGATCCCGAAGTCGGCGATATGTTCATCGGCCGCGTCGTGCGCATTCTTTCCCAGACGGGCGCGTTCGTCGAGTTCGCCCCCGGCAAAGACGGCATGATCCACATTTCCAAGATGAGCGATCACCGGATCGACAAAGTGGAGGATGTGCTCGCGCTCGGCGACGTCGTGAAAGTGCGCATCATCAAGATCGGCGAAAAGGGCATCGACTTCAAGCTGCTCGAAAAACTTTCCTGAAAAAACTCATGCAAAAACGCCTTCGCACAGCGGAGGCGTTTTTTATTCTTTTATTTGGGGTCTGTGGAACGCCGATCGGCAAAAATACGACCCCGTGTGCGCAAAACAGACGCATGGATCAAAAAAATCCGCAAAACACAAACGCGGGGGCGCGCCCGGATCCGAAAAGCCGGGGACGCCCGCAGAGGCGGCTTACCGGCTTGTTTTTCAGGCGTCGCCGAAACCGAGGCTGATGAGGATCGCCTTGTTCACCCGCGACATGGTAGAGGCCGGCAGTTCGCCGATCCGCGCCATGAGCCGTTTTTTGTCGATCGTGCGGATCTGTTCGAGAAGGATCACCGAATCTTTCTGCAATCCGAACGCCTGCGGAAGCTCGATATGCGTGGGCAGCCGGGCCTTGTGGATCTTGCTCGTCACGGCGGCGGCGATCACGGTGGGAGAGTATTTGTTGCCCGTATCGTTCTGCACGACCAGAACGGGACGAACGCCCCCCTGTTCGCTTCCCACCACGGGGGAGAGATCGGCATAATAGAGTTCGCCGCGTTTTACCGTCATACTTTTCTCCTTCGTGAGCTGTTCCGCTATCATTTTATGTATCGGAGCGGAAAGATGCTCACGCAGGGATATTCGACCGTTTCGGCGCGCTTTATACCTGTTTTGTCCGCAGACCGAAAAAATGAATAATTTTTCTCGAAAATTTGCAAATATACATTTTTTCGAAAAATTTTCCGAGCAAATTTTTCGAATTTTTTTCCGTGAAAAGAAAAATCCGCCGGACGGAATATCCCTTAAAAATGATGTTCACGCTATAAATAGTGAACGTAATGAAAAAAAACGGCCCCCACGAACGGTAAGAATTGACCAAAACTTTTTTGAAATGATAAATTCTTACAAAATCGTGTAAATCGAAAGCGGCGCCGAATATGATTGACAAAAATACAATTTGCGTGATATAATTCATTCATGGATTTCGGCACGGCACGTGCTAATTTTTTTCGCGCGCTCAAATCGCGCCCGGTTTTTGCGTGGAAAAGAATCGGAAATCCGGTCACGCAATGCATGTCAAATAACTGATCGAGGATAAAATCATGACAAAAACCAGAAAATCGTTGCGGAACGCGGCCGTTTGCGCGACGGCGGCGCTCATGGCGGGGACGTTGTTCGCATCTCAGCTCGTTTCCATTCCCGGCAAGGGGGAGACGGTCTCCTCTGCTTCGGGCGAGGCTGCGATCACCGACGTCACCGGAAAAGTCGCATCAGACTTCACTTCGGCATTCGATCCCAATACGGTGCGGAAACTCCCGGAGGGGATCGACGGCGCACGCGAACTTTCGGTCATCGTGCAGACGACGGACAACGCGCTGCTCTCCGCATTCGAAGCGCAGGGCGGAAAATTCGATGACATTGCGGATTTTGCAAGTTCCGCCGCGGGAGCGAAGGTCTCCTCCGCGATCGAAGCCGCAAACGGCAGCGCGCTCAAACGTCTCAAAGACGCCGGCGTGCGCTATACCCGCGGCGTTTCGTACGATACGCTCATCGGCGGGTTCGAGATTGTCATCAAGGCCAAAGAATACGATAAGATCGTCTCCGCTTTGGCGGGAACGGATGCGGCCGCGTATATCAGCGAGGAGTACGCCCCCGCCGAGGCCAAACTCGTCGAGAACGACGTCAACGTGTACGAGACGGGTATTTTCGACAGTCACGATTCCGAATTTCAGGGCGAGGGCACGCTGATCGCCGTGCTCGATACCGGGTTGGATTACACGCACTCCGTGTTTGATCCCGATGTGTTCGAAGCGGAAGTGGACGCTTCTCAATACGCGATGACGCGTTCCCGTCTCGAGGGGATCGTCGGCGGTCTCGAAGCCGCCAAATACACCCGCGGCCTTTCCGCCGAAAAGGTGTTCGTCAACAATAAAGTTCCCTATGCCTACGACTATGCGGACAAGGATACCGACGTCTATCCGCTTGACAGCGAACACGGGACGCACGTCTCCGGCGTTATCCTCGGCGACAACCGCGGCTCCCTGAAAAACAAGGAGGGCGATCCCGAGATCGTCGGCGTGGCGCCCAAGGCGCAGCTCGCGATGATGAAAGTGTTCTCGGATACTTCCAGCGGCGCGAAACAGTCGTGGATGCTCGCCGCCCTCGAGGACTGCGTCAAGCTCGGCGTAGACGTCGTCAACATGTCGCTCGGCATGTCCGCCGGCTTCACCGAAGAGACGGGCGACGATTTCCGCGAGAGCGTATACGAAAAAGTGGGCCGGGCGGGCATCAGCCTCGTCTGCGCCGCTTCCAACGACTATAATTCGACCTTCGGTTCCGAGAAGAACGGCAATCTGGGACTGACTTCCAATCCGGATTCCGCGACCGTGGGTTCTCCTTCCACCTATGAGAGCGCGCTTTCCGTCGCCTCGATCAGCGGCGTGAAAACGCCCTATCTCAAATACGGGAAAACGATCATGTACTTCACCGAGGCCTCGGACGCCGCTTCCGAGCCGAAGGACTTCGTGAACGATATCCTGCCCTTCGGCGTCGAGTCGAAAGAGTTCGAGTACGTCACCGTTCCCGGCATCGGCCGCAATGCCGACTACACCGGACTTGACGTTACGGGCAAGATCGCGCTCGTGCGCAGAGGTTCCAATACTTTCGAGGAAAAGGCCCGCATCGCGATCGAAGATTACCATGCCGCGGGCGTGATCATCTACAACAACGTCTCGGGCGATATCTCGATGACGGTCGGCAGCACCGACGGCGCCGTGTGCTCCATTTCGCAGGACAACGGCGAGATCCTTGCCGCGCACCCCACGGGAAAACTGATGATCAGCCGCAAACAGATCGCCGGCCCGTTCATGTCCGCGTTCTCGTCGTGGGGGCCTACGCCCGATCTTCGCATCAAGCCGGAGATCACGGCGCACGGCGGAGAGATCCTTTCCGCGGTCCCGGGGCAGGATTACGACCGTCTTTCGGGTACGTCGATGGCCTCTCCCAACCAGGCCGGCGTGACCGCGATCGTGCGCCAATACGTCAAGCAGAAGTTCGGCCTCAACGGCAGCGACGAGGCGACGAGACTCAAAGTCAACGCGATGGTCAATCAGCTCATGATGTCCACGGCGGATATCGCTTACAACATCAACGGCCTGCCTTACTCCGTGAGAAAGCAGGGATCCGGGCTTGCCAATCTCGCCGAGGCGACTTCCACGCCCGCATACATTACGACTTACGAGCGCAACGACGGGGATCTCTACGGGAACGGCGCTTCGCGCTTCCTCGTCGACGACGCCCATGAAATGGATAAAGCAAAGATCGAATACGGCGACGACCGCAACAAGACGGGCGTGTACGATCTTGTATTCAGCGTCAACAATATTTCCGACGAAGCGCTCTCCTATGAAGTCGGGGCGATCGTCATGACGGAGGGCGTGAGCGAAACCAAGACGGCGCGCGGCGACACCACCGTGACCGAAGAGGGATATTTGCTCAGCCCGAAATTCTCGGTCGTGAAAGCGGAAGGGGACGGCACTTTCAACGGAAAGACGGTCTCCGTCAAGGGCAACGGCAAACTCACCGTTACCGTGCGCATCGAGCTTACCGATTCCGACAAACAGTACTTGGATCGTTCGTTCGCAAACGGCATGTACGTCGAGGGATTTATCACGCTGAACGCCAAAAACAAGAAAGCGGTCTCTCTCAACGTGCCCTATCTCTCGTTTTACGGCGACTGGACGAAAGCGCCCATCTTCGATCTCGATTACTTCGACACCAACAAGGACGAACTTAACAACGCCATCGATCAGGACGACAAGACCATGGCCGACGCGATCGCGACGCGTGCGATCGGCGGACTGTACGACGACTATATCGTCTATCTCGGCGCATATCCGTATCGCCAGAATCCTTCCGCGACGCCCATTGCCGCCGACCGGAAATATATCGCGCTCTCCAACCAGAGAAGTTCCGCAAACAGCGTGAACGCCGTATGGGCGGGCATGCTGCGCGCCGCGAAGCGCGTGGTCACGACGATCACCGACACTTCGACGGGCGAGGTCGTATGGAGCAAAGAGGATTGGAACCAGCGGAAATCCTATAACTACGGCGGAGCCATTTCAAGCTCGACGATCGACATCGGCTTCTCCGTTCCGGAACACGATCTGAAAAACAATACACAATATAACGTACGCGTGGAAGCGTTCGTCGACTACGGAGACGAGAATGAACAGAAGAACGTGAAGAATGTGTTCGAATTCCCGTTCGTCACCGACTTCCAGGCGCCCGTCGTCACGGATGTGGACTTCTATACCGAATATGACAGAACGTCCCAAAAGACCAAGATCTTTGCGCGCCTGTCCATCTTCGACAATCATTATACCTGCGCTTCCTTCTTCGGAAAGATCGTCTATAATACCGATCCCGCCGAGAACGCAAGATATGTGATGAAAACGTTCTCGCCGTATCCGACGCCCGTCTATTCTTCGTTCAATTCCACGACCGAAGTGACGTATGAGCTGACCGACTATATGTCGCAGCTCACGGATTCCGTCAACCCGAATACGTTTATCGTGCAGCTCGTCGACTATGCGCAGAACATCTCCACGTTCGAGATCCGCATCCCGGACAACGCGCAGCTCGTCAACTTCACGGGCAACAAGATCAAAACGGATGAGGCAACGGGCCGCCAGACCGTCACGCTCAGTCCCAACGAGATCTACAACCTCGATCCCGAGGTATGGCCCTCCGACCAGTGGGCCGCTGGTCTCACCTATCGCGTGAACGATTCCTCTGTCGCGCGGATCGTGAACGGGAAACTTCTTGCGGTGACGAGCGGCAATACGCAGCTTACGGTCACGAATGCTTCGGGCAAGCAGCTTTCCACGCTGGACGTCGTCGTGCTCTCGGAAACCGACGAGGGGTATGTAAAATACACCAGTCCGCAGGTGGACGTGTTCCGCCTCACGGGATATACCACGGATAAGGCGTTCTATTACCTTTCGAACGACGACCGCGATATCGGCATCACGGGCAGTAAGATGAAATTCTCCGCCAATGCGACGTCGTACGATCTCTCGATGTTCCCCTCCGAACAGGTCACTCTCGAATATTTTCTTGTGGCCTACAGCGACGCAAAAGTCACGTTCCGCAGCAACAACCCGGAGATCGTCACGGTCTCCGAAAACGGACAGATCACGGCGGTTGCGGAGGGCTTCGGCTCGGTATCCGTTTCCGTCAGCGTGAACGGACAGTCTACGCTGTACGACGCCACCGTCTCCGTCACCGTCAAAAATCCCTATGAACGCAACGGCCCCTATCTGATGGGCTACCGCGGACTGGGCGGCACGGTGGATATCGGCAAAGACGTGGGCGAGAATCACGGATTTACGCAGGTCTATCAATACGCGTTCTCGCACTACGACTATGTTCCCAAAGATCTCAACGCGGGCGACGTCATCGACGAGGAAGATCCTTATTACAGCAAGATCTGGTATCTCGGCGAAAACGAGACCGTGGAGAAAGTCATCATTCCCGAGGGCGTGGAGATCATCGGCGCCTATGCGTTTGCGGGCATGACCGGCCTCAAAGAGGTCGTGCTGCCTTCCACACTCAAACAGATCTCCACGGGAGCGTTCTATAACTGCACGAACCTGCAGACGGTCACGGGACTGAAATATGTGAAATTCATCAACCAGGACGCGTTCTATAATACGCGCCTGACGCAAGTGGATCTCTCCGGGATCATCGCGATCGGCAACAATGCGTTCCGCGGGACGCAGATCGTCGTGCTCTCGCTGCCCGCAACGGCGCAGTCCATCGGCACATATGCCTTTGCGGAGTGCACGGGACTTCAACAGCTCTCCGTCGCCGCGAGCAACGTTAAACTCGGCGCGGGCGCCTTTGCAGGCTGCACATCGCTGAGTACCGTCACCACGATCAACGCGTACGCCATTCCGGAAGGCCTGTTCGAACACTGCAGAGCGTTGACGAACGTCACGGTGGGCGCGGCCGTCGAAAGCATCGACCGCAACGCGTTCTCCGGCACGTCGGTCAGCCAGCTCTCGGTCGCTGCCGGCAACCGGACGTTCGAGGCCTCCGCAGACGGAAAGGTCCTGTACCGTGCGAATGCGGAAGAGGGCGTGAAAGAGATCCTCTATGCGCTTCCCACGCTCAGCGGCACCTATACGGATGCTGCCGCCACCAAGGTGGGGGCGAGCGCATTCTCGGGCATTGAGAATCTGACGGGCGTATCCCTTCCCAACGTCGACGAGATCGGCGAAAACGCTTTCTACGATTGCGAACGCCTTTCCAACGTGAAGCTGGGCAACATTTCGGCGATCCCCGAATATGCCTTCTTCAATACGGGCGTCACGTCGTTTGACTTCAAAGGCATCGAGACGATCGGCTCCTATGCGTTCAGCGGCAGCCGTCTGCGCACGGTAACTTTGCCCGCAAACGTAGAAGTCGGGCTGGCTGCGTTCGAAGTTTGCCCCAACCTTACGAGCGTCACCGTGGGCGCCGGCGCGAAGATCGGCGCGTACGCGTTTACGGGCGCGGGCACTTCCTATTATCCGTTGTATCGCTACACCGTGAGATTCTCCGACGGCAGTACGTCCGACATGTACAAGGTCGGCTATTATGCCGTATCTATGCTCACCACGCTGAATCTCGGCGCGGACGTCGAACTCGGCGACAACGCGTTCTCCTATAACCCGAGACTTTCCACGGTCACGCTCGGCGACAACGTAAAGATCGGCTCGTCCGCATTCTTCTTCTGCACGTCGCTCTCGTCCGTGAACCTCTCCAAGGTGCAGTCGATCGGCGACTATGCGTTCGCCGGCGTTCCGAACTCCCTCATCGCTCTGGACGAAGACGGGGTCACGACGTACTCGTCCGATTTTGACGAGCCGCAGTCGAACAAACTCACGAGCGTGGATCTCTCTTCGGCGACGAGCATCGGCGAACATGCCTTTGCTTTGAATACGAAGCTCACGTCCGTCAAACTCGGCGCCGGACTTAAAGAGATCCCCGCGTATGCGTTCTACGGCACCGTGATCTCCGACATAGATCTCTCCCATGTGGAAAAGATCGGCGCGTATGCGTTCGGCGCAAGCATCACGGATAGCTTCTTCGATAACGACGTTCCCTACGAATCCCGCTTCTCCGCAAGCACGCTCGACCTCGGCGCGGCGACCGAAATCGGCGCATACGCCTTCTCGGGCAGCAACAAGCTCACGCGCCTCACGCTCAACGCGGGCGTGACGGAAGAGGCCGGAGAGGAGGGCGGAGACGCGCAGACCACCGCCGTTCTGAACATCGGCGAGGGCGCTTTCTCGGGCAGCACGCTGCTTGCGGAAGTGGAGCATCTCAATATGGCAAAGACGATCGGCGGGCATGCATTCGACAACGCCTCGCTCTCCGGCGTGCTCGATCTTTCCTCGGCCGCCGAAATCGGAGAGCTTGCCTTTGCGGGCAACGAATTCACGAGCGTGAAGTTCGGCGACGCGCTGGTCGCGATCGGCGACAATCCCTTCGCGGGCAGTCTGCTCTCGCCGTTCGGGTATGCCGTGGACGTGTACTTCCCCGAGGGATCCGATCATGTGGTCGGAACGGAATTCGTCGATACCTATGACATCAGCGAGACGGTCGTCGTGATCGACGGCGCGCTGTACCGCAAGATCGAATCCGCAAGCGGAGATCTGCGCGGCGTGCGCACGGTGAACGGCAAGAAGCAGTACTATCTGTACGCGCTCGAACTGATCAGCTATCCCGCCGCGTCGGAGAAAGAGGAATTCAAGGTCGCAGACGGCACGGTCCGCATCGCTGCGGGCGCGTTCATGAACGCAAAGCTTGCGCGCGTCGAATTGCCCGTATCGCTCAAAGCCATCGGCGACAAGGCGTTCTACGGCTGCTCCGATCTGAAGATCGTCGTATTCAACAGCTTGCAGGCGCCCATCCTCGAAGAACAGTACGACGCGACGTATGCTGACACACGCAAGAATCTTCCCGGACCTTTAACGTCGTCCAATAATCCCGATCTCGGCATCATCAAATATACGATGTGGTATCCTTCCTCGGTGAACTATTTCTACGGCGCGAACTTCGATAATTATATCGGACGCGCGGGAGGAGATATCGTAATCGTACGTCCCAGAAACGGCGCCGGATATGAGAATTTCATCTATGAGCAATACTTCGGTCCGGTCATCGACGGAGCGGTTGCGCCCGACGAAGCGACGGCGGCGGTCATCCGCGCCATCACGCTGCTTCCCGACGCCGACTTCACGAAAGAGGACCTTGCGCAGATCCGGCCGTTGGTCAACCGCGCCCGTTCGCTCTACAATGCGATCTCCTCGGATGAGCAGCGCGCTCTCGTGACAAACTACAACAAGCTCACCGAGACGGAAGCATATATGGAATGGCTCAATTTGAACGGCAGCGATAATCCCTTGCCTCCGGCAGACGACGGCGGCAGCGATACGCTCACGATCGCGCTGAGCGTTGTGGGCGGCGTGCTCGGCGCGGCGCTCATCGTAGCGGGAGTATTCCTGTATTTCCGCGGGAAAAAGAAGAACGACGATCAGAACGACGCTGCGGAATAATCGAACGAAAACAAGTTTCGGAGTTCACCATGAAAAACAGGACGAAAGCAATCATCATCCTCTCCTGCGCTCTGGGCGCGACGCTCTCGCTCGCGCTTGCGGGGTGCTCGAGCGCGCACACGCTGGAAAATACGCTCGATCGGTTGGGGAAAAACGGCGTAAATGTCGTTGTGCATTACGATAAGAACGGCGGCATTTTCGCGGATAAGGAAAACCAGATCTTCACCGACGCGTTCAAATATTCCGATGTGGAAAACGGAGGGGTCAGGCTTCTTGCGCCCGGCGATCAGGCCCGCGGCGACCGGAATGCCACGAACAGCACGGCCTCGCGCAGCGGGTACGACCTCGTCGGCTGGTACCGCAACGTGACGCTTCGCGTGGACGACGCGGGGAATCCGCTCGACGACGAGGGCAATCTCTGCCATATCCGCCGCGCCGTTACGGACGACAAAGGCAATCCGGTGCTCGACGACGAGGGGAACGCAGTGTACGAACTCGTCTCCGAGGCGGGCAAGCCGCAGGCGCAGATGTTCAGCGGACTGTGGGATTTCTCTCCGGACGGCGACGTTCTCCGGAAAGAGGATCTCGGCGAGCCGGAAGAAGAATACGGGGACGGCAAAACGGTATACTCGTTTACGCTCTATGCGGCGTGGGCGCCCCGCTATTCCTATGATTTCTATGTGCAGGACGAGGCGGGCAGCTGGCAGAAGTATGCGAGCGTCACCAAGCCCGTAACGCTGGATTCCATCGCTGTCCCCGTGTGGGACGCCGCGACCGGAAAGATCGATTACGATTCCGTGCCCGTGTATTCCGTGGAAGAGGACCCGGAAGCGGGGATCGAAAAACAGGATTTTTCGCTCACGGGCATCTATGCGGACGCCGAACTCAAACATCCGTATGCCGACGGGAATCTGCTCTGTGTATACGAGAGCCGGATCCCGCACTACGGCGTGACCGACGTCGAGACGGGCACCTCCGTCAACTCCGTCTGCAGGATCTATACGACCTGGCGAAAGGGGACGTGGTTCCGCGTGAGTACGGCGGCGCAGTTGGTCGACAATGCGACGGGCGGCGCCTGCTTTGAGATCCTCGCCGATCTCGATTGTTCCCAAATCGTCGGATGGCCGTATTCGAACCTCGCCTATTCCGGAACGATCGAAGGGAACGGACACACGATCTCGAATATCTCGGCGAACCAATCGAATGCGAACGATCAGATCGTCTACGGCGGCGTGTTCGGCAGCATTACCGAGAAAGCATATTTTCACGATGTGCACTTCGAAAACGTCACGCTGACGGTCGCAGCCGGCGCGCGGGCGAGCAAGAACGCCACCTACGGGTTGCTCGCAGGATCCATCTCGGAAAACGCGACGGCCGCGAACTTCGAGAACATGACAATTACCGGGAATTTAACGGTGGGCGGAGAGAACCTCATCGCCATCGCGAAATATCCCGCGGGCGGGGAATCTATCACGACCTTTACGGTGGGGATCCTCTGCGGCAATCTCTTCGGGAATGCGCTTGTTGCGCTCGGGATCCCGACCGAGAATATCACCGTCGGCCCTGCCGTGTACGCATACAAATACGACGCGTGGGGGAACCCTACTTTGGGATATACGCTCGACGTCGTCGGGAACTTCCAGAACGCTTCGGAAAATTACGGAAGAGTGAGCATTACCGTGCTTGCGGAAGCCGTTGAGGTTGAAATGTGATGCGCCCGGTTGCGGCGGATCGTATGAAATAAAAAAATAAAACGGAGGAAACGTTTATGAAAAAAAGCAAAAAGGCATTGCGGATCACAGCCGTAACGCTGGGCGCGGTGATCACATGCGGCGGTCTGGCGGGTTTTGCGGGCTGCGGCGGCAAAAAAGACGCGCTTGTCATCATGACAGAAGAGCTGAACGGACTCTTCAATCCCTTCTATTCGACGGCGGGAACCGATATGGACGTCGTCGGGCAGACGCAGATCTCCATGCTCAGCACGGATAACAGCGGCGACATCGCTTACGGCGACGATGAGCCTGTCGTCGTCAAGGACTACATGGAAGAAACGGTCAACGGCGATACGCAGTACACCTTTGTCATCAAGAACGGGATCAAGTTCTCCGACGGCGTGCCGCTCACGATGAACGATATCCTGTTCAACATGTACGTCTACCTCGATCCCGCTTATACGGGATCCACGACGATGTATTCCACGAAGATCAAGGGTCTCTCCGAATACCGTTTGCAGCAGGCGCTTTCCGACGGCGGCTCTACGCTCGAGGATACGCTTTCGACGGCTGCCAACGGCCGCGTTTACAACCGTATGACCGAGCTGATCAACCTCTATCATACGACAGGCAAACAGAGCGGAAGCTCGACGAGCTATCATGCCGATCCGCAGGCCATGCGCGCGGCGATCGATAAGCATACGCCTTCGGCGGGATACAGAAACGCGATCGCGCCTTACGGCGACCAGGGCAACACGGAAAAGGGCTATACGGCGCTCACCGTTGCGGAAGCGAGAGCGCAGCTCCTTGCGGATTACAACCGCGTCGTGGGCGATCCCAACGCGGAGGACGAGGACGCGAAGAAGGGCCTCTTCATGCAGGAACTCGAAAACGACTTCGGTTCCGCGCTCAGCCAATACGCCGAAGCGCCCTACACCAACCAGAAGGGCAAGCCGGAGACGAACTTGTCCGGCGTGACGTTCAACGACGTCATCTCCTTCATGGCGTACGAGGGCTTTGTCACGATCGAATATAAGCGCGATCCTCAGACCAACAAAGAGGATAAGAACATGATCGAAAAGGTCACGCTCGATTATAACGCCGACGTCGTAAAGGATAAGGCCTCCGCGGTCAACTATGTTTACAACGCCAAGATCAGCGACAGCCTCGACGAGATCCTCACGAGCTGGGCGACGGCAACGACGCTGCGCAACGAATTCACCGGTAAGGCAAAGGACGTCATTCTTCACGAATCCGTGACGAAGGGCGAGCTGAACTACAAGAAGATCTCCGGTATCGTCTCCGTCGGACACGAACTTGCGGATGTTGCGCAGGTCACCGTACACGGCACGAACTACAACGTTTCTCACAGCTGGAACGACGACGGCACGCCCTCTGTTCCCAATACTTACGACGTGCTCCGTATCACCATCGACGGAACGGACCCCAAGGCCATCTGGAACTTCGGGTTCACGGTTGCGCCTTACCATTATTATTCCGATCCGAAGAGCGAGAGCGATACGGCCAAGAAGGAAAAATGGGATCTCAGCGTAGATATCAAAAACAATAAATTCGGCGTGGTCTGGAGCGATTTCGACTTCCACACCGAGATCGTGCAGGGCAACACGCCCGACGGCGTGAGCAAGAACAAAGTTCCCATGGGCGCCGGCCCCTATGTGGCGACCGACCGCAGCAACCGGGATAATCCCCGCGCAAATGCGTTTTTGAGCGACAACATCGTCTACTACAAGGCGAACGAAAACTTCTTCGACGGCGTGCAGGATAAGAGCGATTCGCTGCATGCTCCCTATATCAAGAAGATGCAGTATCAGGTCGTTTCCTCCTCCAACGCGCTTCCCGCGCTCAAACAGGGGAACGTCGACTTCGTCGAACCCCAGCTCACGCAGGCGAACCTCACGACGGTGCAGGGTATGAAGAATACCGACTACAAGACCACGTGGCAGCTCGGCTACGGCTATATCGGCATTAATGCGGGCAAAGTAAAGAATGTAAACATCCGGAGAGCGATCATGGCGGCCATGCAGACCTCTCAGGCGACCGACTATTACAGCGCCGGCACCGTTTCGACGATCTATTGGCCCATGTCCCTTGTCAGCTGGGCGTATCCGAGAACGGCGGGCAGCAGCTTTGACCCCAACCACCCCCTGGAAGGCAAGGACGACGACAACAAGCACGATTACGCAAAATTCGTAAACGACAACGTGGCGAAAGAAACGATCGCCAAATATATGGAACTTGCGCATGTCGGCGCGGGCGATCCTTCCCTTACGATCACCTTCACGATCGCAGGTTCCAACCTGAGCGAGCACCCTTGCTATAACGTGTTCAAGCACGCCAAAGACCTGCTCGACAGCATGGGATGGAACATCACGCTCACGGCGGATACGAACGCGCTCATCAAACTTGCGACGGGTTCGCTCACCGTGTGGGCGGCAGCGTGGGGCTCGACGATCGATCCCGATATGTATCAGGTCTACCATAAGAATTCCACCGCAAGCTCCGTGCTGGCATGGGGCTACCGCGAGATCCTTGCGGATACCACGACCTACGCATATGAAAACGGCATCCTCAACTCGCTCTCCGACCTCATCGACGACGCGCGCGAGACGACCGATCACACCACCCGCGCCAACCTTTACAAAAACGCCATGAGCTATGTGCTCGATCTTGCCATCGAGCTTCCCGTCTACCAGAGACAGGTGCTCTACGCATACAACACGAAAGTACTCGACACTTCTTCGCTTCCCACGAATATCAATTCGTACACGTCTCCGCTTTCGAAGATCTGGGAAGTCAAGTTCGCCGGCTGATTTCAATCACCGATCCGATCCTGTTCTCCGCACCCACCCCGAGAGGGGTGGGCACGCGGGGATTTACGGCTTCCTTTGCGGATGCGGAAGGGAAGCCGGCTTAACGGCACGTTTCCGCGCATGTGCGGAAAATAACCTCACGGAGCAGTCTTATGCTGAAATACATCTTAAAAAGACTCGGACTTGCGATCCTCATTTTGCTCGGCGCCTCGCTGATCCTCTACTTTCTTGTCCGCCTGATGCCCGTGGACTTCGTCACGGCGCAGATCGCGGCGATGAATCAGGGGAATCAGATCCCGCAGGAAACCGTGGACGCCATGTATAAAATGTACGGGCTTGGGGACAACAGTTTCATGGGGATCCTGTCCGGCTACGGGAACTGGCTTTGGAGCCTCTGCCGGCTCGATCTCGGAACGAGCTTCCTCTATCGGGAAAAGGTGCTCGACGTTATCGCCGACCACATGACGGTTTCGTTTGTCATCGCGTTTATCGCAATCATTTTCGAATACCTCATTGCGATCCCGCTCGGCGTTACGGCGGCGACCCATCAGTATTCCATCCGGGACTATGTGGTCACCGTGATCGTCATGCTCGGAATTTCGCTCCCGTCCTTCTTCTTCGGGCGCGTGCTTCAGAGCGTCTTTGCCCAACAGCTCAACTGGTTCCCCAACAACGGAATTCTAACGCCCGGCGTCACAATGAGCGGGTTCGACTTCCTCGTGGATTATCTCTGGCATATTTTCCTGCCTCTGCTCGTCATGGTATTTTTGAGCATCGGCGGCACGATGCGCTACATGCGAACGAATATGCTCGAAGTACTCAATTCCGATTATATCCGAACGGCGCGAGCAAAGGGACTGAGCGAGAAAAAAGTCATCTACAAACACGCTTTCCGCAATACGATGATCCCCATCGTCACCATGCTGGCGGGCGTGCTTCCCACGCTGTTCTCCGGCGCCATGATCACCGAGCAGGTGTTCGACTTGCCCGGGATCGGAAACATTGCGCTGCGCGCCATGATGAGTGCGGATATCCCGTTCATCATGGGTTACAATATGTTCCTGGCCATGCTGGGCGTCATCGGCGTGCTGCTCACGGACCTCATGTACGCACTGGTCGATCCGCGCGTCAAACTTTACTGAGGAGGGAGAGGGATGGAAGAGAATAAACAATTCGAAGAACTCGATCTCGACGCGATCCCCGCACAGGATGCGGAGGCCGTTGCGGCCGCGCAGGACGAAGAGGTTTCGCTCGATAAAAACGTGCGGCTGCTTTCGCCCGCCCGCATGGTTTTGCGCCGCTTCTTCCGCTCCAAACTTTCCGTTGTGGGGCTTGTGATCATTGTCGCGCTCATTCTGTTTTCCTGGCTCGGGCCGGTCGTATACAACCGCTGGGGAGAGATCCAGGAGGATCGCGGCGGACGTATCGACTGCGAAGAGAATGTCATTACCTATTTCGACGAAAACGGCGAGGAGCACAGCTTTTATCAGCTGGTCGAAACGGAACATACCATCAACGATCTCGGCTTGCCAGGCAAGGACCATCTTCTCGGCACGGATAAAGCGGGCATGGACGTGTTTACGCGCCTCATGTACGGCGGAAGGATCTCGCTTTCCATCAGTTTCATCGCGGTGTTTGCCGTCACGTTCCTCGGCATGCTGTTCGGCGGGATCGCGGGATACTTCGGCGGAAAGATCGACGAGGTCATCATGCGTATCTGCGATATCCTCATGTGTCTGCCCAGCCTTCCCATCATGCTCATTGTGGGTACGCTGTTCGATTCCTGGGGGATCGACTCGCAATACCGAATATATCTGCTCATGCTGTTTCTTACCGTCATATCATGGACGGGGACCGCGCGTCTCGTGCGAGGCCAGATCCTCTTCTTGCGAGAACAGGAATACATGGTCGCGGCGGAGGCAATGGGCTTTTCCACGTCGCGGAAAATTTTCAAGCATCTGATCCCCAACGTGTTGCCGCAGCTGATCGTCTCCATGACGCTTTCCCTCGGCAGCATGATCCTCTCGGAGGCGACGCTCTCCTATCTCGGCCTCGGCGTACAGCCGCCCTATGCCGCATGGGGGACGATGATCAACATCGTGACCGAGGATACGAATATTCTCGCGCACTACTTCAACGTTTGGGGGCCTCCCGGGATCTGCATCATTCTCGCGGTTCTCGGATTCAACTTCATCGGCGACGGTCTCCGCGACGCGCTCGATCCCAAGGGGAGGAGGTAAGCCATGAGCGAAGAAGTCAAGCTGCCCGAGAACAAGAATCAAAAAAAGAACAAGCACTATCTTTCGGGCAAAGAGATCCGCGCGATCTCGAAATCGAACAATAAGATCACAAAAGTACTCGAAAAGAAAAAGAAACGCAAGGCCAAAGAGTCCGAATTCACGTCGGAACTCAAAGACAATGCGAATATTCTCGAGATCGAGGATCTTCACACCTATTTCTTTACCGATCAGGGCGTTGTCAAGGCGGTCAACGGCGTTTCTTTCGAAGTGCCGCAAGGCTCCACGGTGGGTGTTGTCGGCGAGAGCGGCTGCGGCAAATCCGTCACGAGCATGTCGGTGATGCAATTATTGCAGGGTCCCGCGGGACAGATCTATTCCGGATCCATCCGCTTCAAATCGTACGATTTCAAGCTCGATCCCAAGGGGAATCCCATTCCCATTTGGGAAACGGACGCAGACGGGAATCCCATCATGGTCCCCGCCATGCAAAAGCGCAAGGCCTATCTTCCCATGACTGCGGAAGGCGTCGGCGCGGGCGTCAAGCACGGTAGGCTCGTGCCCGTCTGGGACGACGATAAAAACGGAAAGCCCGTTCGGATCCCCGCGCGCGACGCCGCCGGAAACGCCAAATATACGCGCAAGGGGAAGCTCGTCATGGAGCGGCGCCAGCTGCGCGATCAAGAGGGGAACCGGATCTATAAAGAGAAAGTTCCCGCTGCGCAGGAAGCCGAAAACGACAATTTCAAACGCGACAAAGACGGTTGCAGATTCTTTGTGAAAGCGAGAGTCCCCCGTCTCGATAAAGAGGGCAACGAGATCCTCGAATTCAAACAGAAGCGCGACGAATACGGAACGCTGATGTACGAAATGGAGGAGAAGGTGTTCGATATCGCGCAGATGCCGATCAAAGAGATGTACCGTCTCCGCGGCCGGCAGATCGCGATGATCTTCCAGGAACCCATGACGTCGCTCAATCCCGTCTTTACGATCGGGAACCAGCTCGACGAAGTGACGCTCCTGCATTTCCCCGGCTCCACCAAGGCGGACGCGCGCCGGCGTTCCATCGAAATGCTCAATCTCGTCGGCATCGCCATGCCGGAGCGGGTGTACCGCTCGTATCCCCACGAACTTTCGGGAGGCATGCGGCAGCGCGTCATGATCTCCATGGCGCTTGCGGGAAATCCCCGGCTGATCATCGCAGACGAACCTACGACCGCGCTCGACGTGACGATTCAGGCGCAGATCCTCGATCTTCTGCGCGATCTCAAAAAGCGGATCAACGGCTCGATCCTACTCATCACGCACGATCTGGGGATCATTGCGGAAATGGCGGATTACGTGGTCGTCATGTATGCGGGCCGGATCATCGAAAAGGGCACGGCTTCGGAGATTTTCCACCATCCCATGCACCCTTACACCATCGGTTTGCAGAAATCCAAACCCACGATGAACTCCAACGCGGAAACGCTGTTCAATATCCCGGGCAATGTTCCGAATCCCATCGATATGCCCGATTACTGTTATTTCCGCGAGCGTTGTTCGGGTTGTATCAAGCGGTGCTTCGGTGATTATCCTCCCATGGTTCAGGTCAGTCCCACGCATTGGGTGGCGTGTCACCTCTACGGGGAAAAGGAGAAATCAGAATGAAGAATTTGATTCTTGCCGCCGTCGGCGGCGGACAGATCGCGGCTGCGGCCGTGTTCGTCGTGCTCGTTGCCGCGCTCATCACGGCGGCGACCGTCCTGTTCCGGTTGATCCTCCGCAAGCGGCGCAAAGAGAGACAGGCCGTGATCGACCTCGTGAAAACGCAGGAAGAACTCGATGAGATCAACGCGCCCTATGTGCAATCCGGAGACTTTACCGGATTCGACGACGAATTGCAGTCGCAGCGGGAACAGGCCGTGCGCGAAAGAAAGGCGCAAGAGGACCGGGAACTTCCCGCGGATCCCGACGCGCTTCTGGAAGTCCGCCATCTGAAAATGTACTTCCCGCTGAAAAAGACGATCACGGGCAAGGTGACGTTGGCGCTCCGCGCCGTAGACGACGTTTCCTTCCGGCTCAGACCGGGCGAAACGCTGGGCATCGTCGGCGAGAGCGGCTGCGGAAAAACCACGATGGGCCGCGCCGTTCTGAAACTGTATCAGCCGACGGGCGGACAGATCTTCTTCGAGGGGAAGGACATCGCGCAGTATAAACCCAAGAAAATGCGGCCGCTGCGCACCAAGATGCAGATCATTTTCCAGGATCCATATTCGTCGCTTCCGCCCCGCAGTACGGTCGGCGGCATTCTCTCCGAACCCGTCAAGGTGCATAAGATCGTTCCGCGCGGGCAAATCAAGGATTACGTGCTGAATATCATGGAGCAGTGCGGCCTGCGGGACTATTATTACGAACGGTATCCGCACGAGTTCTCGGGCGGTCAGCGCCAGCGTATCTGCATTGCGCGCGCCCTCTCCGTGAATCCCAAGCTCGTCATTTGCGACGAACCCGTTTCCGCGCTCGACGTGTCCATTCAGGCGCAGATCATCAATTTGCTGAAACGGCTGCAACAGCAATTAGGGCTGACGTATATGTTCATCTCGCACGATCTCTCCGTCGTCAAGCATATTTCGGATAAGATCGGCGTCATGTATCTCGGCTCCATGGTGGAATTCGGCGATAAGCATGCGATCTTTACCAATCCCATGCACCCGTATACGCAGGCGCTGTTCTCGGCGGTCCCCAATCCCAATCCGGACGTGAAAATGGACAGGATCGTGCTGAAAGGCGATATCCCTTCGCCGGCCAATCCGCCGAAGGGCTGCAAATTCAACACCCGGTGTCCGCACGCCATGGAAATCTGCAAGCACATCGCGCCCAAATATAAAGAATACGAACCCGGACACTTTGTGGCTTGCCATTGCTATTCCCAGGAGGACTGATGAAGCGGCGCAAGGAACTTCCCGAAGAGAGGGAACCGGAGCAAAAAAAAGAGCAGAAGATCGTGTACATCGACGACGGCTCGACGATCGCGGATATGAGCGGGACCCGGCGCGGCGCGCCGCGCAAGAAATCCACCGCCCGCGAGAAAATACGCACGTATTTTTCGGTCGTACGGCACATGCTTCTGCCCATGTTCTGCACCTTGCTGGCGTTTGGCATCATCTTTGTAATCATTCTCGCGGCGACGGGGCGGCTCTGATCCCGATCCGCAAACACATACAGGAGGAGACTCAATGAAACGCAAACTTTTGCTTTGCGCAATCACGGCGGCGAGCGCGCTCTGTTTGGCGTGCGGCATCGCGGCCTGCGGCGGTAAAGAGGAGAAGAAAATCGGCCTCGCCTACGAATACAACGGAGAGAGGGGGGCATATGCCGTGACGGGGATCGAAAATCTGCCGTCGAAAGCGGAGGTCGAAAAGGATCCCACGCTCACCCGTCCGACGGAGATCGTCGTTCCCGGCAGCTATCGCAACCGTCCCGTGTTCGTGGAAAGCAACGCGTTTTCCGGATATGATTTCGTTGAAACGTTGATTCTGGAAGAGGGCGTGCTCGCCGTCGACGACGGCGCGTTTGCCGGCTGCACGGCGCTCGCGTCGGTCACGCTTCCCGCAAGTCTCACCGGGATCGGCGCCGGCGCGTTTACAAACTGCACGGCGCTGACCGAACTTCTTCTCCCGGCAGGCGTTTCCGCCGTGGGAGACGAGGCTTTCTACGGCTGCACCGCGCTGAAAGAGATCGACGCGGCCGCGGGCAACGCCTCGTTCAGCAGTCTCGACGGCGTGCTCTACGACGCGGCGAAAACGCAGATCGTCTGCGCGCCCCTTGCGCTCGAAGGCGAAATTACGATCCCCGGCAGCGTGGCAACAGTCAAGGTCTCCGCGTTCCGCGGGTGCGGAAAGCTCGAAAAGGTTACGCTTTCCTCCGGGACGACGGCCGTCGGAACGTCCGCCTTCGCAGAGTGCGATTCGCTCAAATCGGTCGAACTTTGCGATACGCTCAAAACGATCGACGAGGGCGCCTTCTCCGGATGCGTTTCGCTCTCGGAGATCGCATTCCCCGCAACGCTTGAAAAGATCGGCCTTTCGGCGTTCTTCGGCTGCACGTCGCTGACCGCCGTTTCCGTTCCCGATCACGTGACCGAACTCGGCGCGCGCGCGTTTTCGGATTGCTCGGGTCTGATCTCCGCGTCGCTTCCCGCGGGTCTCGGGGAGATCTCCCGCGAACTGTTCCGAAATTGCGGGAAGCTCGCTTCGTTGGAGATCCCGGGCTCCGTCGCTGCGATCGGGGATTACGCCTTTATGAATTGCGTGAGCCTGCCGTCCATCCGTATTTCCGAGAATCTCAAAACGATCGGCGAACGCGCCTTTTTCGGGTGCAGCGCGCTTACTTCCGTGGAAGCGGATCCCGCAAACGAGCGGTATTACGGCAACGGCGCGGGGTTGTGTGAACGCGCGTCGGCGGGCGACGTTTTGCTCTACGGCGTCAATGCCGAAACCGTGCAGGTTTCGGACGGCGTGAAGGAGATCGCGCCGTATGCCTTTTATTTCTGCGACAAGATCAAAGAAATCCAGCTTCCCGCGTCCGTTTCCGCGATCGGCGAGTGGGCTTTCGTCGGATGTTCCGCGCTCGAACGCATCGCGGTGGCAAAGGAGAATGCGTCCTTTATCGGCTCCGACGGCATTCTCTACCGCAAGGACGGCGAAAATATTTCTTTTGCGCACATTCCTCTTTCGTTGAAAGGAACGGTGGAGATCCCCGAGGGGATCGAAGCGATCGGCGAAGTCGCGTTCCGCGGCTGTACGCAGCTGCAGGAGATCAAGTTGCCCGTATCGCTGAAAACGATCGGAGCCAATGCGTTCGAGGGCTGCGCCTCGCTCGTCTCCGTCTCGTTCCCTCCCGCGAAAGCCGAATCGCCCGAGCAAAACCAAGAAGAGGAGACCAAAACGGAAACATTCAAGGGGATCGAGATCGGCGCAAGCGCGTTTCTCGATTGCCTTGCGTTGGAGACGTTTACGATCCCCGACACGGAAACGGAAACGTCGCGCATCGGGGACAATGCGTTCCGCGGGTGCGTCTCTCTGCGGAAGGTCTCGCTCGGCAATCATGTTACCTGGGTCGGCACGAACGCATTCTCCGGTTGCGACGCGCTCGAGGAATTCACCGTTTCGAAGGACAACGCCGATTACGGCAGTCAGGATAAGATCCTTTACAATAAGAGCTTCACGGGACTTTCGGACATTTTCTACGTCCCCATGCGAATCTCCGGCAAGGTCGTGCTCCCCGAGACGTTGTCAAAGATCGAAGCGGCGGCGTTCTACGGCCGTGCGCTCCTCACCGAGATCACGATCCCGAGCGGCGTTGTTTCGATCGGCAGTTATGCGTTCTTCGGCTGCGACAGCCTTGCCAAAGTCAATTACGGCGGCACGGAACAGCAGTGGAAAAACCTCTCCAAGAGCGCCGGAAACGAACCGCTCCGGCAAGCGGAATTCGCCCTGTACCAAGCGCAGAAATAATCGACATTTCGAGAAATCCCCGCACGGCGGGGATTTTTTTTGCATGCGGGGAAAAAATCGATTTGTATGCTGCCGCAAGATTTAGATTTTTTTTGCAAATCCGCCTCAAAGTATTGTGCTTTGTCCGAAAAAATGCTATAATAACTACGTACGTTGCTTTGCACGTAATTCAGGCGCATCCGGCAGGAGATATCCATATGTTGAAAATCGTTGTAGACGCAATGGGCGGCGACAACGCCCCCGCTGAAATCGTGAAAGGCGCCCTAAAAGCGCTCAATGAAAGAGAGGATTTTGCGCTCGTTTTTACGGGGGATGAGAACCTCGTGGGACATGAGCTGGTCAAATATAAATACGACGCAAGCCGCGTCGAGATCGTACACTGCTCCGAAGCGATCACGGGAGACGACGTCCCCACGCAGGCCGTGAGAGCCAAGCGGGACAGCTCCCTCGTCGTGGGGCTGAGAATGCTGAAAGAAAACGAGGAAGTGGGAGCTTTGGTCTCCGCCGGCGCAACGGGCGCGGTCCTTGCGGGCGGGGTCATGCACATCGGCAGGATCAAGGGAGTTCTTCGTCCCGCGCTCTGTGCGTTTGTTCCCAACGTCAACGGAAAGAAAACGCTTCTCTGCGATTGCGGCGCCAATGCAGAATGCAAACCCGCCTATCTTGCGCAATTCGGCGTGATGGCGGCGGCGTATACCAAGGCGACGTTCGGCGTGGAAGAACCCCGCGTGGGCCTTCTTTCGAACGGCACGGAAGATCACAAGGGGGATCCGCTTCATCAGGAGGCCCGCGCACTGCTTGCGGAGACCGCCGGCATTCGGTTTGCGGGCAACATCGAAGGGCGCGATCTCATGTTCGGCGATTACGACGTCGCGGTGGCGGACGGCTTCTCGGGCAATATCGCGCTCAAAGCCGTGGAAGGATGCGGAAAAACGGTCTCCTCCGTTATGAAACGCGAATTTGCAGGTTCCGCGTCCGGCAAGATCGCCTATTTCTTCGCCAGAAAGCAGATCGCGCGCGTTGCGGCCATGCTCGACTACGCGAAGATGGGCGGGTCGGTCTTTCTCGGCTTAAAGAAAGTCGTCGTGAAATGCCACGGCGCTTCCATGGCAAAATCCGTCACGCCTTCCGTCGTACAGGCGGTGGACGCATATCGCGGGGATCTGATCGGGCGGATCACCCTCATGTTGCAGGAGGCGGGACTCTCCGCGGGGGAGAACGCGTGACCAACGGACAGGACTGGACGGAAAAGACTTACGCCGAAGCGGAGCGCACGCTCGGCTATACGTTCGGGGACCGGGCATTGCTTCTGAAAGCGTTTACGCATTCCTCCTATTCCGTGATCTCAGGCGAGGAAAACAACGAACGGCTGGAATTTCTCGGCGACGCGGTGCTGGAGCTTGTCGTCACGGAAATGCTTGTGAAGCGGAGCCGCGAGAATGAGGGAAAATTGACCGAACTCCGCAAACAGTATGTTTCGCAGACGGCATTGGAACGGGCGGAAGCAAAGATCGGACTGATGCGGTATCTTCGCTATTCGGGCGGGGAGAGCAACGTGGGCGGCAAGACGAACTCCAACCTGTTTGAGGCGGTCGTGGGAGCGATCTATCTCGACGGCGGGCTGGAAGCGGCGTCTGCGTTCATTTCCGCGCATCTCTCCGAAACGGAGACGGAAAACTATAAAACGCTCTTGCAGGAACTCACGCAGGAACGCGAACACGAAACGCCCGAATACCGCGTAAGAGAAAGAAACGGCAGATATGAATGCACCGTCTCTGCGCTCGAAACGAGCGCTTCGGGGCAGGGAGCGAGCAAAAAGGCCGCCGAAACGGCAGCCGCAAAGGCGCTCTATGAAAAGATCATGAAGGGGGGATCCCGTGAATTTTAAGGAAATACGGTTGGTCGGATTCAAATCCTTTGCGGACAAGACTTCCGTAAAATTCGAGGACGGCGTCACGTGCATCGTCGGCCCCAACGGCTGCGGAAAGAGCAATGTCGCAGACGCGGTCCGTTGGGTGCTCGGAGAACAGTCCGCCAAAACGCTGCGCGGCGGGACCATGCAGGACGTCATATTCGGCGGCACGGAAACGCGGCGCCAGCTTTCGTTCTGCGAAGTGACGCTCATATTCGACAATTCCGAACGGCTCTTCGATATCGATTACGAAGAAGTCGCCATGACGCGCCGGCTCTACCGTTCGGGCGACAGCGAGTATCTGCTGAATATGCAGCCCTGCCGTCTCAAAGATATCACGGCGCTTCTGCACGGCGTCGGCATCGGGAAAGAGGGCTATTCGATCATCGGGCAGGGCAAGGTCGAGCAGATCATGAACGCGAAGCCGGAGGACAGGCGCGCCATCTTCGAGGAAGCCACGGGCGTGATGAAGTTCAAGACGCAAAAGGGCGAGATCGAGCGCAAGCTGGAGAGCGCGCGCGAGAATCTCACCGTGTTCATTCAGCGCATGGACGAGGCGGAAAAACAGCTTCATCCGCTGGAAAAACAGGCGGAAACGGCCAAAAAATACAGAGAATATTCCACCCAGCTCAAATACGAAGAAGTCAACGCATATCTCATCCGGAGCGACAGCTTCGAATTCGAGACGGCAAAGTACCGCAAGATCATCGACGCGGCCGCCGAAGAACTTGCGCGCATCGAAGCGCGTCTTTCCGCGTTGGACGACGAGGAGGCGGGCGGAAAAGCCGAAATTGCCCGCGCGGACGAGGAGTTGCGTTCGCTCAACGAAAAGCTGCGCCTCTTCGAAGTCGGCATCGAACGCAAGAGCGGCGAAGCCAAGGTCATGAGCGAGAAGATCCGTTCGTATCGCAACCAGCTGGAACAGGCCGCCGAGGAGATCGCCTATTCCCAGCGCAGAACGGAAGAGATCGATTCGCTCGTCTCCGAGAGCGGAAAGAAGATGGAGAAAAGCGAGAAGCGCGCCAAGGAGATCGCCGAGGAGAGCACGCGGCTTGCGACCGCTCTGCAGGAGGCGGACGCCCGCGTTTCCGTGTATGAAAAGTTATCCGGCGAAAAGCGGGCGAGCGAGATTTCCTCCGTGGAAAATCTTGCGGACGTGCGCGCGAACGTCGGGAGTCTGAACGCCCGCCGCGACGCCGCGCAGGACCGGATCGGAGAAGTCCGCGAGGCGATCGCAAAGGCGGAGGCGAGAAAGCTCGAATACGAAACGCAGCTGAGGGATTGCCGCAAGGAAAAGCGCGCCTGCGAGACGTTTCTGGACGCGAAGCAGAAGAACGAAGAGGAACTTCTCTCCGCCGTGGAAGATCTCTCGGCGTCCTCGCGCAGGATCACGCAGGAGATCGTGGACTGCAACACTTCGATCGCAAATCTCACCAACAATCTCGAACTCTATCAGAATCTGAAAAATAAATTCGACGGCTATCGGGATTCCGTGCGCCGTTTGCAGCTCGACGCACAGCACAATCCGGAGATCGGCAGGCGCATCAAAGGCGCGATCGCCGATATCGTGAGCACGGATAAAAAGTACGAGGTCGCCATTGAAACGACGTTCGGGGCCGCGATGCAGAATCTCGTCACGGCCACGGCAGACGACGCAAAGTACTTGATCGAATACCTCAAGCGCACGAACGGGGGGATCGTCACGTTCCTGCCCGTGGAGAGCATGCGGCCGCGTCCGGACACCCGCGAAGTGGAACGCGCGCTTTCGGAAAACGGCGCGTTGGGACTTGCGAACGACCTTGTGCGCTACGACGATTATTACGCGAACGTCATCAAGAACCTGTTGGGCAACACGCTCATCTGCGATACGATCGCGAACGCAACGCTCATCGCAAAGCGATATCCGCGCGCGTTCCGCATCGTCACGCTCGACGGAGACAATATTGCGACGAGCGGCGCCATGACGGGCGGTTCCCGCAGAAAGGACAGCGGCAATCTGCTTGCGGGCGAGCGGCACATCAAGGAGTGCGAAGAGGGCATCGCGCGCAAAAAGGCGGCGGCCGAAAAACTCAAACGCGCCCTCGAGAGCTGCGAAAAAGAACTCGCGGACGCGCGCGCGGCGCAGGAGGCGTTCCGCGTCAAAGTGCAGGAGGAGACCAAAAATTTTGCCGTGCTTGCGCAGAAAGAGATCACCCTCGAGGGCATGATCGCGGAAACGGCCGCGAGCGTGGAGGAATACGGCGCGCTTGTGGACCGCCTTACGCGGCAGGCTTCCGATCTCGAGAGCGAGATGCTCACTTCGGCGGAAAATGAAGAATTGCTCAACAAGATCCGTGCGGAAGCGGCTTCGGAGGCGCAGGCCCGCGAGGCGGAGATCGGCAAGCTCAGAGAGCGGCGCGACGGGATCGCGGAACAGCTGCACGCCCTGCGCGTGGAGGGCGCGACCGTGGATTCCGTCCGTTCGGCGGAGGAGGAAAACGTCGCCCGTCTGAAAACGGAGCAGGCGGAACTTCTGCGGAAGATCGACGAGACCCGCGTGAAGATCGTACAGACGGAGCGCGTGATCGAACAGCTCAAACGCGACGAAGAGAAGGTATCGCTCACGGAGGACGAACAGCGCACGGTGGGAGCCATCCGCGCCCGCCTCGAAGGGGTGGAGAGCGAAAAGCGTTCGGTCAACGAACAGCTTGCCAAACTTTCCGAAGAGAAGCGCACGCTGCTCACCGCGCAGATGACGAAGGGCGAGGATAAGCATAACGCGGAGCTGGAGATCTCCAAAGCCGAAACAACGCTCGAAAACATGAAACAGCGGCTGGAAGAACAGTACGGCCTTACATACGAGAGCGCCAAGGAGCTGCGCGATCCCGATTACGATTTTACGCAGGCAAATACGAATATCAATTCGCTTCGCCACAAGATCGCCGCGCTCGGGCTTGTGAACCAGCGCGCCGAAGAGGACTACGAGGAGCTTCTGGCGCGCTATACCGAGATGCAGACGCAGAAAGAGGATCTCGACAAGGGCATTGTCGATCTTACGGGCGTGCTCAACCAGCTGCGCGACGAAATGCAGAAACAGTTCGACGATGGGTTCAAGGAGATCAACGCCAATTTCACGACGATTTTCCGCGAACTGTTCGGCGGCGGCCATGCGGAAATGCAGCTCGACTATGAGGAGGGCGTCGATCCTCTCGAAGCGGGCGTGGAGATCATTGCCAGCCCGCCCGGGAAAAAACTCACCAAGATCTCTCTGCTTTCGGGCGGCGAGCGCGCCTTTACGGCGATTGCAATCCTTTTTGCGATTCTGAAAACGCGCCCCATGCCGTTCTGTATTCTCGACGAGATCGAGGCCGCGCTCGACGAAGCCAATGTCGACCGCTTCGCCAAATATCTCAAAAAGTTCTCCCGCGATACGCAGTTCATCGTCATCACGCACAGAAAACCGACGATGAACCAGGCGGATACGCTGTTCGGCGTGACGATGGAAGAAAAAGGCGTGAGCAAGATCGTCTCGGTCAAGCTCTCCGAAGTCGAATCCCGCCTCGGCGGCGATACCGTGATCGCCTGATCCGCGGCCGTCGCAAGATCTGGAAGAGAGTGGAGGTAATCCGTGGGATTTTTCGGTAAAATCAGAGACGCACTGAAAAAGACGAAGGAGAGCGTGTCGCAGAAAATGCGGCAGCTGTTCCTCAAAAATAAGATCGGCGACGCGTTTTACGACGAGCTGGAAGAGATCCTGATCTCCGCGGATGTCTCCGTCCGGACGGCGGAAGAGGTCGTCGAACAGGTGAAAGAGGAGGCCATCGGCAACAAGATCAAAGACGAGGGATTTGTCGTCGATCTGCTCAAAGATATCCTCGAAGATACGCTCAACGAGGCACCCATGCCCGAGATCAAGTATCCGTGCGTGATCATGCTTGTGGGCGTAAACGGCGTCGGAAAGACCACGACGATCGGAAAGATCGCGAGTTGGTTCGTCAAGAACAAGAAGTCCGTCACCGTGGCGGCGGCCGATACGTTCCGTGCGGCGGCGATCGATCAGCTCAACGTATGGGCGGATCGGGCGAAAGTGCGGATCGTCAAGCATGAAGAGGGGAGCGATCCCTCCGCTGTCGTATTCGACGCGGTCTCTTCCGCAAAGGCCCGCGGCACCGACGTCTTGCTCATCGATACGGCGGGGCGCCTTCACGTCAAAGAAAATCTGATGAACGAACTCAGAAAAATGGACCGCGTGGTGGAACGGGAATATCCCGAGGCGCATTTCTATAAGTTTTTGGTGCTCGATGCGACCACGGGGCAAAACGCCTATACGCAGGCCCGCGTTTTCAAGGAGGCCGTGGATCTCGACGGCATCGTACTCACAAAGCTCGACGGCACGGCCAAGGGCGGGTTTGTGTTCTCGCTGTGCGGCGAACTTCGTATCCCCGTGGTATTTGCCGGGGTCGGCGAGAAGATCGAAGATCTCGAATGGTTCGACGCCGAGCAATTCGTCGAAGGGTTCTTTTGATGGTTGAGGCAACGTCACGGCTTTGAGAAATTGAAAGAATAATTTTTTGCCTGTCAAGTAAAAATGCTTGACGGGCGATTTTTTTTCTGCTATAATTTACGCAAAAGTCCAAGGCGGCCGGGAGGCCTTTCATGAAAGATCTCAAATATCTGCAGCTCTGGGACGCTTACGGCGCGCTTCTCACCGAGACCCAACGCGAGATCTGCGAACTTTACTTTCTGTGCGATCTCTCCCTTTCGGAGATCGCGGAGCAGAAGGAAATTTCCAAACAGGCCGTTTCGGACGCGCTGAAGAAGAGCCGCGAACTCATGGATTTTTATGAGGAAACGCTGCATTTCAACGAGATGAATCAGGCGTATTCGCTCGAAGTATCCGATATGATGACGCGGGTCGAACGAGCGCTCGAAGAATTTGCTGCCGCGCACCCCGAATTTTCCGGGGAGATGAAAAAGATCGCGGATCTGGTATTTGTCGGTGAAAAGGTCGATCCCGACGGGGAGGAATAAATGGCGCTGTTTTCTTCGCTTTCCGAGCGTCTCAACCATATATTTTCGAAGCTGACAAAGCGCGGAAGGCTCACCGAGCTTGAGATCCGTCAGGCCATGCGGGAAGTGCGCATCGCCCTTTTGGAAGCCGACGTCAACCTCAAGGTGGCCAAAAACTTCATTGCCGAAGTGAGCGAAAAGGCCGTGGGCCAGCAAGTTCTTGCGAGCCTCAACCCCGCCCAGCAAGTCATCAAGATCGTCAACGAAGAGTTGATCGCGCTCATGGGGCCGGGCAACGTCAAACTCGAGGTCTCTTCCAGACTTCCGACCGTCATCATGATGTGCGGCCTTCAGGGAGCGGGCAAGACGACGATGTGCGCCAAGCTCGCCGTTCAGCTCAAAAAACAGGGGAAGAAGCCTCTGCTTGCGGCCTGCGATATCTACCGTCCCGCGGCGATCGACCAGCTGAAAGTCGTCGGCGCAAAGGCGGGCGCGGAAATGTTCGAAAAGGGCACGCAGGATCCCGTAAAAACCGCAAAACAGGCCGTGGAATACGCGCGCAAGATGGGCTTCGATACCGTCGTCATCGATACGGCCGGGCGGCTGCATATCGACGAAAAGCTCATGCAGGAGCTTGAAAACATCACGAAAGAAGTGGATGTGACCGAGATCCTGCTCACCGTGGATTCCATGACGGGACAGGACGCCGTCAATGTGGCGGAAGCGTTCAACAACCGGTTGAGCATCACGGGCGTCATTCTCACCAAGCTGGACGGCGATACCCGCGGCGGCGCTTGCCTTTCCATCAAGGCGGTCACGGGAAAACCCATCAAATTCATCGGCGTGGGGGAGAAGCTTACCGACCTCGAACCGTTTTATCCCGACCGTATGGCGAGCCGGATCCTCGGCATGGGCGACGTTCTGACTCTCATCGAAAAGGCGCAGGAAGCCGTTACGGAGCAGCAGGCGAAGGAACTTGAACGCAAGATGCGCGAAAATTCCTTTACGCTTACCGATTATCTCATGCAGTTCGAGGCGCTCAAAAAAATGGGCGGCGCCGGCGCGCTGATGAATATGCTTCCCGGCATGGGGGGAAAGCTGAAATTGCGCGAGGGCGATTTTGACGAAAAGAAGATCGAGCGCATCCGCGCGATCATCCTCTCCATGACGCGGAAAGAACGGGACAATCCCCAGATCATCAACTCTTCGAGAAAGCGCAGGATCGCGCTCGGCTCGGGAACGACGATCCAGGATATCAATCAGCTGCTCAAACAGTTCGAACAGACCAAACAGTTCATGAAGCAGATGAAGGGCGGAAAGGGCAAACGGCTTCCCTTTTAAGCCGGATCTTTGAAAAAATAAAAAAAATCAGGAATGATATATCGGAGGTAACGAACAATGGTTAAAATGAGATTGGTGAGAATGGGCGATAAAAAATCTCCCGTCTACCGTATCGTGGTCGTGGACGCGCGCAAGGCGGCGACGGGCGAGTATATCGAGAAGATCGGCTTTTACGATCCGAAATCCGAACCCGTAACGCTCACCTTAGACGCGGACAAGGCGAAGGAATGGCTCGCAAAGGGCGTTCAGCCCACCGAGACCGTGAAGAGTCTGCTCGTGAAAGCGGGCGCGCTCGAAAAGAGCGAAAAACTCTCCCCTTCCAAGACCAAGGGCAAGAAAAAGAAGAAGTGATCGGGACAGGATATCCTCTGATTCCCGAATACGACCCATTGCAAGGAGGAAATCATCATGTTGGAACTCATCAAATATATTGTCGGGCAGTTTGCCGAGGATAAGGAACATATCGAGTATCTCACGGAGGAGACCGAGGACGCGATCAACGTCACCGTGCTTCTCTCCGATTCGGATATGGGCAAGGTCATCGGCAAGCAGGGCAAGATCGCCAAGGCGCTCCGCACGCTCGTGCGCGCCGCCACGCCCAAGGGCAGCAAGAAGTACAACATCGAGATCAAAGAGCGCGAAGAATAAAGCGCGTTTTCGGCGGCGGCAGAAGATCTGCCGCCGTTTTTCCATGCAACAAAAGCGGCGGAACGCACTTGTTCCGCCGCGCATGTTTTCGCATATGCGCCCCGCGCCATCCGGCGCGTTTTTTCGCGTCCGGTCAATATGCGCGCAGATGCCTTGCGGGACATATGAAGCCAACTTCCCGTGTCCCGAGAAGCATGTTTTTTCATAAAAATTCCGGCGCTTCGGAACGTTTTCCGTTCCCCATGTGCGCATAACGATCCGTAAAAAAGAAAAGGGAGACGTCGCGTCTCCCTTTCGTCTTTGCCGGCAGGCGCCCGTTTTTGAGGGCAACCGTGAATTTTATACGATATAATCGGGATCGGGGGAAGCCTTTGCGAGATCGTTCCGCTGAAGCTCATAGCCGGGTTTGCCGAGAAGCGCGAACGTCGCCTTTTTGCCCGCCTCCACGCCGGGTTGATTGTAGGTGTCGATATTGTACATGGCGCCCGCGTAAGCCGTCTGCAATTCGAAGAAGAAGAGGAGCTGGCCGAGCGTGAATTCGTTGACTTCGGGCAGGTTGATCGTATAATTGAGCCGTCCCGCCTTCGTGAGCGCGTAAGCGGTCGCTTTATTTTCCGCCTGAATGAGTTCTTCCATGGTGTGTCCGCCGAGGAAAGCGACGTCGGGGATATTCTCGCAGCCGTGCGGAATGGGCGTTTTTTCCTTATAGGAACCCACGGAGAGGAAGGTTACGACCTTGTCGTAAGGCCCCTCGGTGTAAAGCTGTACCTGCGAATGCTGGTCGGTCACGCCGAGCGCTTTTACGGGCGTCTGGCCGACATGGCAGGGCTTTTTGTCGAGCGTGACGTTCTTGCCGAGCGATTCCGCCCAGAGTTGGGCATACCAATCGGAGACATAGCGCAGGTTATCCGAATACGGCATGAGGACGCCGATATTCTTTCCGTCCTCCATGGCGATATATTGCAGCGTTGCGCTGAGAAGCGCGGGATTTTTGGCGAGATCGGAGGATTTGCAGAGTTTATCCATATAGGCCGCGCCTTTGAGAAGCGCTTTGATGTCGATCCCGACGACCGCCGCAGGCAGAAGTCCGACGGGAGAGAGTTCGGAAAATCTTCCGCCCACGCCGTCGGAGAGCACATAGGATTTCACGCCCCCGAGTTCTTTGGAGATCTTGACGAGATTGCCGCGCTTTGCGTCCGTCGTGAAGATCACGTTTTCGCGGATATTCACGCCCGCTTTTTTCAGCAGGTCGGAGATGATGAGATACTGCGCCATCGTCTCGCTCGTCGCGCCCGATTTGGAAATGACGTTGAAACAGGTCTTGGTGACGTCGATGACGTCGAGGAGTTCCTTCATCCGAACGGGGTCGACGTTGTCCTCCACATAGAATTTGGGGCCTTTCCGTTTGGATTTGGGCAGATCGTTGTAATGAAGATGGCAGAGCGCGGTGAACGCCATCGAGGGGCCGAGCGCGGATCCGCCGATGCCGAGCACCACGAACGCATCGAATTTCTTGCGGATGAGTTTGGCCGTTTCGAGGATATCGGCGACGATCTCGTTCTGATTGTAGGGGAGTTCCGTCCAACCCATAAAGAGTTCGTCCTTGCCGCGGTTGGCGTTTACGTACGCATGGGCGGATTTGGCAAGTTTTTTGTTTGCGGACAGCGTTTTTTCGGAGATCCCTTTGTCTCCGAGATATTTATCCGTCATGTTTGTGTAGTCCACCGTGATACGCAATGCTTTGCGCCGTTCTTCCGTCAGTTTCATAGATTCCTCCGTAATGAAAATTCAGCTCTTATTATACCATGTTCAGAGCGCAATGGCAACCAACGGAACGAAGATTTTCAAAATAATTCCTGCGGGATCGCGCGCAAAACGGGAAGAAAGGCGTAGGCCGGAGGCAAGAACGCCGCGTGCGGGATCTTTCATGCGGGGGATCATTCCCGTGCGCGCGCGCCGCGAAGGGAACGGTTCCGCGGCTTTTCGGCTCTCTTCCGCTTGCCGAAAAATTTGCGCAGAAACGCGGCCGGATCGAAGAGCCGCAGAATGCGGAACGCAGCGAGTTCCAGAATGCCGAGAACGAACAGAACGAGGAGGTGGGCCAGAATGTAATTGAGGCACATCATGAGCAGCCTGCGCAGAACGACGCCGATCAGCGAGAGCGCCGCGGTCACGCAGCACAGTTTGAAGAAATACATGCCCGAGCGCAGCTTTCCCGTCTTTTTCACGAGAAGCACGAGCGAGCAGACCGCCGTTACGGTATATTCGGCCGCGGTCCCCGCGAGGAGCGCCGCGCTTCCGAGATAGCGCGGGAGAAACCACACGCACGCGAGCATGCTCGCCGCGCCGAGCAGGAAAAAGACGAGCGTATGACGTTCGCATCCCATGGAATTGAGCATACTTGTCGCGATCAGCGTGACGCTCATGGGCAGAAGGATCAGCGCGCTGCTTCCGATGAGTTTTCCGCTCTCGGCGTTTCCGAACAGGAAGATCCCCACGCCTTCTCCGCAGGCGACGAAGAGGGGGATCAAGGCTCCCGCGATCAGAAGCGCCGCGTTCAGCGCCTTCTTGACAAGTTCGGCAAGTTTTTCGCGTTCTTTCTTATAGTAGCACTCCGAAAGTTCGGGAACGAGCACTAAAGAGATGGAACCGATCAGAGAGTTGGGGATCATGAGCACGGGCATCACCATGCCGCCCACGACGCCGTATGCGCTCATCGCCCGCGTCGCCGACATTCCCGCCGCCATCAGGCGCATGGGGAACAGAACGGAGATCAGCGATCCCGCGAGCGAAGAGAAAGTGCGCATCGTCGTGACGGGGACGGAAGATTTCAGCAGCGGAGCAAGTTCGCCCCGCGGAGACCGCAGCCGTCCGCCCTTTGCGGTAAAATATACGACGGAGATCGTAAACGAACAGAGATAGGAGATCAGCACCGCGATCGCCGCCTTGTTCACGTCTGCGATGCCCGAGCTTGCGAACATCAGGAGGAATACGCCGACCACGATCATGACGATCTCTTCGACGAGTTCGATGAGAGAATATGCGAAGAACCGCTTGTTGCCCCAGAAACTTCCGCGGATGATCGCATAGACCGAGGTGAACGAAAGCCCGACTAAAATGATATAGAATACATCCGCGCAGCGCGGGTCGGAGAAGATTTTCGAAAACGGCGCGCGGATCGCAAACAGCACGACGGTAATGGACACGCTGACGGCGGCGGCGATGAGAATGGCGGCGGACGTCGCTTTGTGCACCCCGATACGGGAATTCTGCGCGCGGTGTTTGGATATGACGCGCGACAGCGTGATGGGAAGTCCCGAGGAAGAGATCGTCAGAAATACCGCAAATACGGTGAGCGCGACCTGATAGACGCCCAGACCTTCCGGCCCCAGCATGCGGGATAAGATGATCCGGTAAACAAATCCGAGCGCATGCTCGAAGATCGTAAACACTGTGACGATCGCCGTTGTTTTGTACAAGTTCATGTCGTATTGTATTCTTCCGCGGCACGTTTTTATGAGCGTGCGCATAGAATGAAGCGTGAAACTTTCGTTGTACAGGCGGAAATCTTACCGCGTAAAAAAGGGACAGTCGCTTGCGGACGTCGCAAGTACGTTCGGACTTCCCGTGCGGCTGCTCGCGCAGGAAAACGCTCTGACGGAGGAGATCTTCGAGGGGCAGATCCTTTCGATCCCCGCATGCGAGGGAAATCTCTACGTCGTTTCCGGCGGAGAAAGCAAGACGCTGCTGTGCGGATCCCGGGAAAATTTCGAAAAGAAAAACCGGACCAAACTGCTGTATATCGGTCAGGTCGTCGTCTTATGAGAGCGTCGCCGAACGCTTCGCGGCCGTTCCGCATACAATGGAATAAACCGATAAGGTTTTTTATACGGAGGTAACCAATGTCATTTTTTTCCAATTTTTCATCGGATCACTGCCCCGGCACCATTACGGGCAATCCCTTGAACGGTCTTTGCGAAAAGGTATGCATCCAGGCGGAGAAGATCTTCGACGCGGGCATCATCCAGACGCGCCTCGAAAATTATACCGCCGTGCCCGTAAATCCCGTCCCCGCAAATCCTACATATCCGCTCACGTTCGTGAGCGCGCGCTCCACGACCTCGACGGGAACGGTCTCCAATGTGAACGTAGAGCGGCAGGCGGAAGGTTGTTGCGCCCGCGTTCAGGCAACGATCACGCTTCCCATTGAGATCGCCTATGTCGACGCAAACGGCGTCGAGGGCATTGCGGAAAGCTCCATCGTGCTCAACGAGGATGTTCTGATGTACGTACCGCCCGCATCCGTCATGCCTTTCCAGGTGACGAGCGTCGCTTCCTGCGTTTCCCCCGAGGGAACGTTCGACGCCGCGACCGGCGCGTTTGTCATCAGCGCGTGCGTCACTTGCATCCTGAAAATCGCAATGCAGGTGGAACTTCTCGTTCCCAGCTACGGCTACTGCGCGATCCCGCCCGCACAGGAGTTTTCGCAGGAAGTCTGCACGGGCTTCTTCGAACTTCCTCTCTACCCGCAGGGCAAGGCTTGCAGCAGAAAATAATCCCCGGAACTTTCCGGCAAACAACTCTACGGAATCGGAATAAAACGACCCCTTGCGGGTCGTTTTTATCGCGGCTTTGTCCCGTCGGAGAACTCCGCGCCGACGCTTGACAATTTGCGCAAGCGAACATATAATGAAGAAAAATGGGTCGGGAGACATCTCCCGGAAGGAGAATAATTATGGCGCTCGTTCATTCCGTCACGCAGACGATCGGCGGCACGCCTCTCATTGAGCTTGTCAATTACGAAAAAGCGCACGAGCTTCGCGCAAAAATCTATGCAAAAGCGGAATTTTTCAACCCCGCCGGAAGCGTGAAGGACCGGATCGCCCTTGCCATGATCGAGGACGCCGAGCGAAGCGGAATCCTGCATGCGGGCGCAACGATCATCGAGCCGACTTCGGGAAACACGGGGATCGGTCTTGCCGCGATCGGAGCGGCAAAGGGGTACCGCGTGGTGCTCACAATGCCCGAGACGATGAGCGTGGAGCGCAGAAAACTCATCAAGGCCTACGGCGCGGAGATCGTGCTGACGAATGGCGCAAAGGGCATGAAAGGGGCCGTCGAGGCGGCGGAAACTTTGCGGGCGCAGATCCCCGGCGGCGTGATTCTGGGGCAGTTCACGAATCCCGCCAATCCCGCCGCGCACAGGGCTACGACCGGGCCGGAGATCTGGAACGATACGCAGGGAAAGGTGGATATCTTCGTGGCGGGCGTCGGCACGGGCGGCACTCTGACGGGCACGGGCGGCTATCTCAAAGAAAAAAATCCTTCGATCAAAATCGTTGCCGTGGAGCCGGCCGGCTCTCCCGTTCTCTCGGAGGGGCGCGCGGGATCGCACAAAATCCAGGGGATCGGCGCGGGATTCGTGCCGGAAGTTCTCGACCGTTCCGTCTACGACGAAGTGATCGCCGTGGAGGACGGTGAGGCCTTTGCGGCGGCAAGGGAGGTCGGAAAAGAGGGGTTTTTGGTCGGCATTTCCTCGGGTGCGGCGCTCGCAGCCGCGCGGGCGGTCGCAGAGCAGCCGGAAAACTTCGGAAAGACGATCGTCGTCATCTTTCCGGACGGAGGAGAAAAATATTTGTCGACGGATCTCTTTGCATAACGAAACGCCTTCCCGTTTGCGGGAAGGCGTCTTTCGGCAATGCGATATAATTTTCAGACGGGCGCTTTTGCCGGATCTCCGGAGAGCGTCGTAAAATCGGTGTAAATCACGAATCCCGCCTTGCTTTTGGGCGGTTTTTTTACGAATTTGATGCGCGTGCAGTCCACGGGGATACGTTCGCCGCGGGCGTCGGAATATTTTGCGCACACGTTGGCGGCAAAGGCGAGCACATCGTCGGGGACCTTTCTGCCTTCCGTATGCACGACGACGTGGCAGGAATGATACCGCTGCGCGTGCAGCCAGAGATCTTCGGGCGAAGATCGGCGCACCAGCAGGTCGTTTTGCAGATTGTTGCGCCCCGCATGGATCGTAAAGCCGCCAAACGCATAGCTGCGGAAGGGGATCTCCCGCCTTGCCTTTTTCCGCGGCTGCTGCGGCGCCTTCAAAAGTCCCGCCGCTTCCAGCTCTTCTTCGCAGGAGAGCAGATCTTCCCGCGACTCCGCCACTTCCGCCGCCGACAGCAGACTTTGGAGATATTCGAGTTCGGCGCGCGTTTCGGCCTCTTGCGGGGCAAGCATTTCAAGCGTGCGTTTCTGTTTGCGGTACCGTTTGAAATAGCTCTGCGCATTCTGAGAGGGGGAGAGCTGCGGGTCGAGCGCGATTTTCAGCGTGCCGCCCGCTTCGTCGTAAAAATTCGGAAGTTCGCAGCCGGACATGCCGCGCGAGAGCATGTGGAGATTTGCGGTCAGCAATTCTCCCTTGACGCGGAGCGTTTCGCAGTCCTCGCAAAGCGCCCGCTTTTCCAGCGTTTGCGAAAGCCGTTTTTCCTGTTTTTTCAGGGCGGCGCGCACCGCGGACGTCAGCCTGCGCTTTGCGTTTTCCGCGGCCTTGGCGGTTTTGCGCGCCGTATAATAATAGGTTTGCGCTTCGGCGATCGTGGCAAACGGGATCGCTCCCGGAACTCTGCGCGCAAAAAAATCGCAGGGTTTGCCGTCCCGCTCGACGACGCAGGGAGAAATTTCGTCGGAAAAGAGAAAGTTCCGAACATGCGCCGTGAGATCTCCGCCGCGGTAGCACGCTGCGATTTGTTCCGCGGTGGAGGGAGCAAGGCCCGCAACGCGCGTAAAGAGGAACCGCCCCGGATCTCCCTCCATCTCCCCGAGCACGGCGCGCAGCGCGGCTTCGTCGGAGGGATCGACCTTGTCCTGTTTGGCGGGCAGGGTATACAAAACGCCGGGGAACACGGTGCGGCGCACGGAGTCGTCGAGCGTCGTCGTTTTCATGGCCCCGAGGATCACGCCGTTTTCCGTAAGCACGAGGTTGGAGTATTTGCCCATGACTTCGAGATACAGCTTGCGTTCGCTTGCGGAAAAATCCGACGCGGACCGCAGAGAAAAGCACAGAATGCGTTCGAATCCCACGAGCCGCACGCCGAGGATCTCCGCGCCCTGCACGCGCTTGCGGAGCAGCATGCAGAAATTCGGCGCAACGAGAGGCGCTTTTTCCTCCCGTTCGTCGAAATATGCGCCGCAATCCTGCGCATTTGTATTCAAAACGAGTTTCACCGTGCTTTTTTTGGTGTATATAAGAAGAGAGACTTCGTCTTTCCCGGGCTGTACGATCTTGTTGATCCGTCCGCCCGCAAGCATGGAATCGAGTTCCCGGGCGATCAATCTCAAGGTAAAAGCGTCCTGCGGCATACGGTCTCCTTTGCAAATCAAGCTATCTGCATTATAGCGGAAAAACCGAAAAATGTAAACAAAATCGCTTTTCTTTTCAAAAGCGATATGGTAAAATATAATCGCAAAAGAATTGCTATTCAGGAGTTAAGATATGAAATACGAAGTTGTACCCGCAGAAAAGAGCACGGTCAAAATCACGATGACATTCAGTCCCGAAGAGTGGACCGCCGCCAACGACAGAGCGTACCGCGAAAACCGCCATAAGTATGCGGTGAACGGATTCCGCAAGGGCAAAGCGCCCAAGTATATCCTCGAAACGTTCTACGGCAAGGGCCTTTTCTACGAAGCAGCTCTCAATATTCTCTTTCAGGATCATTACGACAAAGTTCTCGAAACCGAGAAAGAGAATTTCACCGCCGTGGGCGATCCCGCGCTTTCGCTCGTCGACGACTTTTCCGAAACCAACGTCGGGATCGTCGCCGTGACGCCCGTCAAACCCGACGTTTCGCTCGGCGCCTACAAGGGTATAAAAATTCCCCGCTATGAGTATACTGTTACGGACGCCGACGTGGAGAAAGAGATCGAAAACATCCGCGAACGCATTGCGGAGAGCGTCGATGTGACCGACCGTCCCGCCGCGCTCAAAGATACCGTCAAGATCGATTTCGTCGGCAAGGCGGACGGCAAGGAGTTCGAAGGCGGCTCCGCGACGGGCTTCGATCTCACGCTCGGTTCCGGGCAATTCATTCCGGGATTCGAGGACGGCGTCGCAGGCATGCGGATCGGGGAGACGAAGGACATCGAGGTCGTATTCCCCGAGGACTATCAGGCGGAAGATCTCAAGGGGAAGCCTGCCGTATTCACGGTGACGCTCCATAAGATCACGGGGAAGAACGTTCCCGCGCTCGATGAGGAGTTTGCCAAAAAGATGGGGGCGGAGAGCGTGGAGGCGTACGTCGCAAAGGTGAAAGAGCGCCTCGTGAAGAACGCCGAAAACCGCAGCCGCAACGCAACGGAAAACGCCATTCTTACCGAGATCGCAAAGACCTCTTCCGCGGAGATCCCCGACGCCATGGTGGAGAGCCAGGAGGACTACTCTCTGCAAAAAATGGAGTATAACTTCATGTATCAGGGCGTAAAGCTCGACGATTATCTCGCCTATATCGGCACGACGCGCGAAGAATACAAGAAACAGTTCGAACCGGAAGCGAGAACGGCCGTGCTGCATCAGCTCATTCTGGAAAAGCTCATCGAAACGGAAAAGATCGAGGCGACCGAAGAAGAGGTGGAAGCGAAGATCGCGGAACAGGCGGCAAGCGTCGGCAAGGAACCCGAGGAATATAAAAAGACGATGGATCCCCGCCAGCGCGAATATCTTGCGAACGACATCAAGGTCACGAAGATCTTTGATTTCCTGATGGCGAATAACGAAATGGTGAAAGCGGAGGAAAACGTATGAACGAAAAGAACGTGCTCATCCCCTATGTCGTCGAGAGAACGTCCGGCGGCGAAAGAAGCTACGACTTATATTCCAGACTTTTGGAGGACAGGATCATCTTTTTGAGCGGAGAGATCGACGACGCCACCGCCAATACCGTCGTGGCGCAGCTCATCTACCTCGAAGGGAAGGATCCCGCGAAAGACGTCATGCTCTATATCAACAGTCCCGGCGGTTCCGTGACGGCGGGTATGGCGATCTATGATACGATGAATTACATCAAATGCGACGTTTCGACGATCTGCATCGGCCTTGCGGCGTCCATGGGCGCGTTTTTGCTCGCCGCGGGCGCCAAGGGCAAGCGGTATGCACTCAAAAACAGCGAGATCATGATCCATCAGCCCCTCGGCGGCGCGCAGGGTCAGGCAAGCGACATCAAGATCCAGGCAGAGCATATCCTCAGGATCAAGGATAAGATGACGCATATTCTTGCGGAAAACACGGGCAAGTCCTATGAAACGATCGCGCGCGACACGGATAGGGACAATTATCTCTCTGCGGACGAGGCGCTCACCTACGGGCTTATCGACCGCGTATATACGAAGAGATAACGGGAAATATTTTTCCCGAAGCTTTCGCGCAACCGGAGAACGCCGCTGCGCATCTGTTCGCGATCATGGTTTGAAAACGGAGAATTATATGGCGAAATATGAACAGCGCTGCTCTTTCTGCGGGAAAGAGAAGGCAAAAACGAAGAAACTCATTGCGGGTCCGGACGGGATCTTTATCTGCGACGAGTGCGTCGAGCTGTGCAACGACATGATGGCAAAGACGCCCGCGAATGCGCCCGCGCAGGAAGTGGAACTCAAAAAACCCGCGGAGATCAAACAGGAGCTTGACGAATATATCATCGGGCAGGACAAGGCGAAGCGGGTGCTTTCCGTCGCCGTGTACAACCACTATAAGCGCATCAATGCCATGTCGGTCGGCAAAAAAGACGACGACGTGGAGATCGAGAAGAGCAATATCCTGCTTCTCGGGCCCACGGGGAGCGGAAAGACGCTGCTCGCAAGAACGCTTGCCAAGATCCTCAACGTGCCCTTTGCCACTTCCGACGCGACCACGCTCACCGAGGCGGGGTATGTCGGCGAGGACGTCGAGAATATCCTTCTGAAGCTCATTCAGAATGCGGATTACGACATCGAGCGGGCGCAGCGCGGGATCATCTATATCGACGAGATCGATAAGATCGCGCGGAAGGGCGAAAACGTTTCCATCACCCGCGACGTCTCCGGCGAAGGGGTGCAGCAGGCGCTTCTTAAGATCATCGAGAGCACGGTCGCCAACGTGCCTCCGCAGGGCGGCAGGAAACATCCCCAACAGGATTGCATGCGCATCGATACGACGAACATTCTCTTTATCTGCGGCGGCGCGTTTGTCGGGCTGGACCGCATCGTCGGCGCGCGCAAAGACGATTCCGGCCTCGGGTTCGGCGGCAAGGTCAAGCTCGGAGAGCACGAGGTGGATTACTCGCTGTTGGAGGACGTCAAACCGCAGGATCTCACGAAGTTCGGCCTCATTCCGGAATTTGTGGGCCGCGTTCCCATTGTCGTGAGCTTGCAGGCGCTCGATGAAAACGCGCTCGTCAACATTCTCACGCAGCCGAGAAACGCCATCATCAAGCAATATCAGAAGCTGGTGGGCATGGACGGCGTAAAGCTCACGGTGGAGGACGAAGCGGTGCGCGAGATCGCCAATACCGCCATTCGCCTGAAAACGGGCGCGCGCGGACTTCGCACGATCATCGAGGGACTCATGACGGACGTGATGTTCGAACTTCCCAGCCAGAAGAACGTGGAAGAAGTCATCATTACGCGCGACTGCGTCGCCTCCGGCGCCAAACCCACGCTGATCTATAAAAAGACGGCATAAATTCAATTCTTCGCGCCCCGCTGCGGTCTGCAGCGAGGCGTATTTTTTTGTAAAGCGCCGCATTTCCGCGCGAGAAACAATTTTCGGCGAAAGGGCGGATTCCCGTTGCAATTTTTTGCTTTTTGTTGTAAAATAGATTCATAGAATCCTCAACGGAGTTTTTTATGGCAGATTTACTTCTCAAAGACGTCAACGAAGTGTATCCCGGCGGGACCCGCGCCCTGTTCGATTTGAATCTTACGGTACGGGATCGGGAACTGCTCGTGCTCGTCGGCCCCGCGGAATGCGGAAAATCCACCGTGCTGCGGCTCATCGCAGGTCTGGAAGAGATCACTTCCGGCGAGATCTATATCGAAGGCAAACTTGTGAACGGCGTCGCGCCCAAAGACAGGGATATCGCGATGGTATTTCAGAACAACGCGCCATTTCCGCAGCTCAACGTCTATGATAATATGGCGTTCAGCCTGAAAATGCGCAAACTGCCCGCGGAGATCATCGACGCCCGCGTCAAGCAAGCGGCCGTGCTGTTGGGGCTTTCCGATTGCCTCAACCGCAAGACGAAGTCTCTTACCGCCCTGCAAAAACAGCGCGTCGCGCTGGGACGCACCGTCGTGCGGGAGCCAAAGGTGATCCTTCTGGACGAGCCGTTCTCCAATCTCGACGCAAAACTCCGCGCACAGATGCGCGAGGAGGTCTGCAAACTTCACGCCCGCGTCAACCGCACGTTTATTTTCGCCACGGAAAATCAGGCGGAAGCCATGACCATGGCGACCCGCATTGTCGTCATGAAGGACGGGTTTATGCAGCAGGCGGATACGCCGCGCAATCTCTATGATTATCCCGTCAACCTCTTTGTGGCGGATTTCATCGGCTCTCCCTCGATGAATCTGTTCCGGGGAGCCTCCCTTGCGCAGGGGGAGAACGGCGTGAGCATCCGCTGCGGGGAAACGGAATTGCCCCTGCCGGAGGAGATCGTCTCCCGCATCAAAAACCGCGAAGCGTATGCGGATCCGCAGAAAAAAATTGTTTTCGGCATTCGGCCGGAGGATGTCCGCGTGACCGCCGACCCCGACGCCGCGGGCACGCTGCCCGCGCAGGTCGCGCAGCTTGAACCGTACGGCGCGCAGACGCTTGTCACCTGCGACTGCGATTTGGGAAAGGTCACGGCGTTTGTCCCTACGCGGGAAGGCGTACGGGAGGGCGACCGCGTGGCGTTGACGTTCGACGTCGCCCGCGCACATCTCTTCGATGAAGAGACGGATTATACGATGCTCGAACGAGACGCAAATTACGAACGTCTTGCGGAAAACGCGGAGGCCGATTATCTTCCGCCCACGCCGCAGGAAATGCGGCGGCTGATCTCGGCGGCGGGCGCAAAAGAAAAACGTGCGGCCGGGCACGGCAAAACGAAGCGGAACGGCGTTCCGTCCGAGAAAAATCCATAACGATACCAAAGAGCGTTTCCCGGCGGGAGACGCTCTGTTCGGCAAAACAGTTGACAAAATTCCGAAAACACGCTATATTGTTTCAGAAATCGAGAGGAGGTAAGGCCTATGTGGGACGTCGCGCTGGATGCGCTTCTGGATACGCTCAAGTTGCTGCCTTTCCTCTTTGTTCTCTATATCCTGATCGAACTCATGGAGCACAACACCCGCGTCGGCAGGCCGCGCCGCGCGCTTTCGGGGAAGTGGGCGCCCGCGCTCGGCGCCTGTACCGGACTTGTGCCCATGTGCGGGTTTTCCGTGATGGCCGCAAAGCTCTACGAGCACCGTCATATTACGATCGGGACGCTCATCGCCGTGTTCATCGCAACCAGCGACGAGGGTCTGTTGGTACTTCTTCTCTCCGAACATATCGCATGGGGTCCGAAATTATATTCGCTGCTCGCGATGTGCGGCTGCAAACTTGTTCTCGGGATCGCGGCCGGATACCTATTGGATCTGTTGGTGAGAAAAAAACCGTCGCCGCTTCCCGAACATACCCATAACGGCGAGGCGCATATCCACGAAAAATCTGTCCACCATGTCCGCGAAGGAGCGCAATCGGACATCGGATCCCACGACCATGTCTGCGATGAGGAGAGCGAGGACCATGCCGACCATGCCCATGGCGCATGCGCATGCGACGAGCTTTCGCCCTGCGAGCACAAGAAGGAAAGCAAGGTGGAAATGTACCTTGTATCTCCGCTCTTGCACGCTCTCGAAGTGGCGGCATTCGTGCTGCTTGCGAATCTTGCGTTCGGGTATCTGTTCTACGGATTGGGGGAAGAGAACGTGACGGCGTTCATGCAGGGCGCCGGCTATTGGATCCAGCCGATCGTATGCTCTCTGATCGGCGCGGTCCCGAATTGCGCTTCGTCCGTCGTTCTTGCGGAGGCATATGCGCTCGGCGGGATCGGGTTCGGCGGACTGTTGGCCGGACTTTCGGTCAACGCGGGACTGGGGTATCTCGTTCTGATGAAAAAGAACAGTTGGAAGCAGGGACTTCTGATTCTGACGGGAATGTTTATTTTCGGCGTTGCCGTCGGCTATGCGGCAAATGCCGTCGGACTTGCATTTTGAAAATTTCATGATCGTACAGAGGTGGATATGCCGATTTCCGGATATTCCGCACCTATGACGAACTCCCGCACGGGAGAAGAATACGAAAGAGGCGGACTTCGTTTCGGCTCGTCCGCGGAGGAAATTTCGGGGTTTCTCGCCCGCACGGCGGGAAAGGCGCTGCTCATTTCCGACGGGACTGCGCTCTCGGCGCTTGCCGCCGCGTCCGCCGCGCCGCGTACCTGTTCGGTCGTGCTGGAAGAGGACGCGCTTCCGCTGTTTGCCATTTCCGACGGCGTCGGGGGCGTCGTCGCGTCGGGGAACGCTTGCACGCTACGCGCGGCGAGATGTTTTGCGGAGATCCACGGCATACCCTGCCTGCTCCTGCCCGTGTGCGGCGCGCTGGACGGCGTGTTCGAACGCACCGGAAGCATTGCGATCGACGGCGCAAGGGCAGAACTTCCGCTGGCGCAGGGCGAGGTCGTATGCGACTTGCCGCGCATGCGCAAGTCATTGCCGTTGTCCTATGCGCGGCTGCTCCTTTCGCGGCTGGCGATCTTCGAAGCGAAGGCGTTGGCGCGCTTTCGCATGGGGGAATATCCCTCTCTCTGCGAACGGGCGCTCTCCCAAATCGAATTTTCGGAGGATCCCGCAAAGATTGTGCTCTCCAACGCCGCGATCCGCAAGGCGGAAGCGGAGGGACTTCCCTCCGGAGAGGGGGCGGCGCTTTCGCGTGAGATCCCCGCGGAAACCGCCTATCGGGCGCTGTGCGCGCTCTACGGCGCATTCTTCCGAAGCGGCAAGCCGCGGCGCTATTTTACGCCCGATTACCGCGCCCGTGCGGCGGAAGCGCAGTGCGAGTTTTCCGCCTGCGTGCTGCCCACGCGGGAGGAATACGCGGCGCGCGCCCTTGCACTTGAGAGAATGCGCGGGGCATGCGACGCGGAGCTTTCCTCGATCGTGCGGGAAAATCCGGCGCACCTGCGCAGGATCCGCGCGCTGGGGGGAGAGATCGCGGGAATCCGCGGGATCCCGCCGCAACTGAAAACGCTTCCGGAAAAAAATCCCGGCGGGCTGTCCTCGGTGATCCGCGATTTCGGGCTGATGGAATGGGAGACGGCCGCATGCGTGCGCGGCGAGTAAAAGATTTCGCAATAAGCGCGAAAAACGGCCGAAAGCGTGTTTTGCAGCCGTCCGGCCGTGTTATAATAGAATCAATCAGGACCGCGCCGAACGGCGCGGAGGAGGTAATCATGCAGGAACTTACGCTGATCTCCCGCACGCCCGAGCTGTGTTTCGGACTTTCGGGAGAGATCGATTCACAGAATGCCGACGAATTTTTTGCTGCCGTGTCGGAAGAGTATCGGAAGAATCCTTCCGATCTCGTGTTTGACTGCGCCAAGCTTGCCTTTATCGATTCGACGACCCTCGGCACATTTGTCAAACTTCTCAAGCGCGTAAAGGAGAAGGGGCACGTCATGAAACTCAAAAACCTGCAGCCGCGCCTCAAAAAGCTGTTTGTCATCTGCGCGCTCGATACGGTGATGGAGATCGAAGGATGAAAACGCTATTGAAAATCTATGTCCCCTTGGGGAGCGAAATCATGACGACCCTGCGGCTTGCGACCGGCGGCGTCTGTTCTCTTGCGGGGTTGGATCTCGACGCGAGCGAGGACTGCAAGGTTTGCGTGACGGAGAGCCTGCTGCTCGTATCCCATGCAGGCTTTGCGGCGGCGGAGATCGAATTTTCGGAGGAGGACGGCCTCTGCGTCCGCGTCTGCGGCGCGGGAGCGCGCGGCGAGGCGAAACCTGCCGCGGAGGATGAGATCTCTGCGGCCCTTTTGGAAGCGCTTGCCGAGGGCGTGCGCACGGAGAAAGAGAACGCGGCGCTGCGCGGCGTCTCGTTCAAGTTCGGGGTTTGATGGAAGAGCGGGAACTTTTTGAACGGTACCTGCAAACCGGCGACGTTGCCCTGCGCAATCGGATCGTCGAGAAGTACCTCTATATTGCGGCCGTCATCGCAAAGAAATTTGCGGGGCGCGGCGTCGAATACGACGACTTGTATCAGGTCGCCGCGCTGGCGCTCATCAAAGGCGTGGATCGTTTCGACCCCTCCAAGGGGATCAAATTTTCTACGTTCATCACGCCCACGGTCACGGGAGAGATCAAAAATTATTTCCGGGATCGTTCGCGGTTGGTGCATTTGCCGCGCAAAGTGGCCGAACTCCGCACGGCGATCCGCAGAGTTTCGGAGGAGTTTTCCAAAGAGAACGGCAGAACGCCCACGGCGTGCGAGATCGCCCGAACGTTGAACGTCTCCGAGGAAGAGGTGGTGCGCTGCGCGGAAGCGGGCGGCGTCGTTTCGCTCGACTACCCCGCCGACGATGAGAACGGCGCAAGCTTCCATGACGTGATCCCAGAAGAGGGCGAGAACGAATTCGAAAAATGGGAAACGCGCGACGCCGTGGAATCCGCGCTCGGCACGCTTTCCGAAGCGGAGCGCATGCTCGTTCGTCTGCGCTTCGGGCAGGAACTTTCCCAGACGGAGACGGCCCGCCGGATGAACGTTTCGCAGATGTACGTTTCGCGGATGGAACGCAAGGTGCTTGCCAAACTCAAAGAGACGATGAAAAAGGGGATGGCGTGATGGAGATCCTCGACTACAATGCGATGAAAACCGCGCTCGCGCGGATGTGCGCGTGCTTTGCCGCGGAAAACGTGCCGGAAAACGCCGTTTTCGACAGCAAACTCGTCGCGCACGAGTTGCTCGCCAACGCCCTGCAATACGGCGGCGGCAGGGCGTATTTCACGTTTGAGCGGCGCGGAGACGAGATCCGCATCACGGTGCGCGGAGAAAGGGAATTTCGTCCCCCGGAAAAAACGGATCGCGTCGGCGTGGATGCGGAGCGGGGACGGGGACTTTTCCTCGTCGACGCGCTCTCCGCCGAAAGAAATTACAGCGCGGAAAACGGGATCAGCGTCGTCATTCTCATTCGCTGATCAAAAGCGTACGGCATGGCTCGCATGAGATGTTTTTTCCAAAAATAAAATTCCCCGCTTCCGAAGCGGGGAATTTTCGTTTCATGCCCTTGCGGGCGTTTTTTGACTTAAATGTGATTGATATAGTTGTAAATTTTCTCGAGCATTCCCGTGGAAATATAGGGACGGACCTTCCCGAGGTATACGAAGAAGTGACGGAAGAATTCCTCATTGTTGCCACCGATCTCGTAGACGGGCAATCCGAAGTTCCCGTGCACCAATCCGATGAACAGATCCCCGAATTCCTTCTTTTCGTCGTTCGAAAGACTGTTGAAGAAGGGATCGTACACATACTGCCCGTAGATGAGCTGCTGCTGCGCGGGTTGCGGTGCGGGCTGCGGCGCATATGCGGGCGCGGGCGCTTGAGGCGCTGCGGGCGCGGGTTGTTCGGCTTCGGGCATTTCGCCTCTTGCGAGCGCCGCCATTCTATTTTCGAATTCGCTCATCGGCGTCTCTTCATAGGGAACGGGTTCCGCGGGCGCCTTGGGTGCGGGCTGCGGCGCGGCGGGCGCGACCTGCTGAATGACGGGCTGCATCACGGGCGCATAATAGGGAGCGGCCTGAATGGGATAGAACATCATCGGCTGCGGCATCGGCTGGGCGCCGGGTGCGCCGGCCGTCGCGGGAACCGTATTGATATTCGTCACATATGTGGGCGCGACATGATTCTTGACGACGGCTTCTTCGTCCTCCTCCTCGTCGTCGAAGAGTTCGTCGTAGAGTTCTCTCTTTCTCTGCGCGGATCTCTTGATGGCCAGCACAAGGAAGAAGATAAATGCAACGAAAAGAACCGCAAGCAGCAGAATGGTCGCGATCAGCTGCGAGGTTCCCTTGAACAGACCCGCAAAACTCTTGATCGAGAGCGCATAGAACACAAAGTAAAGCACAGCCGCGATCAACAGCAGGCAGTACCAGAATGCCTCAAACGCATAGCCGCGTTTTGCAAAGATGCGGCAAACTGAGATCACGACGCCGATCAGGAGCAGGTAGTAGAGAACGAATCCGATGAGGGTCTGGATCGCTTTGCCGCTCAGAAGGGAGATTTGTCCCGCGGCTGCGATGATCGCCGTGCCCGACATGGAAGAACCGGGGAAGGTGAAACCGAAATATGCGCACAGAGCGAGGACCACGCCGATACAGCCGATCACGCCGCGGCCCTTATTGACGATGATTGCCGTGACCCCGAGCAGGATCAGCGATACCGCCGCGATGATGCAGAGGGGAAGATCGAACGAAGAGACCGACAGTTTCTCGGACAGCAAGCGCACGGAAGCCACGGTCGCGAAGAGAAGATACGAAACGGTCACGAGGGACCCGCTGACCAACGCACAGGTCTTTGCCGAAGCCTTCGAACAGAGAGAAACGATCATGCAGATGATCGAGGCGAGCACTGCGATCACGAGCAGAATGACGAGAGCAAGTTCCAGATAGACCCAAATTCCGGTGACCGTTGCGGGATGCCCGCCGAAGAGCTGTTTGAATACGACCCATACAAAGGAAAACAGCGAACCTTCCATTTTCTTCGGGCCGCCGACAACGGTAAAGGCGCCGGCGAATATGGCTTTCCACTGTGCGAGCATTCCGAGGAACAGGCCTCCGGCCGCAAGCACAAAAAAGATAATGGCAAAGGTGCGATAGAGGGCGGCATGATAGTTGACTTCCCGTACCTGGCCGTTTTCTTTATCGTTTTCCATAATTACAAACCTCCGATGCTTTTCTGTATGAAAGCTACCTTATCGTATCTATTATAGCATGCTTCCGAAAAAGTGTCAACATTCCTTATGAAAAAAACTGTCGCAATTCGAATAAATGGCGCGAAATTTATTTTGCGCAAAAAAACGGCTTGTTTTTTTGCAAAAACGAGCTATAATTGATAAATACGATCCCGAATTTTTTTGCGGGAACGGGCGATACTCAAAGGCGCGTGCGGATTGAACGGAGGGGACCATGAAAGAACGGAAAAACGAACAAACTCATGCGGATCGCGGGAAAACAAAACGCAGACTGCTGTGGGCGTGCGGCGCGGTGATCCTTGCGCTTCTTTGTTTTGCGCTCGGCTGGATCCTGAGATGGCTGGCTCTCGGAAGCAACGCAAGGCGGCTTTTATGGGCGGTGGATACCGCAAAAGATCACTTTTACCGGGATGTTGACGAGGACGAGCTTTACGGCTCTCTTTACGACGCGCTGACGCCCGCGCTCGATCCTTATTCGGAATTTTTTACCGCGGAGGAGTATCGGCTGGAAACCCTGCGGGGCGAGGGAGAGACCGTCGGGATCGGCGTTTCGGTATGGCGCGCCTCGGAAACCCCGCGCATCTATTCCGTTTCGGGGAATTCGCCCGCCGAACGGGCGGGGATCCGGAGCGGCATGACCGTGTTCGCCTACGGCGCCGACGAGCTCGTCTCCGGTTCCCGCGAAGAATTCCTTGCCTTTACCCGCGCGCAGAGCGGAAAGTTCCGGATCAAATGCGGATTCGACGAAGCGCATGCCGAGATCTATACGGTCGCTCCCGAAACGTATCGCATTTCCTATTGCCGATATCGGGACGCGGAGATCTCCTGCAGGTTCGATCCCGAGACGATGGAGCAAGCGGAGATCGAAGCAGGCTCTGCCGAGATCCCCGAAAATGCGGCATATATCCGGATCGACGAATTTCACGGCACGGCGGCGGAAGAATTCGAGGCATGTCTGAATCTGATGAAACAGCGGAAAAAGACCGATCTCATTCTCGATCTCCGCTCCAACGGAGGCGGATATCTCTCGGTTTTTCTCGAAATCGCATCCCATCTCGTAAAAAATGCGGAGGGGGATCATCCGCTCCTCGCGACGGCGCGCTATCGCGGCGGCAGTCAAAAACGCTATTTTGCGCCGAAAAACGACTACGGGAAATACTTTTCGGACGACGCCCGGATCTATCTTCTTGCGGACGAAAATACGGCGTCCGCTTCAGAGTGTCTCATCGGGGCAATGGTCTCCTACGGTACGCTTTCCTACAGCGATATTCTTCTGCGCGAGGAGAACGGATCGGCCCGCACTTACGGGAAAGGGATCATGCAGACCACGTTTACCGACGCTTCCGGCAATGCCATGAAGCTCACCGTCGCGGAAATTTTCTGGCCGAACGGAAGAAGCATCCACGGCGTCGGGGTAAACTTGTCCGACGGCGCGCGGGGCGTGCAGGCGCCCCTGCTGCCCGGCGAAGAGGACGCGTTTTTGACGAAGGCCGTCCGCGCGATTTCAGGAGAGACGGCTTAAAAATTCTTCCAGAACTTTTTCCGACCCGACCGACGATTGCGGCCGGGTTTCTTGCGGCGTTTCATGCACCTCGGTTACGGGCATGGGCGCCTTATTTTGCGTCAACAATGCAAAAAGGTCGCGGTTTTCCCGGTAGAACGCGAGGAAAGAACGCAGCTGTTCGTGAAGTTGCGGATTGTTGTTTGCGGCAAACAGGAAAAAGAGAAGAATGAAATCCATAGTTCCATGGTATGCAGCGAACACAAACGCGCGTTCCCGCATACCATGGAGAAGAGGTGACTATGGAAGATTTTGCGAATTTCACGCCCAAAGATAACAAAAAGTCCGATGAAGAATGGGTGAAAGAGGCGCAGAGCGTCGTCGAAGCTTACCGCGGAAAGGGCGACGCCGAATTGCTCAAAGCGATCTATGCCCGCGCCGTCGAGGGAAAGAAAAACGGCACGCTCACCAACGAGCAGATCGACGCTTTTTACGCCCAGCTCGCGCCGTTCCTCGACGGGATCAGAAAAAAACGCCTGAAAAAACTCGTGGAAGACCTCAAAAAGATGTAGATCAGATCTTTTTGAGCGCGCCGACGAGGGCGTTCACTTCGCGGATGCTCTGGAAGGGCGAAAAGGAAGCCCGCACCAGACCGTCCGGGAAAGTTCCCAGAGCTTTGTGCGCGAGCGGCGCGCAGTGAAGGCCTCCGCGCACGGCGATGTCGAAGCGGTCGGAAAGGATCCCCGCAACCTCTTCGGAGGGCAGCACGTTGTGCTTGAACGCCGCGATCCCGCATCCGTTCGGCGCGGAATATGCCGTATATTTGGGCATGGCCGCGAGCGCGGAAGCGAACGCCGAAGTGAGCCGGAGAAGATTTTGTTCGCCTTCCCGCCTTTGCGCCCGCACGGTGAGCAACCCCTCGAAAAGAGAACAGATCGCGGGATAGGAGAGCGTGCCGCTTTCGAGGCGGTCCGGATAGAAATCCGGCATATCGAGATTGAAGCTCTCGCTTCCCGTTCCGCCGAATAAGACGGGGTCGGGATTCAGCCGTTCCGAAAACAGGAGCGCCGCTGCGCCCTGGATCGCATGCAGGCCTTTGTGTCCGGCGAGCGCCAAGGCGTCGATCCCCGCCTGTTTCATGGAGATGGAAATATGTCCCGCGCCCTGCGCGCCGTCTACGATCAGAAAGACGCGCGCGGGAAGCGCCTTGCGGATGGCAATCAAGTCGGGCGTCTGTCCCGTCACGTTGGAGGCAGAAGTCACGCAGCATATGCGCGTGTTTTCCTTTACGAGACCGGCGATCGTCTCGGGCCGCAGGATCCCGTCTTTGTCGAGCGGGGCGACGTCGTACTCGACGCCCTGCGTGCGTTTGAGATGTTCGAGCGGCCGAAGCACCGAGTTGTGTTCGAGCGCGGTGCAGACGGCATGGTCGCCCGGTTTCAATGTTCCGAGGATCGCATAATTGAGCGCCTCCGTGCAGGTCCGCGTGAATACGACGCGCTCATAGCCGTATCCTTCGAACGTCTCCGAAAGAAGATTGCGGCAGGCAAGCACGTGTTCCGCCAGAGCAAGCGAAAGGCGGTGTCCGCTTCTGCCGGGATTGGCGCTCACGCGCATTGCGGAGAGCACCGCGTTTTGTACAGATGCAGGTTTGAATCCGCCCGTTGCGGCGTTGTCGAGATAGATCATAGTTCGCTCCCATAGACATAATATTGTATTATACGAAGGCAGGGAATCAATCATGACGGTTTTAGCGGTATTCCGTTCCCGCGCGCAGACGCTGGATTTTTTGAGCAGATTGAAGGCGTCGGGCGTGCCCGCGCAGGCGGTTTCCACTCCCGGAGAGGCCGGCGTAGGGTGCGGCATCTCCGCGCGTTTCGACGCGCGTTTCATGGAACGGGCCAAAAGTTTGCTCGCAAAAAGGCCGTATTCGTCGTTTGCGGGATTCTTGCGCGACGGATCCGATTGCCGCGGATAAACGCTTGCGGTTTTCGAAAAAATGCGGTATAATGCACATATGAACAATCAGGCAATTCTGGACGAGCTTAAGCGGCTCTATCCCGACGCAAAGCCCGCCCTGCATTTTCGCGACGCGTACGAATTGCTCGTGGCGGTCATTCTTTCCGCACAGTGCACGGACGAACGCGTCAACAAGGTCACGGCGGAACTGTTCCGCAAATACAATACGCCGCAAAGCATGCTCACGCTCTCGCAGGAAGAACTCGAAAAATACATTTTCTCCTGCGGATTTTATCGGAACAAGGCGGCGCATATTTTATCGGCTTCCGCGGATATCGTGGAAAAGTTCGGCGGTCGCGTCCCGGAAACGCTGGAAGAACTCCGTACGCTCGCGGGCGTGGGAAGAAAGACGGCGAACGTTGTCTATTCCGTGGCGTTCGGCGGCGACGCCATCGCCGTGGATACGCACGTGTTCCGCGTATCCAACCGGCTGGGACTTGCGGAAGGCAAAACGCCGGAGGCCGTGGAGCAGGCGCTCATGAAGGCGATCCCGCAGAAAGACTGGTCGAGCGCACACCATTGGCTGATCTTTCACGGCCGCAGAGTGTGCCATTCGCAAAAGCCTTCCTGCCGGACGTGCACGCTTGCCGGCCTCTGCAAATACAGGCGCGAGCATCCCGATCCGGATCCTGTCTGAAAGGCCGCGTTTTTCGTGTATAAAAACCTCCCGCGATGGGCAAAACCCATGCAGGAGGTTTTTTCATGACCAATTTGACCGCAAAAGATCTGGACGTGCTCGTCCAAATACTCACCGGAGAAGAAATGGCGTGCAAAAAGGCGCGCGTGTTCGCGAACACGCTCACGGACGCCGCGCTCGCGCAGGAAATGGAACAGATTGCGATGCAACACGAACAGCGTTTCAACACGCTCTTCACGATGTTGGGAGGTACGAAATGAAACAGTCGAAGAAAGATATCACGCTCTCGGAAAAGGACGCCCTTCAGGATCTGCTCGATTGCGAAAAGCTGCTCATGAACTACTATGCGGCGGCGCTCACCGAAGGAAGTTCGCAGGCCTTCCGCAAGGCGGTCCTCAAAAATTATACGGCGCACGCGGAAACGCAGTTTCAGGTCTTTGAACAGATGCTCGCCCGCGGCTACTATGAGGTGCAGCCCGCGGCCAAGATGATGATCGACCAGAACGCGGAAAAATTCGGAAAAATCAAAAAGCAGATCTGCGCCGCCCAATAAGCCGCATACTTTTTCTGCCGGGCGCGCATACTGCAGCGGGAGGAACGTATGGCAAAAAAGAAGAACCGCAAGAAAAAGCAGGATCTCGAATATGCGCATAATCCCCGCTATTGCATGATCCTGCCCGACGCCTCCAAGGAGTATGAGAAAGACATCTCGTCTACGGGGCAATCGTAACAAAAAACGGCTCACGGATTTCCGGAGCCGTTTTTCACGGCCCGCGGCGGGATCGCGCAAAAGATCATTCATAGTTTGAAACGGCCGCAGCATACGATAGAATCATGATGACGGACGATATCACCGTTTCTTCGCTCTTCGATCTCACGCACTCGCTTGCGGGCGGATTTTTATCGCATTTTACATATCCTTGGCAGGCAATTCCGCACATTTCAAGGCAAATTTGCATTATTTCGAAATCGATCGAAATAAACTACCGCGAAGTGATGCCGGGCGTTTTTATCCATCCGAGCGCCGCCGTATCCGGTACCGCATGCATATGTGCGCCATGTATCATCGGCGCAAATGCACAGGTGCGCCACGGAGCATATATCCGCGGAAGCGTGCTGATCGGGGATAACTGCGTCGTGGGAAATTCCACGGAACTCAAAAATTGTATTTTATTCGACGGCGTTCAGGCGCCGCACTTCAACTATATCGGCGATTCCATTCTGGGATTCCGGGCGCACCTCGGCGCGGGCGCGATCCTCTCCAACGTCAAGGGCGACCGATCGGAAGTTTCGATCCGCTGCGAAGACTGCCGTTTTCCCACGGGACTGAAAAAATGCGGCTCCTTTCTCGGCGACGGCGCGGAGATCGGCTGTAATTCCGTGCTCAATCCCGGCTCCGTCGTGGGCCGCCGCGCACGGATCTATCCGCTCGTATCGCTGCGCGGCTGCGTCCCCGAAGGAAGTGTGATAAAAAAATGAGACGGCGCTCAGAGGCGCCGTCTCATTTTCGGAAAAATTTCAGACATTGAAGCGGAAGAGAACGACGTCGCCGTCTTTCATCACATAATCCTTGCCTTCCGAACGCACTTTTCCCTTTTCGCGCGCGCCCGCAAGGCCGCCGCATGCGAGAAGCGTTTCATAGTCCACGACTTCCGCGCGGATGAATCCCTTTTCGAAATCGGTATGGATCTTTCCCGCCGCCTGCGGCGCTTTGGTGCCGTTTACGATCGTCCACGCGCGCGTCTCCTTTTCTCCCGCCGTAAGGTAGGAAATCAGTCCGAGAAGCGAATAGGAAGCCTTGATCAGCTTGTCGAGGCCGCTCTCTTTCAAGCCGAATTCTTCTAAAAAGAGCGCTCTGTCCTGCTCGTCCATCTGCGCAAGCTCTTCCTCCGTTTCGGCGCAGACGACCACCGTCTCCGCGTTGTGCGCGGAGGCGTATTGTTTTACGGCGCAAACAAAGGGCAGCGAATCCTCCGGTTTTCCCATATCGGACTCCCGGATGTTCGCGCAGTAGATCACGGGTTTCGCCGTAAGCAAAAACAGGTTGTCGAGCAGGGGTTTTTCATCGTCCGTCAGAGCGAGCGAACTTGCGGGCCGTTCTTCTTCGAGATGCTTCAGGAGCTTTTCGAGGAAGGCGTATTCGGCCGCGGCCGACTTGTCCGCGCCGCCGCGCGCGGCGTTTCTGATGCGGTCCAGCCGCTTTTGAACGGCTTCGATATCGGCAAGGATCAATTCCAGATTGATGGTCTCGATATCGCGTACGGGATCCACGGAATTTTCAACATGGGTGATGTTTTCGTCCTCGAAACAGCGTACGACATGGACGATGGCGTCCACTTCGCGGATGTTAGAAAGAAATTTATTGCCCAGCCCTTCGCCGCGGCTCGCGCCTTTTACAAGTCCTGCGATATCCACGAATTCCACGACGGCCGGCGTCACTTTTTTGCTCGAATAGAGCTTTGCGAGCCGATCGAGACGTTCGTCCGGCACCGCCACCACGCCGACGTTCGGCTCGATGGTGCAGAAGGGATAGTTGGCTGCCTCCGCGCCCGCGTGCGTGATCGCATTGAAGAGCGTGGATTTGCCGACGTTGGGAAGGCCTACGATTCCTAACTTCATAGAAACTCCTTGCGCAATGTAGATTCAAGTTCCATTATATAACTTTTTCCGCGAAACGGCAAGTCATTCGGTTGTCAAATTTTTGAAAATATGTTAGAATAGTCCGTGAAAAATCTTACGGAGCGTACAGGATGGATTACAGAGCGTATATTGCCGAAAGACTCTCTGCGGAGGGCGTCACAAAAGAGGAATTCAAGGAGGCGATTGTCGTTCCGCCGGATACTTCCCTCGGGGATTATGCCTTGCCCTGCTTCAAATTTGCAAGGACGCTCAGAAAACCGCCCGCAAAGATCGCGGAGGAACTCGCGGCGCGATTCGGTGCGGACGGCGTGATCGAGAGCGTCGCCCCCGTAAACGGATATCTGAACTTCAGAATCTCGAAAAAGGGGTTGGCAGAAGAAGTGCTTTCGCGCATCGAATCCGAAAAATCGAAGTACGGTTCCTCAGACATGGGTGGGGGGAAAGTGATCTGCATCGATTATTCCTCCGTCAATATCGCAAAGCCTTTCCATATCGGGCACCTCTCTACGACGGTTCTGGGCGGAGCGCTGTACCGCATTTTTAATTTTTTGGGATATAAGGCCGTGGGGATCAACCATCTCGGGGATTACGGCACGCAATTCGGCAAACTCATCTCCGCGTACAAGCATTGGGGGAACCGCGAAGAGGTGCAAAAGGGCGGCATCCACGCCGTCAACGACCTCTATGTTCGATTCAACAACGAGGCCACGGAGGAGATGGAGGCGGAGGCGCGCGATTATTTCCGCCTGATCGAGAACGGCGACGAGGAAGCGAACGCGCTCTTCGACTGGTTCAAAGAGATCACGCTCGCCTATGTCGAAAAGATCTATCGGCGGCTGCGCATCACGTTCGACAGTTACGCCGGGGAACGCTTTTATACGGATAAGATGCAGCCCGTGGTCGAGGAACTTGAAGAAAAAGGACTGCTCGCGGAGAGTCAGGGGGCCAAGATCGTGGATCTCGAGCCGTACGGCATGCCGCCCTGCCTGATCCTGCGTTCGGACGGCGCATCTCTGTATGCGACCCGCGATCTGGCAGCCGCGATCTACCGCAAGAACACCTACGACTTTTACAAGTGCCTGTATGTCGTTGCCTATCAGCAGAACCTGCATTTCAAACAGGTTTTCAAAGTGCTCGAGCTTATGGGAAAAGAGTGGGCGAAAGATCTCGTGCACGTGGCGTACGGCATGGTCAGCCTCGAGGACGGCGCAATGGCCACCCGCAAGGGGAATGTCGTATGGTTGGAAGATGTGATCTCCCGCTGCGTGGAAAAGGCGAAGAATATCCTTTCGGAAAAGAATCCTTCCCTCGAAAACAAGGACGAAGTCGCCGAGAAAGTGGGCGTCGGCGCGGTCGTGTTCGGCGCGCTTTACAACAACAAGATCAAGGATATCGTGTTCTCCTATGACAAAGCGTTGAACTTCGACGGCGAGACGAGCGTATATGTTCAATATACCTGCGCGCGCACGAATTCGGTGCTCGGAAAGGCGCGGGAAAGCGGAATTGCATGGATGGGGTCGGAAATTCCGGAACCTTGCCCGCAGGAAGCAGAATTGTTGAAGGCGCTTGCGGATTTCCCGGACGCGGTGCGGAATTCCGCTAAAAATTACGAGCCGAGCATCGTGGCCCGCTATTGCGTGGATACGGCGCAGAAGTTCAATAAATTCTATATCGATTGCAAGATCATGCAGGCAGAAACCGCACAACTGCGCGCGTTCCGTCTGCGCCTGACGGAAGCGACGCTCATAACGCTCACAAACGCGCTGACGCTGCTCGGGATCGGCGTTCCGGAGAAGATGTGATGCCGGAGGGCGTATTTTTCGATCTGGACGGGACGCTGCTCGATACGCTTCCCGATATTCGCGCTTGCCTCAACGCGTCGCTGGAAGAATACGGCTGCGATCCGCTCACCGAGCGGCAGGTGCGGGCCTTTGTGGGCGACGGGGCGCGGCGGCTTGTCTTGCGGGCGCTTCCCGGGAAGCAAGCTCTTGCCGAAGCCGTCTACCGTTCGTTTTTAACGCGTTACAATGCGAGCGAAAACCCGCATACGCGGATCTTCGACGGCATGGAGAACGTCGTGCGCGGACTGAAAGCGCGCGGCGTAAAGCTCGCCGTGGTCACGAACAAGCCGCAGGAAGCGGCGCGGCGCGCGGTTGAGCAATTTTTCCCGGGGATATTCGACTGCATTCTGGGAGACAGCGGCATGTTTCCTTGCAAACCCGATCCGACCTCCGTGCGGTATGCGGCGCTCGGAATGCATACGGCGATCGGCCGCTGTGTGTTCGTGGGCGACGGAGAAGCGGACGTTCTTACGGCGTCGAACGCGGGCATGGCGGGGGTATTTGTTCTCTGGGGGTATCGCACGCGCGAACAGCTCGAGCAGGCCGGCGCGCGGAATTTTGCGGAAACGCCCGCGGAACTCGAAAATTTTTTTGCGAAATTTATTTGAAAACATTGTAATTCGGGGCGCGTTGTGATATAATTCAGCCAAGATCGATCATAAGGAGATTACAACGATGAAAAGATGCGCGGTTTGCGGCGAGATCGTCGCCGACGATGTGGAAGTCTGCCCCGTCTGCAAGGCGAGAAAATTCGAACCCATCGAAGAAAAGGGATTTGCGTGCGAGCATCGCGTCGGCGACGGCGCGGTGGAGGACAAGGAAGTTTTAGAGGGCCTTCGCGCGAATTTTACGGGCGAATGCACCGAAGTGGGCATGTATCTCGCCATGTCGAGAGCGGCGGAACGCGAGGGATATCCCGAGATCGCCGAAGCCTATAAGCGGTATGCGTTCGAGGAAGCGGAGCATGCGGCAAAATTTGCCGAACTTTTGGGCGAAGTGGTCACGCCTTCCACCAAAAAGAATCTCGAGCTACGCGCGGCGGCCGAAGCGGGCGCCTGCGAAGGGAAATTGGCGCTTGCAAAGCGCGCAAAAGAACTCGGGTACGACGCGGTGCACGACACCGTGCACGAAATGGCGAAGGACGAAGCTCGTCACGGCGCCGGATTCAAGGGACTCTTAAAGCGTTATTTCAACGCGTAAGAAGCACATAAGAGAAAAAAGGACGGGCAAAGTTCCGTCCTTTTGATTTTTCCCGAAAGAAAAACGCACCGCATTTTAGCGTAGAGTTTGAATTTCACACTCTACTCACAGTAGAAAGGTTGACATTTGCGCGCGTGCGCGCTATAATGGAGCTATGGAAGAAAAAGATCTGGCGGAAATCATCGGCAAAAACATCATGCGTCTCCGCAAGATGGCGAACATGACCCAGCTGGAGCTTGCGGAAAAGCTCAATTATTCGGACAAATCCGTTTCGAAGTGGGAACAGGGGAACGGCGTGCCGGACATTCGCATTCTCGTGCAGATCGCCGGAGTATTCAACGTTACGGTCGACGATCTGATCTGCGAGCATGTCGAGCGGCCGGTCATGCCCAAGCGAACGCGTTTTCTGCGCCGCCTCATCATTATGCTGTGCAGCGTGGGGCTGTGCTGGCTGGTCGCGGTTGCGTGTTTCGTGATCGGAGGGATCATTGCTCCTGCGCAGAAATTGTTCTGGCTCGCGTTTGTCTATGCGATCCCCGTATCCGCGGTGATCGTTCTCGTTTTCAGCAGTATCTGGTCCTACAAGTGGGCGAGGCTCGTCTCGGTCTCCGTTCTGATCTGGACGACGCTCACCTGCATCTATCTGACGGTGTATTTCCTCGTCCCGCATCCGACGATGTGGCTGATTTTCCTCATCGGCGTGCCGCTTCAGGTGCTCGCGCTTTTCTTCTTCCTTTGGTGGAAGCGCGTCCGCGTCAGATAAACTTTTTTCGCGCCCCTCCGCGGGCGCGGTTTTCAAATGAAAGGAGTGTGTTTATGAAAGAAATTCCTCTGCCGCAAACGCAATCGGACCGGGCGCGCAAACGGGCGTCTCTGCGCCGGGTCTGCACGCTGCTCGGGGTTTTGACCGTCGTGTGCGCCGTGGCCGCCGTTCTGCTTCTTCTGGGCGTGATCGCCGCGGTGATCGTCGCCGAATTTCATCCCGCCGTGTCGCTGCTCTGTTACATTCTCTCGGGCGCGTTCGCGGGCGGCGCGATCGTCTTTGCCATGCTGGCGATCCTGTTCGGAAAAGCATCGTCGCGCATGAACCGCCGTACAAGCGATTTTTGCGAGCGCTGCGACGATGAGAACAGCTTTTATATCGGGGAAGGCACGCTTGCCACGTTCGGCGCGACGCAGATGCGGATCCACGGAGAAACCGGCGGCAAGGAGATCTTCGTGCCGTACAGCGAGATCCGCACGTTTTCCGTCTGCATGCGCAAGGCGCCCCGCGAACGGGGGGAATGGTCGGTCGTATTCGAGATCCCCGCCCATTATCTTTTGAAAGACGGAGCTTCCGGCGACGCGGAACCCGCGCTCGTCCAGACGGATGCAAAAGATCGGCTGTACAGGGTGCTTTCGCAGTGCGGGATCCCGCTGCTCGGAGAGACGCCCGCGCCCGATGCGAAAAATGTGAAATTCAAGCCGGACAGAAAATTCTATCTTCCCAACCGCAAGAAGCGCAAACGCGCGCTGATCCTGCTGGCCGCGGGGGCGGTACTGATCGCTGCGGCCGTGCCCGTGGCCGTTTTGCTCGATTCCGCCGTGGGCGCGGTGATCGGGGTGTTCGGCCTGTTCTTCGGCGGAAGAGCGCTCATCGCGTTTTTGGGCGCGCGGGCGATGCTGGCATTTTATCCGGAAGGCCTCTTCTGGCGGGAATCCGAACGGAACGAGAGCATGTTTCTCAAATGGAGCGAGATCGAAAGCATTCGGGCGGAGGAGCAGAAAGGATTCCCCGTGCTCACCCTGGAATGTATGTACGGCGCCTACCGCGTTCCGCGCGTTGCAGGATCGCTGGAATATCTGCAAAATTACCGCCCGGAGAAGATCGGAAAAGACGCATGAACAAACTCGTGATCGGCGGCAAGTACCGTCATTTCAAGGGGAATTATTACCGCGTCGAGGGTACGGCAAAGGACAGCGAATCGGGCGGGATCTTGGTGCTGTACCGCCAATTGTACGGGGAAGGGGCGCTCTGGGCGCGGCCGCTCGGAATGTTTCTTTCCGAAGTCGACCGGAACAAGTATCCCGACGCCGATCAACTGTATCGGTTCGAATACGTCGAAGAGACGGCGCAAACGCCGTAAGGAGGGAAGAACGTGCTCTGTGCAAGCTGTGGGCGCAACGGCGCAAAGCTCTACAAGCGGAACGTCGACGGAAAGGAAATTTCACTCACGCTCTGCGCCGCGTGCTACGAAAAGCTGTATCCCGAACGCGAAGAAGAGAGCGATTTTTTCGCTTCGTTTGTGGGAAAAGGCGGCGCGGACGCGCGCGCCTGTCCCGTATGCGGCACGACGCTCGAGGATTTCCGGCATACCGGTCTGTTGGGCTGCGCGTTCTGCTATACGGCGTTTCGCGAGGAACTTCTCCCCGCCGTTCGCTATGCGCAGGGCAAAGTCCGGCATGAGGGAAAGGCTCCCAGCGGCGAAGCGGACGAGAAATACGATCTCATCCGCGCGCTTGTCCATGAACAGGAACGCTTGAAACTGCGCATCCGTTCGGCCGAGGAACAAGGCGACGAGGGTCTGACGAAACAGCTCAAAACCCAGCTTGCCGCTCTCAACCGCCGCCTTTACGGAGGGGAGACCGAAGAATGAAACCCAAGATCGAATACGAGAGCGTCGCGGTCTCTTCGCGGATCCGGCTGGCGCGCAACTTCAAGGACTATCCGTTTCCCTCCCGTCTTTTGCGGGACCCGCATGCGGAAGAACAGGCGAGCGAAATGATCCGCTTGCTCGCGGGCGAACTGACGAGCATGGAGGAGTTCCGTCTCTATCGCATGGACGAAGTTTCCGACGAAGAGGCCGGACTTTTGCAGGAACGGTACCTCATTTCCCGCGATCTCATCAATCACCGCGGGATCTCCGCCGTACTCGTTTCGGAGGACGAAAGCATCTCCGTCATGATCAACGAGGAGGACCATGTCCGCGAACAGTACTTCATGAAAGGGCTGGACCTTGCCCGCGCTTACGAACGGATCTCGGGGATCGACGATATTATTTCCGATTCCATTCCCTTTGCTTACGATGAAGATCTGGGATATCTCACGGCTTGTCCGACCAATCTCGGCACGGGACTTCGCGCTTCGGTGATGCTCTTTCTGCCCGCGCTTTCCCGCAGGGGAAGGCTGAAACGCGTGCTGCCGATCCTCACCCGTCTGGGACTTACGGTGCGGGGCGTATTCGGCGAAGGGAGCGGCGCGGAAGGCGACCTGTTCCAGATCAGCAACGAGGTGACATTGGGCCTCTCGGAGACGGAGATCCTCGACGTCGTGGGGCAGGCGGTCGTCAAACTCGTGGATATGGAACTTTCGGAAAGGATCCGCATGAAAGTGGAGGAGGGGTTGGCTTTGGAGGACGCCGTATTCCGCGCATACGGAATCCTGACCCATTGCCGCTTGCTCGACGAGCGGGAATTCACAAAGCGCATATCCGACCTCAAACTCGGCGTGGCGCTCGGATTTTTCGGCGGCGAGAACGGCGGAGAGGATGCCATGGAACGGCTGGACGCGCTTGTGATCTCCATGCGGCCGGGCGGACTGAACCGCAGGGCCGGAGAAACGCTATCCGCGGAGCGGCAGAAAGAACTGCGCGCGGAATACGTCGCGCAGGCGTTGGCCGGAATGAATCTGTTTTAATCGATCGGGAGGGAACTCTTTTGAACGACATCAATTATTCGGAACACATGCAGCAGGTCATCACAATCGCGCAAGACGCCGCCGCACGGTACAATACTTCGTACATCGGAAGCGAGCATCTCGTCGCGGGAATGCTCTGCGTGAGCGACAGCACCGCGGGGAAATTGCTCGCACAGGAGGGCGTGACGCTCGATAAATATATCGAGCGGTTCAAGCGCGTCATCCAGCACGACAGTCCCTATCACGGGTATACGCCGCGGACCAAAAAGCTCTTCGAGCGCGCGCTGGAATTCTCTTTGCAGAACAATTCTTACAGCGCCATCGTCGGTACGGAGCATGTGCTGCTGGCGATGCTCATGGTCGAGGATTGCATTGCGGTGCGCATTCTCAAAAGTCTCGGGGTCAACATCGAGGAGCTTGAAGAAAAGGTCGCGCAATTCGTCGGCACGGAGGACGATGAGCGCTCGTCGCCCAATTATCCCTCGGCGACTCCCAAATTTTCCTCGGGAGAAAATTTCAAGCGGCCGTCGGAATCGTACAGAAGCATCCTGCAACCGGAGGAGGACAATCAACTTTCCGGGGACATCCTGAAATACGGCACGGACCTGACGCAGCGGGCGCGGGAGGGAAGGCTCGATCCCGTGATCGGCAGGAGAAAGGAGATCGAAAAGGTCATTCAGATCCTTTCCCGCAGAACGAAGAACAATCCCGTGCTCGTGGGCGAGCCGGGCGTTGGAAAGAGCGCCGTCGTCGAGGGGTTGGCCCGCGCGATCGTGGCGGGGGAAGTCCCCGAACTCTTGCGCAACAAAAAAGTTTTTTCGCTCAACCTCACGGGTCTGCTCGCCGGTTCGCGGTATCGCGGCGATTTCGAAGAACGGCTCAAATCGGTGACGGACACCATCATGCAGGATAAGAATATCATTTTGTTCATCGATGAGATCCATATGATCGTCGGGGCGGGCAGTTCCGCGGAAAACACGATGGACGCTTCGAACATCTTAAAGCCCATGCTTGCCCGCGGCGACCTGCAAACGGTGGGGGCGACCACCAACGAAGAGTATCGGAAATTTATCGAAAAGGACACGGCGCTCGAACGCAGGTTCACGCCCGTTCTCGTGGAACAGCCGAGCGTGGAGGACGCGATCGTCATTCTGCAGGGATTGAAAGACAGGTACGAAGCGCATCATAACGTCGCCATTACGGACGCGGCCATCGAGGCGGCCGTCAAGCTTTCCGATCGCTACGTGACGGATAGATTCCTGCCCGATAAGGCCATCGATCTCATCGATGAAGCCGCTTCGCGGGCAAGGCTGAATTCCTATAACGGGCCTGCGGAGCTTCGCGAGCTGGAAGATAAGATCGCAAGGCTCACGGCGGAACGCGAAAAAGCGGTCAAGTGGGAAGATTTCATGCGCGCCGCGAAAGTCAAAGATCAGATCGAAGAACTCAAACGCAAGCATGAAACGCTGAAAAGCGAATGGAACAGCAAGCGCAGCGAGACGCACCTCTCCATCGGGAGCGAAGAGATCGCCGAGATCGTCAGCGACTGGACGGGAGTGCCCGTTGCCAAGCTCACGGAGGAGGAGAGCGCGCGGCTTATGCATCTGGAAGAGGATCTTCACCGGCGCATTGTCGGGCAGAACGACGCGGTTGCCGCCGTTGCGCGTGCGATCCGCCGCGCCCGCGCGGGACTCAAAGATCCCAACCGTCCCATCGGTTCGTTCATCTTCGTGGGGCCGACGGGCGTGGGCAAAACGGATCTTACCAAGGCGCTTGCGGAAAGTTTATTCGGCGACGAGCGCACGATGATCCGTCTCGATATGTCCGAATTCATGGAGAAAAGCTCGGTGAGCAAACTTATCGGCGCGCCTCCCGGGTACGTCGGGTTCGACGATTCGCAGGGCACGCTCACCGAACGGGTGCGGAAAAAGCCGTATTCCGTCGTACTCTTCGACGAGATCGAAAAAGCGCATCCGGATGTGTTCAACCTGCTCTTGCAGATCCTCGACGACGGCAGACTTTCCGACAGCCGCGGAAGAGTGGTGTCCTTCAAGAATACCGTCGTCATTCTCACTTCGAATATCGGCGCGCACGAGGTCGGCGACGTATCCAAACTCGGCTTCGGCGCAGGCGAAGGGGACGGCGCTTACGATGATATGAAGGATCGCATCGAGCAAGCGCTCAAAAAGCAGTTCAAGCCGGAATTTCTCAACCGCATCGACGAGATCGTGATTTTCCATAAACTTTCCCGCGAGGACGCCGCGCAGATCTGCGATAAGATCCTGCAATCCCTGCAAACGCGGCTCGGCGAGAAAAAGATCATCATCCGCGTGAGCGATCACGCAAAGGATAAACTCATCGAAGAGGGTTACAGCGAAGAGTTCGGCGCGCGGCCGTTGAAGCGCGTCATTCAGCGCCGCGTGGAGGATCTCCTCTCCGAGGAACTGTTGTCCGGCAAAATTTCCGGAAATACGACCGTGATGCTCGATGAAAACAACGGAGAGTTCTTCTTCCGCATGGTTTGAAACAACATCTTGCGATGATTCAGACGTGTGCCCGCCGAAAGAATCGGCGGGCACACGATTTTTTATGGAATCATTCCAAACGCCGCAAGACAGCGTCGGACGGGGGCATGTCGGCGGTCAAGCGTTCAGATCCCAATTTACGGGCGGAATGCCGTTGGCCGTGAGATACGCGTTGGTTTTGGAATAATGCCGGCAGCCGAAGAATCCGTTATAGGCCGAGAGCGGCGAAGGATGCGCGCATTCGAGGATCAGATGTTTGCCGGCGTCGATCAGCGGCTTTTTCCTGCGCGCATTTCCGCCCCAGAGAAGGAATACGAGATGTTCTTTCTGTTCGCTCAAAAGAGAGATCACGCTGTCGGTGAACCAACTCCAACCGCAGGCGGCGTGCGAATTTGCCTGATGCGCCCGAACGGTGAGCGCGGTATTGAGGAGCAGCACGCCTTCCCGCGCCCATTTCGAGAGATCGCCGGACTTCGGCGCTTCGAACCCGAGGTCGTCTTTGAGTTCTTTGAGCATATTTTCGAGAGAAGGCGGTTTGGGAACGCCCGCCTTGACCGAAAAACAAAGTCCGTGCGCCTGACCTTCGTTGTGATAGGGATCCTGCCCGAGCAGTACGACTTTAACGTTCGCATACGGCGTGTAGCGGAAGCAATTATAGAGGTCGTACATATCGGGATAGACCGTATAATGCGAATATTCATATTTGAGAAACTCGCGGATCTTAAGATAGCGTTCGTCTGCAAAGAGGGGCGCGAGCGGTTCCTTCCAATCTCCCAGATCGATCATTCTTTTCTCCTTTGTATTTATTTTTCGAGGCTGTCGGAAATGTCCGGCAAAAACGTTTTCATATTGAGAAGCGCGTTCCGATAATTGCGCTTGAACATCTCCGTCGTGCTGCCCGAGCCGTACACGTCGGAGATCGCTTTCACGGAGCAGAGAGGAAGTCCCGCATACTTGCAGACCTCCGCGATCGCGCCCGCCTCCATATCGCGGATTTCGCACCCCATCTCCAATAAAAGCGCATGATCCGCGGGGGAATCGTTGAAGCGGTCGCCCGTGCCGAGCGCGCGTTTCGGAAGATCGAGCAGAGGGGGACAGAAAAGCGGAAGGAAGTTCTCCGTTTCTCCGTCGAGCGTGCCGATCTTCGTGCCGTTGAGCTGCGTTAAGTCGAAATCGTATTGCACGGCGCGATCGATGAGATACACTTCGCCCACCTCGGTATTTTCGGGTTTCAATCCGCCCGCAACGCCGAAATTCAATATGACGTCCGCGCCCGCGGAGATCGCCGCGCACGCCCCCGCGGCGGCGTTCACTTTTCCTACCCCGCACACCGTAAGCGCGATCCTGTGCCCGAAGGCAGTGCCGACGCGCACGGTCTTTCCGTACATGGTACGGGTATTTTCGATTTTCATGCTTTCAAGCAAGATCTCCGCCTCGCTGTCCATTGCAATGACGCAACCGATCATATTCAAGCTCCTTTTCCGCTCGCCGAAAGCGAATTGCGGAATTTCAAGGGTATTATAACAATTTTTCAAGGAATTTGCAACCGTGCGAATACTTTTTTCGGGGAAAGGAAAAACTTTCCGCAAAGGAGGACTCATAATGAATCCGTTTGAATTGACGCCGCAGAGGGCGGAGAAGATTTTTACTTCCTGGAATAAAGTGCTCGTGAAGCCATACGATAAGAATACCGTCGACCCGTATACCCGTACCCGCGTGATCCTGATGTCCGGTACGGAGTTCGAAAGCGTGCGGCTTTCCAATTCCTTCACGCGCAGCTGCTGCAACAACGACGTGAGAAGAAGGCTCGCCCGCATGCGCCGCGGAGAACAGATCCAGCAAAAGCGCATCGCCTCCTTGAAGCCGGCCAACGAGAGCATTCTCGAGCATACCATCGGATACGAACAGCTTGCCGTCGATCTTACGGCCAATCTTGCGATCTCCGAAAAGAACAGCTATGTCAAAAAGCAGTTGGATTTTGCGCTTCTCGAAGATTTCGACCACCTTTACCGCTATTCCGATCTCATGGAGATCGAAAAAGGCGGGGATCCGAAGCGCCTTGTCGGAAATTACACCGAGATCATGCCGGGCCGCCCGACGGTCGCCGAGTACCGCCATCCCAGCGACGACGTGAATTTTTATATCAATGCGAATCTGAGCGATCTGAAAACCAAGTTGAATGTGAATATCATCACCGGCGCGGAACAGCAGACGATGAATTTCTATATGAATGTCGCCAATCTCTATGCTTCGCCGCTCGGCAGAAAGCTCTATAACGAGATCGCCATGATCGAGGAGCAGCACGTCACGGGGTACGGCAGCCTCAAAGATCCTTCGATGACGTGGTGGGAATGCCTGCTCATGAACGAATACACGGAATGCTATCTCTATTATTCCTGCTTTATGGACGAAAAGGACGAGCGCATCAAAAAGATCTGGGAGATGCACTTCGAGGAAGAGGTCGCGCACTTGCATGAGGCGGCGGATCTGCTCAAGACGTACGAGGGAAAGGTCTGGCAGCAGGTGCTGCCCGAGGGCGGCGAGTTCCCCGAGCTTCTGAAACTGCGTTCGCAGAAAGAGTACGTGCGGGAAGTGCTGAAAAGCGTGCGGCTCACGGGCGTCGAAGAGGGTTGGGAGGAGCTGGATCGAGTCCCCGATTCCTTCCGCTATTTCAATTACAATTCCCGGATCAACGGCAACCCGCCGCATGTCGGCACGCATACCGTCATCGAAAAGGCCATCAAGCGGCTGGGACAGGATTACCGCATCCAGAATTCGGAGCACCCCGTCAAGGCGCTCTCGAACCGCAAAGAGGACAATCTCGACGTCGCCCGCGTCAAGGGAAAATGAGCCGAAAAGGCTGCGCTCTCCGCATGCATGCGGGGAGCTTTTTTTCGCCGTGCGCCCCGGGAAAACGTTGAAAATACTTTGTATTGCGGCGCGGATATGGTATAATGTTTCCGCGGACCGCCACGCGGTCCGAGGGAGCAACCATGAAGAAATCGGAAATTGCGGTCGGATTATTCCGTGAAGGATATAACTGCGCGGAATCCGTTGCGCTCGCTTTCGCGGAGGAAACGGGGATCCCGCGCGAGACGTTGCGGCGCGTTGCGCTTCCGCTCGGCGCGGGCGTGGGGCGGCTTCGTCAGATCTGCGGCGCCGTGAGCGGCGCGGCCGTGTGCCTCGGACTGATCTTTCCCGAGCGATCCAAGAGCGAGATCTATGCCCTCGTGCAAAAATTTGCATGCGAGTTCCGCAAGAGACGGGGAAGCCTCGTATGCAGAGAACTTCTGCAAAATGCCGGCTGCGAACCGGACGATTCCCCGTTGCCCGAAGCGCGCACGGAGCGTTTTTACGAGACCCGTCCCTGCGCGGCGCTGGTCGGCGAAGCCGCCGGCTTGCTCGAAGCCATCCTTACCGGATCCGAAGAACCGTCTGACGTATAATTGTTCTGCGCAAAGCAAATACTTTGCACATGAGGAAAATTTTTCTTGGATCGGCAGTTGCGCTTGCGCTCGCATGCGCCGTATTCGGACTTACGGCCTGCGACACGGAAAAAGAACTTGGGTCGTTGGAGGATTTTTCCAAACCCTATACGGGCATCTACGAATGCGAGGAACTTACGCTTGGGGGTGAGGACAAGCTGGACGCGTTTGACTATATCAAGCTCGATCTCGGCGACGACGGAAATTTTACGCTTTCGTACAAGACGCAGCAGGGCAATGCAGGCTCTCTGGACGGCGCGTACCGGATGGATCCCGCGCGGGAAGAGATCACGTTCCGCGCGGCGCGGGGCGGCGCGAGAATGTCGCGGACGTTTCCCGTTCGGAACGGCGTGATCTGCATCGACGCCAACGTGCTCGGCCGTCTCGTCTATGCGGAATTCAGAATGGAATAGATCTTGTTCAGAATAGAATTTTTACCGCTCCGCAGTTCGGAGCGGTTTTTCGTATTGCAGAAAATTTTCGGACATTTGCGTTTGCCGCTTGTGAAAACTTGACATTTTTTTCCGCAGGGATTACAATAATGAAAAATTGCTTCCGAAGGTAGTTACCATGAAGTACAGAACGTGCAACTGCAATCAGCTTCGCGCGGAGGACGCGGGCAAGAGGGTCAAAATCGCGGGTTGGCTGGATTCCAAACGCGATAAGGGCGGCCTGTTGTTTGCGATCCTGCGGGATTTTTACGGTACGACGCAGGTCGTTTTTTCCGAAGAGCCGCTGCTCTCCGAGATCCGCGCGATCCCGACCGAATCGACGGTTGCCGTAGAGGGAACGGTCGTATTGCGTTCCGCGCCGAACGAAAAACTTCCCACGGGACTGATCGAGATCGTGCCCGAGAAAGTGGAAGTGCTCGGCCGCCGCACGACCGCCGCTCTGCCCTTTGAAATTTCGCACTCGACCGAAGCGGGCGAGGACGCAAGGCTGCGCTATCGTTTTCTCGATCTGCGCAATCCCGCCGTGAGAGACAAGATCGTTTTGCGTTCGAAGATCGTCGCAGACCTCAGAAAACTCATGACGGAACAGGGATTTTACGAGATCTCCACGCCCATTCTCACAAGTTCTTCGCCCGAAGGCGCACGCGATTACATTGTGCCCAGCCGTATTTATCCGGGGGAATTCTATGCGCTACCGCAGGCGCCGCAGCAATATAAACAGCTTCTGATGTGCTCGGGGTTCGATAAATATTTCCAAATCGCGCCCTGCTTCCGCGACGAGGACGCCCGTGCAGACCGGTCTCCCGGGGAATTTTATCAGCTCGATATCGAAATGGCGTTCGCAACGCAGGAGGACGTTTTCGAGGTGCTCGAAGCGGTGCTTCCGCCCGTGTTCGCGAAATATTCCGGCTGGGAAGCGGATCGGCCCCCGTTCCGCCGCATCGCCTACCGCGAAGCGCTGGAACAATTCGGCACGGATAAACCGGATCTACGCAATCCGCTGCGGATCTGCGACGTATCCGATCTCGTACATGGTTGCGGCTTTGCCGCCTTAGAGGGCAAGATCGTGAAGGCCGTCGCCGTACCCGGGTTCAAAGAGTCGCGAAAATTTATCGATAAAACGGCCGAGGACTTCAAAACCAACACGGAGGGGGGTACCATGTACTGGTTCCGCCTCGACGAAACGAATCAGCCCGTGGGGGGGATCTCCAAATTTCTCGGGAATAACCTCGCCGCTTTGCGGGAAAAACTCGGCGTCGGCGCGGGAAGCTTCGTCGCGCTCGTCGCAGAGGACAAGCTCGCGCTCGCCCAGAAACGCGCGGGCATTCTTCGCACGATGCTCGGCCGGGGGCTGGATCTCATCGAGAAAAACGTGTACCGTTTTTGCTGGATCGTCGATTTCCCGATGTACGAGATCGGCGAGGAGAGCGGCGAACTCGAATTCTGCCACAATCCTTTTTCCATGCCGCAGGGGGGGCTGAAAGCGCTGGAAGAAGAGGATCCGCTTGAGATTCTCGCCTATCAATATGATATCGTCTGCAACGGCGTGGAACTCTCTTCGGGCGCCGTGCGGAATCACGACCCCGAGATCATGCTCAAAGCGTTTTCCCTCGTCGGGATCGGAAAAGAAGAGGTGGAGAGCAAATTCCCCGCGCTCTATCATGCGTTCGAATACGGCGCGCCGCCGCACGCGGGCGTTGCGCCCGGCGTGGACAGAATGGTCATGCTCATCTGCGACACCGTGAATATCCGCGAGGTCATCGCTTTCCCGATGAACGCCAAGGCGCGGGATCTCATGATGAACGCGCCCTCGCCCGTCGAGAAAAAGCAGCTCGACGAAGTGCACATCGAAATCAAGAAACAAAAAATTCAATAAGGAGATACCATCATGCAACAAGAAGAAAATGCAACTTCGGCAAACGTGCAGAGCACGGTCATCGCAGAGAAAAGCACGTATGTATTCGTGATTTCCATCATCATGATCGTGATCGGCGCTGTGGTCGGGATCGGATTTATTGCGGTCGGCGTCATTCTTTTGAAGTCCAATCCCATTGCGATCGGCGCGGCTCTCATGGCGGCCGGAGTCCTGATCGCGGGGATTTTGTTCGGGTTTTACGTTCCGCAGCTCGTCATTCTGTGCGGCAGTCCGAAAGCGCTCATCATGCTCAACGATCTCACGTATACCTGTTGGTGCGGAAAGAAGCTCGGATATGTGAATTTCGAATCCGATCGGATCCGGTCCGCATTGCCCGCAAGCGGAATTTGGAATTCCAACCTGATCATGCTTCTCATCGGGCACTATGATGCGGCGCTCAAGATCACGGATGTTTCCGGGAATCTCTACAAGATCCCGTATGTGCGCGACGTCAGGACGATCGCGAACAATATCCAGAATTTTTGCGCGCAGGTGAACCTTGCGAAAGCGCAGGCCGCCGCCGTGGCTTCCGCGCAGCAGCCGGACGGCTCCGACGGAACGCCCCGCGCATAACGCGTCGAACAATTTGCAGCCGCCCTTTTCCGGGGCGGCTTTTTTTGTTTTCATGCGGCTTTTTTCATAGGACAAATTCTCTCTTTCATAGGATAGGGAAGAGGTGTCGTATGATAGAAATGCTGTATGCCGTGCTTGCACGGCTGTTCTTCTTCACGGGCGCGTTTGCGGACGGAAGCTCTTACCCCAAACCGCTCTCCCGGGAGGAAGAAGAAAAATATCTGAAACTCGCGCGGGAGGGCGACGCGCACGCCAAGGATATGCTGATCCGCCACAATATGCGGCTGGTCGCGCACATCGTAAAAAAATATGCGGGCGCCGCCGAAACGGACGATATGATCTCGGTCGGCTCCATCGGACTTATCAAGGCGATCAATACTTACGAGCCGGGGCACGGGACGCGGCTTGCAACGTATACGGCGCGGTGCATTGAAAACGAGATCCTCATGCTCATCCGTTCGGGCAAAAAGCACAAGAGCACCGTGCTGCTCTCCGACCCCGTCGGCACCGATAAAGACGGCAACGAGCTTACGCTGATGGATCTTCTGTTCGAAAAGGAAGAAAAGGTCTTTGCGGGCGTAGAGCAGAGCCTCATGCAGGAAAAATTTCTGCATGCGATCCGATCCGTGCTCACCGAGCGGGAAACGGAGATCATCTGCATGCGCTATGCGCTTACGGGCGGGGCGCCGCTTGCGCAGCGCGAAGTGGCCCAGATCCTCAAAATTTCCCGTTCCTATGTCAGCAGGATCGAGAAAAAGGCGCTTGAAAAACTTCGGAAAAAGCTCAAACGGGAGGATTTTTTCGACGAATAGCAAACTTCGGCCGCGGGATCTTTGCCGCGGCCGTCTTATAAAATAAGTTTATAGGTCACATAAAAATTGTTTAATTTTCGCAAGGCCGAAATCTCTTCGAAACGTTTGACTTCAAAGCGCAAAAATCATATAATTGTAGAGAAATCAAGAGGCTCCGGGGCGGCGGATCCGTAAGGCGCCCGCCGTTCCGCACCGAAACGGACAAATTTTACAGAAGGAGTGCGCATATGAACTTGACCGAACTGTTCGGTTGCAACGTATTCAACGACGACGTCATGAAAAACTCGTTGCCGAAGGAGGTTTACAAGTCCCTGAAGAGGACGATCGACGAGGGAGCGCCTCTCGATTCCTCCATTGCAAGCGCCGTCGCCAACGCCATGAAAGACTGGGCGGTTTCGAAGGGCGCCACGCATTACACCCATTGGTTTCAGCCTCTTACCAATCTCACGGCGGAGAAGCACGACAGCTTTATCGAACCTTCGGGCGATAAGATCATTCTGCAGCTTACGGGCAAGAACCTGATCGTCGGCGAGCCGGACGCATCCTCGTTCCCCTCCGGGGGAACGCGCGCGACCTCGGCGGCCCGCGGCTATACGGCGTGGGATCCGACGTCTCCCGCATTCGTCAAGGAAGGCACGCTGTATATCCCCACGGTCTTTGTCTCGTATACGGGCGAGACGCTGGATAAGAAAGCGCCGCTTCTCAAATCCATGACCGCGCTCGACGCGCAGGCCAAACGGCTTCTGAAACTCTTCGGGATCGATTGCAGAAAGGTCGCGACGACGGTCGGCCCCGAACAGGAATATTTCCTCATCGACGAAGAACTGTTCAATCAGAGAAAAGATCTCGTTCTCACGGGCAGAACGCTCTTCGGGGCGCCTCCCACGAGAGGGCAGGAGCTGGAAGATCATTATTTCGGTTCCCTCAAAGAGCGCGTCTCCTCGTTCATGCGCGATCTCGATGAAACGCTCTGGAGCTATGGCATCTTTGCAAAGACCAAACACAACGAGGTCGCTCCCGCGCAGCACGAGCTTGCGCCCGTTTTCACGACGACGAACGTCGCCGTAGACGCCAACCAGCTCACCATGGAGCTTATGAAAAAGGTCGCCAAGAGACACGGCCTCGTATGTCTGCTTCACGAGAAGCCCTTCGAAGGGGTCAACGGGTCGGGCAAACACAACAACTGGTCGCTCTCCACCGATTGGGGGCTGAACCTGCTGGATCCCGGGGAGAATCCGGAAAACAACCGCCTGTTCATGCTCGTTCTTGCCTGCGTGATCGCGGCCGTCGATCATTATCAGGGGATCCTGCGCGCGTCCGTTGCCACGGCTGCGAACGATCACCGTCTGGGCGCGAACGAGGCGCCCCCTGCGATCATTTCCGTCTACCTCGGAGATCAGCTCGGCGCGATCGTCGATTCGATCGTCAACGGCAGGGCGTATGTGCCGAAAAAAGCGATCCCCGGCTCCATCGGCGTTCCGTCGTCTCCCATTTTCCCGATCGACACGACGGACCGCAACCGCACTTCTCCCTTTGCATTTACGGGCAACAAGTTCGAATTTCGCATGCTCGGGTCGCAGGCTTCCGTCGCAGATCCCAATATCGTGCTCAACACGATCGTCGCGCAGGCCTTTTCCGAAGCGGTCGAAGCGCTTTCGGGCGCGGAGGATTTTGACGCCGCCTGCAAACAATATACCGAGAAACTGCTCAAAGATCACTACCGCATCATCTTCAATTACAACGGTTACGGCCCCGAATGGGAGCCGGAAGCGGAGAGAAGGGGACTTCTCAACAACAAGACGACGGCCGACGCCGTTCCCGAATTTTTCAAACGGGAGAATATCGACGTGTTCGTCAAGCAGGGCGTCTACACCGAAAAGGAAGTCGTTGCCCGCGCGAACATTGCGTTGGAGAATTACATCAAGACGATCAATATCGAGGCGCTCACGATGGCGGAAATGGCGCGGCAGGATATCTATCCTTCCGTCAACGGATACGTTGCGGAGCTATGTTCCGTGATCGCGGCAAAGCGCGCCGTGAGCGAGAAATTAGCCTGCGCCGCGGATACGGCGCTCGCGGAGAAGCTCTCCGCAATGAACGATAAAATGATGAAAGCCGTCGAAAAGCTGGAAAAAGACCTTGCGCACATGCCCGAGGGCGAGCGCGCCGCGTCCCGGAAGATGGCGCACACGATCGTTCCCGATATGGAGGCCGTCCGTTCCTATGCCGACGCGATGGAACAGTTGACTTCTTCCGATTATTGGCCTTATCCGAAATATACGGATCTCCTGTACAGCGTAAAATAACATCGATCGCCCGCCGGGATCCCGGCGGGCATTTGATTTTCGCAAAAAAAAGCGCGCCGTTTCCTTGCGCCGTTCGGTTGACAAAATCCCGTCGGCGATGTATTCTGTAAACAAGAGGTTTTTTTATGAAAGTCAATGTGAAAAAGCTGAACGAAAGGGCAAAGCTGCCCGTCTACGGTTCGCAATTTGCGGCGGGGGCCGATCTGTATGCGTCGGAAGGCGCGGAGATCCCCGCGGGGGAGACCCGCTTTGTGCATACCGGCATCGCGGTGGAACTTCCGGCCGGTACGGTGGGACTTGTGTATGCGCGGAGCGGCCTCGCCTGCAAACAGGATCTTGCGCCCGCGAACAAAGTGGGCGTGATCGACTGCGATTATCGCGGCGAGATCATGGTCGCGCTTCACAATCACGGCAAAGAGACGAGAACGGTCTGCGCGGGCGACCGCGTCGCCCAATTCGTCGTCGCGCCCTATTATGCGTGCGAATTCGAGGAAGCGGAAGCGCTCTCCGAGACCGTGCGCGGCGCGGGCGGTTTCGGTTCGACGGGGCGGAAGTGAGCAGGAAGCTCTTGCGGGCTACCATGTCCGCAGACAGCGGTCGGGAGAAATCGTCATGAGAATGCGAAAAAAGCGCAACCTCGAGCCGCGCATGCAGCGCTGTGCGGCCGTGCTGATCGCAAGAGGTTCGCCGTGTAAAAATCTCAAAGAGGCGGCGGAGCGGTTCCGTGCGCCGCTCTCTTTTGAAGCGATCTTCGGCAACGATCATCCCGTGGAACTCGAGGTGGGGTGCGGAAACGGCAAATTCATCGCGGAACTTGCGCGGCGCAGTCCCGGGATCAATTACCTTGCCGCAGAGCTATGTACGAACGTGATCCTCACCGCGATGGAGCGCGTGATCGCAGAGGGGATCCCCAACGTGAGATTCCTCAATATTCCCGCCGAAATTCTCGGCTGCTATCTGCCGCCGGAGAGCGTCGGCGCGATCTATCTCAATTTTTCCACGCCGCTTCCCGGGAGCACGCACGAAAGGCAGAGGCTCACGTCCGGCAGATTCCTTTCGATCTACAAACAGATCCTCAAACCGGGGGGAAGGATCGAGCAAAAGACGGACTCCGAATTCTTCTTTGAATATTCTTTGGAGAAATATGCGGAAAACGGATTCGAGGTCGTCGACGTCACGCGCGATCTGCATGCAAGCCGCTGGGCGGAGCAGAACATCGTTACGGAGTACGAGGCGAACTTTACGGCAAAGGGACTTCCCATCTTCCGCGCAGTCGCCCTATTGAGATCTTGATCAACCGAAAAGCGCCCGGCACAGCTGGGCGCTTCGTTTTACGGAAATAGCGCTTTGATCATCTGTGAAACATAGACGACGGGAACAAGTTCGAGCTTATCCTTGTATTTTTCGCAGGCTTTCATGTTCTTTGCGGGAAGGATCACGCGCTTGAATCCCATTTTCATGCACTCGTTCACGCGTTTATCCGCAAAATTGACGGCGCGCACTTCGCCTGTGAGGCCGACTTCTCCAAAGACCGCCGTGTATTTTTCGACGGCGATCCCGCGGTCGGCCGAGGCAAGCGCGGCGCATACGGCAAGATCCGCGCTCGGTTCGTTCAATCGGATTCCGCCCATGGCGTTGACATAGATATCCTGCGTTCCGAGCGCGAGGCCGCATCGCTTTTCCAGCACGGCGATGAGTACGATCAACCGGTTGATTTCGATCCCGAGGGACATCCTGCGCGGCAGACCGTAAGCCGTCTTTGCCATGAGCGTCTGCAGTTCCACCATCATGCAGCGGTTGCCCGTCTCGCTGGGCGTGACTGCCGCGCCCGCCGCGATCCCGCGGCTGTCCGAAAGAAAGAGCGAGGAATAATCGGACACGCCGAAAATTCCCTCGCCGGTCATCTCGAACACGCCCACCTCCTGCACGGAACCGAATCGGTTTTTAACGGCCCGCAGGATCTTGAAATTTTCCGTCCGCTCGCCTTCGAAATAGAGGACGGCGTCCATGATATGTTCGAGCACTTTTGGACCGGCAAGCGTGCCTTCCTTTGTGACGTGCCCTATGATAAAAAAGGTCACGCCGCGCGACTTGGCGATCCGCATGATCCGCGACGCGCATTCGCGGACCTGCGCGACGCTTCCCGCGGCCGAGGAGAGCGCCTCCGTATAGATCGCCTGAATGGAATCCACGATCACGTATTCCGCGTCGTAAAACGCCTCCTCCGCCGCGTCGAGGTTCGTTTCGTTGAGAAGAAGAAAGTCCGAATCAAGCCCCAGCCTCTGCGTGCGGAGTTTGACCTGCGAACAGCTCTCTTCGGCGGAGAGATAGAGTACTTTGTGGTCCTTGGAAAGGTGCGCCGCGACCTGCGTGAGCAGCGTGGATTTTCCGACGCCCGGATCGCCGCCCACGAGCACGAGCGAACCGCGCACGATCCCGCCCCCGAGAACGATATCGAGTTCCGAGATCCCGGAGGAGACGCGCTCGTATTTTTCGAACGCGACCTGTGAGAGCGGAACGGCGCGCGATGGCTTGATCGCAGGCATGGCGCCCGCTTTTTTCGTCGGAGGGGGCGCGACGACCTCCTCCGTAAGGGTATTGAATTTCCCGCAGCCGAGGCAGCGTCCCAACCATTTCGGACTTGTATAGCCGCATTCCGAACAGACGAATTGCGTTTTTGTCATGTTGTTTCTCCTATGCGTTTCCGTCTTTCAGCGGGGAGATTGCGGGATCCGGATCGCCCTTTTTTCCGAGTAGCACGGCGGCATAGGCCGTGATCCCGCGTCCTTCGCCGATATAGCCGAGTTTTTCGTTCGTGCCCGCTGCGATTGCGACCGTTTCGCACGCGATCGCAGCGCGCAGATTTTCCCGCATGGCTTCGATATAGGGGGAGAGTTTCGGGCGTTCCGCAAGAATGGAAATGCTCGCGTTCTTTACAAAAAATCCGCCCCCATGCACCATTTTCATGACGCGATCCAGCAGTTTCATGCTGTCTGCATTCCGATAGGCGGGGTCGGTATCGGGGAAATGAAAGCCGATATCGCGCGCGCCGATCGCGGAAAGAAGCGCGTCCATGAGCGCATGGATCGCAACGTCGCCGTCGCTGTGCGCTTCAACGGCGCGGTCGGAGGGGATCGTGACGCCGCACAGGCGGATATAGTTGAGATTCAGCCGCGCGATCCCCCGGTCGATCTCGTCCTGATGCGCAAACGCATGCGTATCCGTGCCGAAGCCGACCCGCTCGGCGGGCAGAAAATCCTCCCGAAAGGTGAGTTTTCTGTTGGCCGCATCGCCCGGAACGATCGGGGGAGGCGCAAGATAGGCGGCATATACGCCGCTGTCGTCGGTAAATTCCTTTTCGCGCCTGTCGGCGAATGCTCTTTCGTAGGCAAAAAGAAGTTTTTCGGTAAGAAATCCCTGCGGCGTTTGCAGGGCGTAGAGCGCGTCTCTTGGGGGCATGTCGCAGATCCTGCCCTCACGAATGTGCGCCACGGTGTCCGTTACGGGCACGGCGGCAACGCCCGCGCCGAATCGTTTGACGGACGCTATGCACGCTTCGATGACCTTTCCCGTGACAAAGGGGCGCGCCGCGTCGTGTACGAGCACGACGTCTCCTCTTGCTTCCCGCAGGGCGGCGTAAACGCTTTCGGCGCGCGTTGCGCCCCCGCATACGCATTTTGCGGCGGGGAAGGGCGCAAGAAGCGCGGCGACGCGCGCTTCGTCCGTCTTTCTGCACGCGACGAGAATTTCGTCCGCATAGGGGGCGAACGCCGAAAGGGTGCAGGTGAGCACGGGAAGTCCGTTGAGTTCCCTGAAGATCTTATTTTCCGCGAAACCCGTTCGCGTGCCGCTGCCCGCGGCGCAAATCACGGCGGTGATCATGGGATCCTCCTTTTCAGCCGATGACTTCGTACAGACTTGCCGCTTCATCCTTTTTCACCGTCTCCTTGATTTCGAGAATGCGGAATTTCAGCGTGCCGGAGAGGAAACAAACTTCGACGACGTCGCCCGGCTTTACGCGGTGGGAGGGTTTGACCTCTTTTCCGTTGACGGAGATCTTGCCCGCCGCGGCGGCTTCCTGCGCCACGGTGCGGCGTTTCAGGATCCTGCTGATTTTCAGAAATTTATCGATGCGCATGACTTCCTCTCACCCGCGCGCGGGGAAAACTTGCAGGCAAGATCTCCGAAAAACGCGCGGATTTTCATAAAAAAATCACTTTTTTTGTCGAATTTGCAAAAAATTTTTTTTCCGCGCGCAAAACGAGTTGACATCTTTTTGCCGACGCGATATAATGGCATACTGTATCATTATGTTTAGAATGCGCCTTTCGGCGGTTTCGGCGGATTTTCGGGAATTTCCCGCCGGCCCGTTCTCCCCATTATAGCGTTTTTTTCCGCGTTTGTAAAGGGGTAAGGCAAATTTCATTGACATTTCGGTTTTTATCGATGAAAAGATATACTCGGTAGACCGTCAAGTGATAACAACGCAGAAAGGAGTTATTTGACGGATGAATTTACCAATCTACAAGTACGGCAAAACCGAGCGAAGAAAGTTCGGGTCGATCAACGAAGTCATCAACATTCCCGATCTCGTCGAGATCCAGAAGGAAAGTTATGCTTCGTTCGTTCAGGAGGGGATCGCGGAGATTTTTGAAGATTATTCTCCGATCACCGATTTTTCCGACCACTTCGAACTGTTCTTCGGCGATTTCGAGTTGGGGCCTAAACCGAAGTACGACGAAAAGGAATGCCGCAACCGCGACGCAACGTATGCGCTTCCTCTCCGCGTAAAGGTCCGCCTCAACAACAAGGTGAAAGACGAGCAGATCGAACAGACCGTTTTCATGGGCGATTTCCCGCTCATGACGGAAAACGGCTCTTTCATCATCAACGGCGCGGAGCGCGTGATCGTCTCCCAGCTCGTGCGTTCGCCCGGCGTCAACAACGTCTCCGAGACGGACAAGACCGGCAAACAGATGTACGAGACGACGGTGATCCCCAACCGCGGCGCATGGCTCGAATTCAAACAGGACGCGCAGGGCGTGCTCTGGGTGAACGTCGACCGCCGCAGAAAGCTCACCGCGACGGTGCTTCTCCGCGCGCTCGGCTACGGTTCGGACCGCGCGCTCGAAGATCTGTTCGGCGGAGATAAGATGATCGCCGCCGCCATCGCCAAGGATAGAAAGGAAGAGTCTCCCATCAGTTCGGAATCGGACGGGTTGATCGCGCTTTACAGGCGGCTGCGTCCCGGCGAAGTTCCCACCGAGGAATCCGTGCGTCAGCACCTCAACAATCTGTTCTTCGATCCCCGCCGCTACGACGTGGTAAAAGTGGGCAGATATAAATTCAACAAAAAGCTCAATCTTGCATACCGTCTCGTCGATTGCAGGGTCGCGGAGCGCATCATCCATCCCGAGACGGGCGAGATCCTTGCAAACGACAGAGACGTCATCAAAACGCAGGAACAGGCGCTCGCCATTCAGAACGCGGGCAGCTTGCTCCGCGCAAGAAGGGTCACCTATCAGGGGAATTTCGTCCCCAAGGGCAAAAACCCGCTGCATATCTCCGAAATCGTCCGCGACGAACAGACGGGCGAGATCACAGCGATCAAAAACGACGCCGGCGAGACGATCCTTCGCCCGTGGGACTGCGTGACGGAATACTTCGTGGAGGATCTCCGCAGCGAGGGATTCGCCGTGGATACCGTGCGGGAAAACTCGGTATTCGTCTATGTGAACGATCCCGTGGAGGGCGAGATCCGGCATAAGATCATCGCGAACAATACGGTGGATTTCGCAGCGCTTTCCCATAAAAATCATAAGGCGTTCGGGCTGCTTTCCACGGTGTATTATCCCAATTTCATCTTCTCCCAAAAGATCGCCGAGGCGTGCAAGACGCAGTCCGTCGAAGAAGTCGCCCGGCTCTTCCAGGACGAGATCAACGCCATTTATTACACGCACGAAACGGATCCCGAGGCCGATGAGAAGCAGGAAGAGAAGAAAAACCGCGAAAAGCGCAAGGATAACCGCGAGAAATTCGTTGCGGCCTGCAAGCTCTTCCACGAGCTTCTTGCGCGCGAGGACGCGCCCGCCGATCCTGCCGCGCCCGTGGACCTCGACGCACAGCAGCGCATTCTCGGCGTGACGCCGCAGGAAAAGAAACTCATCAAACCGCTCGTCGAAAAGCTCAACCATAAGTGCATTACGGTGGACGATATCGTGGCTGCGGTTTCGACCAACCTCGATCTGAGATACGGGATCGGCACGATCGACGAGATCGACCACCTCGGCAACCGCCGCGTCCGTTCGGTTGGCGAACTTCTTCAGAATCAGCTTCGCATCGGCATGTCCCGTCTGGAACGTCTCATCAAAGAGCGCATGGCGACGGCGGATCCCATGGACGTCACGCCTTCCAGCCTGATCAACGTCCGGCCCATTTCCGCCGTGATCCGCGAGTTCTTCGGTTCTTCGCAGCTCTCGCAATTCATGGATCAGACCAACCCGATCGCAGAACTTACGCATAAGCGCAAACTTTCCGCGCTCGGCCCCGGCGGCCTCAACCGCGACCGCGCCACCTTCGAAGTGCGCGACGTGCACCACTCCCACTACGGGCGCATGTGCCCCATCGAGACGCCGGAAGGTCAGAATATCGGCCTGATCTCCTCGCTGGCGACGTTCAGCAAGGTCAGCGAATTCGGCTTTATCATGGCGCCTTACCGCAAGGTGGACAAGAATACCGGCGTCGTCACGGACGAAGTCGTCTATCTCACGGCGGACGAAGAGGACCGCTATGTGGTCGCGCAGGCGAACGAGCCGCTCGACGCAGAGGGCAGATTCGTCAATGCGCGCGTCGGCTGCCGCTATCGCGAACTCATTACGGAATATCCGCGCGAGCGCGTGGACTATATGGATGTCAGCCCCAAACAGCTCGTTTCGGTCGCGACCGCGCTCATTCCGTTCCTGGAAAACGACGATACCAACCGCGCCCTCATGGGTTCGAACATGCAGCGGCAGGCGGTGCCTCTGCTTACGACGGAGCCGTCTATTGTGGCGACGGGCATCGAAGCGGCGATCGCGCGCGATTCCGGCGTCATCGTGCGCGCAAAGGAAGCGGGCACGGCGATCGCAGTCTCTTCCGACAGGATTGTCATCCGCGAAAACGATGGCAACGAACGCGAATACAAACTGAAAAAATTCGAACGTTCCAACCAGGGAACGTGCCTGAATCAACGGCCGATCGTCTCCACGGGAGACAAGGTGGAAAAAGACGAGGTGATCGCAGACGGTCCCTCCACCAACAACGGCGAGCTTGCCCTCGGCAAGAACATTCTCGTCGGATTCATGGAGTGGGAGGGGTACAACTACGAGGACGCGATCCTCATCTCCGAAAAACTCGTGCAGGACGACGTGTTCACCTCCATTCACATCGAGGAATACGAGACGGAGGCGCGCGATACAAAACTCGGCGAAGAAGAGATCACGCGCGATATTCCCAACATGGGCGACGACGCGCTCAAAGATCTCGACGAGGACGGTATCGTCAGGATCGGCGCAGAAGTCGGCAGCGGCGATATTCTCGTCGGGAAAGTGACGCCCAAGGGCGAGACCGAACTTACGCCCGAAGAGCGTCTGCTCCGCGCCATTTTCGGCGAAAAGTCGAGGGAGGTCCGCGATACGTCGCTCCGCGTTCCGCACGGAGAGGGCGGGATCGTCGTGGACGTCAAGATCTTCACGCGCGAGAACAAGGACGAGCTTTCGCCCGGCGTGAATAAACTCGTGCGCGTGTATATCGCGCAGAAACGTAAAATTCAGGTCGGCGACAAGATGGCCGGCCGCCACGGCAACAAGGGCGTCATTTCCCGCGTGCTGCCGCAGTGCGATATGCCGTTCCTGCCCGACGGCACGCCCTTGCAGATCCTGCTCAATCCGCTCGGCGTTCCTTCGCGTATGAATATCGGACAGGTCCTTGAAGTGCATCTCGGGTATGTCTGCCGCCAGCTCGGGTGGAAGATCGCGACCCCCGTCTTTGACGGCGCGACCGAACAGGATATCGAACAGCTGTTCAAAGAGAACAATCTCATCGGTCCCGAGGGCAAAGTGGACGGGAAATTCCAGGTCTTTGACGGACGCACGGGCGAACCGTTCGAGAACAGGGTGACGATCGGCATCATGTACATGATCAAGCTTATTCACCTCGTCGACGATAAGATCCACGCGCGTTCCATCGGGCCTTACAGCATGGTCACCCAGCAGCCGCTCGGCGGCAAGGCGCAGTTCGGCGGACAGCGTTTCGGCGAAATGGAAGTCTGGGCGCTTGAAGCATACGGCGCGGCGCACATCCTGCAAGAGATCCTCACGGTCAAATCGGATGATATCGTCGGCCGCGTCAAGACGTATGAGAGCATCGTAAAGGGCAACAATATCTCCGAGCCGGGCATTCCGGAAGCGTTCAAAGTGCTTCTCAAAGAGCTGCAGTCGCTCGCGCTGGACGTGAAAGTGCTCACGGAGAACAACGAAGAGCTTATCATCCGCGAATTCGAGGACGACGACAGGGACGAACCCCGCCGCCCCGAACCCAAGGAAGCGGAGGAACAGGATTTCAACTTCGGTCTCGAGGACGAGGAAGAGGAGATCGAGGGCATCGGCTCCATCTTCGACGAGGCCGGCGAGGACGAGGACTTCGTCTCCGAAGACGTCTTCGGAGAGAACGAGGAAGAGGACGATCTTTCCGATGTGGAAGAACAGTTCTCTTTCGGCGATCTCTTCGACGACGATGACGACAGCGACGACAAGGACGAATAATCAGAGGAGGGAAGTGAGTATATGTACGAATTAAACGATTTCAATTCCATTCAGATCAGCATCGCATCCCCCGAAAAGATCCGGGAGTGGTCTTACGGCGAAGTCACAAAACCGGAGACGATCAACTATCGCACGCAAAAACCGGAACGCGACGGCCTCTTCTGCGAGAAGATCTTCGGCCCGACCAAGGATTGGGAATGCCATTGCGGAAAATATAAGCGGATCCGCTATAAGGGGATCATCTGCGAAAAGTGCGGCGTCGAAGTGACGCGCGCAAAAGTGCGCCGCGAGCGCATGGGGCATATCGAACTTGCCGCGCCCGTGTCGCATATCTGGTATTTCCGCGGCGTTCCATCCAAGATCGGTCTGCTTCTCGATATGGGACCCAAACCTCTCGAACAGGTGATCTATTTTGCGGCATACGTCGTGCTCGATCCGGGCAAGATCCGGGATTACAGCGTCTCTTTCAGCGACAAACTGTTTCAGGCGCGCATTACCAGAAAGGCAGACGGCGTTACGGTGTACGAACGCACCTGCGATTCCGAGAGCGATTTCGAGAAATACAAGGAAACGCTCAACGTCATCACCTCGATCGATTATAAGTCCGTCATCAACGACCGCATCTTGCAGGAATTCAACACCATCTTCGAAAAAGAGGACGTCGGCCTCAAAGTGGGAATGGGGGCGGAAGCCATCCGCGAACTGCTCATGGCCGTCGATCTCGACAAGGAAAGCGAGGAATGCAAGCGCATCATCGATACCAATCCAGCGGGCACCAAGCGCGTAAAGGCGATCAAGCGCATCGAGATCATCGAGGCCTTCCGCAAGAGCGGCAACAAACCCGAATGGATGGTCCTCACCGTGCTTCCCGTAATCCCGCCCGATCTGCGCCCCATGGTACAGCTCGACGGCGGCCGGTTTGCGACGTCCGACCTCAACGATCTTTACAGAAGAGTCATCAACCGCAACAACCGCCTGAAGCGCATGATCGAGCTTGGCGCGCCCGAGATGATCGTCAAGAACGAAAAGCGCATGCTGCAGGAAGCCGTAGACGCGCTCATCGATAACGGCAGACGCGGCAAACCGCTCATCGGCGCGTCCAACCGCGAACTCAAATCGCTCTCGGGGCTGCTTCGGGGCAAACAGGGGCGGTTCCGTCAGAATCTGCTCGGCAAGCGCGTCGACTATTCCGGCCGTTCGGTCATCGTCGTCGGACCCGAACTCAAAATTTATCAGTGCGGCCTGCCGAAAGAGATGGCGATCGAACTCTTCAAGCCGTTTGTCATGAAGCGGCTCGTCGAAACGGGCAAGAGCCATAATATCAAGAGCGCAAAGCGCACCGTGGAAAAGGGCAAGGATTTCGTATGGGACGTTCTCGAAGAGGTCATCAAGGAACATCCCGTGCTGCTGAACCGTGCGCCGACGCTGCACAGACTTTCCATTCAGGCGTTCGAGCCGATTCTCATCGAGGGACGCGCCATCAAGATCTCGCCGCTCGTATGCGGCCCGTTCAACGCCGACTTCGACGGCGACCAGATGGCCGTGCATCTTCCTCTTTCCATCGAGGCGCAGGCGGAAGCGCGGTTTTTGATGCTCTCCGCCAACAATATCCTCAAACTCGCCGACGGCAAGTCCGTCATGAGTCCGACGCAGGATATGATCATCGGCGCGTACTATCTTACGATCCTCCGCAGGGAGGAGGGCTTGAAGTACGATGAGCTTTGCCGGCCTTCCGAGGACGGCGAAGTGTATGTCCCGCCCGTATATTCCTCTTTCGACGAAGCGCTCATGAGCTATCAGCTCAAAGACGTGCATTGTCAGGATGAAATTTATGTACGGCGCACGGTGGAACTGCCCGCAGGCAAGTTCGACGATCTCAAACTTCCCTATGAAAAAACGTTTACGGGCGAAGTGAAGAACAACGGACTGCGCGGCCGCGTTTCGGTGATCAAGAACGAATCGACGGGTACCATGTCCGTTACCGGCGTTCTCAAAACGACGGTGGGCAGGATCATCTACAACGAGGGCATGCCGCAGGATCTCGACTTTGTGAAGCGCGTCGCGCCCGAGGACTATCTCAAACTGGAACTTTCCACCGAGTTCATCGGCAACGCGCGCGCCATCGGCAAGAAGCATCTTTCGCGCATCGTCGAGGCATGCTTCAAGACGGGGTATGCGCCCAAGGCGTCCGCCGTGCTCGACGCGATCAAGGAACGCGGATATAAGTATTCCACGATCGCCGCCCTCACGACGTCCGTATTCGATATGAAGATCCCCGAAGAAAAGGACGCGATCGTGCGCGACGCCGAGGAACAGGTCGCAAAGATCAGCAAGAAGTTCAGCCACGGTCTCCTCAAAGAGGAAGAACGTTATCATGCGGTCATCAGCGTATGGGACGAAGCGACGGATAAGGTCGCGGGGCTGCTCAAAGAACAGGGCGCGCGCGATAAATTCAACCCCATCTGGATGATGGCGGATTCGGGCGCCCGCGGTTCCATCGACCAGATCAAACAGCTCTCGGGTATGCGCGGCCTCATGGTCAACCCGCAGGGCAAAAAGATCGAAGTTCCCGTCAAGTCCTGCTTCAGAAACGGACTTTCCGTGCTGGAATATTTCATTTCCTCGCACGGCGGCAGAAAGGGCCTTGCGGATACGGCTCTGAAAACCGCAGACTCCGGCTATCTGACCCGCAGACTTGTCGACGTCTCGCAGGATGTGATCGTGCGCGAAGAGGACTGCTCGGCGGGCAGAAAACCCCGCGGCGCGAAGCTCAAGGCAATTTACGGCCAGAACGGCGAACTCATCGAGAGCCTCGAGGACAGATTGACCGGCCGGTTCGCGGCGGAGGATCTCACCGACGAGGCGGGCAACGTGATCGTTCCTTGCAATGTGATGATCACGGAAAAAACCGCGAAACAGCTTGCCGCAATGCCCAAATACGCGGAGGAGGGCGTAAATGTCCGCTCGATCTTCACGTGCAATACGCGGTTCGGCGTGTGTGCGAAATGCTACGGCAAGAATATGGCGACCACGCTTCCCATCAAGGTGGGCGAAGCGGTCGGCGTGATCGCGGCGCAGTCCATCGGCGAGCCGGGCACGCAGCTTACCATGCGTACATTCCATACGGGCGGTATTGCGGCGACCGGCGACATCACCCAAGGTCTGCCGCGCGTCGAGGAATTGTTTGAAGCGAGAAAACCCAAGGGCGTCGCAACGATCTGCGAATTTGCGGGCGTCGTCACGGTCGACGATACCGACAATCTCAAACATGTCATCGTCAACGACCGGGAGACGGGCGAGCGGCTCAAGGATTACGAACTTCCCTTCAACGCCGAGCTGAAAGTCAAAACGGGCGACCTTGTGGAGCCGGGCGTTCAGCTGAATGCCGGTTCGGTCAACCCGCAGGATATCATCCGCGTGAAGGGCGTGAAAGGCGTTCAGGACTATATTCTCGAACAGGTCCAGTCCGTTTACCGTTCCCAGGGCGTCGATATCAACGACAAGCACGTCGAGATCATCGTCCGCCAGATGCTCCGCAAAGTGCGCATCGAGAACGCCGGCACGACGGATATGCTTCCGGGGCAGCTTGTCGATATGTTTACGTTCGAGGAGCAGAACGAAAAGACGATCCTCTCCGGCGGCGTCCCCGCGACGGCAAAGCGCGTGCTGCTCGGGATCACAAAGGCGGCTCTGGCGACCGACAGCTTCCTTTCCGCGGCATCCTTCCAGGAGACCTCGCGCGTGCTCACCGAAGCTGCGATCTGCACCAAGCGCGATCCGCTCATCGGACTGAAAGAGAACGTCATCATCGGCAAACTCATTCCGGCGGGCACGGGAATGAAGGATTACAAGGGCATCAGCCTGCAACCCGTTACAGGGTATCGCGAAGTGGCGGAAGAGACGGCCGTTTCGAGCGATGACTGAAAATTTTAACGATCCCGAAATCGCATTTCGGGCGAATCGAGAAAAAACAGCGGGGGATCCCGCTGTTTTTTCTCTCGAAGCCGTTGCATTTCCGAAAAAAATTTATAAAAAATGAATGATTTTAGTTCATCATTCATGAAATTTTGTGATATGATATCGGTATAGGAAAAAAAGGAGGATTTTTTTATGAAAAAACATCTTGTGATCGTTTCGCTCGCGCTTGCGGGAGCCGCGATGTTCGGCTTTGCGGCCTGCAAGGGAGACGAAGGGAAAAACCCCTCCGACGGCAAGGAAGTAGGTACGTATCAGGGGATCGAGAGCGTGGAATCGGTGTACGCCGTGGGCGCTGTCACGACGGCGAAACTTCTTTCGCTTTCCATGCCCGCCGCGCAGACGTCGGCGCAGGCGCAGACCGTTGCGGAGAGTGATACGGATTACGGACTTCCCGAGAACGGCACGGACGCGGAACAGGCGCAGCAGCAAGCGGAAAAATTCAATAAGTATTTCAACATGCTGGACAGCTTCCTCGATAAATCCGCCACAAAGACGGTCGTCACGGAGAACACGGAAACGGAAGCGCCGCTTGCCGTCTATCAGTACAAGCTCACCGTGGAAGGCAAGGACGCCGACGGACAAACCGTCTCGCACACCATTTATTATACGGAGAAATTTCTTTCCGAGAGCAACGATAAGCTGAACGGCCTGCATCGCGCGGAATATCAGTTGAACGGCTTGGTCGTGATGAACACGGCGGAGGACGCCGCGCCTACCTATTATTATATGTCCGGGACGCATTCTCTGCGCACGGAGACGGAGGGCAGCGAAACGGAAACCTCGGAGACGATCCGCATCCGCGCTTCCCTCGAACCGTCCGATATTCTCAATTACGTGGAGCTTCTGCATGAGACGGAACGGGAGGAAGAACCGGGAGAAAACGAGACGGAAACGTTGTACACGTACAGCGTATACCGCGCAGGCCTTCTTGTGGAAAAGACCGAGATCGAATTCGAGCAGGAAGAGGAAAAAGGCGGCGTGGAGACGGAGTACGAAGTGCGCTTCGTTACGGGCATCTCGCTGGGAACGTATGAGATCGAGCGCGTGGAAAAGAGCGGCAAAACGTGGATCGAAGTCGAATATCTGATCGACGGCGCGAAGGGGAAATTCGTCATTCTCAAAAATCCGGACGGGACATATCGTTATAAATACTCCCAAAACGCTTCGGACGACAAAACGCTGAAAGATTATTGGGATTGAATTTATCTGAAAGGCCGGATCGTCTTTTTGCAAAAAATTGCTTTGACCGCTTGACAGCAACTTCAAACCATGATAAAATAACAATCGTTATATAACGGTTGTTATTTTTTTACGGAGGGCGCATGCGGAAAGGAAGGATCACGCGGGAGAGCGTGCTCTGCGCGGCAGCGGAGATCGTGAAAGAAGCGGGGGTATCCGCGCTCAATGCGCGCGCCGTTGCGAAACAGCTCGGCGCGAGCACGCAGCCCGTCTATTCTCTTTTTACGGGCATGGAGGAGCTGAAAGCCGCGCTTCTGGAAGAGGGAAAGGCGCGGTACCGCCGGTTCATCGAGGGGTACTTTCTTCAATCGAAGAGCAAATACGAATCGTACGGAATGGGATTCGTGAAATTCGCACGGGAGGAGCGCGGATTCTACCGCATGCTCTTTCTCGAATCGCCGCCGGGCGCCGATCCCTTTCTCGAAGAGATTCTTGCGGAGATGGTGGGTTTCTATCGCATGCCCGAAGAGACGGCGCGCGCGTTTCACCGAGATATGTCCGTCTTTTCTTTCGGGCTTGCCTCGATGGTTTCGGCGGGCGCGGCGCTTTCGGAAGCGGAAATCGACGCGGCGCTTTCCCGCCAGTTTTACGCGCTCTATGCGCTGTATTTTCCGACTCGTCCGCGCTTTTGGGAGGGATCATGAACATCATCGAAATCGAACATCTCAAAAAATATTACGGCGACGTCAAGGCGGTGGACGACATTTCGTTTTCCGTTCGGGACGGGGAATTCTTCGCTTTCCTCGGCGTGAACGGCGCGGGGAAGAGCACGACCATCTCCGTGCTCTGCGGAACGGAAAAGCGTACGGCAGGCGAAGTGCGTATCGGCGGGCAGGATATCGCTCGGCAGCCGGACGGGGCGAAACGCCGGCTGGGCGTGGTGTTTCAGGAGAGCGTGCTCGACCGTTCGCTCTCCGTATACGACAACCTCAAATATCGGGCTGCGCTCTATGGGTTGTCGGGAAAGGCGTTTGAAATGCGCCTGCGCGGGATCTCCGAACTTTTTTCGCTCGACGAGATCCTGAAAAGGCGGGTGGGAAAACTCTCGGGCGGCCAGCGCCGCCGAGTGGATATCGCCCGCGCGCTCATTCACGATCCGCAGATCCTCATTCTCGACGAGCCGACGACGGGACTTGATCCGCAGACGCGCAGATCGGTCTGGCAGACGGTGCACGCGCTGCGCAAGGCGCGGAATCTGACGGTTTTCCTCACGACGCACTATATGGAAGAGGCCGCGGACGCCGACCGCGTTGTGATCATCGATGCGGGCCGCGTGATGGCGAACGATACGCCGCTGGGGTTGAAGGAACGGTACACGGGCGACTTCATCACGCTGTACCATGTCCGCGAAGAGGAGATCGCAAAGATGAACGTACCCTATGAAAAGATCGGGGAGACGTTCCGGATCGCCGTTGCGGATCCCCGGCAGGCGACCGAATTGATCGTAAAATATCCCGCGGTTTTTCACGATTACGAGATTGCAAAGGGCAAGATGGACGATGTGTTCCTTGCCGTCACGGGTAAAAATATCGAAGGAGACAACGTATGATCGCGCTTCGCGCTCTGATCGCTCGCAATACAAAGATCTATTTCCGCGACAAGGGGGTGTTTTTGCCCTCGCTGCTGTCGCCGCTCATTCTGCTCTTTCTCTTCATCGTATTTTTGGGGAACGTATACAGAAATTCTATTCTCGACGTCGTAGAAGGTTTTTCTCTCTCCCGTTCCGCGGTGGAGAGCATCGTGTCCGGCTGGCTGATCTCCTCGCTTCTGGCCGTATGTACCGTGACGATCGCGTTTACGGCCAATCTTGCGATGGTACAGGATCGGGCGACGGGAAGGAGCAAGGACCTCGAGGTTTCTCCCGTGCCGCGTTCGACGGTGGCGCTCGCCTATTTCATTTCCACGTTTCTGGTGACCGCGGTCGTCAGTTTCACCGCGCTGGCCGCGGGGTTTGTGTATATCGCCGCGTCGGGTTGGCATCTTTCGGCGGGGGACGTCTTTGCAACGCTTGCGGATACGCTGCTGCTCACCCTGTTCGGCACGGCGCTTTCTTCCGTCGTCTGCAATTTTTTGAGATCGCAGGGTGCGGTCGTGGCGGTACAGGCTACCGTCTCTTCGGCATACGGATTTCTCTGCGGCGCATACATGCCGTTTTCCAACGTGACGCAGTGGATGCGGGATCTGCTGATGTGCCTGCCGGGATCGTACGGGACGGGACTTCTGCACGAACATCTCATGGGCGGCGCCATCGAAGCCGTCGTTGCGGAGGGGATCCCCGCAGAATATGTTGCCGCGCTCAAAGACGCCTTTGATTGCCGTCTCGGTTTCTTCGGAAGCGCGGTGCCCGAATGGATCTGCTATGTTGTGCTTGCGGCGGCTTCGCTGCTGCTTGTGGGCGCTTATGTTGCGCTGTGCGCCCGAAAACGCTTCAAACGCGGCGCCGTCTGATCCGGTTGCCGATGTTTTTGGGGCGCGCAACGTTGTTTTGCGCGCCCTTCTTTTTTTCGCTTGCAATTTTCCCGGGATATGATATAATAGAATAGAGTGATTGTAAGGAGGAAACCGTCATGAAAAAAGCGATCGCGGCCGCGGCTCTCATTCTGTTCGGCGCGGCAGTTTCCGCGGCAGTGCCGGCGCGTGCGGGCGCGGCTGTGCGGGCCTCGGTTTCCGCTTACGACTTTTCCCGCGCGGGCGATCTCGAATTTTCCGCGTACGGCGCGGAGAAGTTGCTCGAAAACGATCTGCATATCGCGATCGGGGAGACGGAACGCGCATATCTTTCCGCATGTTCTTCGTTCCGCCTGCGTTACAGCGAAACGGTGGGCGCGGCGAACGTCGACGCGGATTTCAACGAGGAGACGGGCGCGCTTTCCGTTACGGCGCATCCGTATTCCTATGCGGCGAAGAACGGCGAAACGGTGACATGGACGCCCGCGGATCTCAACGGCGACGCGCTTTCCGCTTCAAACGGCTATACATGGACAAACCCTTCCGTCACGAATTCGGACGGGGACTACGTAAGGGCGGGTTACGAGACGGAATTCTTCGTGGATCGGGAAACCGTGAACGAAGTTCTCAACGAGACGTACCATGCCGCGGCAGCCGCGTCGCAAAAGCTTGCCGAAGAACAGACGCGCTATGAAGAGGCGCAAAAGGCGTATGCCGACGCGCTTGCGGAATACGAAGCGTATCTGCATGCCAAAGAGCAGTACGCCGCGGATACGGCCGCGTATGAGGCATATCTGCGCGAATATAATATATGGAAGTCCGCAGACGACGCGTATCGGAAATACCAACAGGAGTACGCGCAGTATCTCGCGGAGAGGAAGGCGTACGAAGAATACGACAGCGTGCTCGCGGCGTACGGCGTAGCCTACCAGAAATATCAGGACTATTTGGCCGCATGCGAAAAATACGAACGCGATTGCGAAGAATATCGGAAAAAATTCGATTCCGGCGACGCGCAGACGGTCGTCAAACAGATCTCTTATCTCGATTTTCTTCTGACGCCTGCCTATGTGGCGGGAAAATCTTCGCCGCGCACCCTGTACGGGGCGATCACAGGCTCCGCGGTGACGCAGGTCCTCAAAGAACGGGATACGCTCATCAAGCAGCTCGGCGTGCCGGAAAAAGTGATCGTGCTTGCGGAAAACGCCACCTATAATTTGCGGAACGACATTCTTCCCGAATTCGTATGGCGCTCCACGCGCGAAGAGAAATACATGTATTATCTCTCTTATTACGAAAAGCTGCGGGACAATCTCGTGGATCTTTTGCGCGCCCTCGACTATCTCTATCACGATCCCAAAACATGCAGCGGCGTTCGCAACGCCATCCGGTCCAAAAACGCGCAGCCGGAGTTCGAAATCCTTCTCGCGCAGCTCTACTACATCTGCAACCTGCTCGTCGACGGCGATATTCCCAACTACAACCGGCTGAATAACCCCATTCCCGGATCTACCCGCTATAATTTCGACGAAAATTACCGGATCTATCACGATAAAAAGACGATGCTCGATCCGGCGCAGATCCTTGCGGGGGTCGACGTTCCCGCGGACGAAAATCACGCCGCGCCGCTGACGAACGGATTCAGTTTCCCCGCGGAGCCGACCGCGCCCAAACCCGTCGACAATCCCGGCGCGCCTCCGCAGCAGCCGCGGCTTCCGGCCGAACCGGAACGGGTGGCCCCGCCCGGCGCGGCGCCGAAAGAGGTGAAACATCCCGTTTTGCCCGCAGAGACCGCGGAGCCGGAGCTTCCCGAACCATATGCGCCCACGCAATGGGAAACCGAACTTTCGGCCGCATACCGCGGCGGTACGCTCTCGGAGCGCGAACCGCTTGCGCAGGGCGTGACCGTAAAGATCCGCACGGAAGTCATTCGGTACTTCCGCAACGCAAAAGTCATTCTGGTGCGTTTCTATCTTCACGAGGGGGATGCGGAGCCGGCGTACGAGACGGAGATTTCCCGCGGGGACTATGCGGACGCTTCCTCGCTGCATCCCGAAAAGGATCGGACGGGTTATACCTGCACGTTCGAGTATTGGGCGGATGCGGACGGAAACAAGGTCGATCTCACGCAGAAGATCTTTTCGGAGGACGGCATCCTCGAACTGTATCCGCATTTCCGTGAGACGGCGAATCCTTATCGCGTCGTCTGGATCATAGACGGGCAGAACGTTTTGAGCGACTGTCTCTACGGCGAGCGGCCCGTGTACCCGGGCACGCCGGTCAAAGCGGCGCAGGGGGGGCGGGAATACCGCTTCACCGGATGGCGGAAGCAGGGCGGCGGATATTTCGAAGCAAATCGGCCGCTCGACGTCATGACGACTGAAACCGTCCGTTACGAGGCCGTGTTCGAGGAGAGCCTGATCGTCACTTGGGTGATCAACGGAACGCGCCTTACGGCTCCCGTGTGGCGGGGAGATGTTCCCGCATACGAGGGGACGCCGGAGATCGGATACAATCATCTCTATCGATTTGTCTTTCTCGGATGGGACCGTCCGCTCGTCCCCGCGACGGAGGACGTCACCTATACGGCGCAAATTTCCCGCCGCGCGCTTGTGGGCATGGCGGATACTCCCGCGCCCGTGACGGAAGGAGACGGCGTGTATGAGGCGAATTGCATTTCTTCCGCGGCGGATACCTATACCGTGTGCGAACTGTTTGCGCTTGCTTCCGGGAAAGGCGCGGGCGTCAAGCTGACGTTTGCGGGTTTTTCGCTCTCCTTTGCGGCGCAGGCCGTAAGCGCCGTGGCGGAGAGCGGCGCGCAGACGCTCGTTGCCAACGTCTCCCAAACGGGGACGAATTGCTATCGTTACGGCGTGTTCTTTTTCACGGCGGAAGAAAAAGCGGTCGTCCCGGATTGCGCGTTCACCATGCGCGCGAACGGCGTTTTCGACGCGGAGAATTCCTACCTCGAGCGCGAAGGCAATGCCGACGCGATCCGCTTCGAACTCGAAGCCGGCCGCAATGCGATCGTTTTTTCCATGCGGGCGGGAGCGAATTATGAGATTTCCCCGCAGTATGCCGTGAATCTGATCCCCTCGCAATATGTGGAATTTCAAGCGGACGCGGCGCCCCGCGCACGGGCGGGCGAAGCGGTCACGGTGACGTTCGGGGAATTCGCCCCGGGGAAATATGCCGAAGCCGTCTATGTCGTGGACGCGGAGGGGAACGAGATCCCGGCGGCGGGCAACGTTTTCATCATGCCCGCATGCGCGGTGAGCGTCGGCGTGCGCTGTGCCGATTATGAATATACGATCCGCTTCCTTGCGGAAGGGCGCGTGGTTTATTCGCAGATCTGCCGCTACGGAGACAAGATCCAGCTGCCGCCCGCCGATCCTTTGAAACCGGACGACGACGAATATTCCTATACGTTCTCCGGCTGGGATACGCAGCCGGATATCTGCACGGGCGACGCGGACTTCCATGCGCAGTTCACGCGGAAGGATCGCCCGCCGCGCGAAACGTACGGAGCGAGCAAATTATACCGCATCCTGCTTGCGATCGAGATCGGCGGCCCCATTGCCGTTGTCGCGCTGGCGGGGGGGATCACGGCATTCGTCCTTCTTCGCAGGCGCCGCCGTGCCGTGAAAAACGCTTCCGCCGGGGACGGAGAGGTCTCTTCCGCGGAAGAAAAAACCGTGCAATCCGAAGAAAGCGTCGGAAACGAGAGGGAAAATTTCCCGGAAAAGGAAAATATTAACGGCGAACAGGACGAATAACGTCGAAAAAAAGCGGGAATCCGGTGAAAAAATTCCATTTACTTCTTGACTTATGTGAAAAAATAGATTAGAATATAGGCGTTGAATTATATTTTTCGGTAAATTCGGCAAAAACGGCAAGGTTTGTCGTCTTTGTCGCGTTTCGCATATCACGTATCATTAAGGGAGACCATTTATGAAACGAATTGGCAAAAGGCTGACGCTCGTATTGTTGCTTCTCCTCTCCTTCGTTCTGATGATCGGCGGAGCGACCGCGATGCTCCTTTCCGCGCGTGCGGAAAGCGATCCTGCGGCCGAACCCGTCGTGAAAACGTACGGCGGAGATTCGACCTTCTACAAGCTCGAATACAATCAGACGGAGAAACAGGTAACGCTCCTGCTCGACGCGGGACTTTGGGATTACCTGGACGCTTCCGGCAGCGATTTCAACGAGCTGATCAACGGACTTTCCGAGGCGGCGAAAGATATCGTCGTCAACGGGATCCTCAACGCGGGTTCCGAAGCGCAGCCCGTTGCGGTCGCAACGATCGCGTCTCTTCCGGGCGATTTACCTTTCGATCCCGATAACGTCGATCTGGGCGCGATCGAGGACTACGTAAAGGAACACCTCTACGACGAAGAGGCCCTCGGCGACTTCCTCGACGGGAAGTACGACATGCTGTTCCAGTTTGCCGTAGAGAAGTATGTCGACGAACACGGACAGGACGCCTATACCGACGTTATGGAGAAATTCGACAAACTGCTCGGCGACGCCATCGATGAAGTATACAAAGACAGCGAGTCGGTCGATCGCGAAACCTTGAAAGACAGTTTCCGCGACAAGGCGCAGGAACTCGTCGATGTGGTCGAACAGAACGACGGCAAGATGCCCGTTCCCGCACCCGGCGAACTTCTGGGGCTTCTCACCGACGTGAAGGCCAACGGCACCGTGATCTTCGAGGACGGACAGCTTGTAGCGGCGGGACTCAAAACGCTTCTTACCGATCTTCCCCGGCCGATGGAGCTTGCCCACTACACGGATGACCAGTTCAAATCGCTGCTCGATTACGATGTGGACGTCACGACGTCGTACGGCGACTTCTCGTTCTCGTTGACGGTCGGCTTCGACGGCGATTGCTCCACGCTTCGCACCGGATTCAAATATCTCGCGCAGACGGTGGATATCTCCACGGAGGGCAGCACCAAGGTCATCACGATCAAGACGCCCGAAATTTTCACGAAAGCGCTTCTCACCTTTGCGGAGACGGATCGTCTCACCGAAGCGCAAAAGAATGCCGTGTTCTCCCTGTTCGGCAAAACAACGGGCGAAATATTCGATTACGCCGATCAGAACAATGCGGATACGTTCCGCCAGATCCTCGATCTGTTCAAATCGGTGGATTATCAGAATTGGTTCTCCAATCTCATCAATGCGGATTATATCAAGAGCTATGTCGGCAAATATCTTTCCGACGGTCAGGCCGATTCGATCACAGACGAGAAGATCGACGAGTTCCTCGATAAGCTCTGCGACTTCGCAGTTCCCAAGCTGAATAACTTTACATACGAGTCCGTCGAGAATTTCCTCAAAACGCAATTCCCGAAACTCGACGAGATCCCCGAGAAACTCGAGAGCGCGATCAAGACGCTCGTCAGGTTCCTCAACAAAGTGGACTGGGAGAAGTTCAACGCCGCGTATATCCGCGATCTCCTCGCCAACAAATCCGACTTCAACGATGTGATCTACGATTATATCGACAAGGCCGGCGATCATCAGGAACTTTACGATACGTTCATGTCTTATGCGGAGAAGCTCTTCAACAAGCTTCCCGAGAGGATCAAAGAGGGGACGTTCCTCGATCTCTACAAGGGCGACGGCCTTCTTTCCTACCGCGAATACGAGAAGCTGAACAGCCTGATCGACGGGTTGCAGAACTTCCTCGAACGCAGACATTTCAATCAGGCCGCGGACTATATCGACGCATTGATGATGTATCTCGACGATACCGATTATGCGTTGGATTTCCGCTTTGAGTTCCAGCTGAAAGACGTCTATAAGGTCTCCTACAGCGTGGAAGGCAAAGTCGTGAGAGAAGGGTTGCTTCCCGTCGGCGCCGACGTCACGCTCTTCGACAACCTCGAACAGGTCCAGAACTATGACGTGCTCTACTGGGTAGACGAGAACGGCGACGAGGTCGAAACCATGCCCGCGGGCGATCTTACGGTTTACCCGGCGACCGATTTTGCCGTAACGCTCGATCCCGACAGCATCGCTGCCGCATACGATCCCGATACAACTTACACCGTTCTTCCGACCGTCGAAGGCGTCGACTATGCGGAATATACATATGTATGGTATAAGGACGGCGAACTCTACGAAGGCACGGTTGCGGATGATCAATCGATTGCGCTCAATACGGTTGCCGACAGCGGCGAATATACCCTCGTCGTAACCGATACGTTCACGAAACACAGCGTAACGTCCGAGCCGCTTGTCGTCGACATCGCGAAGCAGACGGTCAATCTCGAATACAGCTGGGCGGAGACAAAGACCCTTGTCTATACGTCCGAGGCGCAGACCTTTACGGGCGACGTCGTCGTAACGCTCGGCGCGGATAAGACGGCGCCCGAAGCGGTAGATTCCGTCGTGACCGTGACCAAGGGCGGCGACTGGACAAAGACCGATGTCGGAACTTATACGGCAACGATCACCGTGGCTTTGGTCGATGAGGCCAACTACGAATTGGCAGAGGGCAGCGAGGCTTCCGCCGAGATGGAGTGGAACATTTCCGCGGCGACCGTGACGGTCGACACCTCGAAGATCAAGCTCGTCAAGTCTGTATTTACCTTCGGGGAAACGGTGCAGCTGACGCTCGACGAAACGGCTTTCAATACCGCCGTCACCGTAACGGGCGGCAACGCAAACGTGAATAAAAAGACGCTCGTGAGCGCTGCGCTCAGCGGAGCGGATCTAGGCAAGACGGCCGTCGGCAATTACAAGGTGACCGTGACCTTCACGCTCACGGATAAGAACTATGCCTTCTCCGGCGGCAGCGCAACGGTTACCGCGCAGCTCGATTGGAGCATCGTCGCAAAGACGATCGATCTCAGCAAGTGCGAGTGGCAGGCGACCGACGGCTTGACCGTGACGTACGACGGCAAAGATCACTATGCTTCCGTCAGCATCAAGAATCTTCCCGCGGAATATACGTCGCTCGTACGCATTTACTGGACGAACAGCAAGAATGAGAGAGTGACCAAAGCCATCGACGCGGGCGTATATAAGGTCAACGTGGAAGCGACGTCCGGCACGGGTTACACCGTTACCGGTCTCAATCCCGCAACGTTCACGATCAATGCGGCTGTCGTCAAGGTCTCCGAACTCAATCTCGAATGGGATTACAGCGGGGCGATCGAATACGACGGCAAAGACCACACCGTAACGATCTTGACCGAATTGCCCGAATATCTCACGGTCGATTATCAAGATAATGTCAAGTCCGCCGTCGGCAAATATACCGCGGTCGCGACGTTCCAATCGACGGATCCGAACTATGTACTCGACGCGGAAGATAACACCGCCACGCTCGATTGGGAAATCAAATCAAACGAGGTAGTCAACCCCGAGCCGGAAACCGTGTATCAGAACGAAGGCGACGGCGTATACATCTTCGATGAGGACGGCACTTTCGATTTCGATAACGAGACCCATGCGGACAGCGTTTCCGACTATAAGGACTATGAGAAACGCGTCAAGGATTTCCTGAAAGACAGCGATAACGAAGATCTGAAAGGCAAAGTCGGTACCGTCGGAAAGGCGTTTGATATCCACTTTACCGATCCGGACGGCAACGAAGTGCACAATCCCGGCCGTCTGCTCATCAGATTGCGTATCCCGACCGATCTGCTGGGCGAAGGCAGGACGCTTGCGGTGGTGCACTTCCTCGACGACGGCAACGTGGAGATGATGGAGTCCGAACGCGTTACCTACAACAACGCGGAATGCATGCAGTTCTATGCGGATGAATTCTCCGTCTATGCGATCGTCGAATTGACCGACGAAACCGCCGCAAATCTTTGGTGGCTGTGGCTGCTCATTGCGATCATCGTCGTACTTCTCATCATTACGGTCGTTCTCCTCGTGCTTCTGCTGAAAAAGAAGAACGAGCCGGAAGAAACGGCAGAGGAGACCGAGGAAGCGGTCGCTGCCGACGAACCGGCACAAGAAGAACAGACCGTGGTCGTGGAGGACTCCGTAGAAGAGGTCGTCAAGGAAGAAGAACCCGCGCCCTCGACGGGATTCGTGCTCGTACCCACGATCCCCGTTCCCACGGACGGCACGTACTATGTTTACGACAAGAGCTTTACGGCGCGTCTGTCGCAGGCGCACGAGATCGTAAAGATGTTCTATTCCTCGCTGAAGAACGAACTTCTCTCCTATAAGGGCGTGAAGTCGCGCATCAGTTGGGGGTATGATTCCTTCAACAGAGGAAGAACGAAGTGCGTGAAGTTGCAGATCAAGGGCAAGACGCTCGTCATGTATATTGCGCTCGATCCCGAAACGCTGAACGTGAACAAGTATCACCACAAGAACGTCTCCGATCTCGCGAAGTATCAGGAGCTTCCGACCAAGCTCAAGATCAAGAGTCCTCGTTCGCTGAAATATGCGAAGGAACTCATCGAGATCCTGATGAGCACACTGGGCGCTGTCCGCGTCGAAACGGAGCAAGTCAACTACGATGTGCCTTATCAGAGCACGGAAGCGCTTCTTCAGGTTGGGCTGATCAAAATCAAGCAGGCGCCTCTTCCCGATTTTTGGGCGGCGCCCGCAGCGAAAGAGGATGACGGCGAAGTGGCCGCAGCCGATTCCGAGGAAAGCGGGAACGACGCGCAGCCGGACGATGACGCCAACTGAAGGGAATTGAATTGAGGTTGTCTTGCGGGCCGGCTCCGCCCGGGATGCCGCGGATCCGAAAAGACGGCTTCCAAATACGGCCCTTTGGGTAAAACAACAAAAAAAACAGCGAGGATCGCCTCGCTGTTTTTTTGTCGTTCTCTTTCCGTTTTTGCGGAAAAAACCTTACATGGGTCGCGACGGCGGCAAAACGCGGGGCGGCGGGCAAAGTTACGCGGTAACAAACTGTGAAAACCTCGGTCATCTATCCGGATATTTGTGTCATCTAAATACAAAAAATAAACGGAGAAAAGGAAAATAGGCGCAATAACATAATATTCATACAATCAGTTGCCTTTTTTGTCCGAAAGGTTATAATTTATCCTGTCGGACGCGATCGATCTTCTGCGTCCGTCTGAATGTTTCATAAAAAATACGAACGGAGGACAAGCTATCGGAGCCGGGGCAAATACGAAAGCGGTTGCCGCGGCCATGAAGCTGATTTCGATCTATGTTGGAAGTAATTGATTTTTCGAAAAAATACAGAAATAACAAGAATTACTCCGCGCAGCACATCAATTTTTCCGTATCGGAAGGAGAGGTGGTCGGGCTGGTCGGAAGCAACGGCGCGGGGAAGTCCACGATCATCAAGAGCATCATCGGGGTGCTTCCTTTTTCGGAAGGCGCGATCAAAATCGGCGGCTACGACGTCATAAAGCAATCGGAGGCTGCGAAGAAACTTATCGGTTACGTTCCCGACGACCATTCCGTCTATGAAAAGCTGACGGGCAGGGAATATATCAACTATATCGGCAGCTTGTACGGGGCGACCAAATCGCAGAAAAAGTATGTGACGGACGACCTTGCCGAGCAATTCGAACTGACGTATGCGCTGGATAGGCAGATCGCGGGTTATTCTCATGGAATGCGGCAGAAGATCTGCATTCTGGGCGCACTTGTGCACAACCCGAAGCTCTGGATTCTGGACGAGCCGATGGTCGGTCTGGATCACCAGACGATGGACTTCCTCTGCAATTTTATCCGCGGGTATGCAGACGCCGAGCATGCGGTGCTGTTTTCGTCGCACAATCTCGAAGTCGTGCGCAAAACGTGCGACAAGGTCGTGTTTATCAAACAGGGCGCGGTGGCGAGCATCGTCGATCTTACACAGAAAAAGGACTTCGATCTCAATGCGTATTACGCGGAATTGAACGAGGTAAAACGCGATGCGTGAATTTATCCGCCTGCAGCTCAAATTGAAATGGGGCTATAACCGCAACAACAATAAGGCAAGCGCGGTCATGACGGCGATCGCGACGTTCCTCGGCGTTGTCATCGTACTGACGCTCGTCTGGGCGCTTTCTTATGTGCTGAAGGCGAGCATCATCGGGGTCTCGGCAAAACGCCTTGCGGAACTGTATCTCACGATCATCATGTTGGGCCTTACGGTTGCCGCGACGGGAATGCAGGTAAAGCGGCTCTATCGCCCGGGCGATCTTCTCATCACGGCCCGCTTCCCGCTGAGTCCGTTCAAGCTGTTCGCCGGCTATCTTGTTCTCAATTATATCGATTTGTGCATCTATTCCGCGATCCTGCTCCTGCCCGTCATGATCGTATTCGGCATTGCGGCGCATTGCATCACGTTCGTGTATATCTTGGGCGTATTGCTCGGCGTGATTTTTATGCCGGTCATACCTTTCGGACTGTCGGTATTTCTTGCGATCCCCATGGTATATCTTTCGTCCATGCTGGAAAAGCATAAGATCGCCGGACTGGTTGTCTTTATTCTCCTTTTGGTCGGTGCGTTTTTGCTTTACGATTATATTCTTACAGTTCTGGCGCAATTTTTCATTCACAAAAATTTTACGGCCGGGACGCTTGCGATCTGGGAGAAACTTCTTACGGGACTGGACAAATTCTATAATCCCGCATACTATCTCGGCAACATGATCTTTTTCAAGCGTTTCTGGCTGGGATTCGGCGTTTTGCTGGGCGCGGGACTTGTTCTGATCGCAGGGGGCGTTGCCTTGGCGCGCGTCGTTTGCACGAGCCTCCGCAACAAGGCGCTCGAAAGCGGGATCGGGATCGGCGAAAAACGTTCCGAAACGGACGGGTTCGGCAGCGTGCGGGCGATATTCCGTTACAGTTTCAAGGAGATCCTGCGCACAAAAACGTACTCATATTTTTATCTCGGCGTTGCGATTTCCACCCCCGTCATGGTATTTTTCTGCAACCGTCTCGTGACTATGGTGGGCGAAGCGCAGATCGGCGCGGGCATCAATTTCGGTGCGTCTATGCTCGTCATCTCCGTGTTTATGGCGATGATCTGCTCCTTTTCGGGAACGGTTCTGAGCGTTGAGGGCAGGAATTTTTACATCACGAAGCTCATTCCCGTCTCATACCGCCGGCAACTTCTCATCAAGGGGATTCTGCATATCGCGGTGAGCGCGGTGGCGCTGATCATCAGCACGGCGGTCATCGGCAGCCTGGGGTTCGTAAACGCCGCGCAGATGGCGACGCTGATCGTAACGGAACTTCTTCTTGCCGCCGGTCTGGTGTTCAACGGCGTCAATCTGAATCTTGCTAATCCCAACCTGAAGCCGAAGGCGAACGGCGAGACCGAGGAGATCAATATTACGTTTATGCTTCTCATCGGACTTGCGATCGCCGCGATCCTGGGGGCGAGCTGCATTATTCTGCCGAAACTCTCCAAAGACGGGGCGACGGCGGCGTATTGCATCGCCGTGGGGGTCGCGCTCGTCTATGCGGTGATCAACTTCCTTGTGTTCTGGTTCACGGTCGATAGAAAATATCGTAAAATCGAAGCTTAAGAGGAACTGCGCTATGAAAAAACTAATGGTGTCGACGATCATAATATTGCCTCTTCTGATCCTTGCGATCATGCTCGTGAGCGGTGCGATCATGAGTTTCGTCACGCATATCTATGTGGAATCCGTGGAGTTCGTCGAAAATGAAACGCTGGTGCTTGTGATGAACGACGAGCAAACGCCGCCGTCGCAGAAACTTGAAGTCAATGTGCTGCCGTGGAAGGCGAAGAATCGCGAACTGATCTACACGGCCGCAGATGAAAATATCGCCGCGGTGGATCAAACGGGCGTCGTGACCGCGAAATACTATGGTGAGACCTATATCACCGTTGCGAGCGCGGAGAACCGTGCGGCGACCGCCACGCGCAAGGTGATCGTGACGGATCTCGACGTTCATGCCGTCACGATCAAGGAATATCGGAAAGATATGTATCGGGGCGAGAGCCAGAAACTTCTCGCCGAGGTCTTGCCTCACGAGGCGGCCAACAAGAATCTCGTTTGGCGCTCCTCCGACGACGGCGTACTTTCCGTCACGCAGAGCGGAGAAGTGACCTGCAAAGCGGTCGGCTCGGCGACGATCACCGCGACTTCCGTCGATCGGCCCGAGATCTCGGCAACGGCGGAGATCCGCTGTCATGAACCCCTCCAAGGCATCTCCGCAGACCAAACCCCCGTCGTCACCGCGCGCACGAGCGAAAAATTTCCCGCGATCGTGCCTTCGCCCGCAAATGCGACCTATACGGTGCAATATTCCTCTTCGAACGAAGAGATCGCAGAGGTCGATGAGGCGGGGGAGATCTCGTTCTATCGGGCGGGATCCGTGCTCATTACGGCGACCGCGGCCGACGGCGCAGGAAATTCTTACAGCGTTTCGGTCAAGTACGACTGCACATACGGCTATTACGCCGGCTCGCTGTTTGCCCGAGAGAATTACCCCGTCGATTACGACAGCTTTGCGGGACGGGAGCTTGAGATCGGCCTTCAAAAGACTCCCGCCGGCTCCGATCGGGAGATCCTCTCGGCCGAGATCGACCGGACGGATCTGATTTCTTTCGATAAGACCGCGGAAAAATTCACGCTGAAAGCCGTCGGCGACGAAACGCCGCTCGGCCCCGTGAAAATTACGCTGCACGCGAAAAAATACAGTGAAAAGAGCGGCGAGATCGAGGAATTCGATACCGACGTCTGCACGGTCACGATCACGCGGAACACGCAGGATATCTCCTTTGTCGAGCCGGACGGCGAAAAGATCGCCGCGACGACGATCACGGCAGACAGCATCACTTTGACGGAAGAATTGTCGGGAGGGCGGCCTTCGAGCGGCCTCGGCGTGCTTGCCTCTCCCGCAAACCGTACCGATACGCTTTCTTACGCGCTCGAACAGGGCGGCGAGATCGCGCGGCTGAACGGCAAAACGCTCGAGTTCTCCCGGACGGGCGAGGCGGTCGTCGCGGTGACGGCGGGCGGCGGAACGGTCAAAGCGCGGCTCTTCGTCACCTATGTCAAAGAGGGCAAGACGGAAAAGATCATTCCGGCGGACGGCGAACGGCGCGCGTCTCTGAATTACGAAGACGGCGATAATTTCCAGACGGGCATTCTGCAATTTACGACGCCCGAGGGCTATACGGCGCACTGCGTTTCTTCCGACGATGAGATCGTGCGCGTCAAAAACGAGGACGGGATCCGTCTCGTCCCGGGGAAAGGCGGCTTTGCAACGATCACCGTCAACTTCGAACCGGACGGCGCCGCGCCCGCCGCGCTGCTCTCCGCACCGTCCTCCGTCGACATTCTTATCTATGTGGACCGTCGCGTGGCGCCCGCCAATCTCGGCTTCGACAAGGCGGACGGCTATATGACGTCGCGCGAGGAGATCGGCTATGCCGTCGAACTCAACGTACCCGCAGATGCGATGGAGGGAAAAGAGATCTTTGTCTGCGGTGAAAAGAAAGAGTTTGCGCAGGAGAACGGAAAGCTTGTCGTGCGGATGAACGCGGCATTCGGAAGCAAGAGCGATCTGCTGCTCACTGTTTCCGTGAGATACGCCGAGCGTGTAAAAACGTACGACGCCGCAAAGGCTGGCGAACTGTGCAAGGCCGAATGCACCTTGCATTCGACGCACGGGGATCTTTCCGAGCGGTGCGCGCCAACGGTAACGTGCGAGGGCAAACCGCTGTCCGCCGCGGGCAATTCGCTTGTATTTACAAATATCGGCGACAAGATCGTGCTGAATATCGCCGTGACGGATCCCGTCCCGCACGATTTCATCCTGTCCGAAGATAAGATTAAGTTCACGACGAAGAAAGAAAAAACGTATTTCTCGGTCGATGTGGCCATAACGGGGAACTCCGCTGCGGTGACGCTCACCGCGTTAGAGGGAACTTACGGCAAAGAGGAGGCCGATCTGCGGGTCGCGGGGCATTCCTTCGGGATCGTGTTCGATATCGGCGTGCTCGCCGATAAACTTACGGTAAAGTACGGCGGCGCCGAGCTGTCGCAGGGGCAGGCGTATTCCACGTTTCTTTCGTCGCTCGATCTCACCGTGCAGCTCTCCCGTCTTGACGGGAAACCGATCACGGAGGCGAGCAAGACGGCGCAATGTTTCTTCGGGGACGTCGCGCTTCCCGCCGGCAGGGGAGATGTTTTCTCCGTCACGATCGAACCGGGCGAAATCAAGACGCTCTCCGTCCAAAGCGGCGCGGCGGAATTTACCTGCACCATCGCAAAATACGAATTGAGCGGCCTGAATTTCGAATTCTGTCTTGCATATTCGGATAACGGAAGAGACGTCACGGTCGGGCCGTTTTCCTTCGACGAAGAGCGGGTCGATGCGATCTTCCCGCAGGCGATGCAGGGGAGCTTCGATCTGCGCGTCACGATTGCGGATCATGCGGAACGCTTCCTCGGCGGATTCGACGAAAAGAAAGCGGAAGCATTCTTCGCGCTGGATCCGAAGGAAGGGTGGGATTATCGCTTCACCGTTTCGGGGTTGACTTCCGTATTCACCGTGACGCCGCCGCAGGCGCTTCTCGTCTTTGCGGGCGAGGAACTTACCGTTCACGGCGGAGCGCAGTCTGTCACCCTCGCGCTTGAAAAGGCGGATCTTCAACGGGTCGAGTTCACAGGGTACGACAGCCGCGATCCCGACGACGTGTATCCGGGGTATCAACAAGTGCGCGTGTTCGCCAAGCAAAGTTATTATCAGGGCGAAATTTTCGATTATTACCGCATTCCGCTCATTGCGGAGCGCAACACGGTCCAGCATACGCCGGCCGATCTCACTTCGCTCGTCTGGACGCTCACCCGCTATAACGACCGCGCCGGAACGCAGGAGGTCGTCGCCACGCAGCGGGGGACGAAACTCCTTTACGGCGGTCAGACGTACACCATAGAGGACGTAAACGGCTGCTCGACCTTGATGTTGGGCGAGACCGTCGTCGCCCGCGGCGGCAAATACGTTGCGGACGCAGTCCGCGTTCCGTGGGTGGACGTGTTTGCGGAAAACGGCTTTGCCGATATCTACTTCGGGAACATTGCCGGGCTGACCGAAAGCGACGTTCAGAACGATTACTTCGGCAATTTCGGCGAAAAGGCGGGTTGGCAGCTCACTCCGAGAGCGGCCGACGACGGCAGCCAAAGAACATTTGAGCCGTCCGAAAACGCCTATTCGTTCCTCCGCGTGGAAGCGAGCGACGGCGCAAAGGACAGTTCGGCGAGCGCGCACTTCAATTTCAATCTCCTCGAAGGCGGCGATCTCGTCAACGTGTTCGACGCCGCGGGTTATTACGCGAATCAGAAGATCGTGCTCCATACCGATCTTTACGGCCCGGGAGAGTTGGGCGAGAGCGGCAGCAAGAAAGACGAAGCCGAGCGGAAGGGACTGTTTTTGAATGTGGCCGAAGGCTTGGGCAAAACAACGATATACGGCAATGGCTGTCAGGTCAACCTGCAAGCAAAAAATGCCGCATTAAGCAAAGCCAGCGAAAGCGACGGCGTCACGATCGATCATGCGTATAATGCCATCATCAAGTGCTCGAATCCCGACGACACGATCAGCTCGCAATATCAGAAAATGGTTCTTAAAATGAGCTGTGCTTATTATTGCGGTTTGTCGTACTACTACAAATTCAATCCGACGGGCGGCGCGTTCTACACGAAGAATACTGTATTTTCCTATGTGCCCAAAGCTGCCATACAGCTATCTAACAACGAGACGATGTATGCCGAAAATATGGTAATTGTCGAGTGCGGCGCAGGAATCCTTGTAGACAACAGCAAAAAACACGATCCGCATATTTATTTCAGAGGCAAATTAGATATCCTCAATTATTCCAACCGAAGCGGACTTATGAATCTGAATTCGTTGGTAGGCGCAATCTATGATTCGGTTTTGCCGAACATAAAAGATTATCTTGAATGGCATGAGAAAACTTTTATTGCCGACGGAAGATCGCCTACCGATCCGAATCTCGATAAGTTGTATGTCAATGTGCTGATGTTTGCCGTCGGAGATTTAAGCAGCAATCTGTATGTGTGGAAAGATAACGGTTACACAAAAGCGATCGGCACACCGTTGGAAAACGGCGCGAAACTTGTATATAAAGAACTTGCGTTTGGCGCCTATTTTGCTTTGACGTACGAAACGCTGGACGAAAACGGCAAACGTTTGGACAATGCAACCATAGACGTAGACAAACGCGTAAACGTAACCGTTACGGCAGATATCAATCAGCTGTTTACGGAGAAACGATATATTCGTTTGCCGTGCGAGTATAAAAACGTAGGCGAAAAGAATTATGACCATATCAAGTGGCACATGCAGCAAGTGTATCGTGATCTTGAACTTCAAGGCTTGACCGAAGATCATATCACAAACCTTAGAAATTCGTTGAAAAACGCTTCATGGGGCGACGTCGGCGTAGACGATCAAGGCGAACCGTATGACCGCTCCGCGGATATTTCCGAGCTGCTGTCTGCCGCGATCTTGCCCGAAAAACGCGAATACGAATAATCCCATCGCAACAGGCTCTGCCCGCAAGGGCAGGGCTTTTTTTTTCGATCGGCATGATCGGCGCGTTGGGCGCCGCGGATCGTTTCGGAAGCAAAGCAGAACGCTTGACACGGCGCGGGTTTTTATGTATAATCAAGGGGAAGGAGTTTGTATGCGCAAAGACTTTACACGCAACATACGGATCGGATACGGGATCTTTCTCAGCGTCCTTACGGGATTGGTAGGGCTGCTCTTTCTTCTCGGGGCGGCGGATATTTACAATACCGGAAAGGGCGCGGCGGAAATGTACAGCCGGGAGATCGTCGGCGAGCATCTCAAATCGCTCCTTGTACCCGCATGCGTTTGGCTCGTGGCCGTGATCGGCGCCTTTTTGATCGGCCTGCAAGCTCCTGCCCGCGAAGCGCGCCCGAAGCAGTCTGCGGGAGCGGTTCTGGATCGGCTTCGCAGGCGCATTCCCGCGGGAACGAGCGAAGAATTCCTCGCGGAACGTTCGCGGCTGAAACGCTACGATGCGATCCGTACGGCCGTTTGGATGGGCTGCGCGTTGGTATGTCTGGTCGCAGCCGTCATGAGCGCGGTCTATATTTTCGACGCGGCGCATTTCACGGCCGCAGATCAGGCGGGCGGCCCCAACGGGGAAGTGGTCGCAATGCTGAAACACGTTCTTCCGTGGGTCGGCGCGGCGTTTCTCGTTTGTATCTGCGCAGTGATCTTTGAAACGGCGCTTGCGCCGCGCATGCTTGCGAGCGTAAAAACATTGCTCGTGCTCGGCAAGGGCGCTCCCGCGGAACCGCCGTGCGCGTTCCTGCGTGCAAAAAACGCGGCCGCAGGATTTTTCGTCGCGAAGGGGACCGTGATCGCCTTGCGCGTGTCGATCGCCGTCGCGGCGGTCGTTCTGATCGCGCTCGGGATCGCGAACGGGGGAGCGGGCGACGTGCTAAAAAAAGCCGTCATGATCTGTACCGAGTGTATCGGCCTCGGTTGATCGCAAGAAGATCGGAACAAAGCCGGAATTTTTCAAAGGAGGACATACGATGCAGACAGGCGACCTGATCATTGTATCCGTACTTACGAGTCTCGTATGCGCGCTCATCACGGCGTGCTGGCTGCTCTGCGCCCGCATGGTGCGCGGCAATACGAACGTCCCCCGCGAAAAAGGTCTGCGAGCATGGTGGAATCGCTATAAACCGAGCAAACGACGGCTGATACAGGTGTATGCAGCGCTCCTGTGCAATGCGAATCTCCGCGGATTTGCTGCGGGGACCATTTATTCCGGCAACACGAAATATCTCTGTACGCCCGGGCTGAATTGCTATTCCTGCCCCGGCGCAACGGGCGCGTGTCCACTCGGATCGTTGCAGAACGCGCTTGCCTCTTCCGAAACGCGCGCTCCCTATTATGTGATCGGCATTCTCATGCTGTACGGACTCATCCTCGGACGAACGATCTGCGGATTTCTCTGCCCGTTCGGCCTCGGACAGGATCTTGTCTATAAGATCAAGACGCCGAAACTCAAGAAGAGCAAGATTACGCGCGTTTGTTCCTATCTGAAATATGTGATCCTTGCGGTGTTCGTGATCGCACTGCCCCTGATGTATGCGGGCGTGATGAAGATCCCCGCTTTCTGCAAATACATCTGTCCGGCCGGAACGCTGGGCGGCGCGGTGGGGCTGCTTGTCAATCCGCGCAACGCCGACCTCTTCGGGATGCTGCACGGCCTGTTTACATGGAAATTCATCGTGCTTGCGGTCGTCTTTGTCGCGTGCATCTTCATCTATCGCTTTTTCTGCCGCTTTTTGTGCCCGCTGGGCGCTCTGTACGGCCTGTTCAACAGGATCGCGCTTCTCGGCGTAAAGCTGGATCGCAATAAATGTACGGAATGCGGCCTGTGCCTTTCCCGCTGCAAGCTGGATATCAAACACGTGGGAGATCACGAATGTATCCAGTGCGGCGAATGTATCGACGTATGTCCCGCCAAGGCGATCAGCTGGAAAGGCTCCCGGCTCTTTGTACATGCAAGCGCGGTCGAAGCGCCCGTCCCCGCGGAAAAGCCGCTCGGCGCGCTGCTCTCCGCGGCAGAATCGCCGTTTCAGTCCGTTGCGGCCGAATCGCCCGCTGCGTCGGTTTCCGCACCCCATATGGAAGAAACGGCGCAAAAGACCGAGCGGAAAACGCGCACACGGGGCAGGAAAAAGCGTTCCGGAAAATTTTGGGCGCAGGCGGCGGCATGGGCGGCGGCTCTGGCGCTTCTTGCGGGCGCGCTCATTTACTATAATCTGATCGCCGCGCCGTCCGCTCCCGTGATCGGGACGGAATATACCTTTACGGTCAACCGTTTGAGCGGAACCCCGGGCACGGTTGCTTTTTCCATTTCCGAAGAGGGAGAACCCGTCTCCGGGCCGGCCGACGTGCAGGCGGGCGACGGCAGCGCGCAGGCGCCCTACGTCCTTGCGGAACTCTCCGGATCGTACGAAGTGGAGATCCCCGCGGACGCGTCCGGCGCGTCGGCGGACGTATATTTCTTATATACCGCCTCGGAGGACGCAACGTATACGATCCTCTCGGACGACGACGAACTCAAATTCGATCTGTTCTATCAAAGCGCGGAGGGGCATACGACCGTGGCGGCGATCTCGGGCAAAGAACAGCGAATTTTCGAACTTGCCGCAAGGCCGGAAAATCTGCCCGCCTACGGAAACGGCGTCGGCGAACTGTGCTATGATTTTTCCCTTCCCGCTTACGGGGATCGCGGCACGTTCCGCCTTTCCGCGCACCGCGGAAAGATCGTGCTGATCAACTTCTGGTATACGACGTGCGGTCCCTGCGTGGAAGAAATGCCCATTTTCGACGATCTGGCCGAACGGTATGCCGATGTTCTGGATGTGGTTGCCATTCACAGTTCGAATATCACCGCGAATCCCGCGACGACCGAAGGCGTGCAGAAATGGCTGGATTCGACGACGTTCATCGGAAAAACGCGGATCTGGTCCCAGTCGCGGATCACGTTCGCGCAGGACTACGGCGTTCGGCTGGACAGCAAGACGTATCTTCTGCTCGGCGGAAAGGGACCCTATCCCATGACCCTCGTCGTGGATCCGGACGGAGTGATCGCGTACGTGAAGCAAGGCTCGATCACGGCGCAGGGGTTGGAGAGCGAAATTCAAAGCATTCTGGCGCGGAAATAACTCGCGCGGATCGAAAGAAGAACGGCAGCGCGCCGTTCTTTTTTTTTGCAACTTGGGTTTCGACAGCAGTTGCCAAAAAAAGTCAAAGGATTTCCGTATGTGCATTTACACATATGCTATCATGCAGAAAAACGGTGAGGCGCAGCATATGGAAACGCTTTTGTTGGACAGACGCACGCAGGGATTGATCGAGGGATATGTGCCCGAAGGGGAACTTCTCATGTCGCTCGTACGGTTTTTTTCGATTTTCGCCGACAGCACGCGGCTGAAAATTCTTTCCGCGCTTGCGATCTCCGAAATGTGCGTGACGGATATTTCGCGCGTTTTGGGGATCAATCAGACGACGGTCTCCCACCAGCTCCGCTTTTTGAAGGACGCGGGCATGGTATGCACGGATCGCCATGGGAAGATCATTTTCTATTCTCTCTACAATGAGATCGTCAACGACGTTTTGCTGAAAGGCGTGGAATTTTTGGGATACTGAATCTTTGCGGCATCTTCGGGCGGAAAACCTCTTTGCAATGCGGAGAGGTTTTTTATTGCGTTTTTCTTGAAAAAAACGCCGCGTTTGTGTATAATAGAGATATGAGCGATGCCATTGTCCGCGAAAAACTCAAACTGCTTCCGGATAGCCCCGGCGTATATATCATGCTGGACGGCGAGGGCACGGTCATATACGTCGGCAAGGCGCGGGTGCTGAAAAACCGCGTCAGACAGTATTTTCATTCCTCCGAGAAGCCCTGCAAAGTGCAGGCAATGGTGGAGAGCATTGCGGATTTTTCCTATGTCGTCACTCCGTCAGAAGTGGATGCGCTCGCGCTCGAAAATACGCTGATCAAAAAGTATAAGCCGAAATATAACATTCTTCTCAAAGACGACAAGACGTATCCCTACATCAAAGTGCACACGCAGGAGCCGTTTCCCCGGATCTCCGTCACGCGGCGCGTGAAAAAGGACGGCAAATATTTCGGTCCGTTCATGGGCGGGGTGAATTGCAAGGAGATCGTGGATATCGCCGCCAAGATCTATCATATCCGCACTTGCAACGTCAAGATCGCCGAAAAGCCGAAAAAACCCTGCCTCAATCATCATTTGGGCCGCTGCCTTGCGCCCTGCGCCCACTATGTCACGCAGGAGGAATATGCCGAACGCGTCGAAAAGGCGCTCGCGTTTCTCGGCGGCGAATACGAAGAGGCGGAAAAACTTCTCGCCGAAAAAATGGAAAAGTTCGCGCAAGAGGAAGAATTCGAACTCGCCCTCGATTACCGCAACAAGATCCGCATGCTCTCCAAACTGGGATTGCGGCGGATCACTTCCATGCCGCGGGACGTGGACGCCGATATCTGGGCGTATGCTTCCAACGGACTGTATGCATGTATTTCCTTGCTTGTGACACGGAGGGGCGTCATGCAGGGCAGCGTGAATTTCTCTCTCGACGAAGGCGCGGGAGAACGTTCGGAAGCGTTTACGAGCTTTCTGACGCAATATTACGCCAACAAAGAGATCCCGCACGAGCTGATTTTGGAGGAACCGTTCGACGACGAGCTTTTTATCGCCTATGCGAAAAAAAAGGAAGGACGGGGCGTGGAGATCACGCGTCCGAAATTCGGCGTGCGGCGCGAGCTTTTGGACATGGGGATCCGCAACGCCGCCGAATATCTCGAAAAGTCCGTTTCCGCGATCGAGCATAAAGACGATATGACGAAAAACGCCTGCGCGCGGCTGAAAGAGCTTCTGCACCTCGGCTGCTATCCGAAGCGCATGGAATGTTACGATATTTCCGATATATCCGGCGTGGACAAGGTGGGGAGCATGGTCGTCTTTACGGACGGCGAGGCGGATAAGTACGAATACCGCCGTTTTCGGATCAGAACGGTGGAGGGCGCGAACGACTTCGCTTCGCTGCAAGAAGTGTTAAAGCGCCGCCTTGCAAAGCTCGGCACGGAGGAAGAGGAACGCTTTTCGAGGCCGCAGCTGGTCGTGATCGACGGCGGCAAAGGGCAGCTCTCCGCGGTGAAGGCCATTTTTGACGAAATGGGAGTTACGGACGTCGACCTCATTGCGCTTGCCAAACAGCAAGAGGAAGTGTTTACGCTGAACTGCGCCGAGAGCGTGAAGATCGATCGGCGCGATTATGCGTTGAAAATGCTGCAGCGCATCCGCGACGAAGCGCACAGATTTGCAATTACATATTTCCGGAATCTGCATTCCAAACGCAATCTTGCCTCCGTACTCGAAGAGATCGGGGGCGTGGGCAAGCGGAAACGCGCCGCGCTGCTTGAAAAGTTCGGCACGATCGACCGTATCATGCGCGCTTCCGTGGAAGAACTCTGCGAGGCGGAGGGGATCGGAAAAGAGCTTGCGGCGCGCATCCGGAAATATTTCGAGGAGCTATGAGATATTCTTTATTTTTGTCGGATTTCGACGGCACGCTCGTGCGTGCCGACGGAACGATTTCCAAACGCAACGTCGACATGATCGCCGAGTACCGGAAACGCGGCGGGATCTTTGCCGTCTGTACGGGGAGGATGCTCTCTTCCATCCGTCAGCGGCTGAAAGAGCTGGGACTGGAAGAGGGCCTCGTCGTCGCCTTTCAGGGCGCGCAGATTGCGGATATTGCGACCGGGAAACTTCTCAAAGACGACGCCTTCACGCCGGAACAGGCGATGGAGGTCGTACGATTTCTCGAGGAGCGCGGGTTGCACGTGCACGTCTATGCGGGGGAGGACCTCTATGCGAACCGCCGCAATGCGATGCTTGAAGCGTACGAAAAAATATGCGGCGTAAAGGGGATCGTCCCCGAGATCCCGCTCTCGGAGATGATGCGGGCAAACTCTCTGCGCGTCGTAAAGGCGCTCGCGATGTGCCCGCCCGAGGAACAGCGCGCGGTGAAAGCCATGTTGGAGGAACGCTTCAAAGACGAGTACTTCATCACGAACTCTTCGGAGTGGTTGGTGGAGATCATGCCCAAGGACCAGACGAAGGCTGCCGCGATCGGGTTTCTCGGAGAATATTACAACATTCCGAAGGAGCGGATCGCGGCCATCGGGGATCAGGAAAACGATCTTCCCATGATCCGCGCGGCGGGGGGCAAATTCGCCGTGGAGAACGCCGTGGAAGAACTCAAACGGATCGCGACGGTCGTTCCGTCCTGCGAGGAGGACGGCGTCGCCTACGCGATCGAACATTACGCGCTTTGAAGCGCATCGGGATTATTCATTGAACGCGGAACTTCTTGCTCCCGCAGGGAGCGAACAATCGGCGCGCGCCGCCCTCTGTGCGGGGGCCAACGCCGTATATCTCGGATTGAAAAATTTTTCCGCGCGGGACGCGGCGGAGAATTTCGATCTGCCTGCCCTTCGGCGGATCTCGCGGCTTGCGCATTTGCTCCGCGCGAAGGTATACGTCGCGCTCAATACGCTGGTGAAGGACGGCGAAACGGACGCATTTTTCGATTGCGCCCGCGCGGTGTGGAATGCGGGCGCGGACGCGATCCTCGTGCAGGATCTGTTTTTGGGGCGGGAACTCAAACGCCGCTTCCCGGAAATGACGCTGCATCTCTCCACGCAGGCAGGCTGCTGCAACCGGTACGGCGCGGAGGTCGCAAGAGACTACGGGTTTTCCCGCGTGGTTCTGGCGCGCGAAACGCCCTATGCCGAGATCGCGGACATCGCCTCCGTGATAGAGACGGAAGTATTCGTGCAGGGGGCGCTCTGCACGTGTTTTTCGGGTCAGTGCTATCTCTCCTCGTTTGCGGGCGGGAACAGCGGGAATCGCGGCAGATGCAAACAGCCCTGCCGCAAGCTCTATTCTATCGACCGCGCGGGATTCGAAACGCCCGCCTATGCGCTTTCGACGTCCGATCTCTCTCTGGGCGGCCGCCTGCGGGAATTGCTCGCCGCGGGCGTATGTTCGCTGAAAATCGAGGGTCGCATGCGCCGGCCGGAATATGTGGCGGCGGCCGTAAAATACTATCGGGCGCTGCTCGGCGGCGAACCCTCCGAAGAGGCGTTCCGCGCGTTGAAACGCGCCTATAACCGCGGCGATTATACGGAGGGACTCGGATTCGGACAAACGCCGGATTTTCTTTCCCGCAACGTGCAGGGGCATATCGGGGAGAAAATCGGCACGGTGACGTTCGTTCGGGGGAAACCGTTCTGCCGCACCCGGGCGGCCGCAAAGGGAGACGGCTTTAAGATCCTGCGCGGAGGCCTCGAAGCGGGCGGCGCGGCGTTTGCGGAAGCGGGCGACGGGGGATTTTATCTCTCCGCCGGCTTCCGTCTGTGCGAGGGCGACGAGGTGCGTCTCACGACGTCGGTCTCCTCGAATGCGCAGGCGCTTTCCCCCGTCGCGGCACGGGAAGCGGAAATATCCCTGCGTTTTACGGCGGGAAAGCCCGCATGCGCGGTGTGCGGTGCGTTTGTCTTTGAGGGGGACGTCCCGCTCGAAGCGGCCCGCAGCGCGCCGCTTTCGGAAGAAGATCTCGCGGATTGTTTTCTGAAAACGGGAGATCTTCCCTTGAAGCCCCGCCTGCGGATCGAGACCGATGGGGTATTTATGGCAAGGTCGGCGCTGAACGCGTTCCGCCGCGATTTTTACGAGGCATTGGCGGATTTTCTCGACCCCGAAAGGCCGCCTCTTCCCGCCGTCGCGGCGTCTCCGGCCGCGATCCGACCCGAAAAGGGGACGCTTACGGCCGTGATCGGCGAAACGGGCACGGCGGATGTTCTCATCTATAAGCCGCGCGATTATGCGCGTCTCGAACGGCCCGCCGCAAAAGGCGAAGTCTATCTCTACCTGCCACCCTTTTTCACGAAGCGAGATGAGGCGCTGATCGCGGGCGCGCTGCCGCTGTTCGACGGGATCTTTTGCGAAGGATATTACGGGATCGCGCTTGCGAAAACGTACGATCTTGCGCTGTTTGCCGGCTTCGGGTGGAATCTCACCAATGCGTATGCCGTTGCGGGCGCGCAGGAGACCGCGAAGTACTTCGCGCTCTCCAAGGAACTCTCCGTGCCCGAACAGAACGCGCTGGCGGCCAAAGGGGCGTTCACGCTTGCCGGCGGAGCAATCAAAGTCATGGATCTGTGCTACTGCCCGTTCGGGAAAACCTGCCGTGCGTGCGATCGCCGCGGAGAGTACCGTCTGACCGACGGCGAAGGGCGGAGTTTTCCGCTCGTACGTTATCGGTTCTCGCAAGAGGGCTGCCGGTTCGAACTGTATAATTGCGCTTCGCTTGCCCCTTGCGCGGGTCTCGCTTCCGCGCTTTGCGACCGCACCGTGCGCGGCGAAGGGATCGCACCGACGACGAAGGGACATGCGGAGAGGAGTATGATATGAAAGGGAGCAAAGAGCTTCTCGAACTAAATAAGATTCTGGCTGCCGCGGCCTCCTATGCCGTGCTCGAAGAGAGCAAGGCGGCTCTGCGCGCCGCGGAACCGACGGAGGATCTTGCCGAAGCCAAGACGCTGCTCGACGAAACGGAGGAGGCAACGCGCCTGCTGTTTACGCTCGGCGCGGGACGGATCGAGTATTTTCCGCCGCCCGGGGACATGCTGGAACGCGCCGAAAAGGGATCTGCGCTCACCTGCGGGGAACTTCTGGACTGCGCGCGCATGCTCCGTTCCGTGCGCGTGCTTCACGACTCGGTCGCCGCGCTTGCGGACGAGCGAATCGTTCTCTTCCGGGATCTGATCGAAAGGCTCGTGTTCGACGCCCGGCTCGAACGGGAGATCGGGGATAAGATCGTCGCCGAGGACGCGATCGCAGACACGGCGAGCGAGCGGCTATTCGGGATCCGCGCGGAGATGCGCGTTCTCGGGGAACGGATCCGCGCCCGCCTGGCGCAGTATCTTTCCGGGGACGACAAAAAATATTTGCAGGACGGCATCGTCACCGTGCGGGGCGACCGTTTTGTGATCCCCGTCAAAACGGAATACAAGCGCAATATCCGCGGATTCGTACACGACAAGTCGCAGAGCGGCGCCACCGTGTTCATCGAGCCGGAGGAAGTTCTCGAAATGAACAACGAGCTGCGTTCCCTCGCCGCGGATGAAAAGGAGGAAGAGGAGCGCATATTAAAGGAGCTTTCCCGGCGGATCGGGAAACTTCGCGGCGCGCTCGAATCGTCGCTTGCGCTCGTCGTTGAGGCGGATACGTTCTATGCCCGCGCGGAGTACGGCTATTCGCTCAAAGCCGTGAAGCCCGTTCTCAACGCCAAGGGCATTCTGGAGATCGGAAAGGGCAGGCATCCCCTGCTCGATCGCAAGACCGCCGTACCCGTGAGCGTTTCCGTGGGGGAAGCATATCGTTTTTTGCTGCTCTCCGGCGCGAACACGGGCGGCAAGACGGTCACGCTCAAAATGTGCGGTCTCTTTTGTCTCATGGCGGCGTGCGGCCTGTTTGTTCCCGCGGCGGAGGGGACCCGGCTCCCCGTGACCCGCGTGTTCTGCGACGTGGGCGACAGTCAATCCATCGAAGAAAATCTCTCCACGTTTTCTTCGCATATCGTATGCCTGAAAAAGATTCTGGAGGACGCCGCGGAAAATTCCTTTGTGCTCATCGACGAGCCGGGCGGCGGCACCGATCCGGAGGAGGGACAGGCGCTTGCGCGCGCCGTGCTCTCGGCGCTCATGAAAAAGGGCTGCCGCGGCATCGTGACGACGCACTACGCGGCGCTGAAAGAATTCGCCTATGAAACGCCGGGCATCGAAAACGGCAGTATGGAATTCGACGCGGGAGATTTCCGCCCGCTGTACCGCCTGAAGATGGGCGCGCCCGGTTCTTCGAATGCGCTCGCCATCTGCGAAAAACTCGGCTTGGATCCCGCGACCGTCGAAGAGGCGCGCGGCTATCTTTCGGAGGGCGCTCGCACGTTCGAAAATACGATCCGCGCCGCGGAAGAGAGCCGGATCCGCGCGGACGAGTCGGCACGGCAGTCCCTCGATCTCAAACGGGAATGGGAGGAAAAGCTGGATGCGCTCAAACGCGACGAGGAAAAATTCCGCAAAGAGCGCGAAAAATTTCTGGCTTCGTCCAGAGCGGAAGCGCGCAGGATCGTCTATGAGCGTACGGCAAGAGCCGAAGAGATCCTTGCGGAGATCGAAAAAATATCCGAACAGCGGGAGATCGCGGAGCGCGATCTCATCCGCGCCCGCACGCTGAAAAATTCCTTGAAAAGGGACGCCCTGTCCGAGGAAGCGCTGCCCGTCCGCGCGGAACCGGCGGATCCCGCCCGTCTCAAAGCGGGCGACGCCGTACACATCGGCAGCATGTCGGCCGAGGGCAAGGTGCTCTCCGTCAACGCCGCGAAGCAGACGGCGGAAGTGCAGACGGGCGCGTTGCGGGTCAGGGTCGCTTTTTCCGATCTGTACCTTCCGCAGGCGCCCGCAAAAAAGGAACCGGAAGTGCGGATCACCCGCGACCTCAGAGCGCGGGAGACGATCCGTCCTCAGATCGATCTCATCGGAATGACCACGGCGGAGATCGTGCCCGAGCTGGAGAATTTTCTCGACAGCGCGGTGCTTGCGAATTTCCCCGAAGTGCGGATCGTGCACGGAATGGGCACGGGCAAGCTGCGAGCCGCGGTGCATGCGTTCCTGAAAAAGCACAGGCATGTAGCGGAATTCCGGCTCGGGAAGTACGGCGAAGGGGAATCGGGCGTCACGATCGTCACGCTGAAATAGAGAATTTTTCGCTTGCCGGCGCGCGCGTACGCAAACGGCCGTCATAAAATCCCGCCTCAAAAAATAGAATGATGATAAATCTTCCGAATTTGAGGTAAACTGTTGAAAAGTTCCCGCTTGATTGCCGCTGTCACCAACGCGGTTCTCGTTGTGATCATCGTTGTAGTGGCGGTCGTCTGTTTTCTCCCGGTCGAGAGGACTGCGGCCACGCTCGAAGAACGCGTTTTAAGAAAGGGCAATTCCGAGGACGGCGTGTCGCTGATGATCAACGTGTATTGGGGCGCGGACGAGGTGCGCGAGATCCTCTCGATCCTCGATGAACACGAGGCAAAGGCGACCTTCTTTCTCGGGGGGAGCTGGGCGGACGACAACGTGGATTGCGTCAAAGAAATTGCGGAACGGGGTCACGAAATCGGCTCGCACGGGTACTTTCATCTCAATCAGGATGCGCTGAGTCTGGAAGAAAATCTGCAGGAGATCGGAACGAGCGTGCAATTTCTTTCGCTGGTCACGCATCTCCCCGTCACGCTGTTCGCGCCGCCCTCGGGAGCGTATTCGGACGACGTCGTGACCGCGGCGGAACGTCTGGGACTGAAAACGATCCTGTGGAGCAAAGACACGATCGATTGGCGCGATAAAGACGCGGATATCTGCTTTTCCCGCGCGACGAAGGGCGTGCAGGGAGGCGATCTCATTCTCATGCATCCCATGGCGCACACGGTGAGGGCGCTGCCGCGCATCCTCTCCTATTACGAAGAACACGGACTTCGCGCCATTACGGTGGGTGAAAATCTCGGCTGAAATACATAAAGAGGAAATACAATGGTAGAAACAAAAACGTTGAAAAGCGGAGTGCGCGTGATCGTCAAACGCATGGAGGGTCTGCTCTCCGTCACGATGGGGATCCTCGTGGGAACGGGCGCTGCGTTCGAGACCGACGAGGAGGACGGGATCTCGCATTTTATCGAGCATATGCAGTTCAAGGGCACGCCCGCCCGCACGGCCTTTGAGATCTCGGATGCGTTCGACGCCCTCGGCGCGCAGGTGAATGCGTTTACGGGCAAAGATCTCACGTGTTTTTATGCAAAAGCGACGACCGATCATGCGGGAGAGGCGTTCGCGCTGCTCTCCGATCTCTTTCTGAACGCGAATTTTCCCGACGAGGAGATGAAGCGCGAAAAGGGCGTCGTGCTGGAAGAGATCAATATGGACGAGGATTCCCCGGAAGATCTCTGTCTGGATCTGCTTTCCCGCGCCGCGTTCGGCCGGGATAATTACGGCCGCAACATTCTCGGCCCGGCGAAGAACGTCGAGCGGTTTACCCGGGAGGACATTTTCCGCTACAAGGCCGCAAGATATTGCCCGCAGAATATCGTCGTTTCGTTTGCGGGGAATATCGACGTCTCCTGCGCGGCGGAGCTTGCCGAGCGGTGGTTCGGCGGACTTTCCTGCGCGCAGTTCGAAGAGAGGACGAAAAACATCGTCCGCAAGCGGGACAACCTCTTCAAAAAGAAGCCGATCGAACAGGCGCATTTCGCGTTCGGGTTCCCGGCGGCGAAGCGCGACGACGATGCGTTTTTTGCGATACAGGTGATGAATGCGATTTTAGGCGGCGGCATGAGTTCCCGACTTTTCAAGCGCGTGCGCGAAGAATTGGGGCTTGCTTATTCCGTCTATTCGTTTACTTCGCACTATGCGGAGACGGGACTGCTCACGGTGTACGCGGCCGTCAATCCGCAAAAGGCAGAGGAAGCGGCCGCGGCCGTCGTCGAAACTCTGGAAAGATTCAAGAGAGAGGGGGCCACGCAGGAAGAATTTCTGCGCGGCAGGGAACAGCTGAAATCGGGCAATATCTTTTCGCAGGAGAACACTTCCGCGCAGATGCTCCTGTACGGAAGAAATCTTTTGTACACCGGCAAAGTTTACGATTTCGAGCAGCGCATGGCGGAAATTTCCGCGCTCACGCTCGATGACGTCCGGCGCGCCATCGATGAAAATCTCGATTTTTCCGCGGCGGCGACGGCTTCCGTCGGAAATCTCAAAAAGAAGATCGCGCTATGAGCCGCTTCGAGGGGTTTGCTCCCGTCTGCGACGAACACAGCAGATTGCTCATTCTCGGGAGTTTTCCCTCGGTCATGAGCCGCGCGCAGGGGTTCTATTACGGGAATCCGCAGAATCGTTTCTGGCGCACGCTGTGCGGATTTTTCGGAGAGGAGCCGCCGGCGGACACGGCGGGCAAGATCGGATTTCTGCATCGGAGAGGCGTCGCGCTCTGGGACATGGTAGCCTCGTGCGAGATCAAGGGGTCGTCCGATCTCTCGATCCGTGCGGAGCGCGTGGTCGATCTGCGCGCTCTTTTAGAGGCCGCGCCCATCGAGCGGATCTTCTGCAACGGGGTCAAGGCGTACGAATTGCTTGCCGAGCGATCTCCCGAATTGCTTGCCATCGCGTGCAGGCTGCCTTCGACCTCTCCCGCGAATCCGCGTTTTTCGGCCGCGGCGTGGCATGCGGCGCTTGCGGAAGTGTTCGGGTCGGCGACCGGAGAAAATTGCCAAAAGAGTTGACAAATCCCGGATCATGCGCTATCATAGTAGGGAGCTCCGGAACGGAGCCGGGAGGTATTTTATGTTCGAGAAAGTATGCAAGATGCTCGCCGAGCAGCTTGGGATCCCCGTGGAATCCATCAAACCCGAATCCGAAGTGATCAAGGATCTCGGCGCGGATTCGCTCGACGTTGTCGAACTCATGATGGCGCTCGAAGAGGAATACGGCATCACGTTGCCCGATTCCGAAGTGGAGAACGCGAGAACGGTGCAGGACATTGTCTCCATGTTGGAGCGCATCGCAAAATAATGAACGAACGGCGGCCGCGCGGCCGCCGTTTTCATGCGGGGAAGTATGAAAAATTTTTTGTTCGATCTATACGGCACGCTGATCGATATCAGAACGGATGAGCAGAGCGGCGAATTCTGGGAAGAGGCGGCGCGCCTTGCGGACGCGCCCCGGGCGGATCGTTTCCGGGAGCGGTATGCCGCCCTCTGCAAGGCGGAGGCCGAGGCCTTGCCCGCGGGCGGAGAGATCGATCTCATGCGGGTGTTCCGTACGTTGCTGGAAGAGCTTTCGGGAGCGCGGTGCGCATATCGCGGCGACGTATCGGCATATGCGCATGCGTTCCGCGCGGCATCGATCCGCAAATTAAGGCGCTTCGAAGGCGCCGGGGAACTTCTCCGCGATCTCCGGGCGGCGGGCGCGCGCCTGTATCTTCTTTCGAATGCGCAGGCGTGCTTTACGTACCGCGAGCTGGAAACGACGGGGTTGCTGCATGCGTTCGACGGCATTCTTCTGTCCTCGGAAGCGGGTTATAAAAAGCCGTCGCCTTTGTTTTTCAGAGCCGCGTTCGAAAAATTCGGCCTTGTCCCCGGGGAATGCCTGTATGTCGGGAACGATTTAAGAGACGATGTGGGCGGCGCCCATGCGGCGGGGATCCCCTGCGCCTATCTCGAGACCGAGCAATCCGGCAGATACGCCGAGCCGTACACGCCCGACTTTTGCGCGGAAACGTATCCCGCGCTCGCGGCGCTGTTGATTTCGCTTGCGTAAGCGCGCTTAAAAACGCGTCGGCCGCCGAATCGCAGCGGCCGTTTATTTTTCCGAAAAAAGTGAATTTTTTTCACGCAATTACCGTATTTTACATTATACGGAAAAAATTATTATAAATTCGAAAGAAAAGTGTTGATTTTTTGCGAATTCCGTGATACAATGAATTAAAAGAAAAAGGGAAAGGGAGGGGAAGCGTTATGAGGCGGATTGCCGGGGTTTTGATGCCGATTTCCTCGTTGCCTTCCCCGTATGGTATCGGTACGCTCGGGAGCGAAGCGTACCGTTTTGTTGATTTTCTGCGGGATGCGGAATGCGCGCTGTGGCAGGTCCTGCCCTTGCAGCCCACGTCGTACGGCGACAGTCCGTATCAATCGTGCGCCGCAAGCGCGCTGAATCCCTATTTTATCGATCTGGAATTTCTCTGCCGCGAGGGGCTTCTCACGCGGGAGGAGTGCCGCGCCGTCGATTGGGGGCACGATCCCCGTTGGGTGGATTACGGCAAAATGTATCGGGAGCGGATCCGGATCTTGCGCAAGGCGTTTTCGCGCTACCCGAAAAAGACGCCGGAGTGGGTCGCTTTTCTCGAAGAGGGAAAGTATCGCGATTTCGCACTCTTTATGTCGCTGAAAGACGAGTTTTCCGGCAAGCCCTACACAGATTGGGGCGAATATGCCGTATATGAAGAGGAGAGGGTTGGGGAATACGCCGAACAGCACCGCGAGGATGTGGAGTTTTGGCAATTTACGCAGTATGAGTTTCTGCAACAATGGAAAAAACTCAAAGCGTACGCCAATACGCATGGGATCGAGCTTATGGGAGACATGCCGATCTATGTCGCACGCGACAGCGTGGAGATGTGGAAATACGGCAAAGATCTGTTTCTCCTCGACGAGCGCGGCAATCCCGCGGTGCAGGCGGGTGTTCCGCCGGACGCTTTCTCCGAAACGGGACAGCTGTGGGGCAATCCGATCTACGACTGGGAGAGGATGAAGGCCGACGGCTATTCGTGGTGGCATAAGCGGCTCGACGACGCGTTTGCGCTCTGCGACGTGCTGCGCATCGACCATTTCATCGGTTTCGTGCGCTATTATTGTATTCCGGCTTCGGCGACGGACGCGCGCAGCGGCCGTTGGTGCGAAGGCCCCGGAACGGACTTGTTCCGCGGATACGAAAACCGCAGGATCGTCGCGGAAGATCTGGGGATCGTGACGGAAGAAGTGCGGGCCGCGCTCCGCAAGACGGGGTTCCCGGGCATGAAGATCTTGCAGCACGCCTTCGACGGCAACCCCTACAACGAGCACAAGCCTTCCAACTATGAGGAAAATCTGGTCGCCTATACGGGCACGCACGATAACGAGACGCTGTACGCGCGCATTTCGGTGATGAGTCCGGAGGAAAAAGAGATCCTTCTTGCCGATCTCAAGCGCGAGTGTTTCAAGGCGGGGATCCCGCTCCGGCTGGATTCCGACAGAACGATCTGCCTCACCATCCTGCGCCTTCTGTACGCAAGCCGGGCGAATACCGTGATCTTCCCGTTGCAGGACGCGATCCGTATGGGCAAAGAGGGGCGGATGAACCGTCCTTCCACCGTATCGCCGGAGAATTGGTCGGTGCGGTTCAAATCAAGCGACTTCTCCGCGGCACTCAAGCGGTGTCTCGCCGGCATGGCGGCAATGAGCGGTAGAAATCAAAATAATTTTAGGGAGAGGTAAGATGAAAAAGAAACTTGTGAAGTTTGTTTCCTCGCTTCTTGCGGCCGCATTTCTCGCGTCGATGTTTGTCGTCTTTGCGGGCTGCGGTGGCGGCGGCGGAAAAAACAACACGAAAGACGACGATGATAAGACCCCCGTCACTCCGGGGTACACGCGTCTGACGATCTATTGGAACGGAGACATCAAGACCACGGATCTCTGGATCTGGACGGATAGCGGGACGGTCAGTTTCCCGGGCGGACAGAAATTCGAGGCTTGTTCCTACGGCGGCAAATATTCCGTGGAAGTTCCCAAAACGGATTCGCAGGTCGGATTTATCGTCCGTACGAACGTCACGCCCGGCCAGACGACGTGGGACGGCGCAGGCAAGGATGCGACGAACAACGACCGTTACATTACAATGTCGGAGGAAAATATCGTCAACGATAAGATGACGATCTATCTGAAACAGGGCAGCGCAAAGCTGTACTTCAGCAAAGACGGCGGAAAGACGCTTGAAGAAATGAAAACTTTCAATTTGGTCGATATCACGACCGCACTGAACACGATCAGTTATTCGATCTCGCCCGGCACGCAGGTCACGAAGGAAATGATCACCGTAAAAGACGCTTCGGGCAAGGAAATTCAGGTGGTCGAAGTGACGAGCCGGGGCACGTCGGGCACGGTCACGCTCGGCGAAGATCTCGATCTCGGCAAGAGCTATACCTGCACGATCGAGGGTTACGGCTCCAAGCCCGTGGTCCCCAATACCTATTTCAACAGCGACGATTTCAACAGCAAGTATTCTTACGACGGAAAGCTCGGCGTGGAGATCACGGCCAGCAGCGTGGTATTCCGCCTCTGGGCGCCTACGAGTTCGGAGGTCCGCCTGAATATCTATGAGTCGGGCACCAAGAGCGGCGCGCCCAGCCAGACGTTCGACCTCAAGGGCGGCAAGGCTGCCGATAAGGGCGTATGGACGTACACGGGGGAGAAATCTCTCGTCGGCAAGTACTACACGTACACCGTGCGCAATGCCGCGGGCGCGAGCGAAGTCGTCGATCCGTATGCGAGATCCACGGGCGTCAACGGCGAAGTCGGCATGATCGTCGATCTCGACAAGACGGATCCCGCCGGCTGGACGAACAATCTTTTCGTTCCCAAGACGGCGACGGGCGGCAAATTCAACTATACCGACGCGGAACTGTGGGAGATCCACGTCCGCGACTTCTCGAACAAGATCACGAACTCCAAATATAAGGGCAAGTATCTTGCCTTCACCGAAACGGGTCTCACGGAGAACGGGATCCCCGTCGGCGTGGATTATCTCAAACAGCTCGGCATCACGCACGTGCATCTGCTGCCGTCCTTCGACTATGCGTCGGTCAACGAGCGCAACTCCGCCAACGCATTCAACTGGGGCTACGATCCGCTCAACTACAATACGCCGGAGGGCAGCTATTCCACGGATCCGACCAAAGGCGAAGTCCGCGTGAACGAATTCAAACAGATGGTACAGGCGCTTCACAAGAACAACATCGGCGTCGTCATGGACGTTGTCTACAACCACACGAGCGGTTTGCAGTCCAACTTCCAGAAGATCGTACCTTATTATTACTATCGCTTCCAGCCGAACGGCACGGCCTACAACGGGAGCGGCTGCGGCAACGAAACCGCGTCCGACCGTGCGATGTTCCGCAAATTCATGATCGATTCTGTCACGTATTGGATGGAAGAATACAATGTCGACGGGTTCCGTTTCGACCTCATGGGTCTGCACGATATCGAAACCATGCACCAGCTTGAGATCGCCGTTCACAAGATCAATCCCAACGCGCTCATCTACGGCGAAGGCTGGACGGGCGGCACGACCGGTTTGAAGGCGAGCGAGCAGGCCGTTCTCAAAAACGGTTTGAAGAAGGTCAACGAAAACGTCGGCGGACAGTCCGGGAATCATACCAACGGCGTTGCAATGTTCAGCGACGTGATCCGCGACACGATCAAGGGCAGCGTGTTCAATATCGCCGATACGGGATTTGCGACGGGCGCCAAGTCGGATACGGCCACGCTCAAGAAGATCATGTTCAGCGTCAACGGCAGCGTTACGAATGCGGATATCAGCGCAAGCAACACGTCGTTTGAGGCGTACAATCCCACCAACGTCGTCAACTATGTCTCCGCGCACGACAATAACACGCTTTGGGACCGCATCAATTACGTCTATAAGACGCCCGCCGATAAGGAGATGAATCTCAACCGCAACCGTCTCTCCGCGGCGATCGTTCAGACTTCGCTCGGGATCCCGTTCATGCAGGCCGGCGAAGAGATGCTCCGCCAGAAGATCAACGCGAACGGGTCGTTCAACGAGAACAGCTATAATGCGCCCGATTCCGTCAACAACCTCAAATGGGAACTTCTCACTGCGGATTCCGATCAGTACGCCATGATGAATTACTACAAGGGCCTCATCGCTTTCCGCCAGCAGTACTCCGTGCTGCGCGCGACGGATTCGACCGGGATCATCAGCAATGCCACGCTGGACAACGGCAAAGCGCTCATCTCCTTTGAGATGACCAAGGGCAACGAGCACCTGTTTGTGGTCTACAATGCGGGCCTCGAAGCGGCGAACGTTACGCTTCCCGCAGGTTCGTGGGGGCTGTATATCAACGGCACGCAGGCCGGCACGACGCGCATCGGCAATAATGCGGTCAACGGCGGCACGAGTGTCAGCGTCACGCCCATCAGCTGCTATGTCTATGTGCTGAACGGCTGATCGCGCGAAATATTGCAAAAAAGCGCCGGATAGGCCTTATCCGGCGCTTCTGTTGCAAAAGGCGAACGGGACTTTGCGCACGTTCGGGGTGCCGCCGGCGCAAAAACTTGCTGTTCCCTTGAGGGGAAAGTGGTGCGTAGCGCCGAAAGGGGTGTTCTGCCATTTCAAGCGGCGAGTTTTGCCGTCATTTCGACCAAGCGAAGCGCGCGGAGAAATCTCGGTTTTGAATTTCTAAGACCCCCTTCCGTCTCGCCGTGTTGCGGCGAGACACCCACCCCTCGAGGGGTGGGCAAGAGAGGAGATCTGCGAAAATCCGCGAATCATGCGCGTCGAATATTTTTTCGAAAAAAATAAAAAACATTATTGACACATATCATTTTTTGTGATAGAATACAAATGTCGACAGCGAGAAACTGTTCGAAATTATAAATTATGGTTGAAACCGAACAAGGCGGGCCTTGTTCGGAGTCGGCTTGCATATCCGCCCGTTTTGCGCGGAGAAAAGAGCCGATCGGCCCTTGCGGGGAGAGGGTTGTTTCCGAGGCACAGACACACAACAGTGTGTGCGAAAATTTTTTTGGAGGAATAATTTGTATGAAGGCAAAAAAACTTCTTGCCGCGACTATGTCCGTTATGATGGTTTTTGCAACGGTTGTCGGCGTGGCAGCATGCGGTTCCGGAACAGAGTACAAAGATGAATGGACAACGAGCCGCAAATATCACTGGCATGAGTCGGTCGACGATCCCGACGTAAGAAAAGACCAGGGTGAGCACAAATTCAATGAGAATGAGGAGTGCACCGTTTGCGGGTACTATAATGAATGGGATCACGAGCACAAGTATGCTACGACGTGGAGTTACAGCTCCGAGAAGCATTATCACCTTGCGACCTGCGGTCATAACGACGAGAATCACCTCGTGAGAAAGGATGCGGCTCCTCACTCGTTCGGCGCCGACGGCACGTGCGAGACCTGCGGGTACAAGCAGGGCGATTTTGAGGAAGATGCGACCGCGGGCTGGTACGTTGTCGGCAACGGCATCGACAGCTTGAACGGCATGGGCTGGACCGCTTTCAATAAGAAAGGCAAGTTGGAGAAGATTTCCAAGACGGAATATCAGATCACGCTTACCATTTATGAAAACGACGAATTCAAGTTCGCTTACAACGACGGCACGCTTACCGAGCCGGATTGGACGGACGGTTCCGGTTGGTCGCTTGGCCTCGAGGATGCGCTTCAGGGCTACTTCACCAACTCCGAAATGAACGTCACCCCTAAGAAAGGGAACGACGGTTGCTACACGTTCACCATCACGGGCAATCCGGAAGATGGAGAATATCCCGCGATCGCCGTTGTGAAAAACAATCCCGTTGAACCCAAGGATGTGACCGAAGAGATGTATGTGGTCGGCACCCTTGCAAATTACTCGGATTGCAACTGGCCGGATACCCTCGGCGGCCCTGCTGCCGTTCAGGAGAAGTGCCCGAAGATGACGCTTGTCGACGGTACATGGGAGATCGTGCTGCACCTCACCCCGTTCGATTCGTTCAAGGTCTATAACGCACTTGCCAATGGTTACTACCCGACCGGTATGGGCAATGATATCAGCATTACGGGCGACGACGGCTGGTACAAGATTTCCATTCCCGCGAAGTCTACGCCTACCACGCAGCCTGCGGTTACGGAAACCACGGCGCCCGCTGACGCAGGTTAATAAGGAATCCGATCCGGAATTACAAAACGCGCATGCGAAACGCATGCGCGTTTTTCTGTTGTGTTTTTGCTCCCGCCCCGGCGCTTTCTCGGCGCCCCCTTGAGGGGAGCTGCCGAGGCGAAGAGACGGATAGGGGGGCGATGTACCGATTTGCGTACGCCGCTTTCCCCTGACAGCAAGATCCTTCGACGCGTGCGCCCGCCGTTTTACGGCGGGCGCACGGCTCAGGATGACGTGGAGAGGGTGTGTTTCGCTCGCCGGCGGGCATTCTCCCTTTTCCCCCTGTTCCCGTCCCGCGCGAGGCTTCTATTGTTTATTCTAAGCGCGGCACGAGCGCGCAGCGCGAAGGAACGGAGCGTAAGCGAAGTCACCGCTTTTTCTCGGCGCCCCCTTGAGGGGGAGCTGTCGAGGCGAAGAGACGGAGGGGGGTGGCAAAAAAAGCGCAAAAAAATCTCCGCCCGAAGGCGGAGATCGCGTTTATTGTTTTTCCTGTGGAGGTTCGTTGTTTTTCGGACGGATCAGTTTCAAAGCGGGAATGATCAGTGCGCCGACGGAATTGCCGAGAATGATCATCATGAGATATCCGAACGCTTTTGCCGAGGCGATGCCGGAAGCCGCAAAGTAGAACATATCCGCAATGGAGTGTTCGTAGGAGCTGAGGATAAACGCGGGAATGCAGAGCAGGATCGCGATCACCGATTGATTGTTGCGATAGACGTCGATCGAGATGAACACGAGCAATCCGCACAGCACCGCCCGGAGAAATCCGTAGCCGTATCCCTGCGCAAGTTTTGCAGTGCAGAGCGTTTCGGCGAACGTTCCGTACGCGGGGAAAACAAATCGGATGAGATATCCGAAGGCGAACGTCCCGATCGCGTTTCCGAGCAGACAGAGCAGCAGCAGGGAAATATCTTTCTTTGCGTGCTTTTCAAAGATCAATCCGATCTTGCCGGTATACAGGGCATAGCCGCGCATACAGATGCACACCAGCGCCAACGAAAAGAGCAGGGCGCCGACATATTTCCCGTATTTCGGCAAGTCGTTGCTGCACGCGAGAAATACCGCTCCGCCGAGCGAGATCATGATGCCGGCCATAATGCCTTCCGCAGTGTTCTGCGCAACCGAGAGCGCAGCGTTTTTCCATTGTTTGTTTTTCATTGGTATCTCCGAACGGTTGCCCGAAAGTTTCGGGCAGAAATCCGATTATGCGCGAAATTTTCCTTTGAATGCGTCCGTAAGAACGGAAAGTTCCTTTTCGTAATTCATGCCGTATTTTTTATCGGGCACTTCTTCCGCGGTGCGCACGATGGAGCGGTGGCAGAATTCAATGGAGATCCCGAGCGATTCCGCGAGGGAAAATCCGTTCCCGATGCAGCCCGCGAATGCCGAAGCAAACACATCCCCGGCGCCGTGGAAGGAGCCTTCCACCTTGTTGAGCGGGATCTTTTTGACCGCGCCGTCGAAATAGCAGAGGAAATAACCTTCTTCCGTCTCCGCGCCCGTAACGATGGGATGCGGGCAGATCGAGGCGAGTTTTTCAAGCGCCCGAACCGCGTCCCGCTCGCCCGTAAGCAGAAATGCCTCCGTATCGTTGGGCAAGATATAGTCGGCAAGCGCGCACAGCGTGCGCATTTCTGCGGCGAAGCTCTCGTCGAATCCCTTATAGAATTGAAAATGATCGCCGAGTACGGGATCGACCACAAAGATCCCGTCCGGTTTCAAAAAGCGCCGTTTCACGTCTTTCACGAATTCGATCTGCGCGCGGCTCCCGAGATACCCGCTGTAGATCACGTCGTACTGAAGTCCGAGCGTTTCCCAATGGTCGCAGATCTTTTTCATCTCGTCGTCGAGATTCAGAAAAGTATACCCCGTAAAGCCGCCCGTGTGGGTGGAGAGGAGCGCGGTGGGGAGGATATCCACGGTCGCCCCGCACGCCGAGAGGACGGGCAGCGCCACCGTGAGAGAACATTTCCCCACGCAGGAAATATCGTTGATCGCAAGAATTCGCATAAATTTCTCCTGTCAAATAATAGCTAATCAAATTATAGCGGGAATTTCCGCAAAAGGCAAGCGAATCAAAAAGATTTTTTATTTACTCCGTAAATTAGTTTACAAAATGAATCAATCATGTTATAATTCAATTTGTGAATAAAAATTCGGGTTTGTCCGATCGGGAGGAAATCATGCGAAAAAATCTTGTTGTGCAGCTGATCTATCGGGTGGTTCTGTGCTGTGTTTCCTTTCTTGCGGTGCTGCTCTCTTTCCGCGTTTTTTACGCGGGGCAGGGCGGGACGCCCGCAAGCTGGGAGACCTTCAAATATTACACCAACCTTTCGAATTATGTCGTGTTCGGCGTTTCCGTCGCCGTCACTATTGCGAATGCGCGCAGAGTGTTGAGAGGGGAGCGCGAGGGCTACAACAAAGTATGCCGTACGTTCAAATTCATGACGACCGTCATGATCCTTGTCACGTTCCTCGTCGTCATATTTCTTCTCCAAAGTCCGCTGCACGCGGATTATTGGCTGAACATCGGCAATATGTCGTACCATTTTCTTGCGCCGCTATTGTTTGTGCTCGACAGCATCCTTTTCGATGAAAAGGGCACGCTGTCCGTTTTTGCGCCGCTTTACAGCCTCATTCTCCCTCTGATCTATGTCGCGTATATCTTCATTCTCGGGGCGTCGATCCGGAATTTCGAATATCCGTATTTCTTTCTCGACGTCGGGCAGCTCGGATACGGCGGCGTGTGCCTTTGGGTGTTGGGACTCGTGGCGGTGTTCACGGTGCTCGGATATCTTCTGTGGCTCTGGAACAGGTTCGGCAAGTTCGGCGGCAAGCGGAAGTTCGACTTCAAAAATATTCTGCATACCGTAAGATCCCGCGAAGATCCCGCGTAAAATTCGCGAATCGGCGGCGGAGAGCTTAAAATCGCTTGCTTTTTGCGGGCGGACGCGCTATAATGAAGAAAATCGAATCGCAAAGGCGTTTACAAAGGACGCGTCCGTATCGGTTTGCCGTGTACAGAGAATCCTCGTTTGCTGAGAGGGGAGAGCGGTGCGGTGCGGGTATCCCCTTTCAGCCTGCGGGGGGAAACCTCGGGAGTAACTCCGCACGGCGTCGCGAACCGTCATCCTCGCGGCAAATGATCGTTTGTTTTGGTGGTTGATATGCCTTCGCGTATTCCGAAACGCGAAGGCGTTTTTTCGTTCGTTTGCTTGTGCGGAAAATTCAAAGAACATCGGAGAATAAGGAGTGGTCATGTACAGGAAAGTAGATACGTCGCTCAATTTCGTGGAACGCGAAAAAGAGATCGTAGCGTTCTGGAAAGAGAACGGGATCTTTGAAAAATCCATTGAAAAAAACGAGGGCGGAGAGGAGTTTTCCTTCTTCGACGGTCCGCCCACGGCAAACGGCAAGCCGCATATCGGGCATGTTTTAACGCGCGTCATGAAGGACATCATGCCCCGCTATCAAACGATGAAGGGCAAGCACGTTCTTCGCAAGGCCGGGTGGGATACGCACGGCCTGCCCGTCGAGCTGGAAGTGGAGAAATCCCTCGGCATGGACGGCAAGCAGGACATCGAAAAATACGGCATCGAACCGTTCATCAAAAAGTGTAAGGAATCGGTCTGGAAATATCAGAGCGAATGGGAAAAGATGAGCGACCGCGTCGGCTATTGGGTGGATATGAAAAAACCCTATGTGACCTATCGCGACGAATACATCGAATCCGTCTGGTGGGCGATCAAGGAGATCCATAAAAAGGGTCTGCTCTATCGGGGGCATAAGATCGTTCCCTATTGTCCCCGCTGCGGCACCGCGCTCTCTTCGCATGAGGTCGCGCAGGGCTATAAGGATGTGAAAGAGATCTCCGCCGTGGCCCGTTTTAAGGTGACGGGGGCGGAAAATACCTACATTCTCGCCTGGACGACCACGCCGTGGACGCTGCCCTCCAACGTGGCGCTCTGCATGAATCCGGAGGAGAATTATGTGGAGATCGCCGCCTCCGACGCGCATTATATTCTCGCCGAAGCGCTTGCGGATAAATTTTTCGAGTCGTATGAAGTTATCGACCGGCGCAAGGGAAAAGAATACGAGGGAACGGAGTACGAACCCCTCTTCGGCTGGGCAAAGGGAAGTTTCCGCGAAAAAGCATACTATGTGGTCTGCGATCCCTATGTCACCCTCACCGACGGCACAGGCGTTGTGCATATCGCGCCCGCATTCGGCGAGGACGACTACAAAGTGGGCAAGCGCTACGGTCTGCCCGTGATACAGCTCGTGAACGAGCAGGGGTGCTTCGACAGCCGCTGCCCCGAGCTGGACGGGCTGTTTGCCAAAAAAGCGGATAAACTCATTCTCGATATGCTTCAGCAAAAGGGACTGCTGTTCAAAAAGATCCCGTTCGAGCACAGCTATCCGCATTGCTGGCGATGCGATACGCCGCTCCTCTACTATGCGCGCAAGAGCTGGTTTGTGGAAGTGACGAAAGTCAAAGACCAACTCATCGCAAACAACCGTTCCGTAAACTGGATCCCCGAGACGATCAAAGAGGGGAGAATGGGCAATTTCCTCGAAAACGTCATCGATTGGGGCCTCTCCCGCGATCGCTATTGGGGAACGCCGCTTCCCGTTTGGGTCTGCGAGGATTGCGGCGGGATCGAGGTCATCGGCTCCAAACGCGAGCTTTGCGAAAAGACCGGCGCATCCGCAGACATCGAGCTGCACCGTCCCTATCTCGACGGCCTCACCTGTCAATGCCCCAAATGCGGCGGAAAATGCAAGCGCACGCCGGAAGTCATCGACTGCTGGTTCGATTCCGGCTCTATGCCTTTCGCGCAGTATCACTATCCCTTTGAAAACAAGGACTTGTTCGAGGAGACGTTCCCCGCGAATTTCATTTCCGAAGCGGTCGACCAGACGCGCGGTTGGTTCTATACGCTGCTCGTCATTTCGACGATCCTCTTCGGCCGCGCGCCCTTTCAGACCTGCATTGTTCTGGGGCACGTCAACGACGCGAACGGCGTAAAGATGAGCAAGCACAAGGGCAACGTCGTCGACCCGTGGACGGTGCTCGACAAACAGGGCGCCGACGCCGTACGCTGGTATTTTTATACCAACAGCGCGCCGTGGATCCCTTCGCGGTTCGGCTCCGAAGCCGTCTCCGAATCGCAGCGCAAATTTCAGGGGACGCTCTGGAATTCCTATGCCTTTTTCACGCTGTATGCGGAGATCGACCGGTACGATCCCTCCAAGTACAGCTTGAAAGATTGCAAGCTGTCCCTCATGGACAAATGGGTGCTCTCGAAACTCAACACGCTCGTCAAGGAGACGGACGAAATGCTTGCGCAGTACAACATTACCGACAGCGCGCGCGCCATTCAGGATTTTGTGGACGAGCTGTCGAACTGGTATGTGAGGCGGGGCAGAGACCGCTATTGGGGTGCGGAAATGACGGAGGATAAGGCGGCGGCCTATACCACGCTCTATACCGTGCTCGTGACGCTCTCAAAGCTGATCGCGCCCTACACGCCTTTCATGGCGGAGATGATCTATCAAAATCTCGTGCCCGCGTTTTTCCCCGAAGCGCCCGTTTCCGTGCATCTTTGCGACTATCCTGTCGCGGACATGGTATGGGTGGATCCCGTTCTGGAAGCGGGCATGGAGGACGTCTTGAAGGTCGTCGAACTCGGGAGGAGCGCGCGGAATGCGGGCAATCTCAAAAACCGCCAGCCGCTTTCCGAAATGCTTGTGGCTTCCGACCGCCCGCTGCGGATCGCGGGAGAACTCGAGGCGGTCACGCTCGATGAACTGAATGTGAAGAAATTGAAGATGACGGACGGCGCGCAAGGACTGATCTCCTATACGCTCAAACCGCAGCTGAGAACGCTCGGGCCGAAGTACGGCAAGAAGCTGCGCGCGATCACCGAATTTTTGAACACATGCAACGCGGCCGAGGTCGTGGCGGCCGTCAAAGACGGCGGAAAATACACGGTCGATCTTGACGGCCTCGTGGAACTTACGGAAGAGGATCTTCAGATCTTCGTCTCGTCCGCCGCCGGATTTGCCGCGGCGCAGGGATATGGTATTACGGTCGCGCTGGATACCGCTCTTACAGAGGAACTGCTTCTGGAGGGCGCGGAGCGCGAGCTGGTGTCCAAGGTGCAGACGATGCGCAAAGAGGCCGGCTTCGAAGTGACCGACCGGATCGAAATTTATTATACGGCCGCGGGACGCGCCGCCAAAGTGCTTGCTTCGGGTGCGTTTGCCGCCGATGTGCTCGCCGTAAACGTGCAGGAGGGGGCGGGAAAAGGCTATTCCAAGACGCTCGATATCAACGGCGACGAGGCAACGATCACGATTGTAAAACTGTAAGGGGGGCGGAATGGATAAAAATTTCATCGCCTACTGCGGAACATATTGCGGCATATGCGAATGGCGGGAAAAGACGGGCTGCAAAGGCTGTAAGGCAAACGCCGGCGACATGTTCTGGGGGGAGTGCGACAAAGCAAAATGCTGTATCCGAAAGGGATATGCGCATTGCGGAGAGTGCGGCGAGCTGCCCTGCGCAAAGCTCAAGGAACTGTTCGAAGATCCCGTGCACGGAGATCGGGGCGCACGGCTGCGCAACCTGCAAAATTGGAAGGCCGGGCGCGACGTCTGCGAGGAATTGGGAAACGTTTCGCAGGAGCAAGCTAAGAAAATATGAAAAATTCCGCCCGCGGCAAGAAAGCCGCGGGCGGATGCATTTTTTGAAACGTTCGGAGAGGTTCCGTTATTTCGTGAGTTTTTCGATGGCCTTTTGATAAATTTCGAGAAGAAGTTTCACGCGTTCGATCGTGATATATTCGTCGGGTTGGTGGATCACGGCCTCATCGCCCTCCATCTCGGGGCCGAACGCGACGCCGCGGCGAAGCGCGCGCGCATAAGTGCCGCCGCCGATCGCCACGGGTTCCGCCTTTTTTCCTGTGCATTCCTCATAAACGGCGAGGAGCGTTCTCACGAGTTCGCAGTCCTTTTCGACCATAAGGGGCGCTTGACGGTGGACCGTCTCATATCCGAAGCCGAACTTGTTCAACATTTCATACACGGCATCTTCGGACATGGTAGCGGGATAACGGATATCGCAGGTGATCTCGAGTTCTCGGCCGCGGTAGGCGACGACGTTGGGCGACATGGTGAGGACTCCCGTTTCATCAGAAAGCGCTTTCAGGCCGTATCGATCGTCGAACAGACAATCGATCGCGCGGCGGATCTCCGGGCTTTGCTCTTCAAAATAGCGCAAAATCGGCAGAATGGCGTTTTCGCCTTTCTCCGGCGTGGAGCCGTGCGCGCTCTTTCCGCGGGCGGCGATTTTCGTTCCGAAGATTTCAAGGCCCGATTTTTCGGCGCGCGCCCTGTCGAGCGCAATCGGCTCGGCCTCGCAAAAATCGCATACCATGTTCGCGGCGGAACCGCCTTGCAGAGAGCGGAAGGGCGCGTTCGGCACGGGGACGCGCAGGCGGATCTGCAGGATCCCTTTTTCCGCCCAGATGACGGGAAAGTCCGCGTCGGGAGAAAATCCTTCCTCCGGCATTTCGGCGACTTCGTTGTAGTGCGCGATGCAACCCCAACCGTCCTCCTCGTTACATCCGACGATGAGTTTGATCTTTTTCGAAGGCACAAACCCTTCGTCTTTGAGCGCTTTCATGGCATACAGGCAGCAAATGGCGGGGCCTTTGTCGTCCACGGCGCCGCGGCCCCAGATCCTGCCGTTCTCTACCGTTCCGCCGAAGGGATCTTTCGTCCATCCTGCGCCTGCGGGCACGACGTCGAGATGACACAGGATCGCAAACTCCCGCGCGCCTTCTCCGAAAACGACCTCGCCGACATAGCCGTCATAATTTTTTGCGGAAAATCCCATGCTTTCCGCAAGGGCGAGGAAGTGGCGCAGACATTCGCATGCGCCGCGGCCGAACGGCGCAGCGGGCGCGGGATCTCCGCGGGAAGAATCGAACCGGATGCTTTCCGAAATACTCTTTACGACAGGATTGATGTCGATCATAGAAACCTCCGTGCCGGGCGCCGCCCGGCGCTGAAATTGTAGCAAAAACGGCGGGATTTGTCAAGGATCCGTGCGGCGGGCGGGGAAAGGAAAAAAATTTTTCGTTCCGCCGTTGTTTTTCGTGCAAATTTATCGGATTTGTGATATAATGACAAAAAGAGGCAAAACATGCACGAAGGGCACAGAAAACGTATGTCGGAGCGGCTCCGTTCGGGCGCCGACGGTTTGCAGGATCATGAACTTTTGGAGTTTCTGCTCTATTTTGCCTTGCCGCGCATCAACACGAATCCGCTTGCCCATGCGCTGATCTCGGCATTCGGAAGCCTCGGCGCGGTGTTCGGCGCCACGTACGACCAGCTTCTGGCCGTAGACGGCGTCGGGGAAAACACGGCGGCCTACCTCTACGGGATCGGCAATCTCTTCGAACGGATCCGCAAAGAACGGACGGCCTTACCGCAGATGTTCAGCGCGGCGTCTTACTGGGAATTTCTGAAAGAACGGTTTTCCGGATTGACGGAAGAGGCGATCGAGATCTACTGTCTCGACTCCGCCGCCCGGATCAAGTTCATTAAACGGTATACTTCTTCGAACGTCAACAGGGCGGAAGTGCGCTCGGATGAAATCGCCCGTCTCATCGCGATGCAGCGGCCGCACGCGATCGTGGTCGCGCACAATCATCCCGGGTCGCGTTCCCTTCCTTCGCGGGCGGACGATAAATTTACGGCCGAATTGCAGATGATCTGCAATTTCAACAACGTCGCGCTGTACGATCATGTGGTTGTCGGGATAGACGGCCCGTACAGCTACTTTGCGCACGGAAAGCTTGAGAATATCAAGCGGCAATACGATTTGCGAAATTTTTTTGAAAGGAAGGAAGATCATTGAAGCGGCTCCTCATCGGATCGGGCGAACCGACGACCACGAAAGAAGCGCTCGACCGTTTGAATATCTTTCATAAGTACGCCTCGTTTTTTATCCTCGGCGCGCTCGCGGTCGCGGTGACCTTTCTCATCGTGAACAACAGAGAGCCGATGTTCGGCATACCGGCTTGGTACATCACGCTGCCCGTCTCCATGCTCTTTCTTGCTTCGAACGCAATCAAGCTGTGGAAAATGCACTCCTTCAACAGCAAGATCGCCTTTTACGTATTCGATGTGCTCGCGCTATTGGTGCTCACCATCTTTTCGAACGGCGTGCTGATCTCCACGCTCTATCTCATCATCCTCACGGAATTCTATCTGAGTCAGGAGCATCTGATGGGCAGCGTCGTCATGTGCGTATCCTGCATTCTGCTGCTCTTCATCACGTTCGCGTTTTCCGAAATCGTGCATACGAGCCAGCTCAACTTCATTTCGCTTGCCTCGAGCATGGTCAGCGATCTCATTCTCATCGTGATCCATTTTCTCGTGATCAACTTCGCGATCTTCTTTTACAAGAAGAACCGGGAACTCACGAAAGCCTTCGATGAACTCAACGAGAGCAACGCAAAACTTCATGCCGCCTATCTCGAGCTGCAGGAGCTTACCGCGCTCGAGGAACGCCAGCGCATTGCAAAAGATATCCACGACACGGCCGGGCATTCGATCACGACCGTGATCATGCAGACCGAAGCGGCGAAATTGGTCATAGATTCCGACCCCGTTGACGCAAAACGCAAGATCGCGGCGGCCAATTTACAGGCCAAGCACGCTCTGGAAGAGCTGCGGGAGAGCGTTCACTTGCTTTCCGGGCAGAGAGAGGGGCAGACGCTCGAAGACCAGCTTCTCGAGATCATACACGATTCGACCGACGGAACGGGCATCGCGGTCCGGTACGATATCGACAATATCACGCTCTGCGACGCAAAACGCCGTTTTATTCTGAATACGCTGAAAGAGGGAATTTCCAACGGACTGCGGCACGGGAACGCTTCGGCATTTTATTTCGAATTGAAAGCCGCGGAATCCCATGTGAATTTCATGCTCTCGGACAACGGAAAGGGCATGGATATATCCCGTCTGAAAGAGGGATTCGGATTGACGAGCATGCATGCGCGGGCGGAATCGCTCGGCGGAAACGTATGGTTCGAAACGGAACCGGACGAGGGCTTCGAAATACACCTGACATTGCCGCTCGACGGAGAAAAAGGAGTTTAATATGATCAAAGTTCTTATCGTTGACGATCAGGCGATCCTCGCCGACGGGATCAAGAGCGTGCTTTCCTCCTGCCCGGAGATCGAAGTCGTGGGGATCGCGTCGGACGGCGTGCAGGCTGTGAACGCGACGGAACGGCTCATGCCCGACGTGGTGCTCATGGATATCCGCATGCCCAATATGAACGGGGTCATCGCCACGCAGGAGATCAAGAAGAAGCGCCCGCAGGCAAAAGTGCTCATTCTTACGACCTTCGACGACAGCGACTATATTCTGAACGCCATCAATTACGGCGCAAGCGGATATCTGCTCAAAGATATTTCCGCGCCTGCCCTTATCGACGCCGTCAAGAACGCGCACGCGGGGGATACGATCCTGCCGGCCAAGATCGCAAAGCGCATTGCGGACGCGGCGCGGATGGTTTCGAGCGACCGGGAAATCAAACTGAAACGCAGATTTGCCTTATCGGACCGCGAAGTGGAGATCGCGCTCATGCTTCTGGAAGGGTTTACGAACAAACAGATCGCTTCCGCGCTCAAACTGACGGACGGGACGGCGCGCAATTATATCTCCACGATCTACGAAAAGCTCGATGTCTCTTCGCGGGCGGATGCCGTCGCCAAGATGAAGGACGTTTTGAATAGCTGATCGCGGACATGGTAACCCGATTTTGCTTATATCGAAAGCCGCCGAATCTTCGGCGGCTTCTTTGTTTATGACTTTTCAAACGGTCTCGAGATTGATGAGGGAGGAATTGCCGCTCTTTCCGTTCGGCGTCCCGCCCGTGATCACGATCACGTCGTCCTTTTTCACAAGGCCGCTTTCCACGGCGGCGCGCTTTGCGAAATGGAAGAGCACATCCACCGAAAAGTACTCCTCGGAAAGAACGGGCAGTACGCCCCAACTGAGCGCAAGTTTGCGGTAGCTCTTGAGATCCGTCGTCATGCCGATGATATCGATCATGGGGCGGAACCGCGAGACCATCTTGGCCGTGCCGCCCGTGCGGGTGCAGACGACGATCGCCTTTGCGTGGACGTCGTGCGCGAGCAGACATGCCGAATGCGACAGCGCGTCGGAAAGGTCGCGGATCAGATATTTATCCTGATCTACGTGCTGGATGAATTCTTCCTTGCTCTCCGCCTGCACGGCGATGCGCGACATCGCCGCCACGGCCTGCACGGGATATTCCCCCGCGGCGGTCTCGCCCGAGAGCATGATCGCGCTGGAACCGTCGTATACGGCGTTCGCGACGTCGGAGATCTCGGCGCGCGTCGGGCGGGGCTGGTGGATCATGGATTCGAGCATTTCGGTCGCCGTGATGCAGCGTTTCCCCGCGATCCGGCAGGCGTTGATGATGTTTTTTTGGATATCGGGCAGTTCTTCATAGGGAATTTCCACCCCCATGTCGCCTCTTCCGATCATAATGCCGTCCGAAACGGCGAGGATCTCTTCGAGATTGTTCACGCCCGAACGATTTTCGATCTTCGCGATGAGATCGATCTCCGCGCCGCCGTGTTCCCGCAAAAAATTGCGCACGTCGAGGATATCCTGCGCTTTGGAGACGAAAGAACATGCGATGAAATCCACGTCGTGTTCGACGCCGAAGAGCAGATCGGCCTTATCCTGTTCGGAAAGGTATACGAGATCGAGCGCCTTTTCCGGGAAGAACATGCTTTTCCGTCCGGAAAGCTCGCCGCCGACGACGACTTTGCAAATCACGTCCGGCTTCATCACGCGAACGACTTCGAAGATCATCAGCCCGTTGTTGAGCAAAATCTTATCGCCGGGATTCATTTCTTCGCAGATATTCTTGTAGGAAACGGAGACCCGCTTTTCGTCTCCTTCGATCTCCTCCGTCGTGAAAGAAAAGAGATCCCCCGCATGAAGCCGGATCTTTCCGTTTTTGAACGTGCGGATGCGGAATTCGGGTCCCTTCGTGTCGAGCATGATGGGAAGCGGGATATGTTTCCGTTCCCGCACGCGTTTGACCATGGCGATTGTTTTTGCGTGTTCCTCGTGCGTTCCGTGCGAAAAATTGATGCGCACGACGTTCATTCCCGCGTCCGCCATGGCGGAGACGATCTCTTCGGTATTCGAAGCCGGGCCGAGCGTGCATACGATCTTGGTTTTTTTCATGATCATCGCCTCAAAAAAAAATATGTTATCACTATTTTATCAGATTGCTCGAAAAAAACAAGCGAATTTCGAAATTTTGTGGTATAATATCCGTGATCCGAGCGGACTACGCGGCCGCGGCGTACTTTCGGGTACGATGAGGAAAGTCCGGGCATCGCAGGGCAGGACGCCTGATAACGTCAGGTGAAGGCGACTTCAAGGAAAGTGCAACAGAAATAGACCGCCCGCGAGGGCAAGGGTGGAAAGGCGAGGCAAGAGCTCACCGACGGATTGGTAACAATCCGTGCCATGTAAACCCCGTCCGATGCAAGTTTGGGTCTCTCCCGCACAGGGCTGCCCGCCCGGGGGAGACCGTGAATAACGCTGGAGCCTGCCGGCGACGGCAGGCGTAGATAAATGGCCGCGCACGACAGAACCCGGCTTACAGGTCCGGCTCGGATTACCGAAGCCCCGCCGCAAATGCGGCGGGGCTTCGGCGAATTTCCGATTTTTATGTCCGAAAATACGCAATAATTTCAAAAAAAAGCGTGTTTTTCGTTGAAAAACGCAATAAAAATATTTATTTAGAAATTTATCGAAATACTTGACTCCGATGTTGCTTTATGGTATAATCAATGAAATTATAATACGGAGGAAGAAACGTTGAAGGGGGTTTGGAATGCGCTTGCGGATCCGACGCGGCGGGAGATTTTGAAACTTCTGAAAGGCCGTCCGCACACGGCAGGGGAGATCGCGGATCAGTTTTCGCTCTCGGCGGCGACGGTTTCCCATCATCTTTCCGTGCTTCGCGAAAATAAACTCGTGAATGTGGACCGCAGGGCGCAGACGCTCATTTACTCGCTCGACGCCACGGTCTTGCAGGACGTCGTCTGCACCGTTCTCGATCTGGCCGCGCCGGAACGGACGGAAAGGAGAAAGAAATGAAAACAGCCATCATCTATACCGTGCTCTCCGTCCTCAATCTGATCGGATTTGCGGTCGGCGCCGCGCTGCTTCCCGCGCGCGTGCCCGTTCATTTCGATGCAGCGGGGCTGGCAAACCGATTCGGTTCCCCTTGGGAATATATCGCTTTTCCCGCCGTAACGGCGCTCATGACGCTCGGATTATGGGTGGTCGCGCTCGGCAGGCGGGGAAAGAAACGGACGATCCTTGCCGCATTGTTCTGCGGTCTGGGAGCGGTGTTCGCCTGTTTGGGTTGGATGTTCTTCGGGATTATTTCCCAGTTCCGCCCCGGAGAGACGATGAGTATTCCGTTCGGCGCCGTCACCGTGCTCCCTTGCGCGCTGCTTCTGGTCGTGCTCGGCAATTATATGCCGCGCGTCCGCCAGAACGCTTTTATCGGCGTAAGAACTTCCGCGACGATGAAGAGCGAAACGGTCTGGATAAAGGCGAACCGGGCGGGAGGATATGCATTCTTCGCGGCGGGACTTGTTTCCGCGGCGGCAGCGATCGTCTTTTCCTGCGTCGACGCGAAGCCGAGGCTGGATTTTATATCCATTCCGGTTTTTTTGGGATGCATTCTGGCGGCGGCCGTGTTCTGCGTCGTGTACGCGAACAGCTGTTATCGGCGAGAATTGCGGAATGGGGGCGGAAAAACAGAACAAAGCGACGAATGATAACGAAAAAACACATCCCTCGAGGGATGTGTTTTTGTTTGAAAAAAATTCAGAAAAATTTTGTGCGAATTTGCATAAAGTGTGTTATGATAAGGAGTGATACGGAGGCTGCGCGATGAACGGCAAAAAGGCCAAAAAACTCATCGAAACACGCAAGAAAGCCGATAAGGCGTGGTATCTTTCTCTTTTGGACGAGAAGGAACAGTTTGCGTACGAAGAAGATCATCTGAAAGCCGTTCTGATCTCTCTGAAAGCCTTTTATATCCTGCGCTATCAGCGGCGGATCGCCGAATTGAAACGGGAGGCCGCGCAGATCGCTTCGCAAGAGGAATACACCGCGGAGAACTATCGGCTTTTGCTCGAGAAGAACGCGGAGATCGCGGCGGAATACAAGAAGCTCAACGCCTATAAATGCTTTTTTGCCGAGCCGTATTTTGCCCGCATGGACGTGGTGGAGGAAACCGAGGGGTACAGCAGTTATTATATCGGGAAGAAGGGGGACGTCAAGCTCGAGATCGTCGATTGGCGCGCGCCCTTCGCCGTGCGATACTATCAGAAGAGCCGTGTCAATTTCCGGATCAACGAATTCGAATACCGCACCGTTCTTCGCCGCGCGCTCTCCGTGAAGAACGGAAAATTGCTCGATTTCAAGAACGAATATCTTTCCGTAAAGGACGTGCTTACGCCCGAAGAGATCGCGGGAAGAGACGAGGAGATCCTCTTCGACCCGTATTTGAGGAGCATCATAAAGAGCCGGAAAGACGACGTCCGCGTGCGCGATATCATCCAGACCATTCAGGAAAAACAATTCGAGATCATCACGCGGCCGGAGCGCGAAAGTTTTGTCTTGCAGGGCTGCGCGGGCAGCGGAAAGACGATGATTTTATTGCACAGGCTGAGCTATCTCATGTACAACAACGAATCCATCCGTCCCGGGAACGTGCTCGTGATCACGCCTTCGGATAGCTTTAACGCCTTTATCGACGAGCTTTCTCAAGTCCTCGAGTTGGAAAAAGTGCGCACCATCACGCTGAAAAATTATTATTTTCAGGCGCTCGAACATGAAGGGATCGAGCTTGCTTCCCGCATGACGGGAGAGCGGGAAGCGCCGGAATATCTCGAATTTCTGTATTCGCCGCGGTTTTCCGAGGAGATCCGCCGCAAGATCGGCAAAATGTTTTCCGATGTTTACGGCATGTTTGCGGGCGCGGAGTGCCGCGAGATCTCCGAGCGCATCCTATCGCTCTGCGCGGCGCGGAGAGAGAATTATGCGCGCATCAAGAACGCTTCCACGCGCGTGCGGCGCGCCGTGCTCGGCGAAATGAAGGAATCCAAAGAGGACGGATTTTATTTCACGAAGCCGTTCCGTTCGCTCATGAGCGCGTTTGTGCAGACGGAGGATTTTCTGAACTATGTATTGTTCGAAACCGCGCGGACGCCCGATTATTTCTTCCGCCAGTTTACCGAATTTTACCGTTGCGCGCAGTATATTTCCGCGTCCGGAGAGAAGATCATGGCCGCCGCGCAGAACGATCTCGGATCGCTTGCGGAGGCCGTGGAGCGGGAAATCGCGGATCTGAAACGGTACCGCCTGCGGCGCGGGAACGAAGAAGTTTATACGTATTCTGACCGCATCGGCCGCCGGCAGGAGCTGCTCGCCGAGATCGGCCGCGTTTCCGGGATCGTGGCGCAGATGGAGACGGATCTGAGTTTCTTCGAGGAATTTTTTTCCGTTTTTCGGCTTACGGGCTATTGCGCGGAACTCGGCAGGTGCAGAGGCGCCGTAGATATCACGCGCTGGCTGTACCGCGGGACGATAAAAAAATACAAGAAAAAATACGGCATGAAGGGGGTGTATCTTTCCGACGGCTATGCGCTCGCCAGCGTGTTGGTCGAGTCCGGCCGAAAGCTTATGCCCCGATACGGCCTCGTGTTCGTGGACGAGGGGCAGGATATTTCGGAAGGGGAATATGCGCTGCTCAAAAAGATCCACACGGGGGCGGCTTTGAATGTTTTCGGGGATCTGAAACAGAATATCACGCCCTATCGCGGTCTGAAAAATTGGGACAGCCTTGCCTGCCCCGTGTATACGCTGGACCGCAACTACCGCAATACGAATGAGATCGTGGAATTCGTTTCGGGCGTTCTGGACGCCGATATGCGGCCCATCGGCCTGCACGGCGAGACGGTGGCAAAGCTGAAAATGAGAAACGTCAGCGGATTTTTCCGTGAGAAACAGGGCCTGAAAGCGGTCATCGCGCGCGAGGAATATCTTCCGCTCTTCAATCGGCGCGGCTACCGTGCGCTCTCGGCGGACGGAAAGCTCTCGAAATCGAAGATCAACGTGATGAGCGTGTATGAGAGCAAGGGGCTTGAATTCTCCGTTGTGGCCGTTTACGACAAGGGCATGTCCGAAAACGAGAAGTATGTCGCCTATACGCGCGCGCTTCGGGAGCTTGCGGTCATCGAGGATTGAAATGAAAGATATTTTCTTGTTGGATATGGACGATACCCTGCTGGATTTTCAGCGTAGCGAGGAGGAAAATTTCTTCCGCACGCTCTCCTTTTTCGGGATCTGCGCGGGGAGGGACGCATACCTGCGTTTTCACAAGATCAACGACGATCTGTGGAAATTGCTCGAGCGGGGTTCGGTCACGCGGGAATGCCTCAAGATCCGGCGGTTTGAAATTTTGTTCGAAGAGTACGGATTCGAGGGAGATCTCGGCGCGATCGCGCGGACCTATTGCGAAAATCTCCGCGACGTGTGTTTTCCGTTCGAGGGCGCCGAAGCGTTCGTTGGAACGCTTTCGGAGCATGGGCGGGTCTATCTCGTGACCAACGGCAGCGAGCAGATCCAGAAACGGCACATGGCGGACGCCGGTTTTTTGCCTCATCTCAGCGGAGCGTTTATTTCGGAAGAGATCGGCTGCAACAAGCCTTCCGCGGCCTTTGCGGAGCACGTCAAAACGCACATTCCCGATTTTCGGAACGCCCGCGCCGTATGGATCGGCGACAGCCTTACTTCGGACATGCTATGCGCCGAAGCCGCCGGGATCGATTTTATTCTGTATGCGCCCGCCGGGAAGCCGCACGGCTTTTCGGGCGCGCACGCAGAGAATTACGAGGAGATCCTTACGCTGCTCGGGATCCGTTGAAAACGTGCGTTCCGAGTCGATTTCGGGCGGATCCCGCCATAAAACGCGCCGTTCTGATAGGAACGGGCAATTCTTTCTGCTGTTCGACAGTTTCCGACACGATTCCCGAAAACAAGACATCTTTCCTGCCGCGCAAGATGAAAAAAATACTTTACATCGGTCTGCGGAGAGAGGTATAATCAAGATAGAAAACTTCGGAAAATCGAAAAGAGAGGAACGGATGATGGAAAACAACGAAGAAGTCAAAATCAGTGCGTCCCAGGTTCTGGCAATGCTTTGTGAAATGGCAAAAGATGAATTTGAAGCGAAATGTTGTTGTTTCGGAGACATAATGACGCTATCCTTTCGGAAAAATCAGCAATGTTTCATCGTTAAAATCAAAGAAATGTAAAAAAACAAACCGCCCGCAGCGCAAAGCCAGGGCGGTTTTTTCATATGCAAAATATAAAATTTTCGGAAGATCCGACGCTTTTCCCGCCCGCACGGAGCAGGCAAAAAAGCGATCAATAGTTCTCTTTCTTCACTTCGAAGAACGCCTGCGGGTGATTGCAGACGGGGCAGACGTCCGGCGCTTTTGTCCCTACCACGATATGGCCGCAATTTCTGCATTCCCAGACGTATACGCCGCTTTTTTCAAAGACCTGGTTGGTTTCGACATTGCGAAAGAGGGCGCGGTATCTTTCTTCATGCGCTTTTTCGATGGCGGCGACCCCGCGGAACTGTGCCGCCAGCGCCGTGAATCCTTCCTCTTCCGCCTCCTGCGCCATGCGCTCGTACATATCCGTCCACTCGGCGTTTTCGCCCTCGGCGGCGGCAAGCAGGTTGGCGGGCGTATCTCCCAGCTCTCCGAGCGCCTTGAACCAAAGTTTGGCGTGTTCTTTTTCGTTCTCGGCGGTCTTTAAGAAAAGTTCGGCAATCTGTTCATAGCCCGCTTTTTTCGCGACGGAGGCGAAATACGTGTATTTATTGCGCGCCTGCGATTCTCCCGCAAACGCCGCCCACAAGTTTTGTTCCGTCTTTGTTCCCGCGTAGGGATTCTTTTTTTCCATAAATCGACTCCTTTTGAAAGATCTTCCCGATCTTCCAACAAAATATAGCATAATTTCATGAATTTTGTCAAGAGCGCGGAAAAAAAATTTCTTCCCTGCGCGCGGCGCAAAAAACGGGGAAACGCGCCGGATTCCGCACGACTGACACGATCCGTCCCGAAACCACAAAATGCGGGAAAATACTTGCAATTTGTCCACAATTTGTGGTATACTCTTAAGTGATATCACGCCATCGAGAGGAAACTATGGAAAAAAATCATTACGACGCGAGCGATATTACGATCCTCGAAGGGTTGGAAGCCGTTCGTCTCCGTCCGGGCATGTACATCGGTTCGACGGGGCCGCGCGGCCTGCACCATATTCTTTGGGAGATCGTAGATAACGCGATCGACGAAGCGGCCAACGGCTATGCGGATAAGATCGACGTGCATCTCTATCGGGACGGCAGCGTTTCCGTGGAGGACAACGGCCGCGGCGTGCCGACGGATATTCATCCCAAGACGAAGGTCTCGGGGGTGCAGGTCGTGTATACCCAGTTGCATGCGGGCGGAAAATTCGACGAACATAATTATTCCTTTTCGGGCGGACTGCACGGCGTGGGAGCATCCGTCACGAACGCGCTCTCCAAATGGCTGAAAGTGCGCGTCTGGCGGGACGGAACGACGTGGGAAATGGAATTCCATTCCTATTACGACGAAAAGAAGAAGAAATACGAATCGGGCGTGCCGGTGGGGCCGCTCGTGAATACCAAGCAGCGGACCAAGCGGCACGGAACGTGCGTGCATTTCCTGCCGGACGACGCCGTATTCTCCACGACGGAATTTTCGCTTTCCACGATCGAACACAGGCTCAACGAGCTGGCGTTTCTGAACAGGGGACTTACGATCACGCTGACGGACGACCGCATCACGCAGAACGAATACGAGGCGGCCAAGGGGGATGCGGACTCCGTTCAGCTGGATCTGATGGGTTCCATGCAGCCTTTTTCCGCGACCTACCGCTACGACGGCGGCATTTCGGATTTCGTCACCTATCTCAACGACGGCAAGACCAGACTTTACGCCAAGCCGCTCTATTATAAGGCCCAGAAAGACAACATTCAGATCGAATTTGCGATCCAGCACACTTCGGATTTCACCGAAAGTCTCTTTTCGTTTGTCAACAACATCCCGACGCCCGAGGGCGGATTTCACGAGATCGGCTTCCGCGGCGGACTTACCCGCATGCTCAACGATTACGCGCGGGAGAATAAATTTCTGAAAGACAAAGACCCGAACTTTCTCGGCGACGATTTCCGCGAGGGTCTCACGGCCGTGCTCTCCATCAAGATGAAGAACGTGCAATTCGAGGGACAGACCAAGACCAAACTCGGCAATCCCGAGGCAAAATCCCCCGTGGAGAGTTGCGTGGTCGAGGGACTTCGCGCGATCGCGGCCGATCCCAAGTTCCGGCGCGCCTTTGAAGAGATCATCAAGAAGGCGCAGGGAGCGGCGCGCGTCCGCGTCGCCGCGCGGCAGGCCAAGGATACGGCGCGGGCCAAAAACAGTATCGATAATTTCATGCTCATCGGAAAGCTCGCGGCCTGTTCGAGCCGCAAACCCGAGCAGAACGAGCTGTTCATCGTCGAAGGCGACTCCGCGGGCGGAACGGCCAAGCAGGCGCGCGTGCGGCAATTCCAATCCATTCTGCCCCTGCGCGGCAAACCGCTGAACGTCGAAAAAAAGCGTCTCGATCAGGTGCTTGCCAACGAGGAGATCCGTACGATCATTTCGGCGCTGGGCGCGGGGATCGGGAACGATTTCAATCTGGACAAGATCAACTATCACAAGGTCATCATCCTTTCCGACGCCGATCAGGACGGATTTCATATCCGCTGTATCCTGCTCACGTTTTTCTTCCGATACATGCGGCCGCTCATTTCGGCGGGGCACGTGTATATCGGCATGCCGCCGCTCTACAAAGTATACAAGCAGAACGGTTCCGCGGAAGAGTACGCGTACGACGATAAGGAATTGCAGGAAAAGATCGAAAAAGTCGGGCGGGGATATCTCATCCAGCGCTATAAGGGACTGGGCGAGATGAGCGCGGAACAGCTATGGCAGACGACGCTGGATCCCGCGCGGCGCAATCTGACGCAGGTCACGCTCGAAGACGCCGTCGCCGCCGAGGATATGATCTCGACGCTCATGGGCGACCGCGTGGAGGGCAGAAAAGAGTTTTTGGCCGTCAATGCGAATTTCAACAAGACAGACGCTTTCATGGAGAAGGTGAAGTTCCGGAAGGAGGGAGACGATGAAGAAGGCTGAGGAAAAGATCCAACCGCAGGGCACGCTGTTCGTGACGCCTCTCGAAGAAGTTTTGCCGCAGTCCATGCTGCCCTATGCGGAGTTTGTCATTCTCGACCGCGCGCTTCCCCGCGTGGAGGACGGTTTGAAACCCGTTCAGCGCAGGATCCTCTATACTATGTACGAAATGGGACTTACGCCGGACAAGCCGCACAAAAAATCGGCGCGTATTGTGGGCGACTGCATGGGCAAATACCATCCGCACGGCGATTCCTCCGTGTACGACGCGATGGTGCGCATGGCGCAGGATTTCAATATGGGCAGGACGCTGGTCAACGGCCACGGCAATTTCGGTTCCGTAGACGGCGATCCCGCAGCTGCCATGCGTTACACCGAGGCGCGGCTCGAGCCGCTCGCTTTGGAACTTCTCAGAGACCTCGATAAAAACACCGTGCCGTTTTCGCTGAATTTCGACGATTCGCTGAAAGAGCCGGATATGCTCCCCGGGCGGTTTCCCAATCTGCTCGTCAACGGCGCTTCGGGCATAGCGGTCGGGCTTGCCACGAATATTCCGCCCCACAATTTAGCGGAATGTATCGACGGCGTGATCGCGTTCATCGAGAATCCGAAGATCACGCTCGCCTCCATGATGAAGTATATTCCCGCGCCGGATTTCCCCACGGGCGGGTATATCGTCGCCAATGAGCTTTTGCAGGCGTACGAGACGGGGAAGGGCCGCATCACGCTGCGCGCGAAGATCCGCGTAGAGCCGGGCGAAGCGGATAAAAAACTCATCGTGATCACCGAGCTTCCCTATCAGGTCAACAAGTCGGCGCTGCTCAGAAAGATCGCGGAGCTGCGCGAGGAAAAGAAGGAAGAACTCGCCTGCGTCACGCGCGTCTCGGACGAGAGCGACCGCAACGGCATGCGCGCCGTGATCGAAGTCCGGGGGGATACGGATATCCCGAAGCTCATGAAAACGCTGTATAAATACACCGATCTCGAGACGACGTTCGGAATGAATATGGTTGCGATCGCGGGCGGAAAACCCGTGCTCATGGGCCTCTTGAAGATCATCCGTTACTATGTGGAGTATCAGCGGGAAGTGATCCTGCGGCGCACCCGGTTCGATCTCAACCAGGCCAAGGAGCGCTGCCACATTCTCGAGGGACTCATCATAGCGGTACGGAATATCGACGAAGTGATCCGCATCATCAAAAAGGCGGAATCGACGGCGGACGCCCGCGAGAAACTGCGCGCCCGCTTCGATCTCTCCGAACGGCAGGCGCAGGCCATTCTCGATCTGCGTCTGGCGCGCCTCACCAAACTCGAAGTATTCAAGCTCGAAGAGGAACTCAAAGCGCTCAAAGCGCTCATCGAAAAACTGACGGCGATCGTCAACAGCCAGCGCATGCAGCTCGAAGTCGTGAAGGAGGAGCTGCTGGAGATCAAGAAGGCCTACAAAACGCCGCGCAGATCCGTTCTTGTCGCCAATGAGGCCGAAGCGGACGTCGAACGCACGGACATCCGCGAGCCGGGCGTGGCGAGCCTGCTTTGCATCACGGCGGACGGCAAGCTCAAAAACATCACGGAAAAGAATTTCAATCAGTCGAACAAAGAGATCGGCCCGAATACGCGCAAGAGCACGGTCGTCGTGCGGAGCGCGCGCATGCAGTCGGACGAGCTTGCGCTCATCTTCTCCGACCGCGGAAATTGCTACCGCATCTACGGCATGGATTGCACCAAAAAGTTCTCCGAGAGCGGATATAGTCTTTCCGATCTCTTCGAGGACGCGGAGAAAGACGAAAAGCCCGTCGCGGTGCTCAAAGCGTTCACGCAGGGCAATCTGCTCTTTATCACGCGGCAGGGCATGCTCAAAAAGACGGCGTGGAGCGAATACAATCTCTCGAAGAAGTGCTTTCAGGCGATCCGCCTCAACGAGGGCGACAGCCTTCTCGAAGTGCAGATCGATTCCGACGAAGAGGGCGTGACCGTATTCTTCGTGACGAAGAACGGCATGTGCCTCAACGCAAGAAAGGACGATATCCCCGTTCAGGGGCGCGTTTCGGGCGGCGTGAAGGGGATGAATCTCAACGAGGGCGACGAAGTCGTGTTTGCCTCGCAGATCGACGGCGAGGGCGAGATCGTCGTTGCGACCTCGGGCGGCCGGTGGAAGCGCGCGATCACGGCGCAGATCGATTCTCTCCCCCGTTACCGGAAAGGGGTGCAGATCGCCTCTTTGAAAGGGGATCGGGTGATATTCGCCGAATACGTCACGATCCCGTATATGCTCGCCGTGGTGAAAAACGACGGGACGATGACCGAGATCGCGACGGAGGATGTGCCGATCGACGCGACCGCCACCCGCGGCAGACCCTTGAAAGACGCAAAATGGACCGCAAACGAAGTGTTTGCCATGAAATATCGGGAATACGAAGAATAGCAAAGAGAAAGGCGCCTCGCACAGGCGCCTTTCCATCTGTTCGCGCAGAGTTTTGACAGCTTTTTTTATAATTTCATTAAAAACAGATGACAAACTCGCGCGGTTCTTGTTATAATGGTATCGGTTGATCCGGCAATTCAAGCAAAGGATGATTGTATGGGCGCGTGGGAAATCATTAAGATAATCTTGCAGATCTTGGGCGGCATGGGGACGTTCCTCGTGGGCATGAAATTGCTCTCGGAGAACATGACCAAGCTGGCGCACGGAAAACTTCAGAAGATGCTCAACAAAACGGCGAAGAGCCGCGTTGCCGGAGTGGGCATCGGCGCGGCGGTCACCGTGCTCGGCCAGAGTTCCGCTTTCACGACGGTCATGGTCGTGGGCCTCGTCAATGCCGGTATCATGACGCTCTTTCAGGCGACGGCGATCATCATGGGCGCAAACATCGGCACGACGCTGAATGCGTGGGTCATCGCGCTCGGAGGTTCCGATCTCACCGTCGTATTTTTCTGTCTTGCCGCCGTCGGCGTGCTCATGACCATGTTTTCCAAAAACGAAAAGATCGTCACCGTCGGGCATGTCGTCGCCGCGTTCGGCCTGATTTTTGTGGGGCTGAAATTTATGTCCGGCGCGCTGTCTTTCAAGGCGGGAAGCACGGAATACAACGCCGTATCATCCGTACTGCACGCAATCAAAAATCCCGTTCTGCTCATGCTCATCGGCGTTGCGATCACGGCGCTCGTTCAATCTTCGACGGCGGTCAATGCCATCATCCTCACGATGGTCACTTCGGGACTTGTGATCGGAAGCGGCGGCAATTCGGCGCTGTATATCATCATCGGTTCCAATATCGGGACGTGCGTCACCGCGCTGATCTCCTCGCTGGGGGCGAGTTCGAACGCAAAACGCGCCGCGCTGATCCACTTTATGTTCAACCTCTTCGGCGCGATCATCTTTATGATCATTCTTGTCTGCTGGACAGGCTTTGCCGACAATATCCTCGGGAAGATCTTTCCCGCCGGATCGATGAAGCTCGGCGATACGGACATGGCGCCCGGCATGCAGATTGCCTTCTTCCATACGCTCTTCAACGTGATCAATACGTTGCTGTTCCTTCCGTTCGTCAAGGGGTTTGTCTGGATCGCGGAGCATCTGGTCCGCGAAAAGAAACAGACGAAAGCGCCCTCCGCGGAGGTCATTTTCGGGGATCTCGACGAACGCTTGCTGCGCAGCCCTTCCGTTGCGCTCGGGCATCTCTATCAGCAGACGGGCAAGATGTTCTCCTATGCCATGGACACGATGAACACGGCGTTCAATGCGTTTATCGCCAAGGATACGGAGGCTGCCGCCGTCGTGCAGGCGCACAACGGCGAACTTGCGGAGGCGAACAGGGTCGGCGTGTCCTCCCTTGTGAAACTTTCCGCATCGCCGCTCTCCATGGAGGAGGAAAAGACGGTCTCCAATCTGCACTATGTGCTCAACGATATCATGCGTATCGGCGAACTTGCCGATAACGTCACGAAATATACGCGTCACTACGTGGAGGACGAACTCGTGTTTTCGGACGAGTTCCTCGAGATGCTCGGCGGCATGTACGAGAAACTGAAAAATCTCTATGTGAAGAGCCTTGCGACCTATCTCTACCGCGACAAGAAGAGCCTCGCCGATGTAGACGTTCTCGAAGATGAGATCGATAAGGACCGGCGCGACCTTGTGGCGCAGCACATCAAGCGGCTCAACGAGGGGAAATGCCAACCGCAGAATTCGAGCGTGTTCATCAATCTTGTCGGGAATCTGGAACGTGCGGCCGACCATATCACGTATATCGCGCACTCCATCGAATAAGGAGATATCATGAAGATCACCATCTGCGAAAACGAAAAAATTCCCGTGCGCAAAGGGGGCGTGGGACTCTTTCTGGAAGACGTCAATTACGCGTTTGACGGCGGCCTGTATGCGGAAATGCTGGAAAACCGCAATTTCGAGTCCAAGGAAGTCCGTGCCGCGCGGGAGGGGATCTGCATTTCGCAGGGCGGAAGCTATGCGTGGGAGCCGTATCCCGCGGGGGCAAACGTCGCGTTGAAGGTAAAGACCGACCGCCCGCTCTATGCGGAAAATCCCCATTATCTGCGCGTCGACGTCAACGCGGACGGCGCGGGGTTGAAGAACAAGGCCTATGACGGGATCCGTCTCGTCAAGGGCACAGAATACAGAATTTCGTTCTATGTGCGCTCTTATGACTATAAGAACGCGGCGTTTGTCGGCGTGTATCGCAACGGAACGGCGCTTGCCGAGGAAAAGATCAAGATCAAGCCGGACGGCAAGTGGAACCGCTATACCGTCAAATTCAAGAGCAAGGCCGACGCGGAGGGCGCGGACTTTGCGTTCACGCTGAAAAAAGCGGGGACCGTTCATGTGAACGACTTTACGATGATGCCGCTCAACGCGGCGCTCGGCGTATTCCGCCGCGATCTCGTCGAACTCATGAAGGAGATAAAACCCGCGTTTCTGCGCTTTCCGTGCGGCGCTTTCGGCACGCCGGAGGGGGGCTCGTGGAAAGATTCCGTCGGCCCCGCGGAGCGCAGAAAGCAGAGCTGGAACAAATGGGCGCTGCATGACAAGGCGTTTTCGCATTACGGACGTACGTTCGGTCTCGGCGTTTTCGAATGCTTCCGTCTGGCGGAATATCTCGGCGCGCAGCCCGTGCCCGTATTCTCTTGCAATCCGGAAAAGACGGACGGCTCCGAGTTCGAAGCCTGCGTACAGGACGCGCTCGATCTAGTGGAATTTGCGAACGGCGGCCCCGAAACCATGTGGGGAAGATTGCGCGCGGAACTCGGACATCCCGCGGAATTCGCGCTTTCCCACCTTGCCTTGGAACTCTCCGGGGCGGCGTCGCCGCGCTTCGAGGCGCTGGCGCAGCGCATCCGGGAGAGCTATCCCGAGCTGAAACTCCTCTTGCCCGCAGGGGCATGCGGCGCTTCCGGCGCGGATATCGCCTATTGCCGCGAAGAGCGCGTTCTGCTTTCCGCGGAAGAAATGTTGAGGGCGGCGGACCGCTGCGACGCCTGTCCGCGCGGCGTTCTCGTCTCCTGCGCCGAACTTGCGGCCCATGCCGGAACGGCGCGCACGCCGCAGGCGAATGCGTGGGAATGTGCGATCGCGGAAGCCGCGTTTCTCGCGGGCGCGGAACGCAACGCCGACGTGATCCCGATGCGGTTTTACGCGCCGCTGTTCGCCCGGGACGGATATGTACAGCGCGCCCCTGCGCTCATCTGGATGGACGCAGGCAGAGCGTTCGGTTCCGCAAGTTATTACGTGCAGAAGCTGTACAGTCTCTATACGGGCGACAGCATTTTCCGGACGGAAACGGACGCGCCGCATACATATGTGACCGCTTCCGGGCGCGAAGGGTTTACCTATCTGAAGATCGTCAACGCTTCGGATCGGGAATTGCAGGCGGAGATCGAAGGGGAGGGGATCGGCGAACTCACGCGGATCATCCGCATGGAGGGAACGCTCGGCGACTTCAATTCGTTCGGATCGCCGGAATTGATTGCGCCCAAGGATGTGGCGCCCGCGGCGCCCCGTTCCGCCGCGCTGCCGCCGTACAGTTTCAGCGTTCTCGTGTTCCGGAAATAAGTTTTATCGCGCCGCCGCATGGAAAATTTTTCCCGTGCGGCGGTCGTTTTACTTTACAAATCGCGCGCAAACCTTTATAATGGTCGCATGATTCGTTTGGCGGATGGGTGGAAGGAATACGCGGTCATCGCGACCGGCGACGGCTATAAGCTGGAGCGCTGGGGAGAAGTCGTTCTCCTGAGACCGGATCCGCAGGTCATCTGGCAGGCGCAGCGCGATTTGTTTTCCTACCCGGGGATCTCCGCGGTGTACCGCAGGAGCGAAACGGGCGGCGGCGGTTGGGAGATCCGGAAGAAGATCCCGGAGAGCTGGAATATTTCTTATCGCGATCTTACGTTCAAAGTGAAACCGATGGGGTTCAAGCACACGGGGCTTTTCCCCGAGCAGGCCTATCATTGGGACAAGACCGCCGCGCTGGTCAAACGGGCGGGGAGGCCGGTCAAAGTTCTCAATCTCTTCGCCTATACGGGCGGCGCCACGGTGGCGCTTGCCAAGGCGGGTGCGGAAGTCGTGCATGTGGACGCAGCCAAAGGCATGGTCGAGCGGGCGGGCGAAAACGCGCGGCTCTCGGGCGTGGATCGCGGGATCCGATACATTGTGGACGATTGCAAGAAGTTTGTGCTTCGCGAACTCAGGCGGGGCAACCGGTACGACGCGATCGTCATGGATCCGCCCTCATACGGGCGCGGCCCGGGCGGCGAGATGTGGAAGATCGAAACGGAACTGTATTCCTTTGTTTCGCTTTGCGCGGAGCTTCTCTCAGACGAGCCGCTCTTCTTTCTCATCAACAGCTATACGACGGGGCTGCAACCCGCCGTTCTCTCCAATCTCTTGACCCTGTGCCTGAAAGCGCGCAAGGGCAGCATCGAAGCGTACGAGGTGGGACTTCCCACAGAGGAAGGCATTCCGCTTCCGTGCGGCGCAGGAGGAATCTTCATCCATGAGTAATTATTCCGAGCCGACCGTTCTGTATGAGGACAACCATCTTCTCGTCGTGCTCAAACCGCAGAATCTCGGCTCTTGCCCGGATGAGAGCGGGGATGAAAACATGCTCGATCTTCTCAAAGAATATCTCCGCAGGAAGTACGATAAGAAGGGAAACGTCTTTCTCGGGCTGGTGCATCGGCTGGATCGTCCCACGGGCGGTCTTATGGTGTTCGCAAAGACGAGCAAAGCGGCCTCGCGGCTTGCCGAGCAGATGAAAAAGGGCGATTTCGAAAAACGCTATCTCGCCGTGCTCGTGGGCGCTCCGCACGAGGAGAGCGGCAGGCTGACCAACTGGCTGAAAAAGAGCGACGTCAACAACACGGTATATCTCTCGACGCAGGGCGCCGTCGGCGCAAAACTCGCCGTGCTGGACTACCGGATCCTCGAAACGAAAGACGGTCTTTCGCTGGCGGAAATCAAGCTGCACACGGGCAGAAGCCATCAGATCCGCGTGCAGATGGCGGGGATCTCTCATCCCGTATACGGCGATCTCCGCTACGGCGGGGAGCGCGCGCAAAAGGGGAAGCTCGCCCTCTGGGCATATTCCCTCGCCTTTTTCCATCCGGTGGAGGGTTTCCGCATGCAGTTTGCCGCGGACCCCGCCGCGGGGAGCGCACCCTCTCAGCGCTGCCGCCTGCGGTTTCTTTCCGAGCCGCCCGCCGACGAAGCGCCATGGAACAGATTCGACGTCGCTTCCGCGGTGAAACCCTACTGAAATCCGGGTTGAAATTTGAAAAATCTTGCGAAAAAGGGCGATACTGCTTGACGACCGCCGAAAATTCGTGTAAAATATAAAAGATAATCGATAAAGACGACGCGGGAATTCCGCCCGCTTGGAGTTGTTTCATGAGTAAGGTTAAACTTCGTTTGGTTTTCATCCTTGTCGTTGCAGCGCTGGCAGTGCTCATCTCGAGCATCGTGCTGGGCGCACTGCCGCTGAAGCGCGTTTTCGCGGCCGAGCCGACTTACAGTCCGTCGGATATTTTCGAATCCGTGTCGGGCGCGTCGGTCGGCGCTTCCGAAGCGGAAGGAGACGAAACGTCTTACATGCAGTTCACGTTGCCCAATGAAGGGAAAGTCGAATACCGCCGCGATCTGGCGCTCAAATGGTTCGAGGCTTCGGATGCGCCTTCGGACAAGCTCGCCAATCCCGGGGAAGCGAAATTTTTCTCCATGAGCTTTGCGTTCGATACGATCGTGTTCGAGAAACTTACGGTCACGTTCCAGAGCGCGGAGGAACACGTCACCAAAGAGGGACAGACGACCAATGCGATCGTCTTTGAATACAAGGATTCGGTGCTTACCGTCTGCGTGCACGATTCGGATTACGACGAAGAGGACGAATCCGCTCCCGAAATCAAGAAAACGACGATCGCCGACGCAAAGGCGGATCTGTACTTCTCGTTGGAAGAGGACGAAGAGCACATCGGCGAGTTCCGCGTCATGCTGAAACAGGGCGCGGGCGCTGCGGAAGAGATCGGAACGTTTACCAACATCGGCGGCTACTTCCTCGAATACCGTTCGAGCGCGGCGTCCTCTCCCCAGGTCCCCGTCACGTTCGAGGCGGAGAATACCGTTTCGGCGGGCGGCGCTTCCGAACAGAATGTGTTCATGAAATCTCTCAACGGGCAGACGTTCGAATTGAAAGACGGATTCGTGACGGATAATGCGAAACCCGTTGTCGTCATCAACGAAAAGATCTATTCGCTGCGTCTCGGCCAGCGGTTCAGCCTCAGCTATGAAGTGATGGACGTCTGCCGCAGTTCCGTGACGGCGGATAAGCAGTATTATATGTTGAAACAGACGGAGGACGAGGAGGGGGAACTCAAATACGTGAAGCCTTCCAAGGAAGACTATTCCGAGCTGAAAACCTCCACCTTCTTCTTGCCGACCGATGACAATAACGACGAAGAGCTGGCCTATGTCTCCATCCGGTTCCGGCTGAGCGATTCGACGTTTAAGGATTACTATGTTTACCTCACATGGTACGCGGATATGTCTGCGGAAAATGTGATCGCAAAGCTCGGCGACGAGGGATATGAAACCACGAGCGGCTATACCTGTTCGGTCTGCGGGTACGAGTGTTCGGTCGCGGAGTACGAGAAACTTACGGCGGCGGGCGTCGAATTCAAATGCCCCGGTATGAAAAAGGTCCCCGTAAAGGACGAAAACAACGAGGAAACCGGAGAGACCGAGGAGGAGCCTTGCGACGCGACGGTTGCCGATTACGAAGAAAAGATCGAGGGAAATTTCTTTGATTATATCGTCGTAAACCGCGAAGCGGAGGGGCCTGTCTATCTCGGCGTGACGCGTCCCACGCTCGACGAGGTGGATAAGGGCGCCAAACCCGAAAACGACGCAGCGGCCGCACAGCAAGCGGTTTCGGAATATCAGGAAGAAGTGAACAAGGCGGCCGAAAAGGTGAGCGCAGGCGAAGGCGCATATTTCTATCTTCCCTCCTTGCGCGCGCTGATCGGAAGCCAATACGCCGATTACAGAAATCTTCGCTTCAACATTTACTATTATAAACCCAGCACGGAGACGGGCGGGACGGCCACGAGCGCAACGTCTCTGCGCTATAACAATCTGCGGTTCGAAGTGGACGAGCAAGGGTACTACAAATTCCGCGTGATCGCACAGGACGCCTCCGGGAACAGCATGAAATATTACAACGAGGACGGCGATCTCGTGACCCTCAATTCCGGCAACGTTTGGGATATCGAGGGGATCCCCGAATTCACGTTCTACATGGGATATGACGGTCCTACGATCAACGAGTCCGGCACGCAGGACGAGGGCAAACGCGATCAGATGTACACGATTTCGAACTTCGAGATCGTTGCGCTCGCCGGCTACGACACGGATTACAAACTTTACCGTTTCGACAACACGAAACTTCCGGAAGACAAAACCGTGTCCTATTCCGAGTTGGTGGAAAAGGTCGACGAGGCAAAAGACGATCTCGAAAACTTCGAGGACGGCTGGCTTTGGGATTGCTTGGTCGAGATCCGCAAGTACGATCCCGCCATCACCGAGAAGGACGATAAATGGGACGATTCCGACAACGCGTACGCATGGGATCCCGATTCCTCGCTGAGTTTCCGGCCGCAGGTCTCGACGTACTACATCGTGCAGGTGACCGTCACCGACGGCGTTTATCCCGACGTAACGGCGACAGCGTTCAAGGTCATCGATATCGGGGCGACGCCGGACGTGATCCTCGTTCCCAACAATTGGCTGAAAAACAACACGACGTCCGTCATTCTGTTTGCGATCGCCGCCGTGCTGCTGGTCGTCATCGTTCTGCTCTTTGTGATCAAGCCTTCCGAGAAGAACGTCGAGGAAGTGGATCTTGCCACTCTCAAAGGCAAAAAGAAGAAAGACAAAAAATAAGCCGTAATTTCAGGGCCTCTCCGAAAGGGAGAGGCCTTTTTATGTATAACGGACAGAAGAAAGCACAAACTGCCTGCAGGAGGAAAAACAATGGTCATTGCAAATCTGATTGCGTATATCCTTGTGCTTCTCGGAGCACTCAACTGGGGGTTGTTCGGCATCTTCAATTTCAATCTGGTCTCGGCGATTTTTATGGGTCCCAGAGCGGTCGGTTCCATCATCATCTATTCGCTCATCACGCTCGCCGCGATCTGGCTGATCATTTCGCCGATCATCACAAACGGCGCGCTGAAGCTGCGCGGAAACCGTACGGTACGCGAAGCGCACAACTGATCAAAGAGAGAAAACTTGCGGAGAGGGTATATTCGGAGCCTTCTCCGCATTTTTTATGGATATGAATATCTGCGATCTCAAACGGGGAGACAAGGCGATCGTTCTCAAAGTCGAACACGGCGGCGAGCTGAAAGAACGCCTGATCTCCCTGCGCGTTTATGCGGGCGCAAAAATATCCGTTCTCAAAGTTTCCCTCTTCAAACACATCTACCTCATACAGGCGGGAAACGGCAAAGTCGCCATGGAGCGGGAAGTGGCAAGCGGGGTGCGCGTATGGAGGATATGATTCTCTTTGTCGGCAATCCCAATGCCGGAAAAAGCACGCTCTTCAACCGGCTTGCGCGCGGACACGCCCACGTGGGAAATTGGCACGGCGTCACCGTAGACGCCCTCGAAAAAACAATCTCGCTCGGGAAGCGCAAAGTCACGTTTGTCGACCTTCCGGGGATCTATGCCTGTCCGGGCAAAAGTCTGGAAGAAAAATATTCCTGCCGGTACATTGCGGAGCACAAGACCGCGGCGCTGTGTTTTGTATGCGAATGCGATTGCGTCGGCCGGTTCGTGCCGCTCATGGCGGCGCTGACAGGAGAGCGGCGGCGCTGCATGCTCGTTCTCACCAAGCGAAAACGGTTCGAGCGGGAGGGCGGGAGCGTAGATATCTCCCGTCTTGCGGCGGTTCTGGGGATGCCCGTCGTGTATGCGGAGGACAAAAATCTTGCGAATGCGCTCGAACAAACGCTCGATTCGCCCGCCCGCTCTTTGCCGAACGCCGACGTAACTTCGCTGTGCCGTCCCGTGCGGGAAGGATTGTCGCGCGCGGACAGGCTGCTTCTCCGCGGCTATATCGGCATACCGTTTTTTGCAGTTCTGATCCTTACCGCGTTCTTTCTTACCTTTGCGAAGGGCCTTTTGGGAGATCTGATGAAACGGGGCGTGGAGTGGCTGTTTTCCGATTGTCTCGGAACGCTTGCCGAGGGGATCCCGTCTGCCGTGGCGCGCAGTCTGGTGCGGGACGGGATTCTGCGCAGTCTCGGGAGCGTGCTCTGTTTTCTGCCCCAGATCGCACTGCTGCATTTGTTTCTGATCCTTTTGGAGGAGAGCGGCCTGCTCTCCCGGCTTGCCGTGCTGACGGACGGCTTTTTTTCGAAGATCGGGCTTTCGGGCAGGGCGGTCTTTTCTCTGCTCATGGGGTTCGGGTGCACGGCGGCCGCCGTAACGACCACGCGCGGCCTCGACGATAAAGACATGCAAAAGAGGGTGATCCTATGCCTGCCTTACGTTTCGTGCAGCGCAAAACTTCCCGTGTATCTTGCGCTGTCCGCTTCCTTTTTCGATAATCCCTTTGCGGCGGTCGTTCTTTTATATGCGCTCGGGGTGGGCATTGCCGTGATCGTCGCGCTGCTGTTGAAGAAAAAAACGCCGCCTTTTGTGTCGGAACTCGCGCCCTTACAATTTCCGAAGCCGCTTTTTGTCGCAAAATCCTTGCTCTTTCAGATAAAACAGTTTATAATAAAGGTGACTACGGTCGTTCTCGCATTCTTTTTGTGTTCATGGTTCTTCTCTTCCTTTGATTTTTCGTTTGCGCTCTCGGATGTGGAACACAGCATGCTCGCAACGATATGCGGAGGACTGAAATGGCTGTTCGCGCCCGTCGGAATGGGGGATTGGCGGATCGCCTATGCCGCTCTTTCGGGGCTTGTTGCAAAGGAAAACGTCGCCGGGGCGATCGCGATGCTGTACGGAAGTTTTCCGTATTCCGGCGCATGCGCGTTTGCGTTCGGCGTATTTATGCTCACCTGTTCGCCCTGCATTTCGGCCATTGCGGCCACGGCAAAAGAACTCGGCAAAGGCCGCGCGGCGCTGTATGCCGCTTTGCAGACGGTTTCCGCATTGTTTCTTTCCTATGCGGTGTATTTCAGTATCACGGGCGGGGCGGTGTATGTTGCGCTCGCCGCCGTTCCCGTCGCGGCAATCTTCTTAGTGGGGAAAAATCATGAAAAAATTTCGCGTCACGGAAGAAACAAATTTAACAGACTTCACCGATCAGAATTACGCGCAGGCGTCGATGTGCCTGAGAACGCTGTACAGAGAAAAAAATGTGCGCGTCAACGGCGAAAAAGTGCTGAAAAATTGCCCGCTTCACGAGGGCGATGAAGTCGCATATTATCTGAATCCCGCGCAAGAGAACAAGAAAGCGTTCCAGTTGATTTTTATCGATGAAAACGTCACCGTGGTCGATAAAGAGAGCGGGGTGGATTCCCGGGCCGTATTCATCGCGCTATGCGAGAAGGGGTCGACGTATTTCGTCCACAGGCTGGACCGCAACACCGAAGGCGTCATGATCTTTGCGCACAATGAAGAGGCGTACAACGAATTGCGCGCCTGTTTCAAGGAGCGGCGCACGTTGAAAGTCTATGAGGCGCTCGTATTCGGCAAAATGCCCGCGCAGCACGACGTATGCAGCGCGTATCTCGAAAAGGATAAAGAACATTCGCTCGTGCACGTCCGCGAGAAAGGCCCGGGAAAGCGCATCGTCACGGAGTACGAGGTGCTGGAAGAACGCGGCGAGATGAGTCTGCTCAGGATCACGCTTCACACGGGCAGAACGCACCAGATCCGCGCGCATCTCGCCTTTCTGGGACATCCCGTGGTCGGAGATCAGAAGTACGGGAACGTCGAAAAGAACAGAGCGATGCACATTCTTCGGCAGCGGCTGATCTCCAAAGAACTCACGCTCGACTGCAAAGAGCCGCTTGCATATCTGAACGGAAGAACGTTTTATTCGCAGAAAAATTTGTAAAATTTGAAAAAACGCTTGACAGCGTTTTTTCTTTGTGTTAATATATGAACAGTTATTCATATATTGATTTATAGAGAGTGCGCTATGCCGTACGGTTTTGCGCCGAAGGAGAAAGATATGGTTTGCGATCATGAAAACGAGCACGCAATGGCGGCAAGGCGCGCGGCGGAAAATATGCCGGGGACGGAAGAGATCGCCCGGGTGGCGGAAAGTTTCAAAGCGCTTTCCGAATCCTCCCGCCTGAAAATTCTGTTTGCGCTCCGGCACGGGGAGATGTGCGTCTATCACATCGTCGAGGCGGTCGGAGGGACGCAGAGCGCGGTCTCTCATCAGCTGCGCATTCTCAAAGGCGCGGGGATCGTCAAGGCGCGGCGCGACGGACAGAACATTGTCTATTCGCTTGCCGACGAGCACGTCGTTGCGGTGCTGGAACTTGCTTGCACGCATCAAAAGTGCAAAATCTGACGATTTTTCAATAAAAATCGCAAAAAATATAGTATTTCGATAATTATCTAAATAAAAAAGGAAACAATATGCATAAAGTTGTGCGGATCAAAAACCTGGATTGTGCGAATTGTGCGGCCGAGTTGAGCGAAGAACTTTCGGCGATCGAGGGAGTGGAGAGCGCGTTCGCGGATTTCATCAATCAGCGCGTGACGCTCGAATACACGTCAGAAGAAGCGTTTTCGAAGGCGGTTTATCATATCTCGCATTTCGAGGAAGTGGAGATTATTGAGAATGTTCCGAAAAGTAAGAAAGATCGGCACCTCAAAGAGATCCTTTCGATTTGCGCGGGGGCCGCGCTGTTTGTGCCCGCGCTTGTTTTGCAGCTTTCGGGCATGGCGTATTGGGTGAGTTTCGGGCTGTTTTTGGCGGCGACGCTTGCCGCGGGCTGGGAGGTGCTGTATCGCGTCGCGATGAACTTCCCGCGCATGTTCCGCGGCGGATTTCATCCTTCCGTCCTGCTCGATGAGGCGCTTCTGATGTCCGTTGCGGCGGCCGGGGCGTTCGCGATCGGGGAAAATATGGAAGGCGCAGTCGTCATGATCCTGTATCAGATCGGCGAACTGCTGCAAAATATCGCCGTGGGGTCCTCGCGCGGGGCGATCGCGCGGCTGGCTGCATTGCAGAGCGACACGGCCATCCGGCTGAACGGAGAGTCGCAGACGGAAGTTCCCTCGGAGGAGCTTGCGGCGGGCGACGTCGTGCTGATCCGCAAGGGAGATCGCGTGCCCGCGGATTGCCGCATTCTCGCCGGGCAAACCTCGCTCGATACCAAATCCCTGACGGGCGAGGCCTATTACCGGGAAGTCGGCGCGGGCGACGAGCTGCTTGCCGGCTGCGTCAACGAGGGGAGCGCGGTGCGGGCGGAGGTGCTTCGTCCCGCCTCGCAGAGCGCGGTCGCGAAAATTCTGGATCTCGTGGAAAATGCGTCTGCAAAAAAGGCGAAGCCGGAAAAATTCATCACGAAGTTCGCAAGGATCTATACGCCAGTCGTCGTTCTGCTTGCGGTGCTGATCGCGGTCTTTCCGCCGCTGTGGCAGGGATATAACTTTTCCGTCTGGATCCCCCGCGCGCTGAATTTTCTCGTCATTTCCTGCCCCTGCGCGCTGATCATCTCCGTGCCGCTCACATATTTTTCCGGCGTGGGAACGCTTGCGCGGTACGGCGTGCTTGCCAAGGGCGCCGTGGGGCTGGATGTGCTCGCCAAAGTGAAAGTGGCCGCATTCGATAAAACGGGCACGCTCACAGAGGGAAAATTTTCGGTTGCGAACGTGATCGGAGGGGACCATGTCCTTGAATTGGCTGCGGCAGTCGAAAAATTTTCATCGCATCCGCTTGCGGAAGCGTTTACGGACACGGGTGCCGTAAAAGTTGAATCCTGCGAGGAGATCGCGGGCATGGGTATGTCTGCCGTTGCGGACGGGAAGCGTATACTTGTCGGAAACAAGCGCTTGATGAACGAATACGGGATCGCGGCGGAGGATACGGAGAGCGAAAATCTCACCGTCTATGTCGCCCGGGAGAACGAATTGCTCGGGCGGATCGAGATCGCGGACCGCCTCCGTCCGGAAGCCGCAGAGACGCTCGGATCGCTCAAAGATGCCGGGATCGAGCGGGTGGCCGTGCTCACGGGCGATACGCGTTCCCGTGCGGAATGCGCGCTTGCGGGACTTCCCGTCGATACGATCTGTGCGCAGCTTCTTCCGGAAGAAAAACCCCTGCGCGCGGCAGATCTGAAAGCGGACGGCGCGCTCATGTACGTCGGAGACGGCGTCAACGATACGCCCGTGATGGCGGAAAGCGACGTCGCCTTCGCCATGGGCGGGTTGGGAAGCGACGCCGCCATCGAAGCGAGCGACTTCGTTTTAGCTTCCGATCGGCTTTCCGCGCTGCCCAAAGCGGTGCGCGCGGCCAAAAAAACGCGCCGCATCGTTCTCGAAAACATTGTGGGATCCATTGCCGTTAAGGCGGCTCTGTTGGCGTTTTCGCTGTTCGGATTTATCCCGCCCTGGGCTGCAATCTTCGGCGACGTGGGCGTCATGCTCCTCGCCGTCCTCAACTCCATGAGAATGCGCGCAAAAATCAAATAATATTGTACGGGACGCAACGCGTCCCGTGAATTTTATAAAAAGAGCGGACGACACGCCCGCTCTCCAACGCTTCGGAACGATCCGAGAAAAGATGTTTTAGAATGAGACGACCGTAACTCCCGGATTGGTATTTCTCGTGAGCGGTTTCAGCTCGCGGTATTTATCTGTGAGGTAGGTCAGTTCGCTGTTACAAGGATTAAAGTTCTCTCCGAAGATGACGCTTTTTATCGTCTGCTTTTGCAGTTGTGCGCTCAACCATTTTCTGGCGGCTTGGATGATTGCGCCATACGCTTTTCCATGTTTGCCGTATCCATGGATGATAAACAGGCATATTGCACGCCCATCTTTCTTTCGCGTGGATACGCTCCACTTCAAGTGTTCCATGGCTTCCGCCACAGACGGAAGTCCTTCTTCGAGATCGACAGTCATAACTTGATTCATAACAGCCTCCTTATGTGCGTAGATCGGAAAAATGTTTCTTGTGAAAACAACTACCGTTTATCTATGACAATAGATAACATAGTTTCGGATCGTGATGCGCATTCCCGAAGCAAAGTTGGCTGAATATGAAAGCTAACCGCGCCATGAGACCCAGCCTACCGCCGCTTGCACTTTGGGTGCGCCGATAGAAGTTGAGGTCGAAACGCACTCTCTGGTTACCGAAAGGAATCCGTTTCCTCTGCTGTCAAGTGTACACTTTTTTCCATAGAAAACCAAGCAAAGTTCATTTGTGTACATTGTGCCATTTGTATATGCGGTAAACGCCTCAAACGTATAGGAAGGATCAAGAGAACGTACTGTTACGAAATAAGTCACATCGACAAAATACTTTTCCATTCCCCGAGTAGGCTCTGTTTGATACGTATATGTGACAAAGAGAAAATCATCGTAATTATTTCCATCAAGTTGGCGGCCATAGTATTTTTGTTGATTTTGCGAACCACTGTCTCCATTGTTCCAGTTTTCGCTGTTCGATCCGGATGAACAGCCAGCGGCGCAAAAACAAAGTGCCGCGCACAGCGCAAGCGCACAAAATGTTTTTTTCATAAGTTTCTCCTTTTTTCTTTCATTATATCACCGAAAAAACGAGAAGTCAACAAAATCACCACTATAACACAGATATTATAATGGTGATTTTCGATAAACTAAAAGTATGGTATTAAATGAGTTTATCGCAGAAAAACTTGAAAAGGTGAGAAAAGAGAAAAAGCTCGGGGTCTACACGCTCTGCAACAAGGCGGCGATCTCCTACGAGACGTATCGTAGCATTCGCAGGAACAAGAATAAGGATATCTATCTTCGTACCCTTCTCATTCTTCTTCGGACGTTGGACGTGACGCCACAGGAGTTCTTTTCCGACCCGATGTTTACAAGCGACGAGCTTGACATTGATTTCAAATAAACGCCCGTACGGGAAATTGATCCGCGGTCGCGTCGCGGAAGAAAAAGTTGCATGATCCGAACAGCGTAATGCGGACATAAATGCAAGAAAATTTACGCCGTCCTTGACTTTCGGGGGCGGTGTTGTTATAATAATTTTGTTATTCTATGGATAACAAAACCATGGAGGAAATAGCTCTATGAAACATCTCATTGATTGCGCGATGAAGCGGGAAAAATGCGATCTGGTCGTCAAAAATGCACAAATTTTCAATGTGTTTACGGGGGAGATCGAGCGCGGAGAGGTCGCGGTCGCCGAAGGGCGGATCGTCGGGATCGGCGCGGGATATTCCGGGATAAGAGAGTATGACGCCGCGGGAAGGATCGTTCTTCCGGGATTTCTCGACGCGCACATTCATATCGAAAGCTCCATGCTCTCGCCCGAAGCTTGGGCGTCTTTGGCCGTGCCGCGCGGCACGACGGGCATTGTGGCGGATCCGCACGAGATCGTAAACGTTTGCGGCGTTGCGGGTGCGGAATACGTCAAAGAGGCGTTTGCGCGGCTGGGCGACGGGGCACCGGACGTCTATCTGCAGCTTCCCTCCTGCGTGCCCGCGACGCCTTTCGAGACGAGCGGCGCAACGCTCAGCGGAAAAGAGACGGAACGCGAAATCAGCCGCGAGCTTTTTTTCGGTCTGGGCGAAATGATGAATTTCCCCGCCGTCCTCGGCGCGGACGAAGATGTTTTACGCAAGATCGAGAGCGCGCACAGAGAGAAGAAACCCGTAGACGGCCATGCGCCCGGACTTGCGGGCGATGCGCTCAATGCCTACCGCTGTGCGGGCGTTCTCACCGACCACGAGTCGCTCACGCCTGCAGAGTGCCGCGAAAAAGTTGCGCGGGGCATGTACATTCAGATCCGCTGCGGTTCTTCGGTCAACAACATTGCCGACGCGAAGGACGCCGTCGACGCCTATAATTTCCGCCGCTATCTTCTCTGTTCCGACGATAAGAACGCAAAAGATCTCTCCATCCGCGGGCATATCGACGACGCGCTTCGCCGCCTTGTCAGCGCGGGCCTTCCCGCAAAGTACGCGATCGCAATGGCGACGTTGAACGTGGCCGAATGCTATCATATTCCGGAGATCGGCGCCGTCGCTCCGCGCTATGTTGCGGACATGGTACTCGTCGACGACCTCGTCGGGTTCCGCGTGACGGCCGTTTTCAAGCGCGGCAAGCTTGTTGCGGAGAACGGAAAAGCTCTGTTCGATACGTCCGCACGCTATCTTCCGTCCGCGGTCAAAAGCACCGTGCATATCAAGCCGGTCACGGAGGAGACGTTTCGGATCGTTGTCAAGGGCGGCAAGCTGCGCGCCATGGAAGTTCTGCCGTACGGCCTGTATACTTTGGAAACGTTGGTGGAAGTTCCCGCGGGCACGCTGAACGTAAAGGGAACGGATCTTTGCAAACTCGCCGTGATCGAACGGCATCACGCGACCGGGAACGTCGGATTGGGACTTGTGAAGGGATACGGCTTTCATGGGGGCGCCATCGGGATCTCCGTCGCGCACGACAGTCACAATCTTGTGATTTTAGGCGACGACGACAGGGCAATGGCGCGCGCTGCGGCGTTGCTCGAGGGCGCCGGAGGCGGCATGGCGCTCGTCAGCGAAAATTCGGAGAAGATCTTTCCGCTGGATATCGCCGGGCTTATGAGCAGTGCTCCGGCGGAAGAGGTGATCGCAAATACGGGCGAGATCGCGGACGCGGCGCGCGGCATGGGCGTAAAGGAATGTTACGAACCCTTTATGACGCTCGTGTTTTTATCGCTTGCCGTGATTCCCAAATTAAAGCTCACGGATCGGGGCCTCTTCGATCTCGAAAAGTACGGGTTTGTCCCCTTGGAGGAATCATGAAGCTCGTTGCTGCGACAGGAAATTCGCATAAACTGCGGGAGATCCGTGAAATTCTGAACGGCTTCGAGATCCTTTCCGAGGCGGACGCCGGATTTTTCGGCGAAGTCGAAGAAACGGGAGAAACGTTTCTCGAAAACGCGCTGCTCAAAGCGCGCGCGGTGTGCGGCGCGACGGGACTTCCCGCGCTTGCGGACGACAGCGGACTCTGCGTCGACGCGCTGGGCGGGGCGCCGGGCGTTTACAGCGCACGCTATGCGGAAAAATTCGCGCCTTCGGATTGGGATGCGGGCAACAACGCCTTTCTTTTGAAAAATTTACAGGGCGTTTCGGATCGCCGCGCGTATTTTTGCTGCGCGGTCGCGCTTGTCTTTCCGGACGGAAGGCAGCTCACCGCCGAAGGGCGCGCCTATGGCACGATCCTTTCGAAGAGCCGCGGGATCGGCGGATTCGGCTACGATCCGCTCTTTTACAGCGACGAATTGGGGCAGTCGTTTGCCGAGGCCGGGGAGGCGGCGAAGAATTCCGTTTCGCACAGGGGGCGGGCGCTGCGCGCGCTTGCAGAACAACTTTGAAAACGTTCGTCGTCATCTCGGATTCTCACGGCCGCCTCGGGGCGATCGGAAAGCTGGAACCTCTTTTTGCCGAAAACGACGGCATAGTGCACCTCGGGGACGGCTCTGCGGATATGCGCCGCACGGTTTCGGCGTTCCCGGAAAAGACTTACGTCATGCGCGGAAATTGCGACGCGTTTTACGGTTCAGACGAGGAGGTCATCGAAGCGGAGGGCGTGCGGATCTTCTGCTGCCACGGGCATCGTTACGGCGTGAAGTCAAACCTCGGTCGGCTTGCCGCCCGCGCGAAAGAACTCGGATGCGATCTTGCGCTCTACGGCCATACCCATAAGGCCGGGATCAGAGAGGCGGACGGCGTGCTCTGCATCAATCCCGGCGCGCTGGGCGCATATGCGGACGCCAGCTATTGCTATCTTGTGCTGAACAAGGGGAAAGCGACGCCCGTGATCGTGCCCTTGGAGAGACTTTCATAAAAAATAACAGAAAAAAACAGGCTCGATCGAGCCTGTTTTTTGATGTGTTGCTTTCGGGATCCGTCACATTGTTTTTCCGATTTTGGCTGCACGGCGGTTTCTCACGGCGCTGCGGATGATCTCGAAGATATTGATCCCGATCCCCGCGATAATGTATACGTAATAGGTGAAGAAGCGCCAGATGAGGATGATCCACGCGCTGACCGCGCCCGCCGCGCCGCCGGCAACGTTGTTGAGGACGGAGGCAAATACAAGCCCGGATGTAAGTTCGATGCCGCCCGAGTTGCCCGGAGTGGGGAGCAGCGAGGCGGAATAATACGCGAGAAGTCCTCCGCAGAACATCTGCGCCCACAGATCCCACGTGGGCGACGTATTTGCAAGCGCCGTCGCCGTGAAGAAGGGGAGAGAGAAGTTGATGACCGCCGTCACGAGCGCGATGCCGAGTAGGGGAATGACGATCCACCACCGTTTGAGGATCTCTTTGAGCGAACGGCGGTATTCGCCCATCTCTTTCACGTACTTCTTCGTGACCGTGTATTTCCGTTTTACGATGCGGATCTTTGCGAGAAAAGCGACGATGCGGATCATGAGCTTTTTCCCCGCTCTCGGGAAGAGGGAGCCGAAGATCATGATCGCGGGAATGATCATGTTGACGAACATGGAGACCCATGCAAGCACATAGATCGCCGTAAAGCCGTTCTTATGGGAGACCTCGGGCGGCAAAATGACGAATACGAGTGCGAAAAATACAATCGAAAGAATTCCCTTTGCAAAGGTCGAAAAGGTGTACTTTACGAGGGGAACGGCCGTCGCAATGCCCTTGGGAATATCTTTTTTGTGCAGATAGTAGATCTGAAAAGGCTGGCCGCCCGTGCCGAGAGGGGTCACAGCGTCGTAATATTTGCCGAGCAGGGCGACTTTGATGGAATTGCGGGGACGGAATTTTCCCGTCGAAGTTTTCAGTATATACGAATATTGAAAACTTTCCGTGAGGATATAGAGCAGGAAAACGCAGAGAAGCGCAAAGAAATAGCCGAGGTTCGCGCCCTTCACCATATCGAGAAATCCGCGCGTTCCCTCGTCCGTCAGAGAGTTCGTAATGGGGAAGAGGACATAGACGGACGCGCCGATGAGCACGAGGAGAAGTGCGGTTTTTATCCACCAATTGCGCTTTTTGCGCCGTTCCTCCTGCCGCTTGCGCACCGCCTCTTCCTGTTGAAGGGCTTCGAAATTTTCCTTTTCGGAAACATTTTCCTGAGGTCCGTTTTCGGGCATGGTATTCCCTTCGTCCGTCTTGAGAACGTCCTTGTCGGACACGGCAGGCGCCTTTTCTTCCTCGGCGGAGGGAACCTGCGTATGCAATTTACCGTTTTTATGCTTCTTCATAAAGACCGTTCCAAACGTTATCTTATCACATTTTCAAAGAAATAGCAACCGGAAACGATGTTTTTTATAAAAATTGCGATTTTCCCGCGATCGGCGGACGCACGAAAAAAGCGCCGTCCGCATCGGACGGCGCTTTGTGACCGAGGAATCAAACTCTCGGATCGGGTTTGTAAGAAGTGTGCAGCACTTCATGCGCCTTGTGGCTGTTGGGCGCGCCGAAGTATTCCTTGTACAGGCAATCGATGACCGGCGTTTCGGAAGAGAGGCGCAGCTTATTCTGCTTGTCGCTCGCATAGAGCGCCTTGGCGCGTTCGTCGCGAAGTTCCACATTGTTGCGGACGCTGTCGGGCAGGGTCGGCTGTCCGCCGCCGTTCACACAGCCGCCGGGGCACGCCATGATCTCCACGAAGTCGTACTTCTTTTCGCCCGATTGCAAAGACTGAATCACGGTTTCCGCATTTTCGAGGCCGCTGGCCACGGCGACGCGGATTGTCTTTCCGGCGACTTTATACGTCGCTTCCTTGATGGGATTCGTGCCGCGCACTTCGGGGAAATCGACGACTTCGAACTTCCCGTCCAGCGTCTTTGCGGCAACGCGGAGCGCCGCTTCCATCACGCCGCCCGTTGCGCCGAAGATCGTGCCGCCGCCCGAACAGGTGGCAAAGGGATCGTCGAACGCTTCGTCGGGAAGCTCGGTGAATTTGATCCCGGCGGTCTTGATCATGCGGGCAAGCTCGCGGGTCGTGAGGGCGACGTCCACTTCGCCGTTCATTTCGGGGCGCTTGCACTCGAATTTCTTGGCGGAGCAGGGGATCACGGAGACCACGAAGAGATCTTTCGGGTCGATGTTGTTTTTCTCGCAGTAATACGTTTTGAGCAGACCACCGAACATCTCCTGCGGAGATTTGCAGGTGGAGAGATTAGGGATCATCTCGGGGTGCGTCTGTTCGACGAATCTCACCCAACCGGGGCAGCAGGACGTGAACATGGGCAGTACGCCGCCCGTCTGAATGCGATTGAGAAGTTCGGTCGCCTCTTCCATAATGGTGAGATCCGCCGTGATGTCCATGTTGAATACGCTGCACTTGCCGAGGCGGCGGATGGCCGCGACCATTTTGCCCTCGACGTTCGTGCCGACGGGAAGTCCGAATGCCTCGCCGAGCGTTGCACGCACGGAGGGTGCGGTAAAGAATACCACATGCTTTGCGGGATCTTCGAGCGCGGCCTGCACTTCGGGAATGTTCGATTTCACCGTGAGCGCGCCGACGGGGCAGGCGACCACGCACTGACCGCATCCCACGCAGGAGGAATCCTTGAGCTGAACGCCGCCCGCGCTTCCGACATGCGCATGGAACCCGCGCCCGATGGGGCCGATCGCGCCGACGTGCTGCTTTTTGCAAGCCGCCACGCAGCGCATGCAGTTGATGCACTTGTCGTTGTCGCGCACGACGCAGGGATTGCTGTCGTCCAACGGTGTATTCTGCAATTCTCCCTCGAAGCGATCCTCGTCTGCGCCGTATTCGACGGAAAGGCGCTGCAATTCGCAGTTGTTGTTCCGTTCGCAGGAGAGACATTTCTTCTTATGTTTGGAGAGAAGAAGTTCGAGCGTGACCTTTCTGCTCTTTCTGCACTTGGGCGTATTCGTCTGCACTTCCATGCCCTCGGAAACGGGGTATACGCAGGCGGCGACGAGGCCGCGCGCGCCCGTCGCTTCGACGAGGCACATACGGCAGGAACCGACGCATGCCACATTTTTCAGATAGCAAAGGGTGGGGATCTCGACGTGGGCGAGACGCGCCGCGTCGAGGATGCTCGAACCTTCGGGTACGCTTACGGGAATATTATTGATTTTCAGATTTACCATAGTAGTCACCTCACTTTCTCTCGACTGCTTTGAATTTGCAGTTTCCGAGGCAAACGCCGCACTTGATGCACTTTGCGGGGTCGATCGCAAACGAAGCAAGTTTGTGTCCGGGCGCCGTGTAGTCTGTCCGCGAGATCGCGCCGACGGGGCAGTTCCGCGAGCAAAGGCCGCAGCCGATGCACTTCTCTTTGTCGATGGAGTAGCTCAAAAGCGCCTTGCATACGCCTGCCGCGCAATGGTGATTCTTGATGTGATCCTCGTACTCGCTGCGGAATTTGTTGATCGTGGAGAGTACGGGGTTGGGAGCGGACTGTCCGAGCGCGCAGAGCGAGGACGCTTTCATGTGTTCCGCAAGATCCTGGATCTTGACCAGATCGTCCTCCGTGCCCTTGCCCTCGGTGATCTTCGTGAGAAGATCCAAAAGCCGCTTGGTCCCGATCCGGCAGGGGGTGCATTTTCCGCAGCTCTCGTCCGCGGTGAATTCGAGGTAGAACTTGGAGATATCCACCATGCAGGTGTCCTCGTCGAGGACGATAAGTCCGCCCGAACCCATCATCGATCCGATGGCGATGAGGTTATCGAAGTCGATGGGGGTATCGATGAGGTCGGCGGGAATACAGCCGCCGGAAGGGCCGCCCGTCTGCGCGGCTTTGAATTTTTTGCCGTTCGGAATGCCGCCGCCGATCTCTTCGACGATCTCGCGGAGCGTGGTCCCCATGGGAACTTCCACGAGGCCGACGTTGGTGATCTTCCCGCCGAGCGCAAACACCTTGGTGCCCTTGCTCTTCTCGGTTCCGATCGAGGAATACCACTTGGCGCCCCGTACGATAATGGGATTGATATTCGCCCACGTTTCGACGTTGTTGAGGATCGTGGGTTTGCCGAACAGACCCTTTACGGCGGGGAAAGGCGGACGGGGTCTGGGTTCGCCGCGGTGGCCTTCGATGGACGTCATGAGCGCGGTCTCTTCGCCGCAGACGAACGCGCCCGCGCCGAGGCGGAGATCGATATCGAAGTCGAACCCGAGGCCGAGAATGTTTTTGCCGAGCAAGCCGTATGCCCGCGCCTGTCCGATCGCGATCTTCAGGCGTTCGACGGCGACGGGGTATTCCGCACGCACGTAGATATAGCCCTGATGCGCGCCGATCGCATAGCCGGCGATCGTCATGGCTTCGAGCACGCAGTGGGGATCGCCTTCGAGAACGGAACGATCCATGAACGCGCCGGGGTCGCCTTCGTCGGCGTTGCAGCACACGTATTTGATATCGCCCTGCGAAGCCTTGGCGAACATCCATTTTCTGCCGGTGGGGAAGCCCGCGCCGCCGCGTCCGCGCAGACCGGAGTCGAGAACTTCCTGAATGACTTCGTCGGGCGTCATGGAGGAGAGCACCTTTTCGAGCGCCATATAATCGCCCGCGGCGATCGCTTCGTCGATGTCCTCCGCCGCGATCACGCCGCAGTTTCTGAGCGCGATGCGCATTTGTTTTTTATAGAAAGGGGTCTCCGCGAAGGGGATCACGCTGCCGTCTGCAAGGACCGTCCCTTTATAGAGCAGGTCTTTCACGACCGAGCCGCCCTTTACGAGGTGCTTTTCGGCGACCGTCTTTGCATGTTCGGGGGTCATCTGCGCATAGAAGGCGCCCTCGGGATACACGATCATGATGGGGCCGAGCGCGCAGAGACCGAAACAGCCGGTCTTTACGAGCAGGACGTCGTCGATGCCGAGTTCTTTCATCGAAGCCTCGAGCTGCGCGATGACCTGCATCGAGTGGGAAGAGGTACAGCCCGTGCCGCCGCATACGAGGACCTGATGACGGTAACCGGTATGTACGGCGAGCTTTTCCGCCTGTTCTTTTACGAGGCGGCGAACGTCGATAAGCTCTTTTTTGCTCTGACGGATCGCGTCGAGTTCCTGAATCGTCATTTGCTTGCCTCCCTGTGTTCATCGAGAATTTTGCCGATCATGTCGGGGGTGAGTTTTCCGTAAACCTCTTCGCCGATCATCATGACGGGCGCGAGGCCGCATGCGCCGACGCAGCGGCAACTGTCGATGGAGAACAACCCGTCTGCGGTGCATTCGCCGCACTTGATGCCGAGCTGTTTTTCAACCTCTTGCAGGATCTTGTCCGCGCCCTTGACGTAGCATGCCGTTCCGAGGCAGACGCTGATCCGGTTTTTGCCCTTGGGGGTAAGGGAAAATTGCGAGTAGAACGTCACGACGCCGTACACCTCGGAGAGAGGAATCCCAAGCTCCTGCGCGATGGTCTTCTGCACCTGCATGGGAAGATAGCCGTAGATGGCCTGCGCCTCCTGCAGAATATGCATGAGGCAGCCGGGCGTCGATTTCGACTCCGCGATCACCGCATGGAGCTTCGCTTCCTGCTCGGGGGTGCCCAAAGATTCGCACGCCGCGCAGTTCGCTTCACATTGTTTCATAGTAACCTCCTTGTATCTTCGCATCCGTTTCTTCCAAAGCCGGATCTCATTTTTTTGGCTGTGCTTGTACACACCGAATCGTATTATAACATAATCAAAAATATTTTTCAACCGGATTTGGGATCATGGCGAAATTTGACGAAAAAATTTTTTTTCCTCGAATGGCTGAAAAAAGCAGCCTTGAAAAACATTCCCAAAGCAATTGACAAGCGCGTCCTCTTGTGCTAAAATGGAATGCGGTGTCTCACAAATGGCAATAATCCCTCGGCGAAAGCGAGGAATCGGAGAATACAATGAAATTTCAGAAAAAAGAGTTTTTGAACGACGTGGAGCGCATCCTGCGCGCGGACTACGCATGCGACATCCGGCATGCGAATAAGAAAGAGCTTTACAATGCCGTGTCGAAGGCGGTCATGCAGGAAGTTTATCCCGATTGGGCTGCCTCTTCGGCTGTCGATAAGAAGCGCTGCGGGTATTTTTCCGCGGAATTTCTCATGGGGCGCGCGATCTACAACAACCTCATGAATCTCGGGATTTTGGACGACGTGCGCGGCGCGCTTGCCTCCGTCGGAGAGGATCTCGGGCAGTTCGAGGAAGTGGAGGACGCCGCGCTCGGCAACGGCGGTCTCGGCCGTTTGGCGGCGTGCTATCTCGAATCGGCCGCGAGCACGGGGCTTCCCCTCGACGGCTACGGGATCCGTTACCGCTACGGTCTGTTCCGTCAGCTCTTTGTGGACGGCTATCAGAAAGAGGAAGGCGACGATTGGCTCAAATGGGGCGATCCGTGGAGCGTGCGCGAGGAGCGCGACGCCACGATCGTTCATTTTTCCGATATGGATATCCTCGCCGTGCCCTACGATATGCCGATCTTCGGATATAAAAACGGCGTCGTGAATACGCTTCGCCTCTGGAGCAGCGAACCCGTCCGTCCCTTCGACTTCGAGCTGTTCGATACCATGAAGGGGGATGCGAAAGCCGTCGAGAACTTCAATGCGACGAAGATCTGCGACGTGCTGTACCCCAACGACAATACGATGGTCGGCAAAATGCTGCGTCTGCGCCAGCAATACTTCATGGTGAGCGCGTCTTTGCAGGATATCGTGCGGAAGTATAAGGCGACGGGAAAAGATCTCCGGAAACTTCCCGAAAAATATTGCTTCCAACTCAACGATACGCACCCCGTGCTTGCAATTCCCGAACTTTTGCGGATCTTGCGCGTGCAGGGACTTTCGTTCGAAGAGGCGTTCGAAGTCTGCCACAAAGCGTTCAACTTCACGAACCATACGATCATGGCCGAGGCGCTCGAAAAGTGGGACGCGCTCGCGCTTTCCGATCTTTTGCCCGACGTCTACGAGCAGATCGTCGCCTGCCAGGACCGCCTGTCGGAACAGCAGCCTGACAGTTCGCGCTTCTTTATCGTGCGGGACGGGATCGTCCACATGGCAAATCTCGCCATCTACGTATCTTCCAAGGTCAACGGCGTTGCGGAAATCCACACCGAAATCCTCAAAAAGGAGACTTTCAAGGATTGGTACGAGCTGTTCCCGGAGAAATTCGTCAATATCACGAACGGGATCACGCCGCGCCGTTGGATCCTGCTGAACAATCCCGAACTTGCGAAAGTCATCGATTCTAAGATCGGCGACGCATGGCATACCGATCTCAAACAGCTGGCCGGCCTCAAACCGTATGTCGGCGAGATCCTGCCCGATTTCAAGCGGATCAAGGCGGAGAACAAGCGCAAGCTGGCGGCCTATATCAAGGAGCGGGAGGGCGTTGAGATCCCGGAGAATTTCATCTTCGATATTCAGATCAAGCGTCTGCACGAGTACAAGCGCCAGCTGATGAACGCGTTCTCCATTCTGCACTTCTATTACGGGATCAAAGAGGGGTCCATCAAGGATTTCCCGCCCACGGCGTTCATTTTCGGCGCCAAGGCCGCGCCCGGCTACTATATGGCGAAGGCCGTCATCAAATTGATCAACGAGATCGCAAAACTTGTGAACGGCGACGCGGAAGTTTCGAAATTCATGCGCGTGGTGTTCGTGCAGGACTACGACGTCTCCTATGCGGAAAAACTCGTCTGCGCGGCGGATGTCTCGGAGCAGATCTCTACCGCGGGCATGGAGGCGAGCGGCACGGGCAACATGAAGTTCATGCTCAACGGCACGGTCACCCTCGGCACCATGGACGGCGCGAACGTCGAGATCTGCGAGGAAGCGGGCCGGGAGAACAACTATATTTTCGGCGCGACGGTGGATGAGGTCGCCGTTATCAAACGTAGCTACAATCCTTCCGCGATCATCAACAGCAGTCCCGAACTCAAACGCGTGACGGATGCGCTGATCGACGGCACGTTCTCCGATGAGCGCGGCGTGCTCAAACGGCTGCACGAGAGCCTTGTTTCCGGTCATGAGCCGGACAGATATCTCGTCGCTTACGACTTTGCGGATTATATCCGCGTGAAAGAAACGCTACTGCGCGATTACGGAACGGACGCGTTCTACACGAAGAGCCTGCTGAATCTGTGCGCGGCCGGCAAGTTCTCGGCGGATCGTTCCGTAAAGGATTACGCGGAACTTATCTGGAAGATCAAATAGTTTCAACCGTTTCGGCCCCCTTGCGGGGGCCTTTTTTTTGACATTTTTTTACAGGCGCTTGACTTTTTTCCGCGGGCGCATATAATAAAATTATAAATTTTTTCAAGGAGAAGAGAAATGAAAAAATCTGGCTTTATCATGACCGCTTTGGCTGTTTCCATGGCCGGTGTGCTGGGGCTTTCCGCGTGCGGCGGGGGCAATTACAGCGAAACGTTTGACGGAGAGCTCTCCAAGCAAACCTATGAATCGACGGAAACCGCCGCAAAGGCGTTTCTCGGCAACGAGATCGACGGCGGCTCCACGGACGCTTCGTTCGTGTCGTACGAATCCAAACGGAAAATCGCCGCCGAAGAATATGCCGAAATGAATCTCGGCGATTATACGGCCGAGGACGTGAAGAGCGCCGAGCTGGGCGAGATCACGTATACCACGGGGGCCTCGACGCTTGCCGCATCGGACGCCGAGGGAGAAAATTATAAACACGTGGTCGTCGGCGTCTTTGAGCTGGAGGACGGATTCCGTTACTATATTCCCTGCCCTTCGAACGGCGAAATGATTTCTCAAACGTATTACGAGAGCGTGCTCGATCCCGCAAAATACACGAATTGCACCACGCATTTCAAGGAAACGATCCATGCTTCCGCCAAGATCGCGATGATCACGCTGCCCCTCATCCAGTACAATCTGGAATATGAGATCAAGGTGACGGAAAACGCGGTGGAGATCGTTATAACGACGAGCGGTACGGCCGATGAATACAATCTGCCCGTATTGAACGGAACGGTCTATGCGATTCAAGCGGGGACGGGCATTGCGGTCGCCGAGAACATGAACGGAGAATGGGAAATGAATTACGGGTTTACCAATATCAAAACTCTCTCCGACTTCTCGAAAATGAATCTCAGCGAATTTCTCGATTTCTCTTACTTTGAAAAGACGAAGAAAGGATTCAAACTGACAGAAGAGAAGTGCAAACTTTTCATCGACGAATATCTGGACGATATCGGTTTCGACGATACGGGAACAAAGTGGTCGGGCGAAGCGACCTATTTCGTGACGGAAGGCAGACTTTCCGAAGCTTCCATGAAGATCAACGTGGATCTCAACATCGCGGAGGGCGGCAGCATCGCAAAGGGGAAGATCACCGCCTCCGGCGTCAACAAATTCAGCGACTTCGGCACGACGGTCGTTACGATCCCCGCGGGAGTTCAGGCGTTCCTCGACGCGCATATTTCCTGACCCCATTTACAAAAAAGCCCTCTTTGCGGAGGGCTTTTTTTCATGCGATAAATTATCGTCCGCGCAGCGATTCCGCGTTTTTGCATAACCTTTTTCGGTCTGCGCATACTGAAGTCGATCAAAAGGAGATCGTCTATGAAAAAAATCATTACAGCGGCGCTTCTGGCAGCCTGCGGCTGTGCGGTGCTTGCGGGGTGCGGACCCGCAAACGGCGGTTCGGTCACGGAAAAAACCGATCCGACGGAACTTATGGGAGAAAAGGTCAAAGACACGGAGTGGGAATCTGTGTTCGAACAAGAAAAAAATTATTGCGTAAAAACCGTTGTCAAGAGCGGGTCGGGCGAAAACGGCGATACCATGTCCGAGCAAACCTCTGTTTATTGTTTTGACGGCGAGAGGGGACATCTCGAAATGCAAGAGAAATCCGACGGCAAAACGACGACGGAGGCCGAGCTGTACGTCGAGTTCGGCGAAGAACTTACGCTCTGGCAGCGTTCCAAAGGCGAGGACGGAAAATGGGGGGAATGGGACACGGAAACGTATTCCGCAGAAGCATACGCCGCGTTCTTTGCGGGATTCGAGATTCCCGTATTCGCCAAGGATCAATCTTCGAATTTCGAATACAGCGAAAGCGACAAGGGATATGTCGTTACGGAGAACGGGCTTACGGCCATGCAGGAAACGTTGGAATCGTTTGTCCAGGGCGTTTTGGAGCACACGGATACGGCGGCGGAAAAGGCCGCTGCGGAGAAATTTGTGCTCAAGATCAACGACGGCAAGCCGAGCGCGTGCATCTGTGAAGTCCGTTCGGACGAAGAGGAGCTTCCCGCGCAAGACTCCGAAATGCGGCAACGCATGCGTCCCGTACCCATGCCCGTACCTGCGCCGCGCCTGCGCCATCCCGCCGGGAAGCGCAGTGCGATAGGACCGCAGCTTTTCGGGACGAAAACGCAGGACGAGGACGATCCGGAATCGCAGCCGGACGCTTCCGCAAAATCGGAACGGTTCACGATCACGCAGCTCTACTACAATTACGGAAAAGTGCGTGTGGAGCTTCCGCAAGACCTTCCCTCCCCGGGAGACGAAGAATCGGCATAAAAATTCAACCTTCCGCCCGTCGGAAGGTTTTTTTGTTCGAGAAATTCTTCGAAATGGTTGCCAAACGAAACGAGGTATGATAAGATAGAGAACTGTGCGGAGATAACGCCGCGGAGAGAGAGTTGCAATGGATAAAAGTAAATTTCGCTTGAAATTGTGGCAGATTTTTACTCTGGGGATCTTGCCCGTATTGCTTTCCGGCATCGTGCGGGCGCTTGCGATCTACGTATTCGTAAGTCCCAATAAATTCGCCCCGGGAGGGATCAACGGTCTGTCCGTCCTGCTCGAATACATTACCGGGCAATCGGGAAAACAGATCAATTCGGGGTACTTTCTGATTATTTTCAACGTTCCGCTGTTTTTTGTGGCGTTCTTTCTGCTGGGGAAGCGGGAAGCGGTCGTCTCGACCTGTTCCATGCTGCTCTCTTCGGGGCTTCTCATTGCCTTTGAGGCGATCCCCGGTTTCCCGAAATTCATTCCGGCGGAAGGGGAGAAAGTGGGGTACGGGATCATGGCTGCGGTCGCAGGAGGGATCCTGCTCGGCGTTGCGCTGGCGATCATGCTTCGCAGCTGCGGGACCTCGGGCGGAACTTCGATCATCGCTTCCGTCGTCAAAAAGAAATGGCGGTATCTCAGCGTGAGCTGGATGACGTTCGCCTTCGACGCGACCGTCGTCATCGCCTCCTTCTTCGTCTACAACCAAGGCGCGGCCTTTACGGAAAAGCTCATGCCCGTGCTGCTCGCCCTCGTCTCCCTGTTCGTGACCAGCAAGACGTGCGACGTCATCATGCACGGGTTCCAGACGGCCTATAAATTCGAGATCATCACCAACAATCCCGACGAGGTGGCGCAGGAGATCATGGAAAAAACGCATCACGGCGTCACGCTGGTCCATGCGACCGGCATGTATTCCCACACGGACAAATGTATGCTCGTGTGCCTGATCCGCAAACGGCAGATCGCGGAATTGCAGCGGATCATCAAAAAATATTCGGATACCTTTGCGTATTTCTCGCCGGCTTCGGAAGTGTACGGGAAATTCCTCAAATAGAAACGTTCAAGGGAGGGGATCGAAATGCGGCTCATTCTGTGCTGCGATTACGGATTGGACGACGCGCTGGCGACCTGCGATGTTCTGCTGCACGCGCCGGCGGAAGATCGCGAAGTGACGCTGGTTGCCGTCGGCGGCAATGTGCCCGCCGCCGTCTCGCTTGCCAACGCGAAGAAACTCGTCGCACATTTTCCGCATCCGCTTCCGCCCGTCACGATCGTCGATACCTCGGCCGAGGCGCAGCCTGCATGTTTTCTCAAAGAGATCCACGGCGAGGACGGCATGGGAGAGTTGTTCCCCGCGGCGCAGCCGCCCTGTCCCGTGCAAAGTTTCGGGGAATTTTTGCGCGATCTCTCCGGCCCGTATCTTCTTTTGAGCCTCGGACCTATGACGTTGATCCCCCGCATTCTGGCGCGGGGCGTGTGCGAAAAATTCCTGTTTATGGGCGGGAACATCGCGGAGCAACCCAACTATCACGGCTACGAATTCAATCATGCCCTCGACCGCGCGGCGTTTTCTCGGGCCGTCAGGCACCCGCACACGGCGGTCACGATGGACACCTGCCGCCGCCCGCAGCTGAACATTCAGGAGGAGTCGATCGCGGGCGAAGGCATTCTCTTCCGCATCGCGCGCAGGATCCGGGATATGACGCGGATCTCGGGCGAAAAGGGCTGTTACGTCTGGGACGATATCGCCGTCAAGGTTTTGCGCCATCCGGATTGGTTCCTTACGGAACAGCGGACGGATCGGGACGGCAACTTGCTTACGGTCGCAAAGTACGTTCTCGGCAAGCCGTATCTCGAGATCATGGAACAATGAAGGAAGCTCTCCGAAAGGGAGGGCTTTTTTGTTTCATTTGTTTAGCGATTCTCCGAAAGCGGTATAATAATAACGAAAAAAACAACAGGGAGGGCAATGTGATGGACGTTGGGAAATTTACGCAAAAATCTTTGCAGGCGATCCGCGAGGCGCAAAACGGCGCCGTACGGCGCGGCAATGCGGAGCTTACCGCGGAGCATCTTGCGGAAGCGCTTCTGGAACCGGACGGACTTTGTCTGCGCATTCTGCGCCGCGGCGGCGCGGATGCCGAGGGGCTTGCGCGCTCTCTCTCGGAGGATCTCGACCGACTTCCGCACGTTTCCAACGTTGCTCCGGGGAATCTCTATCCGACCGCGGCGTTTCAGAGGGCGCTTGCCGAGGCGGAACAGCTTGCGCAGGGAATGAAAGACGAATATATTTCCGTCGAACATCTCTTCCTGTGTCTGTTCGACAACTTGGAGGGGCGTCTCGGCGATACGTTCGGGCGCTTCGGCGTGACGAAGGAGCTGTTTCTCAAGGGGATGAAAGCGGTGCGCGGAAATCAGAATGTGACGAATGATACTCCCGAAAACAGTTACGAGGCGTTGGAGAAGTACGGCAGCGATCTCACCAAGCGCGCCCGCGAACACAAATTGGAGCCTGTCATCGGGCGGGACGAAGAGATCCGCAACGTGATCCGCATTCTTTCCCGCAAGACCAAGAATAATCCCGTTCTGATCGGCGAGCCGGGCGTGGGCAAAACGGCGATCGCCGAGGGGTTGGCGCAGCGGATCGCGCGCGGCGACGTTCCGGAGGGATTGAAGGGCAAGACGCTCTTTTCACTCGATATGGGCGCCCTGATCGCCGGCGCGAAGTACCGCGGCGAATTCGAAGAACGCCTGAAAGCCGTACTCAAAGAGGTCGCCGATTCCGGCGGCGGCATCCTGCTCTTTATCGACGAACTGCACACGGTCGTGGGGGCGGGAAAGAGCGAAGGCGCCATGGATGCGGGCAATCTTCTGAAACCGTTGCTTGCGCGCGGGGAACTGCACTGCATCGGCGCGACGACCCTCGACGAATACCGGAAATATATCGAAAAAGACGCCGCGCTGGAGCGCCGGTTTCAGCCCGTGCTGGTCGGCGAACCCACCGTGGAGGACACGATCTCCATTCTGCGCGGACTCAAAGAACGGTTTGAGATCTTTCACGGCGTGCGCATTCACGACGACGCGCTCGTCGCGGCGGCGACGCTTTCGGACCGATACATCACCGACCGCTTTCTGCCGGACAAAGCGATCGACCTCGTGGACGAGGCGGCGGCCATGATCCGCACGGAGATCGATTCTCTTCCCGCGGAAATGGACGCGCTGAACCGCAAGATCATTCAGCTCGAGGTGGAGGAGAAGGCGCTCTCCAAGGAACAGGACAATCTCTCCGTCTCCCGGCTCGAAACGCTCAAAAAGGAGCTGGCGGAGAGCAAAGAGACCTTCAACGCGATGAAGGCGAAGTGGGAAGAAGAAAAAAATTCCATCCGCGCGGAAAAGGAACTCAAAGAAAAGATCGATCGTCTGAGCGGCGAGATCGAATCCGCCATGACGCACGGCGAGCTGGAAAAGGCGTCTCGTCTGCGCTACGGGGAGCTTCCCGCGCTGAAAAAGCAGCTTGAAGAGGCGCAAAAACATGTTTCTTCGCGCGAAAACGCGCTGTTGCAGGACGAAGTGACGGAGGAAGAGATCAACAAGATCGTTGCGCGTTGGACGGGGATCCCCGTCGCGCGGCTGAAAGAGGGGGAGCGCGCCAAGTTGCTGCGGCTCGAAGAGGATCTCCACAAGCGCGTCGTGGGGCAGGACGACGCCGTGAAAAGAGTTTCGGAAGCGATCCTGCGCGCGCGGGCGGGGATCGCCGATCCCAACCGTCCCATAGGCTCGTTCCTGTTTCTGGGGCCGACGGGCGTGGGCAAGACGGAGCTTGCCAAATCGCTTGCGGAAAATCTGTTCGACGATGAAAAAAATCTCATCCGCATCGATATGAGCGAATACATGGAAAAATTTTCCGTGTCCCGTCTGATCGGCGCGCCTCCCGGCTATGTCGGTTACGAGGAGGGCGGCACGCTCACGGAGGCGGTGCGGCGGCGGCCCTATTCGATCGTGCTCTTCGATGAGATCGAAAAGGCGCATCCCGACGTGTTCAATCTTCTGCTTCAGATCCTCGACGACGGCCGCATCACCGATTCGCAGGGGCGGACGGTGGACTTCAAAAATACGGTGATCATCTTAACTTCCAATCTGGGGTCGGAAATCATCATCGACGGCATCGAAAACGGCGAACTCACGGACACGGCGAAAGAGGGGGTAAAAGAGCTTTTGCGCCGCAGTTTCCGTCCGGAATTTCTGAACCGTCTCGACGAGATCATTACCTTCAAGCCGCTCGGAAGAGAGGAGATCGATCGGATCGTGGATCTTCTGATCGCGCGTCTTGCCGCGCGCATACGCCCGCTGATCCTCGACGTTACGCCGCGGGCAAAGGCATATATTTCGGACAACGGTTACGACGCAGTCTATGGCGCGCGGCCCTTGAAACGCTTCTTGCAGACGCATGCCGAAACGCTGATCGCGCGGTATCTCGTACAGAATGATCCCGCCGCAGGCGAACGGTTGGTGCTTGACGCCGGCGCCGACGGACTGTTTCTGAAAAGCGAACAATGATATTTTGCGAACGATCCGTGCAGTCTGCCGGAAAGAACGAAGGCCTTCGGGCGCGATCCGCGCCCGAAGGCCTTTTCGGATCAAAAAAGGATTCTGAAATTCGCCAAAAATTTGCTGCAATATCGTTGAAAAATTCCGGAAGAAATGTTATACTATAAAGTGAATTCATATACAAAAAACCCGTAAAGAAGGGGCGGAGGGGAATCGTGAACGGAATCGGTCGCGGCGAAGAAAAGAAAAACAATAAGGACAAACTTTCGGTTTTGACAAGGGAAACGTTCGGCATGACGCTGCTGCTGTTCAGCGCCGTCGCGTTTTTGATCGCCGTTACGGGGCGTTATATTTTCGGCGGGATCGGCGTTGCAATCACGTCTTTTCTCGTCGGGTTGTTTGGATTTTTCGTATATCCTTTGCTCATCCTGCTGATGTATATTTCCGTCAGCATGGTCGCCGGGAAGAAGTTTCTGCCCGTGCGTCTCGTCGTGCGGGCGACGCTTCTGATCGCCGCAGTCTTTCTGATCGTACATACCGCCACGGCAGAGCATATTTTCAGGGGGCACGGTTACGGCGCATATCTTTCCGGCTGTTTTTCCGCAGCCTCTCAAAGCGCTTCCGCAGGTACGGGCGGCGGCATTGTGTTCGGGATTGTCGCATATCCCGTGCGCTATCTGCTTTCCGCTCCCGGTGCCTATATCGTGTATGCGATCCTCACGTTGCTCGCATGTTTTTCCCTTCTGATGCTCACGCCGCTGAAATCCAAGCTGAAATTGCCGAAGGGCGAGGGCCGTCGCGAGAAAGAGGAAGCCCGTTCGGAGGCGAAGCCGGAAAAAGGCCTTGCGTTCGAGGATCTCGAACCCGCGCCCCGCGCGAAGATGACGGCGGAACAACCGTCGCCGGCCTCTTCGCCCGCGTATGCGCAGCCGTATGCCATGTCCGCGGAGCCGGAGAGCGCGCCCCCCGCGGCGGAAGATCCGTACAAAAGAAGCAGGGAGATCCTCTTTCAGAGCGATCCCAAGACGAATTACCGCACCAATCTGATTTACGATCGCAATTCGGCGTTCAACCGCTATCAGCGCACCAGCAATCTGGCGCGTCCTGCGGATCCGCCGCAACCGCCGCAGTCTCCGCAGCCTCCGCAGCCGCAAACATATTCCGATCGCTTTTCGGGTTCTGCCGAAGCGGCACGGGATCCCATGCCCAAGCGCGTCGTAACGCCGGAGCCGGAGGAAGATTTCAATTATCCGCAGACGCCGTCGTTCCGCGCGCAGGACGTCGATCCCGCGGCAAACAGAGATTTTTATTCCCGCGATGTGACGTCGGAATTCTCTTCCGCGCCCAACGTATTCGACGAGCCGGCCGAGCCGCAGCTTCCCGCCGAGCCGGAGCCGGAACGTCCCGCATACCGCGCGCCGGATCCCGCGCCCGAGATCGTACCCGAGGAGCCGGCCGACGTGCCCGATCCTTATGTTTCCCGTGCGGAAGAGGAACCCGCTCCGCTTCGCAGAGGATTTCCTGAAACCGACGGGATCCCGCCCTTGTCCGCAAGGGAGACGCCGGCCCCCGCCCGCGAATCTCTCGATCCCGAGCCTGTGCGCGGCGCGGACCTGCGCAGAGACGAATCGTTCGGCAGAGGCCGCCGTTCCGCGTCGGAGCTTTTTGACGACGACGAGATCGACGAGCCGGCCGAAGAACCGGAACCCGAGCCGATCGTAAGATCCCGCGGAGAACGGGGACTGAGCCGTACGCTTCCGCTCGGCGGCAGCGCGCCGGCCCCTGCGCCTGCTCCGGCGCCCGAACCGAAAAAGCATATCTATCGCAAATATGTCCGTCCGAGTACGGCGCAATTCCGCGCCTATGACGATACGGCGAACGTGTCGACGGAGGAGATTTTCAGAAATTCGGAGATCATTGTCGATACGCTTCGGAATTTCAAAGTGGAAGCGGAGGTCGTGCGTCAAAAAATCGGCCCGCAGGTCACGAAATACGATATCGATATTCCCAAAAACATTCCGGTCGCCACCGTGACCAAACGCGATGAAGAGATCGCCATGCGGCTGCGCGCGCGCGACGGCGTGACGATGTACGTCAACAACGAGACGGGGGCGATTTCCATCGAAGTGCCGAATGCGCACCGTGCGACGGTCGGGATCCGTTCGATCCTGCAATCGGAAGAGTATCTCAACGCAAAACCCGGCTCGCTGATGTTTGCGATCGGCAAAGACGTCGAGGGGCGCTGCATCTGCGGCGACATCGTGAAGATGAAGCACCTGCTCGTTGCCGGCTCTACGGGTTCCGGGAAATCGGTCTTTCTCAACGCCATGCTGATCTCGCTCATCTGCCGCTACTCTCCCGAAGAACTGCGGCTGATCCTCGTGGATCCGAAGAAAGTCGAATTTGCCGTGTTCGAAGGGCTTCCGCATCTGATGATCAACGAGATCATCAACAACGCGCAAAAAGCGGTGACGGCGTTCAACTGGGCGATCAACGAGATGGAACGCCGCTACAATCTGTTTGAAGAAAAGACGCACAAGGGCATCAACGTCCACAATCTCGACGAGTACAATGCGGCGGTGGGCGAGGAAGAACGTCTCCCCAAGATCGTGATCGTCGTCGACGAGCTTGCCGATCTCATGTCGGAGGTCAAGAAGGATATCGAGGACAGGATCATGCGGCTTTCGCAAAAGGCGCGCGCCGCGGGGATCCACCTTGTGCTTGCGACGCAGCGTCCTTCCGTCAATATCATCACGGGCGTGATCAAGAGCAATTTGCCGACGCGGATCGCGTTCCGCACGATCCAGGAGGTGGATTCGCGCACGATCCTCGATGAATCGGGCGCCGAAAAATTGCTCGGCCTCGGAGATATGCTGTACCGTACGGAGGGCATGTTCAACTGTCTGCGGGTGCAGGGCGCGTTCCTCAGCTCGCAGGAAGTGCAGGCGGTCATCGACGACGTAAAAACCAACAACGAGGCCTATTTCGACGAGAGCGTTGCGGATTACTTCAACAAATCCGGCTCCGCTTCGGAGATCGGCGGCGGGGGCGACGACGGCAATTTCAAAGTTACCGAACAGTATATCCGGGCGCTGGCGGTCGTCGTGAAGCTGGGACAGGCCTCCATTTCGCTGATCCAGCGCAAGTGCGGCGTAGGCTACAATCATGCGGGCAAGATCATCGAATGGATGGAGGCGATGAAATATATCTCCGCCTTCGAGGGGTCCAAAGCGCGCACGGTGCTGCTCACGAAGGAAGAATTCGAAGAGAAGTACGGGAGTCTCGATTGATGAACAAGACGTTCGGCATGATCTCTCTCGGCTGCGATAAAAACCGCGTCGACGGAGAAAGGCTTCTCGGGGAGATCAAACGGCACGGCTGTCCGTTGACGGACGATCTGTCCGAAGCGCAGATCCTTATCGTCAACACGTGCGCCTTTCTGAACGCCGCGCGGGAGGAATCCATCGCGGCGGTGCTCGAAGGCAACGCCTATCGCGGCGGTAAGCTCGAAAAGATCGTCGTCACGGGCTGTCTGCCCGAAAAATTCATCGGCGAACTGTTTCCCGCGCTCACGGAAGCGGACGTATTTTTGGGGATCAAAGACGCCTCCGAATTGTTTCCCGCGCTCGAACGTTCCTATCGGGAGGGGCGCGTGAACGCGGTCGGCACGGGCGACGGCGCGCGGGGCGAACGGCTGGTCTCGACCGTTCCCCATCTCAAATATCTCAAAATCGCGGACGGCTGTTTCAATCACTGTACCTACTGTCTGATCCCGAAGATCCGCGGCAAATATATCTCATATCCCATGGAAGAACTTCTTTCGGAAGCGGCCTCTTTGGGAGAGACGGACGAGCTGGTGCTGATCGCGCAGGATACGACCCGTTACGGCGAGGACCTCGGGGAAAATCGGTTTGTCGAACTCATCAAAAAAATTTCCGAACTTGACAATATCCGTCATATTCGGTTGCTATACTGTTATCCGGAAGTCGTTTCGGACGAACTGATCGCGGAAGTGCGGGAAAATCCCAAGGTGATTAAATACCTCGATATCCCGCTGCAGCACTCCGAGGACAGGATTTTGAAACTCATGGGGCGCCGAAGCCGCAAAGCGGAGATCTTGTCTTTGCTCGAAAAACTGCGCAAAGCGGGGATCGCCGTCCGCACGACGCTGATGGCGGGCTTCCCCTCCGAAACGGAAGAGGAACACGAGGCGATGCTCGCCTTTCTCGACGTTGCGAAGTTCGAAAACTGCGGATTTTTTGCCTATTCGCGCGAGAAAGACACGCCCGCCTATCGGCTTCCGGGGCAAATTCCCGCGCGCGTGAAGAACCGGCGCGTCAAGGCGCTCTATCGCAAACAGGCGGAGATCTCGGCGGCGAATCTGCAAAAATACGTCGGAAAAAAGCTCGAGGTCGTCTGCGACGGCATCGATTACGAAAAGAGCTGTTTCGTCGGAAGGGCCTGCTTTCAGGCCTATGAGATCGACGGCTGCGTATATTTCCGTGCCTCCCGCGCGGAGGAGGGGAAGCGCTGTCTTGTCCGCATCGAGCGCGCCGATTCATACGATCTTTACGGACAAGCGGAGGAGGAACCATGAATTTACCCAACAAAATCACGCTGATAAGAATCCTGATGATCCCCGTTTTCGTTGTCCTTTTCTACGTGGAATTTCCCTATCATGAACTCGTCGCCTGCGCCGTCTTTGTGCTGGCGGCGTTTACCGATTTCCTCGACGGCTATATCGCGCGAAAATATCATCTCGTCACGAATATGGGGAAATTTCTCGACCCCATTGCGGATAAAGTGCTCGTTTCGACGGCGTTCATTCTGCTTTTGACCCGTCCCGCCGTTTTCGAAGTTTCCTTTTTCAAAGGCTGGGGAACGATTTTCGCGGGGGTGTGCGTCGCGGTCATTCTCGCGCGCGAACTCATTGTGAGCGGGTTCCGACTCCTTGCGGTGGAACGCGGGATCGTGCTCGCAGCCGACAAACTCGGCAAGATCAAAACGGTATTGCAGGACGTCTCGGTTGCCTTGCTGCTTGTGGCCATGTCGTTTCTTGGCGGGAACGTCGGCGCGGGCCTTGCCGTCGCGGGGCTTACCGCCTTTACGCTTGCCGTGTTCGCGACGGTCCTCTCCGGGACCCATTACATCGTGAAAAACAGACAGGTCCTCTCCGAAAAGAAGGAGGCGGAGGCGTGAAATACGCGGCGGTCGTCCTCTTTAATAAATATAATCCGGTCGCGGTCGTCGAATATGCTCCCGTCACGGATGCGTTCGTCGCGGGCGGCGTTTTTCTCGAGGAGATCGACTTTCTTCCCTACGACGCGCCCGGCGCAGTCAACAGCGCGCTGCTGCGGCTGTCTACGGACATGGACGGCGTGTTCATCATCTGCGATCCCGTCCTGCTTGCTTCCGCGCGCCGCTCTTTGGAGAGCGCGGCGGAGAAGCAATTCGAAGAAGAATATCTGCTGGAGACGGAGCGCTGTCTGTTCGGCGTGATCCCGACGGGGGAGCGCGGTGCGGAGGAAGTGCGCACGGAAGCGGTGCCCCGCATCGACGCAAGGCGCAAGAACAGCTTTCTTCGCGTCGTGATCCGAACGGTCTCCGCCCCCGCGGAACGGCTCAGATCCGCCTTGAATCTGGCGAGAGAGGCTGCGGGCGGCGCGCTGACGGTGCATGCGACCGAAAAGTACGGCGCGGCATGCATCGAACTCATCTACGACAGAGTCACGCCCAAAATGACGGCGGACGAAGTTGCCCGCATTTTGGCGACGGAGCTTGCGGACTATATCTATACGCTGGGCGACGAGACGATCGCCGAGCGGCTCGTGGAGGCGCTCAAAGTCCGTCGCATGAAAATTTCCGTCGCCGAATCTTTCACGGGCGGCGGTGTGGGGCGCGCAATCGTGCGCGTGCCCGGGGCGAGCGAAGTATATTTCGAGGGTCTGAATACCTATGACGCCCGCGCAAAGGCCGCGCGTCTGCATGTCTCCGAGAGTACGCTCAGCGGCAAGGGGACGGTCTCCGACGAAACGGCATACGAGATGGCAGCGGGGCTGCTCGAGAGCGGAAATTGCGATCTTGCGGTCGCCACGACGGGCGTTGCCGGCCCCAAGCCGGACGAAAAGAACAATCCGCCCGGCCTGTGCTACATCGCCGTGGGAACGAAAGAACGGGTGAACGTGTACCGGTATCAGCTTTCCGGGAGGCGGGAAGCGATCACGGAGACGGCCGTAAATTACGCGCTGTTTTTGGCGTATCGGGAAATCAAGTAAAAACCTCAAAGGAGAATCCATATGAACGAAGACAAACTCAAAGCGCTCGACGCCGTGCTTGCGCAGATCGAAAAGACGTACGGCAAGGGTTCGATCATGAAGCTCGGCGCAAACGCGGGCAACACGGATATCGAAGTCATTCCCTCGGGCTGCCTTTCACTCGATCTTGCGCTGGGGATCGGAGGATTCCCGCGCGGCAGGATGATCGAGATATACGGCCCGGAATCCTCGGGCAAGACGACGGTCGCCCTGCACGCCGTGGCCGAAGCGCAGAAGATGGGGGGCATTGCGGCCTTTGTGGACGCCGAGCATGCGCTCGATCCCGTGTACGCCAAAAAACTCGGCGTGAATCTCGATGAACTCTATGTGTCCCAGCCGGACACGGGCGAACAGGCGCTGGACATTGTGGACGCGCTCGTCCGTTCCTCCGCAGTGGATATTATCGTCATCGACTCCGTTGCGGCGCTCACGCCCAAAGCGGAGATCGAGGGGGATATGGGCGACAGCCACGTCGGCCTTCAGGCGCGCCTCATGAGCCAGGCGCTCCGCAAGCTCACGGCGATCGTGAACAAGAGCAAGACGTGCGTCATTTTCATCAACCAGCTCCGCGAGAAAGTGGGCGTCATGTTCGGCAATCCCGAAGTGACGCCGGGCGGAAAGGCGCTCAAATTCTATGCTTCGATCCGGATCGACGTGCGCAAGACGGATATCCTCAAGGATACCGACGGGGCGGCGGGCAACCGTACGCGCGCCAAAGTCGTGAAGAACAAACTTGCGCCGCCGTTCCGTCAGGCGGAATTCGATATCATGTACGGCGAGGGCGTTTCGCAGGAGGGTTGCGTCATCGATCTCGGCGTGCAGTACGACGTCATCAAAAAGAGCGGCGCGTGGTTCAGCTATAACGACAATAAAGTGGCAAACGGCCGCGAGAAGATGCGGCAGTTTCTCAAAGACAACCCCGAACTCATGGAGGAGATGATCGCCAAGATCAGGACCGCGGCCAAGGGCGCGCCCGTCGACGCGGTCGCGGGGATCGAAGAATAACATACTTCCGGCCGTTCGGATCGGGCGGCAAACGAAGTTCCGAAAAAAAAGTTAGCGCCTGCTAACTTTTTTTGTTTTTTTTGCCGAAAAACAGTTGACAAGGAAAAATCGGTGTGATAGAATGTACATAGTTCGCAGAGGCGAACCGTTTTTTCGGAAGCGGGTTAGCAATGGCGAACGAATTTTTTGAAGAACGGTTCGCAAAAGCGAACCATACAGGAGATTTTCATATGCCGCTCGTTCTTGCACCCGTGGGACAGGAAGTAAAAATCGTAAAAATCGTTGCGGACGAGAAAACCAAAAAGCATTTGTCCAACCTCGGCGTGCTCGTCGAGGGGACGATCACCGTTCTCTCCGCGAGCGGGGGCAGTACGGTCTGCCGCGTCAAGGACGGCCGGCTTGCGCTCGATAAAAACATTGCTTCGCATATCTATGTCGCATGAGCGAAGCGGAAAAGCATCGTCAAATCTCTCGGAGGTACATATTATATGGCAAAGCAAAAACCGCTCAGTGAGTTTGCCGTCGGCGAGAAGGGGGTCGTTACGACCGTTCTCGGGGAAGGCAGGCTCCGCCGCAGACTCTTCGATATGGGCGTAACGCCCGGCGCGGAAGTTCTGCTGAGAAAGAAAGCGCCGCTCGGAGATCCTCTGGAAGTGACCATCCGCGGCTACGAGCTTACGCTTCGCAAGACGGAAGCGGATCTCGTCACGATGGAGGTGAAGAAATGATGAAATTTGCCTTGGCAGGCAATCCCAACTGCGGGAAAACCACGCTCTTCAACCTTCTCACCGGCTCGACCGCCTATGTGGGGAATTGGCCGGGCGTCACGGTGGATAAGCGCGAAGGTTCGTACAAGCGGGGCGAAGAGCCGGTCAAAATCGTCGATCTTCCCGGCATCTATTCGCTTTCTCCCTACACGCCGGAGGAAGTGATCTCGCGGAATTTTATTCTCGACGAAAAGCCCGAGTGCGTCATCAACATTGTCGACGCGACCAATCTCGAGCGCAACCTGTATCTTACGACGCAGCTCATGGAGATCGACGTGCCCGTCGTGATCGCGCTCAACATGATGGACGCAGTGGAAAAGAGCGGGGACGAGATCGACGCAAAGGAGCTTGAAAAGAAAATCGGCCTTCCCGTCGTCGCGATCTCGGCGCTGCGCGGAACGGGGATCAAGGAACTCATGGACAAGGCGATCTCCTGCGCAAAACAACCGCGCGCGGGCGTTACGGTGCTGCATGATTCTCCGCTCGCCCATCTCGTGCGGGACGTGAACATCGCGCTCAAAGGCGCAAAGGTGGAAGCGCCGCTTTTCCACGCGGTCAAACTTGCGGAAATGGACGAGATCGAGGTGAAGATGCACCCGGAACTCGTCAACATGGTGGATGAATTCAAGGCCACGTTCGAGGACGATACGTTCGGCACCGATCTCGAAGCGGTCGTCGCGGACGCAAGATATAAATATATCGCAAACAATTATTCCTCGGCCTATAAGCGCAGGGAGAGGGGAGAAAAGCTCACGAGATCCGATCGGGCGGACAAATGGCTCACCCATAAAGTATGGGGCATTCCGATCTTCATCGTGGTGCTGTTCATGATTTTCCATCTGACGTTTGCGGAGGATCTTTTCTACATCGGCGGTTGGGCGAATCTCGCGGGCACGCCGCTTCCCACCCTCGCAGAACTCGGCTACGATACCGAAAACGTCGGCGTGCAGCTGCTCGCGTGCTTTTATGACGGCGCGATCTTTTCACCGGGCGTGATCTTGCAGAATATCATGGGCTGGCTCACGGGACTTGTCGGCATGGGGTTGGACGCAGCGTGCGCAAACGCGCCCGCATGGGTCGGCGGATTCGTGGTGAGCGGCGTTTGGGAAGGCCTTGCGGCGGTCCTCAGCTTTATTCCCCAGATCCTCGTGCTCTTCATGTTCTTCTCCATTCTCGAAGATTCCGGCTACATGGCGCGGATCGCGTTCATCATGGATCGGATCTTCCGCCGTTTCGGACTGTCCGGCCGCGCGTTCATGCCCATGATCATGGGATTCGGCTGTTCCATTCCGGCGACCATCAACACGCGGACGCTCGCCGACGATCACGAACGAACTTCCACGATCCGCGTGATCCCGTTCTTCTCGTGCGGGGCGAAGCTGCCCATTCTCACCGCGGTGGCGGGCGGAATTTTAGGGGCGGCGGGCACGCCCATGGTGGATCTCATCGTGCTCTCCATGTACCTGCTCGGGATCATCGTCGCCGTCACGACGGTCATTCTCATGCGCGCTACGACGATGCGGGGGGATGTGCCTCCCTTCATCATGGAACTTCCGCCCTATCATAAGCCGCTTTTCAAGGGGCTGATGATCCACCTTTGGGATAAGCTGAAACATTTCGTCAAGAAGGCGTTCACGATCATTCTGGCCTCGACGATCGTCATCTGGTTCCTTTCGCACTTCTCGTGGAATTGGCATTACCTCTCGGACGAGGAGATGGCGTCGAGCATTCTTGCGAGCCTCGGCATGCTCATTCAGCCGCTGTTTACGCCGCTCGGCTTCGGTTCGCAGCTGAAGAACTTCGGTTGGGTATTTGCGGTCGCGGCGATTACGGGACTTATCGCAAAGGAAAACGTGATCGCGACGTTCTCCGTTCTCTGCGCGACGATCGCGTCCAGTCTCGGACTTGGATTCGAAGCGACCGAGGAGGGCGTTACGGAAGTCATGTTCCTCATTCAGCAGACGGGCATTACGACCTCCGCGCTCATTGCGTTCATTGCGTTCAACATGCTCACGATCCCCTGTTTTGCGGCGTGCGCCACGGCGCGGGCGGAACTTCCAAAAGGCAAATTCAAATGGACGATCCTCTTCTGGGTGGGGACCTCTTACATCACGGCAACGGCGATCTATCTGATCGGTTCGTGGTGGTGGACCTGTTTCATCTTCGCGGCATTGGCGGCCGCGGTCGTCGTCGGAATTTATTTCTGGGACAAAAAGCACCCGCTCAAACAGAAATCGGTCGCTTCGGAGACGGCTGCGCTTGAAGAGGCGGCGATCTCTTCCGGCGACGGGGAGGAACAGAAGTGACTTGGTGGGAGATCCTCATCGTGATCGCGGCGGCGGGGTTTGTCGCGGCCGTGATCGCGTTCTCGATCCGGCGGAAAATGCAGGGGAGATCCTCTTGCGGCGAGTGCGGCGGATGCTGTGCGTCCTGCTCCGGCTGTAAACATCTTCCCCCGAAAAAGCAGGACCAAGGGACGCGGCATACGCAGGAAAAAGACTGAATTGCGTACATCCTTATAATCTCCATAGATCTTCGTGATCCGGCTCTCCGCAAGGGGAGCCGGATCACGTACAGAGCGAAGATCGCAAAAAAATACGCCTTCCCGAATCGGGAAGGCGTCGTTGCAAACGCTTCGGAACTATTCGACGGCTTTGAGCGAGGCGTTCATATCGATCTTAACGACCTTTCTTCTCAACATGAGCGTGACGAGAAACGTGAAAAAGAGAGACATCAGCGGCGCCACGAGCCATACGTACCAGCTAATGGTCGCCAGCGATCCGAACGCCATCAGGCTGAAAACGAACATGCAGAGCAGGGCGCCGAAGGGAAGTCCGAAGAGGATCCCCACCGCGCTTGTAATGTAAATTTCGCGATATACATACAGCGAGATCTCCCGCTCGTGATAGCCGAGCACCATGAGCGTCGCGAGTTCCCGGTTGCGTTCGGAAATATTGATATTCGTCAGCGTATAGATGACGACGGCGTTGAGGAGCGCCGCAAACACGAGCACGACCACGGCCACAACGATCATCGCGATCGTGCCGATATTCTGGAAGATACAGCAGTCGAGCACGGCAAGTCCCGCGAGCACGAGCGCGGTGCTGGCCATAACGGCCGTCACGGTCATAAAGAAACGCGTCTTGAAGCGCAGCACATTGCGGAGCGTGGATTTGTACTTGAACGATATCCGGTTCCAGAGCAGAGGGATCCGTTCGAGGATCACCTTCTTTCCGGGCTTGGGCGACTTGGGACGAAGCAGCATCGACGGGAGCTGCCGCGTCATTTTCAGTCCTGCGATCAGCGTCGCCGCCAAAGTGCAAACAAGAATGATCGCCGCGACGATCATGAAGAACGCGATGGAGATATGCGCGGGGAAAGGCGGCATCGCGTAGTTCCAGTTGAAATTCACGTACACGATATAGGCAAGTCCGATCGCCGCGAAATATCCGCCTGCCGCGCCGATCACCGTTCCGACGACCGCAAACAGAAAATATTTCGAAAGCGTTTTCATCGGCGAATATCCGAGCGTGGAGAGGCAGGCGATCTGGGCGCGTTCCTCTTCCAGAAGGCGCGTCATCGTAGAGAGCACCACGAGCAGCGTGACGAGCAAAAATACCACCATCAGCACGTATCCGATGGTCTCTACTTTTTCCGTATAGGAAAAGTACGATTCGAACGTAAAGTTTTCATGCAGGGTGAGTAAGGCGAGAGGTGTTTCCCCCGAAAGGTCATCTTCGAGCGCCTTCTCGATCTTCTGTTTTTCCGTTTTGAGTTTCTGTTCGTATCCCGTATCGAACAGCGCCGACGCCACGTCGAGGTCGCTGTGATGTTTGAGCGTCGGCACGGAAATATAGAGATTGTTGTTCGGGAACGGGAGATCGCCTTCGAAGTAAAAGATGCTTCCGAGGGGTTTATAACCGTCTCCGTCCTCGGTTTCAAACGTGCTCGGATCGTCGCGCACGGCGAGGTGCAGGGGATTTTTGACGATCTCCGTGACGACAAACCGAAAGGGGATCCCGCCGAGATCCAGTTCGATCTGTTCGCCGCAATCGTAACTTTTCAATTGATTCGTCCCGCGCTCGACGGCAATGGGGAGACTCCCTGCGGGCGCGTCTTGGGGCATGGAGATCTTTTCGATGCTCTCGAATTTGTTCTGAAGGTCGCGTTCTCCCGCGGGATAGGTATACAGGCGGACGGGCGCCTCTCCGTCGAATTCCATGAACCCGCCGCGCGCCACTTCGTAACCCATGCCGCGCAGCGTTTCCGCTTCGTCGGTAAGATCGGCCGCGCCGCGCAAAATCATATCGCTCACGTTGTCGCGGCGGTACAGATCGTCGAAAGCGTAGCGCATTTTGTCCGTCGCCATGCCGATCCCCGCGGAAAATCCCACGCTGATGAGCACCATCAGGAACACGGAGACCAAGCGCGTGAGGTGGCGTTTGAACATGCGCGCAAATGTTTTGAGATACGTTTTCACCACTCGATCTCCTCAATGGGGCTGGGATTTTCGTTGTGTTCGATGCGTTCGATGAGTCCGCTCCGGATATGGATGACGGTATCGGCCATGTCTTTCAGCGCGGCGTTGTGCGTGACGACGATTACGAGCCGGTTTTGCTGCCTTGCGAGGTCGTGGAGAAGTTTGAGGATCAGTTTTCCCGTTTCATAATCGAGCGCGCCCGTCGGTTCGTCGCACAAAAGCAGTTTCGGATTTTTGGCGACGGCGCGCGCGATCGAGACGCGCTGCTGTTCTCCGCCGGAGAGCTGCGCGGGGAAATTCGCGAGCCGATCCTGCAAGCCGACCGCGGTAAGGATCTCTTTCGGGTCGAGCGCGTTTTTGCAGATCTCCACGGCGATCTCCACGTTCTCGAGCGCGGTGAGATTGGGCATGAGATTATAAAACTGAAACACGAACCCGACGTCGTTTCTCCGGTATTCGGTAAGGCCTTTGCGGTCGAGCGCGGTGATCGTTTTTCCGTCGAGAACGATCTCTCCCTCGGTTGCGGTATCCATGCCTCCGAGGAGGTTCAGAAGCGTGGTTTTTCCCGCGCCGGAGGAGCCGAGCACGACGACGAATTCGCCGTCGTCGAGTTCGAAAGATACGTCTTTGAGCGCATTTACGGATACCGCGCCTGCGGCATAGGTTTTTCCGACGTTTTTAAGCGAGAGATAACTCATATCGTCCTCTGAAAAAAGCTGATAATTCATTATATCATAATCGGAGGGAAAAGCAAACAAACGGAATGAAAATTATCGGCGTGCGGCGGGAATTTTTTCCCGCGGAAACGGAAAAATTTTCCGAAAGAGGAAGAAAAGCGATTGACAACGCGCAGCCGGTTTGCTATAATAAGCAAGTAAAATAAGTGCTGCGGCGAAGGAGGGTTGAATATGTCCACGATCAAGGTCGGTGAAAGCGAGAATCTCGAATCCGCGCTCAGAAGATTCAAGAGAAAGTGCTCGCGCGACGGCATCATCGGAGACCTTCGCAAGAAGGAATACTACGAGAAGCCCTCCGTAAAAAAGAGAAAGAAGTCGGAAGCGGCAAGAAAAAGAAGCAGAAACTAAGGAAGATCCGTAACGCAAGTTACGGATTTTTTTGTGCGAAAAAAGGCAGATTCGGTCGAAAGGAGTCATTGTTTATGGAACGCAGTCTGAAAGCGCTTGCAAAAGAGGCGAAGCGGAGAATGAAGAAAGGCTTTTGGAAGGAGTGCGAAGAAAAACTTGTCCGGGAGCGTTCTCTCGCCAAAGAGCAGGGGATCAACGAAAGCAAGCTCGAACGGTACTTTCAGGAGAAAGTGGAAGACAGCATCAAGGGCAATTCACAGGACGAATTCTACCTCAAAGTCAAACAGTTGCTTCTCACGGAAGGGGAAGTTTCCGACGCCATCGGGAGGCTCACGGATAAGGAGTATTACGAAACGCTCTCTTATTCCGAACGCCAGCGCTACAATCTCGAGCTTTCCGAAAAATACCTGCGCGCATTGGAGCGTTTCAAGCGGGAATACGAATTCGAAATCAAGGGAAGAAACCAATAAAAGCGCAGACAGCCGCTTGCCAAAGATCCGCTTCTATGGTATAATACAAACGTATGAATGCCCTCACATCACTCAACGAAGAACAGACTGCGCCCGTCCTCGACACGGAGGGCGCGGTGCTCGTGCTTGCGGGCGCGGGCAGCGGAAAGACGCGCGTGCTCACCACCCGGATCGAGTATCTCGTCTCCGAAAAGGAAGTCCCGCCCGAAAATATTCTCGCCATCACGTTCACCAACAAGGCGGCCGGGGAGATGAAAGCGCGCCTCGAAAGCGTCTGCGATACGCGCAGAATGTGGGTCTGCACGATCCATTCCATGTGCGTGAAGATGCTGCGCCTGTTTGCGGAACGCAGGGGGCTGAAAGAGAATTTTTCCATCTATTCCGAGCAGGAACGCTCCGCCGTCATCAAACAGGTGTGCAAGGAGTGCGGATATATCGAGGATTCCGTGCTCAAATCGGTGCGATACCATATTTCCAACGCGAAGATGCTGGGGCTGTCCGCGCAGGAATACGCCGCGCAGTATTCCCATGATCGCAATATCGAGGCGGCCATGCGCGTGTATCGCAAGTACGCCGAGCATCTCAGATCGTACAACGCGCTGGACTTCGACGATCTGCTCACGGAGGCGCGGGCGCTTCTCTCGCAAGACGCGGAGGCGCTCTCCTATTTTGCGGGGCGATTCCGCTATATTCACGTCGACGAATTTCAGGATACGAACGCGGTGCAGTTCGATATCATCAAATTGCTCTCCTCCGTGCACGGCAATTTGTTCGTCGTGGGCGACGACGATCAGAGCATTTACGGATGGCGCGGCGCAAAGATCGAAAATATTCTTCACTTCGAACGCAGTTTCCCGCGCGCGAAAGTGTATAAATTGCAGCGAAATTACCGTTCGACGGGCGCGATCCTCGCGCTTGCGAACGCCTCGATCGCGCACAACGCCATGCGCAAGGGCAAACAGCTCTGGACGGAGGCGCCCGAGGGGGACAAGCCCGTGTACTACGAGGCGGACGGGGAACTCGGCGAAGCGCTCTATTGCGCGCGCATCATTTCGGAGATGTGCCGGCAGGGATACCGTCTTTCCGATTTCGCGGTGCTCATGCGGATCAACGCGCTCACGCGTTCTTACGAGCAGGAATTTGCCAAGTACGGGCTGGATTATAAAGTTTTCGGCGGATTCAAATTTTTCGAACGCAAGGAGATCAAGGATATCCTTGCGTATTTGCGGCTGATCTCCAACCCGTTCGACAGCGAGGCCGCGCTTCGGATCATCAACGTGCCAAAACGGGGGATCGGCGACAAGACGGTGCAGGCGCTGATCGATTATGCCGACCGGGAGGATCTCTCGGTCTACGACGCCGTGCTCGATTGCGATCTTCTCGGCCTGAACGCGGGCACGCGCGCCAAACTTCACGCATTCGGAGATTACATCAAGGAGCTTGTCGCGTTTTCGCAGACGGCGCCCGTCGACGAGCTTGTGGGTCATATCCTGAAAACTTCGGGCATGTACGAGCAATACGCCGACAATTCGGATGAAAGCATCACCAAGCGCGCCAATCTCGATGAATTCAAGAATTCCGTGGACGAATACGTCCGTCTCAACGGCGACGCCTCGCTCTCGGATTATTTGCAGCAGATCACGCTGTACTCGGATACCGATGAAATGGACGACGGCGAATATGTCACGCTTGCGACCATCCATGCCGTCAAGGGGTTGGAATTCCGCTGCGTCTTTCTGATCGGGTTGGAGGAAAACGTGATGCCGACTTCCCGCGCCATCGGGGATACGAAAGAACTCGAAGAGGAGCGGCGCCTCATGTACGTCGCCATCACGCGCGCCAAGGAAAAGCTGTGGCTCACGCGCTCGACGAACCGCTACCTCTACGGCCGGAGAGAGGCGACGGTGCGTTCGCGCTTTATCGAGGAGCTGAAAGACGAGCTGAGCCTGCCCGCGCGCAAGCCGCTGTTTCCGCGCTATTCCGGGGATTATTACGGCGGCCGCCGCGATTTTTCGGGCGGTTACGCTTCCGATCCGGTCAGATTTTCGGCGCCCCGCCGGCCGGAACCGACGGAAAGCGACGTGTTCGGAACGTTCGGCGGCTCGAAAAAACCGCCCGCGGCGAATTACCGGCCGCCCGCGGCCGCGGCCCCCGAGCCTATTTCTCCGCTGCGGCGGGATACGGCCGGCTACACCGTGGGCGCCAGAGTGAGACACCGGCGGTTCGGCGAGGGGACGGTGATCGCGATGCGCGGACAGGAAAACAATCTCATTGTCACCGTGCATTTCCCTTCGGTGGGCAACAAAGAGCTGGCGGCGGCGCTCGCTCCGCTTGAAATTCTGGATTGACAGGGATCTTCCGCCGTTTTTCCGCGGCATAAGGAGAACGAAATGGACCGAATGCACGAACTTTGCAAGAAACTCAATCAATGGGCGTACGAGTACTATGTGCTCGACGATCCCAGCGTTTCCGACCGGGAATACGACCGATATTACGACGAACTCAGAGAACTCGAGCGGGAGAGCGGCGTCGTTCTGCCCGAATCTCCCACGCGGCGCGTGGGCGGCGAACCGGTCAAGGGATTCGAACGTCACGCGCATATCGCGCGGCTGTACAGTCTCGACAAGGCGGTGACGGAGGACGAGCTTGACGCTTTCTTCACCCGCGTGAACAAAGCGGGGGACGCCACGTATACGGTCGAATATAAATACGACGGTCTTACGGTTTGCCTCACATACGAGGGGGGGGATTTTGTGCGCGCCACCACGCGCGGCAACGGCGTCGAGGGCGAGGATGTAACGGCGCAGGCGCTCACGGTGCCGAGCTTTCCGCTGAAGATCTCCTATCCCGGGACGCTGGAAGTGCGCGGCGAGGCCGTGATCCGTCTCTCGGTGCTGGAAGCGTATAACGCGGCGCACCCCGAAGAACCGCTGAAAAACGCCCGGAATGCGGCGGCGGGCGCGATCCGCAATCTGGATCCCAAAATCACGAGAACGCGCAAGCCGGAAATTCTCTTTTACGACGTCAATTACATGAGCGAACAGCCCGTTTCTTCGCAGACGGAGGCGACGGAATTTTTACGGCGCGAGGGATTCAAGGTATTTCCCTATTTTCGCGTATGCCGTACGCCCGAAGAGGTCAAGGAGGCGATCGACGAGATCGAAGTCGGCCGCCGCACGCTCGACGTGCTCACGGACGGCGCGGTGGTCAAGGTCAACGAGGAGGAGATCCGTGCGGAAATGGGGGCGACGGACAAGTTTCCTCGGTGGGCGATCGCCTACAAATTCGAGGCGGAGGAGGCGGAAAGCACGGTGCTTCGCGTCGTCTGGCAGGTGGGCAGAACGGGGAAACTCACGCCGCTCGCGGAGATCGAACCCGTGGAACTCGCCGGCGCGACGGTGAAGAGAGCCACCCTCAACAATTACGGCGACCTCACGCGCAAGGATGTGAAGATCCGTTCCCGCGTGCTCGTATGCCGTTCCAACGAAGTGATCCCCAAGATCCTCGGCGTGGTGAAGCATGCGGAAGGGAGCGTTCCCGTGGAAAAACCCGCCGTCTGTCCGTTCTGCGGCAGCGCGGTGCGGGAGACGGGCGCAAATCTCTTCTGTTCCAACGAAGCTTGCCCTCCCCGCATTATTCAGAAGCTTACGCACTATTGTTCCAAAAACGCGGCCGATGTGGAGGGGATGTCCGAAGCGACGATCGCGCTGCTCTTCGAAAAGCGCGGCGTAAAACGTTTTTCCGATCTCTATGCGCTGAAATCGTCGGATCTCGAGGGACTGGAAGGGTTCAAATCCAAAAAAATTTCCAACCTGCTTGCCTCGTTGGAAAACAGCAAAAATCTCCCGCTCGATCGGTTTCTGTACGCGATCGGCATCGAGGGGATCGGCCGCGTCGCCGCCCGCGATCTTGCGGCGTTCGGCAGTGTGGAAGCGGTCGCCGCGCTCACGCGGGAGGAACTTGTCGCCGTCGACAACGTCGGCGAAGTGACGGCGAATTCCGTGACGGCCTATTTTGCGGACGAGGAGAACCGGGCGGAGATCGAGCGTCTTTTTGCCTGCGGCGTTCGGCCGTACGTCCGGAAGAAACCCGCCGGCGGCGCGTTTGCGGGGCAGAGCGTCGTGCTGACGGGAACGCTCGCTTCCATGTCCCGTCCCGAGGCGCAGAAGAGGATCGAGGCGCTCGGAGGAGAATGCCAGAGCGCGGTCTCCGGAAAGACGACGCTTGTCGTCGCGGGGGAAAAGGCGGGGAGCAAGTTGGAAAAAGCCAAAAAACTCAATGTGCCCGTCATCGGCGAAGAAGAATTTTTGAAAATGCTGCAAGAGAGCTGAATTTTACAAATTTTTCCGAAATTCCTTGACCGTACGCGCGCGGGTATGGTATAATAAACCGACCGGATAAGGGAGAATACGAACGATGTACAGCATGACGGGCTACGGCAAGGGAGAATACCGCGAGCAGGGGATCGAGCTGACCGTGGAAGTGAAATCGGTCAATAACCGCTATTTCGATCTCGCGGTCAAGAGTCCGCGCATGTTTCTCGCCTATGAAGAACAGGTGCGCGGCAAGGTGCGCGAGAGCATTTCCCGCGGCCATATCGATGTGTATGTGAGCTGCAGCGATAAGCGCGAACGCAAGCGCACGATGCTCACGGATCTTGCGCTTGCCCGTTCCTATCTGGAAGCCGCGAAAGAGCTGAAAACGGAATTTCCCGCGTTGCACGACGATGTGACGCTTGCGTTTCTGCTGCGGCAGCCGGAGGTCGTGCGCGCGGACGACGAAGCCGCGGGCGCGGACGAAGCGCTCACGCAAGCGTATATGACGGCGCTCGGCGCCGCGCTGAACGCGCACAGGGCGATGCGGCTTGCGGAAGGGGAACGCCTGAAAGCGGATCTGCTTGCGCATATGGCCGAGATCTCCGCCTTGCGGGAAAAAATCGCGCTGCGCGCGCCCGGAGTTGCGGAGGACTACCGCAAAAAACTCACGGAGCGCATCAATGAATTTCTTGCGGGAAAGGCGGATGAAACGCGCATTCTCACCGAAGCGGCCGTTTATTCGGACAAATGCAACATCGATGAAGAACTCACGCGGCTTTCCTCGCACATTGCGGAATTTTATGCGATCGCCCAAAGCGATACGGTGGGCAGGAAACTCGATTTTCTCATTCAGGAATTCAACCGGGAATGCAATACGATATGCAGTAAATCCAACGATCTCGAGATCACGGCGGCGGCGCTTGCCATGAAGAACGAGATCGAAAAGATCCGCGAGCAGGTCCAGAATCTGGAGTGACCGATGCGGAATTTACTGTTTGTGATATCCGGTCCCTCGGGGGTCGGCAAAGGGACGTTGGTCGAGGAACTTCTCAAGGCGGACGGCGGGCTGCAAAAGTCCGTGTCGTGCACGACGCGTTTGCCCCGTCCCGGCGAAACGCCCGGGCGGAATTACTATTTCGTCGATCGCGAAGCGTTCGAACGCGGGATCGAAGAGAACGCGTTTCTGGAGTACGACGCCCATTTCGAAAACTATTACGGAACGCCGCGCGCTTTTGTGGAGAAAACGCTGAAAACGAGATCCGTGATCCTCGAGATCGACGTCAAGGGCGGCCTGTCCTGCAAACGGCAGATGCCGGAGCGCACGGTGCTCATTTTCATCGCCCCGCCCGATCTTCGCGCGTTGAAAGAGCGGCTGTTGGGCCGGAGAGCGGAGACGGAGGAACAGATAGAACTTCGGCTGGCCCGCGCGGAATACGAGCTGAGCCGGAGGGAACAGTATGATTACGTCGTCGTCAACGACGATCTGCAACAGGCGAAAGAAGAATTGCTCGCCATCATTCAAAGAGAAAAAAACAGGAATTGAGGTGAAAATATGATCAACGAACCGTCGGTGGACGCCCTTGTCAGGAAGCTCGGCACGGAAGATGAGCCTGTTTCGCGCTACGAGTTATGCGTGGTCATCGCAAAGCGCACGCGGCAGATCATCGAACAGATGCAGTCGACGGGCGCAACGGAGCTTCCGGGGAAACAGAAAGAGATCGTCGTTGCCTGTCAGGAAGTGATGAACGGAAAGTTCAAACCAGTAAAAGACTGAAAAAGCCGCCCCGTCATCCGGGGTCGTTTTTTCGTTTCGGCCTTGAATCCGTAAGGGAAATATGTTTGCGGAAGTGATCGTAGACGTCGCGCACAGCGACGTCGATAAAATTTTCGATTACGCCTGCGGGTCGGAGATCGCCGCGGGCATGCGCGTTGCCGTTCCCTTCGGGAAGGGAGTGACGACGGGATTCGTCATGCGCGTGAAGGAGACGACGGAAGTCCCGCCCGAAAAGATCAAAAAGATCTTGCGCGCGGAAGACCGCTTTCCTGCGCTGACCGCAGAAGCGCTCATGCTTGCGGAAAAGATCTCGGCGCGCTACCGCGTTCCGCTCGCGCTCACGCTGCGCCTCTTTCTGCCGGCGGAGATGCGGACGGGCAAGGTGGGGGAGCGCTATTGCACCGTCTGCCGGCTCGCCGAGGGGGAACACACGATTCCGGCGCGCGCCAGACAGCAGGCCGCTCTCATTTCGTTCTTGCGGGAAAACGGCGAGGCGGATTCTGCGTTCTTGCGGAAACGGTTCGGCGCAGCGCTCTCCGCCCTCGAAGAAAAGGGCATTGTTTTGCGCGAAAAGCGGCGCGTCTTTCGCAATCCCTACCGCGGCGAGGAGGGAACGGGAGCGGAACGGACGCTCACACCCGCGCAGCAGTCTGCGGTGGATACCGTTCTGCACACGAAAAGAACGGTCACGCTGCTGCACGGCGTCACGGGCAGCGGCAAGACGGAAGTATATCTTACGCTGATCGCCGGCGTGCTCAAAGAGGGAAAAACGGCGATCTTTCTTGTACCGGAGATCTCTTTGACGCCGCAGATGCTTTTGCAGCTTCGGTCCCGGTTCGGAGAAAAAGCGGCGATCCTGCACAGCGGCCTGTCCGCGGGCGAGCGCTTCGACGAATGGATGCGCCTGCGCGAGGGAGAAGCGCGCATCGCCATCGGCGCCCGTTCGGCGATCTTTGCGCCCGTGGAAAACGTGGGCATCATCGTGATCGACGAGGAGCACGACGGAAGTTATTCTTCCGAGAGCGCGCCGCGCTATCGGACGTTCGATATCGCGCTGCTGCGCGCGGCGTATCATCGTTGCAAGCTGGTGCTGGGCAGCGCCACTCCCGCGGTGGAGACGTATCGCAGGGCGAAGGAGGGCGAATTTTCGCTCGTTACCATGCCCGACCGCATCAACGCGCGGCCGCTTCCCGCCGTGGAGATCGTGGATATGCGCAGAGAGGTGCGCCGCGGGAACGCCACGGTTTTCTCGGCGTCCCTCAGAGAAAAGCTGAAAAAATGCCTCGGCGAAGGCAATCAGGCGATCCTGTTCCTCAATCGCAGGGGATATTCGCAGACGGTGCTCTGCAACGCCTGCGGATATGTCGCCAAATGCGAACATTGCGACGTCGCGCTGACGTATCACAGCGACGAGGACTGCCTCAAATGTCATTATTGCGGGGCGAGCTATAAAATGCCGTCCGCCTGCCCCTCGTGCGGCGGGAAGCATATCCGGTATGTCGGCACGGGCACGCAGCGCGTCGTGCAGGAGCTGGGCAAGCTGTATCCTGCGGCGCGCATGCTGCGCATGGATATGGATACGACGAGCGGAAAGGAAGGGCATTTCCGCATTCTCAAAAAATTTGCGAACCGCGAAGCGGACATTCTTGTCGGCACGCAGATGGTCGCCAAAGGACACGATTTTCCGTCGGTCACGCTCGTAGGGATCCTCGACGCCGACATGAGCCTGCATTTTCCCGATTATCGGAGCGGGGAGCGGACGTTTCAGCTGATCACGCAGGTCGCGGGAAGAAGCGGCCGCGCGAATGCGCCCGGCGAGGTCGTTTTGCAGACGTACGATCCGGATAATTATATTCTGCGATTTGCGGCTGCGTATGATTATACGGGTTTTTATGCGCACGAGATCGCCATGCGGCAGGCGACCGCTTTTCCGCCGTTTGCGGCGATCGTGCGCGTGATGGTCACGGGCGGAGACGAGAAAGAGGCGTTGGAAGCGCTTCGGCAGACGTACGGAAAGTTACAGAAGCTGCAGAGCGCGCATCCCGATCAGTTTCTCTTTTTCAACCGCATGCATGCGCCCATCAAACGCATTCAGAACAAGTACCGCTATCAGGTGCTCATGCGCCTTGCGACGGGCAGTCCGATCGGGGAGATCTATGCGATCTGCGCGGAGATCAAATACAAGAACACGCTCGTGTACGTCGAAGAGAATCCGAGCAATCTGAGTTGATCACAGGCCGCCGAACAAGCGGAAAGGAGAGAATATGATTCGGGAAATCGTTCAGGTGGGGGATGCGGTCCTCCGCAAAAAATGCGAACCGGTCGCGCGGTTCGACGGCGCGCTTTGCGCTCTGCTCGACGATATGAAAGCCACGCTCGAAAAGGCGGAAGGCGCCGGTCTTGCGGCGCCGCAGGTGGGTGTTCCCGTCCGCGCCGTCGTCGTCAACGTGGAGGAGGGGTATTTCGAGTTTATCAATCCCGTTTTCGTATGGCAGAAGGGCGAACAGGTCGGTACGGAGGGCTGTCTCTCCGTGCGCGGAAAGGCTGGCACGGTGCGCCGCCCCTCCAAGGTGAAGATCGTGTTTCAGGATAGAAAGGGCGATCGGTATGCGCTCGTTGCGCGGGATTTTTTCGCCCGCGCGATCTGCCATGAACTCGATCATCTCGACGGCATTTTATATACCGATAAGGCGGAGGAAGTCCGCGACGCGGAGGATTGATGAAGATCGTATTTTCCGGAACGCCCGAATTTGCGGTCGCGCCGCTTCGGGCGCTTGTCGAGGGGGGATTTGAGATCGCGGCCGTGCTGACGCAGCCGGATAAGCCGCAGGGCAGAAAGGGGACGATGACCCCGCCCCCCGTAAAGATCGCGGCGGAGCGCTTCGGCCTTCCCGTATTGCAGCCGGAATCTTTGAAGCGGGATCCCTCCGTCCTTGCCGCCGTCGGCGCGGATCTCATGGTCACATGCGCGTACGGACAGATCCTGACGCAGGAAACGCTCGACCTCTTTTCGGCGGGCGTATGGAATATCCATGCTTCGCTTCTGCCCGCCTACCGCGGCGCCGCGCCCGTGGCGCGCGCCATCATCGACGGCGTAAAACAGACGGGCGTTACGATCATGAAAACGGACGCGGGCGTGGATACCGGCCCGATCTTTCTTCAACGCGCCGTGGAGATTTCCGCAACGGACACGGCCGGATCGCTCGGAGAAAAGCTCTCGCGGCTGGGCGCGGAACTCATCGCGGAGGCGCTTTGCCGTATCTGGCGCGGCGATCTTGCGCTTCGGCCGCAGGGGGATGGCTTTGTCTGCAAAAAGGTGCAGCGCACCGAAGTGGATTTCAATCGGCCTTCCGGTGAAGTTTCCGCATTGATCCGCGGTCTGTCTCCAGCGCCCGGCTCCTTTGCGACGGCGGGGGGGCAAACGCTGAATTTTTATGCGGCCGAGGAGGTCGGATGCGCCGAGGAAGCGGAACCGGGAACGGTGCTCTGCGCCCGTCCGCGGGCAGGGCTTGTCGTCCGGTGCGGAACGGGTGCGGTGCGGCTTACGGAGGTACAGCCTCTGGGCGGCAAACGCATGTCGGACGTCGCGTTTCTGAACGGAAGAAAACTTGTCGAGGGAATGAAATTTGCTCTTTCTGGAAGCGTATAACATTCTGTCCGAGGTGTATTTCAAGGGCGCGCACTTGAAACTTGCGCTCTCCGCGCACCTGGAAAGCGGACACGGCCGCACGGTGAAGATCTGCTACGGCGTGCTCGAAGAGGACGGATATCTCACGCTGTGCGTAAAAAGCGTTGCGGAGAGGTCTCCGCAAGCGCCCGTGCGCCTTGTCCTGAAGATCGCGCTGTATGCGATGCAGTTTCTGGATATTCCGCGCGCCGCAGCCGTCAACGAGGCGGTCGAACTCTGCAAGAAGATCGGAAAAAGCGGGGCGGCCGGCTTTGTCAACGCCGCACTCAGAAAGTTCGACGCGGACAAGGTAACTCTGCCCGACGGCATCGAGGGACTGTGTGTAAAGAGTAATTTTCCCGCATTTGCCGTCCGCCGCATTGCGGAAAAATACGGCTCCCGCGCCGAGGGGATCCTGCTTGCCCGGAGCTGCGGCGTCTCCGTGCGCTTCGTGCGGGGTTTGGAAGCGTACGAAGGACTTCCGCATACCGATACGCCCTTTCCCGATGTGAAAATTTTCGATCGCTTTGTTCGGGACGAGGGATTTTTCCGCGGCGATTATACCTTTCAGTCCGTCGGTTCGGTTGCCATCTGTTCGGTCGTCGAGCCGTGCGAAGAGCTGCTCGACGCTTGCGCCGCGCCCGGCGGGAAATCCGTTCTGCTTGCGAAAACCTGCGGGCGGATCACCGCCTGCGATCTGCATGCGCACCGCGTGAAGCTCATCGAAAGTTATTGCAAACGTATGAACGCGGAGAATGTGTTTCCGCGGCAGGCGGATTCAACGCAGTTTGAACCCGCATTCGAGGGAGCGTTCGACGCGGTTTTGGTCGACGCGCCCTGTTCGGGACTGGGAACGGTCGCCGAGAATCCCGATCTTCCCCTGCGCAAGGAGGAGGCGTCGCTTGGGTCGCTTCACGCGCTGCAGAGCGCCATTCTGTCGAATTGCGCACGGTATGTGCGGCCGGGCGGGAAGCTCTATTATGCGACCTGTTCTCTGCTTCCCGAGGAAAACGACGGCGTCGTGGAGGAGTTTCTGCGCGCGTTCCCCGCATTTTCCGCGGAGAAAGCGGACTGTCCGCTCGCGCACGAAACAACGGATTACGGGCTGCAATTTTTGCCGGACACGGCCTTCGGCGCAGGATTTTACGTCAGCAAGATGAGGAAAGCATGAAAAGAATTTTGCAGGACTTATCGCTCGGGGAGATATCCGCGCTGGTCGCGGCCCGCGGCGAGAAGGCGTTCCGCGCGCGGCAGATCTATGAAGGTCTCATGCAGGGGAAAGCGATCTCCGCTCTTCCGATCCCCGCGCCGCTTCGCGCCTCGCTGCTCGAGAATTATGAGGACGAACCCGTAAAGATCCGCGATGTGTTCGTCTCCGGGGACGGCACGAAAAAATTTCTCTTCGAGCTTGCCGACGGAAACCTGATCGAGGGCGTGCTCATGCAATACAAATACGGGAACACGCAATGCGTTTCCACGCAGGTTGGCTGCCGCATGGGGTGCCGATTCTGCGCTTCCACGCTGCACGGCCGTCTGCGGGATCTCACTGCGGGGGAGATCCTCTCCCAGATCCTCGCGGTGAACCGCGCCTCGGGCGGAAATCTCAAGGAGCGCGCCGTGACCAACGTCGTGCTGATGGGGAGCGGCGAACCCTTCGATAATTACGAAAACGTCGTGAAATTTCTGAAACTTCTGACCGCGGAGGGCGGGATCCGGATCAGCGCGCGCAACGTGAGCCTGTCGACGTGCGGCCTTGTGCCCGAAATGCGCAGATTTTCCGAGGAGGGGATCCCCGTCAATCTCACGGTCTCCCTGCATGCCGTCACCGACGAAGAACGGCGGCGCATCATGCCGATCGCGAACCGTTATCCGATCGCCGCGATTCTGGAAGCGTGCGCATATTACTTTGAAAAAACGGGGCGAAGATATATCTTCGAATACAGTCTGATCGAGGGGGAAAACGCGGACGAAGCGCATGCCCGCGTGCTCGCGGCATTGCTGCGCGGGCGGCCCTGCCACGTCAATCTCATCCGGCTGAACGCGGTAAAGGAACGCGATCTCAGGGCGACTGGCGAGAACGAAGCAAAACGATTCCTGAAAATTCTGGAAGAAGAGGGGATCTCCGCAACGCTGCGGCGGAGCATGGGTTCCGATATCGGCGGCGCGTGCGGACAGTTGAGAGCGAGCTATCTGAAAGCGAACGGGGGTACCGATGATGAAAATTAAAATTGCGCCGTCCATTCTTTCGAGCGATTTCGCAAAGCTCGGCGAGACGGCCGAAATGTTGGAACGCTGCGGCGCGGATCTCATTCACTGCGACGTCATGGACGGCAATTTTGTGCCGCCGATCACATTCGGCGCGCAGGCGGTGAAGGCCATCCGTCCCCACACCGCTCTTCCGCTGGACTGCCATCTGATGGTGCTTCATCCGAACACACATCTCGGGGAGTTTGTGAAAGCGGGCGCGGATCTCATCTCCGTGCATGCGGAGGCGTGCGGCGCCGGGACGGCCGATCTTTTGCGGGAAATTCAGGCGCACGGCGTCAAAGCCTGCGCCGTCGTCAATCCCGAGACGGAGATCGAAGCGCTGTTTCCCGCCGCGGAATTTGCCGATATGCTCCTTGTGATGAGCGTGCATCCCGGCTGGGGCGGACAAAAATTCATTCCCGAAAGCCTCAAAAAAATCGAACGGCTGCGCAATCACTGCATTCGAATCGGCAGAGACGAACTCGACATCGAGGTGGACGGCGGCGTGACGGTGGAGAATGTCGGCGAGATCGTTTCGGCCGGCGCCAACGTCATTGTTGCGGGGAACGCGGTGTTCGGCTCGCGGGATATTGCCGGAACGATCGCAAGGCTGCGCGGATGAACGTCGTCATTCTGCTGAACGGCGAACCGTATGCCGGGGAAATTTTCGCCGAAAACAGCTATGTCATCTGTTGCGACGGCGCATACGGTTGGGCGAAGAACAGGGTGCGGATCGATGAAAATCTCGGCGATTTCGATTCCCTCGGAGAAACGCCCGAACCCGCCCCGCGCGCAACGTTTCCCTCCGAAAAGAACGAGACGGACGGCGAACTTGCCGTCGACAGGGCGCTCGCGCTCGGTGCGCAGAGCATTTTGATCTACGGCGGCGGAGGAAAGCGGGAGGATCATTTTCTCGGAAATCTTCATCTTCTCTTCAAGGCATATCGGGCGGGGATCTTTGCCGCGATGATCACGAACGGCGCGGAGATCACGGTCTGCGGCGCGGGAAACAACGAGTTTTTCTGCAAGCGGGGAGAGACCGTCTCCATAGTCCCTTTCGGCGGCGACGCGCATATCATGGATAGTAGCAGGCTCAAATATTCCATGAAGGATCTTTGGCTGCGGTACGGCTCCACGCGGGGGATCTCGAATGTCGCCGAAACCGACGAGGGATTTTCCTTTTCCGTGGAGAAAGGAACCGTGCTCGTTCTGATCAATAAGGAGGGAGAATGATCATCTGCATCCGGCCGCCGAAGATCGTGCGGCTCATCGTTCGGCTCTTTTACAAAGGATGAAATATATCGATCTGCACTGCGACGCTCTCACCAAAACGGAGGGCGTCTTTCAGGTCACGCGGGAAAAGCTGAAAGAGGGCGGATGTCTGCTGCAATGTTTCGCCGCCTTCATCGAGGGAACGGAAAACCGATTTGCGCGCACGGCGGCGTTGGCGGAGACCTTTCAGGCGATGTGCCGGCTGGAAGGGTACAACGTCGTGCGCAGCTTTTCCGATCTGCGCGCGGATCGGATCAATGCGATGTTTACGGTGGAAGAGGGCGGCGCGGTCGAGGGCAGCATCGAAAAACTCGAGGCGCTCTATGCCTGCGGCGCGCGCATGCTCACGCTTACATGGAATTATCCCAACGAGATCGGCTATCCGAATTTTCCCGATTACGACGCCGTCCTCATGCGCGCGCCGCAGGGCGGGATCCGCGGGAGCGGTTCTCCGTATCTGCGCGAAACGGTGCTCGGTCTCACGCCCTTCGGCTTCGAAGCGGTGGAGCGGATGCAGCAGCTCGGCATGATCGTCGACGTTTCCCACGGGTCGGACGCGCTTTTTTCGGATGTCGCCGCCCTCAGCAAGGCGAGCGGCCGTCCGTTTGTGGCAAGCCACTCGGGGGCGGCGGCGATCCGCCCGTGGGCGCGCAATCTTACGGACAGTCAGATCCGCACGCTTGCGGACTGCGGGGGCGTGACGGGCCTGCCGTTCTGCGCGGCGTTTCTTTCCGAGGACGTGCATGCGGAGGGGCAAAAACGGGCACTTCTGGCGCATGCGGCGCACATCGTCGAAACGGGCGGGGAAGACGTGCTTGCGATCGGCAGCGATTTCGACGGGATTCCCCGCAACGCTTACATGACGGGCGCGCAGAAGATGCCGCTTCTTCTGGAAGAATTTTCCGCGCTGTTCGGGGCGCGCGTTGCGGAAAAAATCGCAAGCGGAAACGCCTTGCGCGTATTCAGAGAGGCGCTGCGTTGATCGGTTGTTTCCGATAAAAAAGATGCGATGTTTGAAACATCGCATCTTTTTTCAAAAGGCCGTGGCAAACAGAGCCAATTATAATTTGTTTTTGTACTCCGTTCCCCAATCCATCATCGCGTCGAGGATCGGTTTTAAGGTTTTGCCGAGTTCGGAGAGCGAGTAGACGACGCGGGGAGGAACTTCCGCAAACGCCTCTCTGTCGACCAGTCCGTCATTTTCCAGAGAGCGGAGATTATCCGCCAACACTTTTTGGCTGATGCCGGGGATCGTTTTCTTCAACTCCGTGAATCGCTGCGGAGCGGTAAGAAGATTGCGGATGATCAGCAGCTTCCACTTGTTTCCGATGAGTTGTACCGTCGTTGCGACCGGGCATTCGGGCAATTCTGCTTTCGTCAGCATAGCGCACCTCGTTTTTTTCATGATAGCACAATCCGAAGGGAATTTCAAGTCTTGAAACGGTCGATTTCTTCGGTTACTTTTTTATTATCATATAATAGATTTGTAACCGCTGCGATTTTCTTTTTCGATCGTGTTATAATATCTTCAAGAATATTTCGGAGGGTAACCATGATGAATTATAACAAGATCAGCGTAACGCAGGGCGCACGCACAGAGCTTCACGATCTTCTCAACCTGACAGGTGCGGAGATCAGCGTGAACGAGCTTCCCGCAGGAGCGAGCGTTCCTTTCGTGCATGCGCATAAGCAGAATGAGGAAATCTACGCCGTTCTCGCGGGGAAAGGCTCCGTGAAGATCGACGGCGAAACCGTTGAACTGCGGGAAGGCGATTGGCTGCGCATTTCTCCGGCGGCAAAGAGACAATTTTTTGCGGCTCCCGATGCGGGGATCAGATATCTTTGTATACAAGTCAAAGAGAACTCTCTGGAAGAATATACTGCGGCCGACGCGGTCATCTTGTAAAGCGGGCAGCCTTTGATTGGTGATTTCGGAATGCTGCGTGATTCGAAAGCCGCCCGGCTGGCCGACGCGATCGCACGCGCGGACGCTGTTCTGATCGGTGCGGGGGCGGGTCTATCCGTTTCCGCAGGTTTCGTCTATGACGGAAAGCGTTTTCATGATAACTTTCATGATTTCGAGCAAAAATACGGCTTTCATGACATGTATTCGGGCGGATTCTATCCCTATCCGACGCCGGAGGAATATTGGGCGTATTGGTCCAGATTTGTCTTTCTCAACCGATATTGCAAAGCGCCCAAGCCTGTCTACGAAAAGCTTCTGTCGCTTGTAAAGGACAAGGAATATTTTGTCATCACGACGAACGTCGATCATTGTTTTCAGAAGGCGGGCTTCGAAAAGAAGCGGCTGTTCTATACGCAGGGCGATTACGGTCTTTTTCAGTGCTCTGTGCCTTGCCATGATCAGACTTATTCCAACGAGGAAGCGATCTGCCGCATGCTTTCGGAGCAAAGAGAGATGAAAGCGCCTTCCGGATCGCTTCCCCGATGTCCGAAATGCGGCGCGCCTATGTCGATGAATTTACGCGCGGATGATACGTTCGTGGAGGATAAAGGTTGGCATGAGGCATGCCTCCGTTATGAATCGTTTGTCGGGAAATATAAAAACTCAAGGCTGCTTCTGTTGGAACTCGGCGTAGGTTGGAATACGCCGGGGATCATCAAATATCCGTTTTGGCGGCTTGCGGCGCAAAATGAAACGGCGGTCTATGCGTGTATCAACGATGGTGAGGCCGTCTGCCCGCCGCAAATCGCTAACCGCTCGATTCTTCTCAACGCGGATATCGGCGCGGTCCTGACGGATATGATCACATGAAAATACGGCGGAACGACCGCCGTTTTTTCAAGCGCCCGAAAGGGCGGCTTTCAGATAGAAAAATCCCGCGGAAACCGCGGGATTTTTTTCGTTGAAATCAAACGCGCTGAACTTTGTCGCTTTTGAGGCAACGCGCACAGACGTAACCGGTCTCTACTTTGCCGTCCTTTGAAAAGGTGACCTTCTGCACGTTGGGCGCAAACGTCCGTTTCGTTTTCCGGTTGGAGTGGCTGACGTTGTTGCCCGCCGTCTGACCCTTTCCGCAAATGCTGCACACTCTCGACATATCTCTACCTCCGCAGGGGAATTCCTTCCTTTTGCATGCGAAAAAAGCTTGCGCATTCCGCATAACGCAACTATGATATCATTTCGACCGGAAAAAAGCAATTAAAAACGGGGCGTTTCTTGCAATTTTTTTTGCGCCGAATGAAATTTTTCCCAATATTGCTTGCAAAAATCAATATAATAGGGTAAAATATGGTAGAGGAAAAGGAAGCATTATGTCGGTCAGCACGAGCAACGCGTACGGCAAAATTTCAATCTCCGATCTTGCAATCGCCAAGGTCGCGTCGCAAGCTGCGGTGGAAAGCTATGGCATCGTGGATACGGTTGCGCGCCGTTTTACCGAAACGCTCGCCGAACTCCTCAAAAAGGATGCGGGAGGCAAGGGCGTGAAAGTCGTCACGTCCGGAAACCGGATTTTTATCGACGTTAACGTATTGATCAAGTACGGCGTATCCATCGAAGCGGTCGCCGAATCTCTGAAAGAAGCGATCAAATATAAAGTGGAGCGCTTTACGGGGATGATCGTAGATACCGTGAACGTAAACGTCGTCGGCCTCAAATTATAACGCAGTCTCCGCATTCCATCATCATTGGAGAAGAGAATTCCATGCAGAAAACGATAAATTGCGCGCTGTTCAGAAGGATGATCCTTTCCGGCGCAAAACAGCTCGATGACAACCGGGCAAAAGTGGACGCTCTCAACGTGTTTCCCGTGCCCGACGGAGATACCGGTACGAATATGTCGCTCACGATGCAATCCGCGGTGAAGGAACTTTCCTCCTCCGCTTCTACGGATTTCGCGCAGGTGTGCGACCTTGTCTCGAAAGGGGCGCTCAAGGGCGCGCGGGGGAACTCGGGCGTCATTTTATCCCAGATCTTCCGCGGGATCTGTTCCGTGCTCCGTTCCGTGAGGGCGGAAGCGGATACGAAAACGTTCGCAAAGGCGCTCGAGGCGGGAACGAAAGTCGCCTATAACGCGGTTGCGATCCCGAAGGAGGGCACGATCCTCACCGTTGTCCGTTCCATGTCGGAATTTGCCGTAAAAAATGCGGGAAAATACCGCGATTTCGATCATTTTCTTCCCGCCGTGATCGAAGAAGGCGACCGCGCCCTCGCGAAAACGCCGGAACTTCTTCCCGTGCTCAAAAAGGCGGGCGTCGTGGATTCGGGCGGCGTGGGGCTTATGACGATCATGCGCGGTTTTCTCTCCGCGCTCATGGGAGAGGAAGTGGTTTCCGAGGCCCAGACGGATTTTTCCAACGTGTCGGCCGCGGACGCCGAATTCGGCGACAATTCCGATATCATCAACATGGATCTCGGCGATATCCAATTCGCCTATTGTACGGAATTTTTCATTATCAATCTGAAGCCGAGCACGACGCTTGCCGATATCGATAAATTGCGCGAAAAACTCATGAATATCGGCGATTCGGTCATCTGTATCGGCGATCTCGAACTCATCAAAGTGCACGTGCATACGAATTCCCCCGGCGTCGCGCTCACCTATGCGCTCGAATTGGGCGAGCTGGACCGTCCGAAGATCGAAAATATGCTCGAACAGAACAGAGCACTCAAAGCGAAGATCGCCGCGGAAAAGAAAGATCAGGGCATGCTCGCCATCTGTGCGGGCGAGGGGATCTCGGAAATTTTCAAGGATCTGTTTGTCGACCGCGTGATCCAAGGCGGTCAGACGATGAATCCTTCCGCTTCGGATATCGCGACCGCCGTTCAGAAGATCAATGCGGACAACGTGTTTGTCTTTCCCAACAACAAGAATATCATTCTTGCCGCCGAACAGGCGCAGGCGCTTGTCGGGAACAGGACCATTCACGTGATCCCGACCAAGAACATTCCGCAGGGCTTTGCCGCCGCGCTCTCGTTTTCGCCGGAAGTCAGCGCGGAAGAGAATAAAACGAACATGATCCATGCGCTGGACAATGTGAAGGCGGGGCAGGTCACGTATGCGGTGCGCACGACCAAAGTCAACGGATTCAGCATCAAGGAAGGAGATATCATCGGCCTTGACGATAAAAAGATTCTCGCCAAGAGCGACAATATCGAGACGACGGTGCTCACGTTGATCGATAAGCTCAAAGAGGATTCCCACGAAGTCATTACGCTCTATTACGGAGACAGCGTCAAAGAAGAGGACGCCGCGGCGCTCGCAGCCAAGGTGCAGGACGCTTTCCCCGATTGCGATGTGGATTACCACAACGGCGGACAGCCCGTCTATTACTATCTGCTGTCGTTGGAATAAACCGAAAAGGCGGGGCGTCCCGCCTTTTTTCTTGCCAAAACGGCGGAGGGGATCGCATGCAGCTCACAAGCTTAAAAGGGATCAGCGAAAAACGCGCAAAAGATTTTGCCAAGCTCGGGATCGCAACGACGGCCGGGCTGATCCGCTATTTCCCGCGCGCCTATCTCGATATGACCAACCGCGTCTCCGTGCGGGAAGTGCTGCACAACGATATGGCGTTGATCGCGTGCACGCTTGTTTCCGTCGAACCGGTGAGAAATAAGGGGCGTTTCAAAATGGTACGCGCCCTTCTGGAACAGGGGCCGGATATGTTTACGGCGGTCTGGTTCAACATGCCCTATGTGGCAACGCGCCTCAAACCGGGCGAATATCTTTTTTACGGGCGCGTGCAGAACTATTACGACCGCATTTCGCTCGTCAATCCCACGTTCGAAAAGCTGGACGCGCAAAAAAAGCTGAAAGGCCTCGTGCCCGTCTATCCGCTCAAAGCGGGAGTCGCGCAATGGGTCGTGCGGGACGCCGTGCAGCGCGCGCTCGCCGTAGAACGGTTCGAGTCGGTCATTCCGCCGGAACTCATTCAAAAATATCGTCTCTCTCCGCTTGCGGAGGCTTTTCGCTGCATCCATGCCCCGGAAAGTCTCGCCGCCATGCGCCGCGCGGCGGATCGGATCGCGCTGGAAGAATATTTCACGCTGATCGCGGCGTTCAAACTCATCAAGGGAGATAAGGGCGAGGCGCGGCTCCGCCGATACAACGTGACAGAGCGGGAAGTGGCCGACTTTGAAAAACGTTTTCCGTTCCGTTTCACTTTGGGCCAGCAGGCCGCGGTGCGCGCGGTTTACGACGATCTGAACGGCGCCACGCGCATGAACCGCCTGTTGCAGGGCGACGTCGGCAGCGGCAAGACGGCGGTCGCGCTTACGGGGATCTTCATGGCCGTAAGATCCGGATTCCAAGCCGTGTATCTCTCTCCGACGGAAGTTCTTGCGGCGCAGAACTTTGCGCTTTTGCGGGAGAAATTTCCGGAATACCGCGTAGGGTATCTTTCCGGAACTTCCACCGCCAAGGAAAAACGCGAGCTGAAGGCGGCGGTCGAAGCGGGCGAGATCGAGATTCTCTGCGGCACGCACGCCGTTTTGCAGGGGGATGTCCGGTTCAAAGATCTCGCCTTCTGCGTATGCGACGAGCAGCACCGGTTCGGCGTCGCGCAGCGCAACAGCCTCAGCGAAAAGGGAGAGGGGGTAGACGTGCTCGTCATGTCGGCAACGCCCATTCCGCGCACGCTCTCGCTCATCTTTTACGGCGATCTCGACGTCACGACGATCCCGGATAAACCCATCGAGCGAAAGGAAGTTTCCACGGCCGTGATCCCCGCGCGGAAATACGAAGATATGCTTCAGTGGATCCGCACGGAAGTGCGTCGCGGCAGACAGGCCTATTTCGTCTGTCCCAAGATCGAGGACGACGAGGGAGAAGTGACTTCCGTCACCGAACTGTATGAAAAGCTGCGCGGTCTCCTGCCGGATGTGCGCCTTGCGCTTCTGCACGGAAAGATGAAGGAGAAAGAAAAGGCGGGTACCATGTCCGCGTTCAAGCGCAAGGAATTCGACGCGCTTGTCTCGACAACGGTCATCGAAGTCGGCGTGGACGTGCCCGACGCGACCGTCATGGTCATCTACAATGCCGAACGGTTCGGCCTCTCCCAGCTTCACCAGCTTCGCGGAAGAGTGGGGAGGGGGAGCGAAAAAAGCTATTGTTTTCTTCTTGTCGGCTCGGAAAGCGAAACGGCGGCGGAGCGGTTGAATATTCTGAAAAATACGACGGATGGTTTCAAGCTGGCCGAAAAAGATCTGGAATTGCGCGGCAGCGGCGACTTTTTGGGGACGCGTCAGAGCGGAAAATTCATGAGCGAGATCAAAAATCTCCGCTACTCTTCCGAAACGATCTTCCTCGCAAAAAAACTTGTGGACGAGGCCTTTGAACGCCGCCTCAATTTTGAGGAGATCCGCGATGCGGCGATGCGGAAATACGAAAGCCTCAAAGACGTTGTGCTGAATTAAAAAGAAGAAAGATAAAAAAGCGGTTTGACAAATCGTCAAACCGCTTTTGATTGCGATCGGTTTTTCACAGATAGATCGGAGAAAAAAAGAGCACTACAGTCGTCAGGATAACGACCGTAAAAAACGAACTTAACACCAAGCCGACGACGGCCTTTTTCATGCCGATTTTTGTACGTTTCGCAAACAGAAGTCCGCGGATAGAGTAGATCAGTCCGAGGAAAAAGAGGAACGGAATACAGCCGAAGATGAGTCCCAGTGAAGCATAGGCATTTGTTTGCGATTCTTTTTGCTGCGCTTCTTCGGAAACAAGTTCCGCTTCGTCAACGATTGCGCCGCAATGAACGCATATTACGGCACCGTCATCCAAATTTTTTCCGCAATGCTGACAGAACATGGATTTGCCCCCGTTTTTTTAATAAATAGATGGAATCGAAACAGAAAAGCAGATGCAGATCGCGATAAACGCAAACACGAGCGCAAGCATGGCAAGCACGATCCCCGTTGTGCTCAGAACTTTTGCGAAAGCGTTATCTTTTGTTTTATTCAGGCAATAGATCCCGAGCGCGATCCCGGCCATTCCCGGCAGGAAGGTGATAAAGCCGGAGATCAGGGCAAGCACCGAATCGGCATCATAGGCGAGCAGGAAGGCTCCCAATATTACTCCCGTTATAAAGGCAGTCAGGGACAGAAAAAATCCTACGCACGCAAGAGCGGATCCATGCCGCTCGCAGTTTTGCGCATCTGCTTTTTTCTTCAACGTCTGCCCGACGGGCGCTCCGCAAGCGGGGCACATAAAAGCGTCTTCGGAAAGTTCTTTTCCACAATGTTTGCAATACATTTTTTTACCTCCGCATTGATTTGTACAAATATTATAGCATATCGCATTAGAAAGTCAAGAGAAAAAAACGGACTGCTTTTGGGTGTATTCCATAGGGAATCAAGCAAAATCTTAATTTAATATCGGAATGCATCTTTGGGCGAGTCACAAAAACGGCGAGGAACTTTCCTCGCC
>CANPZD010000003.1 GCA_947589085.1 uncultured Clostridia bacterium
AGCCGATTTGAGAAGTACTATCTTCGCCTGTTCACGGATGAGCGCCAGATGCATGTGCAGATCTTTCTCGACTGCTCTGCTTCGATGGGGTATGATTGTCCCGAGAAGGGAGAGTATGCCGTGATGGCAGCTGCCGCGCTCGGTTTTCTCGCCGTGCAGAATATGGACAAACTCACGTTCCACTTCATGAAGGAAGGAAGAGCGGAAAATCCCTTTGGCACCATTGTGGGCAAGAATTCTTTCTTCAGGGCAATGGGGTCTTTCACCGATCTCGAGTTCGACGGAGACGTCGATATTGAGGCTTGCGTGACCGGCTGCCCCAATGTGACGGAGAACAACGGACTTTCTGTGATTATTTCCGACCTCTGCACAGACTATGATTGGAAAAAGGCAGTGGATTTCCTGTGCTATAAAAAGAGACAGGTTCTCGTCATTCAAGTGCTTACGCCCGAGGAACGCGATCCGCTTTACGACGGAAGGGTACACTTGATGGACTCCGAAGCGCCCGATATCTCGGATGGGAAAAACATGAAACTGAAGATCACCCGTGCGATGCAGGAGGCATACCGGGAAGCGCTCAACGAATTCATTGAGGATGCAAAACAGTTTTGCAGGAAGAGAGGGGCCGGATTTCTGTCCGTTCCCACGGATGCGCCCATCGAACGCGTACTCTTCGGCGAACTTATGAAGGCAGGTGTGATGTCATGAGTTTTGAATTTTTGCTTCCTCTCGGGCTTGTGGGACTCCTGGGCATCGTGGCACTCATCATTATCTATATCATCCGCCCCAACTACCTTGTGCAGCATATCCCTTCTACCTATGTGTGGAGGCTCAGTCTGCGCTACAAAAAGCGCCGCCTTCCCACAAGTAAGTTGAGGAATATCCTGCTCTTTCTCTTTCAGGTGCTCATCCTCACCTCCATTGCGGGCATTCTTGCGCAGCCCGCCCTCGTAAAACACAATGCTTCCAATCGGAACGACGTCATTGCCATCATCGATTCCTCGGCGAGCATGTATGCCGAGACGGACAATGAAACGCGCTTCATGCGGGCCGTGGATGATGTGATCGACCTTGCAACGGAAACTTTCGCGAAAGGCGGCATGGTCTCCGTGATCGTGGCGGACGGCAAACCAGAATATCTGAGCCGCCGTGTGGCGCCCGAAGCAAGCGTGCAGCTCTTTTCGGAACTCCGAGCACTCCACGACAACGAACAGGCCTGCTACTACGGCTCTTCCGACATCAACGCAGCGATGAAGCTGACCGAGGAAGTTCTTGACGAAAATCCCTCCGCAAACATCTATCTCTATACCGACGAAGTCTACAATGAGACGTATGCGGAACAGCTTGAAGAGCGGCGAAATATCCATATCATGAACGTCAACGACGTTTCCGAATGGAACGCCGCGGTGCTCGGCGCATCGGCCGAGATCGTGGATACCTACTGCGAACTTACCGTGGAGATCGCTTCCTATAATATGACGCGCGAACTTGATCTCTATGTGGAGATTTCTGGACCCGACGTCACGGCGCTCAATCCCGATAAACAGCCCATTGTCATCTTAAAACCCGTCTTCTGCGAGAAAGATACGGTGAAGAAGATCGTTTTCCGCTACGGCGGCGCAGGGGACGAGACAGACGTTCTCTATCATGAATTGGGCGTTGAGCAGCGTTTTCAGACTTTCCAATCTATCAATATCTCTCTGAGAACGGGCGGGGATTCGCTCAGCGCAGACGACAGTTTCAATCTTTACGGAGGAAGGTTGCCCGTCCTGAAAGTGCAGTATGCAAGCTCGCGGCATATTCCCGCAAGCGGCAGCGATAAGGACAATCCCGGCCCCAATCCCTTTGTGAACGGCGCACTCGGCATGGTGAAAAACGCTTTCTCACGTCTGCAGCGCTATGATGTGCAGATTACGGAAGTCCAGCAGGGTAAGGAACCTGCGCTCACCGGCTTTGATTTCTATGTGTTTGAGCACGATATGCCCGACGTTCTTCCCAACGACGGCGTCGTGTTCCTGCTCGATCCGAATGTCGGTTGGACGGGGGCAGGCCTCAATGTGATTTCTGTCAACGACTTCAACAAGACGCTCACTTCATGCATGGCGAATGTGGACAATGAGAATCACTTTGTAATGAACGATCCGAATGGGTTCAGACTTGTCCCGGATAGGATCGGGGTATCGAGTTACAAAGTGCTCACCTGCGATCCCTCCTACGATGTCCTCATGACGTGCGATTCCGATCCTGTTCTTGCCGTGCGGAAGGATGAAAAGAATCAGGTGGCCGTACTCTCTTTCAGTGTGCATAATTCGACGCTTCCCCGCGAGATCGAAATGGGTGCGCTCTTCTTCAACCTTTTCGATTACTACTTCCCCGGGATCGTTTCTGATTTCTCCACGGAAGTGGGGGGAAGTGTGGAAGTCAATTCCCGCGGCGAAAGTATCTCTGCAACGGGTCCCGCGGAGTTCTCGCAAGAGATCACCGAATTTCCCGGTGAGATCTCATTCTCTCTGCCCGGAACATATACCTTTACGGGTACAACATGGTACGACCAGACGCTCACCGCGCAGGTGTTTGTAAAAATGCCCGCCGGGGAAAGCGATATTTTCAAGTCCCGAGAGATCCTTGCCGAGCCGGACAAAAAGCTCGCGGAAGGGGAAATCACCAGCGGTCTCATCATCTATTTTGCGGCGGCGCTTGTTGCGTTGGCATTTGCGGAGTGGTGGCTCCACATGCATGAGGGGAGGTAAGGAGCAGTGAGTCAATTCCGGATCCAATTTGCCTACCCGTGGTCGGGCTGGTTACTTCTGTTACTCATCCCCGCGATCGTCGTGCCCCTGATTCTCCACTTCAAAGTGGCGAAAAGATACCGCCGCACACGCAATCGCATCATCTCCCTCGTGTTGCATCTTGCGGTGATGGTTCTCTCCGTGTGCGCCCTTTCGGGGATGATCTTCACGTTCCATGTGGACAATCCCGACAATGAAATTCTTCTTCTTGTCGATGTTTCCGATACGGAGGAGGAGTCCCGGGAGAAGCGCGATGAATTCGTGGAGGCCATTCTCGAGGACTGCGGTTACGACGGATTTAAGACGGGGGTCGTCACTTTCGGCTTCGATCAGGTATATGCCGTTCCCTTCGGTTACGATACCTCAGGCATGTTCGAAGCCTACAGGAAGGCGGATCTTCCCGACACGAGCGCCACAAACATCGCGGCGGCTCTCAACTACACGGCATCTCTCTTTTCGGGGAAGGGCACCTCGAAGATCGTGCTCATCACCGACGGAAAGGAGACCGATGAAGCGGCATCTGCCGTCATCGGCACCATCGCTGCCCAAGGCGTGCGCGTAGACGCTGTCTGCGTTTCCTCCGAGTATGACGATACCGTGCAAGTTGTGGATGTGGAGCTTCCCGAATATCATGTCAACGTGGGGGAAGAGTGCACCGTCGGCGTTTCGCTCAAGAGCAAAGCCGCTACGAAGGACACCGTCATCGAGCTTTACGACAATGACGTTCTGAACGAGACATCCCAGACGTTGGATCTCCCCCAGGGGAGTCAACTTGTGAATTTCCGCTGCACTTTCGATACGCAGGGACTTCATGAACTCAAAGTGCGCATCCGCCAGCAGGGGGATAAGCTCGAGGACAACGACGAATATTTCTCTTATATCTATCTCGAAGTCTACAATAAGATACTCATCCTTGAGCGCTTCGAAGGGGAATCGAATGAACTTGTCTCTCTTCTCACGACAAACGGCGCAGAGTATGAAGTCGATGTCAAAAACCTTGTTTCGAGCGACGACATTCCGTCTGATATCGACACACTCAGAAAATACGATCAGGTCATCCTCAACAATGTATCCAATGCCGACCTTCAGATTCATGAGGGACTCGACAGGCTTCTGAATACCTATGTGAACGAGTACGGCGGAGGCCTGCTCACTGTGGGCGGAAGCGAAGAAGATGATCCGGACACGGCGCACGCATACAACCGCGAAGATATGGCCGGCACGCTCTATCAGCAGTTGCTTCCCGTGCAAGCGATCGACTATACCCCGCCCGTCGGTGTGATTTTCATCCTCGATACATCGAGTTCTATGGATTCGAACACGGGATTGGGAGAAACCAAGCGCAAGGCGTCGAAGGAGGGCCTCATCGACCTTGTGCGCAATCAGGTGCTCTCCGAAAGGGATTATTTCGGTCTGATGACCCTTGATACCACCTATAGCGTGGTACTTCCCCTGACGAGATTTACCCAGCAGGACGTAATTATCAACGCCATCAACAGTGTCGACAGCACGGGCGGCACGCTGTATTCGCAGGCCATCGCGCGTGCACGGCAGCTTCTCTTCGAACTCAAAGAGGTGGAGCGCCGCCACATCGTGATCATCACCGACGGCGAACCGGCCGGCAATGATAAGGCATCCTATCTCGATGAGGCGAAGAACTGCTGGAACACCAACGGGACGACGCTCTCCGTGATCGGATTCTTCAGCGAGGGAAGCGCGGCTTACCAAACCATGGACGATCTAGTTACCGAAGGCCACGGCGGACTCTATCCGACGAGCGGCAAGCTCAGCGACGTTGCGGAAAAGATCCGCGGGGATCTTCTCGAACACGCCCTTCAGGAAGTCGTGCCCGAGCCATTCAATCCCATCGTCACCAATTCCCATTCCAACGTATTCAACGGCGTTGAATACGGCACGGACCACGACAGAGACGAGATGCGTGCCCAACTCGGAGGCTTCTACGGCGTAAAGGTCCGCGACAGCGACTACCTTCTCCTCGAAGGGCAGTATTCCGTTCCCATCTATGCCCAGTGGAAATACGGCGCGGGGAGTGTTGGCTCCTTTATGTGCGATCTCAATGGGCGATGGTCTTCGGAATTCATGCATGACGACAACGGCCGAAGGTTCCTCCTCAATCTGGTGGGGGGACTGATGCCAATCGAGAATATTCACCCTAGGGATATCACGTATACGCTCACGGAGGGGAACTATATCAACCGCCTGAGCGTGGATGCAAAGCTGAAGGAAGGGGAGTATGTTCGGGCGGAGATCGTGCCGGTTGCGGGCGGTGACCCCCTCTCGCTGAATACGGCGCCGGCGACGGCAGACAAAGCTTTTTACGTCACCGAGTACCTTACGGAGGGAAACGGATACAGCGGGTGCTCCTTTGTGATCAAGCGGAGCGGAACATACCGAATCGTCATTGAAAAATGCGCGGCCGACGGCACTGTCATTGAAAAGCTCGAAATCTATAAATCCTTTTCTTTCTCGAAAGAATACGATCTGTTCGCCGAAGCGGAGGATGTCCCGGCCCGAGATGCGCTTGCGTCCCTTGCGGCAAGGGGCGGCGGAAAGTTCATAGAGGCCATCGAGGACCGCTTTGATATCTTCGAAGGCATCAACATCACGCTTGAACGGCAATTCAATCCCACCATGCTCTTTATGATCCTGGCAATGGTGTTCTTCCTGCTTGATATCATCGTCAGGAAGTTCAAGTTCAAATGGCCGCACGAGCTATACCGCGAACACAAGGCAAAGAAAACACACGGCTGAGACACGCCCCCTGCAAGGAGGAATCCATGAAAAAATTCAATTCAACGCTTGCACTCATCGTCGCGCTCTTTGCGGCGTTTGCGTTCTCGGCATGCTCGGGCGCGAAGCTGGATAAACCCGCCGGTTTTTCGATCGATGAGAACAATGTGCTCTCCTGGAATGAAGTGGAAGGGGCCCGTAGCTACACCGTGAGCATCCGAGATCTGCAGACGGAGACCGAATCGGAGGCGACTACACGCAAGACTTCCTACACGCTTTCCGACCTCGCGGAAGGAGACTATGAGATCAAGGTGATGGCCTTGGGGGGAAGCCAAAACAGTCTCCGCTCCGAATGGTCTGAAATCCAGAACTTCCACAAAGATTACGAAACAGGACTTATCTATACCCTCATCAACGGGGATACGGAGTATGCCATCTCCCAATCGGGGACGGCGCGGGGGACAGTCCGGATCGAGGAAGTCTACCGCGGAAAGCCTGTCACAGCCATTCTCGACGCAGCTTTCCGTGCCTCGGGAAGGATCGAAAATCTCATTGTGGGCGCCAATGTGCGCACCGTAGGAGCAAATGCTTTCTATCAATGCCCGCGGCTTGTGTCCGTTGAACTTCCGGACAGCGTTGTCTCTATCGGCGAGAGTGCTTTCCAAGGATGCAGCAGCCTCACATCCGTCAGACTTCCCGCCCATCTTCAAGCGATTGCCCCCACGACCTTTGCCTATTGCAGAGGACTCAAGGAGATCACATTCGATGAAGATCTTCTCTCCATCGGCGATACGGCGTTTTACTCCTGCACGGGTATCGCTTCGCTCGAATTTCCCGATTCATTGCAGGCCATCGGCACAGACGCCTTCTCCGCCTCCTCTTCGTCGGAGGATGCGCTCACTTCGGTATCTTTCGGAAGCGGACTGCTCTCGATCGGCGAAAACGCCTTTTCCAACCGTCTGAACCTCGCGAAGGTGTCATTCGTCGAGACAGATGGACTCTCCATCGGCGCCAGAGCTTTCAACGGCTGTAAAGCGCTCAAGGAAGTCGTGTTTGCGGAGGGACTAACATCAATCGGGAATTACGTTTTTTCCGGCTGTGAATTGCTTGAGGAAATAAAGCTTCCCGGATCGGTCAGTGCGATAGGCCGCGACGTATTTTTCGGGACGGAGCTTTACCGGAAGCAGGTCGTCAACAACACCCACAACGGTTTCGTTTATGCAGGAGACTGGCTCGTAGGCGCCACGGCGGAGAGCAAATCCGTCACCGATTTCACGGCAGCAAATTTCAAAGAAAATACGGTCGGCATTGCCTCCAGAGTTTTTCAGGCCTGTCCAGAGCTTGGTACGGTAAGGCTTCCGGTGAGCGTGAAATACGTGGGCACCTATGCCTTTGCGGATTCTCCCAAGCTCCGTAGTCTGATCACCGACGAAGGAAGCATGCTCGAGGAGATCGGCAACTATGCTTTCTATAATTGCGGCACGCTCAGCAATATCGTCTTTCAGAGAAGAGGATTAAAGCGTATCGGCAGTGGCGCTTTCGCAAATTGCCTGAGCGTGAGCAACAACCAGGATAATGTCTACCTCCTCGTTCCCGAGACTGTGGAACACATCGGGCAGCAAGCCTATTACGGCACCGCGCTTTGGAACAATCCCACGGAGGAGGGTATCATCTATGCGGGAAATTGGGTCGTAGGGTATGCAAATATCACGCAGAGCGAAGTTGCGCTTTCGGAAAACGTGGAAGGGATCGCAGACGCTGCGTTTGCAAACTGTGAGATTATCACGGGCGTGCAGAACCTTAACCGCGTCAGATGCATCGGTGTTGCCGCATTCTCCGGCTGTACCGCGCTGACTTCCGTCTCTCTCAGCCGAAATCTGCAGAGCATCGGGGCGCAAACATTCTTCGGCTGTTCCTCTTTGATCTCGCTTGGGACGTCGCTTCCCCGCTCGCTTGAAGAGGTGGGCGCTCTCGCCTTTGCAGGATGTTCGGCGCTTACAACGCTCGATTTCTCCGTGACCGCGCTCAAGACTCTTGACGTGGGCGCTTTCTGGGGTTGCAGCAGCCTCAACGAACTGACCTTCGGCGATGAGTTGAAGGCCGTGGGGGCCTATGCTTTCTGTCAGTGCGCGGCTCTTACATCCGTCAAGCTGCCTGCCTCCGTCACCTATGTGGGAGAGCGTGCTTTCAGCAACTGTGATTCACTCGCCGAACTCGATCTCGGCAGCACGGAGATTATCGGCGCTCTTGCGTTCTGCAAATGTATCTCCCTGAAAGAACTCACCCTTCCCGCCACCGTGAAGGAAGTGGGGGATTTCGCGTTCTTCCGTTCGGGGATCGAAAAGATCAACTTCTCGGAGGGGCTTGAGAGGATCGGGGTATGTGCGTTTTACAGGCTCGAAGGACTGACTTCTCTGTCGCTACCCGCGAGCCTCGAATATATCGGCGAAAGTGCGTTCCGCGATTGTGTGCAGCTCGGCTCCGTTATCATGCGCGGAGAGATCGGCTACATCGGACCGCACGCGTTCTATAAATGTTTTAATATGACTGTCTATTCCGCCGCTCCCATGAACGTTTCGGCAGCATGGGACAGCTTGTGGAATTCCTCTTTCCGCCCTGTTTTTTGGGGCTGCACGTTGGATGAAGCGGGAAATGTCCTCAGCGTAATGGCGGGGCAGGTATCCAATCCCTATGCGCGTTTCGGGGCAGTCGCGCCCCATAAAGATGGCTTTGAGTTCGTCGGATGGGCAACCTCCGCAGACGGAGAAGCTGCATACGACGCGCAGAATTGGCGAGATGCTGCGGAGGGTACCGTGCTCTATGCCCTCTATGCCGAGCATTCGGCGGAAAATCAGTAAGGTCGAAAGGAGATATATCCGTTATGAAAAAGATGAGAAAAAGTCTTGCCCTGGTTCTGATGGCAGTGCTTGCAGTCCTGTGTTTTGCCATTGCGGCATGCGCGGGCGGCATTACTTTCAAATTTGAGACGAACGGCGGCAATGCGATCGAAAGCATGAAAGTGACGAAAGGAGAGGAGATCACGCTACCCGTTCCGGAGCGCGAAGGATACAGCTTCGAAGGCTGGTTCGAAAACGCAGAGCTATCCGGAAATCCCGTTGCAGAGGAGCAGACGGCAAAGCAAAGCCGCACTTTCTATGCGAAGTGGGAGAAGATGTACCTCGTTACCCTCGATCTTGCGGGCGGCTCCATATCCTCCACGTCTTTCTATCTGAAGAAAGGGACCAATCTGCTTACTGCGCTCGAAGATTATGTGCCTGTCAAGGAGAACTTCCAATTCGGGGAGTGGCTCTATAACGGCAAGGCGCTCAATACCACGAATACGATGCCCGAAGAGGACATCACGCTCACCGCACATTACATGGTCGGCTATACCGTGGAACGCTATCTCCAAAGTCTCGACGATCCCGATACGTATGAGAAGGGAGAGAACTACGTGGGATATGCGTACGCGAGCAATTCCGTTTTTGAACTCGACCCCGGTGAAGTCGCGCCCACGGGGTTCAATGTCATACAGCATGAGGGAGAGATTACGCAAAAAACGCTCAGCGAAACTCCCTCCGAGAACCTCTTTAAGTTGTATTTTAACCGCGCGGAGATCCACGTCCGCCTTTACTCCAACTATCCCGACGGGGAAGAAAAGACGGCAGAGATCAGCGGTCTGTACGGCAAAGAGGTGCTTTTGCCCGAGGACAGCTTCTATGCAAGCGGGTATTGCCTGACAGGATGGAGCAAGAGCGTCACGGGCGAAGACGCCATCCCCTCCAACTATCTGAACACCTTCCTCTTCGGCGGAAAGGATGAAGATCTCTATTACTACAAACTCGAAGAGAGCGTGTCGCTCTATGGCGTCTGGGCCAAGGGCTATATCGATAATTTCGAGGGTATCGACTATATTTATCATTTCTCTGCCGACGCCAAGGAGGTCTATCTCCAACGTGCAGGCACTTTCTTAAAGGGCGAATACGATGCGAAGACCAACGGCTTCCTCTTCTACGACGATGCCCGAAAGACCATTCTTGAAGGAGCTTTCAACGACGCAAACGGCACTTTTGCCTATTATGTGACGGCCCGCCAACGCAATCTTTCGCTTTATGTGATGGGTACCGGGTTGGATTCGTATACAGTGCTTATCCTCGATGAGCTTAACAATGTTACCTATTCACGGAACAAGGACAACGGACAGGGCGGCAAGACTCTCATCGCCGAATCCAAGGGGACGTATACCTATCGTGGGGGTGTAGAATACGAGGCAAAGTTTACGAGCGGCGAACTCGCAGGCAAATCTTTCGTATTCATTCAGGGACTTGCCACCGTCAACAATGTGGATACGCCCGTATTCAGCATCCGCGACGACGCGTCCTATTCGATGGGTAGCCTTGCCTATGTCGCAATGAATCAGGGTGCACCTTTGGTCTACCCGCAGAACCTCAATGCAATTGAGTTCGACGGATACGGCGTCGCGACCCTAAATGCGGGAACCTCCACCGCGAATTACTACTACCGTTTCGCCGAGCAGAAGGACACTTTCTATCTTTACAATACCAGCACGGGCAGGCTTCTCGAAACCTGCAAGATCGTGGATATTTCGGGTCAGAAAGCGTATTGTATCTATAACGAGTCGTTCGACAACACTTTCACGTCTGGAACGGAGACGCTCAAGCTTGACGGCCTCTACAATGCCACATATACGGGTACGTCGGTCGTAAATGGATATTACACTTCTACGGCGTCTGCGTTCGGCGGATATATCGTCACCGTCTACGGCACTTCGGAGCCTCTCATGTTTCATGTCTATGCTACGCAGGAGATGGTGAATAATCAGGTCGTCGTTGAGTATCACTTTGATAAGAAAGCTGCCGGTTACAGCGAATATTATTACAAAGATGACCAGCAGGGAGTCTACTTCCATTATGCGCCTCTCATCGTGCTCAATGAGAGCAAACAAAGAGAGTTCTCCCTCTATGCGATCGATACCGCCAGCACGACCGCCCGCATCTTTGTGAAGGTCGCCGAAGGCACATATACGGTGGAGAACGGAAAACGCCGTGCCACCATCACGAAGTATTTTGAGGCAGTTTCCTACGCCAGTACACCCATCGATATCTCCAACCTTGCGGAGATAGTCTTCGACACTGCATACATCAGCAGGTCGGATTCCGGTCCCATCCCCGTCGCCTATTGGTTCTCCGTAACCCCCAAGGATGGAAAAGAGGAGACCTATGATACTGTCTATCGCGAGAAAGATGGCACGTCGAGTCTTTCCCTGATCGCCGGCTTTGCGGTGCTCACCTACGAGAGAAACGGCGTGAGGAGCGAAATCATCGGTTCCTATACGCGCAAGGATAACATCCTTGTAATCATTACCTCTTCGGGAAATCTTTCTCTCGAGATGAACGATGAGGACGGAACTTTCGTCATCCTCAGCTCGCTGTTGGGGACCGTGTATGCCATGGGAGATGACGGCGCTGTGACCCGGCTCGAATACATCGACTTCGACGGCAAAGACGGCGCTGTTTACAGTATCGTTACGCCCGCCGCCGAGGGCGGAAATGCCGAGGTTACGAGCTATCAGGGTACCTTTAAGAGTACGGGCAGACAGACGGATTTCGGAAGCGTAACCTATCACTTCACGGGGACGTTGAACGGGGCTGCGGACGCCGAGAAAAAGGAATTTGATTTCCTTCTCCTGCAGTTGGGGAACACCATGCTCTTCACGAAGTACAACGGGGACTTCGCAGGTAAATACATTGGCACTGACGCAGGTGCCGGAATTCTTACGCTCGATGGGTTTGGCTTCAATGCAAGTCTCTCCGTCGGCAGTAAAGTTCAGAATGGCTTCTACTACGTCCTCGACAAGGAACTGAAAGTGATCTGCTTCATCGCGAATGAGACTACGTTCTACTTCGACATTACCGACGAGAGAACCTTCACACAGCGCGGAACGGAGTTTGCCTCCTACCTTGTCATGCGCAACCAGGGCATGAAGGATGAGACCCTCGAGTTAGACGGCCATGGTCATTTTACCGTCTATACGATCACGGAGGGCGAGCGCAAGCAGGCCTATAGCGGCACTTATACCTATGAAATGTCCGGGGGCACACAGCTCTTCACTCTTGTTTACGAAGAGGGATCGCAAAAACACACCGTCCGCGGGATCCGGAGTTCGATTACGATTGACTCCGTCAGCTACAACGCATTTGTTGTCTACAACGAGGAAATCGTCACCATTCTCGTCAACGAGGCGGATCTCTCCATGCTTGCGCTCGACGGCTTCGGCAACGCCATCCGCTATAACAATTTCGGCATTCCCGAACTTGGCCAGTATGTGCTCATTAATGAGAATCTGCTCTATTATGCAAATCGTGCTGGTTCGGATGCCTGCATCTATACCTACGATCTCGAAAAGGGCACTGCCGTTCCGAGCGACTTTACGCCCCGCAGCTATTTCACACAGGATCTCGATGCGATGGTCTTCTACAGCTACGGTTTCATGATCTACGGTGGAGAGACGCAATACTACTATAATATCAAAAATCAAAAAGTATATCTGTACCACCGTGATGACGACGATCCGTTGGCAAACAAATACGGCTTTGTTGAGGAGGAGTTCGGCACTTTCGGATCCTCGATCACGTGGAAGCAGAAGACGTATTATGTTACCAATGGCTACCAGCTCATGTTTACGCGTGCCGCGGGGAACAAGGACGCCTATCCTCTTACGATGAGCGATGGCAGCAAGGCGCAGCTCGAGAATCTCACTTTTACGCCTACGGGTGCAGCGGAGTTCAGAGTGCGGGGAAGCGTTGTCCTCAACGGGAGGCCGTATTCTTGCTATGTTGAGCGTGCCGTGGATCAAGCGGAGAACACGACGATGACCCTCATTTTGGGTTCCTACCGCTTTGCTCTCGAAGTGACATATTTGGGGGAGGCCGCCGACGGCACCTCCAACAATACCTACACACTGACTTCGATGCGTCTTGAACAGCAACTTCCGTCCGTTCTCTATATGGCCAGCGTCTACATCTACGCGATGCAGGGCCTCACGCAGCCGCAGAATGTGTTCGGTGTAATCACAATTCTGGATACCTATAACGAAGAAGGCGCCGTCACCTCTCGGAAGGTTACGGGAGAGTTCGGAGCCTATTCCGGCCTTGTTGACTCTGAGGGCAAGGTCATCGGCTTCAAGGATGCCGATTATACCTTGGAAGGTGGACTCTATACGGTAGAGGTCACGGGCAGCGATCATGCAACCTATCGTCTCCACTTCACTGTCGACGGTACATTTGTAAATATCTTCGGCTTGTACGGTTATAGCACCTTTGCTTTCACCCGCGCGGAGAAATTGTCGGCAGACGGTGGCTATGAGATGGAGATCGAGCGCGTGATTGCAACCGACAGTGAAAGGGTCAAGGTCGGCGGTGTCTACGACGTGATATTAAAGAAAGACGGCAAAGTCATCGAGGCAACCGAAGCCTACTTCAACAGCGAAGATTTGGTTATCACCCATATTGTCCGTACTTTCAATGACGGGGTCCGTACGGGAGCGACCTATTATGTGATCACACTCACGGAGAAGAAGACGGAGGGGGCGGAGGAAGTGCTTGAAGTGCCGTTCCTCGCGTCGGCTACCGTTACAGAGAAGACTGTGTCCACTGTAAACGGCGTAGAATCGAACACTTATGCGGATTACAGCACCGATGCAGAAGGAAAGAAGAAAGTCGAATTAGTTGTATTCCAAGGTGCCGCATATTTCGCTGAAACGACGGAGGAGAGGGACGGAGTGTTGTATGTTACAACGAAATCCGGACTTCACTTTACGGTCGATGTGGATAATCACAGTATCGCGCGTCTCAAGGATTAACGATATTTCATCGCATAAAAATCGCACGGACAAATTGTCCGTGCGATTTTTTTTATTATGATGAGATTGCTGAGCCGTGCGCCCGCCGTTTTACGGCGGGCGCACGGCTCAGGATGACGGGAGAGGGACGGAGGCTTTTCTTGGCGCCCCCTTTGAGGGGGAGCTGTCGAGGCGAAGCCGAGACTGAGGGGGTGTTGTTCCGCATTGCGTATGCCCCTCCTTCCGTCTCGCCGCACAGCTTAGGAACGAGGGAGCAGGCTGCGCGCGCTTCACGCTTTCTGTCATTTCGAATCCGCATATTTTTTCCTGTCATTTCGAGGAGCGAAGCGACGAGAAATCTCGCTTTTTTGAGATCCACTCACTTCGTTCGGGATGACAGGGGGGGGAACGCACAGCGGCACGCCGAAATGAATGGGAGTGGTTATGTACCCCTCCTTCCGTCTCGCCGCTGTGCGGCGAGACGGAAGGAGGGGAGAAAAAATCCCCCCGAGACGGGGGGAGATACGAACAAGTTTTTATGATTCGGCAGGTTGAATAAACTCTTGAATCGCCTGCGGGAATGTCTCTTCGGGATCGTTTAACCTTTTACTGAATGATGTAATATAAATCGATTCGCGTACGCCTCGAATGCATGCCGAGCCAATCAGCCTTATGTTATCCGATGAATTGAAATCTTTTTCGGATTTGTAATAAATCGTACATTTTTCAAATTTATCTTTTATAAATTCATTTGTTATCTCAAACTCGTCAAAGGAATAATGCGGGTTGCAAACAGCAACAATTTTTATTTTTACAACAGAATTTTGTATGTTTATTCTATAATAAATCGTATCGCCGCTTTCGCGATCAAAAATTTTCTCAATCGTAAATTCATTTGTATTTACGATAGTAAACTCGTGTAGACTTTCATTCAGTTCCGTGATATCCGAAATGCAGGAATCAAAGTTTTCTTTCGAGTAATCCTTTGAATATTGATTGGACGGGCAGAATACTACCACGGAGACCAGAAGGATCACGGAGGCAACCAGCCCCGCAAGGCATGCCCAAAACGGTTTGGAGCGCGCCGCGCGGGCACGCGCGGGCCGCTCTTCGAGTTCCGCTTCCAGATTTTCCAATATGCTGCCGCTCTTCGCGAGAAGGGATTTTTCATCCGCTGCGGCATGGGTTTTGAGATATTTTTTTCCTTTCATATTCAATAAATGAGCACGGCGAGCGCGTCGTCGATTTGGGTATTGTAACTGATATCAAATAAGCCGTTCGGCCGTACATCCAATCCCGAGGAAACCTCTAAAAAATTATAGGTGATCGTGCCGTCGTTCGTATTGTACACATACACGTCGAAGCCGAATGCCACCATCACGTGATTTTCGGGGGAAACATAATAGGAAATGCTGTCCTCGTTTTCGCCCGTATAAATATGTCCTACGTTGAATCCATCCAAAAACAGGACAATGGGCTGATTGTTCTGAATATAGTCGAGGCAAGTATAATAGTTGAGTTTTCCGGATTCCATGCAGGAGGAAAACAGGATGGATTTTCCCTTTTCCTTGCAGTATCGCTCCATTCCGCTCTTGAAGTTTGCCTCGGTCGTCCCCGCCGAAGTCGTTTTCATATACTTCGTCAAGAGATCGATCGCCGCTTCGGCGCCCGCATCCTCCATGTAATAAACATAAGAAGTGTTGCAAGGAAAGCCGGAGACATGGTTGGGGATGAGGTTTTCATCCATGCGGTCGTAATAGGCAAGCAAATTGCCTCCGGCCGTATTCGCGCAGCTGCCCTCCGGGGGAGCATAGGTAAAATCCGGATTTTCCAATGCGAGATCATAATAGAGCTTTCGCTGTTTGGAGATATAGGGGACGTAAATTACATCTGTCGCGTTGACGCTTGCGACGTTTTCCCGATAGGCGGTCGCACCGGAAACCGTGGGCGCTGCCAAACTGCTGAGAAGCATAAGAGAACTCAAAGCGATTTTTGCGAAGTGGATCATGTTCTTCTCCTTAGTTGCACTGAAATGATTGACGATTGAACGGCAAAAATAGTTACAAATATTTCCGAAGATCTTTATAGGCGCGGTGAGCCTTGATCCGAACATTGCCGCAGGAGAGATGCAATACTTCGGCGATCTCACGGTACTCGTAACCTTCCCAATGGTGCAGGTACAGAATCCTTTGCGACACGGGATCGAGATGAGAGAGGATCTCTTTGACGTCGGCCTGTAATATGGTGTTGTCGATGGAAAAGGAAGTATCGGGCAGAATCTCCGGAAGGGCGGCCGTATCGCGGCGCGCTTTCAACATATCGATCGCCCGATTATCGACAAGTCTCAACAGCCATGCGGTAGGGCGTTCGATAAATTTGATTTCCTTGAGTTTCATGAGAGTCAGAAAAATGTCTTGTGCGACGTCTTCGCCGTTCACAAGTCGGCCGAAACGCCTTCCCACATGCGCCACGATTTTCGGATAATATTCCTCGAAAATTTCGTTGAGCGCTTGTTTGTCATACTTGAGTTTTTCAAGCAGCCGGTTAAACTTTTGTGGATCCATCTTTCTTCAATGAATGTCTCGTACGGAAATGATTGCTTCTGTGTTCTTTTCTCCGATCCGGAAGAAACTCCGGGGTTCATGCAAATCTTCCATTCGCATGATGATAAATTTTCAAATGATAATACCTTTCAGAGCGTCGCCGCCATAACGGCTTTGATCGTGTGCATGCGGTTTTCGGCCTCGTCGAATACAATGGAAGCCTTACTTTCGAATACTTCGTCGGTCACTTCCATTTCGGGAAGGCCGAACTTTTCGTAAATTTCCTTGCCGATCTTCGTCTTTCGGTCGTGGAACGCCGGCAGACAGTGCATAAAGCGGCACTGCTCGCCCGCGTTTTGCATGAGCGCCGCATTCACCCGATAGGGGAGAAGATCTTCGATGCGTTCCCGCCAGACTTCGTCCGGCTCGCCCATGGAGACCCACACGTCGGTATAGAGGATATCCGCGTTCTTTGTCGCCTTCACGGGATCTGTTTCGAATTCGAGTTCGGCGCCCGTCTGCGCCGCAAGATCGCGGCAGACGGAGATCAACGCCTTGTCCGGGAAATACTTTTCGGGCGCGCATGCCGTATAGCGCATGCCCATTTTTGCCGCGCCCACCATGAGAGAATTGCCCATGTTGTAGCGCGCGTCGCCCAAATAGACGAGTTTTTTGCCCTTGAGCTTTCCGAAATGCTCGCGGATCGTGAGCAGATCCGCCAAAATCTGAGTGGGATGAAATTCGTTCGTGAGACCGTTCCAGACGGGAACGCCGGCATAGCGGGCAAGCTCTTCCACGATCTCCTGCCCGAACCCGCGGTATTCGATCCCGTCGAACATTCTTCCGAGGACGCGCGCCGTATCGGCTATGCTCTCCTTTTTCCCGATCTGCGAACCCGCGGGGTCGAGATAGACCGCGCGGATCCCGAGGTCGGCCGCCGCCACCTCAAAACTGCACCGCGTACGCGTGCTCGTCTTTTCGAAGATCAGCGCGATATTCTTTCCCTCGAAATCGCGGTGGGGGATCCCGCGTCTCTTTTTTTCCTTTAATTCCGCGGCAAGATCGAGGAGCCAAAGGATCTCCTCGGACGTAAAATCCAACAGTTTCAGGAAACTTCTGCCATGTAAGTCCATATGCGTACCTCGCGTTTATTCGGCAAGCGCGTCTTTGATCGCCGCAACCGCTCTTTGCAGTGTTTCAAAGGGAATGTTCAGCGCGGGAAGCAGCCGTACGCGGTCCTTTGCCGTGAGACAGAGAACGCCCCGGTCGATACAGCGCTGTACGACCTCTCTCGCGGGCTTCTCCGGCAGGATCCCGATCATCAGTCCCATGCCGCTGACCGAAACCGCGCCCTTTGCGCCGCGCAGCTCCCGGAAGAGATATGCGCTCTTTTCGCGCACTTCGGCAAGCAGGCGATCGTCGATCCGGTTGAGAATATTCAGCGCCCCCGCACAGCATACGGGATTTGCGCCGAACGTCGAGCCGTGATCTCCGCAGCCGAGAACGTTTTCCGCCCGTTCCCCGATCAGGCATGCGCCGATGGGAAGTCCGCCGCCCAGTCCCTTTGCCGTGGTGACGAGATCTGGCTGTACGCCGAAGTTCATATACGAATAGAGCGCGCCGGATCTGCCGTTTCCCGTCTGTACTTCATCGACGATGAACAGTAGATCGCGCTCGCGGCAAATGCGTTCGACCGCCTTTACGAATTCCGCGTCGAGTGCCTTTACTCCGCCTTCGCCCTGCACCGTCTCGATCATGATCGCCGCGGGATCGCACGAAGCGACCAGCGCTTCGAGGCCTTGCGTGTCGTCCGGCTCCGCATGCACGAACCCGGGCGTCAGCGGCTGAAATTTCTCGTGAAAGACTTCCTGCCCCGTTGCGGCGAGCGTGGTGAGCGTTCTGCCGTGGAAACTGTTTTTCAGCGTGACGATCGTATAGCATTTCGGCCCTTTGCGCTCGGCGGCGTACTTTCTCGCGACCTTGATGGCGCATTCGTTTGCTTCCGCGCCCGAATTGCCGAAGAATACTTTTTTCATGCCCGTGCGCAGGCAAAGCGCCTTTGCAAGCTCCGTGCAGGGTTTTGTATAGTACAGGTTGGAAGTGTGCTGCACGGCGTTCAGCTGTCCGATGACCGCGCGCTTCCATTCTTCGTCGGCGATCCCGAACGCCGTTACGCCGATTCCGGCCCCCATGTCGATATATTCCGTTCCGTCCGGCGCGTATACGAGCGAACCTTTCCCGCGTTCGATCTCCACATTGAAACGGGCATAGGTGTTCGCGATATACTCGCGGTCGTTTCGAATCACTTCTGTCATATCATTCTCCTACGACCATGGTGCCGGCGCCTTCGTCCGTGAACAGTTCCATAAGAATGGAATGGGGGATGCGCCCGTCCATGACGGTAACTTTCTTTACGCCGCGGCGGATCGCCTCTACGCAGCAGTCCACTTTGGGGATCATGCCGCCCGAGATCACGCCGCTCTCTTTGAGCCGTGCGGCTTCATCCAGCGTAATGCGGGGGATCAGCGTGGAGGGGTCGTCTTTATCTTTGAGGACCCCGGCGATGTCCGTCATCATGATCAGACTTTCCGCGCCGAGTGCGCCCGCGATCCACGCCGCCGCCGTATCGCCGTTGATATTATATGCGTTTCCCGCCCGGTCGCACCCGACGGTGGAAACGACGGGTATGTAATCTTTTTCCAGAAGATCGCAGATCGGACGGATGTTGATGCCCGTGATCTCCCCGACATAGCCGAGGCGTTCATCCTTCATGCGGGCCTCGATGAGATGCCCGTCCATGCCGGAAAGCCCGATGGCCGTACCGCCCTGCATGAGAATGTAGTTGACAAGCATTTTATTGATCTTGCCCGCCAAAACCATCTGCACGATATCCATCGTCTCGCGGTCGGTCACGCGGAGGCCGTCGACGAATTCCGCTTTTTTGCCGAGCCGCTGCATCATTTCGCTGATCTCGGGGCCGCCGCCGTGCACCAGCACGACTTTTACGCCCGTCAGATGCAGGAGCACAACGTCCTCCATGACCTGTTCTTTCAGCGAAGCCGAGGTCATGGCGTTCCCGCCGTATTTTACGACGACGATCTTTCCCCGATAGCGTTTGATATAGGGCAGCGCCTGCGTAAGAACTTCCGCGCGCTGCGCGTTGGTAAAATTCCGGTCCATGCGTCCTCCCTCACGAACGGTAATCGCCGTTGATCTTCACGTAATCGTATGTCAGATCGCATCCCCATGCCCGCGACGTCTCCGCGCCGTCATGAAGATCGACCAAAATCGAGATCTCTTTCTGCGAGAGAATGTCTTTGGCGGTCTCTTCGGAAAAAGCGCACCCTGCGCCGTTCCTGCACACCGTGATCTCTCCTTTGCAGGACCGGAACGCCACGTCGATCTTTCCGACGTCCACGTCGGCGCCGCTGTAACCGATGGCGCAGAGCACGCGCCCCCAATTCGCGTCCGCGCCGAACATTGCGGCTTTCAGAAGATTCGAGCAGATCACGCTCTTTGCGACCGTTCTCGCAACGAACTTATCGCGTGCGCCCGCAACTTCGCATTCGAGCAGCTTTGTCGCGCCTTCGCCGTCTGCGGCAATGGCGCGGCACAAGAACAGATTCACGGTGTTCAGCGCGCGCATAAATTCCGCAAAATCCGGGGTTTCGGCAGTGATCTCGTCGTTTCCGGCCAAACCGTTCGCAAGAACGGCTACCATGTCGTTGGTGGAGGTGTCTCCGTCCACGCTGACCATGTTGAAGGTATCGCGGATATCGCTGCGCAGCGCCTTCTCGAGCATGGTTGCCGAAATCGCCGCGTCGGTGGTAATGAACACGAGCATGGTGGCCATGTTCGGGTGGATCATGCCGCTGCCCTTTGCGATCCCGCCCATGCGACAGAGCTTGCCGCCCAGCGTGAATTCCACGGCGATCTCTTTGAGGGCCGTGTCCGTCGTCATAATGCCCTCTGCCGCGAATTTACCGCCCTGCGGAGACAGTCCTTTCACGAGCGAAGGGATCCCGTGCGCGATGGGGGAGAGGTCGAGCGGCTGCCCGATCACGCCCGTAGACGCAACCACGACGTCCTCCGCGCGGATGCCGAGTTCGTGGCCGAGCAGGCGGCACATTTCCTCTGCCACCTCTTCGCCGCCGGCGTTGCAGGTATTTGCGTTGCCGCTGTTGCACACGACGGCCTGCGCTTTCCCGTCCGCAAGATGGCGCGCGGTGACGAGCAGGGGCGCGCCCTTCACGAGGTTAGTGGTATAAACGGCCGCGGCGGACGCCGGGCAGGCGCTGTAAATGAGCGCGAGATCGCGTTTGGATTGGTTGCGCCGGATGCCGCAATGCACGCCGTTGGCAGAAAATCCTTTTGCGGCGCACACGCCGCCTTCAATCACTTTCATTGCAAACTCCTTTCAGATTCAGCCCCGTTGTCTCATTTTCGCCGAGGAGGAGATTCATATTCTGGACGGCCGCGCCCGAAGCGCCTTTGCCGAGATTGTCGAAGAGAGCCACGGGCAGGAGCCGTTCGTCGTTGCCGTACAGCGCGATCAGCATATCGTCGTAACCCGCCATGAGATCGGCGGGCAAAAACCCGTCCTGCGGAACGAGATCCGCAAAGCGGACGACGTTCCCGGGATACGCGTTTCGGTAAATTTCCGCAAGGTCGCGCCTGTTTGCGCGGACGCGCGATTGAGGCAGGGGCACCGCGACCTGCATCCCGCGCGGGAAATCCGCCACGACGGGGCAGAACAGCGGGGGAGAAGAGAGGCCGCAGACCGCCTGCATCTCGGGCAAGTGCTTGTGCGCCTGAGAAAGGCCGTACTGACGGGGCGCCCGCAGCCACTGCGCGCCGGGTTCCTCGTATTGCGCGATCATCTTTTTTCCGCCGCCCGTATAGCCCGTGATCGAAAAGCAGGCGAGCGCTTCCGTACGGTCGAGGACGCCCGCTTCGATCAAGGGCGCCACGAGGGCGATGAATCCGCTTGCGTGACAGCCGGGGTTTGCGATGCGCATGCTGTTTCGGATGCGCTCTCTTTGATTGCGCAACTCGGGAAATCCGTACGTCCAAGCGGGGTCGACGCGGTGCGCGGTGGAAGTGTCGATCACGCGCACGCGGGGATTTTCGATCATGCCGACGGCTTCGCGCGCGGCGTCGTCCGGCAGGCACAGAAACACGATATCCGCGCTGTTGAGGGCCTCTTTGCGGGCATGGGGGTCCTTTCTGCGCTCTTCGGGCAAATTGATGACGGAGAGATCGGCGCGGCGGGAGAGCCTTTGACGGATCTCCAACCCCGTCGTGCCGGCGCTGCCGTCGACGAAAACGCTATACATTGCGAAGTTTTCCTCTGACGTATGCGATTTGTTTTTCGACGGAACTGCGGGAAGTTCCGCCCTCCGAAATACGTTTTTCCACGCACGTATCGAGGCGGATCTCGTCGTAGAGGTCCTGCCCGAAAGCGTTGCTGAACTTCTTGTATTCGGAAAGCGGCAAAGTTTCGAGGGTCTTGCCGGACTCGATGCAGGCTGCGACGATCTTACCGCAGAGTTGATAGGCGGTTCTGAACGGCACGCCCTTTTTCACGAGATAATCGGCGAGGTCGGTGGCGTTGATGAACCCGTTACGGGCGGCGGAGAGCATATTATCTTCGAGGACGTTCATGGTATCCACCATGGGCGTGAACACGTCGAGGCACATTTTTACGGTGTCTGCGGCGTCAAAGACGCTCTCCTTATCCTCCTGCATATCTTTATTATAGGCGAGGGGAAGGCCTTTGAGGGCGGTGAGCATGGCGAAGAGGTCGCCGTACACTCTGCCGGTTTTTCCGCGGGCGAGTTCGGCCATATCGGGATTTTTCTTCTGCGGCATGATGGAAGAGCCTGTGGTAAAGGCGTCGGAGAGTTCGATAAATTTGAACTCCCAGCTCGACCATAGCACGATCTCCTCGGAAAATCTCGAGAGGTGCATCATGAGGAGCGAGCAGCAGGAGAGGAATTCGATGCAGAAATCGCGGTCGGAGACGCCGTCGATGCTGTTTTGGGAAATATCCGCAAAGCCGAGGCTCTCCGCTTCGGCGAGGCGGTCGGTGTCGTAGGTGGTGCCGGCGAGCGCGCAGCAGCCGATGGGGCAGACGTTGACGCGGCGTGCGCAGTCTGAAAAGCGATCGGCGTCGCGGAGCAGCATCATGGCGTATGCCATGAGATGGTGCCCGAATGTGACGGGCTGGGCGCGTTGGAGATGGGTATACCCGGGCATGACGGCGCCGGCGTATTTTTCCGCTTTGTCGGTAACGGCTTCGGTCAGGGCGCGGATCTTGCGGAGGATGAGGGCGATCTCGTCTTTGAGATACATGCGCAAATCGAGCGCGACCTGATCGTTGCGGCTGCGCGCGGTATGGAGCTTTTTCCCGACGTCGCCGAGGCGGGCGGTGAGTTCCTGTTCCACGAACATATGGATATCTTCGCAGGAGGGGTCGATCTGCAATTTGCCCTGCGAAAGGTCCTCGTAAATGCCGCCCAGACCCGCGATGAGCGCTTCGGCGTCGGCGGGGGCGATGATGTTTTTCGCGCCGAGCATGGCGGCATGGGCCATGCTGCCGCGGATATCCTGCCGCCAGAGGCGGGAATCGAATTTGATAGACGAATTAAAGGCGTCCGCGTTGTGATCGAGGGCGCCTTCGGATCGTCCCGTCCATAATTTCGCCATAGTTTCTCCGGAAGGGTAAATGCGCAAAGCGCGTTATTTTTTCGCGGCGTCCGCCTTTGCCTGCACCTGAATGGGAAGGCCGTAGAGATTGATGAATCCTTCGGCGTCCTTCTGATTGTAATCGCTTTCGCCGAAGGTGGCGATCTCTTCGCTGTAAAGGGAGCAGGGACTCCAAACGCCAGCGTTGATGAGATTGCCCTTGTAGAGTTTGAGGCGCACTTTACCGTTGACGCGTTCCTGCGTTTTATCGACGAACGCGGAGAGCGCTTCGCGCAGGGGGGTGAACCACTGGCCGTTGTAAACGAGTTCGCCGAACGTGATGGCGAGCTTTTGTTTTTCGTGCAGAGTGAGCTTATCGAGGCAGACGGATTCGAGCACGCTGTGCGCCTTGTAGAGAATGGTGCCGCCGGGCGTTTCGTATACGCCGCGGCACTTCATGCCCACGAGGCGGTTTTCGACGATATCGAGCAGTCCTATGCCGTTTTCACCGCCGAGACGGTTGAGTTTAAGAATGATCTCTTTGGCGCTCATCTTTTTGCCGTCGACGGCGACGGGCGCGCCCTGCTCGAATTCGATCTCGACGTACGTCGGCCGATCGGGCGCGGCGACGGGGGAGACGCCCATTTCGAGGAAGCCCTTTTTCTCATATTGGGGTTCGTTTCCGGTGTCCTCGAGGTCGAGTCCCTCATGGGAGAGGTGCCAGAGATTTTTATCCTTGGAATAGTTGGTCTCGCGGTTGATCTTCAGAGGGATGTTGTGCGCTTCGGCGTAATCGATCTCTTCCTCGCGCGATCTGATGCTCCATTCGCGCCACGGCGCGATGATGGGCATATCGGGGAGGAAGTGCTTGATGGCGAGTTCGAAGCGGACCTGATCGTTGCCTTTCCCGGTGCAGCCGTGGGCGATGGCGTCGGCGCCCTCCTTTACGGCGATCTCCGCGAGCGCCTTGGCGATGCAGGGGCGCGCGTGGCTGGTGCCGAGCAGATATTCTTCATACACGGCGCCCGCTTTGAGGCATGGTATGATGTAATTGTCTGCATAGTCGTCGGTAAGGTCGAGGACATAGAGTTTGGAAGCGCCGGTTTTGAGCGCTTTTTCTTCGAGGCCTTCCAGCTCGTCGGCCTGCCCCACGTTGCCGGAGACGGCGATCACTTCGCAGTTGTTGTAATTTTCTTTGAGCCACGGAATGATGATGGAGGTGTCCAGACCGCCCGAGTAGGCGAGGACGACTTTTTTGATCTTTTCTTTGTTCATAGAATGCTCCGGAAAAATGAAAATACTTTTTGGTTATTATATTCCATTTTTCGGGACAAGTCAAACGTTTTTTTCCGGAATCGGGCAAGAAAGGCAATTCTTTGAAGTTTTGCCGTTTTTTGCAGGAAACGGCGGTGCGAAAAATCGGAAAAAAGCCCTGTGAAACCAAAAACTCTCCCAAAAAGTATACCTTTTGAGAGAGGCGGTTCCGAGCTGCAAAAATAAGCTCCCGGCACGTTTTTGAGTATATCACAGGCTCATTTTGCTGTCAAGAGGTTTTTCTCAAAAAGTATACTTTTTGAGACAGTTAATACGAACATTCGGAGGGCAGGTCTTGCCGCCGAATGGCAAAAGACGCGGATTTTGGAGGAAATTTGTCGTTTTTTGCGGTGGTTTCGGGTCGTTTCAAGAACTTCGGGCGCGGGGAAAATCGGAAATATTCCGCAAGGAATAAATAAAGGAGGAAGTATATGAAAAAAAGAACAAAACTCTTGCTCGTTCTTGTAGCGGCATTGTGTTTGTGTCTTGGATTCGGCGTATTTGCGGCGTGCAAAAAAGACGATTCCGGCAAGAAACACGTGCACGATTACAGCGAATGGGCATACAACGGCACGGAACACTGGAAAGTGTGTCCTGTGGACGACGCAGAGCAGGAGGGCACGCGCGAAGAGCACACGATCGTGGACGGAAAGTGCGAGTGCGGCTATCAGGAAGCTCTGCCCGCGCACGTACATACGTATACGAAGCTCCAATCGGACGTGACGTATCACTGGATGGAATGCCCGGATGATAACGATTACGTCGATCGTTTCGGCCATATTTACCGGGACGGCAAGTGTATCGTCTGCCAGAAGGCGGGCACGGCGCCCGAAGGCGAGCTCGATACGCGCAAGTGGTACGTTGCGGGCAGCGGCGCCGGCGATCTGAACGGCGTCGGCTGGGATACGTTGTCGACCCTGAAGCAGTTCGCCAAGATGGTGACGTTAGATGCGACGGGCAACACGGTATATACGATCGAGCTTGAGCTGTATTCGGGCGACGAATTCAAGTTCGTGCAGGATCTCGACTGGGACGAAGGTCTCGGCTACTACGGATTCAGCAGCCTTGCCAACGGCGCCAACGACTTCAAAGACGCGGGCAGCGGCGGCAATATCACGCCTCTTGCGGGGCACGACGGCGTGTATGAATTCTATATCCGCACGACGCCCGAAGGCGGCGCGACGGCGAACATGGTGGAATATCGCCTTGTCGAGCATCTCGATCCGTTGGATATCACCGCACAGTACGATATGTATATCATCGGCGCGATCGGTGCGCTCGGTTCCAACTGGCAGGAAACGACGGATAAGATGCAGAAGATGGAGCTTCAGCCGGACGGCGTAACGTTCCGCGGCGAAATCAAGCTCACGACGGCGGATAAATTCAAGGTTTACAACCTGGTCACCGACAACTACTATCCCACGGGCACGAACAACGACCTGTTCGTCACGCAGGAAGCGCTGTATGTGGTCACATGGAAAGTCGGCGACGCCATGCCGAAGGTAGAGGAGTGGAAACACATCCACGACTTCTCGAGCTACAATCACGACGACACGAACCACTGGGGCGTCTGCCTCGATGACGGCGTCGAGGATAAGGAAAACCCGGTCGCGCACGACTTCGGCGACGACGCTTACTGCGACGTCTGCGGCTATGAGAAGGCGGATAAACCCGAATGCGCGAAGCACACCTGGACGACGGAGAACGTCTGTTCCGTCTGCGGCCGTCACTGGCGCTACACGGAGAATCTGACGTACAAGATCACCTCCGATCACAAGGGTTATATCGTCACGGGGTACGACAGCGACAAACTTCCCGCAGATCTCACCGAGATCGTAGTACCTTATTACTATAAGGGGCTTCCCGTTACGGAAATCGGATCAAGCGCGTTCCTGTACGCAGACAGAACGAACACGAAGTTCCAGCAGATCAGAAGCGTTGTGCTGCCCGACAGCATCACGAAGATCGGCGGGAGCGCATTCAAAGCTTTGAGTCTCAAGAAGATCGACATCGGCGACGGCGTCAAGACGATCGGAGCTTCCGCGTTCCAGAACATTAAGACCCTTACGGCGATCGACCTTCCCGAAACGGTGACCAGCATCGGCAAGGAAGCGTTCAGCGGGTGTCTGCTGCTCTACAGCCTGAAGATTCCCGCAGGTCTTACGACGATCGAAGAGAAAACGTTCTACGGTACGCGCGTGGTCGAACTCACGATCCCGGCAGGCGTTACGTTTATCGGCAAAGACGCGTTCGGAGGCTGCACGAGCCTTACGAAATTAGAGTTCGAAACGGGTTCCCAACTCAAAGAGATCGACCAGTTGGCGTTCGAGGGCACCGAGAAGCTCGAGACCATCGAACTGCCCGAAGGGCTTGAAACGATCGGCGCGCAGTGCTTCGGTATGATACAGGGCACGACGGTGGCTCGTTGCGGCTTGAAACAGATCACGATCCCCGCAAGCGTCAAATCGATCGGCGTGATGGGATTCTGGGGCGCCCAGAGCCTCGAATCGTTCGCATTCGCGGATCCCGAAGGCTGGCTCTACACGCAGAGCGGCGAACAGATCGTGCTCGGCGGCGAAATGATGTCCGATCCCGCTGCCTTTGCGGCATGGATGGTAACGTTGAGAACCAAACAGCCCAAGATGGCGAAGGTCGAAACGCCCCATACGCATGAATTCAAGGTCCGCTTCACCGAGACGGAGCACTGGCAGCGCTGCTCGATCTGCCTTGCGCTCAAAGAACCCGTCTCCAAACACACCTACGATCTTCAGGGCTACTGCACCGTGTGCGATTTCAAGCACGAGCACACCTATGCGGATACCTGGACCACGGATAAAGAAGGGCATTGGCATGCAGCGACCTGCGGCTGCGATCTCAAGAAAGATTACGCGGCGCACACGCTCAATGCTTCCACCTACAAGTGCACGACGTGCGACTATCAGCACACGCATACGTACGGCAATACCTATGAGTACGACGATACGAACCATTGGCGCGTCGCGACCTGCCACCCGACGGTGAAGTACAATGAAACGGCGCACAGCTACTCGTCCGGAAGAGACACCTGCCGCTACTGCGGGTACGAGCGCGTTCTGCAGGGCGACGACAACGGCACGCCGAACCTGATGTTCAAGATCAACGATGAATACACGGGCGCGATCGTCACGGGATTCAGCGAATATCCCGAAGATCTTGCCACGTTCACCGAGATCGTCATTCCCGAAAAGGTCGGCAAGTGGGACGTCGTGGAGATCGCTGCCGACGCGTTCATCAACACGAGCCAGTACGGCGCTCCCGATAAGTGGAAGAAGTTCGACAACATCACGAAAGTCGTGATCCCGAATACGGTCACGAGGATCGGCAACAACGCGTTCAAGGGCTTCCCGGCGCTCGCCGACCTCACGCTTCCTACGGGTCAGCTCCGTCTCGTCGGTACGTACGCCTTCTCTGGTTCGCTGGTCACGTCCGTGACGCTGAAAGCGCAGATCATCGGCGATTACGCCTTCCAGAACTGCACCAACCTCACGACTGCGAATATCACCGCAAACGAGATCGGCAAGGAAGCGTTCTCCGGCTGCGCGCAGCTTTCCACGCTCACCCTCGGCGAAGGACTGGAAACGTTGTCGACCAGCGTGTTCAAGGGCCTCGCGATCTCGACCGTCACGCTTCCCGCAAGCCTCAAGACGCTCAGCAATTCGACGTTCGAAGGCTGCACGGAACTTGCTACCGTCAACTTCGGCGGCGTCGTAACGCTCGGCACGGGTGTGTTCAAGGGTTGCACAAGCCTTGAAAAGATCGCTCTGCCCGCCGGCATCACCGAACTTCCCGAATCGACCTTCGAAGGCTGCGAAAAGCTCACACAGGTCACCGGCTTCGAGAACTACACGTCGATCGGCAAGAACGGGTTCAAGGGCTGCAAGCTGTTCACCTTCACGTCGCTTCCCGCCAAACTCAACACGTTCGGCGACAGCGCGTTCGAGGGCTGCGAAGCCATCACTTCCATCAAACTTCCCGATTCGATCAAGACGATCGGCCAGAACGTGTTCAAGGATTGCATCAATCTCAAGACGATCGACCTCGGCACGAAGATCAGCAAGCTCGGCACGGGTATGTTCCAGGGCTGCCTTGCGTTCGAATCCTTCACGCTGCCCGCGCAGGTCGTAGCGGTTCCCGCTTCCCTGCTCGCCGGGTGCACCAACATCACGACCGTCACCCTCCACGCGAACGTGGAAACCATCGGCGGAAGCGCGTTCAAGGGTCTCGAAAAGATCACGAAGATCGACATCCCGACCAAAGTTACGTCGATCGGAGCGAACGCGTTCCAGAACTGCAAGCTGCTCGACGGCGTGAAACTGCCCGCGGGCGTCAAGACGATCGCCAACTATCTGTTCGACGGCTGCGCCGCCCTCAGCGCGATCGAGATCCCCGCAGACGTTACGTCGATCGGGAACTATGCGTTCCGCGGCTGCGTGAAGCTCACCCAGATCACGGTGCCCGATAAGGTCACCTCGATCGGCACGAACGCGTTCCAGAACTGCACGATGCTTGCAACGGTCAAACTCGGCGCTGCGCTCACGACGATCGACAAGCTTGCATTCGACGGCTGCACGTCGCTCACCTCGATCGAGATCCCCGCAAAGGTCAACACGATTAGCGTGACGGCGTTCAGAAATACGGGTCTCACGAGCGTAACGTTCGCGACCACGTCGGGCTGGTTCATTGCAACGAGCAAGACCGGCACGAGCGGTACCTCCGTTGCTTCCACCAAGACTTCGGACGCTGCAGAAGCTGCGAAGTTGCTCAAGGACAACACGGAGACCACGTCGAAGTATTACAGAAGAAAGTAATACGATCAATCTGTAGCCATTTCTCCCAATGTACGGACTGAAATAATTTAGTCCGACTTCCCCCAACCATTCTCCCTGCGCACCACGCAGGGAGAAAATTTTTTTGCCTTAAATTTCCTTGCTGTCCCCTTGAGGGGAAAGTGGCGTGCCGCTTTGCGGCACGACGAAAGGGGTGGCGTACCCCCAATCGGAACGCCACCCCCTCAGTCTCGGCTTCGCCTCGCCAGCTCCCCCTCAAAGGGGGCGCCGAGAAAAATGCGGTGTCAAATCCCCCCGGTCGATGAAAAAGGGCAATAAAAAACGCCTCCCGAAAGAGGCGTATCAAAATCGGTCATTGTTTCGGCATGAGATCGAGCAGCGTATAGCCGGATAAAAACTGCGTCACCGTCTCATCGAGGGCGCGCCATACGGGGAGCGTGGGGCACGTGGCCGCCCGCGGACATTCCGCCTCCTTGCGCCCCGTGCAATCGGTCGCGGCAAGCGAGGTCTCCGCGGCTTTCAGCACCTCCGCAAGCGTATATTCCCCCGGCCTGCGCGTGAGCGAATAGCCGCCGTTCTTCCCGCGCGCACTCTCGATCAACCCTTCTTTCACCAGAGAGCGGACAATGCTCTCCGCATACTTGTAGGGGACGTCCTGTTCGGCGGCAAGCTCCCGCAGAGAGGAACTTTTTCCGCGCTGCCCGAGCGCCGTCATGATCCGCAGCGCATAGCGGCCGCGCGTGGATATGATCATTCTTCCTCACCTTCCGGGTGATCGTGCTCATGCGCGCAAAGCGCACACTTGAACTGACTTTCGTCATAGGGGATATTGTTTCTCTTGTAATAGTCGAGCACGGCCGCCTGCACCGCCTGTTCGGCAAGCACCGAACAGTGCAGTTTGTAGGCGGGCAAGCCGCCCAACGCCTCCGTCACGGCGCGATTCGTAAGCTCCAGCGCCTCGGAGAGGGGTTTGCCCTTGATCATCTCCGTCGCCATCGAGCTGGAAGCGATCGCGCTTCCGCAGCCGAACGTCTCGAATTTAACGTCCGTGAGGATCCCGTTTTCGACTTTGATGTACATCTTCATGATATCGCCGCACTTGGCGTTGCCCACTTCGCCCACGCCGTCCGCGTTTTCGATCACGCCCACGTTGCGCGGGTGCCTGAAATGATCCATGACTTTTTCGCTGTAAAGTGACATTTCCGCTTCCATCCTTTTCCGAAGAATTTTATAGAATAAATTTGCGCTTTCCTTCCTGCAAGTCCCGCCATACGGGCGAGAACGAGCGCACTTTCTGCACAACATAGGGGATCTTTTCGAGGAGATAATCGACTTCCTCTTCCGTGTTCTCCGCCCCGAGCGTCAGCCGCAGCGAGCCGTGCGCCACATCGTGCACCCGCCCGATCGCCAGCAATACGTGCGAAGGATCCAGAGACCCCGACGTGCATGCCGATCCCGACGAGGCGCAGATCCCTTCGTCGTCGAGGTACAGAAGCAGCGCTTCGCCCTCCACGCCCTCAAAACAAAAACTCACGTTCCCCGGAAGGCGGTTCGCCCTGTCGCCGTTGAGCGAGCAGTGCGAAATCCGCGCTTCGATGCCTTCGATGAGCTTGCGCTGCAACTTCCGCAAATGCGCGCAGGAGGCATCCATGTCCGCAACCGACGCCTTCAACGCGGCTACCATGCCCGCGATCGAGGGGAGATCTTCCGTCCCCGCGCGCTTGTTCCGTTCCTGCGCCCCGCCCTCGATCAAGGGCGAGAGGGGAGCGCCCGTGCGCGCATACAGTACGCCCGTTCCTTTCGGCCCGCCGAACTTGTGCGCCGAAAGCGCAAGATAGTCGCACCCGAGTTCGTTCACGTTCACGGGTATGTGCCCCACGGCCTGCACGGCGTCGGTATGCAGCGGCACGCCGCATGCCTTGCAGATTTCCGCAATTTCCCGCACAGGCTGGATCGTGCCGATCTCGTTGTTCGCAAGCATCACGCTCACGAGCGCGGTGTCGCGGTCGATCGCGCGCCGTGCGTCGTCCGCCGAAACGATCCCGCTCTCCCCGACGGGAAGCAAAACGATCTCAAATCCCTCTTTTTCCAATTTTTTGAGCGTATGCAGCACCGCATGATGTTCGATGGCCGTGGATACGATCTTTTTTTTGCCCTTCTTTGCGCCCGCGTACGCGGCGGAAAGAAGCGCCTGGTTGTCCGATTCGCTTCCGCCCGAAGTAAAATAGATCTCCCGCGGGGATGCGCCGAGGATCGCCGCGACCTCTTCGCGGCAGGATGTAAGCAGCTCCTGCGCCCGCTGCCCGACCGTATGAAGGCTGGAAGGATTGCCGAAGATCAGATCGGCGGTCTTTGTATAGGCCTGCACGGCGATGGGAAGCATGCGCGTCGTCGCCGCGTGATCCGCATAGACAAACATAGTGTGATTCTCCGTAAAAAATAAATTCCTATCGATTCGATAGGAATTATAGCATGCCGCAATCCGGCTGTCAAGCGTTTCTCAGCGGAATTTGACAAAGCGGGGTGGTTTTGAAAAGAAAAACCCCGCCGTGAAAGCGGGGGTTCCGATTGAAATTTTTCAGTCTGCCTTGAAGGGCAAAAGCGCCGCGATGCGCGCGCGTTTGATGGCGACGGCAAGTTCCCGCTGGTGCTTTGCACAGGTGCCCGTCATTCTGCGGGGCAGGATCTTTCCGCCTTCCGCAACGAACTTGCGGAGCTTTGCAACGTCTTTATAATCGATCTTCGATTTTTCCTGGCAGAAGAGGCAAACTTTTTTGAAGTTCTGCTTCTTGAATCCTTTCTTTGCGGGCCGCTCGCCTTTTTCCCGATCTTCGCGAGGCGCTGCGGCGGGTTCGGCCGCGGGCGCTGCGGGCGCTGCGGGCGCTTCTTCGGCGGCCTTTACTTCGTTCTCTTCCATAACGATGTCTCCTTATTTTGATAGAATGGGGGAGGATTTTCCCTCCGAATGCCCGTCAGAACGGAATGTCGCCGTCGTCGTCGAAAGATTCGAGCTGCGGCTTTTTCCGCGCGGGCGTGCCGCCTCCTGCGGCAGGTGCGGGTGTATCGTAGAAATCTTCCGCGCCGCCCGCCGATTTGGTCGTGAGGAATTCCACATCCTGCGCGATCACGTCTACGGCTGTGCGGCGGTTGCCCTGATTATCCTCGTAGTTCCGGATCTGAACGCTTCCGGAAACGGCAACCTTGCTGCCTTTTTTGCAGTACCGCGCAATGTTGTCGGCAAGTCCGCGCCATGCCGTTACATTAAAGAAATCGGTCTGGCGTTCCCCGTCCGACGACGTATACGAACGGTTGACTGCAATCGCAAAATGGCATACGCTTACCCCGCCGGAAGTCTCCGAAAGTTCGGGGTCGCGCGTGAGATTTCCAATCAAAAACACCTTGTTCATCTTATTTTTCCTCTACTTTGGTGATAACGCGGCGCAGAACGTCGCTCGAAATTCCCGCAATGCGGTCGAGCTCCAGAATCGCGTCGCCATTTGCTTCGAAACTCATGAGAGCATAGAAAGCTTCCGACTTATAGGCAATGGGGTAGGCCGTCTTGCGAACGCCCCATTTGTCGTATGCTTTCACGCTCCCGCCCATGGAAGTCACGATATCGGCGTATTTTTTGAGTTCCGCCTCTCTCGCTTCGTCCTCCATGTCGCTTCTGAGCAGAATGAGCATTTCGTATTTCTGCATATCAGTTTTACCTCCCGGTCTTAATCGGCATGCCTTTGCGCGAACTCCTCGGATGTTTCCGGGCGCGCCGCGCGGCATGCAAGGCTTGCGACTTTTGTTGTACTATTATACTTCATTTTTTCGGCGAAGTCAACGCGTTTCATGTCTCTTTTCCCGAAAAATCCCTGTTTTTCTCCGTTAAAGGCCCAAGGAAGGCAATTTCGAGATCTGATCGTTCAGTGAGCTGATGAGCGCAAACGTTTCGCTCAGAGAGACTTCGATGAGATTTTTCACGACGCGCGTCTTATGATTGCCTTTCGAATCCGTATGCTCGAACGCGATCCCGTCTTTGAACAGGTTGGTCGCAAGAGGGGCATAGGGGTTTTCTTCGAGGATCCCGTGGAACCAGAGTTCCGCAAACAGCGCGTCGTTCATCGTGTTGGCCACGTCCGAGATCAGCGAATCCACGTTGAGAATGGGCGTTTCGGTGAGCGGTTTGCCGTCCGTCGTCTTGCCGTTGAACAGCAGATACCACACGCCCGAAAGATACCGGTCGACATTCACCTTTTGCTCGCCGCTCATGTAGAAATAGCGCTCGGACGTCTGATCTTTTTGGAATACTTCGCCCGTTTCCGCGCGGAACAGCTCGTAAGCCGCCGTGCGCACCGTGATGTAATCGTATGCCGGGCCGTCCGCGGGTTTCGCGCTGCGCACCGTGTAAGAAGCGCCCTCGTATTCGATCTTGCCGTTCGCGGGCTTGTAGGTCTTGCCGTCGGCTCGATAGGATTCGATCACGCGTTCGAGATCGATCCGCTCGGTCTTTCCGTCGATCGATGTTTCATAATAGAACCCGTAGTCGTCCTCTTTTACGGTAACGTCGAGGGCTTCGCCCTTGATCGCGCCCGCGGCATAGTCGTATTCGTAGTAAGCATAGACGGGTTCCAGCTTCACGACCGTGTCGAAGCCGTAGGTTTTCGACTTCGAATCGTACGATACGGTTGCGCCTTCGGGAACGGGGGTTCTTCCGTCCGCGTCGAGATAAAATTTGCGGACAACTTCCTTTTCCGCGCCGTCCCCGCCCGCATAGAGCGCACTCTGAACGGAGACGGAGGAAAGATCGAGCGCCTTCGGCCGATATACCATATGGTCGGTATTTCCCTCCGCGTCCTCCGTGTTGTAGTTGTATTTTTGCTCGTGAAAATTATAGAGCTGCACTTCGACCGACTGCAAGCCGTTTTTGCGGGTTTCCTTTCCGGCTTCCGCGAAGTAGGTGCTTTCCAGCCAATCGTAGGTCACGGTGACGGCTTTCCCGTCAATCTCTTTGGAATATTCCGCCATATAGGAGTACATTTCGTCGCCGAACACCTGACTGACGGTCAGAAGCGCCAGATCGTCGGCAAGCGTGGTCACGGAACTGTCGCCGAGATGTTTGAGGATCTTGTTGCCCGCGCAGGCCTCTTCGCCGAGGATCTCGCTGAGGCGCAGCGTCTGCACGCGGTCGTTCAGTTCGCCGATGGGGGAATCGGCAAGTGCCGCCAAAATGCCCGAAGGGTCCGTTCCGAGGTCGATCACGTCGCGCAGGGTGAGGGAATCGATCTTGCTTTGGTCGGTGAGGTCGGAGATGCGCCAATCCCGCATCGCTTTCATGATCGCGGAGCTGTCGTCGTCGATCCCGAGGATCTGGCCGATCTTCAGGCGTTGGATCCGGTTCATATTCTGCAGATCGGAGATCTTCCAGCCGGCTGCCGCCTTCATAAATCCGGACGCGTCCGGGTCGATATCGAGAATGTCCTCGATCTTCAGACTTTCGATCTTCTCTTTTTGCGCAAAGTCGTTCAGGCTCCAATCCTTTACCGCTTGCAGGAATTTGGAAGAATGTTCGTCCACGGAGATGATATCGCTCACTTTGAGATCGGAGAAATCATCTTCGGTAAGGTCCTTTATCGTGCGTTTGCGGAATCCTTCGCGCATGGTGACGGTGATCTTGCCTTCGCCGTCCGGCTCGGATCTGTCGTAACGGTCGGAGGGGCCGTAGAGTACATAGAACATGACGTCGTTCGTCTTAACGGTGGGGCTGCCGAGCAGCGCTTCGAGTTCGAGGCGCTGAATGATCTCGTCGGAACCGCCGATAAAATCCCCGATCGTGGTGGCGCTGTGCCCCTCGGCCATTTTGATCTTGCCGTTTTCGATCGTATAGTCGGAGCCGTAGCTGCCGTATGAGAGGGCGTACATGGCGGAATTCTTCCGGATCTTCTCCTCCGTCACTTCGCGGTTGATGCCCAACAGGCTGCCCAGCTGCATGGTTTCGAAGATCCCGTCCAATCCTTCCCGGCTCGTCAGCTTTTTGATGGTCAGTACGGCGTCTTCGTTGAGAACGGCGACGGACCCGTTCGCCTCGAACCGATAGTCGACGTCCTCTTCGCCGAAGCAGAACGTGAGCATGAGCGCACTCGAATTGACGTCGAGGCCGAGCGCCTTGCCCAGAGAGACGTTCATCAGCACGTCGTCTTTCAAATACGAGCCGAGTTCGGAAAACTTTTTGCTCATCAGAGTCTCTTTATCCGCTTCGACGCCGAAATCTTTCAGTTTGTTTAAGAGCTTATCCATGGTCTCGTCGAAGAACGGCGAGTATTTGCTCACATCGTTGAGACAGTTGAAGGGGTTGTTGATCACATCTTTCAGAAGGTCGAGCACGGACATCTCGGCATATGCGTCGTCGAGATATTTCGAGTATGTATCCTGCCCGATCCCCGCAAGGGAGAGAACGGAACCGATGGATTTTTTCGTGCCCAGCCACACGCCTACGCCGAGCAGACCGCCGATCCCGATGAAGATGCCGAGAAACAGCGCAAGGCACACGGCAAGGATCCCGCGGAAGCGCCCGCGCGGCATATAGTGCGCGCGAGGATAGATCTTTCCCTCCCGCACCAAGCGTTCTTCCAATAAAAGTTTGTCGCGGTCGTCGAGCCGTCTCTGCTTTTTGCGTTGCTCGGCTTCGCGTTTTTTCCGGATATAATTTTCCTTTCTGCTCATAAGATACCTCGCATTTGAGAGAACAGGGATTTCCTGTATGCGGAACTATTATAATATACGCGCGCGGAAAATGCAAGCAATTTTTCGATTTCGCGCGCAATCGGCCCTATGGGAAGTTCTCCCACGGCAAGCGCAAAAACCGACGCGGTCAATTTGGCGTAAATTTCCGCGCGTAATTGAGAAGCTGCGTTCGGTTGTTTCTGGCGCCGTTCTCCGTGCAGAAGCGGAGCAGCTCTTCCAGCGCTTCCGCCGTACGGACTTCGGGGACGCCCGCCGCCTGCAGATCCCTGCCGTTCACGGCCAGCTCTTTGATCGTAAACGGCACGCCTTCCGCGCGCATCTCGCCGCGGATCCGGTTCCATTTTACGACGGTGGGCGCGGGGGAAAGATCGCCTTTGCAGGCGGAAAAGTCCGCCTGTTTGAGCGCCATAAGAAGCGAAAAATCCGCCCCCAGGTCAACAATTTCGCGCCGCACTTTCAAATCCCGCATGCGGCAGTCGAGGTCGAGCATGTGTTTTTTTACCAACATGCAGGTGACGGCCGTGAGTTGTTTGGGCGCTTTCAGCCGCGCGAGGATCTCCCGCGCGATGCGCGCGCCTTCCTCCGCATGTGCGTGGAAGTTTCCATCCCGAAGCATGCAATAGGGTTTGCCGACGTCGTGCAGCAGCGCCGCGAAACGGATTTCGGGGGGGGCATGTCGCACACAGAGCAGCGAGTGTTCGAGCACATCGTGGTCATGGTAGTCGCTTCTCTGCGCCATGCCGTCGCCTGCGGCGAGTTCGGGCAGGATCATTTGCATCACGCCGCTTTCGTGCAGCAGTTTCAGTCCGCGGTAGGGCGCTTCGGGCGCGCCGTGTTTGCGATCGGAGAGGAGGATGAGCCGAAGTTCCGCAAAGATGCGTTCGGGGGAGATATCCGAAATCAGCGCGGCGTTTCTGCGCGCCCCCGTAAGGCATTCTTCGTCCGGCGAAAAACCCGTCTCCGCGGCGATGCGGGCGAGCCGCATGAGACGAAGTCCGTCCTCGCCGAAAACCCGCTCCGCTTCGCGCACGGTCCGCAGCGTTTTGACGCGTATGTCCGCGATCCCGCCGAGGGGATCGAGAAATTCGCCTTCGCGGATCGCGTAATAGACGGCGTTCGCGCGGAAGTCCCGGCGCCGTGCGTCAAGCAGGGGATCCTCCGTGAAGGAGATCTCCGCGGGGGTATGTTCGCCGCGCACGTACTTATCCGACCGGAAACGCGTAAATTCGTATCCGCGGCCTTCGGCGTCCTCCAGCTTTACCGTACCGGTATGGCGATAGACGGCGCGCACGGCGAAACCGCAAGCGCGGGCATGTGACAAAAAGACTTCTTCCGTCATCGGCGACGAGAGATCCCAATCCGTTTGTTCGTTCAAAGGGAAACCCGCGAGGAAGTCCCGCACGCTCCCGCCGACGACGTAAAGAGGTTCCTTACACGCGTCCGCAAGTTTGATCAATGGTACCGGAAGAAAACGTTTCATACTGTTTCCCGAAATTTTTTCTTGAATTACAGTATAGCAAATCCGGAAAAAAATTGCAATTCCCGAAAAGATAATGTATAATATCTGTAAAAGTTTCTTGCGGAGGGGAGAAAATGCTGAATTTCATCGTCAATCCCCATGCAAAACACGCCCGGAAAGCGCTCGCGGAGATTTCCCCGCGTCTCAAAGAGACCGAGGAGACGTGCCGGATCATTCAGACGGAGAGCCGGGAACAGATGAAAGAGACCGTGAAGCGCCTCTGCGCCGCGGGGGAACGGCAATTCGTGGCCGTCGGCGGCGACGGTACGCTGAATGCGCTTCTGGAATCTCTCGAGGATCCCGACCTTTCCGTGCTGGGACTCATCCCCGCGGGGACGGGGAACGATTTTGCGGCGGCGGCGCGCATTCCGTTCGGCGCAGTGGCGCTCGATCTCATTCTCGGGGGCGTTCCCAAACCGACGGATTATATTGCGTGCGGCGACATGCGGTGCATGAATATCGCCGGACTGGGGATCGACGTGGATGTGCTGGAACGCTGTTACCGCATGAAGCACGGAAGCGAAAAGGGCAAATACATCCGCGGACTTCTGACTTCGCTGCGGAAGTACAGGGGGCAGAATGTCACGGTGATCGCAGACGGCGAGCGGATCTCCGGAAAGACCCTGATCGCGGCCGTGTGCAACGGATCGCAATTCGGCGGCGGGATCCGGCTCTGTCCGCCCGCAGAGATCGGAGACGGTAAGCTCGATCTTGTCGTGGCGGACTGCCCCAAGCGGTGGAAGATCCCGTATTATCTTTTCAAACTCATGAAGGGAAAGGCGATGAGGCTGCCCATCGTCAAACACAGGCTCTGTGAAGAAGTGCGGATCGAGCAATCGGAGGGGACTTTTGTCCAGCTCGACGGGGAATTGAGAACTTCCCGCATTCTTACGGCGCGCGTTGTGCACGGCAAACTTCAAATGTTCCGAGGCTGAAATGACAAATCTGTACAGAGATGTGCTCAACAATATCCCCACGGCGGCGATCGTCGTGGATAAAAATCTCCGGGTGCGGTATATGAACCGTGCGTTCGGGGCGTATTTCCGTTCGGGAAAGCTCAAGGGAACGCTCCGCGAAGTGACCGCTTGCAAAGAGGCGGAGGGGGAATGCGGGCAAGGCGTAAGATGCGCGTACTGTCCGCTGCGCAATCTGTTTTCCGAGGCGGCCGCTTCGGGCAAGACGGCGTTCCGCAAGATCATTCTCGGCAACGGAGAGGAAGGCCTTGCGCTCCGCATGAAAGTACAGCCGCTCGGGAAATTTTTATTGGGCGTCGTGGATAACGCCTATGAGACGGAGATCGCGCGCGAACTGCATTCCGCGCAGGATATCCAGCAGCGTCTGCTTCCGCCCGCGTCGTCGAGAGGGGGAACGCCCTATTCCTTTGCGTATATTCCCTGCCGCGAGATCGGCGGCGATCTGCCCGATGTGTACGAGGTGAACGGCAACACGATGGGGGTGCTTTCGGACGTCTCGGGGAAGGGCGTGGCCGCCGGCATGCTGTCTGCGTTCGTGCGCGCGGGTTGGGACCGTTCCGATCCTTCCCCCGCGGATGCGCTGCGCGGCCTCAACGCCAAATTTCAGGAACTCAATCTCGACGAGCGATCCTATATCACGGCGGCGGCGGTGCTCATTCTGAACAAGGAGAGGAAGCTGCGCTACTGCATTGCGGGCCACAACGCCCCGCTGCTTCTGAAAGGAGAATACGGGATCGCGGAGATCGTGATGAACGCGCCGCCCGTGTCCAACTGGATGCCCGGATTCCGCTATGAGGACCGCACGATCGATTATCGCAAAGGCGATATTCTCGTACTTCTCACCGACGGCGTGACGGAGAGCCGCAACGAGAACGGGGAAGAATTTTCGCTCGAACGCGTGGAGGAGATCCTGCAGCGCTCGGAAAACGCGGAGCGATTCATCGAACGCCTGAAATCGGCGCTCAAAGATTTCTGCGGCAGCTATCACGACGACATCACGGCGATCGCATTCGATCTATAAAAAAACCGCTCCCGGTAGGGGAGCGGTTTTTTTGATTCGTTAATCTTCGAGGAACAGCTTGTTGTTGAGCGCAATGAAGATCGCGTCGAGGATCGTAAGGATCCAGAATTCGCCGAAGAACGTGATCAAAAGCGCCATGACGAGGTTGACGCCACTCTTATTTTTCAGGAATGCAGACCATCTGACCAAAAGGTCGACAATCCAACCGATGAGCGGAAGGATGAGAAGAACGATCTGAATTACCTTGCTCTGCTTATGAAACCAAGTATCAAAATTCATAACATATATCTCCTTATAGGATATTTATATTTTCATTTTATACGCTCTATGACAAAATGTCAAGAGCCTTGCAAAAATTTTTCCTCTTTTTTTTGCAAGAACGGTCATATTTCGCTTTGCGCAAAAAAAAGCCCGCCGGGAGAGCGGGCCTTGCGATCTTACGCCTTTGCAAAGATGAGATGCTTGAACAGCAGGCACCAGAGAAGGTCGATCCAGCCGAATACGAGGCCGAGGAAGGTGACGAGAAACGCAACGATAAAGGTAACGAGGCTCTTCGTTTTGAAGAACGCCGACCATCTTACCAAAATCTCGACGACCCAGTTGACGACGGGGATCAGAAGCAAGAGGATCTGAACGAGCCTGCTCTGTTTGTTAAACCATGTAGCCATATGAAAATCTCCTTTTTTGTAGATTGATTTCATTCTAACTTACAGGGCGCAATTTGTCAAGTACTTAATAATAAAATTTTATTTTTTCAGCGTTTCCCGCCGGAAGATCCCGCCCGACTCGAGATCCTTCCAGAGCAGTCTTCTTCCGTCGAGCACAAGGCAGGAATGGGGCGAGCCGTCTTTCGGAATGGAAACGGAGCCGCAATTTACATAAATATAATTTTCCCGTTCCTCAAAGGCGGGAACGTGAAAGTGTCCGTTGAGATACACGTCGCCCTTTGCGAGGCAGGGAGGCGGATTGTGCCCGTGCGCGAGCACGATCGTGCGATCCTCCCAAGGCAGAATGCAGAATGCGGCGTCGATGGGGAATTCCAGAACGAGCGCGTCGACCTCGCTGTCGCAGTTGCCCTTTACGCACAGGATCTTCTGTTTCATCGAATTGAGGATGCGTGCGCATTCCGTCGTGGAATATTCCCGCGGAAGAGGATTGCGCGCGCCGTGATAGAGCAGGTCGCCCAGAAGAATGAGCTTTTCGGCGCGTTCCTTTTCGAATTGCTCCTTCAAGAGGCGGCAGTAATAGGCCGAGCCGTGGATATCCGAAGCGATCATATACTTCATGGCGGTTTCTCCTTTTCGGGTCAAGTAAATTATGTCAACGGGGCGAACAACATGCAGAGCCGCCCCAGAAAACGGCGGAACAAAGAAACTTTTTTCAATTCCGTACCCTGCTCCCAGCAGGAGAGGAAATCCTGTTCGAGCGAGGCGGCAAGGGGGGCGGATTCGGCAAAGACTCCGCATTCGGCCTGCACATACAGACTGCGGAAATCGAGGTTGTAACTCGAAACGAGGGCGTATTTCCCGTCGGCGACCACGCTTTTGGCATGCAGAAATCCCGCGGTATATTCGCGCACTTTCACCCCCGCCCGCTGTAATTCGCGGCAATATGCGCGCGTCAGGAAGAATACGGCCCGTTTGTCGGGGATATGCGGGATCATAAGGCGGACGTCCACGCCGGAAAGCGCCGCTCCCGCGATCGCTTCCGCAAGCGCGTTCGGCAGCGAGAGATAGGGCGTAAAGAGATAGAGCGAGCTTTCTGCGGAAGCCGCGATCGCCGTGAGCACTTTCACGCCGAGCCGTTCGCTCAGAGACGAGGGATCGGAGATCACGGCCGCCGAAGCCGCGTCGGGCGGCGTTCCGCGGGCGGCGGCGGGAAACGCCTTGTCTTTTTCCCGGTCGGAAGGCCGAAGGGCATACCATGTCCGAAGATACAGCGTTTCAAATGCAGCCATGTCGCCCTTTAAGCGCACGGCGGAATCCTTCCAATGGCCGAACCGGATGAGTTCGCCCACATATTCGTCCGCGAGATTGATCCCGCCCGTATAGCACACGTCGTCGATCAGGCAAAGTTTCCGATGATCTCTTCTTGTAACGCCGCGGGAGAAACGGATGCGGCGGGAAACGGCCGTACGGATGCCCCGTTTTTCCATTTCCGAGGCGTATTTGCGGGGCAGGGAAAAGCTGCATCCGAAGTCGTCGTAGAGCAGCCTTACGTCCGTTCCGTCCCGCGCTTTTTCCTCGAGGATGGCGAGGATCTCGTTCCAGAATTTCCCCTGCGCAATGATGTAATATTCAAGCCAGATACGCGTTTTGGCCTGTTTGAGATCGGAGATGAGGGCGCGGCGCATTTCTTCACCGACGGGAAAGTACGCCATGGTTTCTGCGCGGACAGGCCCGATCCCGCTCATGCGGGAGGCAAGCGCCGCAACGCGGGCGAACAGCCCCGTCCGGCACCGTTCGCCGTTTCCGCATGCGGCGACCGGAATGCGTTCCGTAAACCACAGCACGACGCATGCGCCCACCCACGGCAGAAAGCACAGGAGCGTGAGTTTTGCGATCTTGCGTTCGGGCAGATCGCGGATCGTCAGCACGACGATTGCCGCGACGAAGGAAAACGCCCGTTCCGCAAGAGCGACGGGCGCCAGCAACCGGGGCAGCCGGACGGACAGGATCACGCCGCAGATCGCGACGGCCGTGGCCATACAAGCGCAGGGAAACAATCTGCCGCGCAAAAAAAAACGAAACTTCCGCATATGTACCCGCTGCGGATCCCGGGGCGGGCGTTACAGCAGATCGATGAAATTCACCTCGTCGGCGTCGCGGTCCGCGCGCGAGGGATATCCGGCGAGCAGAGATTCCAGCTGAGCCGCCTTGATCACGTTCGCGCGGTATTGAGTAGGATCTACGGCCTTGTTTGCCATCAGGTTGATCGCAGTCTCGAGAAACCCGTAGCCGTTCGTGACGCAGTAGACCGAGATCTGTTTCTCGATCGCGATGCCGAGATTGACGGAAAAGCCGCTTGCGCTCGGCCCGTACACGACGACGTTTCTTCCGCGCGCCGTGAGACGGAAGGGGATCTCGGGGTCGTTGCCGCTCGCGGTCGAAACATATACGGCGCCGTCTGCCAGCCGGCCTCCCGTAACGGAACCTACCGTATCGAGCAATTTATCGCCCACGGGAAGCGTGTAATAGATGCCGCATCTTCTTGCAAATTCGAGATGCGATTCCACGGTGTCCACGAGGATGGGGGCAGCCTGTTGGTAGATGAGCAGCTGACAGATCAAAATGCCGATGAGATTTGCGCCCACCACGGCGATATGCTGGCCTTTTTTTGCGCCGAGTTTTTCGCAAACGGCTTTGGCGATCGCCACGTGATGCAACAGGAGGGCGCGCTCGTCGGAGACGGAAGCCGGAAGCGCGGTCATATCTTTGGGAGAGACGGGCACAAAGTCGGCGAGGAACCCGTCGGCCGTGCGGCCGCAGATCTCATAGTCGTCGGCGGAAAAATCCCGTTTCTCGGTGCCGTTGGTATCGACGGGCCGGAACGTATGCAGAAGAACGCGCGTCCCGCGGGGCAGATAGCTGCTGGCGCCCTCTTCGGAAACGACGCCGACGGCATATCTTCCCGGAATGAGAGGGAGCCGTGCGGGCGTTTTCCCCGCATAGATATCGGCGTCCACACTGTTGATGAGCACCTTGGTGACGCGTACGCGGATCTTTCCGTCGACATGCTCGGGAAGGGGCGCTTCCGAGCGCTGAAGCTTTTTGGGACCCGTGAGTTTCCAAAGATACATTCCGCTCTCCTTAACCAGCAATTTTTGCTTTGTTTTATCATATTATACCGCAAGGATCGCCGTTTTGCAAGGCTTTTTCGTATCTTTTCCCAAGTTCGTGCCGATCGACAAAAAAACGGGCGTATTTTTGTGGGAATTTCAGATTGCCTTTCAAAATCAGTTGACGAAACAAAAAAAAACGGATATAATAGTCAAGTAAATTCAGAAATACGGAGCGAGGTGAACGAAATGAAACCCGACATTCATCCCAAATATCACGAGGTGACGGTCGTATGCGCTTGCGGCGCAACGTTCAAAACGGGTACGACCAAGGATGTGGAAACGCTGAAAGTGGATATTTGCAGCAAGTGCCACCCTTTCTTTACGGGAAGACAGAAGCTCGTCGATACCGGCGGACGCGTCGATAAGTTCAAGAAAAGATACGGAATTTAAGCACGTTACAGCCTCTTTTGCGGAGGCTGTTTTGTTATGGACGACGATGGAGTGGAGAGCATGAAGAAAAAAACCAACCGAACTTATATCGGGGGACAGGCCGTCATACAGGGCGTGATGATGCGCTCGAAACACGGCATGGCGACCGTTGTGCGCGACGACAACGGCCGGTTGCAGACGGAGATCGTCCGCATCAAGGCCCCCGAAGAGCGGCCGCGTTGGCAGCGCGTTCCGTTTCTCCGCGGCATCGTCAGTTTTGCAAGCTCGCTCGTCGGCGGCATGAAAGTGCTCATGCGCAGTTCGGAAGTTGTTTTTCCGGATGAGGAAGAGCAGAAAAAGAGCAAGCTTTCCAAGTGGATGGCCGAGAAATGGAAAGTGAGCGCGGGAGACATCGTGACGTCCGTCTCGCTTGTTTTGGGGATCGTGCTTGCGGTGGGGCTGTTCGTCTATCTGCCGCTTCTGTTCACGCGGCTGATCGCGGGCGCGGCGCCCGCCGTCGGCAAAGACAGGATGTACGGCCTCTGGTACTACCTCATCGAGGGGGGATTCCGGCTGGCCATCTTTGTGCTGTACGTATTATTTACGCTGTTGTTCCGATCTCTCCGGGAGACGTATATGTATCACGGCGCGGAACACAAGACGATCAACTGCTTTGAATACGGCTTGCCGCTCACCGTGGAGAACGTGAAGAAGTGCTCGCGGCTCCACGACCGCTGCGGCACGACGTTTTTGTTTCTCGTGCTCATCATTTCGATCGTCGTGTTTGCTTTGGCGGGGGTTCCGCTCGACATGCTGTTCCGCTATGCGGGGATCGCCGGATTTGCGGAGACGCTGCTCTCCATTCTGTTCCGCATCCTGCTTCTTCCGCTGGTCGCGGGGGTCTCTTACGAAATTCTCAAATTGCTCTCCTATACGGATTCTCCGCTCGTCTTTCCCCTGAAGGCGCCCGGATATCTGCTGCAAAAACTTACGACGCGCGAACCGGACGACGGAATGATCGAATGCGCCATTCTCGCGTTCGAACATGCGAAAGAAATGGATGATAACCCGGAATGCAAAGAAAAATTCTTTGCCACAGAGACGAAACTTTCCAAGCTCATGGAAAAGATGAAGCGCTGCTTTGCCGCGAACGGCATCGACGAATCGGACGCGGAATGGATCCTCTCCATTTCGCTGGGGATCCGCCGCAGCGCGCTTTCCGAGGAACGGGTCGTGACGCGGGCGGAGTGTAAAAAAGTTCTCGACGTGTTCGAACAGCGTCTGACGGGCCGTCCGCTCTGGTACGTTTACGGCGACGCGGAATTTTACGGTTACACGTTCAAAGTGGATGAGCGCGCGCTCATTCCCCGTCCCGAAACGGAGATTTTGGTGCAGCAGGCGGTTGCGGCGCTGAAAGAGGGCGATCGCATGCTCGATCTCTGCACGGGCAGCGGCGCCATTGCCGTCGCGGCGTTCTGCGAGGCCTCCAAAGACAGGAACGTCTCCGTGACCGCCTCCGATATTTCGGAGCAGGCGCTCGAACTTGCGCGCGAAAATGCGCGCCTGAACAAGGCCAATATCCAATTCGTGAAGAGCGATCTGTTTGAAAATATCCGCGGGAGATTCGAACTCATCACGGTCAATCCTCCTTACGTAAAGAGCGGCGAGATCGCGTCTCTTCCCAAGGACGTCCGCGATTTCGAACCCCATATTGCGCTCGACGGCGGAGAGGACGGTCTGGATTTTTACCGCGCGATTGCGGAAAAGGCCGGGCGCTATATCGCGCGCGGCGGCATGATCATTCTCGAATGCGGCGAAGGTCAGGCGCAGGATATCATAAAGATCTTCCGTCAGACGGCGCACTGCGACTTTGCAATGGTCGTTAAAGATCTTGCGGGCGCGGACCGCGTCGTAAAGTTGGGGTTCTGATGCTGAAAAAACTTGCGGAAATTGCAGCCCGTTTCGATGAACTTACCCGCCGTCTCGACGCGCCGGAAGCCTATCTCGACGCGGATTATGCCCGTCTCTCAAAGGAGCGCGCGGAGCTTGGGGAGATCGTAACGGCCTATCGCGCCTACGAGCGCACGCAGAAAGAAATGGAAGCCGCGCTTGCGGAGGCGGAGGGCGAATCGGAAGAGATGCGCGAGCTGCTGCTCGAAGAGGCGCATGCGCTCAAAGAACGCCTGAAAGAAGAGGAGGCGGCCTTAAAGCTTCTTCTGCTTCCCAAAGATAAAAACGATGAGAGAAATTGCACGCTCGAGATCCGTGCGGGCGCGGGCGGCGAGGAGGCCGCTCTCTTTGCCTATGAACTCTACCGCATGTACATGGGGTATTGCGAAAAGCACAGGCTCTCGTGGGAGGTCGTCTCGCTCTCCGAGACGGAACTCGGGGGCGTGAAGGAAGCCGTCGTGCTCATCGGCGGGAAAAACGCCTATAAGCGCCTCAAATATGAGAGCGGCGTCCACCGCGTTCAGCGCGTTCCCGAAACGGAATCGCAGGGGCGGATCCATACGTCCACTTGTACCGTGGCCGTTCTTCCGGAGGCGGAAGAGGTCGAAGTGGAGCTGGACGAAAAGGACGTGCGAGTCGATCTGTTCCGTTCCTCGGGCGCGGGCGGCCAGAAGGTCAACAAAACGGAGACGGCCATCCGTCTGACGCATTTCCCCACGGGGATCGTCGTGACCTGTCAGGATGAGCGCAGCCAGCTCAAAAACAAGGAAAAGGCATACCGTGTGCTCAAAACGCGGCTGTACGATTATTATCGGAGCCGGGCGGCGGGCGCGGAAGCCGAAAATCGGCGGAGCCTTGTCGGCACGGGGGACCGGAGCGAACGGATCCGCACATATAACTTTCCGCAGAGCCGGATCACGGATCACAGGATCGGTCTTTCTCTGCACGATATGGAAGGGTTTCTCGCGGGCGGCCTCGACGAGATGATCGATGCGCTCGCCCGGGCGGAGACCGAACGGAAATTATCCTCTTCTAACGAAGAATGAGGGGGGCATGTCTGCGACGGGGTCGTGATCCCCGGAAGATCTGCCGCCCGCGCGATTGACTCACAGGAGGCGATTATGGAACGACTTGCGAAACGTATGCGCACGCTTTCGCCCTCGCAGACGCTGGCGATCAGCGCAAAGGCAAAGGCGATGAAGGCGGCGGGAGAGGACGTCATCTCTTTCGGCGTGGGCGAACCGGATTTTTCGACGCCGGAACACATTGTTGCCGCGGCCGTCGAAGCGCTCGAAAAGGGACATACGAAATATACGCCCTCTTCCGGGCTTATGGAACTGCGCCGCGCCATTTGCAGCAAGTTCCGGCGCGACAACGGTCTGGAATACGAACCCTCCCAGATCATTGTGTCCAACGGCGCGAAGCATTCCATCTTCAACGTGTGCTTTGCGCTGATCGACGAGGGGGACGAAGTGATCATCCCCGCGCCCTATTGGCTGACCTATCCCGAGGTCGTAAAGGTGTGCGGCGGCGTGCCGGTGTTCGTGGAAGCCGGCAAACGCGCGGGATTCAAGATCACGCCCGAACAGCTCCGCGCGGCGATCACGCCGAAAACCAAACTTTTCATCTTCAATTCTCCCTGCAACCCCACGGGCGCGGTGTATTCGGAGAAAGAAGTGCGCGCGCTCGCCGAAGTGTGCGTGGAAGCGGGCATCTTTGTTCTTTCCGACGAAATATACGAAAAGTTGGTGTACGGAGAAGTCCGTCCGTTCTCGTTTGCGGCCTGCTCGGAAGCGGCTAAGGCGCAGACGATCACGGTGAACGGCGTTTCGAAAACGTATGCCATGACGGGATGGAGGATCGGCTATCTCGCCGCGCCGCCCGATATCGCCAAGGCGATCGATTCCTTTCAGAGCCATGCGACGAGCAACCCCAACTCGATCGCGCAGTATGCGACAATCAAGGCGCTGTCCTCTCCGGAGGCCGCGGTCGAGGAGATGGTAGCGCGGTTTGCGCGCAGGCGGCTCGCCATGATCGAGCGGATCTCCGAGATGCAGGGGGCGTATTGCATCATTCCGGACGGCGCGTTCTACGCCATGCTTGTGGTGAGCGGCGCCTACGGGAAAAAATTCGGAAGCCGGCAGATCAACAATTCCACGGACTTTGCGGAGGTGCTTCTGGACGCCGCGAAGGTCGCCGTGGTGCCGGGCGTTTCGTTCGGCGCGGACGACTGCGTGCGGCTCTCCTATTCGCTCTCCATGAAAGACATGCTCGAAGGACTTGAACGGATCGACGCATTTTTACAGAGTCTGCAATAAAAGCGGGAGCAAAGGCAAAAATTTTCCGCAAACCTCTTGAATGTTTACGGATTATTTGATAAAATAACATCAGAAAACCGCCGGAAGGCGTGAAGGAGGATCTCATGATCAAAATCATCTGCGGGCCGAAGGGCACGGGCAAGACAAAGCGCATTATCGACAAGGCAAACGCGTCCGTCGCCGACGCCAAAGGACACTTGATTTTCATTACCGATACGAAAAGATACATGTACGACTTAAAGCGCGAAATCCGCTTTATCGACGTAACGGACTATGCGATCGCGGGCGAGGAAGCGCTCTGCGGCTTCATCAAGGGCGCGATCGCGGGCAATTACGACAACGAATACATCTTTGTGGACGGTGTCGCGCGCATTGCGGGGAAAAATCTCAAGGATATGGCGCAGCTTTTCTACATGCTCGAGAAGGTATCCGAGCACCGCGGACTGGAGATCTGGATCACGTGCAGCTGCGCGGAAGAAGATCTTCCCGATTTTGCGAAAAAATATCTTTAATGGAACGCATGCAGCCGCAAGCCGGGGACCCGGCTTGCGGTATGCCGTATTTTGAAACGAATTTCGGCAGAAGAATCCCGTCCCGCCGCGCGCGGGGCGTCCGCCGATCCCGGAAGGCAGGCAAATTATGTATTTTATCAGCACGAGAGGAAACGAGAGGGCAACGGGTCCGGAGGCGGTCGTAAGAGGCATGGCCTCGGGCGGAGGCCTGTTTGTTCCCGAATATTTTCCGGAAGTGACCGCAGAAGAAATGGAGGCCATGCGCGGGTTCGATTATCCCGAGCGCGCTGCGCTGATCCTCGGCAAATTTTTCGATGAATACGATCGCGGCGAGCTTTCGGAGGCGCTCCGCAACGCATATGCGTCGTTCGAAGGGGACGATCCGGCGCCGCTCGTGCGTATGGATAACGGCACGTATCTTCTGGAGCTGTTTCACGGCCCCACCTGTGCATTCAAGGACATGGCGCTCACCGTTTTGCCCTATCTTTTGCGCAAGGGATCCGATCTGCTCGGGCTGAAAGAACAGTTGCTTCTGCTCGCCGCGACGAGCGGCGACACCGGCAAAGCCGCGCTCGAGAGTTTTCGGGACAAAAAGGGCATCAAAGTCGTCGTATTCTACCCCGAAGAGGGCGTTTCGAAGATGCAGAAATTGCAGATGTGCACGCAGGAGGGGGAGAACGTCGACGTCGTCGCCGTCCGCGGAAATTTCGACGAATGCCAGAGCGGCGTCAAGCGGATCTTCCGTTCGGAAAAGTGCGCGGCGGCGCTCAAAGAGAGGGGATATCTGCTGACTTCGGCGAATTCCATCAACGTCGGGCGGCTGTTGCCGCAGGTATGTTATTATTTTTCCGCGTATCTCGACCTCGTGACGGCCGATCAGATCCGGTTCGGAGAAAAGGTCGACTTCACGGTGCCGACGGGCAATTTCGGCAATATTCTCGCCGGATATTATGCAAAACGCATGGGGCTTCCCATCGGGAAACTGCTCTGCGCCTCGAATAAGAACAACGTGCTCACGGATTTCTTCCGCACGGGAACGTACGACGCAAAGCGGCCGTTTTACCGCACGATGTCGCCCTCGATGGATATTCTGATATCCTCCAACCTCGAACGGCTGCTGTTCGAACTGTGCGGCAGAGATCCCGCGCTGACGGCGGAACGGATGAAATCGCTTTCCGCAACGGGCAGGTTTTCCGTCCGCCCCGAGGAACTTGCCAAGCTCGGCGAAACGTTTTACGCGGGATCGACCTCCGAGGACGATACCGTGGAATGCATCTATGAATTCTTCGAGGAATACGGATATCCGATGGATACGCATACCGGGGTGGCCATGAACGTCGCCCGGCGGTATCTCGAAAAGCTCGAAGAAGATCCCGAGAGCGAAAAACGTCCCATGGTCGTGATCTCGACGGCGAGTCCCTATAAGTTCCCGCAGGACGTACTGTATGCGCTCACGGGCAACGACGTAAAGGATTCCTTCAAGGGCGTCAAGCGGATCCACCTGCTCACGGCCATGAAGGTCCCCGAGGCGCTGAAAGCGGTGCGCTATAAACCGATCCGTTTCAAGACGACGGTTTCGGCGGAAAAAATGTTCGACGAAGTTCTCGCCTTCCTCTGCTGAACGGATTTTCAGAGAAAAAATTTTTCGGAAGCACGGAAGAAATTCCGTGCTTTTCTTGTAAGATCCGTCGATCCCGGCGGGCGTTCCCATGCGGCGGGTTTCCTGCCAAAAAGATACAAAAAAAATAATTTTTCTCTTGACATGAGGGGAAAAATGCCCTATTATATAGTCATATAGGCGTAAGGAGGAATTTCATGAAAAAGAAAATCTGGCTCGTATTGCTTTCTGCCGCGGCGGTCATGTGCACCGTATTCGGGCTTGCGGGCTGCGGAGGCAAAAAGAAGGATACGGCGGTCAATATAGGGGATACCGAAGGCTCGGTGAGAACCCAGCTTGGCGAGCCGGACGAGATAGAAGATGAGGGCAGCCTCTTCCGCTATTTCAGCGAGGACGAGGCGCAGATGACGGAGATCAGATTCGAGAACTTCGTTGTGGACGAAAAGCCGTCGAAATTGGTCGTTTCCATCTACTTCGACGCCGATTGCAAGAACCCTGCGGAGAAAGAACCGGACAGCGCGTACATCGCTTCCACCAAAGATTTTACCCGCACGGAGGTCTGGAGCTTCACGATCGCGAACATCTCCGTTCACCACACGTTTACGGACGGTAGCTATCGGCGGGAGAAGCTCGGCGATACGGAGCTTGCTTTCGAGATCGAAACGCACAACGTCCATTGGACCTGGCAAGACGAATGCGGCGAACACACCGCGACCGATAAATTCATGGACGCGCTTACCGGCGCGACCGCAAAGGGCGTTTACGGCAAGGAAGTGACCGTCGAGGTCGATCCCGAACTTACCGAGGTCGCGACGGACGCCTTCAAGGGCTGCAGCATGAAATCGATCGAGCTTCCCGATACGGTGACGTCGATCGGCAAACGCGCGTTTGCGGACTGCACGCAACTTGAGAGCATCAGGATCCCCGCCGCCGTCAAAACGGTGGATATCGACGCGTTCCGGAATTGCACGTCGCTCAAAAAGGCGGAGACGCCCGATCTCGAAGCGTGGTGCCGGATCGACTTTACCAACTATTGGAGCAATCCCACTCTTTACGCGAAAGATCTCTATGTCAACGGCGCGCTTCTGACCGAACTCGTTCTTCCCGAAAAGACGCAATTCGTCGGGAACTTTCTGTTCTATAATTGCGGCTCTGTCGAGAGCATCAAATTCCCGGAAGGCGTGATGGGGATCGGGTTGGCTTCCTTCGACGGCTGCGCGGGCCTCACGAACGTCGTGATCCCGGATACGGTCGAATATATCGGCGACTATGCTTTCTATGCCTGCGATTCGCTCACGGGCGTCACGTTGGGCGAGAGCCTTACCTCGATCGGGACAGGCGCGTTCGGCCGCTGCGATAAACTTCTGGAGATCTGGAACAATTCGCAGCTTACGATCATTTTGGGCGCCGCGGAGGAAAACGGCGGGATCGGGCAGAACGCCAAAAATCTCTATCAGGCAGGGGAAAAGACGAAGCAGGTCTTGACCGAGGACAAATTCCTCTTCTACGGCGACGCGCTCATCGGCTACCGCGGCACGGAGACGGATCTTGTGCTTCCGGATCAAAGCCCGAACGGAAACCCGTATGAAATTTACAAGAGCGCGTTCTATTCCTTGCAGAACAACAAAACGCTGCATAGCGTGAAGATCCCCGCGACGGTGACGAGGATCGGCGCGAAGGCATTCCAGAATTGCGTTTCGCTCGCCAAAGTCGAGATCGCGTCGAAGGACACCGAGATCGCGGCCGACGCGTTTACGGGAAGTCCCGTTGAGGAAGTCAAGGCGTCCGCGTCGCAGCTTACCCTCTTCGGGAAAGATTATTTGCAATCCGCTACGGTGACGGCGGGCGAGCTGGGAAGAGCGCTGTCGAACGCCAAACTTCTCAAAACCGTCGTCCTTGCCGATGACGTCACGAAGATCAACGACCAAGCGTTTTCCGGCTGCGCAATGCTCGAGAGCGTTTCGATCGGGAGCGGCGTGGAAGAGATCGGCAGCAGCATCTTTTCTTCCTGCGCGGCGCTGGAAAGCGTTACGGTAGCGCAGGGCAACGCGAAATATTCGGGCGCGGGAAACTGCGTCGTTGAGAAGGCGACCAACACGTTGATCGCGGGCTGCAAGGGAAGCGCGATCCCCGCGACCGTCAAGACGATCGGAAACGAAGCGTTCTACGGAAGCGGAATCACCGCCCTCACGATCCCCGCCTCCGTCAATACGATCGGATCCTCGGCGTTCGCTTCGTGCGAGGCGCTCGAGAGCGTTACGATCGGGAGCGGCGTGACCGAGATCGGTTCGTTTGCGTTCGAGAACTGCACGAAGCTGGAGACGGTCTCTGTTCCCTCGAACGTCCGCGCGATCAACGCCAAGGCGTTCTCCGGCTGCACCGCGCTGAAATCCGTGACCTTTGCGGGCGGCAGCTGGTACTATGCAGAGGATTCCGAGGCGACGCAGGGAGATGCGGTAGACTTCTCGAAACCCGAAGACGCCGCGGCGCTGCTTGCGAACAACGACTATTCCTCGATCGGCTATTTCAAGAAGAAATAAAATAAGCAAAAAAACTTCTTCCCTGATAAGAGGGGAGAAGTTTTTTTTGTGAAAAAAAGCAGGAGCGCAAAAAAATTCCGCCCGCGTCGGCGGGCGGAACATGATCGGGCAATTACTTATCGATGAAATTTGCGGAGACGAGCTGATAGACAAACGTTCCGTAGGCGTTCGAGGTGGCGAGATGAAGAAGCGCGTTGCGGAATCCCGCGGCGGAGTTCGCATAAGTCGCCGTCTGCTGCGCACCCGCCTGCTCGTCCGTATAGCCGAACTGAAAGGTATACGAGGGGATCTTGATCTCTCCCGTCATCGTGCCGTTCTTTTCGAGGGAAAGGATCTGCTCGGATTCCGTCTGGGAGAAGGTCGCGATCTGCGTTTTTTTCTGCGTGACGGGATTCACGGTGCGGAAGGATACGGCCGTGCCGAGATCGACGGCGCGCAGGGCGAACAGGAACTGTTCGTTATCGAGGAAGGGGGCGCTTCCGCTCAATTTGAGCGTCTTTTCGATGTCGCCGGAGGGAAGCCCTTTTACTTCGATCGTCGTCTTTGACAGCTTGTCGTTATACGAAGCGGTATACGTATAATTATATTTTTCCACCTTTCCGTTGTAGGCCGATGTGACCGAATAGGTTTTTTTGCTCTGAACGGGGCAGAGGTCGTACGCGGCGCTCAAGAACACGACTTCGGAGAAAATGCTGTCCTCGAAGTCCGTTTTTTCTTCGCCGAGATAGTAGCTCCCCTTAATGGAAAATTCGGTCGTATAGATATATCCCGCCGCGTTTACGCCGTACTGCACGAGCGTGGAACCCTCCTGCAGCGTTGCGGTATAGCTGCCCGTCTCGTATTCGAAGCGCAGATTCCCCGGATCCTTTGCGGGAATGAACTTCACTTCGTAGGCGAGTTCCTCGCGCGCGCTTTCGATGTGCGCATGCGTGGGAGCCGAATACCAGTTGGCCGTAAATTCGATCGCGGCGGAACCGCCGCCGCAGCCGGCCAAAAGTGCAAGCGGCGCGACCAGCAGAACGGGGGCGAAGCGTTTGATTTTCATAAAAAAACTCCTTCCCGGAGGGCGCGCGGCGCTTGCCGGGACATACGATTTTTCTTATTATACCATAAAATTTTGGGTTTGTAAAAATAAAACGCTCAAATCCGCGGAAATTTTTCCGTTTTATGATATAATAAAGAAAAATTCATGCAAGGTACGGCAATGACGAAGATCATCGGCGCGCCCACGCTGGACGATGCGCTTTCGGCGCTCAAAGCGGAGGTCGCGGAAAACGAGGGGAAGGGCGAGCGCACGCTCGTCTTTTGCGAGGACAGGCTCACGCTTCTTGCGGAACGCGCGATTCTGGAAGAGCGCGGGGGGACCTTTCTTACGGAGGTCTCCACATTTGCGCGCTTTCTCCGGGGCGAAAAGCGCGTGCTCTCCAAACACGGCTCCGTGATGGAAATTTCCGCGCTCCTCGCAGAATACAGAGGAGAACTCGGCTGTTTCGGAGAAAATTCCGCGCAGGCCGTCTATGAAACCATTGCCCAGCTCTCCGCTTCCCGCGTGACGCCGGAGATGCTCGCCGAGAGCGCGGAGACGTGCGAAGGACTTCTCCGCCTGAAACTGAAAGATCTGTCCAAGCTGTTCGCCGCATACGAATCATTCCTGTCCGATCGGGGACTGCTCGACGAAAACGGCTATCTCGGGCTGCTTCCCTCGCGCATCGAGGGGGGCGGACTTGAAACTACGCACGTGATCTTTTTTGCCTTTCCCTCGTTTACGCGGCAGGCCTGCGAAGGCGTCCGCGCCGCGATCCGCGCCGCGCGCTCCGTTGCCGGGATCTTTCTTGCGGGGCGGGAAAACTTTTATACCAACGAGGCGCCGGCTGCTTTCCGCAGGATCGCCGAAGCGTTCGGAGACGTCGTTGTGCAGCAGCGCGCAAGCACGCTCTCGGGAGAGGCCGAGCGTCTCCGCAAAATTCTCTTTTCCCCGGAAGGCGCGCCGGGCGGCGCCGATTCCGAGGCGATCCGCATGTTTTCCGCAGCGGATCCCGCAGACGAGATGAACACGATCGCCGCGCTGATCCGGAAGTATGTCGCCGAGGGGAAGCGCTACCGCGATCTTGCCGTGCTCATCGGCGACGCATGCTATTATCCGGCGGCGTGCAAGGCGTTTGAGGCGTACGGGATCCCGTATTATGCCGACCGCAAGCGCCCGTATTCGGAGCATCCGTTCTGCGCCTTTGCGCTTGCGGTGCTTTCCGCCGTCGCGCCTTCTCCCGACGAAGCGGAAGCCGTGGCGGCGAGCGTGTATTTCGGCGACGACGGAAGATACCGGAACTATCTTTCCAAGTACGGCGCATATCGCGGCGCCGTGCGGCGCGAGATCAAACAGACGGCCGCGGATCCCGAAGATCTCGGATATCTTCTGCGCTGCCGCGACCGCATGAACGCGGCGCTCGGGCTGTTCCGCGCAAAGGACGATGCGGCTGCCTATGCGGAGGGTCTGCGGAAACTTTGGCGGCTCGTCGGCGGCGAGGAGATCACAAAACGTATGCAGGAAAGCGCGGGGGATGAGGAAAAGAGCTTTCTCGGGATCGAGCGGCTTGAAGAGGTGCTCTCGGAGACGGAACAAATCGCGGGCGGCCGCGTGTTTTCCGCGCGCGAATTCGCAACATTGCTGAAAAACGGTCTGGAAGCCGTGGAGGTCTCCATGTTTCCCCGCCGGTCTGACGCCGTTTTCGTCGGCGACGTCACAGAGAGCAGGATCTGCCGTTCTCCCGTGCTCTTCTGCGCGGGACTTACGGAGGAACTCCCCGGGATCACGCAGGATACCGCCGTCATCACAGACGGGGAGATCGAAAAATTGAAATCGCTGCAAGTGGAGATCGAGCCGGCCATTGCGGTCGTCAATGCGCGCGCGCGCGAATCGCTCGCGCTCAACCTTTGCGCCTTCCGCGACGCGCTCTATCTCAGCTGTCCGGTCTGTAAAAACGGCGGCGAGACGGCGCCGAGCGAGATCTTTGCGGAGATCGGACAGGCGTTTCCGTCTGCGCCGCTTCCGCAGCTCTTCCCTTACAACGTCTCGCGGCCCGATCCCGCGATGCTCGCATATTTTACGCTCTGCGACGATGCGAAGGGAAGATCGGACGAGCAAACCTCCCGTCTGATCGCCCGTTATTCCTCCTTGCGGGAGGCTTTTCTGCGGGGGTATTTCGGACATGGTACCTCCCGCGATCCCGAATCGTTGCGCCGCGATCTCGAAAAACCGGCGGTGCCGGAGGCGGGCATGCTGTACTTCGGCAAAGAGATCTCGCCCACGCTTCTGGAGAACTATTTCGCATGCCCCTATAAGAGTTTCGCCGAGCGCGGCCTGCGGCTTGCGGAGCGCGAAGAGCGCACGGCGCTCGACGCCGCCGACGCCGGCACGTTCGTTCATGCGGTTCTGGAAAGCGCCGCGCGTCGCTTCCATGAATTTCCCGACGAAGAGGCATGCGGCGCGTGCGCGGAGGAGATCGCGCGGAAACTATTGGAAACTACTCGGTTCTCCTCGATTCCCGATACGGCCGCGGGAGATTATGCCGCAGGCCGTCTGGTCGAGGAGGCCGTCGCCGTGACGAAGGCGTCGTATCGGCAGTTGGTCGGATCGAAGTACCGCGTGCGCGCGCTGGAAGAGGAGATCAGGATCCCCGCCCTGCGTCTCGGCGGCAAGGCCGACCGGGTCGACGAATCGGAAAACGGCGTGCGCGTCATCGACTATAAGACGGGCGGGTTCGACGATTCGCCCACGGCGTACTATACGGGCAGAAGATTGCAGCTCGAACTGTATCTTCTCGCGGCCGCAAAGGGGAAACGTCCGGACGGCGCTTTTTATTTCCCCGCCGCCGATGATTTTACGCGGGCGAACGACAGCGATGGGAAATTCCGCATGAAGGGATTCTTTTGCAGCGACCCGGAGATCGTCAAAGGCATGGATCTCACGCGGGACGAAGGACAGAAGAGCATGTTTTTCGATGGCGGCGGAAAAACGGAAAAGGGCATGAGCCGCGAGGAATTCGACAACTTCCTCGCCTATTCCCTGCTCGTTTCGGGACAGGCGGAAGAAGAAATGCGGGCGGGGAATATCCGTCCTTCGCCCTACGAGGGCGTATGCGCCTATTGCACGCTCAAGGGACTGTGCGGGTTTTCCGGAGAGCCGAGGAAAGAGGGCGCGGTTCGTTGCGGGGAGATCGCCTCCATCGCGCGCGGCCCGAAGGAGGACAAGGAATGAGCCTTACGCAGGAACAGGCGCGCGCCGTCGGCGCGCGCGGAAAAATTATTGTCTCCGCCTCGGCCGGAAGCGGCAAGACGCACGTGATGATCGAACGGTTCGCGGCGATCCTCAAAAGCGGGGAAGCGACCGTCGGGGAGATCCTTGCGGTCACCTTTACCAATAAGGCGGCTTCGCAGATGCGCGAGCGCGCGCGGAAAAAGCTTGCCGAGGCATACCGCAGCGCCGGCCCGGAAGAACGCGCGATCCTCAAGAGCCGTCTCGATGAACTTCCGCTTGCCGAGATCAGCACGATCCATGCCTTTTGCGCGAGGCTGGTGCGGACGTATTTCTATCTTGTCGGCGTGGATCCGCGCTTTACGATCGTCGACGGCGATCAGGCGGAGGGGAGAGCGGTCTCCGCGCGCGCGGCGGATCTTGCGTTCGAGCGCGCGTATGAGGAGGGCGGCGCATGGTTCGGCGATCTGCTCTCCGCCTATTTCCGTAATAAAAAAGATAAGCGGCTCAGGCAGACCGTGCTTGCGCTGTATGAAAAAGCGCGCCTTACGGCGGACTATGCGGCCGTTTTGCAAGGCTATGCCGACGGCGGGACTCCGGAAGAAGAGAGCCGCGATGCGGCGAAAACGGAGTTCGATCGGATCGTCGCGTATCTCGCGGCGGATCTGCGCGACCGCGCCGCGGAAATCGCCCGCAAGGCCGAGGGGCTCATCTGTTTCGTTTCGGAACACGCGCCGCGCGCGCTTCCCGTCTTGCAGGCGTCGATCGCGGCGGCGAGGCGGCTTGCCAAAACCGAGGATCTGTTTGCATTCTGTGCGCTGGCGCAGCAGACCGTCTTTTTGCGGAGCTGTGTCCGAAGCAGAAAAGATTCCCCCGCGGCTTTGCACGCGATCGGGCAGACGCAGGAAATTTCCCATCAGATCAAGGCGCTGTGCGCCGCGGCCGGAGAACAGAAATGCGACCGTTCCGAAGAATATCGGCGCTATCTCGACGGCAGGAGCCGCGCCGCCGCACTTGCAAAACTTGCGCTCTATTACGACGAAGAATATACCCGTCTCAAACGGGAAGCGAACATTCTGGATTACGCCGATCTCGAACATCTCGCATGGGAAGTGCTGCAAAACGGCGAGGCGGCCGCGGCCGTTCGCGCAAAATACCGCTACATCTTTGTGGATGAATATCAGGACGTCAACCCCATGCAGAGCGCGATCCTCGAGGCGGTCGCGGGAAAGGAAATTTTCTATGTGGGGGATAAAAAACAGGCGATCTACGGGTTTCGGGGCAGCCGCACGCGCTTCTTCACGCAGAAGGAGAACGAGTTCGGCGGCGCGCTTCCGCTCGATACGAACTTCCGCTCTTCGGACGCCGTGCTCGAAGCGGTGAACCGCGTGTTCACGGCGGCGCAGCGGGATTATACCTGCATGACCGGCTGCGGACGATTCGGGGAACATCGCGGCGAAGTATGCGTTCACACGCTCGCGGGCACGGGAAAACGGGAGCCGGGGCAGCGCCGCGTGTACAGCGTCGCGGGTGCGGCGGAGCGGGCGCGCGAAAACGCGATTGCGGAACAGACGCTTGCCATCGTGGAGGAAGAGTGCGGCAGGCGGGACGGACTTGGGAAGCAGTGGTTCGATCCGGACGCCGGCAAGGACGTCTGCAAACAGGTGAGCTACGGCGATATCGCGGTGCTGGTGCGCAAGAATTCGGGCGCGGCTGGGGCGATCGTGCGGACGCTCTCCGAGCGCGGGATCCCCGTTACGGCTTCGGCGGAAGTGAACATCTGCGATTATTTCGAAGTTCGGCTTCTTCTCGATTGGATCTCCTATTTAGACAATGCGGAACAGGATATTCCGATGGCTTCCGCCATGCTCTCCGCGATCGGCGGTTTTACGGAGAGCGAACTTGCGCAGATCCGTCTCAAAGCGCCGGCGGCAGGCAGGCCCTTCCGCGCGGCATGCAGAGAATATTTGCGGCAGGCAGGCCCCGGAAATGCGCTTTCGGAAAAGTTGAACGCGTTCTTCCGGCTTGCGGAACAGTACCGCGCGCTCGCGCGCGTGAAAACGGCGTCGGAGATTTTGATGAAACTTCTCGCCGACGGATTGGAAGCGCAGATCGCCGCAAAGGGAGACGGAAGGGGGCGTCTTGCGCGCGTGCGGAGGCTTGTCGCGGAGAGCGCGGATTGCGGCGATATTCATGCCTTTCTGCGCCGTCTGAAAGACGCGGACTATCACATAGATCTTGCGGAGAGCGGCGGCGAGGATGCGGTGCACGTGCTCACCATGCACGCCTCGAAAGGATTGGAATTCCCCGTCGTGATCCTGACGGAGCTGGACGCGCCCTTCCACGGCGCGGATCGCGACGAGATCATGTGGACGGACGAATTCGGGATCGCGCCGAAGAGCTTCGATTACGAGAACAAGATTTTTTATGAGACCGTAACGCGCCGCGCGGCGGATGTATTCATGCGGCGGGAAGAGATCGAGGGCGAACGGAATCTCCTGTACGTTGCCATGACGCGCGCAAAATACCGGCTGCATCTGTTGCTCAAAGAGAGCGATACGGGGGACGAGACGGACGTATCTTACACGCCGACGCGGGCGAGACGGCTTTCGGACTTTCTTCCGCGCGCACGGCTCCGGGAATACGAGTGCGCGCCCCGCGCGCTTGTGCAGACGGCGGTGAAACGCCATGCGTTCGTCTATCAGAGCGATCCGGCGATCGTGCGGCAGATCGGGGAAGCGGCGCGCCCGTACGCGTACGAAGATTCGACCGCGCTCCCCGTGAAGGATTCGGCGACGGGACTTTTGCGGCGGGTGCATGCGGAGATGCCGTATCCGCGGGACGATGAACCGGAAGCGCCGATCGCCGATCCCGACGCGTGTTTTTCCGCGGAGACGGGCATCGCATATCACGCGTTTCTCGAACACGTGCGCTTCGGCGAAAAGGTCTCCGAGGAACTCGGCCGCATGAAAAAAGAAGGCCTTCTTTCGGCGGAGCAGATTGCGCTTTTGAGCGAAGAGCGGCTTGAGGCGATCCTCAAAATCCCGTGTCTTACGTCGCTTGCGGGAAAAGAGATTCGGCGGGAACAGACGTTTCTTGTTTCGCTTCCGGCAGGCGAGTTCGAGGAGATCTACGGAACAAAAGTGCAGGACGGGGTCGTTTTTCAGGGCGCGATCGATCTTTTGGTGCGGGATGAAGCGGGATATCGGATCATCGACTACAAATTCTCTTCGCGCAGCGACGGGGATCTTGCGCGCTTTTACGCGCCGCAGATCAAGCTGTACCGGAAGGCGGTGGCCAAAATCGTCGGCGTGGCCGAATCGGATGTGCGCGCGAGCATTGTAAATCTCGTTTCCGGGCGGGAAATTCCCGTTTGACAGAGTTCGGCAAATCCCGACGCAAATGCAGGAAATTCGACGGGCGCTTTCGTCTATCCTTGAACGGGAGTTTTGTATGAAAGCATTTCAGACCGTTGTCCGCGGACTTGCCGCGGTTCCCGCATGGATCCCGCTTTTGCTGTATCCGGCGGTGCTTATTGTATATACCGTGTTGGTGCTTGTGCTGGGCGGGAGAAAAACATATCCTTACGTAGCCGTGGCTTTGGGTGCGGCGGCGTTCACGCTTTTGTGCTGCAAATCGTTTTCGGGCGAGGCGTTCGTATTTCTCGGATTGTATTCCGCGCTTGCCGCGGTGCTGAAGCTGTTCTTTTTTATTCCGCCCGTCAAGCGGAAGCGCCGTCCGCGCGTATCGAAGGACGAGCGCATCTATCAGAAGTTTCATGCGGAGCTTGCGGAAAAGCCGGCGAGGCAGGGTCCGCCGAAGATCTGCCGGTTCGAGGAGCCGGAGCCGGTCGTTTCCGCGCAGGAATGCGGCATGCAGCTGCGATATGCCGACGAACTTCTGTCGCGGCTGAAAAAAGCGTCGCTGAACGCCTCGGACCGTCTGGAAGCGGAGGTGATCGGGCGGTCGTTGGGCGCCTATCGGTCGAAGAAACTCACGGAGGAAGAGATCCGCGCGCTGAACGATTGTCTTGCGTCGCTTCTCAAACTCACTGCAAAGTATAAGCTGTAAAAAAAACCGCCCGCGGCAACAGTCCGCAGGCGGTTTTTTTTACGGAAAAACGGATCAGACGGTCAGGGTATTCACGGAGAGCTGAAGCAGCCGGTTGCATTTTCTTGCGCGGGCGAGTACGGCGGGGGTGATCCGCTCCCCGGCGAGGGCGACGGGCACGCCGTAATCGTCGTATACGCTGCGTTTTACGCGTCTGCCGAGCAAGTTGGTGCGGTTGAGCAGTTGCAGAAACACGGGTTTGGTTTCCGGTTGCGCCTCTTTTGCGATCGGCTTGGGCGCGGCGCTTTGGGGCGCGGGAATTGGTTCCGCGGGCATGGCGGGCGGCGCTTCTTCGGCGGAAGGCAAATCGGCGGCGGGACGCATTCTTCGGCTTTTGGGGCGATCGGCGCTGTCGGCGGCGGGTTTGCGTTTGGGAGCGGAGCGGGCGGCGGCGTCCCGAGAGGGTTTGTCGGGATAGAGCACGGCGTGTTCTCCGAGCGTAACGCAGTCTGCGGCGACGGTTGTGCGTACGCCGTTTTTGGTGACGACGAGAATGGCCTCCGCGCCTTCGTCGAAGAGCAGATCGCACACGGCGCCGAGGTATTCGCCCGTATAGGCAAAGATTTCTTTTCCGATGGGGGAAGAGATGCCGGAGGGAGCGGCGAGGCGGGTTTTCCCGGCGATGACGGCGTCGTCCATGGAGATCACGGCGCGGGCGGGCAGGAAAAATTCCTCTTCTTCGGCGTCAGCGCAGACGAGGCAGGAGAGCGTTTTGCAGTCTTTTGCGGGGCGTGCTTCGGTGACGTAACCGAACGCCTCTCCCGCGGGGGATAAAACGGGTTTTCCGATCAAGGATGAAAGTTGCATAATTACCTCTTTGCCTAATGGTATTCTCTTCGGGGACGGAATTTCAGCGGATATTTTGATCGAAAACGCGTTATTTTGTCAGAAAGCGAGCGGAAATGAAACGAGGAATGAATATTATAATATATTGAAAAAGATTTGTAATTTTCTTGTGAGGGAATATAATATACGCGTAATCAACGCGCAGGAGGGGTTATGAAACGCGCGAAAACAGAAAAATTGAACATAATTCTTTTGTTATTTTCGGTTGCGGGGCTGATTCTCGGGATCGCGGGGCTATCGTCGCCGTGGTTCCGTCTGAATGCGATCCCGGGCGCATCGAAGCAATTCGGGCTTTTCGGCTTGGATCTGAGCGACGCCGGAAGAGAGCTTTCCGCAGTGCGGGTATTCGGCCTGCTTGCGTTCTTTTTCACGTTTTCTGCGCTTTCGGGGTCGATCGTGCTCTCGCTGGGGCAGTTCAAAATCAGATATATCTTCCGCATTGCGCTCTGCATTGCAACGATCCTGATGGGTGCGCTCACGTTTTTCTTGGCGCTGGTATTTGCGGAAAATGCCACGCAGACGTATACGATTTCCGCGGGGCCGTATTTGGTTGCGATCGGCGCGATCTTGGGGAGCGTGCCGCTGCCGTTTTATAAGGATTAAGAGAATCGAGCAGACAGAAAGCGCCGTTTCAAACAGAGACGGCGCTTATTTTTATTTAATTTGAAATCGCGTGTGCGCGCCCTCGGGCGTTCTCTTTTTCGCCTGTTCTTCCGTCATTCCGAACGTCCTTCTCCTGTCATTGCTAACATTTCCTCTCGTCATTCCGAACGAATGTGAGGAATCTCATTCTCAATACGTCATCCTGAGCCGTGCGCCCGCCGTTTTACGGCGGGCGCACGTGTCGAAGGATCTCGCTGTCCCCTTGAGGGGAAAGTGGCGTGCCGCGGAGCGGCACGCCGAAAGGGGTGGCGTACGCAAACGGAACGACAACACCCCCTCAGTCTCGGCTTCGCCTCGCCAGCTCCCCCTCAAGGGGGCGCCAAGGCAATGCCGGAGGGGTGAAAAAAAACGAAAAAAACCGCGGAAAAAGCGGTAGGAAAAAAATAACTCTCCCAAAAAGTATACTTTTTGAGAGAGCGGAAATCGGGTGGTGAAATCGTGCTCCCGGCACGTTTTTGAGTATATCACACCCTTTTTTTGCTGTCAAGAGGTTTTTCTCAAAAAGTATACTTTTTGGGAGAATTACATAAAGGCGGGCGGGCGAATTCCCTCATAAAACGCGGAAAAACACGCAAAAAACGTCGTTTTTGCGTGTTTGAGGGCGCGAAGAGGGGCGCTTCCGGGGCAAAAAAACACGGAAAATTCCGAAAGGAATAAATAAAGGAGGAAGGATATGAAGAAAAGAACCAGACTTTTGCTCATTCTCGTAGCGGCTCTGTGTTTGTGTCTCGGATTCGGCGTATTTGCTGCGTGCAAGAACGAACCGAAGAAACACGTGCACGAGTATACGGCATGGGCGCACGACGGCACATACCATTGGAAGGTGTGTCCGGTGGACGATGCGGCGGACGAAAGTACGCGCGAAGAGCACACGATGGTAGACGGCAAGTGCACCGTGTGCGACTATGCAGGCGCTCCTGCCGCGCACGTACATAAGTATACAGAACTTCGTTCGGACACGAAGAACCACTGGTACGAATGTGCGGAGGACGGCGATTACATCACGCAGTTCGGTCATGTTTATGAAAACGGCAAGTGCATCGTATGCGGCAAGGAGGGCACGGCGCCTGCAGACGCCGAGCTGGATACGCGCAAATGGTACGTTGTCGGGAACGGCGCGGGGTCGCTTCTCAGCATTACGTGGGATAAACTCTTCGGCGATATGACGAAGGCGGATCATCCGGACGCGAACGGATACACGGTATACACGCGTACGCTCGATCTGTATAAGGGCGACCAATTCAAATTCGTGCAGGATCTTCTGTGGGGAGAAGAGGGCGGTCTCGGCTATTACAGTTTGGGCGAAGTTGCCAATTCCGCGGGCGTATTCCAAGACGGCGGTTTGGGCAACATCAAGCTCATGGAAGGGCAAGACGGCACGTACGAATTCATCATTCGTTCCAAGCCGGGTGAAAATGACACGGCGGTCATGGTGGAGTGGAGACTTGTGAAACCGCTTGAGCCGCTGAACGTGGAAGAGCAATTCAACATGTACATCATCGGGCACCTTCACTGCACGAACGCGTTGGATCAGAACACGCAGTGGAGCAAGGATCCCTCGTACATGGTGAAGATGAACCTGATGGCGGACGGCGAAACGTTCTATGCGGTTGCCGAGCTGTACGATAACGACGAGTTCAAGGTGTACAACCTCAGAACGAACGCGTACTTCCCGGACGGCACGAACAACAACCTGAAACCTCCCAAGACGACGCTCTATGTCGTTACATGGAAGATCGGCGACGCAAGCCCGGTATGGGAAGAATATCATCACGTCCATAACTATTCCGAATACAAGCACGACGCGAACGAACACTGGTGCGTGTGCGTGCAGGACGGCGAAATGGACGAAACGCACGGAAAAGCGGCGCACGAGTTCGGAGACGACAACTTCTGCGACGTGTGCGGCTATGAAAAGGCAGAGAAACCGGAGTGCGAAACGCATACTTGGGGTACGGATAACGTGTGCACGGTGTGCGGCCGTCACTGGGTCTATACCGAGGGATTGAGATATCGGATCAACGAGAAGAAAGACGGCTACTATGTGGTCGGCGTGCACGAGGATACCGACCCCGCCACGATCAAAGAGCTTGTGATCCCGCAATACTACAACGGCAAACCCGTCGTCGGGATCCTCGACAAGGCATTCTACGACGGAACGGCGACCAATCCCACGTACAGCGGGATCACGAAGGTCGTGCTTCCCGACACGATGAAAAAGATCGGTCAGGACGCGTTCCGCAAACTTGTGAATCTCACGGAACTGAAGTTGGGCGCAGGACTTGAAGAGATCGGCGACAATGCGTTCCGCGAATGCAGATACATTCGTGCGATCGATCTTCCCGAAGGGTTGAAAACGATCGGCGCAAACGCATTCAGCAGCATATGGTTCACCGAACTCACGGTGCCCGCGTCGGTTACGACGATCGGCGACGCCGCGTTCCAGGCGACGTACCTGACCGAGCTGAAGTTTGCGGAAGGCAGCAAACTTGCAACGATCGGCGGCTCCGCATTTGCAAACTGCGCCTATCTCAAAGAGGTCGCGCTTCCCGAAACGGTGACGAGCGTCGGCGCGAGCGCATTTGCAGGCTGCAAATCTCTCGAGTCCCTCACGCTGTCGACGGCGGCGCCGTGGAAGTATGCGGCGAGCGCTTCTACGGCGGATTGGATCGCGCTCGAATCCGCGGCGGATCCCGCGGCGGCCGCGACGTGGATCAAGGCGCATGCGGCGAACTATCTCAAGATCACGGAAGCGCACGAGCACAACTTCAAGCTCGGCTCCGACAGCACGCAGCACTGGTACCGCTGCACGATCTGCGACGCGCTCGAAGAAGCGAAGCAGCCGCACAAGATCTTCGATAAGCAGTGCTCGGTCTGCGGCTATGAGCACACGGAACACATCTACGATACCACGTGGACGACGGACGGATCCTATCACTGGAAGGCATGCAAAGTCTGCGGTGAAATGGAGCCGGGAACGAAAACGGCACACACTTGGGATGGTTATTATCGCTGCAAAACGTGTTCGTACGCTCACACGCATACCTACAATTCGTATTGGACGTGCAACGAGACCAACCACTGGAAAGACACAACCTGCGGTCACTCGGAAAAGATCAGCAATGCGGCGCATACGTTCGACGAGCAAAACGTCTGCCGGACGTGCGGCTACGAGCGCATCGTACAGGGCGAGAACAACGGCACGCCGGATCTCTCGTTCGAATTCAATGAAGACTATACGGGTCTCATCGTCACGGGCTTCAAGAAAGCTCCCGCGAGCCTGACCGTGATCGAGATCCCCGCAAAGTGCGGCAACTGGCCGGTCGTGGAACTCGGCGACGGACTGGCGACCGCGTTCAAGTCGTATGCTGCCACGGTCACGAAGGTCGTGATCCCCGATACGGTGAAGGTGGTCCGCGCGAAGATGTTCCAGAACTTTGCACAGCTCAGCGATCTTACGATCGGTTCGAGCGTGTACAAGATGGGCGACTATGTGTTCCAGAAATGCACGTCGCTGCAGAACGTTACGTTGCCCGAGAGCCTGTATCAGATCGGTGCGTATGCGTTCGACGGCTGCACGGCGCTCAAGACGATCAACCTCGATAATCTCACGAAGATCGGCGATTACAGCTTCCGCAGCTGCTCGCAGCTCGACAACATCAAGTTCAATGAGGGACTCAAGCAGATCGGAGGCTATACCTTCCAGAACTGCACGTCGCTCAAGAATGCGGATTTCAGCGCGCTGAAGCAATTGCAGCTGGGCAGCGTAAGAGAGCTTATGCCCGGCGTCACGACGTCGTCCGGTAACGCATTCGAGAACTGCGCATTTACGACGCTCACCCTGCCCGATAATCTTGTGGTAACCGCAAGGTACAACTTTATGGGCTGCGCAAGCCTCAAGAGCGTCACGTTCGGCAAGAACACACAGCTTACAACCGATGGTACTTTTATGAATTGCACGTCGCTCGACACGATCAACCTCGAGAACATTTCGCAGATCTATACCGGTACATTCGACAACTGCGGCTTCACGACGCTGACGTTCGACTTCGACGGGTTCGACAGGCTCATCGGGACCGGCTTCTTCAAGAACTGCAAGAAGCTCACCACGGCGACGCTCAAGGGCACGTACAGCAAAACGGCGGATAGCTGGAACAACTTCTTCCAAGGGTGCACCGCGCTCACCACGGTGAACCTGCCCGCAGATCTTAACGTACTCCCGAGCTATTTCTTCAGCGGCTGTTCGTTCGTATCCTACACGATCCCCGCAAGCATTACGTCGCTTGGGGATGGGGTATTCAACAACTGCAAGAGCTTCACGACGGTCAACTTCGGGACCGCGAAGGTCACGTCGCTCGGCGACTCCGTATTCAGCGGCTGCACGTCGCTCACGCAGTTCACGATCCCCGCAACCGTTACGTCGATCGGTAAATCCGTGTTCAGCGGCTGCACGAATCTTGCAACGATCGACCTCGGCAAGATCGAGACCATGGGCGGCAGAGTGTTCGAAAACTGCACGTCGCTTACAACGGTCACGTTCCCCGATACGCTCAAAGCGCTCGGCGAATATACGTTCAAGGGCTGCGTCAACTCGCTTCAGAGCGTACAGCTCGGGAACCATATCGAATCGATCGGTCAGTATTGCTTCGCGGAATGCAAGGGGCTCACCGCGGTGACGCTGCCCAATTCGGTTGTCACGATCGGAGTAAGCGCGTTCCAGAATTGCACGAATCTTGCAACGGTCAACCTCGGTACAGGGGTCACCACGATCGAAGCCAATGCGTTCAACGGCTGCACCGCGCTTACGTCGATCAACATTCCCGCAAGCGTTACGAAGATCGGCCTTACATCGTTCCAGGGCAGCGGATTGACTACCGCCAATTTCGCCGTCGGATCCGGCTGGGATGCCGACTTGGGCGGCGCTCATGCGAATGTGGACTTCTCGGATCCCGCGGCCGCCGCACAAAGGCTGGCGGGGAAAGGGTTCGGCACGAACACCGCGAGATATTACTCCCGCAAGACTGAAGCATAAGGAACATGCAAATTCGTCCGAGGCAAATTTGCATTTGCCTCGGACGATGAATTCGCCATTCCTCCAACGGACTTTTTTAAGAGTTTAAGTCCGACTTTCTCCCAACCTTTCTCCCTGCCCTCCAGCAGGGAGAAAATTTTTTTAACCGCCTTTTTTCCGCTGTCATTTCGAACGAATTTCCCTGTCATTTCGAGCCGAAGCGAAAGCGAAGGCGAGTAAATCCCCCCGGTCGTTGAAAAAGGGTGAGATCCTTCGACACGTGCGCCCGCCGAGAATCGGCGGGCGCACGGCTCAGGATGACGGGAGGGGGCGGGCGCCAAGGGAATGCGGTGATGTTTCGACTGCGCTCAACATGACGTAATGAGAACGAGATTTCTCACTCCGCTAACGCTCCGTTCGAAATGACGTGTAGAGGGGACAGGGGGATACACTCGCTTCGCTACTTCGCCTTCGGCTCGTGCCGCGCTTGGTTACACAATAGAAGCCTCGCGCGGGACGGTATGACAGTAGGGGGAGCGCGGGGCGGTATGACAGTAGGGGGAGAGGAGGGCGCACCCGTTTCTCTTTTCCCTGTCATTTCGAACGAAGTGAGAAATCTCGCTGTCCCGCCCTCCTCTGTCATTTCGAGCCGGAGCGTAAGCGAAGGCGAGCAAATCCCCCCGGTCGTTGAAAAAGGATGAGACCCACTCACTGCGTTCGGGGTGACAGTGGGAGCGCGGGACGGTATGACAGTGGGGGAGCGGGAGAAGGTGCGCATTCTTCACTCTTTCTGTCATTTCGAACGAAGTGAGAAATCTCCTTTACGTAAAGGGCGAGATCCTTCGACACGTGCGCTCGCCGTGGAACGGCGGGCGCACGGCTCAGGATGACGGGAGGGGGCGCGGGGCGCCAAGAGAATGCGGTGATGTTTCGACTGCGCTCAACATGACGTAATGAGAAGCGGGGCAACATGACGTAATGAGAATGCTGCACTGTGCAGAGAGGACGGGCAACAAAGAAGGGCGAAAAAAAGCAAAACGGGAACGCAAAGAAAAAAATTTTGCCGAAAAACGCCGTTTTTGCAATTTTGTTTCCAGAATTTTCCTCGAATCGCACGGTTCACCCGTTGCTTTTTGCATAAAACCGTGCTATAATAGCCTTACATAAACGATCGGAGCGCATATGGAGCGGAAAATCATCTATTCCGCCGTTCAGCCGAGCGGCAACCTCACAATCGCAAATTACGTCGGAGCCATCCGGAATTGGGTCGCCCTCCAAAGCGATTACGATTGCTTCTTCGCGATTGCCGATCTGCACGCGGTCACCGTCCGGCAGGAACCCGCCGAACTCCGCCGCCGCACCCTCGAACTCGCCGCGCTCTACATCGCCTGCGGCATCGATCCCGAAAAATGCGCGCTCTATGTGCAATCGCACGTCTCCGCGCACGCCGAGCTGTGCTGGATCCTCAACACGCTTACCTATGTCGGCGAAGCTTCCCGCATGACGCAATTCAAGGATAAATCCTTAAAACACGCCGAAAATGTGAATATGGGCCTCATGGATTACCCCGTGCTCATGGCCGCCGACGTGCTTCTGTATCAAACCGATCTCGTGCCCGTGGGAGCCGATCAGAAACAGCACCTCGAACTCGCCCGCGACCTCGCGCTTCGCTTCAACAACCGCTACGGCGAAACGTTCCGCATCCCCGAGCCGTATATCCTCAAGGGCAGCGCAAGGATCGCTTCCCTCCAGGATCCCGCAAAGAAAATGTCGAAATCGGACGAAAATCCCAACGCGTCCGTATTTCTGTCCGACGACCGCGATACCATTTTGAGAAAATTCAAACGCGCCGTCACCGACAGCGGCAATACCGTCGTCTGCGCCGAAGATAAACCCGGCGTCAGCAATCTTCTGCAAATCTATTGCTCGTTCAAAGGCTGCACCGTCCCCGAGGCCGAACGCGCGTTCGAACATACGGGGTACGGCGATTTCAAACTCGCCGTCGGCGAAACCGTCGCCGACGCGCTCGCGCCCGTTCAGGCGGAACAGCAACGCCTGCTCGCCGATAAATCGTATCTTTCGCAGCTTCTCAAACAGGGCGCCGACCGCGCCTTTTATGCCGCGAGAAAAACGCTCTCGAAAGTGTACCGCAAAATGGGCTTCTACCGCGGAGAATAACGCATATGTTCGGTTATGTCCGCTACGATCTGCCCAATCTGTGCGTGAAAGACGTCATGCTCTACCGGGCGCTCTATTGCGGCCTGTGCCGCGGCATCGGCGCCGTCTGCGGCCAAAAGGCCCGCTCCGGCCTCACTTACGACGTCACGTTCCTCTCCGCGCTTCTGCACAATCTCATGGGCATGGACGTCGAGATCGAACGCCGCGGCTGCTTCGGCCATGCCGTCCGCAAAAAGCCCATGGCCAAAACGGACGCGCTTACCCGCGAACTCGGCGCGCTCAATACCATGCTCGTCTACTACAAACTCACCGACGACGTTGCCGACGGCGGAAAGGGGAAGGCCCGCCGCCTCTGGTTCGCAAACGGTATGCGCCGCGCCCGCAAGGCCTATCCCGATCTCGACGCGCTCGTCAGACGGTATCTTACCGAACAGGAACGCGTCGAAACCGCCCGCACCGCTTCCCCCGATATGGCCGCCGAGCCTTCCGCCCTCATGATGGCCGCGCTCTCCGATCATTTCCTCGGGGACAAGGCCTCCGAACATACCCGCGCCCTCTTTTACGGGCTGGGGAAATGGATCTATCTCATCGACGCGCTCGACGACTTCGAACGGGATATCAAAAAGAAAAACTTTAACCCGTTCGTCCTGTGCTACGGCGAAAAATCCCGCAAATCCCTCATGGAGGAGAACGGCGAAGAGGTGCGCTTTCTCTTCGATACGCTCTTCTTCTCCATTCGCGAACATCTCGCCGGGATCCCGTTTTCGTTCAACCGCGATCTCACCGATAACGTCATTCTGCGCGGCATCCCCCTCGAAACCGATCGCGTCTTTCGGGGCGATCCGCAACCGTCTATGCGCTTCAAAGCGTAACATTGCGTTCCCATAAGGAGTTATTTTCAGACTATGTGCAAGGAAAGCTACGAACTGCTCGGCCTCGACGAATCCGCTTCCGACGAAGAGCTTGAAAAACGCTACGAAGAATTAAAACAAAAATACAACGAGGAAAAATGGCAGGACGGCGAAGCCGGCAATAACGCCGCCCGCATGCTCGACCGGATCGAAGCCGCTTACGCCGAGATCAAAGAGGCCCGCCTCGCCGCCGCAGCCGCAAATCAAAAAACTTCGGACGACGTGTTCGAGGACGTCGCCGCCGCCATCCGCAGCGGCGATCTCAACCGCGCCCAACAGCTTCTCGACGCCTTCAACGAGCGAAACGCAGAATGGCATTATCTGCAATCCGTCGTGTTCTATAAGAAAAATTGGATGAACGAGAGCAAAAAACAGCTCGAGATCGCCATTCAGATGGACGGCGAAAACGAAAAATATCGCTCCGCCTACGAGAAACTCAAGGCGCGCGCCGATTATGCCGGCCAGACGGGCGGCGCACCGAATACCAACCCCGATCCCGCTTCCGGCGGCCAGCAGATGGGCGGGGGAAATTGGTGCTCCACCTGCGCCTCCATGTGCTATACCTATCTCTGCGTGAATTGCCTCTTTAATCTCTGCTGTAATTGCAGATGAGCGGGGTCTCGCCTTGAAACGTCCTACAAAATCCTTCGAAATCGCGCTCTCCGCCATCGCCTGCGCGGTTGCCGCGCTCGCGCTCACCGCCGCGTCTTATGTGGATTTTCTCATGGCCGCGGGGTATCTGCTCGCCATATTCGCCCTCATGGTCCCGCTCTCGAAAAACTTCATCTGGGGAGAAGTGCTCGCTTTGATCGGAGGGTTGCTTCTCGCTTTTTTATTCGGCGGACTTGCTTTCTTTTGGGTGTTGCTCCCGTTTGCCGTCTTTTTCGGATGGCATCCGCTCGTCAACTATCTGCAGCTTCGCTTCACCCGGCGAAAGATCTTCCATGCGCTCTGGTTCGTCCTCAAAGCGGCTTGGTTCGACGGCGCAATGCTGCTCATCTGGTTTACTCTCGGCGGCGTGCTCGGCTTCCGCGAAGCAAGTTGGTATCCTTGGGTGAATACCTATCTCTATGCCGTTGTATTCGCGGGCGGCACGGTGTTCTTTGCAGCGTACGATTTTATGCTTGTTTTGTGCCAACGCTCCGTCGATCGGATCGTTGCGCGCATTCGGAGGTGACGGAATGGAAAAAAACGAAATCGTAACAGTCACGGCGCAGTCCATCGGCACCCACGGCGAAGGGATCGCCAGATACGAGGGCGTCACGCTCTTCGTTCCCTATCTGCTGCCCGGCGAACGGGCAAACGTCAAGGTGCTCAAAGTGCAGTCCGGGATCGGATATGCCAAAGTTGAGGAGATCCTCACGCCCGCCGAAGAACGCGTGCGCCCGCAGTGCCCCGTATTCTATACCTGCGGCGGCTGCCAGCTGCAGCATCTGCGCTATCGCGAACAGCTGCAGTTCAAAACCGATCTCGTTCAGAATTGCCTCAAAAAAATCGCGGGCATCTCTTTCCCCGTCGCGCTCTGCGAGCGCAGCGATAAAGAATACGCCTATCGCAATAAATTGCAGCTTCCCGTCGGAAAAAAGGGAACGGAAAACGTCGTCGGATTCTTCGCCGAACGCACGCACAGGATCGTTCCCACCGACGTGTGTCCCATTCACCCCGCATGGTCGGAAAAACTCATCGGCGCAACGCTGAATTTTATGGAAAAATGCGGGCTGGACGGGTACGACGAAGTCACCAAAAAAGGGCAGATCCGCCACATCGTCGTGCGCGAGCTGAAAAAGAAATATATCGTGACATTGGTCGCCACCGTGCGCGAGATCAAGGGGATCGATTATTTCTGCTTTTTGCTCGGACAGATCTTTCCCGAATTCAGTCTCTTTCTCAATTACAACGACAAGGATACCAACGTCGTGTTCGGCGAGGAGTTCCGCCTCGTCAAGGGCTGCGCCACCTATGAATGCACGGAATCGCGCATCGCCTTCGAGGCCGGGCCGAATACCTTCGTGCAGGTCAACGACTTCGTGCGCGCCCGCCTGTACGATCGGCTCGTTTCGCTCGTCTCCGATACGGAAACCGTCATCGACTGTTATTCCGGCGGCGGCCTTCTCACGGCGCTCTTCGCAAGAAAATGCAGACATGCCTACGGAATCGAGGTAGTCCCCGAGGCAAGTGCCTGCGCCGACGCGCTGCGCGAACGCAACCGCTTGCAGGATAAAATGACGAATATCTGCGGCAGGGTCGAGGACTGCCTTTCCGGCCTTCTTCAGAAGGAGACGGATCCCACGACCGTGCTCGATCCGCCCCGCTCGGGCGTGGAGCGCAGCGTTCTCAAGGAGTTGCTCCGCGCGGGAGGGAAGAAGATTATCATGGTCTCCTGCAATCCCGCCACGCTCGCGCGCGATCTGGGGATTTTGACGGGAACGCTCGCCGAATCGGAGCGCGGCGAACTTGTCAAGCGCGAAAATCCCCAGGCCGTATACAGGATCGAGCGGATCGAACCTTTCGATATGTTCCCGCAGACGCGGCACGTCGAAACGCTCGTTCTGCTCACGAGAAACGGCAGGAAAGCGGGATAAATGCGGCCCGCGTCGCGTTTGAAAGTCCCAAGCGATGCGCAAAATACGGTAAATTATAACGAGGTGCAGATATGCAGAACGTGATCAAAGTACAGAAAGATTTATACTATCTCGGGGGGAACGACCGGCGCCTTGCCCTGTTCGAGAGCGCGATCCCCATCCCGCGCGGCGTAAGCTACAATTCCTATCTCCTCTGCGACGAGCGGACCGTGCTGTTCGATACCGTCAATCTCTCCGTTTCGGAATTGTTCTTCGAAAATTTAGAGGAGGCGCTCGGCGGCAGAAAACTCGATTTTCTCGTTGTTCACCACATGGAACCCGACCATTCCGCAAGTTTTTTGCGGCTGATCGAAAAATATCCGGACGTTGTGATCGTCACGAATTCCAAAGTGCAGCAGATGCTCGAAAACTTCTTTCCGTTTTCGGGCGAAAACGTGCATCTCGTGAAAGAGGGCGATACCATGTCCGTGGGAAGGCGTACGCTCACCTTCATCACCGCGCCCATGGTGCATTGGCCCGAGGTCATGATGACGTACATTCCCGAAGAGGGGATCCTGTTCTCCGCCGACGCATTCGGCACGTTCGGCGCGTTGAGCGGCAGCCTCTTTGCGGACGAGGTGCGCTTTGAGCGGGAATTTCTCGACGACGCGCGCAAATACTACTTCAATATCGTCGGGAAATACGGCGCGCAGGTGCAGAACGTCCTGAAAAAAGCGGCGAATCTGGATCTTCGGTTGGTTTGCCCGCTGCACGGTCCCGTTTGGCGCGAACAATTCGGATGGTATCTGAAAAAATACGACCTTTGGAGCAAATACGAACCCGAGGAAAAGGGCGTCGCCGTGTTCTATGCTTCCGTCTACGGACATACGCAGAACGCCGCCGAGATCCTTGCCGCCGCGCTTGCGCAGAGCGGCGTGTTTGTGAAAGTGTACGACGTCTCCGCGGCGCACGTCTCCGACCTGCTTGCAGAAGCCTTCCGGTATTCCCACGCGGTTTTCGCTTCGACGACGTACAACAACGGCATTTTCATCACAATGGAGAACTTGCTGCGCGATCTTAAAGAACATAATTTCCAGAACAGGAAATATGCGCTCATCGAGAACGGAAGCTGGTCTCCGCAGGCGGGCGCGCACATGCAGGCCGAGATCGCCGGCATGAAGAACATGATTCAGATCGGCGACCGCGTGACGATCCTTTCCTCGGTCAAGGAGGAATCGCGCGACGCACTCATCGCGCTTGCAAATGAAATCGCGGAGGATATTCAATCGTAAAAATCGCCCCCGCAAACGCGCGGGCGGCGGAAAAATAAATTGACAGGAGGATTCAAACGATGGCAAAATTTATCTGTAACGTATGCGGATATGAGTACGACGAGGCAACGGGAGATCCCGATAACGGCATCGCGCCCGGCACGCGCTGGGAGGACGTTCCCGACGACTTCACCTGCCCCCTTTGCGGCGTGGGCAAGGAGGATTTTTCCGCGGAATGATCCCCGCAGACGATCTGTAAAACCAAAGAGAGGAATCTCGAACAGTCAAACGGCGGCTTCCCGTAGGGAGGCCGCCGTCGCCTCATGGAGCGCGGTCCGTAAATTTCCGAAAAACCGTTTGAATTGTCCGCGGGCGTGTGATATAATAATAGAACCAATGAGGTAAGCTATGGATATGCCCTTATTTCCTACAATTTTTCCCGTCATTCCCATGCGGACGCAGGTCGTGTTCCCCAACACCAACGTCGGATTCGACGTCGGCAGAGGACCCTCTTTGGCCGCCGTGGAGCGCGCCGGATTTCATGAGGAGCGCATCTTTCTGACGCGCCAGAAAACCGACGCGGATGTTCCCGGGCCGGAAGATCTCTGTTCCGTGGGGACGGTGGCCGTGATCCGCCAGAAGATCCGTCTCTCCGGCGAACGCATGCGCGTCGCCGTCGAGGGGCTGTATCGCGCCCGCGCGCGGGAGATCCGTTCGGAGGGGGGCTGCATGTATGCGGTGACGGAACCCATTCCCGCCGTTCACGGTGACCCCGAAGAGGAAGAGGCGCATTTCAGGATCGTCAAAGATCTGGTCCGCGAACTCACTTCCTCGGATTCGCGCAGCGCGAAAGATCTCGACACGGCGCTGACCGGGATCACCGATATCGACGTATACATCAACGTATCCGCGCATTGTCTGCGGCTGAAAGACGAGATCAAGCAGGCGCTTCTCGAAGAGGACCGGCAGGTCGAACGCCTCTCTCTGTTCGAGAGCTGCCTCATGAGCGAGGCCGAGATCGCGAAGCTGGAAAAAAAGATCGCGATGGACGTGCGGAAGAATATCGATAAAGCGCAGAAAGAATATTTTCTGCGCGAACAGCTGAAAGCCATTCATGCCGAACTCGGCGACGACGCGGAGGAAAACGATAAACTCAAAGAGAGACTGCTCGCAAAGCATCTGCCCGCCGAAGTGGAAGAAAAGGCGCTCGCCGAACTTGCCCGGATGGACAGAATGCCCAGCTCTTCTCCGGAGTATACCGTATTGCGCAATTACGCGGATTGGCTGTTGGATCTTCCGTGGCGGGAAGAGACAAAGGACACCGAATCCCTTTCGGATGTGGAAAAAGTGCTCGAAGAGGATCATTACGGCCTCGAAAAGATCAAAGAGCGCGTCGTGGAATATCTTGCCGTGCTGAAGCTCACGGGTACGCTCAAAGCGCCGATCCTGTGCCTTGTCGGGCCGCCGGGCGTGGGCAAGACGAGCATTGCCAAATCCATTGCCCGCGCGCTCGGCCGCAAATTCGTGCGCATGAGTTTGGGCGGCGTGAAAGACGAAGCGGAGATCCGCGGCCACCGCCGCACCTATATCGGCGCGATGCCCGGCCGGATCCTCTATGAGATGAAGAACGCGGGCGCGGTCAATCCCGTCTTTCTTCTGGACGAGGTGGACAAGATCTCCTCGGATATGCGCGGCGATCCCGCGAGCGCGCTTTTGGAAGTGCTCGATCCCGAGCAGAACGCCACCTTCCGCGACCGATATCTCGAAGTTCCCTACGATCTCTCGAAGGTGATGTTCATCGCCACCGCCAACACGCTCGAAACGATCCCTCTGCCCTTGCGGGACCGCATGGAGATCATCGAGCTTTCCGGCTATACGCAGCAGGAAAAAACGGAGATCGCGAAACGCTATCTCGTGCCGAAAAAGTGCAGGGAAAACGGACTTTCCGCGCGCAATCTGCGCATTACCGACGGCGCGCTTGCGGACATGGTAGACGGATACACGATGGAAGCGGGCGTGCGTTGGCTGGAACGCACCATCGGTACGGTATGCAGAAAGGCGGCCGTTCGCATCGCCAAGGGCGAAGAGCGGGGAAAGATCTCCGTGACCAAACAGAATCTCGAAAAATTTCTCGGCGCGAAGCGCTTCCTCCGCGAGGGGGATATGCTTGAAAAAGACGAAGTCGGCGCGGCGACCGGACTTGCATGGACGGCCGTCGGCGGAACGACGCTCACGATCGAGGTCTCCGCGATGCAGGGCAAGGGCGATATCTTCCTCACGGGAAAGCTGGGCGACGTCATGAAAGAATCCGCGCGCGCTGCGATCTCGTATATCCGCGCGAATGCGGAAAAGTACGGCATCCGCGAAGCGGACTTTGAAAAAAAGGACATCCATATCCACATTCCGGAAGGCGCCACCCCCAAAGACGGGCCTTCCGCGGGCATCACGATGGCGACCGCCATTCTCTCCGCCTTTACGGGAAAACCCGTTCGGCGGGATATCGCGATGACGGGGGAGATCACCTTGCGCGGCAAAGTGCTACCCATCGGCGGACTCAAAGAAAAGGCTCTCGCGGCTGCGCGCATCGGGATCCGCGACGTCGTTATTCCCGAGGACAACAAGAAAGACATCGAGGAGATCCCCGGCGAAATTCGGAAAAATATCAATTTCATCTGCGTTTCGGAGATCGACGAAGTGTTCCGCCGCGCGATCACGGGGTTGTCCTATGCAAATTAACGGCGCAAAATTTCTCACGAGTGCGGCGACCGCTTCGCAGTTTCTCAAACCGGAGAAGCCGATGATCGCGATCTGCGGGAAATCCAATTCCGGGAAGAGTACGCTCATCAACATGCTGGCCAATCAGAAGCGGCTTGCCAAAACGAGCGCCGCCCCGGGCAGGACGCGGCTCGTGAACTATTTCGACTTCGGCGCGTTTCTGCTCGCCGATCTTCCCGGTTACGGCTATGCCGCCGTTTCCCGGGCGGAAAAGGAGAAGTGGGCAAAGACGCTCGACGCGTTCTTTGCGAAAAAGGAAGAGATCGCGCACGTATTTCTGCTATCGGATATCCGCCGCGACCCTTCGCAGGACGATCTGCAGATGCTGACGTTTCTCAATTTTCACACGATCCCGTTCACGGTGATCGCGACCAAGTGCGATAAACTCTCCCGCATGAACCGGATAGAGCGCATGCGCGCCGTGGCGAACGCCTTCGGGTTGGGCGCGGACAACGTTCTTGCCGTCTCCGGACAGACGGGAGAGGGAAAAGAAGCGCTGCTGCAAAAAATATCGGAAATTTTGGAAAACGGAGCGGAATGACCGCTCCGTTTTTTTGAATGCGTCCCGCCCGCGCGCCTTCATTTCGGTTTTTCCGAAAGAAAATCCGCGATCGGCCCGCAAAACGAGTTGCAAAAATATTTTCGGTATGGTATAATCACCTGTGTCTGCGAGCAGACAAATACTCACCCTTTGGGCGCCGCCCTCCGTGTCCGCAAATCTCATCGGCGGAAATCGGGCGGAAAGATCCGTGCAAAGGGGCGGTATAACGGAGGAATTATGGCAGTTATTACGATCAAACAGCTTCTCGAAGCGGGCGTCCATTTCGGACACCAGACGAGAAAGTGGAACCCCAAGATGAAGAAGTACATCTTCGCGACCCGTCACGACATTCACATCATCGACCTCGAAACGTCCGAAAAGCTCATTGAAAAGGCGTATTCGTTTGTCGTCGAATCGGTGAAGGCGGGCAAATCGGTGCTCTTCGTCGGGACCAAGAAGCAGGCGCAGGACGCGATCAAGGAAGAAGCGGAGCGCTGCGGTCAGTTCTATGTCAATTCGCGTTGGCTGGGCGGCACGCTCACCAATTTCAAGACGATCCGCTCCCGGATCGACTATCTCGAAAAGCTCGAGAGAATGGAGGCAAGCGGCGAATTCGATCTTCTTCCCAAAAAAGAAGTGCTGGGATTGAAGAAAGAGATGGCCAAATTGCAGGAGAACCTCGGCGGCATCAAGACGATGCGCAACATTCCCGGCGTCATGTTCGTCGTCGATCCGCACAGCGAGGATATCGCGGTCGCGGAAGCGCGCAAGATGAAAGTGCCGATCGTCGCGATCACGGATACCAACTGCGATCCCGACCTCATCGATTACGTGATCCCCGGGAACGACGACGCGATCCGCGCGATCAAGCTCATTTCGTCCGTGATCGCCAACGCGGTCATCGAGGCAAACCAGGGCGAGACGCCCGTACCCGCCGCAGAGGAAGCGCCGGAAGAAGAAGCGCCGGCAGAGGCGCCCGCGGAAGAAGCTGCGGCCGAAGCGGCAGAATAATTTCAAGGAGAATACGGATATGGCAGAATTTACGGCAAAGGACGTTATGAAGCTCCGCGAACAGACCGGCGCGGGCATGATGGATTGCAAGAGGGCGCTCGTCGACGCGGACGGCGACTTCGAAAAAGCGGGCGAACTTCTCCGTGAGCGCGGCATTGCCAAGGCGGCCAAGCGCGCGTCCAAGATCGCGGCGGAAGGCGTCGTATATGCGCTCGTCGAAGGAAAGACGGGCGTGCTCGTCGAAGTCAACTGCGAATCGGATTTCGTTGCCAAGGGCGACAAATTCCACGAAGTTGCGGATGCCGTCGCAAAACAGATTTTAGCGGTCAAACCCGCGGACGTTTCCGCGCTTCTCTCCTCGGACATGGGTGGGGGAAGAAACGTCGAGACCTATATTTCCGAGCAGGTCGGCATCATCGGAGAGAAGATCTCCGTGCGCAGATTCACGATCTACGAATCCGCCGGATTCGTGGAGACGTATATCCACATGGGCGGCACCATGGGCGTCATGCTCGATTTTGCCTGCCCGGAGAACGAAACGACCAAGGCGCTCGCGCATGATATCGCGCTGCACACGGCGTTCTCCAAGCCCGCATATCTTGCGAAATCCGAGGTTTCCGCAGAGACGCTCGAAAAGGAAAAGGCGATCCTCAAGCAGGAAGTGCTGAACGAGGGCAAACCCGAGGCGATCGCCGAGCGCATCGTGATGGGCAAGATCAACAAGTTCTACGAAGAGAACTGCCTGCTCGAACAGAAATTCGTCAAAGACGACAAGGTGAGCATTGCACAGCTCATCGCGCAGGCGTCCAAGGCGGCCGGGGTCCCCGTCGAACTCAAAAAATTCGTGTTCTACGTGATGGGACAGGGGCTTGAAAAGAAGACCGAAGATCTTTCGGAAGAAGTCGCAAAACAAGTGGAAGCCATGAAAAAATAACGGCATACGGAATAGGGCCGCTCCGAGAGGGGCGGCCTTTTTTTTGCCGCAGCGCGCCGCCGCGGCGGGGCGGGAAAAAGCGCAAGTTTCCTCGTTTGAATTCTTGCGGAAATTCTTGCATTTTTTTCCTGCATATGGTATACTGATAAAAACCGAAAGTGAGGGATCGGGTCATGAAGCCGAAATACAAACGGATTCTTTTGAAGCTCTCCGGCGAGGCGCTTGCGGGCGACCAGCGTTTCGGACTGAATGAATCGGTGATCGCAGGGGTCGTCGACCAGCTCGTAAAAGTGCATGAGATGAATGTGGATATCGCGCTTGTGATCGGCGGCGGCAACTTCTGGCGCGGGCGGCAGGGAACCAAGATGGACCGGACGACGGCCGATCAGATGGGAATGCTCGCCACCGTGATGAACTCCCTTGCCATGATGGACGCGATCGAACAGCGCGGCATTCCGACCCGGGTGCAGACGGCGCTGAATATGATCTCCGTTGCCGAGCCGTATATTCTGCGCAAGGCGCTGCATCATTTCGAGGCGGGGCGCATCGTCATCATGGCCTGCGGAACGGGAAATCCGTATTGTTCGACGGATACGGCCGCGGCGCAGCGCGCCTGCGAGATCAATGCGGATGTGCTTCTCATGGCCAAGAACGTCGACGGGATCTACGACAGCGATCCGAACCTGAATCCCGCGGCGAAAAAATATGACAGGATCACGTTCCGCGACGTCGTTTCGGGCGGACTCAAGGCAATGGACGCGACTGCGGCCACGATGTGCATGGAGAACAATATTCCCGTGCTTGCCTTTGCGCTCGGGGAACCGAATTCCATTCTGCGCGCCGTGTGCGGCGAACACCTCGGCACGCTGATCTCGAACGAATAAAAACCTTTTGATAAGGGAAAAAGGAGCATGATATGATCGACAACGAAAAGGTAGAGGAATTATTTCTTGTCCTTGACGAAAAACTCGAAAAGACGGTGAACGTTCTCAAAGAAGAATTCGCCGCCATCCGTGCGGGCAGAGCGAATCCCCATGTGCTGGATAAACTTCAGGTGGAGGCGTACGGCGGCATGAGTCCGCTCAATCAACTCGGCAACGTGTCCGTATCGGACGCGCGCTGCCTTGTGATCAGCCCTTGGGACAAATCTCTGCTGAAAGCCATTGAAAAGGCGATCCTTGCTTCGGGGATCGGCATCACGCCGAGCAACGACGGCAACGTGATCCGCCTTGTCTTCCCGGAACTCACCGAGGAGCGGCGCCGCGACCTCGTGAAGCAGGTGAAAAAGACGGGGGAGGAGAGCAAAATCGCCGCCCGCAACAACCGCCGCGACGCCATGGAAAGCCTGAAAAAAATGAAAACGGCAAAGGAACTTTCCGAGGACGAAGCGAAAAACTGCGAGCTTGACGTGGAAGAGGCGGTCCAGAAGTGCATCGAAGAGATCGAAAAGCTCATCTCCGCCAAAGAAAAGGAGCTGCTTACCGTCTGATGCCGCAAAAGTATGCGAAAGTTCCGCCGCAGCACGTCGCCGTCATCATGGACGGAAACGGCCGATGGGCAAAAAAACGTCTGCTGCCCCGCGCCGCGGGGCATCGCGCAGGCTTTCGGCGCATGCTCTCGCTCGTCGACCATATTTTTGCTTGCGGGATAAGATATTGCACGTTATTCGCGCTCTCCTGCGAAAATCTCAACCGCCCGAGAGAGGAGATCGAAGGGCTGTTTGAGATCTTCCGGGAATATTTCGGCAAACATATCGCGCCGCTCGTCGAAAAGGGGATCGCGCTGCGTGTCCTCGGCGACGCCGCGCTCGTTCCGCCGGATATCGCCGCAAGCATGCGCGAGGCCGAGAAAAAGACGTCTGCCGGGAAAAACGGCGTCCTCACGGTCGCGATCGGCTACGGCGGGCGGCAGGATATCGTCGGCGCCTGCAACCGCGCCCTGCAAGACGGACAAAAGGTAACGCTCGAATCTTTTGCCGAGAAGCTTTCGACGGGGGGCATGCCCGCGGTTGACCTTCTCATTCGTACCGGAGGAGAAAAACGGCTCTCGAATTTTTTGCTGTTCGAATGCGCCTATGCGGAACTGTATTTCTCCGACAAGATGTTTCCGGATTTTTCCGACGCCGACTTCGATGCGGCGCTCGAGGCATATGCCGGTCGTGAAAGAAGATACGGCAGAATAGAATAAACTTATGGAAGAAACCGCACAGACACAACCTGCCCGCGCAATGGGCAATTTGAAAAAGCGGCTCATAACGGGGACGGTATACGTTCTTCTGATCGCCGCGTTTTTTCTGCTGAAGATTTTTGTCAGCGAACTCTTTTTCGACCTGCTGATCCTTATCTTCGCCTTTTTCGGCACGGGCGAAATGCTTCGCGCATTCGGCGACAAGCTGCACAGATCGCAGAAGATCCTCACGGTGGTCTTTGCGCTGCTCGTGATAGCGACGTACGCCGTGAGCGATTTTTACTACACCAAAGTGCTTGGCATCGGCTTGCCCGATCAGGAGATCACGCAAGCGCGAGGCAGAAATTATTCCATGCACATCACGTTCATCGTGCTCATTGCGGGCATGGCGATCTTGGCCTCGCTGCTCGTGTTCGCGCACAGACACGTGACGCTCGAATCCACGGGGTATGCGCTTCTCTGCTATATCTATCCCTCGTTCTTCCTGCTGGTCCTCACGATCTGCAATCATCTCTTCAATTACTCCGAGCTTGCCGTGCTGCTTGTGTTTATCGTCGCGCCGTTTGCGGATTCGTTTGCGTTTGTGTTCGGAAAACTGTTGGGAAAAAAACTCCCCGCCAAAATGGCGCCGAATATTTCGCCGAAAAAGACGATCATCGGCGGATTCGGCGGGCTTCTGGGCGGCGCCGTTGCCGCGGTCGTGATTTTCTTCATGTATTACGGGATCATGCGGCTGGACGATATCGGCGCGCCTATCATGCAGCTCGATAAGCTCATCGGGATGGGCACGCAGGAGATCCGCAACATTGCAATCACGCCGCTCAATCTGATATTCTTCGTCGGACTCGGCGTTCTCACCGCGGCGTTTTCGCAGTTCGGCGATCTCGTGGAGAGCGCGATCAAGCGGAAACTCGGCGTGAAAGATATGGGCAGGATCCTTCCCGGACACGGCGGCGTGCTCGACAGGATCGATTCTTCTCTCTTTGCCGGGCTTGTCGTGTGTATTGCATTGGTCGCGAAACTCATGTTTTTCGGTTGATCCGCATAGAAATAGAGAGCGCCCGCCGTGGCAGGCGGGCCGTTTTTATTTTTTCGGATAATGCGGCATTTGAAATTCGAGGTGGATATGCAGAAAATCGCTCTCATAGGAAGTACGGGTAGCATCGGAAAGCAGGTTCTGGAAATCGTGCGGCGCTATCCCGCGGAATTTTCCGTGACGGCGCTCGTTGCGGGTTCCGACGAGGCGGCGCTCGCCGCACAGAAAGCGGAATTCCGACCCCGTATCGCATATTGCGCTTCCCGCGGGGAGATGCCGGAGGATCTGTTTGACGATTGCGATACGGCTCTGATCGCCGCGGCCGGCTTTTCTGGACTCGGGTATACGCTCGCCGCCGCGCGCGCGGGCAAAAAGATCGCCCTTGCCAACAAAGAGTCTCTGGTCTGCGGCGGCGCGCTCGTGATCGCGGCTGCGCAGGATGGCGGCGCGCAGATCGTTCCCGTAGACAGCGAGCATTCCGCGATCTTTCAGGCGCTCTCGTTTGACCGCGCAGCCTCCTTTGAACGGCTCGTGCTCACCGCAAGCGGCGGTCCGTTTTTCGGCATGGAGCAAGGCAGTCTTGCCGCCGTCACGGCGGCGGACGCGCTCAACCATCCCACATGGCACATGGGATCGAAGATCACAATAGACAGCGCCACGCTGCTCAACAAGGGATACGAAGTCATCGAGGCGCATTGGCTGTACAACGCCGCGTTCGACCGGATCGACGCGGTCGTGCATCCGGAGAGCATCGTGCATTCTCTCGTATATTTTTCGGACGGCGCCGCGCTCGCACAACTCGGGTATCCGGATATGCGCGTGCCCATTCAGCTTGCGCTTACGTATCCGCGCCGTCTGCCCTGCGCGCCGCAGCTCGATCTCGTAAAACTCGGCGCGCTGCATTTTTATCCGCTTCCGCGGGAAAAATTCCCCTGCTTCGATCTCGCGCTTTCCGCGGGCAGAGCGGGGGGGACGGCTCCCACCGTGCTCAACGGCGCGGCGGAAACCGCCGTGAAGGCGTTTCTCGAAGGAAGCATAACCTTCCCGCAAATCGCGGAAACTATCGAGGACGCGCTGAACAAGATTTCATTTACGGCGGCGGATTGCTACGAAACGCTCCGCGAGGCGGACTTGCTTACAAGGAGGGCGGCGACGGCGTTTATCTATGGGAAATAATCTTTTGAGTGTTTGGGGAACGATCGGCTCCGTTCTGTTGGCGATCCTGATCCTTTTGGTGATGATCACCGTACATGAATTCGGGCATTATCTTGCGGGTAAAATTTTCAAGTTCAAAATCAACGAATTTTCCATCGGATTCGGCCCGGCGATCTTCAAACACCGCAACAAGCGTACGGGCGAGCTGTTTGCGATCCGCCTGATCCCGCTCGGGGGATATTGCGCGTTTGCGGGAGAGGACGGCCTCGAAAAGGAAAAGAAAAAGCCGGAAGCGCCGCCCGAGCCGTTTGAGGAGATCCCCGATCGGGAGACCGACGCCGAACCGCGCGAGCTGCCCGCAGACGCCGGGGAAGCGCCGCACGAACTGCCCGCAGACGCCGGGGAAGCGCCGCAAACACTGCCCGCAGGCGCCGAAGATATGCCGCGCGCGCAAAAAGATCCCGCGGGGAAGAAAAAGAAAGGCGAGATCCGGACGGGTCTGTTCACCGAAAAGAAGCCATGGCAGCGCATCATCGTGCTGATTGCCGGCGCGCTCATGAACTATTTTCTTGCGGTCATGCTGATCGTCGTGCTGTTTGCAAGTTACGGCCAGAGCATGATTCAAATCGGCAGCGTGGCCGAGAGCGAGGAATATCCCGCGCAGGTTTCCTTTCAGGCGGGCGATATTCTGCTCGCGGCAAACGGAAAGAATTTATATCTCACTACGGATCTTTCCCGCGCGGTCAACGGCAAAAAGGAGGGCGACACCGTAACGTTCCGCGTGTCGCGGATCCGGGAGGACGGATCCCGCGCCGTCATGGACGTGCCCATCCTGCTGCGCTCGGACGTGAGTACGAAGAACAGTTCGGATTTCAGGCCGGTATGGCCCGCGCTCGGGATCGGGATCACGGAGGACGGGAAATACTACGATATCGATACGACTTCCTATCATTTCGGCTTTTTCCAGACGATCGGGCGATCGTTCGTCTATTCGTTCAAGATCGCCGGCACGATCTTCCGGGTCATCGGCGAATTGTTTACGGGAAAAATCGGATTGAATTCTTTCGGAGGCCCGGTCACGACGATCACGACGACCTCTCAGATCGTTTCGACGAACGGCTTCCGCGGCTTTCTGGAGATCGCTGCGTTTATCGGCGTCAATCTTGCCGTGTTCAACCTTTTGCCGATCCCCGCACTGGACGGCAGCAAAGTGGTCTTTACGATCATCGAATGGATCCGCGGGAAACCCATCAACCGCAAGGTGGAGGCGGCGATCCATCTGGCGGGCATCATTCTGCTGTTCGGGTTTGCGATCCTTGTGGATATCCTGCAATTCGTTTAGAATTTCTTATAAAGCGTAAGGGCGCGCTCCGGATCTCAACGGGGCGCGCCTTTTTCGGTGCGGGAATCTTCCGCGGAACGCCGTTCACGCGTTGCAAATTTGCGAAAACTATGATATAATAGAGAAGAAGGAGATCCGCTATGATAGATTTGACGTGCATCCGCAAGACCGACCCCGAGATCGCTGAGGCGATGGAACAAGAACTCGCCCGGCAAAGGGGGAATCTCGAGCTGATCGCGAGCGAAAATCTCGTTTCTCCCGCGGTGATGGCGGCCATGGGCAGTCATCTCACCAACAAATATGCCGAGGGCTATCCGGGGAAACGCTACTACGGCGGATGCGAATACGTCGATGTCGCGGAACGCCTTGCGATCTCCCGTCTCAAAGAACTTTTCGGCTGCGAACATGCCAACGTACAGCCGCACAGCGGAGCGCAGGCGAATTTCGCCGTATATTTTTCCGTACTCAAACCGGGCGACACCGTGATGGGCATGGATCTCTCCCACGGCGGACATCTCACGCACGGTTCTCCCGTCAACGTTTCGGGCGTCTATTTCCGCTTCGTGCCCTATGGCGTCTCGCCGAAAACGGAGACCATCGATTACGACGAAATGGAGCGGATCGCGCTTGCATGCAGGCCGAAGCTGATCGTCTCGGGCGCCAGCGCATATCCGCGGTTCATCGACTTCGAACGCATCCGCAAGATCTGCGAGAAAGCGGGCGCCTACATGATGGTGGATATCGCCCACATTGCGGGGCTTGTGGCGGCGGGATTGCATCCGTCTCCCGTGCCGTACGCGGATTTCGTCACTTCCACGACCCATAAAACGCTGCGCGGGCCGCGCGGCGGCGTGATCATGTGCAGAGAACGGTACGCCAAGGCGATCGATAAAGCCGTCTTTCCGGGCACGCAGGGAGGCCCTCTGATGCACGTGATCGCGGCCAAGGCCGTGGCGTTCAAAGAGGCGCTTTCTCCCGCGTTCGCGCAGTACCAGAGGCAGATCCTCCGAAATGCCGCGGCGATGGCGCAGCGGTTTACGGAAAACGGCGTTCGGCTCGTTTCGGGCGGAACGGATAACCACCTGATGCTGTTGGATCTGCGCGGGGAAAATCTCACGGGCAAGGCGCTCGAAGCGCTCCTGGACAGTGCCCATATCACGGCGAATAAAAATACCATTCCCTTCGAAACGACTTCGCCGTTCGTGACGAGCGGACTTCGGATCGGCGTTCCCGCGATCACTTCGCGGGGCATGAAGGAACCCGAGGCCGTGCAGATCGCCGATCTCGTGACGGATATCATCCGGCGAAGAGAAGAGGCCGTCCCCGAAGTTGCGCGGAAAGTCGGCTCTCTCTGCGAAAAATTTTCGCTCTATGAGCAAGATATTTTGTAAAACGCTTGCAATTCTTCCGAAAGTGAAGTATAATACGGTCAATCGAATATCTTTGGGGCGGAGTGAAAGTCTCCACCGGCAGTAAAGTCTGCGAAGAAGCGCGCGCTTCCCGAACGGGTGCAATTCCCGTACCGACGGTATAGTCCGGATGAGAAAAGAAAAAAATCGGCTTTTTCGCGCCCCTTGATCGGGGCGCTTTCTTTGTGCTCCGAAAGATCGATGTATGGGAGGCGTTTTATGGATCTCACGATTTCCGTTGCCGTGCTCACCGCCGCCGCGGGGCTTCTGATCGTTGCGGCCGCCGCGCTCACGATCGTGCTGAAAAGCGGGAAAAAGGGAGTGCGGTCTGTCTTTCGGTCGCACTTTACTGCCCCGAATATCGCGTATATGGCGCTGTTTACGGCGCTTGCGTTTGTCGTTACGTTTCTGGAATTTCCCGTATTCCCGCAGGCAAATTTCCTGAAACTCGACTTTGCGAACGTCTTTTTTATGATCGAGGGGTTCATTTTCGGCCCCGTGGAGGCGATCGTTTCCATCGGGATCAAGGAACTGCTCTGCCTCACCAAATCGCAGACGGCGGGCGTCGGCGAGCTTGCGAATTTTCTCATGTCGGCGTCGTATGTTCTGATCCCGTCGTTCTGTTACCGGTTCAAAAAGGGCAGAAGATGGGTGATCGTCTTTTTGTTCGCGGCATGCGCGATGCAGACGGGCGTGAGCGTGATCGTGAACCGCTTCATCAATTTCCCGCTGTACGGCGCGCTCTACGGCTTCGACGGCGCAGCGGTATTCGGAGCGCTCTGGCCGTTCGTGATCTACTTCAATCTCATCAAGAGCGCGGCCGTGAGCGGGATCGTCGTGCTCATCTACAAACCCCTTTCCGGCCTGATCAAACTTACGGCGGAAAAGGTTTCCCGCCGCCGCAAACGCATATAGAAAAAAATCTTCGAAATCCCATTTGAATTCTTGCAAAAACAGGCCGTATGCGGTATAATATCCGCGTATGGCTGTTTTTATTTCCCATTCCGAAGAAGAGACCTTCTCTTGGGCAAAGAGATTCGCGGCCTCTCTGAATCCCGGCGATACCGTGCTGCTCGAGGGCGGCATGGGCGCGGGGAAAACCGTGCTTGCAAAGGGCATGATCGCGGGCATGGGTATCTCCGACGAGGTCACAAGCCCGACATACGCCTACGTCAACGAATACGGCGGCCGCGTTTTTCACTTCGACTGTTACCGCGTGGAGAGCGAGGCGCAGGCGTACGGCCTCGGCCTTGCGGATTATTTCGAGCGCGGCGGCGTGTGTCTTGTGGAATGGGGAGAAAAGATTGCGGGTCTGCTTCCCGCGCGCGTCAGGCGCGTGCGCATTCTGGGAAGCGGCGACGAAAGGGAGATCGTATTTTGAAATTTCTCGCGATCGATACGAGCGGCAAACGCCTGATCGTTGCCGCAGTGAACGGCCGGAAGAAGGCCGTATGCGACGAGGTCTGTCCGATGCAGCATTCCGTGCGTCTTTTCCCCGCGATCGACGGGGCCGTTTCGCGCGCAGAACTTTCTCTGCGGGATTGCGATTTTCTTGCCTGCACGGTCGGCCCCGGCTCGTTTACGGGGATCCGCATCGGCATTTCCGCGGTCAAGGGACTGTGTTTCGGCGCGGAAAAAAATGCTTTGGCCGTCACGTCCTTTGCCGCGATCGCATACGCTGAAAAGACGGAGAATAAAATTGCCGTCGTGGATGCCGGGCACGGCTTTGTCTATGCGGAAGGCTACGGCAGCGCGCGCCTTCCCTGCGGATATTACAGCGGCGAGGAGGTGCTGAGGCTCGCTTCAAAGACGGGCGCGGCGCTTCTTTGCGCGGAGGAATTCGATTTCCCCGCCCGCGTCGTCGATGCGGCGAAAGGTTTGATCGCGGCGGCGAGGGCGTCGGCCGGAAAGGCGGGAAGCGCGGAACAGCTCGCGGCGCTGTATCTGAGAAGATCTTCCGCGGAGGAAGGCCGATGAACGGCAGGGCATGGACCATGCGCGATCTCGATGCGATTGCCGCCATGGAAGAGGAATGTTTTTCCGATCCGTGGTCGCGCCGCATGCTTGCGGAGAGTTTTCTTTCCGATCGGTTTTTCGGTGTGATCCTCGAGGAAAACGGGGAACCGGTGGCCTACGGAGGGATCACCGTCGTCGCCGACGAGGCGGAGATCCAGCTGGTTGCGGTGAGCGAGATGTACCGCCGCTGCGGGCGGGGAAAACTCGTCGTTGAGGATCTGCTGGAAATCGCCCGCGAGCGCGGGGCCGTGCGCGTTTTTCTGGAAGTGCGCGTATCCAATGCGCCCGCGCAAATGCTCTATCTCGGGAGCGGTTTCCGCGGCCTGTATTGCCGCACCCGATACTATCCCGACGGAGAGGACGCCATCGTCATGGTGAAGGAGCTTGCTTGAAGCTTTCTTATCTGCAACGCGGAGAGGGCAGGGACCTCGTCATGCTGCACGGATATCTTTCCATGAAGGAAAGTTTCTATCCGCAGATCGAATATTTCTCGAAATTTTACCGCGTGACCGCTCTGGACTTCCCGGGCATGGGGGGTGCGGAAGCGCTCACAAGCGCGTTTTCGGTCGGCGATTACGCCGATTGGACCTTGCAGGCGCTTTCCGATCTCGGGATTGCGGAACCGCTGGTTCTGGCGCATTCGTTCGGAGGCAGAGTGACGCTGAAGATCCTGTCGCGCGGGCCTTATTTCGACCGTGCGGCGATCGTGGGGTGCGCGGGGATCGTCAAAAAGCGCGGGTTTTGTTACAGGGCGCGCGTGAGAACGTATCGCATCGTCAAAAAAATCGCCCCCAAGTTTGCGGAATCCCGCTTCGGGAGCGGCGAATACCGCACGCTTTCCCCCCTCATGCGGGAGAGTTATAAAAAGATCGTCAACGAAGATCTCCGGCAGGATGCGCGCAAGATCGGCCGGCCGGTCCTGTTTCTCAACGGTTCGAAAGACGAGGAAACTCCCGTCGCCGGCGCAAAGATCCTGCACGGCTGCGTCAAGGCTTCCAAACTTGTGATCATCGAAAATTGCGGACACTTTGCGCATCTGGAAGATCCGCTCGCCGTTCAGCTTGCAGTGGAGGAATTTTACAATGCCGACCTATGAAATCTATCTCATCATCGCAGCATATGCCGTCGCATATTCCTGCCTTCTGCTGCCCACGGCGCTTCCGCTCCTCGGGATCTTACAGCAGGAAGGGTACAGCGGCCGCTCCACGCTGCGTTGGTTTTATAAAAAGGGAAACGTTCTGCGCAGGAGATATTCTCTGCTCACGATCGCGCTGATGCTCATAACGGCGCTGCTTTCGCTCTGTTTCTCGTTCGCGGGCACGGAGATATCCATTCTCGTTTCCGCGGCCGGATTTGCGGGCGTCTGCGTGCTCTTTGCGTATTCGTTCCGTCTTGCTCTCAAAGTTCCTTTCCGGTTCACAAACCGCGGAAAACGTTTATATGGGTGCTGTTTTTTTGTCTTTGCTGCCGTTTTGTTCGGCGTCGGAACGGGATTGTGGTTTGCCGCAGACGCCATCGGCGCGCCGATCGCGCATGCGCTGCTCAGACCCGTGCCCATTGCGTTCATGCCGCTGACGTTTCCCGCGCTGCTCGCGTTCGCCAACCGCACGATGAAGATCTACGAGGATCCGCGCAACAAGCGTTTTCTCGCCCGCGCGAAAAAGATGCTCGACGCAAGCGACTGTATCAAGGTCGGGATCACCGGCTCATTCGGAAAGACGAGCGTCAAATATTTTGCGAATGCGATCCTGTCGGGAAAATACCGGGTGATCGCTTCTCCAGCTTCGTATAACACGCCCATCGGGATCGCACGGTGCGTCACGAAGGGCGGACTGGATTGCGATATTTTTCTTGCGGAAATGGGAGCGCGGCAGGAGGGAGATATCGCGGAACTTTGCGACATGGTATGCCCGAAATACGCCGTTGTCACGGGGATCTGCGCGCAGCATCTCGAAACGTTCGGCAGTCTCGCCGCGATCGCGCGGGAAAAGGGCGTGCTGGCGCGCCGCGCCGAACATGTGGTGCTGGGCGCCACCGCAAGCGGCCTTGTAAAGGACGGCGCCTTGCTCGAAGGGCGTGATTTTTCGGCGGAAAACGTCTGCTGTTCTCCGCAGGGCACGGATTTCGAACTTGTCCTCGGCGGGACCCGCACAAGCGTGCACACCGCGCTTTTGGGAAAGCACGCGGCGGAGGATATCGCATTGGCCGCGGCGCTGGCGTTCTCCGTGGGAATGACGCCCGAGGAGATCTGCGGCAGGATCGCCGCATTAAAACCCGTTCCGCACCGTTTGGAGCTGCTGGAATCCAACGGCGTGCACATTCTCGACGATTCCTATAATTCCAACGTGCTGGGCGCGCGCGACGCCGTGGAGACGCTGCGCCTCTTCGAAGGGAAAAAATATGTCGTCACGCCCGGTCTCGTGGAGCTTGGCGAACTCGAGGAAAAGGAAAACGCCGCGCTGGGCGCCGCGTTCGTCGGGTTGGACGGCGTGATCCTTGTGGGGGAAACGCTGGTGCTCTCCATCCGGCAGGGGTATCTCGACGCCGGGGGAGACGACGCGAATCTCATCGTGATCCCCACGCTGAAAAAGGCGCAGGATATCCTCGCCGAAAGGCTTACCGCAGGCGACGCCATACTCTTTCTCAACGACCTGCCGGATAAATATCTCTGATCAACCCGAGAAGCACCAAGGAAGAGAAATTCTTCGGAGGTGTTTTTTTATGTCTGATACGGTCGCCGTTTTTTTCGGCGGAAATTCAAACGAGCGGGAAATTTCCGTGATCACGGGAATGCTCGCCGTCAATCTTCTCCGCAGCAGCAGATTCCGCGTGCTGCCCGTGTACCTTTCTCCCGAAGGGGAAATGCTCACGGCGGACTACCGCAGTCCTGCGGATCTTCGCACGGACGCAAAAGTACGCGCGACGCCCGTCCGTCTGGAACGGCAATGCGTCGTGCACGCAAAAAAAAGCAAAAAAATCGCGCAGATCGCGGTTGCGCTGAATTGCTGTCACGGCGGCATGGGGGAGGACGGCACGCTTTCCGCGCTTCTTCGCTGGAACGGGATCCTTTCCGCCTCGCCGGAAACGCCTGTCTCCGCGGTCTTTATGGATAAAACGCTGACGAAAATCGCCGCGCGGGGACTGGATATCCCCGTGGCGCGGTTTTTTTTCGTGCGGGAGCGCGAATGGCGGTCGCGCGACGACGTGCTTGCGCGGGCGCAATCGTTCGGATATCCGCTGATCGTCAAACCCGCGAAGCTCGGATCGAGCATCGGGATCCGGGTCGCGAAAAACGCCGCGGAGCTGACGGCCGCCCTCGATCTTGCGTTCCGTCTCGACGACAGCGCCCTGATCGAAGAATATCTGGAGGGGAAGCGCGATATCAACTGCGCCGCTTACCGAAGCGCGGGAAAGACCGTGCTCTCGCCGCCGGAAGAAGTCTTTTCCGACCGGGATATCCTCACCTTTGCGGAAAAATACGAGGAAGCGGCGTCAAGACACAGCGAACTTCCCGCGCGCCTTCCCGAGGACGCCGCGGCAAAAATCAACGCATATACGCAGCGTATTTACGAGGCGTTCGGCGGCAGGGGCGTTGTGCGGGCGGATTTTCTCGTCGTCGGAGACGACGTCTTTTTCAACGAGCTGAACACGGTTCCCGGTTCTCTTGCCTGCTATCTGTTCGGGAAAAGCCTCACGGAGAGCCGGGAGTTTCTGCTTTCCCTTCTCGAAGAAGCGCTTTCCGATCCCCCCCGCGAGAAAGAGATCTTCGTCTCGGGGATCTTGGAGGGAAACGTCTTTTCGGGGAAGAGCCGAAAACGGCTGTAACGAAAAAACGCCCCGAAAGGGGCGACATTTTGTCGGTCAAACGGATAGCGCCGAACGTTATTTCTTGCGCGCGAGCGACATTACGACGACGAAAAACCGCAAAAAGTAGACGAGCGAGATCAGCATGGAGGCGACGTATGTCATCGCCGCTGCGGAAAGCACTTTCTTCACGCCGGGGAGTTCCTCCTGCGTCAGGATGCCGTCCTCCGCGAGCATCTTTTTCGCGCGGCGCGAGGCGTTGAATTCCACGGGCAGCGTTACGAGCATAAACAGAACGGAGCTGCCGTAAAGTCCGATGCCCACATACATCAGGATCTGCCCGATATTGACGTTCGCTGCGAAATAAAAGACGTCGAGCATAATGCCGAGAATGATGAGCGGCAGGGCGAGCCGGGAGCCGATGTTCGCGATCGGAACGAGAACGTTGCGGATCTTATAGGGGACATAGCCGCGTTTTTTCTGCAACACGTGCCCGATCTCGTGCGCGGCGACGGCAACGGCCGCGACGGACGCGGAGCCGTATGTGCTTTCGGAGAGATTCACCCGGTTTTTGGCAGGGTTATAGTGGTCGGAAAGTCGGCCAGACGTCCGCCCGACGGCGATATCCGTTACGCCGCGGTTCCGCATGAGCCGCACGGCGGTATCGTAACCCGTCATGCGGGAAGAATTCGGCACGCCGTCGTAGGCGTTGAACACCGAATACACCTTCGCGCTCGCCCATGCAGAGAGGAGCAGGAACGGTACGAGGATCAATAAAAACAAAAAGTATGAATGGATCATTTCACTTATATAGTATACCACAAAATTCGCGGATTTTCACATAAAAAAATATCTTGCAATTTTTTCGAAAAGTTGTTATAATTCAGTTATGGCAACCAACGGTTTTACCGATAAGGTAAAGATCACCGTCAAGGCGGGCAACGGCGGCGACGGCATGAATTCATTCAAAGCGTTCAAGGGGAAACCCGCTTGCGGTCCCGACGGCGGCGACGGGGGCGACGGCGGCAGCATCGTGTTTGTCGGCGACAAGGATATGCACGATCTGCTATCCTTCCGCTATACGTCGAAATATTATGCGGAAAACGGCGAGCGCGGCGGCTCCAACCAATGTACGGGCAAGCGCGGCGCCGATCTTGCGATCAAAGTGCCCTGCGGCACGCTGATCCGCGACGCGGAGAGCGAGAAGATCCTTGCGGACGTATACGAGGACGGCGAGGAGGTGAAGATCCTCGCGGGCGGACGCGGCGGAAAGGGCAACGTCCGGTTTACCACGGCGCGCCGGCACGCTCCCGATTTTGCGCAGAAAGGGGTCATAACCAAACCCCATTCCCTCATTTTGGAGATGAAAGTGATCGCAGACGTCGGTCTTGTCGGATTTCCCAATGTGGGCAAGAGCACGCTGCTCTCCAAAATTTCCGCGGCGAAACCGAAGATCGCCGATTATCACTTTACGACGCTTTCGCCCAATTTGGGGGTCGTAAGATACTATGAGGAAAGTTTTATCGCGGCGGATATCCCCGGACTGATCGAGGGGGCGGCGGAGGGCGCGGGCCTCGGACACGATTTTCTGCGCCATATCGAACGCACCCGCATGATCTGCCACGTTGTGGATATTTCTGGGATCGAGGGAAGAGATCCGATCGAGGATTTCAGAATCATCAACGAGGAACTCCGGTCGTATTCCGGCAAGCTTGCCGCGCTTCCCCAGATCGTCGCGCTCAACAAGTGCGATCTTGACGGCGCGGAAAATTCCGAAAAATTCCGAAAGACATACGGCGGAAAATATCCCATTTTCGAAATTTCGGCGCTCACCGGGAAGGGGAAAGAGGAGCTTCTGAAGGCCATCGCGGAAAAATTGAGAGAGCTGCCGCCCGCGGAACGCATTCCCGCCGACGAATTCGTTTTCGAAGAGCCGGATCATACGCAATTCGAGATCTTCACCGACGAAAACGGCGCATACGTCGTGGTGGGCGGACTTGTGGATATGCTATGCCGCAATGTGGTGCTCAACAATCCGGACAGTATGAATTATTTTCAGAGAGTGCTCAAACTCCGCGGCGTGTTCAAGGAGCTTGAAAAAGCGGGCTGCAAGGCGGGCGATACCGTCATTGTGGGCGAAGTCGAATTTGAATTTGTAATCTGAGTCGGAAGGAGGAAATAAGTTATGGAACTAACCAGCAAACAGCGCGCCAACCTGAAATCTCTTGCGGCGGTCATCAAACCCGTTGCGCAAGTCGGCAAGGGGGGGATCAGCGAAAACCTCGTAAACGGCCTTTCGGAAGCCCTCGAAGCGCGGGAACTCATCAAGGTGAATCTTCTTTCGCAATGGGTCGAAGAGAAGAAAGAGCTTGCGGAAGAGCTTGCAAAGCTGTTGAAGGCGGAAGTCGTCGCCGTCATCGGCAGAAAGGCGATCTTTTACAGAAGGTCGAAGAAGAAAGACATCGTACATATTGAATTTTGATTGAGGCGAAACGTTCCGCACAGAACTCCCGCAGAGATCTTGCGAGGAAGCGACCGGCTGTGCCGAATCACCAAATAACGAACTGCGCCCGCGCGATCTGCGCGGGCGCATGTTTGTATGAAGATCGTCAAAACGGATTTTTGGCTCTCGGACAGCAAAAATGCGAGCGCATGCGGAACAGCGCTTTCTGCGCCCCGTGGTAGAATCTTACGATACGTCCCCATTTTTGATAGGTCAGTCCTACCCTGACGAAATAGTCGTAGTGCGTACCCTCGCAGTGTTCAAGCCATTCGGCGTCCTGCCGCGAAACTCTGCACATCATGGCGCGGAAATATTTGCAAGCCGTGATTTCGAAATCGGCATGTTTGCAGTCGTTGCGCATGATGCGCAGAAATTTTTCATAGATCTGTTCCTGCATGGGAGCGATGAGTTCCCCGTAGATCCTGCGGTTGTCCAACTCATTCCCGAACACGATCCGCGCTTCGTTTCCGACGAGTTCATACCCCGCGACGCGGTCATGGTCGGCGCGCAGGATCTGTTCATAGTCCACGATGCGGTGATGGAACAATGCGTTTCCGACGGGTTTTCGGTCGGCGACGGTCCAGAGCAAACCTTCCTTGTCCGACGCTTGCTCGGATAGTCCGATGTAGTAGCCGTATACCTTCACTCTGCCGTGATAATATCGGTCGATATAATATTGCACGCCTCCCCGCCAGCCGACGTCTACCATGAACAGGCCGTTTTTTTCGAGATCGGCGCCGAAACCGTTCATGTATGTTTCAAAAGCGGCGGCGTTTTTCAGGCGGTTCTCCTCATAGATCCGGCGGAACGCTTCGTCCGCAAGGAGGTTTCGATAGGTTTGCGACCGATAGAAACGCATGCTCTTGCGGTCTTTTTTGATGCCCAGCCGCAAGAGAACGGTCTCAATCTGCTCCTTTGAAAACGAGAGCGAGGTGAGAAATGTCGTGGCGTCCGCCAGCGGAGAAATCTTTTTGATATAGGAAAAATCTTCTTCGGCAAGGGGCGTCAATCCCGCTACCGAATTGCGGCTCGCGTACAGATAGTGTGTGTTGACTTCATAGCCGTGATAGGCGCAGTAGGCGTCGAACAGTTTTTTCATGAACTGTCCTTCGCGCGAGCAGAAGAACAGATCCTTTCCGCCCGCCGCGCGAAAGCGTTCATAGAGCCGTTTCGTGAACAGATATAACGGAAAGGCATAATTGGAAAACGTATAGCGTTTTCCGTTTGCCGCGAAAATTTCGTCGTACTCCCGCTCGCGGGGACTTTTTTTGAGAAACGCATTCAGCTCCGCGCTTTTTTCGGGCGGACGGGACGCGTATTTTTCCGCGTGCAGGAGATTCAGCCGCGCCATCAGCACGTCCGTAAACGGATTGTCGCCGATCATGAGCGTTTCGCGGCGCTTTGCCCCCGTTTTTTTCAGCGCGTACCGATAGAGTGCGCCCGTCCGCTTGGAACGTTTGCAGTCGCAGGAGACGAAGATCCCGTCGAATATGTCCGCGCCGAGGTTGCGCAGAAAGGCGCGGACGGTCTCTTCTCCGCAGTAAAAATCCGAGACGAGGAAGAGCGAACATCCGTCCCGTTTCAGGGCGGCGAGCCTTTGAAAGAGTGCGTCGTTCCTCCTGTGGCAACTCATTTCCGCATTTCGGTAGAGGGACAGGGCAGTTTCATAAAATTCGTCGCTGTCTGTGCCGTCCATTCGCGCGCAGATCCATGCCGCGATCTCGCGGAACGTATATTCCGTCTCTCCCGTGCGCCAAAAAGCGCGCATGCCCAGCTTTTTCTGAGCCGCGTGAAACGCGCGATAGAAGAATTCGGGGGGATATTCGTATGTGTCTCCGAGCGCCTTGCTCCAGCGCAGCAGGACGTCTTTATCCGAAACCGTTCTTTTGATCAGTGTGTTGAAGCAGTCGACGAAGATTTTCTTTTGCATAAATCGGGATTCTCCAAAGGCGGCAGATGAAAGCCGCGATGAAGTCGAAAAAATATCTCCATGGGGATATTTTTCTTTTATTATACTCCCAAGGGGATATACTGTCAAGAAAAAGGGTAATATTTTTTTTATGAAACTTCCGAAAATAGCAGTAGCAGAACGGCTTCGGGAACTCATGAAAGAAGAGGGACTTAATCAGGTACGGCTTGCGGAAAAGGTGGGGGTGAAGCAAAATACGATCAGCGCGTGGCTCAACAAGAAAAAGGAGCCGTGCATTTTGAGCTTGTGGCTTCTTGCGGATTATTTCGGCGTATCGGTGGATTATCTCATCGGGCGGGAAGATTGAAAGGAGGGAGGAGGGGGAAGTTCGCCTCCCGGGGATCCCGAAAATTCTTCTGAAAATTCAGAAGAATTTTATGGGGCACGATTGAAAAAAACTCTCCCGAAGCAAAAGTTTCGGGAGAAAGAACTTGAAAGGATCGAAAGATTGAAGTCGATCCGCGGCAGAACATGTCTGCCGCGGATCGAGATTTTTTTATTCTTCCGTAAATTCCGCTGCGTTAAGATCCAACTTATCCAACTTCACCACAAAGAAGCGTTGATAAGGCTTAGAAGCGTCTCCTACGCCTACCATGGTCGGCATTTTGTAACCGATCGTTAAAGTTTCGTCTTTCAGTTTCAGCTTTGTCAATGAACAGGACCTATGATACACCGTGGTAAAAGTATAAACGATGAGCATCTCTTTTTCGAAATCCACTTCGAATTCTTCTTGGGTATCCGAAAAAATTTCGAGATATTTTTCTTGATTTTTAACGATTTCAGTCCATGTCTCGGGGCATGAATCATCTGCCACGGATTCTGAATTCTCGCCGTAGCGTGCGCCGCGCGTACGATGAGCATTTACGTATTCTTCGTTGATCCATTCTTCCGCATTGTCATATAATACCGCATGATATTGATTTTTCCCGCAGGCGGCAAATCCCGCAGCCATAACAAGGCACAATGCCGTCGTTGCACAGATCCCCAAGAATTTCTTCCACATAATTTTCACCTCGCTTGAATTCCTTATATTTTTATTCCTTTTTCGGGAATAATGCCTTTTTTACACCCTTTCCGCATGCGGAAAAGCGGCAAAAACCCCGCTTTTTTCGCGGTTTTTTGCGTTTTTTGCCCGATTTTGTGAAAGTAAATTTCTCAAAAAGTATACATTTTGGGAAAAACCTCTTGACAGCAAAAAACGGGTGTGATATACTCAAAAACGTGCCGGGAGCACAAGATTGTCGCCCGATTTCCTCCCTCTCAAAAAGTATACTTTTTGGGAGAGTTTTTATTTTTTCCGTCGCTTTTTTCTTGCCCGCGGGCGTTTTGATCCGTCGTTTGCCCCGCGCGAGGCTTCTGTTTTTCCAATCCGACTCAATCATATCACAAACGAAAAATAAGTCAATATTTTTTTCATAAATTTTTTATTGCATGCAATCAAAAAAATCCGTTTTTTACGAAAGACCCTTTTTGGTTTCTGAAAAAAATTTTACTTGCAATCCCTTGTTTTTTCGAAAAGAATATGGTAAAATCATTTGGAAAGATTTCCCGCAGGGGAAAAAGCGACATGGAGGAGTTCAAATGCAATATTCACGCGAAGTGGAAAATATGTGTTGCGTTGCGAAGGGGCCGCGTCACGACCCCGCTCCCATTCCCGAAGAGGGCAAATGGGTGTGCGCAAAGCAGATCACGGATATCAACGGCTTTACCCACGGCGTGGGCTGGTGCGCGCCGCAGCAGGGCGCCTGCAAGCTCACCCTCAATGTGAAGGGCGGCGTCATTCAGGAAGCGCTCGTCGAGACGATCGGATGCTCCGGCATGACGCATTCGGCGGCGATGGCGGCGGAAATCCTTCCCCACAAGACCATTCTGGAAGCGCTCAACACCGACCTTGTGTGCGATGCGATCAACACGGCGATGCGCGAACTTTTTCTCCAGATCGTCTACGGAAGAACGCAATCCGCCTTTTCGGACGACGGCCTTGTGATCGGCGCAGGGCTGGAAGATCTCGGCAAGGGATTGAGATCGCAGGTGGGTACCATGTACGGGACAGCCGCCAAGGGCGTGCGTTATCTCGAGATGGCCGAAGGCTATGTGACCCGCCTCGCGCTCGATAAGGATAATCAGGTCATCGGTTACGAATTCGTATCGCTCGGCAAAATGACCGATTTCGTCAAAAAGGGACTCACGCCCAACGAGGCATGGGAGAAGTCGCTCGGGCACTACGGCAGATTCGCGGAAGAACAGGGTGCGGTGAAGTACATCGACCCCCGCAAGGAATAAGGAGGCGCAACATGGCTCTGTTTGAAGGTTATGAAAGAAGAATCGAAAAAATCAACGCCGTGCTCCGGGAATACGGCATCCGTTCGGTAGAGGAATGCAAGGATATCTGCCTTGCAAAGGGGGTCGATTGCGATAAGATCGTGCGCGGTACGCAGCCTATCTGCTTTGAAAACGCGGTTTGGGCATATACCGTCGGCGCGGCGATCGCGATCAAAAAGAACTGCGTGAAGGCCGCGGACGCCGCGGAGGCCATCGGCATCGGGTTGCAGGCGTTCTGCATTCCCGGCTCCGTCGCGGAAAACAGGCAGGTCGGCAGGGGGCACGGCAATTTAGGCAAGATGCTCCTCTCCGAAGATACGGAGTGCTTCTGCTTCCTTGCGGGGCACGAGAGCTTTGCCGCCGCCGAGGGCGCGATTTCCATCGCCATGAATGCGAACAAGGTGAGAAAAAATCCGCTTCGCGTCATTTTGAACGGTCTCGGGAAAGACGCGGCCATGATCATTTCCCGCATCAACGGGTTCACGTTCTGCGAGACCGTGTTCGATCCCTATACCGAGACGGTAAAGGTCACCGATCGCATTGCGTATTCCGACGGGCCTCGCGCCAAAGTGAACTGCTACGGCGCGGATAACGTTCCCGAAGGCGTTGCGATCATGAAACTCGAAAAAGTCGGCGTTTCGATCACGGGCAATTCGACGAACCCCACGCGCTTCCAGCATCCCGTTGCGGGGACCTATAAGAAGTGGTGCGTCGAGAACGGCGTAAAGTATTTCTCGGTTGCGAGCGGCGGCGGCACGGGCAGAACGCTGCACCCCGACAACATGGCGGCCGGCCCTTCCAGCTACGGCATGACGGATACCATGGGCCGTATGCATTCCGACGCGCAATTCGCAGGTTCCTCTTCGGTGCCCGCTCACGTCGAGATGATGGGGCTGATCGGTATGGGCAACAACCCGATGGTGGGCGCTACCGTCGCCGTTGCGGTTGCCGTGCAAGAGGGTTTGAGCAAAAACTGAACGATCTGAGAAAAAACGGACGGCAGCCGCCGTCCGTTTTTTGATGAAATTTTTCAGGCTTGTTTTCTTGTTTTTGCGGAATGGGGGCGGGAAATCTTCGCAGAGGAGGCGGATTTTTTCTCTCCCGCATGTTTTACGCTTGCTTTCAGAGCCTCCATGAGGTCGATGATCACGCCGGGTTTTTCCTCCTTGGGACGGACCACGGCTTTTCCTGCGATTTTATCTGCGATGAGCGCCTTTAATTTTTCCTGAAATTCATCCTTGTATTTTTCCGGCGCGAAGGGTTCTTCCATGCCATGGATGAGCTGTTCCGCCATATTCAGTTCGGCTTCCGTCACGTTCGGCCGCTCATAATCGACGGGGATCTCCTTGATATCGTCCTGAAAGAGGAGCGTCTGGATAAGCATTCCGTCCTCGCGCGGAATGATCACGAGCAGTTTTTCGGAATTGCCGATCACGGTTTTGCCGAGCGCCGCGCGCTGCGTTTTTATCATGGCGCGGCGCAAAAGCTCCATTGCCTTTCCGCCGCCCTTTTGCGGAACGACATGGTATGCCTTATCGTAATATACCGGACTGATCTCGTCGAGCGCGGCAAAGCTCATGATCGTGATCGTACGGTCCTTTTCGGTCTTGATGCTCTCGATTTCCTCATCGGTGATCACGACGTATTCATCCTTTGCATACTCGAAGCCGCGCACGATGTCCTTGGCTTCCACCTCTTTGCCGCAATGTCCGCAGACTTTTTTATAGCGGATGCGGGATTTATCCGCCTTATGAAGCTGATTGAAACTGATGTCGCTGTCCTGCGTCGCCGTATACAGACTCACGGGAATATACACAAGTCCGAACGAGATCGCGCCTTTCTGAATGACCGCCATAGATCCACCTCTTTTTTTGAAAATTATTGCCGCTTGCGCGGGGAATATTCTTCGGACCGCTATAAAAAGTCCGCATGTTCGGAATGCTAACGGTATGGCTGAAAACAAATTGCAAAAATACCGTTCCAAGCGGAATTTTCTTGTCACAAACGAACCGAAGGGGACCGTCGGCAAAAAGAAACCCGCCAAACTGAAATTTTCCGTGCAGCGTCATGCGGCGCGGGCGGATCATTTCGACCTGCGGCTCGAACTGGGCGGCGTGGCGGTGAGCTGGGCCGTTCCGAAGGGGCCTTCCTTCTGTACGGCGGATAAGCGGCTTGCCATGCGCGTGGAAGATCATCCCCTCGACTATATGGAGTTCGAAGGCGTCATTCCCAAGGGAGAGTACGGCGGCGGCACCGTGATGCTCTGGGACGAGGGGGAATGGACGCCCCGTTCCGATCCGGAAAAGGGACTTGCGGAAGGGTCTCTCAAATTTCGTCTCGACGGTGCGCGGCTCAAAGGCAACTGGGCGCTCGTGCGCATGAAAAACCGGGGAAACGACGCGTCCGAGCCGTGGCTTTTCATCAAGGAACGCGACGAATTCGCCAAGCGGTCCGCCGGGATCTCGAAATATGCAAGAGGCGTACGGTCGGGCAAGAGCATGGCGGAGATCGCAAAGTCGGGCGCGGCAAATCCTTTCCGGAAGGCGGACGTCATGCTTGCGCGCCTCTGCGAAACATTGCCCGAAGAAAAAGGCTGGCTCTATGAACTCAAATACGACGGATACCGCGTGCTTGCATTCTGCGAGGGGGGAAAGACCCGCCTGACGACCCGCAACGGCAACGACTGCACGAAGAACTTTCCGCTTGCGGCGGAAGCGGTAACAAGGACGCTCAAAGGCCGCGCGGCCGTGGTCGACGGCGAAATGGTCGTAACGGATCGCGAGGGGATCCCGGATTTCGGCGCGCTGCAATCCTATGTGAAGCGCAAAACGACCGAGGGCCTCGGATATGTTCTGTTCGATCTTCTGGCGCTTGACGGCGAAGACCTGCGCGGGCGGCCCTTGCTCGAACGCAAGCAAAAACTCAAAGCGCTTCTCAAAAAAGCGCCGCCCTTGCTCTCGTACAGCGAGCATGCGGAAAAACTCACGCAAGCGGAACTCGAGGCGATCCGCAGCCGCGGCGTTGAGGGGATCGTCGCCAAACGGGCGGACGCGCCCTACGAAGCGGGCAAAAACGGCAGCTGGCTGAAACTCAAATTCCGCAATCTCCGGGAGTTCGTCGTGGGCGGTTACACGCGGTCCGGGGAGGGCGTGCGGTCGCTGCTCGTGGGGTATTACGAGGGAAAAGAACTAAAATATGCGGGCCGCGTCGGCACGGGATTCGACGACGCGACCCGAAAAGAACTATGCGCTTCGCTCGAAGATCTCGTCTGCGAACGCGCCGCATTTTCTCCCGCGCCGCGCACGAAAACCGCGGTCTGGGTAAGGCCCGTCCTTGCGGTGCAGGTCGAATATGCCGAGCTTACGGCGGCGGGACTGCTTCGGCAGGCGAGTTTCAAGGGATTGCGCGCCGACAAGGCGCCGCGTGAAATTACCGACGAGCGCAGCGAACCCTCCCGCAAGGCAAAGGCGGAAACGGTGTGCGGCGTCGGGATCACGCACCCGGAAAAGATCATGTTCCCCGCCGAAGGGTGGACCAAACGCGAGCTTGCGGAGTATTATTCCGCCGTCGCGCCGCGCATGCTGCCCTATGTGAAAGATCGGCTTCTGAGCGTCGTGTGCTGTCCCTCCGGGATCGGGGGAGAGCGATTTTTCCGTCGCCATCTCGACGGGAAATTCCCGGGGATCGGGCGCGCGCCCGCTTCCGACGGCGAAGAGTATTTCTATGCGGTCAACGCAAAGGGACTGATCTCGCTGGTGCAGTACAATGCCGTGGAAATTCATATCTGGGGTAGCCGCCGCACGGCCGCGGACCGGCCGGATCTCATGGTGTTCGATCTCGATCCCGACGAGAGCATGGCGCTGAGCGAAGTGAGGCGGGGGGCGAGAGATCTCAAAGACGTCCTCGACGAGCTGGGACTGCATTCCTTTCTGAAAACGAGCGGGGGAAAGGGGTATCATATTGCGGTGCCGTTCCGCGCGGGGATCGAAGGGCAGACCTTCCGCGATTTTGCCAAAGGCGTGGCGGAGATCATGGCGGGCGCGTATCCGGATCGGTATCTTGCCGTCTCTTCCAAAAAGGCGCGGTCGGGAAAGATCTATATCGATTGGCAGCGCAACAGTCCCGGTTCCACCAGCGCGGCGCCGTACAGCGCGCGCGCCCGGGAAGGCGCGCCCGTCTCCATGCCCATCGCGTGGGAGGAACTCGGCAAAGTCGCTCCCGGAGGCGTGGATCTGCGCACCGCGGTCGAACGCCTCGGAAAGCCGGATCCGTGGGAGGATTTTTTCCGCGTGAAAGCCGTTCAGCGCCTGAAACGTTTGCGCATGCCTCTCGGCGGCTGACGGGAATTCTCCGAAAAAAATCGGAGGAAGTATTGACTTTCTCCGGGAATGCTGTTACAATGAATTTCAATAGAACGGCGGTCGGAATGCGCCGCCGAACAAGATCGAGACGTAATCCGGGGGTTTTCGGGGATCCGAAAGCCCCCTCGGAATAACAAGGAGGAGCATATGAGGCTTTCGAAGCATCTGATCGTAAAGACGCGTCCGCTTGCAGACGCGGCCAATATCGTGCTGTGGGGAGATTACCGCGTGACGGTGCTCGGCGAACGGCTTTTCCGGCTTGAAAACAACGCGGCGCGCAAATACCGCGACGCGGCCACGCAGGTCGTATGGTATCGCGACATGCCCGTGCAGAAATTTACCGTCTCCGCGGGCGAGGAATGTACGATCGAGACTTCCGCATGCAAGCTGATCCTGCGCGAAAAGAGAGAGGATTGCGCGGCCATGCTCGGCGAAACCGAGATCCGTCTCGACAATGCGGAAAATCTGTTCGGGACATACCGTACGCTCGATTGCTGCGACGCGGATATGTATCAGGACGGCAAGATCGCGAGGGAGATCCGGCTCGGCCCCGGCGTCTGTTCGAAAAACGGCGTGGCGCTCTTCGACGACGGCGCCTCACTGACGCTGGGCGACGACGGCGAAGTGAAACCGGAGCGCGGCGCGGGAACGGACGAATATATCTTTGCGTTCGGCAGCGATTACAGGGGCGCCGTCCGCGCGCTCTATGCGATCACGGGGAACGTTCCCATGATCCCGCGGTATGCGCTCGGGAATTGGTGGAGCCGCTATCATATGTATAACGAAAAAGAGTATCTGCGCCTCCTCAACCGATTTCAGGCACACCATGTCCCGCTGTCGGTCGCTACGCTCGATATGGACTGGCATTATTCCTATTTTGTGGAAGAGGAATGCGGACTGAAAGCGACAGGCCGGAATACGTCGGAATACGGCGTCACGGCGGATAACGTCGGGTGGACGGGCTATACGTGGAACGAACGATTGTTCCCCGATTACCGCGCATTTTTGCGGGAGCTTGGCGCACGCGGACTGAAAGTCACGCTCAACGTGCATCCCTCGGGCGGGGTGCGTTGGTGGGAAAAACAATATCCCGAAATGGCGCGCGCCATGGGACTGGATCCGGAAAAATATCTTCCCGTTTCCTTTGATTTTTCGAACCCCGTGTTTATAAAAAATTATTTTTCCGTGCTGCATAAGCCCTACGAGCGGGAGGGCGTGGAATTCTGGTGGATCGATTGGCAGCAGGGAACGCAGTCTGCGCTCGAAGGCCTCGATCCGCTTTGGGCGCTCAATCACTATCATTATTTGGACGCGGCGCTCAATCACAGCGTTCCGCTCATTCTCTCGCGGTATTGCGGGATCGGCGCGCATCGCTATCCCGTCGGTTTTTCGGGGGATACGTATATCACGTGGAAAACGCTGGAGTATCTGCCTTACTTTACGAGCACCGCTTCGAACATCGGCTATACGTGGTGGAGCCACGATATCGGCGGACATATGCACGGCGAAACGGACGCCGAACTGTATACGCGTTTCGTTCAATTCGGCGTGTTCAGTCCCGTGAACCGTCTGCACAGCACATGCGAAGAGACGGTCACGAAGGAGCCGTTCGCCTATCCCGACGGCGCCGGGGCGATCGCGGCGGAATTTCTTCGGCTCCGGCACCGCCTCGTGCCCTATCTCTACACGGCGGCGCACCGTACATATGCCGAGGGACTTGCCCTCGTCGAGCCGCTCTATTACCGCTGCGCGGAAGAGGAAGCATATCGCTTCGGGACGGAATATTTCTTCGGCAGCGAACTGCTCGTCGCGCCCGTCACGGAAAAGCGCCGTCACGACGGCTATGCCCGCGTGAAAGTCTGGTTTCCCGAAGGCTACTGGACGGATCTCTTTACGGGCGAGCGCTTCGAGATCGCCGCGGGCGGAGAGAAGAGGACGCTGCTCCGCACGCTCGACGAAATGCCGGTTTTTGCCAAGGCGGGCGCGATTTTGCCGCTCTCCATGACCGAGGGCAATCGAACGGATAATCCCGACCGAATGGAGGTCCGCGTCTTTTGCGGAAACGGCAACTACACGCTCTACGAGGATACCGTGTCCGAGGACGGCGTTTCGGAATTCTATACCGAATTTGTCTCGGAGGCCCGCGACGGCGTTCAGAGACTGAAAATCACCTCGCGCGGAGACGGGCACGTTGTGCCGGCGGGCCGCAAGATCCTCGTGCGCTTTGCGGATATCCCCGAGGGCGCCGTACAGATCTACGAAAACGGGAAACTTCTGAATACGCCCGATCTTGCGGAAGATTGCGCCGCGGCCGAATTTTCCTTCGAAGCGGGGAAAGAATATCTCGCCGTGGCGACCTACCAAACGCAGACGCAGACGCAGCGCCTCGTCGCACAGGCGAAGCGGAGCCTTACGCGCGCCGAAATGAATAACGACCGCAAGGGCGCGGCATGGCGCAATCTCGTCCGCTGCGCAACGGTTTCGGAATACAAGAGCGCGGTGCGGCTCAGTTTGCTTCCCTCCGCCGTGAAAGATCTCTTGCTCGAAGCCGTGCCTTTGCGCCGCCGCAGAGCCGAAAACAGATCGGCACGCTGAAATCCGGCCGTTCCGAGGCGGCAAGCTGCGTTTGCGGCGGACTTGTTTTTTCGGAATTTCGCCGCGATTTTTTATAAAAATGCAAAAAAAATCTTAAAACGATCGAAAAATATGGAAAATATCCCTTAAAATCATTTGACAGCCGGTTGACATTGTGATATTCTAAGTAGGCTGTGTCTCTATGCACGGGCATTTTTCCGTGCTCCGACGGCGTGTAGGGTAGAGGCGGGAAGTTACTGAAAAATCGAGGTGAAAAGCCCCTCGGCAGATAATTTCCGCTGACAAAGGTGGGACTGGATTCCTGCGACGAACCGAGGCTTTTGCGAAAAACACCGCAAAAAACGCGTGTTTTTTTGATGAAAGCGCCTCGACACGCCCGGATGCGTTGACGCAGCGGCACAAAGTTCGGGTAAAAAGGAGTAAAAACTATGGCAAGTCAGAAAATCAGAATCAAGCTTTCGGCGTACGATCACGAGCTGGTCGATCAGGCAGCAAGCCGCATCGTCGAGACCATGCAAAAGGGCGGAGCGAAGATCTCCGGGCCGATCCCGCTTCCCACGGAGCGCGAGATCGTCACGATCCTCCGCAGCCCCCATAAAGATAAGGATTCGCGCGAGCAGTTCGAACTTCGCACCTATAAGAGGATCATCGATATCTATTCTCCCAATGCGAAGCTGCTCGACAGCATCCACCTTCCCGCCGGCGTCGATATCAAAGTCAAACTTTGATCGGCACGCGCGAAAAAACAAGTCATCGTAATACTGCGCATGCGGTATTCGCAAATAAAATCAAGGAGTGAACTTTATCTATGAGTAAAGCAATCATCGGCCGCAAAGTGGGCATGACGCAGCTCTTTGCGGAGGACGGGAAAGTCATTCCCGTCACGGTCGTCGAGGCAGGGCCTTGTCCCGTCGTGCAGGTGAAAACGGAGGAATCCGACGGATACGTCGCTTTGAAACTCGGTTTTCTCGAAACGCAGGAAAAGACGCTCAACAAGCCCGATCTCGGTCAGTTCAAGAAAGCGGGGGTCAAGCCCTGCAAGTTCCTGAAAGAAGTCCGCGGCGTCGGCGGCTACAAAGTGGGCGACGTCGTGAAAGCAGACGTATTTGCGGCGGGCGACAAGGTGGACGTTTCGGGCGTCAGCAAGGGTCACGGCTTTACGGGCGTTATCAAAAAGTGGAACCAGCACCGCCTCAAAGAGACGCACGGCGTAGGCCCCGTTCACAGAGAGCCGGGTTCCATGGGATC
>CANPZD010000004.1 GCA_947589085.1 uncultured Clostridia bacterium
ACGATTTCACCACCCGATTTCCGCACTCTCAAAAAGTATACTTTTTGGGAGAGTTATTTTTTTCCTACCGCTTTTCCCGCGGTTTTTTTCGTATCTTTTCACCCCTCCGGCACTGTAATACTCTCGCTGTCCCCTCGAGGGGAAAGTGGCGTGCCGCGAAGCGGCACGCCGAAAGGGGTGGCGTACGCAATCGAACGACAACACCCCCTCAGTCTCGGCCTCGCCTCGACAGCTCCCCCTCAAGGTGGCGCCAAGAGAACGCGGTGATGTTTCGACTGCGCTCAACATGACGTAATAAGAACGCCCGCGGCTGCACCCCTTTTGTCATTTCGAGGAGCAAAGCGACGAGAAATCTCGGTCTTGAGATTCCTCACATTCGTTCGGAATGACGGAAGAAATGTTCGGAATGACGGGAAGAAACGTTCGGAATGACGGCAAAACGTATGCAGAGGACATAAAAAAACCGTCTCGCAAGGAGACGGTTTTTTTTATGTCGATCGATTTATTTCAGTTCCGCAAAATACTTGATCGTGCGGACCATCTGCGACGTGTACGAATTTTCGTTATCGTACCACGCGACTACCTGTACCTGATAGGTATCGTCGTCGATCTTCGCCACCATGGTCTGCGTTGCGTCGAAGAGCGAACCGTGCGTGATCCCGATGATATCGGAGGAAACCAGCTGCTCCTCGGTATACCCGAATGAAGCGGACGCCGCAGCCTTCATCGCCGCGTTCACGCTGTCTTTCGTCACGTCCTTGCCCTTGACAACCGCAACCAGAATCGTCGTCGATCCCGTGGGAACGGGAACCCGCTGCGCCGACCCGATCAGCTTGCCGTTGAGCGCGGGAATCACAAGCCCGATCGCCTTTGCCGCACCCGTGGAGTTGGGAACAATGTTCACGGAAGCCGCGCGCGCTCTTCTCAAATCGCCCTTGCGGTGCGGCCCGTCGAGCACCATCTGGTCGCCCGTGAAGGCGTGAACCGTCGTCATGATGCCCGAAACGATCGGATATGCGTTGTTCAGCGTGTTCGCCATGGGCGCAAGGCAGTTCGTCGTGCAGGAAGCCGCCGAAATGATCGTATCCGACGGTTTGAGCGTCTTTTCGTTGACGCCGTACACGATCGTCGGCAGATCGTTGCCCGCGGGTGCGGAGATCACGACCTTCTTCGCGCCGGCGTCGATGTGCGCCTGCGATTTCGCCTTCGAGGTGTAAAAGCCCGTGCATTCCAGAACAACGTCGACGTCGAGTTCCTTCCACGGAAGGTTGACCGCGTCCTTTTCCTTATAAATACGGATCGTCGTGCCGTCTACGGTGAGCGTTCCCTCTTCGTCGCTCGCGGATACTTTGTCTGCAAGCGCATATCTGCCCTGCGCGCTGTCGTACTTCAGCAAGTGCGCCAGCATGGAAGGACTCGTAAGATCGTTGATCGCTACGATCTCGTATCCCTTCGCGTTGAACATCTGCCGGAACGCAAGGCGGCCGATCCGCCCGAATCCGTTGATCGCAACTTTTACGTTTGCCATTGGTTTTCTTTCCTCCGATATTCGTTTTAGCGCTTTTTCCGCGCCCTGATTCAGCTCTGTATTATACCACGATTTTACGCGTACGTCAACGCTTTTTTCCCGAATTTTTCCTGCCGCGTATCTTTCTGTCAGATTGCGCTTTTCTTGTGATTTTTATTCGCCTTGCCGAAAATTTTCACTTGCCGCGCCTTTCCCCTTGCTTTTTTTTCTCAAAAGTTTTATAATTGTGAAAAAGCCTTTCGGAGGAATTTTTATGCCCCTGGTCACTACGACTGAAATGTTCAAAAAAGCCTACGCGGGCGGCTATGCCGTCGGCGCGTTCAACGTCAACAATATGGAGATGATCCAGGCCATCGTCGAAGCCGCCAACGAATGCCGCTCCCCCGTGATCCTGCAAGTTTCCGCCGGCGCAAGAAAATACGCGAATCCCGTGTATCTTCGCCACCTCGTGCAGGCCGCCGTGGAAACCACCGATATCCCCGTCGCCATGCACCTCGATCACGGCGCCGACTTCGAGATCTGCAAAGCGTCTATCGACGGCGGATTCACTTCCGTCATGATCGACGCCTCCTCCAAACCCTGGGAGGAAAATATCGCCCTCACGAAACAGGTCGTCGAATACGCGCACGCGCACGGCGTGGTCGTCGAGGCCGAACTCGGCAAACTCGCCGGCATCGAGGACGACGTGAAAGTCGATTCGAAAGACGCCATGTTCACTTCGCCCGACGAAGTCGAGGAGTTTACCGCAAGAACGGGCATCGATTCCCTCGCCATCGCCATCGGAACTTCGCACGGCGCCTATAAGTTCAAACCCGGTCAGGATCCCAAACTGCGCATCGATATCCTCGAAGAGATCGGAAAACGCCTGCCCGGCTTCCCGATCGTGCTCCACGGCGCTTCCAGCGTGCCGCAGGATCAGGTCGCCATCGTCAACGAGTTCGGCGGCAGCATGCCCAACGCCATCGGGATCCCCGAAAGCGAACTCAAAAAAGCCGCCGCGCTCGCCGTCTGCAAGATCAATATCGACAGCGATCTGCGCGTCGCCTTCACCGCGGCCATCCGCAAACACTTCGCCGAAAATCCTTCCCACTTCGACCCGCGCCAGTATCTCACCGACGCCCGCGCAAGCATGAAGGCCATGGTCAAACACAAGATCTGCGACGTGCTCGGCTCCGCCGGAAAAGCGTAAATCAACAAAAAAATCGTCCCGGTTGCAACCGGGACGATTTTTTTTCGCGCTTTTTACTTCTGCTTGTTCGTGAACGCAAGAATTTTTTCGGTATTGCCGAACACCACAAGCTGATCTCCCGCCTCAAAGACGTAATCTCCGTCAAGCGAATTGATCACTTCCGAACTCTTCTTCACCGTGAGAATGTTCATGCCCAGCCTCTTGCGCGGGTTCACGTCGATCAGCTTCTTTTTGACCCATTTGGCCGGACATGCGATCTCAAAGATCGAATACTGCGTATCCAGATCGATATAATTGATGACGTTGCTCGAATTCAGCCGCACCGCAAGTTTTTCCGCAATATCGTTGTCGGGATATATGACTTCGTCCGCCCCGACCCTGAGCAGGAATTTGCGCTGGATCTCCGTCGTCGCCCGCGAGATGACCCGCTGCGCCCCCAAATCTTTCAGATTCGACGTGATCTCCAGCGACGACTGAAATTCGTCGCCGATCGCCACGATACAGGCGTCGAACGAGGGAATATCCATCTTCCTCAGATTGTCGATGTTCATGCAATTCGCAATGAGCGCGTTCGAATAGCGCGACGTCAGCGAATTCACAACATCCTCGTTCTTATCGACAACGGCCACTTCATCGCCCATGGCAAGCATTTTTTCGCCGAGAAGCCGCCCGAATTTTCCCATTCCGATCAGTAAAAACGATTTCATTTTCTCACCCCATTCGTATATTTTATGCGCAGCGCCCCCGCTCAGCCGATAAAGAACGAATCCACCGGCCGACGGATCTCCGACGTACTCTTCTTCCGGCTCAGAGCATACGCCAACGTGAATACCCCCGCTCTGCCCGCATACATGAGCAGCATGAGCACGACTTTGGAGACGACCGAAAGCGTATTTGTAAACGAGACCGTAAGTCCCACGGTGCCCAGCGCCGATACCGTTTCGAAGAGCGCTTTCCCAAACAGGCCGAGCGAATCGCCCCCGTCCGGCTCGACGGCGCAGATGACCAGCGTTCCCATCAGAATGAGAATGAGATACGCCGCAAAAATGGCAAGCGCGCGGCTCAACAGCTTGATATCGATCCTGCGCCTGCCGACGTTGATATCCCGCGAGCCGCGGAACGCCGCAAGCATACCCATGACGATCACGGTGAACGTTCCCACCTTGATGCCGCCCGCGGTCGACCCCGAACTGCCCCCGATGAACATGAGGATCACGGTGAGCAGATATCCGCTTCCGGAAAACGAAGCGGGATCCGTCGTGTAAAATCCGGCCGTTCTCGCCGTGGTCGCATTGAAGAAAGAGGCAAGCAATCTCTGCCCGAAATTATACCCCGCATACGAGGGATTGTTCCGTTCGAAGAGCAGAAAGAGCAAGGTGGAAACCGTAAGCAACAAGCTGTTTACGATGAGGATAACTTTCGTATAGAATTGAAACTTCTTCGGATTGCAGCGGCAATCCAACACGTCTCCCCAGATGCAGAAACCAAGTCCTCCCACGATGATGAGAACGCAGATCGTGAGCGAAACGAGCGGATCCGTCGCAAAATAGGACAGAGAACCGACCCCCGCCGCCTCCGTGCCGCCGAAGAGATCGAATCCCGCATTGCAGAAGGCGGAAACGGCATGGAACACCGCATACCACATGCCCCGCGCGCCGAATTTCGGAACGAACCGGATGCAAAGGATCCCCGCGCCGAGACCTTCGAACGCGGCCGTCCCCACAAAGATGTGCCGCACGAGACGTTTCACGCTCCCCATCTGGCCGCCGACCGACTGCACGACGGCATTCCTTTCGTACTGCCCCAGATTGCGCTTGACGGCAAGCAGGACCACGGAGATGAACGTCATAAAGCCAAGTCCGCCGCACTGGATGAGCAGCAGGATGACGACCTGTCCGAACGTCGTCCAATGCACCCCCGTTTCGAACGGAACCAGCCCCGTGACGCATGCCGCGGAAAACGACGTGAACAGCGCGTCCACATAGAGCGTTTCTCCCGTGCGCGAGGCGACGGGCAATACGAGAAAAACGCTGCCGATGATCACAACGACAAGATACCCCAGCGCGAGGTACATCCACACGTTCATTCTGTTTTTGATCTTCGGAAATTTCATACGTTACGCGCGAATTGTATCACGTCCTCCGCGCTTTGTCAATCGTTTTCGACGGTCATGCGAGCGTGATCCTGTCGGACACGGAGCGCACAAACAGACCCTTTTCCTCTCCGTATGCAATGCAATCCCGCAGATAGACGAGGAATCTGTCGCTCGTCCGAAGTTCGCGGAAAATGCCCGAGATCAGCGCGGCGATCTCATCCGTATACAGCGCGACCCGCTCTTCCAACGCCGCTTTCACGAGGGAGACGATCTCGTATACGGTGAAATCTTCCTCGCTCCTCCGCAGAACGGGCGCCTCCGTTTCCACGCGGAATTTGCCGATCTGGATCGCCTTGGGATTTTTATAAAAATAATCCGTTCCCATCGTGCGATCCCGCTGGAACGCGCAGGCCTCGATGAGCGCGTCGAGCCTCGCTTCCACCTTGGAACCGCTCTTCAGGATCCCGAAGCTTTGCAGACATCTCTTCCGGAGAAACGCGCGGGAGATCGGCTCTTCCGCCGCCACGATCTCCTTGAGACGGGCGACAATCAGCGCGTCGTTCTCTCCGCCCGTGACAAACGCCGCCGTTTCGCCCGCCGTGGGCTTCACGCTCTTATAGGGCTTTTTATACTTCGTAAGCCATGCGTCCGGCCGCTTTTCGGATTCCGTGAGCCGGTCGAGCACGTCTTTGATGCGTTTCAGTTCGCGCTTGGGATTGTTATAATAGTTGACGCAGTTCACCCGCAAAACATTCCAGTTCCCGCGCTTCAACGTCTGGACCTGCAAGATGTTGCGATCCTTCACGGAGAAGCCGTTCTCCCCGTCGCACAGAATGCCGAGCACGAATCGGTGCTTGTTGCGGGGATCGACGACGGCGACGTCGAGCTTGAAATCGGAGGCTCCCACGTCGTAACGGCAATCGTATCCGTATGCGGACAGCTCCGCGGCGATAAACTTTCCGATCCCCGTTCCGCTACGCACGGAACCCGGCTTTACGGCGAGCGTCGTCCGCCCCTTTTCCGCAAATTCAAGGAACGCTTTCAACCCGGCGACGCCCTTTGAGGACGTCTTGGCAAGGTCGATCATCGCGGCGGTCATCGTGGAGAACACAAGCATCTCCTCCCGTGCGCGGGAAACCGCCACGTTGAGACGCCGCCAGCCGCCCGCCTGGTTGAGCGGGCCGAAGTTGAGCGACACGCGCCCCAACCTGTCCGGTCCGTAACAGACGGAGAACAGGATCACGTCCCGCTCATCGCCCTGTACATTTTCGAGATTTTTGACGAACAGCGGCTCCTCCCGCTCGTATGCGGCGGATTCGAGTTTGAGCCGTGCGATCTCCTTGCTCAGATACCGCTCGATGTCCTCCTGCTGCGCGCTCGAGAACGTAACGACGCCCATGCTCGAACGGCAAAGGACGGGATCCTGCAAACGGCGGATCACCTCTTTGACGAGCGCTTCCGTCTCGCTCCTGTTCCGCTTGGTAAAACCTCTGTCGTAAACGCCGTCCACCCGGATCAGCCTGACCTTGCTCTCCAACCCGTCCGGCGAAGGGAACGTGCACAGACGGTTGTCGTAATACATGGCGTTCGAAAAGGCGATCAGGCTTTCATGCTTGCTGCGGTAGTGCCACAGAAGGTGCCGCTCCGGCATCCCGAGCGCGAGACAATCGTCGAGCACGCTCTCGAGATCCTCGTTTTCGAGTTCCTCCTCGTCGGTGTAAGACGAATGGAAGAACGACGTGGGCGGAAGCTGTTTGGGATCGCCCACGATCACGGCCGCCTTGGCGCGCGCGATCGAGCCGACGGCCTCCGCCGTGGACATCTGGGAAGCCTCGTCGAAGATGACGAGATCGAAGTCGTTCGCGGTCGGCTGCAGATATTGGGCGACCGTCGTCGGACTCATGAGCAGACAGGGACAAACGACGGAAGCGAGCGTAGGGATCTCGGCAAACATGCCGCGGATCCCCGAACCGCGTAGATTGCTCTTGGAGAGCCGGGTGAACGAGGCAAGTTCCAGCGCAAGACTGCCTTCGTCCTCCGGCTTCGGCAGACGGGAGATCAGCCTGCTGCGGATAAGTTCCCGCGTGATCTTTCCGTACTCCTCCCATGCGAGACGGAATTTTTCCACCGTATCCTCCAAAGTCCCCACCGTCATGCGGGAGAGCGCGGGATCCTGCGGAATGTTGATCTCGAGAAAGTTCTTGTAGACGTTCTTTTCAAACCCCGCAAGCACATTCTCCACTTTCAGCCTTCCGCTCTCGAGCGCATCCGTGATGAACGTAAGTCCGCAGGAGGCGAGCTTTTTCGCGGTCCCGCGGTACATGCACCAATTCGGCAGCATATCCACGTTGTCGATGAGCGCGGAAGCCTTCGCGGAAAAATAGTCCAGAATATCCTCTCCGCGGATCTTTTCCCGGTCGCCGTTCGTGATCGTAAGAAAACTTTCTTCGGCGGCGAAATAGGCGTCCGCCGCTTTCAGACAGCCCTCCAATACCGGCATGGTATAGCCGTTTGCCGCGCGAATGCACATGCCGTTGAACGAATCGGCGTTATAATCGAGAAACGCGGACGCGCACTTCTGGTGCAGCGCATAGAGATCCGCCAGAAATTCCCCGCGCTTTTTGAAGGCGATGCGGCCGGCGCGGTCCGTGAAATTTTTCGCCAGCGCGGTGTTGGACGTGATCCGCCGCATCGCGCCGTCGATATCCGCGAGCGTTTGAAGGAACTTCGGTATATCCTCGTCCGCAAGGGGATGGACCGCCGCCTTCGCGAGGCGCTTCGCCGCGGCGCGGGCGGCTTTGTTCAGTTTCCAGTCGCCGCCCTGTTCGAGATACTTGCCGATCTCCTCGCTTCCGTCGAGATCGACCAGCGTTTTGAAATGCTTGTAGTAATACGCAAGGCAGGAATCCAGCCTCCTGTTTGCATTGAAGAAAATGTAAAACGAATTTTCGTCGACGTCGGCATAGTATTTCCGGCAGACGCCTGAGGCGAGAATGCGCGCGATCTCGCACAGCGAAACGAGTTTTTTGCGCGTGAGCGTGGAGATCCGCTGCCGGTAAAATTCCAGAAACAGCGCAAGAAATGCCCTCAAATGTTTGATCTCCGTGAGCATCACTTCCGAAGCGCAGAATACGCGGTCTCTCAGCGACTGCGAATATTCCGTGAGATTCACGTTCTCGAACGGCGAATTGCATACGCCGCCGCATTCCTTTGCGGCCGCGGCCGCCGAAAGGATCATGCCCTTGTATTCCGAGAGCTTCTGCTCCGTGAGCGTATCGTAAAAAGCGCTTTCGATATCGAGAATATCCGGCGCGTTCTTATTTTCGAGATACCCGATGATGGCGCGGTATACGGAGATCCCCAGACGGCGTTTCTTGTTGAGCGCGATCATCGGCTCTTTCAGTTCCTCCCGCAGCGACACGAGTTCGCGCGTGCGCTCGCCGAACGCGACGTCGCCGCCCCTTCCCGCCAGCTGAAGCGTCTCCTCCATCCGCCTGAGAACGCCCGCTTTATCCGTCTTGTTGGAATGCAGCTCCAGACAGAAGTCGCCGATCCCGATGCCGTCGAGCCGCTTTTTTACAACGTCGAGCGCGGCTTTTTTCTCCGCTACGAACAGGACGCGCTTGCCCCGAGCGAGCGAATCGGCGATGATATTCGTGATCGTCTGGCTCTTTCCCGTGCCCGGAGGACCGTGCAGCACGAACGACGCGCCCGTCCCCGCAAGCGAGATCGCCGCATACTGCGAACTGTCCGCAGAGAGCGGCAGAAGCGTCTCTTCCGGATCGCCGACGTCCTCTTCGCTCGCCGCGGGAAACTCCCGCTTCTCCGCGCGTCCCGAGAGCAATCCCGCTACGGTGGCGTTCTTCCGAAACTCGTCGATATGCGTTCTGACGTCGTTCCAGAGCAGAAAACGCTGGAAGGAGAACGCCGAGAGATACACGTCGTCCACGACGTCCCATCCGCGCATAGAGGCGATCTCCGCGCGGACCATGGCGAGGATCTCGGAGATCTTCAGCGCCGCGACGTCGCCGCCCAGCCCGCGGATATCGATGTTGAATTCCTGTTTGAGATATTCGAGCAGCGTCGCGTTGACGAAATATCCCTCTTCGCCCGGCGCGACGTTGAAGTCCTCGTTGCCCCTTGCGCGGGAAAGTCCCACGGGGCAGAGCACGAGCGGCGCGAATCGGAACTTGCCGTCCTCCTTGGAGACATACCGCAGAAATCCGAACGCGAGATAGAGGATCTTCGCGCCCGACTCCTCTACCGCCTCTTTGTTGCGCCGGATGAGTTTGACCGCCGTCTCCGATACGGTCTTTGCGTCGGACAGCACGCGCAGGATCCCCTTCTGCTGTTCGAGCGCGATGAGCGCCTTTTTCTGCGGCGTGCATTCAATGCCGAACGGCCCCTCTTCCGCGCCGCCGGCTTTGAGCTTCATGCCGCCTTTTTCCGCAAGACGGGAATACAGGCCGTCGCATTCCGCCGAAGAAAGATGCAAGGCGTTTTTCCCCGTGAATGCGAGCAGCGCGTTTTTGCTCGTGAGATCGAGCAGGCGGCGTTCCCACTGTTTGTTCTTGGGCTGCTTGCCGTCTAATTTGAGATCCTTGAATACGGGAAGGGGCGCGGGCGCTTCCTCTTCGGGGTTCTCCTCGCGATAAACTTCGTACCCCTTCAACCCTCGGCCGCGCATCGGACAGGCCCCGATCCCGCCCATGCGGCAGCGGCGCACATCCACGAAATAATCGAAATATCCCTCTTTCAATTTCGCCTTGAAATGATTTTCCGAAGGAGTAAACAGCGTATTATGCTCGACGAACAGATCTTCCGCGTCAAACATGCTCAGATTGTTGATGCCGTCCGAAACGTATTTTTCCACGATATCCGCGTCGTCCAGCACGGGATCGAGGAAACAGCTGTCGTACAGCCAGACGCCGACGCCCACGCCGCTCTTGCCGAGCGCGAGCACGGGATGCAGGTGCGCGGCTTCGAGACAGGAGGCGACAAGCAGCGCGGCTTGGAACGAGGACGCCCTGCGATCCTTTACGATCGAGCCGTCATGCGAAGCGCGGCAGGGATTCGTCAGATCGGAGATCTCCCCGGAGATCCCGCATGCCTTCACCGAGGCGTATACGGCCGCAAGGATCTGGCGTACGGTATTCTTATCCGTGCCCGTATATCCGTAAAATTCGGCGTCGGCCTTCCACTTTTTCAGCCGCTTGCCCGCGTCCGCCAGCACGACGGAACAATCCGAAAGACGGGGGCGCACAAAGGCGGCCACGCGTTCCGCATTGCCCGAAAGTCCCTCCCAGCAGTCGAACGGCAGCACGGTGACTTCCGTGGAGGCGGAAGCGACTTCCTTGCCCTCGTGCCGCGCCGTCACCTTGACCGTGACCGTTTTGAGTTCGTCGTTCTCCGCAAGATAGAGCGGGGAGAAAATCCCGCTCGCTTCCAGGCGCACCGCGCTTTCAAAGGGAACTTCCACGCACTCCTCGTAGGGCACGAGCAGCCCCTCCGCGCATTCCGCGGTGATCGTAAGCGAGACCGCTTCCTCATAGCCGCTCCGCACCTGGATCTGGGCGGAACTCACGAGAAAATAATCCAGATATCCCACAAAATTTGGGAATCTGAGATCGAGCGCAATTTTTTCCCCCAGCGGATTCCTCTTTTTTCCTGTCATTCTTTACCTCTCCCGCGCGCATGCGCAGGTCAAATTTATGGATTATGTTTCGACTAATTATACCATTCCCCGCGCCGAAAATCAACTTCTCGGGGAATACTTTGGAAAATTTTTCCGACCGAAAAAAACCGGCGCGGCCTGTGCCGCACCGGAACCGGAATTTTCGTCAGATAAACGCGTTTTCGAAATATTCGACCTGCCCTTCGTATATGGAAACGACGTCGAAGCGGACGGGGATCTCGCGCCTTAACATCGTACAGTAATACCCCGCGATCATGCGGTATTTGCGCTGTTTTTCCCGCGTGACCGCCTCCGCCGGCAGACCGAACGCGTCCGTCTCCCGCGTTTTTACCTCGATAAAGCAAGTATATCCGTCTTTGAACGCCACGATATCCGCTTCGCCGAACGGGGTCGTGTAGTTCCGCTCTATGATTTTGTATTTATGCTTTTTCAGATATTTGCAGGCGAGGTCCTCACCTTGCCGTCCCAAAAGTTTTTTACGAATGTCTTTCGGTGAATCCTGCATATCCCCACCTCTTTGATCGCGGCGATGTGTTCTTTCGTGCCGTATCCTGCATTGCGCTCGAATCCGTATTCCGGGAACTCCTCCCGATATTTCGCCATGAGCGCGTCGCGGTACACCTTTGCGAGAATGCTCGCCGCCCCGATGCTGTATACAAGCGCGTCCCCCTGCACGATGCTTCGCTGCGGGATCGCGATATCCAGCGTCATGACGCCGTCGACGAGGACCATGTCCGGAATGATGCGCAACGATTCCACGGCGCGCTTCATGCACAGCCGCGTCGCTTGCAGAATATTGATCTCGTCGATCGTCTCTTCGCCCACCTCTTCGATGGCATAGGCGCGCGCGGTTTTTTTGATCTGTTCCGCCAACGCTTCGCGCTTTGCCTTCGAAAGTTTCTTGCTGTCGTTGATCCCCTCGATGCGGTATTCCTCCTCCGACGGCATGATCACGGCCGCGCAGACCACGGGACCCGCCAACGGTCCGCGGCCCACTTCGTCTACGCCGGCCACCGCAAAGAACCCCTTGCCTGCATATTCTCTTTCGTATACGGGAATGTCCATGTTATTCCTCCGGTCGCGCAAGCCCGGCCGCCGCGAGATCTGCGGCCGAATCAAACGTGATCCTGCCGAGTTTTCCTTTTCGGAGATCGTCGATCACGGCGCGCTCGCCGCGCTCGTAATCGAACTCTCCGCCCCGCAGAATGAATCCGCGCGTCTTGCATACCCGATCCAGCATTTCGGCGGGCGTAAGTTCCTCTTCGATCCCGTACCGCTCCGAGAGCGCGGAAGGACGAAGCTTCGAAAGTTCCCCCAAAAGCGCCAGCGCGATCTCGTCCGTTTCGAGGATCTCGTCGTTGATACAGCCGACATAGGCAAGCCGGCGCGCAAGGATTTGATCGTCGCAGCAGGGCGGCATCGTCCCCGGCGTATCCATCAGCTCGAAACCGCCGCACTTGACCCACTGTTTCGCGCGGGTGACGCCCGCTTTATCCCCCGTAGCGGCCTTCTTCGCGCCTGCCAGAAGATTGATCAGCGTGCTCTTGCCCGTATTCGGAATGCCGGCGATCAAAAACCGAAGCGGCTTTTTGCTCCCCTTTTCCCGCAGACGTTCCGCTTTTTCCCGCACAAGCTGCTCCATGGCCTCGCGAAGAATGCGCAGAGAGGAAGCCGCGGTGCACGAGATCCGGATCGCCTGCCTGCCGCTTCGTCTGATCTGCGCAAGCAGCGCGTCGGTCGCGTTCGGGTCCGCAAGATCCGCTTTGTTCAGCAAAAAGAGCACAGGTTTGCTGCCCGCAAGCGCGGAAAGCCGCGCATTGTAACTTGCGGCGGGGCAGCGCGCGTCGAGTACGAATACGACCGCGTCGCACAATGTGATATTTTCCTCCATCATGCGCACGGCCTTCGCCATATGCCCGGGGTACCATTGGATCGTTTTCATCGTTCACCGCCTGAAAGCGCAACTCTACCGGAGAAGATCCGGCCTGTTTTTTTTGGTGAGCAGAACCGACTGTTCGCGGCGCCACTTGTCGATCTCCGCGTGATTGCCGCTTCTTAAAACTTCCGGAACGGAGATCCCGCGGTATTCGACGGGACGCGTATAGTGCGGATATTCCAAAAGGCCTTCCGAAAAACTCTCGTCTACGAGGGATTCGGGAGAGAGCACGCCGTCGATATACCGCGCCACACAATCGATCAAAACCATGGCGGGCAGCTCGCCGCCCGTGAGCACATAATCCCCGATGGAGATCTCTTCATCGATGAAGAGATCGATCGCGCGCTGATCCACTCCCTCGTAGTGCCCGCAGAGCAATACGAGCCGTTCGTTTTCGGCAAGTGAGACCACCATATCCTGCCGAAGCGTTTTCCCCTTGGGCGAAAGATAGATGCGCCGCGCCTCATGCCGCGGATCGACGGCTTCGATCGCGCTTCCCACGGGCTGCGCCATCATCACCATCCCCGCGCCCCCGCCGAAGGGATAGTCGTCGCATTTCAGATGCTTGTCCTCGGTATACTTGCGGATATCGACGACTTCGACTTCAAGTTTCTTCTCCTTCTGCGCCCGGCCGAGAATGCTCGCCCCGAGCGCGGAGAACATCTCCGGAAAGAGCGTGAGAATTGTGATCTTCATAGCACCGCAACCTCTTCGAATCTCCGTTTGTTCACCGTGATCCGCCCCGCGGCCGCATCGACGTTTACGACCACGCCGCTTGCGGCGGGAAAGAGGATCTCCTTCTTCCCCGTATCCAGCACATAGATATCCGTCGCGGCCTGCGTGATATCCTTGAGCGTTCCCAAAAGAACGCCCTCTTCCGTGACGATCTCGCTGCCGAGAAGATCCGCGATATAATAGCTCCCTTCTGGAAGCGCGGGCGCTTCCTCGCGGGGGATCGTGACCTGCTTCCCGCGCAAGAGTTCCGCGGCGTTGCGGTCCGCAACGCCGCGCAATCCGAGATACACGAATCCGTCTGCGCTGCGGAACGAGAGCACTCTGTACTCCGCGCCGTCCAGAAAAACGCGCTTGAACGCGGCAAACGTCTCCGCGCCGTCCGTGAACGGCTTGATCTTGATCTCTCCGCGGATCCCCTGCGGTTTGAGCACGACGCCGACCGTGAGATCGCTCATAATGTTCCTCCGAATAGCTCGTCCGCAAGGCGGCGAAGCCGTTCCTGCGTCTCCTCCTTGCTCTGACGGCTCTTCACGACTGCGATGTTTTCGTTATCCCCGAACTGTTTGAATACTTCGAAATATTTTTCACGAATGCGTTTCTGCTGTTCCAGCGTCTCGTACCGTTCTTTTTCGCTGCGCCGTCCGACGCGCCGCATGCCCTCCTCGGGGTCTACGTCGAGGTAGATCGTGAGGTCTGCGCGCAACAGCTCCATTGCGGGGCGGTTGAGTTCCGTCACCCATTCGAGGGGGACAAATCCGCCGTTGTAGGCAAACGAGGAAAAGTAATACCGATCGCACAGCACCGTGAAACCCGCGTCCAGCTTGGCGCGGATCCCGTTGACGGAATTCTGAATGTGATCCATGCGGTCGGCCGCAAAGAGCAGGGCGATCGTGCGTTCGTCCGCGTCGATCCGTCCGTTCATGCAGGCGCGCAGGATGGCGCCGAAGGGAGAGTCCGTCGGCTCGTGCGTCACATAGCAAGGAATGTTTTTTTCCTTGAAATACTTTGCAAGGAGACGAAGCTGCGTAGATTTTCCGCTGCCGTCCGTTCCCTCGAATACAATGAATTTTCCTCTGCTGTTCATAACGTTCCCATTATACCAAAACCCCGCGCGTTTGTCAATCGCACGGGGAAAAGTTGCCAAACGTTCCGCTTGCGATCCGCACATCGGAACCGGATGAAAAAACGGGGCTGTCCCCCGTTCTTCATGTGACCCATTCCGTAAACGCTTTGAATGCGGACGGGATCGCGTATTGCCTTCTGATCTGTTCCGCGGTCGCCCAGACGAACTGCGGAAATTTTTCCTCCGCCTCGACAAGGCGCCCCGTCATGTGCCACTCAATGTGCGTAAAGACATGTTTTGCGCTTTTTTTCGCGAGAAGTTTTCCGAATTCCGGCGCATCATTTTCAAAGTTCGGAAATTCCCAAAGGCCCGCCAGAAGTCCCTCGCCCCGCTTGCGGAGCGCGTATTCCTCCCCGCATTTTATCACGTATACGTTGAGCGAAACGATCCGCCGCGCGCGTTTTTCCGCGTGCACGGGGAATTCCTCCTCTTTGCCCGCAAGATGCGCCAGACAGAGCTTCGACCACGGACATGCCCCGCACAGAGGCGCTCCGTTGGGCACGCAGACGATCGCGCCAAGTTCCATGAGCGCCTCGCAGAATTCCCCCGCTTCCGGCGGATATTCCGCTTTCAGAAGCTCGGCAAACCGTTTTTTCGTACCCATGTCGTCAATATTGGCGGGATCGGCAAACAAGCGGGTCAGGATCCGCAGCACGTTGCCGTCGACGGCGGGAAACGGAAGTCCCAGCGCGATAGACGAGATCGCGCCCGCGGTGTAATCTCCAACGCCGGGCAACGCTCTTACCCCCGACCATGTCTGCGGGAAACCCTCCGCGGCGATGATCTTCGCCGCTCTGTGAAGATTGCGCGCGCGGGAATAATACCCGAGGCCTTCCCAGGCTTTGAGCACTTCGTCTTGGGGTGCGGCGGCGAGCGCTTCCGCCGAGGGAAACCGCTCGAGAAACCGCACATACCGTACTTTTACGGCTTCGACGCGCGTCTGCTGCAACATGAGTTCGGAGACGAGAACGCCGTAAGGCGTGCGCGATTCCCGCCACGGAAGCTCGCGTTTGTGGATCCGGTACCAGCTCAAAAGAGGCGGGATCGCGTTCCGCAGCCGCTCTTGTTCCATCAGAACAGACCCGTGATATTGCCTTCCGCGTCTACGTCGATATTCTCGGCCGCAGGTCTCTTGGGAAGCCCGGGCATCGTCATGATATTGCCCGTGAGCGCGACGACAAAGCCGGCGCCCGCCGAGATCTTGACGCTCCGCACGGTCACTTCGAAATTTTCGGGCGCGCCGAGCTTGGCAGCGTCATCCGAGAAAGAATATTGCGTCTTGGCCATGCAGACGGGCGTCTTGCCGAATCCCAGCGCTTCGAGCCGCGCGATCTCGGCTTCCGCTTCCGGCGTATAGACGACGCCCTTTCCGCCGTATACCTTGGTGACGACGGCATAAATCTTCTCCTTGATGGGAAGTTTTTCGTCGTAGCAGAAACGGAAATGATTCTCTTCTTCGCAGAGACGAACCACTTCTTCCGCGAGCGCGACGCCGCCCTTGCCGCCCTCCGCCCAGACGGTGGAAAGCTTCACGTTGACGCCCAGCGCCTTGCATTTTTCGATCACGAGATCGATCTCGGCGTCGGTATCCGTCGGGAAACGGTTGACCGCGACCACCGCGGGCAGTCCGTATACGTTTTTGATATTGGAGACGTGCCGGAGAAGATTGGGCAATCCCTTTTCGAGCGCTTCGAGATTCTCGCTCGCAAGTTCCGTCTTATTCAGTCCGCCGTGCATTTTGAGCGCGCGCACCGTGGCCACGATCACGACCGCAGACGGTTTCAGTCCGGCAAAACGGCACTTGATATCGAGGAATTTCTCCGCGCCCAGATCGGCTCCGAAGCCTGCCTCCGTCACGACGTAATCCCCGAGTTTCAGCGCGGCCTTGGTCGCGACGACCGAATTGCATCCGTGCGCAATGTTGGCGAAAGGTCCGCCGTGCACCAGCGCGGGCGTTCCCTCGAGCGTCTGCACAAGATTGGGTTTGATCGCGTCTTTGAGAAGCGCGGTCATGGCGCCCGCCGCTTTCAGATCCCCGCAAGTTACGGGTGCGCCCTCGCGGTTGTATGCGACGACGATCCGCGAAAGACGGGCCTTGAGATCCTCGAGGGAAGTGGCGAGGCAGAGCACGGCCATGACTTCGCTCGCGACGGTGATGTCGAAGCCGTCTTTGCGCGGCACGCCCGATTTGGGGCCGCCGAATCCGTCCTCGATATAGCGAAGCTGACGGTCGTTCATATCCACGCAGCGCTTCCACGGAATGCGCTCGATATCGATATTCAGCTCGTTGCCCTGAAAGATATGGTTGTCGAGCATGGCGGCAAGCAGATTGTTCGCGGCGCCGATCGCGTGGAAATCCCCCGTGAAGTGAAGATTGATGTCCTCCATGGGAACGACCTGCGCGTATCCGCCGCCCGCGGCGCCGCCCTTGACGCCGAACACCGGCCCCAGCGAAGGTTCTCTCAGCGCCACGACGACTTTCTTCCCGATCCGCGAAAGGCCGTCCGCAAGTCCGATGGTCGTCGTTGTTTTTCCTTCCCCTGCGGGAGTGGGCGTGATCGCGGTAACGAGAATGAGTTTCCCCTCCTTTGTGCGGCCCGCGAGCGCGGAGGACTGCAGCTTCGCCTTGTATTTTCCGTAATATTCGATATCCTCTTCCGTGAGCGAGAGCTTTTCGGCGATTTTGAGGATCGGCTCTTTTTTTGCTTCCTGTGCGATCTGAATGTCTGTTTTCATAAAAACCTCCGTAAGATATGTGCCGCCGCGGGCGGCGTTGGATCTATTTGAAATATGCGACGCCGCTCTCGAAGAGCTTCATCTCGTATTCTCCGGGCACATTCCGGTAAAGTCCCGCGCCCTTGCGCTCGGCGTGCCCCATCTTTCCGAAAACCCTGCCGTCCGGCGATAAGATCCCCTCTATCGCATACGCGCTCCCATTGGGATTGAAACGGATATCCATCGTCGCGTTGCCCGCAAGATCGACATACTGCGTCATGATCTGCCCCTTGGCGGCAAGTTCCCTTACAAGCGCTTCGGAACAGACGAATTTGCCCTCGCCGTGCGAAACGGGCACGGAGAACACGTCGCCCGCATTCACCCCGGAGAGCCACGGGGATCTCACCGACGCGACCCGCACGCGCACAATGCGCGATTGATGCCTGCCGATATCGTTATAGGTGAGCGTCGGGCAGGTTTCGTCGGCCTCGACGATCCTGCCGAAAGGCACAAGGCCGAGCTTGACGAGCGCCTGAAATCCGTTGCAGATGCCGCCCATCAGGCCGTCCCGTTCGCCGAGCAAAGAGGCGACCTGCTCCTTGATGATCTCGCTGCGGAAGAACGCCGTGATGAATTTTCCGGATCCGTCCGGTTCGTCCCCGCCCGAAAAGCCGCCGGGAATGAATACGATCTGGCTGTTTTTCATTCTGCCGGCGAATTCTTCCGCAGAGCGGGAGACCTCCTCCGCCGTGCGGTTGCGGATGACATAGATATCCGTATCCGCGCCCGCGTCCGCAAACGCCTTGGCGGTATCGTATTCGCAGTTGGTGCCCGGAAATACGGGGATCAGCACGCGCGGACGCGCCGTCTTGAAATTGCAGACGAGCGGCGAACGCTCGGCATGCGTGAAATTCTCGACGGGACGAGGCTCCGCTTTGACGTTGCAGGCGTAGACCGGCTCGAGTTTGCCCTCGTAAATCGTCTGCAATTCGGAAAGCGGGATCATCTCCAGCCCGCGCGAGATCGTTTCGGAAGCCGTGGTCCTGCCGAGGACTTCGCCGACCTCCGTTTCATCGTTGAGTTCGAGCATAAACGCGCCGTAACGGTATCCGAACAGCGTCTCGAGAGGGATCGCGTCCTCGAAGCGGAAGCCGATCCCGTTTCCGAGCGCATTTTTCAGCACGCCCTCCATCACGCCGCCGAATCCGGGCGTGTATGCGGAAGCCACTTTCCCCGCGCGCATGAGCGCCGTGACCGCCTTGAAATTCGCGATCAGGGATTGCGGCACGGGCAGACCGTTTTCGTCGTATACGGGCGTGAGCAGAACGACTTTGTGCCCCGCCGATTTGAATTCGGGAGAGACGACCTCGCCGTTCAGTCCCGTCGTGACCGCAAAGGATATGAGCGTGGGCGGAACGTCGATGTTTTCAAATGTGCCGCTCATGCTGTCCTTCCCGCCGATCGCCGCAACGCCGAGATCCTTCTGCGCCTTGAATGCGCCGAGCAGCGCCGCAAACGGCTGTCCCCAGCGCGTTTCGTCTTTGCCGGGTTTCAGAAAATATTCCTGGAAAGAGAGGTAGACGTCCTCAAACGACGCGCCCGTCGCAATGAGCTTGGAAAGGCTCTCGACGACCGCGAAATACGCCCCGTGATACGGACTTTTTTCCGCAATGCGGGGATTGCCGCCCCACGCCATATACGAGACCGTATCGGTATGCCCCTCTTCCGTCGAGATCAGATGCACCATCGCCTGCGGAGGCGTGAGCTGGCGCTTCCCGCCGAAAGGCATGAGCACCGTGTTTGCGCCGATCGTGGAATCGAACCGCTCCGCAAGGCCGCGCTTGGAACACACGTTCAGATCGCCCGCCAGCGCTCTCAGGCCGTATAAAAAATCCGAGGGGATCTGCTTCTGATACGGTTGCATCGCGGCAGGCGCAACGCGGGTATGCTTTTCCGCGCCGTTGGAATTGAGGAAAGCGCGGGAGAGATCGACGATCTTTTTGCCGTTCCAACGCATCACGAGACGGTAGGAATCCGTAACCGTTGCAACGACGGTCGCCTCCAGATTCTCCTCCTCCGCAAGGCGGATGAAGCGCTCCGCATCTCCCGGCTCCACGACGACGGCCATTCTCTCCTGCGATTCGGAAATCGCAAGTTCCGTCCCGTCGAGTCCGTCGTATTTTTTGGGTACGAGATCGAGATCGATGTCCAGCCCGTCCGCAAGCTCGCCGATGGCGACGGACACCCCGCCCGCGCCGAAATCGTTGCACCGCTTGATGAGCAGCATGGCCTCCCGGTTGCGGAAGAGCCGCTGCAATTTTCTCTCTTCGGGCGCGTTTCCTTTCTGCACCTCGGCGCCGCACACCGAAAGGGATTCGAGCGTGTGGGACTTCGAAGAACCCGTTGCGCCGCCGCAGCCGTCGCGCCCCGTCCTGCCGCCGAGCAGGATCACCTTGTCGCCGGCAACGGGCGACTCTCTGCGGACGTTCTCCGCGGGCGTCGCCGCAATCACCGCGCCGATCTCCAGACGTTTTGCCGTATATCCTTCGTGATAGATTTCGTCAACCTGCCCCGTGGCAAGACCGATCTGGTTGCCGTAGGAAGAGTACCCCGCCGCAGCCGTCGTGACGATCTTTCGCTGGGGCAGCTTGCCCTTCATCGTTTCCTTGACGGGAGTAAGCGGATCTCCCGCGCCCGTCACGCGCATGGCGGCATAGACGTAGCTTCGGCCCGAGAGCGGATCGCGGATCGCGCCGCCGATGCACGTCGCCGCGCCGCCGAACGGCTCGATCTCGGTGGGATGGTTGTGCGTTTCGTTCTTGAACAAAAGCAACCAATCTTCCTCCGCGCCGTCGCGCCGCACCTTGATCTTCACCGTACAGGCGTTGATCTCCTCGCTCTCGTCGAGCTTTTCGAGCAGCCCGCGTTTTTTGAGAAGTTTGCATGCGATCGTGCCGACGTCCATGAGGTTGATCGGCTTGGTTCTGCCGATCTCCTCCCGTGCGGCAAGATATTCGTCGTAAGCCTTTTGCAGAAGCGCGTCCTCGAACTTCACGCCGTCGATCGTTGTAAGAAACGTCGTATGGCGGCAGTGATCCGACCAATACGTATCGATCATGCGGATCTCGGTGAGCGTGGGATCGCGATGTTCCGAACGGAAATACTCTTGGCAGAATGCGATGTCGTCGTCATCCATGGCGAGCGCGTATTTCTTTCCGAACGCGTTCAGTCCCGCTTCGTCGAGGCCGATAAATCCTTCGAGCGTCTCCACTTCCGTGGGAACGGGATGGTCGATCTTCAGCGTCTCGGGGATCGCGAGACTCGCTTCCCGGCTCTCCACGGGATTGATGACGTATTTCTTGACGGCGGAGACCGTCTCCTCGGTGATTGTTCCGTACAGGGCGTACACTTTCGCCGTCCTAATGATCGGCCGCCCCTGCATGGAGACCAGCTGAATGCACTGCGCCGCCGAATCCGCCCGCTGGTCGAACTGACCGGGAAGATATTCCACGGCAAAGACCCGCGCGCCGGAAAGATCGACGCACTCGCTTGCCCGATCCATCTGCGGTTCGGAAAATACCGTCTTTACGCAGGAACGGAACAGCTTTTCGTCGATATCCTCCGCATCGTAGCGGTTGAGAACGCGGATCTTCTCGATCCCCCGCAGCTCCAACAGCTCGCGGCATTCGGAAAGCAGCGTCTGAGCCTCATGATCGAAGCCCGGCCGTTTTTCCACGTAGATCCGATAGACCATCTCTCACGCCTCCCCGAGCGCGGCAAGCGCTCTTTTTCCGATATCTTTTCTCATATATGCGTTCCCGAAGCGGATCTGCCCGGCAAGGGCGTACGCATGCGCGACCGCCTCTTTGAGCGTTGCGCCCGTCGCGACCGCGCCGAGCACTCTTCCGCCGGAAGTGAGCAATTTTCCGTCCTCCGCCTTTGCGCCCGCAAGGAAGATCTCCTCGTTTTCCCGCGTTAGGGGGAGCGTGATTTCGTACCCCGTCTGATATTTTTTGGGATATCCCTCGGAAGCGAGCACGACGCAGCACGCGGAAGCGGAAGAAAAGCGCACCATGTCCGGCGTGAGTTCCCCGTTGCGCACGGCGATCATGATCTCCAGAAGGTCGCTTTCAAGCAAGGGCAGAACGACCTGCGTCTCGGGATCTCCGAAACGGCAGTTGTATTCGATGACTTTCGGCCCTTTCGGCGTGAGCATGAGTCCGAAATAAAGGCAGCCCCGGAACGTCCGCCCCTCCTTGTTCATCGCATCGACGGTGGGCAGGAAGATCTCCTCCATGCAGCGCGCGGCGATCTCGGGCGTATAGTAGGGATTGGGCGCCACCGTGCCCATGCCCCCCGTGTTCAGACCCTCGTCGCCGTCGAGCGCGCGCTTATGATCCATCGACGAGACCATGGGTACGACGATCTTCCCGTCCGTGAACGAGAGGACCGAGACTTCCGGCCCCGTGAGGAATTCCTCCACGAGAATGCGGCTCCCGCTCTCGCCGAAGATCTTATCCACCATCATCTCCCGCACCGTCCGCTCCGCCTGCGCATAGGAATCCACGATGACGGCCCCCTTGCCGAGCGCAAGTCCGTCCGCCTTGATCACTGCGGGATAGTCGCAATCTTTGAGATAGGCAAGCGCCGCCGCGGGATCCGTAAATACGCGGCTCTGCGCCGTGGGAATGCCGTATTTGTTCATGAGCTGCTTGGAAAATACCTTGCTCCCCTCGATGATCGCCGCGTTCGCGCGCGGGCCGAAGCAGGGAACGCCGATCGCCTCCAACGCGTCCACGCAGCCCAGAACGAGCGGATCGTCCGGCGTGACGACGGCAAAATCCACTTTGTGCGTTCGGGCGAACGCAACGATGCCCTCGATATCCGTCGCTTTCACGGGATAGCATTCCGCATCCCGCGCGATCCCGCCGTTCCCGGGGAGACAGTAGATCTTCCCGCAGCGTTTGCTCTTTTTCAAAGTTCTGATGACGGCATGCTCTCTTCCGCCGCCGCCGATCACAAGAATATCCATTCGTATATCTCCGTTCTTGCCGAATCAGTGATGGAACAGCCGCATGCCCGTAAACGCCATCACCATGTTATGACGGTCCGCGGCTTCGATCACAAGGTCGTCGCGCACGGATCCGCCCGGCTCGGCGACATAGCTCACGCCGCTGCGGAAAGCGCGTTCGATGTTGTCCGAAAACGGGAAGAACGCATCGCTTCCCAGAGAGACGCCCTTGATCGTTTTGAAATATTCCGCCTTTTCTTCGCGGGTAAAGGGCGCGGGACGCACGGCGAAATGATTGCGCCAAACGCCGTCGCCGAGCACCTCGTCGGCGTCGTCCGAGAGATAGAGGTCGATGATATTGTTCTTTTCGGGTCTGCCGACGCCCTCGGCAAATTTGAGGCCGAGCACCTTCTCGTGCTGGCGGAGATGCCACAGATCCGCTTTCTGCGCGGCAAGCCGCGTGCAGTGAATGCGCGACTGCTGCCCCGCACCCACGCCGATCGCCTGTCCGTCTGCGGCAAAGCAAACGGAGTTGGACTGCGTGTATTTGAGCGTGATCAGCGAGATGATGAGATCCACCGCCTTTTCTTCCGGCAAAGTTTTGTTCTTCGTGACGATATGATCGAGCAAAGCTCTGTCGATTTTGAAATTATTTCTTCCCTGTTCGAACGTGACCCCGAACACCTGCTTGCGCTCGATCTCCTCGGGAACATAGGAAGCGTCGATCCGGACGACGTTATAGGCGCCCTTTCGCTTGGCTTTGAGGATCGCAAGCGCTTCCGGCGTATATCCGGGGGCGATCACGCCGTCGGACACCTCGCGGGCAATGATGCGGGCCGTCGTCTCGTCGCAGACGTCGGAAAGGGCGATCCAGTCGCCGAACGACGACATGCGGTCGGTGCCGCGCGCGCGGGCGTATGCGCAGGCGAGAGGAGAATCGTCCAGCCCCTCGATATCATCGACAAAGCAGGATCTTTTCAGCGCCTCCGAAAGTTTTTTGCCCACGGCGGCGCTCGTCGGAGAGACGTGCTTGAAGCTCGTTGCGGCCACCATGCCCGTGCTCTCTTTGATCTCTTTCACGAGCTGCCACGAGTTGAACGCGTCGAGAAAATTGATGTAACCGGGTCTGCCGTTCAAGATTTCCACGGGCAGATCGCCGCCGTTCGCCATAAAGATCCGCGCGGGCTTCTGATTGGGATTGCACCCGTATTTCAAAGAAAATTCGTTCATGCTCTCACCTTATTTTCCGTATTTGTTAAAGAGGATCCGTTCGACTTTCCCCGTTTTGAGTTCCACCGAGCGGCAATAGAGCGAAATTTTATTCTCCGCATCGAGATTTCCCCAGATTTCGTCTGCGAATTCTTTCAGATCGTTGGGGACGCGCACGCGCTCCGGCTCCCCCTCGAAGGAAGGAAGCGGATCCCCGTTTTTTTGATATGTATGCAGAAAATGCCCCGTGCCGTTCACCGGCTCGTAGGCAAAGAAATAGCGATTGCACTTTTTCCCTTTGGCGTCGGCGCTCTTGAGAATGGACATTTCATAGGTGAAGCTCTTCTTCCCGAAATGAAGGATCGCGCTGATCCTCGGCGTAAAGTTGGGCGCGTCCGGCTCAAACGCGCGCTGCATGAGCGCGTGCCGGAAACAATGCCCCGCTTTCAGGCTCTCCTCGACGGTATCCGTCTGATCGCCGTTCGTCACGATCACGTCGCCGCCGACGACTTTCACGGGCGAATAAATGATGAGCGAGGGATCGGAAACTTTTTGCGGATCGAACGGCTCCGTTCTCAGCTCGTCGCCGTACTCCGCGAATACGCGGTTGCGGCTGTTTTCGCTTCTGCCCATGATAAAATAGGCAAACATCGCCTTCTTTCCGTCCGAAGACTTTCCGACGACGATGCCGCGGCCGGGATAGCGGTTGCCCTTGAGCGCCCGCGCCATGCTCTTTCTCGTATATGACATCTCTCATTCTCCTTTGAGTTTTTTACAGACTGTTTCGACGGCTTCGGGCAGGATCACCCATTCCGCTTCGCGCATGACGCGCTTCTGCAAGATCTCGGGGGTGTCTCCCTCTCTGACTTCCACCGCGCGCTGCGCGATGATCGGCCCGCCGTCGCATTCTTCGGTGACATAGTGCACCGTCGCTCCCGTGACCTTGACGCCCTTTGCAAGCGCCGCTTCGTGCACGTGCAGACCGTACATGCCCTTTCCGCCGAAACTCGGCAGCAGCGCCGGATGCACATTGATCGCGCGCATGGGATATGCCTTGACGAACTTTTCCGAAAGGATCGTCATGAAGCCGGCAAACACGACCAACCCGATCTGATGCTCCGCGAGAAGAGAAAGAATCTTTTCTTCCCGCGCGGCGCGGTCGCCGATCTCCCGCCTGTCTGCTACGGCCGTCTTTACGCCGTATCGTTTCGCGCGTTCCAGCACATAGGCCTCGCGGTGATCGGAGATCACGAGCACGATCTCTCCGTCGGGGATCAGACCGGCCTCGGAAGCGTTCATCACGGCCTGAAAATTCGTTCCGCCGCCCGAACAGAGGACGGCGATTCTGATACGTTCCGTTTTCATACCAATTCCACGCCGTCGCCGCGGACGATCTCGCCGAGCGCATAGGCCTCGACGCCGTTTTCTTTGAGGACGGAGATCGCTTTTACGACGTCCTCTTTGCGCACCACGACGGCCATGCCCACGCCCATATTGAACGTGTTGAACATGTCGTGCTCCGAAATATTTCCCTTCTTCTGAATGAGATCGAAAATCGGAAGCACTTTCACGTCCGCCCGTCTGATCTTCACGCCAAGTCCCTCGGGAATGGAACGGGGCATATTTTCATAAAATCCGCCGCCGGTTATGTGCGACACGCCCAGAACTTTCACGCTTTCAAAGAGCGCAAGCATGGGTTTTACGTAGATCCGGGTGGGCGTGAGCAGAGTTTCTCCGAGCGGTTTGCCCCCCAGCTCCTTCACCGGTGAAAGGAGATCGGCGTTCTCAACGTCGAAAATCTTTCTTACAAGGGAAAATCCGTTGGAATGCACGCCCGTGGAGGGAAGCGCAAGCATGACGTCCCCCGCTTGCATGGCGGTGTGATCGATGATATCGCGCTTGTCCACGACGCCCACGGTAAATCCGGCAAGATCGTAATCGTCCTCGGCCATCGTGCCGGGATGCTCCGCGGTCTCTCCGCCGATGAGCGCGCAGCCGGCCTGAACGCATCCTTCGGCGACTCCGCCCACGATCTCGGCGATCTTTTCGGGAACATTCTTCCCGCAGGCGATATAGTCCAGAAAAAAGAGCGGCTTTGCTCCGCAGCAGACGACGTCGTTCACGCACATCGCCACACAGTCGATGCCGATCGTTCCGTGAACGCCGAGAAGCTGCGCGATCCGAAGTTTGGTGCCCACGCCGTCCGTTCCGGAGACGAGCACAGGTTCCTTCATTCCCTTGCAAGCGAGCGGAAACAGTCCGCCGAACCCGCCGATATCGGCTTTGCCGTCCGGCATCGTGCGGGCAACGTGCTTTTTCATGAGTTCCACGGCCTTATAACCCGCGGTGATATCCACTCCCGCCTCTTTATAGCGCTCGGAATAGCTCTTTTCCATGATTACTCCTTATTCTGAAATTTGGGATTTTCGCTGATGTGCCGCTTAAACCGTTCGAAGCGGTCCTTTTCCGTCATGACGGGTTTTTCGGTGGGGTATTCGCCGCTGAAACAAGCCGTGCAGAATCCTTCGCCGTTGCCGCCCGTGAGAAATCTCACGTCGTTGAGATCGAGATAGCCGACGGAATCCGCGCCGATGATCTTCGCGATCTCCTCCTCCGTGTGATGCCATGCAATGAGATTTTCCTGCGAATCGATATCCGTCCCGTAATAGCAGGGATACCGGAAAGGCGGTGCGGAAGAGATCATATGGACCTCTTTCGCGCCCGCGTCGCGCAGCAGTTTCACGATGCGGCCGCAGGTCGTTCCCCGCACGATCGAATCGTCGACGAGGATCACACGCTTGCCCCGTATGGCCGAAGTGAGCACGTTGAGTTTGATCTTCACCCTGTCCTCCCGCGTCTTTTGCGCGGGCGCGATGAACGTTCTTCCGATATATTTGTTCTTGATGAATCCGATGCCGTAGGGAATGCCCGATGCCTGCGCATAGCCGAAGGCGGCGTCCAAACCGGAATCGGGCACGCCGACCACGACGTCGGCGTCGATTTTATATTTCTTTGCGAGAAAAGCGCCCGCCTGTTTCCTCGCCTCGTGGACGGAACAGCCGTCGATCACGGAATCGGGACGGGCGATGTACAGATATTCGAATACGCAGAGGCTCTTGGCCCGGCCGCAGTGCGACCTGTCGCTCACGACGCCGTTCTTCGTAAACACGACCATCTCCCCCGGCTCGATCTCGCGTTCGAATCGTGCGCCGATCGCATCCAGCGCGCAGGATTCGGAAGCGACGATATAAGCGCCGTCGCGCTCGCCGATGCACAGGGGATGAAATCCGTGCGGATCGCGCGCGGCGATCAGCTTGGAGGGAGACATCAATACGAGCGAATAGGCGCCCTTGAGCTTGTCCATTGCGCCGAGCACGGCCTGCTCAATCGACCCCGATCTGACGCGTTCCATCGTGATGATGTACGAAATGACCTCGCTGTCCGTCGTGGAGTGGAAAATGCTCCCGCGGCTCTCGAGTTCGGTGCGCAGCTCGTACGCGTTGACGAGATTGCCGTTGTGCGCAAGCGCCATATTGCCTTTCAGATGGTTGACGACGATGGGCTGCGCGTTTTCGCGCCCCCCCGTTCCCGTCGTGGAATAGCGCACATGCCCGACCGCCATATTCCCTTCCCCGAGTCTTGCGAGCACGTCCTCCGTGAATACGTCGTTGACGAGACCTGCGTCTTTATGCGAAGTGAAAACGCCGTCGTCGTTGACGACGATCCCCGCCGACTCCTGTCCGCGGTGCTGCAACGCAAAGAGCGCATAGTAAGCGGTGCGTGCCACATCCTGTTTTTCGGGCGCGAAGATCCCGAACACTCCGCACTCATCGTGAATTTGAGACATAATGCTGCTCCGTGATTTATTTGCCCTGCGTCACACGCTTGAAGATCTCTTTATATGCGTCCTCGACGCCGCCCAGATCGCGGCGGAAACGGTCCTTATCGAGTTTCTCGTTCGTCTTTGCGTCCCAGAAACGGCAGGTATCGGGAGAGATCTCGTCGGCAAGCACGATGGTCCCGTCTTTCAGACGGCCGAATTCAAGCTTGAAATCGATCAGCTTCACGCCGAGCGTGAGGAAATACGCCTTCAGCACTTCGTTTACTTTGAACGCATACGCCTCGATCGTCTCGATCTCCTCTTTTGTGGCAAGTTTCAGCGCAAGCGCATGGTAGGTATTGAGAAGCGGATCGCCGAGTTCATCGTTCTTGTAGGAAAATTCGATCGTGGGCCGGTCGAAGGGAATGCCCTCCTCCACGCCGTACCGCTTGGCAAAACTGCCCGCGGAGACGTTCCGGATGATGACCTCGAGCGGAACGATGGAGACTTTCTTCACGAGCGTATCGCGCTCGCTGAGTTCCTCGACGAAATGCGTGGGAACGCCGTTCTTTTCGAGAAGCTGCATCATCATGTTCGTCATACGGTTGTTGACCACGCCCTTTCCGACGATCGTGCCCTTTTTGAGACCGTTGAATGCGGTCGCATCGTCTTTATACGAGACAATGCAGAGATCCTCGTTATCCGTCGCATACACTTTTTTTGCTTTGCCCTCGTAGAGCTGCTTCGTCTTTTCCATTGTTGATATCTCCTTGAAATGATTTCCGAGTTTATGCGCCGCGCTTTTTATTCAGAGCGGCGTCCTTTGCGAGAACGGCTTCTTTGGCGGCCGCACGCGAAGCGAGCAGCTTTGCCTGCAAATTCCCGTCTCCGACCGCGATGATCTCCGCCGCCAAATACGCGGCGTTCTTTGCCCCGTCGATCGCCACCGTGGCCACGGGGATCCCGGAAGGCATCTGAACGGTGGAAAGGAGCGCGTCCAGCCCGCCCAATCCGCCGCTCTTCACCGGAATGCCGATGACGGGCAGCACGGTATTCGCGGCGATCGCGCCCGCAAGATGCGCCGCCATTCCCGCCGCCGCAATGATCGCGCCGAATCCGTTTTCCGCCGCGCCGAGCGCGAACGCGCGCGCCTCCTCCGGCGTGCGGTGCGCGGAAAACACGTGCGCTTCATAGGGAATGCCGAATTCTTCGAATACCGAAAACGCTTTTTCCACGACCGGAAGATCGGAATCGCTTCCCATGACGACCGCAACTTTTTTCATGCCGTACCTCCGAAAAATACAAAATGGCAGGATTTTTCTATGCGAAAAAACCTGCCGTTTTCAAGCGAGCGATAAATTTTTTCCTCTGCATTCCGCAGAGTTTTCTGCTTGCCCTGTTCATGGCAATATTATATTACATGCCGTGAATTTCGTCAAGGATTTCAAAGGCGTTTTTAAGACGAAAAAATTCTGTCAAATTTTCTCATTCCTTGACAAATTCCGCGCGCGCATGTGAATTTATTTCTGATTGAATTTCTTCTTGACGAACCAATCGGTGACGCGCTCGGGAAGCATCTTCGAAACATACCGCAAAAAGTTGTTCTTGCCCCCCACCGCCGAGACGGGCGCCGGATTGTGCTTTGCCGCGAGTTTGAGCACGGCCTCCGCAACGATCGAAGGGCTGGTCCCGCCCTGTTCCATGTTGGCGAGCGCCGCCGAAGCCTTCTTCACGGAGGGGGAATAGGAAAGGCTTTCCGCCTCGTTGTACACTCTCCTGTTGTACGTGAAATCCGTTGCGGTCCCGCCCGGGAGCAGCGCGCTCACGCGCACGCCGTGCGGGCGAAGTTCGAGATCGGCTTCCCGCGCCAACATCGAAAGCGCCGCCTTCGAGGAAGAATAAAAGGAATCGTACGGAATGGGAAGTTCCGCCCCCATCGACCCCACAAGAATGGCTCTCCCCCCTCTGCGTTTGAGGAAGGGCGTCGCGGCGCGCAGCGATTCGATCGCGCCGAAATAGTTGACTTCGAAGAGATACCGGTAGTCGCCGCTCTTCGCGTACTCGATGGGCGCCGCCATCGAAAATCCCGCCGAATAGACGAACAGGTCGATGGCGCCCGCTTCCTCGCCCGCGCTGCGCACGGCCTGCGCGAGTTCGCCTTCCTGCGCGGCATCCGCCGTGAACGTTTTGATCCTGTCTCCCTTGAAGGGCGTGCGCGAAACGTTGAATACCCGGTAGCCTCTGGAGAGAAGTTTCAGGGCGGTCTCCCGCCCGATCCCGGAGGATCCTCCGACGATGACCGCCGTACGTCTTGCCGACATGGGATGTTCCGTTTGCGTATGTTCGTTTGTCTTGCGGGCTTCTTCCTGCGTGTTTGCGCGCGGGGTTTGCTCTCTTTTGCGCACCTGCTGCGTTTGATTCGTTTCCTGTTTCATACCCGAAGTATGCGCCTCGGAAAAAGTTTTATACGCATCGCCGCTTGTTCCCGCACGCACATATCAAATGCGCCGGAACAAACATAAAAAATGCGCGTTTCCGCAAACTCGTGGTATGAAGAAAAAAAATTGGAGCATTGTGATCATTGCGTGTGTCGTTATGCTCGTCCTCTTCGCCTATTTCGGCGGAAGAATGGCGGCGGCCGAACCCGCATTCTCTTTCGCGGAAGAGCCGTGCGAAGTGTACCTGACGTTCGACGACGGCCCGAGCACCGTCGTGACGAACAGGATCCTCGATACGCTCGCCGAAGAAAACGTCAAAGCCGCCTTTTTCATCGTGGGAGAGCGCGTTCCGGGAAGAGAGGAGACCTTGCGGCGCATCGCGCGCGAGGGCCATACGCTGGGCGTGCATTCCATGACGCACCGCTATCGGGAGATCTACGCCTCCCCCGAGGCCTTTTTGAACGATGTGAACGGCTGCGCCGAAGTCATCCGCAAAACGACGGGCGTGGAGCCGAAGTTTTACCGCTTTCCCGGCGGCGGCAAGCATGAGGCGGAACGGGCCTTGCTCGCCGACCTCGGCTATACCGTCGTATCGTGGAACGCCGTCTGCGGCGACGCGGAAGGGCGGGACGCCTGCGCGGAAGAACTTGCGCAGACGGCCGCTTCCACCTCGCAGGGAAAACGCCGCGTCGTACTTCTGATGCACGACGGCGCCTTGAATGCCGCCACCGCGGAGGCTCTGCCCGAAATCATCCGATTTTTCCGCGGGCAAGGGTACGTCTTTCGCGCTTTCTGAACTTGCGGCACAGGGAATCCGCCGCCTTGTAGAGTTCTCCGACGGGCACGACGAGAAGCGAAAGACCGATCGAGATCGCCCACTGCGCGCCGTCGAGCGCCGAAAGATCGAAGGCTTCCCGGAAGGGAGGCACGACGACGAGCAGCACGGAGAGCAATACTCCGACGGCCACCGTCGCAAGCAGGATCTTGTTGGAGAAGAAGTCCTTCGGGCGGGAGACCCCCTCTTCGCGCCGCACGTTGAAGGCGTGGAACAGCTCGAGATTGGAGAGCGTGACGAACGCCATTGTGCCCGCGACGGCATTTCCCCACGCGCGGTTGGCAAAGAGAAACATCGTCACCAAAATCGCCGTCTGAACGACGCCGAAAAACGCGATCCTGCAGAGCGATCGTTTGGAAAAGATCTCCCGCTCCGAAACGGGGGGCCGCAGCATCGCGCCCTCCGTTTTTTCCACGCCGAGCGCAAGCACGGGCAGCGAATCCGTGATGAGATTCACCCACAAAAGCTGAGTGGACGTGAGAAAAGAATATCTCCACAAAAACAGCGAGACGGCAAGAACGCACAGCACTTCCGCAAGATTCGTCGCAAGAAAGAACGAGATCGTCTTTTTTACGTTGAAAAAGACGTTGCGCCCCTCCTCCACCGCGCGCACCATCGTGGTAAAATCGTCGTCCGCAAGCACCACGTCGGCGGCATTTTTCGTGACGTCTGTTCCCGACCCCATCGCCACGCCGATATCCGCGGCGCGGAGCGCGGGCGCGTCGTTGACCCCGTCTCCCGTCATAGCCACGACTTCTCCGCGCGCTTTCAGGGCATGCACGATCCTGGATTTGTGCCCGGGCGATACGCGCGCATAGACGGAAAACTCCGGCGCGCGGCGGACGAATTCTTTTTCGTCCATCGCGTCGAGTTCCTCGCCCGTCACGACTTCGGACAATCCGCCCGCAATGCCGAGACGGGAGGCGATTGCAAAGGCCGTTTCGGGACTGTCGCCCGTGATCATCACCGTGCGGATGCCTGCCGCGGCGCAAGCGCGCACGGCCTCTTTCACCCCCTCTTTCGGGGGATCGAGCATGGCCGCAAGGCCGATGAACACAAGTCCCTCCTCTTCGGACGTATTCCCATAGGCAAACCCGAGCACGCGCATGGCGCGGGAAGAAAACCCCGCGGCCGTACGGCGGATCAGCAAGCGGTCTGCCTCGGACATGGGCGCCTCTTTCGTCCCCCGCAAGAGCTTTGTACACTTTTTCAGCAGCACGTCCGCCCCGCCCTTGACGTACAGACGCTCCCCCTCGGACGAGGAAACGAACGTGCTCATCATTTTGCGTTCCGAGGAAAAGGGCGAGCCGCCAATCGTGCGGCAGGAGAATTCAAATCCGCACGCGTCGGCGTATTCGAGAAGCGCGATCTCCGTGGGATCTCCGATATACGCGCCCGGGCTTCCCTTCACGGTATGGCAGGCGCGGATACAGCGCAGCAATTCGCGCCGTTCGCTCTGTTGGGCGCCGCTTCCGAACGTTGCGGTATCCTCGACGGTCAGGCGGTTTCGGGTGAGCGTTCCCGTCTTGTCCGAACAGATCACGCTGCAACTGCCGAGCGCTTCGACCGAGGAAAGTTTGCGCATCACGGCGCGGCTCTTTGCCATGCGCTGCACGCCCATCGCGAGGATCACCGTAACGACCGCGCCCATTCCCTCCGGGATCGCCGCCACCGCGACGGCGACCGCCGCCATGAGATTCTGCAAGATCGTCAGCCTGCGCGCGAGAATGCCGCCCGCAAACAGCACGGCCGCCACGATGAGAACGGAGACCGTGATGATCTTTCCGAGCTTTGCGATCGTTTTATCGAGCGGCGAGGGCGCGGGTTTATTCTCGTGCAGAAGCGCGGCGATCCGTCCCATTTCCGTATCCATGCCGCAGCCTACGACGACGCAGCGCGCCGATCCCTTGACGCAGAACGTCGATAAAAACGCCGTATTCGTGCGTTCCGAGAGGACGGATTTCGTCACGACGCCGTCGCGCTTTTTAACGGGCACGGATTCCCCCGTGAGCGCGGATTCGTCGCAACGGAAATTTTCGCAGGAAAGAATGCGGCAGTCCGCGGGGACTCTGTCCCCCTCCTCGAGTTCGATCACGTCGCCCACGACAAGTTCTTCCGCGTCGATCTTGACGACCTTGCCGTCCCGCACGACTTTGGCTTCGCAGCGGGAAAGTTTTTTCAGATTGGCTATGGCCGCGTCGGCGCGGTATTGCTGCAAAAATCCCACGAACGCGTTGAGGACGATCACGAGAAGAAGGATCCCCGTATCGGCAAGCTCGGAGCGCTCTCCCGTCGTGAAGGCCAGCACGCCGGAGAGCACCGCCGCCGCGATGAGAATGAGCGTCATGAGATCCTTGAATTGCGCAAAAAAGAGCATGAGTTTGCTCTTTTTTTTGCCCTCTTTGAGCACGTTCCGGCCGTTTTTTTCAAGGCGGCAACGCGCTTCTTCGGAGGAAAGTCCTCCCGCATTGCCGCGTATGCGCGCAAGGACTTCTTCTACCGGCTGCTGATACTGTTCCATACGGATAACGTATGAACCCGCGCCGGGATTTATGATTGTGCGAAACGGCGCGCGAACAACCCGTCCGTGCGCCGTTTCAAAAAATATTCCGATCGTCGCCGATCCGATTTCAGGCGCCGTAAAGCGCGCGATAGCTTTGCATCGCCTGCAAATACTCTTTCCCGCCGATGACGCCCTGCTCGATCGCCTCGATGATATCCTCCATTGTCACGATCGCATGCACGCGGACGCCGTATTCTTCCAACGCCTCGCGTACGGCGGACCGTTCGCCCGTACCTCTCTCCTGCCGGTCGACGGAAATGATCATATCGCGCACCTCGACGTCCGCCTCCGCTCTGAGCTTGGGCAGGATCTCGCGGAGCGCCTTGCCCGAAGTCATGACGTCCTCGATTATGCACACTTTGTCGCCCTTTTTGAGCTGCTGCCCCACGAACATGCCGCCTTCGCCGTGATCCTTGGCTTCCTTGCGGTCGAAACAGTACCCGATCTCCCTTCCGTGATGTTCGGCAAGCGCGATCGCCGTCGCAACCGAGAGCGGGATCCCCTTATACGCGGGGCCGACCAGAACTTCGGCGTCCACTTCGTTTTCCAGAAAACACTGCGCGTAATATTCCCCCAAACGGGCGAGCTGCGCGCCCGTACGGTACTTGCCCGCATTCATGAAATAGGGCGCCTTTCTGCCGCTTTTGAGCGTGAATTCCCCGAACAGAAGCACGCCGTTCTCCACCATGAATCTGATGAAATTCTGCTTATACGTCAACATTTCTCTTCTCCGATCCTATGTATTCGGGCAAAGCGTGCCCGTCAGCTCCGAGATCGCCTTCACGCCGTGCGCGTCGCACCAGCGGTTCAATCCCTCGATGATCTTCGGGCACGCAAGCGTATCCGTAAAGTTCTGCGTGCCGACCTGTACGGCGGTCGCCCCCGCCATCAGAAATTCGATCGCGTCTTCCGCGCACGTGACGCCGCCCATGCCGACGACGGGGATCGTTACCGCGCGGGACGCTTCGTATACCATCCGCACCGCGATGGGCCTGATCCCCGCGCCCGAGACCCCGCCCGTGTTGTTGGCGAGGATCGGACGTCTGCGTTCGATATCCACCGCAAGTCCCGTAAACGTGTTGACGAGGGAAATGCAGTCCGCGCCGCCCTCTTCCGCAGCCGTCGCGTTCGCCGCAATGCTCTCGACGTTGGGAGAGAGTTTTACGATGAGCGGCGTATGTTCGCAGGCGCGCTTGGCGACGCGCGTGACTTCCGCGACATTTTCCGGGCGGACCCCGAACGCCATTCCGCCCGCCTTTACGTTGGGGCAGGAAATGTTCAGTTCGATGAAATCAACAAGTCCGTCGAGCTTTGCGCAGATCGCTTCGTAATCCGAAAGCGTTTTCCCTGCCACGTTGGCGATCACGCGGGTCTTGCTTTTCAGCCATGCGAGATCGTTGGAAAGAAACCCTTCTACGCCGGGATTCTGCAATCCCACCGCGTTGAGGATCACGCCGTGCCCTTCCGCGATCCGGGGCACGGGATTGCCCGCGCGCGGCTCCAGAGTAAGCCCCTTCGTCGCGACCGCGCCGAGGCAGGAAATATCGTAAATTTCATTGAATTCCCTTCCGAATCCGAACGTGCCGGAAGCCGGAATTACGGGGTTTTTCAGCTCCACCCCGCAGAGCGTGACGCGAAGATCCGCCATCAGAGGACCACCTCCCCCGCTTCAAATACCGGCCCGTCCTTGCAGATGCGCGCTTTTTTTCCGTTCGTGCGGTCGCATACGCACACGAGGCACGCGCCGATCCCGCATCCCATGCGTTCCTCCAAAGAGACATAGACGGGGATCCCCATGCCCGCGGTCGCAGCTTTCAGAGCGCGCAGCATCGGGAGAGGCCCGCAGGCGAAGATCACGTCCGGACGGGCGTTTGAAAAATCATTCTTGAAGGCCTGCACCGCATTGCCGCAAAAACCGTACGAACCGTCATCCGTGGCGATCACGAGGCGCTTCGCCCGCTGCATTTCGTATTCCATGCAGATCGCGGCTTTATTCCGGAACCCCATATAGGCATAGATCTCTTTTTGAGCCGCATATGCGCGGATCGCCGAGATGAGCGGAAAGATCCCCACGCCGCCGCCCACAACGGCGATGCGCTTCTCCGATTCTTCGGCATAAAACCCGTTCCCGAGCGGCAGAAGCACCTGAAGTTTCTCTCCCGCGCGGTACTGCGAGGCAAGTTTGCGCGTGCCTTCGCCTTTCAGACGGTAACATACGGTGATGCGTTCTCCCTCCGCCTTGCAGATCGCGATCGGCCGCTTCAACGGAAAATTCTCCACGCCGATCATGCAGAACTGCCCGGGACGCACGGCTTGCTCCTCTTCGAGCGCAAACGTCAGCGACCAGATCTCCTCCGCAATGCAGACGTTTTCCAATACCGTCGCCGTAAATTCACGCATGGATCTCCCCCAAAACCGACAAGAGGTCGGCCTTCATTTCAAGCACGGCTTCGCGCGCAGCGGTATCATAGCTGCCCCCGCGCTTCCGGTACGCAAGCAGGATCCCGCGGGAATTGTTCACGATGCCGCCCAGTCCGTTCCGATCGAAACAGCCGCGGAGCATCTCCGCGTTGCCGCCCTGTGCGCCGTAGCCGGGAATGAGAAAAAATACGCCTTGCAGCCGTTTGCGCAGCGCCGCGGCCTGTTCGGGATACGTGGCGCCCACGACCGCGCCCACGCGCGAATAGCCGTATTTGCCCTTTCTGCCCCGAAAAGAGGCCACCATGTCCGCCATGACTTCGTACACGGTGCGTCCGTCCTCTAATTTCAGATCCTGCAATTCGCCCGAGGAAGGGTTGCTCGTTTTGACGAGCGCGAACACGCCCTTATCGCGCGTGCGGCACTGTTCGACGAACGGTTTTGCGCAATCGGAACCGAGATACCAATTCACGGTGAGAAAATCGCAGGGCAGCGCCTTCTTCTCTTTTCCCGCGATCTGCGTTTTGCCGAGATACGCGTTCGCATAGCAGCTCGCCGTGGGGCCGATATCGTTGCGCTTTGCATCCGCAATGACGATCAGACCCTTTCCCTTTGCATAGCGGCAGGTTTCGCCGAATGCCTTTATGCCGTGGTATCCGAGCTGTTCGTAGTAGGCGATCTGCACTTTCACGGCGGGAACGACGTCGCATACGCGGTCGATGATGTTCTTGTTGAACGTCAGCACGGCCTGCGCGGCGGTGCGGAGATCCTTGACGCCCGCAAGAAGTTCCTCGGGCAGATAGTCGGGCGACGTATCCAGCCCGACGCAGGTGGGATTCTGTGTTTCGATGATTTTTTCGATCAATTTATCGACGATCATGATTTCTTCTCCTTATCTGTGCGGCGTCAGCGGGCGAAGGGATATTTCACTTCGCCGTCCGCAACGGTATATTTCACGCGGCCGAACACTTCTCTTCCCGCAAAGGGCGTGTTCTTTCCCTTGCTCTCGAACGAAGCGGGATCGATCGTCCATGCCTCGTTGAGATCTGCGATCGTGAGATCCGCGGGCGCGCCCGCTTCGATGACGCCCCCCTCGAGTCCCAGGATCTTTGCGGCGGCCGTGCTCATCTTTTTTGCCAGGGCCTCCGGCGTGAGAATGCCGCTACGGACAAGCGCGGTATAGGAGAGCGCAAACGACGTCTCCAACCCGCTGATCCCGAAAGCGGCATAGTTATATTCTACATTTTTGTCGTCCGCATGGTGCGGGGCATGATCGGTGACGATACAGTCGATCGTCCCGTCCCGCAGGCCCTCGATCACCGCGAGCCTGTCCCGCTCCTCGCGCAGAGGCGGATTGACCTTGGTGTTCGTGTCGAAGTCCGCGATCGCCGCGTCCGTGAGGATGAAATAGTGCGGACAGGTCTCCGCCGTCACCTGCACGCCGCGCGCCTTTGCCTCGCGGATCAGCTGAACGCCGCTGTATGTGGACACATGGCAGATGTGCACGGGCAGGCCGAGGCTCTCCGCAAGACAGATCTCGCGGGCGATGAGAATATCCTCCGCCGCGCGCAGACTCCCTTTGAGTCCCGTGAGCGTCGCGTAATATCCCTCGTGCACGACGCCGCCGTCGACGAGCGACGCGTCCTCGCAATGGCAGAGACATTTCAGGCCGAAATCCGCCGCATAGCGGATGGCATTGGCCATCAGTCCCGTATTTTCAACGCTCTTTCCGTCCTCCGAAAGGGCGACGGCGCCCGCGGCCTTCATCGCGCCGATCGCGGCGAGATTCTTTCCCTCCTGCCCCTCGGTGATCGCGCCGATGGGATGGATCTTGCACAGGCCGACCTGCGCGGCCCGCGCCCTGATGTATGTGACGGTCACTTTGTTGTCGGTCACGGGTTTTGTGTTGGGCATGCAGCATATCTGCGTAAATCCGCCCTTGACGGCCGCCCGCGAACCGCTTTCGATATCTTCCTTGTATTCGAAGCCGGGATCCCTGAGATGCACGTGCATATCGATCAGCCCGGGGAATACCGTAAGACCCGTGCAGTCGAGCGTCTCTTCTCCCGCGCGGGGAGAAAGATTTTTGCCGAATCCGAGGATCTTTCCGTTTTCGATCCGGATATCCGTCTTTTTGACGCCGTTTGCAAGTACGACTTCCGCGCCGTGAATGATCATACGACCTCCTTATTCAACAGAGTCAGCACCGCCATGCGTACCGCGACCCCCGAGAGCACTTGTTCTTCGATCCTGCTTGTATCTCCGTCGATGAGCGCGGAGGTGAGTTCCACGCCCCGGTTCACGGGGCCGGGGTGCATGATCAGCGCGCCGGGTTTGGCGAACTTGAGAACGTCCGCGTTCACCCCGTAATATTTCGCATATTCGCCGAGCGAAGGAAAATTCCCCGCATGCTGGCGTTCCAGCTGAATGCGCAGTCCCATCACGACGTCCGCATCCGCCAGCGCTTCCTCCCGCGAACGGCAAATTTCCGCCCCCATGTCGTCGATCCCGGCAGGCATGAGCGTGCGCGGCGCATACATCGAAACGCGGGCGCCGAGCTTTTTCAGCCCATAGAGATTGCTCTTGGCCACGCGGGAATGACGGATATCCCCGAGGATCGCGACTTTGAGTCCCCCCAAGGAGCCGAAATGTTCTTTCATGGTCAGAAAGTCCAAGAGCGCCTGTGTGGGATGCTCGTTCATGCCGTCGCCCGCATTGATCACATGCGCCTTCACCGTTTTGGCGAGCAGCCGCGGCGCGCCCCCCGCCGGATGACGAATGACAATGAAGTCGTTCTTCATCGCGTCGAGCGTCTTACCCGTATCGACGAGCGTCTCTCCTTTCCGGACCGAAGAGGTCGCCACCGAAATATTCACGACGTGCGCGCCGAGAAATTTTGCCGCAAGCTCGAACGAGGTGCGCGTGCGCGTCGAATTTTCGTAAAAAAGGATCACGACCGATTTCCCGGCCAGTTCGCTGCGGTTCTTTTCCCCCCGTTTCAGCGCTTTTTTGAATTCGAGACCGAGAGACAAAATTTCTTCGATCTCCTCCGCGGAGAGCGGACAGAGACCGAGCAGATCCTTCGAAGCTATCATGCCTTCCCTCCCGTGATCGCGATCGCGTCCGCCGCGGCGCCCAGTTCTTTCAGCCGCACTTCCACGCGTTCATGCCGCGACGTGGGCACGTTCTTGCCGACGAAATCTGCCCTTACGGGAAGTTTGCGCCCGCCGCGATCGATGAGCACGAGCAGCTGAATGCGCGCAGGCCGCCCCAGACGGAAGAGCGTTTCCACGCCCTCGATCGCCGTTTTGCCCGTATAGAGCACGGTATCGCAGAGCACAACGCATTTTCCGTCCGTCAAAACGCCGCAGGTCTCGGCCTCTTCCAGCCCCGCGCACGGAACGAGCGTATCCTGCGAGCGGGCGAAATAATCCGCAATGCGCCGCGCGACGGCGCCGCCGCCCGCTTTCATTCCGAGCAGGACGACGTTTTCCAACCCCTCGCAGCGCTCTTCGATCTCATGCGAAAGCCGCACGATACAGCGGTGCAGCGCGACCTCATCCATGATGATGTGTTCGGACATTGTTTCTCCTTTTGGAATTTTAAGAAAAAAGTCTCACGGCAGAGTGTGCCGCAAGACCATACCGGACTTGTCCCGAACGTCTTAAGAATTTTGCGTCGTCTTGTCGGCCTCGCCGTGCCGCACTTAAAAACTCTGCTTTCTTTTAGTATTATATCATACGGCCGTATAAAAGGCAAGCCTTTCACGCGATTTCCACGAGAGAAAATTTCGTTTTGTCGCAGGACGTGAGAAAGTATTCGATCCCGTCTTTTTCGCAGCGCAAAGGAAAATATCCGCTGCCGTGCAAGTGCCCGAAGATGACCTTTTGCACCTTGTTCGCCTCAAACAGCTCCGTAAAGAGCGTATCTTCCTTCTTGATGTTGAAAGGCGGATAATGAATGAGAACGAGAAGCGTATCCCCGTCTCTTCGCACCTTTTCCACCTCTTTGAACGCAAGTTTGAACCGTTCCGCCTCGCGCAGGTACAGCTTTACGTCGCGGTCGGTGAAATCCGCGCTGCCCGGGCAGGTCCACCCGCGGGATCCGGCGATCACGTAATCGCCCAGCCTGAGACAGTCGTTCTGCAAAAAGTAGCAGTGCGGCGGCGCGTTTTCGCGGATCCGCGTGATGCCGCTCCACCAGAAATCGTGATTGCCGCGGACGAATACTTTTTCGCCGGGAAGTTCTTCGAGCGAGCGGACGTCGTACATTCCCTCCTCGAACTTCATGCCCCACGAAATGTCGCCGCCGATGAGCACGATGTCCCCTTCCCGCACTCTTTCCGACCAATCGCGTTTGATTTTTTCGAAATGCCCTTCCCAGCCCGATCCGAACACGTCCATCGGCTTATCCGAAAGACCGGAAAGATGCAAATCGCTGATCGCAAACACTTTCATAACAAACCGAGTATATCATACCGTGCAAAAAAAATCAAGCCGGCGCCCGACCGAATTTCGCCCGCCCCGCGGGCGGACTTCCGCATGCCGCAAAAAAAACGGAGCGCACGCTCCGTTTTCCGGTCATCCGAAGATCACAAACGCCAGACCGCAATAGATCAGAAGGGAAACGGCGTCTACGATCGTTGTGATAAACGGGCTTGCCACGGCCGCAGGATCGAGTTTGCACTTCTTCACGAGAAGCGGCAGCATGCAGCCGACAAATTTGGCCATGACGACCGTGCAGAACAGGGCAAGCGAAGTGACGAGACACGTTACGATATCGTAGTCGAAGCGGAACAGCAACACGTCGATGAGCATGAGCTTCGCAAAACAAGCGACGCCGAGCGTGACGGCAAGCAGCAGAGACGCGCGGAATTCCTTCCATAACACTTTTCCCGCGTCCCGCGTGGTGAGTTCGCCGAGCGCAAGCGCGCGGATCACGGTAACGGAGGCCTGCGAACCGGAATTTCCTCCCGTATCCATGAGCATGGGTACGCACGCGAGCATCGCCGTGGAAAGCAGTCCCTCGAATTTATTCAGAATCAGTCCCGTGAACGTCGCGCTTACGAGCAAGATGAGCAGCCACGGCACGCGTTTTTTCCAGATCGAGAACACGCTCGTCTTTAAGTACGGCTTGTTGTCGTGCACGATACCGACCATTCGCTCGAGGTCCTCGGTGTTTTCCTCCTCGATGACGTCGATCGCGTCGTCGACGGTGACGATCCCGACGAGCCTTCTCTCGTCGTCTACCACGGGGATCGCGAGAAACCCGTAATCGGAAATTTTCCGCGCCACGACTTCCTTATCGTCGCGCGTGTTCACATAGATGACGTTGTCCTCCATGATCTCGGAGATCAGCTGTCCCTTTCGGGCGAGCATGAGGTCCTTCGCGGTGACGAGGCCGATGAGTTTGTTTTCGGAATCCGTCACATAGCAGGTGTAGATGGTCTCCTTGTCGATCGCCGTCTCGCGGATGCGGTCGAATGCGGCCTCTACGGTCATCGTGGGCAGGAATCGGACAAATTCGATCGTCATGATGCTGCCCGCGCTGTCCTTGGGATATTTCAGGATCTCGTTGATGTAAGCGCGCGTTTCGTTGTCGCTCTGCGCCAGCAGCCGCTTGACCACGTTGGCGGGCATTTCCTCGACAAGATCCACCGTATCGTCGAGGAAAAGTTCGTCCATGACGTCTTTGATTTCTTTATCGTTGAGCTTTTTGAGCAGCTTTTGCTGCGTGTCGGAATCGATCTCAACGAACATCTGCGCCGCAAGATCCTTGGGCAATATGCGGAAAAGAATGGGCAGATCCTCTTCCTTCGCGCTCTCGAATACGGCCGCGAGATCGATCTCGTTCATCTCCGCAAGCAGCGGTTTGAGCACGGCGAATTTTCGCTCCGCCAGAAGCGCGAGGATCTCCTCTTCTTCCGCGATGCGCCGCGCGACATTCTCGGGCAGATCCTCGATGATATCCACCGTATCGTCGACGGAGACGTCCTCCATGACTTCCTGAAGTTCGTCGTCGTGCAGGCCCGCAATGATCTTCTGCTGCAGAGGCGCGTCGAGCAGAACGAGCACGTCCGCAAGCAGATCGCTCTCCAAAGCGCGGGAAAACGGAATCAGATCCTTCTCCGGCAGCTCGGAAAAAATATGCGCCACCACTTCGGGAGTTTCTTTCTTCACCGAATCGGCAGCGCTTTCATAATCTTTTAAATCCAGAAATTCTTTCAGTTCTTCTTTCATCACTCCACCTCACAAGGTATTCGAACACCGGCGGCGCAGCCGAAAGAAGCCGTTTGATCTTACGCGGGAAAGCAGACCGCGCAAAACGGCTTGTTGTTTCGGTCTACGCATGGACTTGGCCCTTCCACAGTCTGTCTCCTTTTGTTTTTATATTATTATAGCGCGGGAAAATAAAATTGTCAACTGCGACGCAAAAAAGACTACGCCGAAACCGACGGAAAATATTCGACCACCGCGGCAGTATGCAATTCCCGGCGGATTGCCTTCACGCAGATAAGGCAGAACGACGGATCCTCCGCCGAACTGTAATATTTCAGCAGATTCGGGCAATCTTTCAGCATGGCCGCCTTTTTTTCAAGCGATCCGCAAATGCTCGCAACGCCGTCGATGCGGATCCAATCGCGCGTACCGCTCTTGAGCGCCACGATCTGCACGTTCCCGTTTCCGACGATCTGACGATACACCGCCTTGTGCGCATCCGTGCTGAGATACAGATCGCCGTCGATCTCGGCGACCGCGCCGAACGGCCGCCCCGCCGGTCTGTCGCCGTCTACGGTCAACAGCATGAACGCGCCGCACGCTTTCAGAAATTCAATCGTTTCCATGAGTTCCTCCCGTTTTTTTACCCGCCGCAAGCATGCGGCTCGTTTCGATCCGCGCCTCGATCTCCGGATCGGACATGGTATCGTCCAGCGGAACCGTGATCCAGTGCGCTTTGTTCATGTGCCAGCCGGGCAGAATGCGCACGCCGTCCACACAGCGCGCGATCTCCCCGGGATCCGCGCGCAAGTCGAGAATTTCGGCCTTGCCCTCTCCCGAAAGTCCGAGCTTTTTCCGCTCCGCCGTAAGGAATGCCGCATACCACTTGCCGTTATCCTTGCGCCGCAGCACCGCGTCGTCCGGGAATTTTTCCCATAGAAATTCCGGCTCGTCGCCGTATATTTTGCGCACATGGGTCATGATTCTGTGCGCTTGTCCGCGTTTGGACGCGCGGAAGAAACATGCGCGCGCAATGGATTCGAGCGCCGCAAGATACGCCGCGCGGACGCTGCCGACAAATTCGCCCGACGCTTCCTCCACGAGGTGCAGGGTATACAATTCGCCCGTGAGAACATCGATCAGCTCCGTTTCGGTCTCCCCGTTCCGCCCGACGCGCACATGAAGCTCGAATGCGCCGTCGAGAATGCGGACATGGTACCGCCAAACGCCGTCGAATTCCCGAAATCCGTACGCTTTCATCTTCTCGAAATCGGGAGTAAGATCCCGGAATAAATCTTCCACGGTCAAAACGTCTCCTCGATCACGCCGCCGCCGAGGCAACGGGTTTCATCGTAGATCACGGCGAACTGGCCGGGCGTGACCGCCCTTTGCGGCGTTTCATACACGATCTCCGCCGTATCCCGGCCCGTGCGCTTGAACAAAACCCGCTGCTCGCTCTGCCGATAGCGGAATTTCGCCGTACAGCAAAACGACTCATTTCGGGGTTCTGCGGGAATGTAATTCATGTGCGAGAGACGGCACCCCGCGGAATAGAGCGGCGATTCGTCCCCATGGGAAACATAGAGAATATTGCGTTCCAGATCCTTCTTTACGACAAACCAACGGCCCTCTTCGCCGCGTTTTCCGCCCAGATCCAGCCCGCGCCTCTGCCCGAGCGTATAATACATCAGTCCGAGATGTTCACCGACTTCTTCGCCCTCGAGCGTGAGGATCTTCCCGCGCTTGGCCGGCAGATACTCCTGCAAAAATTTGCGGAAGTTCCGTTCGCCGATAAAGCAGATCCCCGTGGAATCCTTTTTTTCGGCCGTCGCAAGTCCGTACTGCGCGGCGAGGGCGCGTACTTCGGATTTTTCAAGCGAAGCAAGCGGAAACAATACGCCTTCGAGCTGCCTCTGCGAGAGCTGATTGAGAAAATACGTCTGATCTTTCGAGGCGTCCTTCGCCTTGAGCAGACAGTGCACGCCGTTTTCGTGCGAAATGCCGCAGTAATGGCCTGTCGCAATCAGATCCGCTCCCAATTTTTCGGCATATTCTTTGAACGGCCCGAATTTGATCTCCCGGTTGCATAAAACGTCGGGGTTCGGCGTTCTTCCCGCACTGTATTCCGCAAGAAAATAGGAAAACACGCGCTCCCGATATTCTTTCGCGAAATTGACGGTGTAATAAGGGATCTCCAGCAACGAGCTTACGCGCTTGACGTCCTCGAAATCTTCCTCCGCGGTACATACCCCGTTTGCGTCCCGCTCTTCCCAATTGCGCATAAAAAGTCCCACGACTTCATATCCCTGTTGTTTGAGCAAGAGCGCCGCAACGGAACTATCCACACCGCCGCTCATGCCGACGACGACTCTCTGTTTCGGCATGTTTTGCCGCCTCCCGAAAAATTTTCCTCTATTTTACCATATTCGCACAAAAATATAAAGCAATTTTCCGAAGAATGTGTTATAATGTGTTCATTGATATCCGTTCGGCGCGTGCAACGAACGCATTTCCGCCCGAATTGCCATCAATCAATATTTACGGCCTCCGATTGCCGCACTTCGATTGTGCGACCTTGTGCGGCTCACGAGCCGCTCGCGGCGAAGTACGCCGTCGACCAAATAAATATGTACTCGTGTGTAATTGGATAACATTACGGATTCCGATTGCCGCGCTTCGACTGTGCGACCTTGTGCGGCTCACGAGCCGCTTGCGGCGAAGTACGCCGTCGATCAAATGAAATATGTACTCGTAGTGTAATTGGATAACATTACGGCCTCCGACGCCGTCGACTCCGGGTTCGACCCCCGGCGGGTACACCAAATTGCCCCCTGCGCTTTTACGCAGGGGGCAATTTGATATGGCAAGACTTTTTATATTTGAATTATTGCTTCACCCATTCGACGACTTTTTCCATTTCATCAAAGTGCCACCAATAATCATATTCCGTCCATTGCTTCCCGCTCGGTTCCGTCAAAGAGAAGTAATATCGAATGGCTGAAGTAAGATAGGAATTATCAGAACCTATTTGCATCTCTTCCCAGTCCTCTTGCGTTCCGACATAATATACCTTTTCAAGTGAACTGCAACTCTTAAATACTCTCTCTCTGATTGTTGTTAAGCCCCCGGGAAGCACTATCTCGGTCACATCCCCTTGAGGGCGATATCCAAGCAGTACGCCGTCGACAATGAAGAATCCGTTTTCGTCACATAATTTGGAATAATCATTGATGAAATCATACCAGAATTCTGCATTGGCGAAATTGCCGCCAGTGATGCTTTCAAGGGCACTTCCTCCGCCTCCCCACTCATCTACACCAAACACCAACCAGCCGTAACTAGTTATGGAATTAGGCAGAATAACCTCACGCAGGGTCTCCAAACCAAAGAAAGCTTTACCATGAATTTCTTTCAATTTCGTTGCATTTGAGAGGTCAATTTTGTCAATTTGGAATGTGATACTGGCAAGTTGTGCATCAATAGTCCAATTCGGAACAAATTCTACAGCTTCATCACCGTCTTTTCCGTCTCTTAAATCAAGTCCATCGCTCCAATCAGGCTTTCCAAACCATGATGTCGGATAATAAACCGAAGCGGGCGCAAAAGTAAATGCGCCGATCGTTTCAAGATGCGAATCTTCTTCGACGGAAAGCGTGTGGATATGAACGTAGCTTAGTTCGAGACGATATTCTTCCCAATCCTCATCATAAGTGATCTCGTTCCCATACGAGGAAGTCATGATGCTAAATAGATTATGTATGAAAGTCATTTCTTTCGGGAGAACAAGATCTCCGTCAAAATTAGCAGGTATATAAACAAGGCTCGTCCGATCTTTTGAATAGACAACATTGCCAAAAGAGGATAGCTCGGCGTTTTTCTCGCTGACCAGGATCTTTTCGGGATAAAAAGCCGCACCGCAGCCGGATGACGACATGCTCGAACTTTCGTATCCGTAAATAAATTTAATAAACTCTTCGAAGGAGATTCCCGCTCCTACAGTAAGATCTTTTACGGAATACGCTTCCACGCTACCCGCTACGGAAGTTACAGTATCGGGAATGACAAGTTGTGCCGTATCGCTTTCGACAAATAGAAGGCGTGAAATGTCCTTATTGTAAACTGCGCCGTCTTGTACAACCATATCTCCGTCATCGTAAATTTGAATTTCTTTACATAAATTCATACTTGTGCGCCCTCCGCGGTTGTTCCCGAAAAGTTTCTCAAAGGTATCGTCACTACTGCCCCAACGCTTTCCGAGGATGAGTTTGTCTACTTCGAGCGCCGCAATCAACGCGTCCTCAACTTCTTCAATATTATCCGGAAGCCAAAACTCTGTGTAGTGTCCGCCAAGAACACTACTCTTGATCCGAGTAGCCTTTTCCCACGGAGTAAACGGGCCTACATAAGCAGGTGCACCATAGATCATATCGCCGTTCCTTCGATTATAGACGATGCTATTTATACAGATCATGTTTTCATTAACGAAGGAAATTTCTATGTTTGCAAGGTCATAAGAATGTATATTTGTAAAGAAAGCCGTCTCCATGAGAGGCGCCTTTGCGCCAAGCGTAAGTGATTGAAGATTGCTACAGTTTGTAAACGCATAAGCGTCGAGTATGCCAACATTGTCGGGAATAATAATTGAAGTATAAGCACCGTCGTCAAAAGCATGCGAGCGGATCGTCGTTACCGTCTCGGGGATCTTTACTGTGTCAAGCTGTTTGTTTCGAAAAGATTCTTCACCGACAATAACGATCCCATTCGGTATTTTCGAGGCGGAAACAACAGAAGCAACAAGAATTTTTTCCGGCTTATAGACAAGGCAACCGTTCACGACCTCAAAATAGGGATTGCTTGCAGGGACTGTAAGAACCTCTAAATTGGCAGGATAATTGGGAGCCAACTGGCTGTATTTATAAGATGCAGACAGGTGCAATTCGGTAAGAATACAGCCTCCCAACCCATTGGATATAAAGTCTGTCGGAAAAACACTCTCTGAAGCCCACATAACAGAATCTGAAAATGTCAAGCTCTTCAATTTTGAACAGTAATAGAAAGCTCCGGATGCGACGACTTTCGTTCCTTCTTTTACGGTATAATCCGTCAAATCCGTTACGTTCCAAACACCCGCCTTTCCGTCGCCGTTCTTATCCTCCGTACCATACCCGACGCCGAGACAAGCTTGTTCCCAATAGAAAACAGAAACACCATTCCTTACGTCTTTCGTCATTTTTGCAAGCATCTTCGGAGATGTAGCAAAAATATCTGCCTGAATATACGCGAATCCATCTCCCGCGGGAAAATTTACATTCTCAAGTTCAGTACAATTCTCAAAGGCTCCGGCCGCAATCTGTTCGATCTCATCCGGTAGGACAATCTTTTTCAAGGAAGTGCAATCCTTGAATGCTTTTGTGAAAATTGCATAAATCGTTTTTGGTAAAACAATTTCCGTAAGGTTGGTACATCCTGCAAATCCGCTACTTTCCACTCGCTTGATCTCTTTCCCTTTATAGCGGGTTGGCAGAAGAATGGCACCAAATAATTCCTTTTCGGCTCCTTTCTTTACGGAAACGGTATAGCCGGAACCCATCATTCGCAATTCAAGTTTTGAGATGTCGATTTTATCGCTCCATTTTGCATACAACGTTAAGTCTCCATTCACTGTTAACCCTGTTTCCGTTAAAGCAGGATGAGAACCTGCTTCATCGAGATACCATCCAAGAAAGTTGTAAACGGTGTTGCCGCCATCCTCTTCGCGTTCTACAATGGGAAGGGAATTTATGACAGAGTCATTTTGTACGGCGATGGGATTTCTCGCTTCGCCGCCAAGAGAATCAAAGGTTACAACAGCGGCTGTCTTGATCCATTTCGCCTTAAGGGTGAACGATGACCACGCCGTATCGTGAGAGAAATCCCACGCATTGTCTTCATTTGCCGGCGTATAGGGAGCATACCATCCATCGAAAGTGTACCCCGCGCGAATCGGATCCTCGATTCTTTGAACGTATCCCCTGTATTGCGTTGTAGATATTTCTTTTTTATTTTCATATCCAAAATCGAACGTTATTTGCACGTCATCCTTTTTTGCCCAGCGAATATAGACATCATTTTTCTCTTTTTCAAATAGGAAAGGAACGGGATAAATGTTTTCGGCGGTAAACTCCGGCGTCTTATAATACCCCGTCGCTTCATAACCCGCTTTACGGGGGGCATGTCCGTCTGTCTCGAAAGGATATGGTGTATTAGCGTTGAGAGTCGCGATAGGTAATTCTTGATGAAGGAGTCCATACATTACAGTATCCTTTTCCCCATTTTCCGGATGCACCATAAGTTTTGCATAGGTTTGATCGCTTTCTACCTCTATATATACTGCATTAAGGGTGAGTTCATCGAAATCGGTATCATAGAGGGGAAACAAAACCGCCGTAGATAAATTATACTCATAAACGGATGAAAACGTCCAATAGGAAAAACGCAACGTATGCGCATTCCCATCGTCATCTTGATATGTGATATCCTTTGGATTATTCGGTTGTTCTAATTTAGAGCCACGTTCGATCTCCATGGGCGGAAGGATATCCTGCGAATAATCAATTATTTTATTTCCACTTGTTCCAATGACCTTCCCATCGACGATTATGTCTCCGTTCGTCGTAAAAGGCCCTGCTTCGGGTGCTATCCTAAATTTTACCACTGTCTTGTTTGCGGCAGTCCATTTTGCGTAAAAAGTAACGTCTTTCGTGACGGTATATGGGAAAAAGGCCTCGTGCGAACAAGCTACATCGATATACCATCCACCGAAACGATATCCTTCCTTTTTCGGCTCCTGCGGAGCAGAAATTGCTTTTCCGGCTTCGCATGTCTTAAAGATAACAATTGGGTAGCCACCGTTAACATCAAATTGCACGGCGTAGTTTTCTCCTATCTCTCCCCCTCCTTGATCGCCGCCCGGTTTGTAATCGGGATTCTTTGCTCCGCAAACGTTGCAAATACCCTCTTCATAAATGTGGCCTGTATGAAGATAGTTGCATACCGTACACTTCCCTTCTTTGTAGAGGTGCGCCGCCTCTTCGCTTCGTAGTTCCGTATGCTCGCACGTTGCTGCATGCCAATGAACTTCCGCGTTGCTCGACCACTCAGCAGAAAAAGTGTGTGCATGTACTCTAGCGCACCCCGTTGCGCTAAACGCAAGACAAAGCGCACTTGCAAGAGCAAGTAAAATGAGCCAAAACTTCTTCTTCATAAAACAACTCCTTGTAAAAAAATATTTGCGGGCAAAGAAAAGGCGCTCCCAATTCAGGGAGCGCCCGCTTCGAGTATCCCCGAATTGTTTGCGCTACAATTTCCTACATACGGAAAAAGGATACACCGATGCCGTTGTACCATAATTGTATGTAGGATATGCAATTGTAGCGCATTTTAAGTATAACACAACCAAAAAATTTTTACAAGGCATTTTAAGAAAATCTCCCATTTCGGGAGAAATACATTTCGGCCCTCGTATGAGGGGCTTTGCCCGTCTCTGCAAGTCTCGGGGAGAAAAAATGGACTACTTCTATTTCCATCAGGGGAAAAATTTCCGCTGACAGCCCCGATTGAAACATTCACACAAAAAATGCAATTTATTTTCCGTCCCCTCTTGATTTTTTCCGAATCAGCCTGTATAATGAGAGCATGCGGGTCGCCGGAGCGTCTGCGCAAACAACTTAGTAAGGGGTACCATTTATGGATCTTTCTGCAAAAAATATTCGCAATCTTGCGGTCGTAGGCCACAGTGGCGAAGGGAAAACCACGCTCTGCGAGGCCATGCTCTTCAATGCCGGCGTCATCGAACGCATGGGCAAAATCGAAAACGGCACCACGGTGTGCGATTTCGACGAACAGGAAATCGCGCGCAGATCTTCCGTTTCTCTCGCCGTTGCGTACCTCAACTGGAAGGACGTGAAACTTAACCTCATCGACGTCCCCGGTTTTTATGATTTCGAAGGTGAATTCAATTCCGCAATGCGGGCGGCGGGTTCTGCGCTCGTCGTGACGGGCGCAAACGGGATCGTCACGGTCGGCGCCGAAAAGGCGATCAATCTCTGCCTCAAAGCGAAAAAACCTCTCGTCGTGTTCATCAACGGAATGGATAAAGAGAACGCCGATTATTACGGCACCGTCCACGCGCTGCAAGAGCAGTATAAGGGAAAGATCGCGCCCATTCAGATCCCCATTATGGAAGGGAACAAGATGACCGGCATCGTGAACGCGCTCACGGGCAAGGCTTATAAATTTACAAACGTCGGCCCCGAGGAGATCCCCGTGCCGGAGATCTATCGGCGCGACCTCGAAGAAATGCAGTCCTCGCTCATGGAGACCGCCGCCGAAAACGACGAAGTGCTGCTCGACAAATATTTCGAGGACGGCTTCCTCTCCCGCGAAGATACCATTCACGGGATCCGCAAGGGCATCTTCAACATCAACGTCATTCCCGTCATGGCCGGCAGCGCGCTGCAAAACAAGGGCGTGATCAATCTTCTCAATGAGATCGTCAACTATATGCCCCAGGCGGCGGAGCGCGCGGGGATCCCCGCCACCGATCTGAAAAAAGACGTCGTGACGGGCATCGCGTGCGAAGAGAACGGCCCGCTTGCGGCGCAAGTATTCAAGACCGCCGTCGATCCTTTCGTGGGAAAAATGAACTACCTCAGGGTCTGCCGCGGGACGCTCAGAACGGGCGCCGACGTGTTGAATCCCAACACGAACACCACGGAGCGCATCAACGCGCTCTATCTGGTACGCGGAAAGAAACTCGAGCCGGTCTCTGCGCTCGGCGCGGGCGACATCGGCGCGGTATCAAAACTCGCGAACACCGGCACGGGAGATACGCTCTGCGACGCGAATACCCCCGTGCGCTTCGATCCCATCCCCTTCCCCAAAGGCGTGCTCTCCATGGCGGTTTCGGCCACCGTGCGCGGCACGGAAGATAAAGTGTTCGGAGGGCTGAACCGTCTTGCGGAAGAGGACAAATCGTTCCAGATCGTCAAGAATCCCGATACGGGCGAAACGCTCGCTTGCGGACAGGGTGAAGTTCACCTCGAGATCATCAAGAAAAAACTCAAAGCAAAATTCGGTGTGGACGCCGATTTTAAAACTCCCTCCGTCGCCTATAAAGAGACGATCCGCTCCACTTCGACCGCGGAGGGCAAGTACAAAAAACAGACCGGCGGACACGGCCAATACGGACACGTGAAAATGCGCTTCGAACCTTGCGAAAAGGATTTTGAATTTTCCGAGGAAGTCGTGGGCGGAACCGTGCCGAAGAACTATATCCCCGCAGTCGAAAAAGGGATCGTCGAATGCCTGCCCCACGGCATGCTTGCGGACTACCCCGTCATTCGCATGAAGGCGGTTCTGTTCGACGGAAGCTCCCACCCCGTGGATTCTTCGGAGGCCGCGTTCAAAGCCGCCGCCGAGCTGGCCTTCAAGGAGGGCATGAAAAACGCCAATCCCGTGCTGCTCGAACCCATTTCCCGGCTCAAGATCGCCGTTCCCGAACAATATGTGGGAGATATTATGGGCGACCTCAACAAGCGCCGCGGCAGGATCATCGGCATGGACGCACAGGATGACATGCAGGTGATCACCGCGGAAGCGCCGCAGGGCGAGATCCTCACGTACGCGACGTCGCTCCGCTCCATGACGCAGGGACGGGGAAAATTCTCGGAATCCTTTGCGCGCTACGAGCAGGCCCCCGACATCGTATTGCAGACCTTGAAAAAATAAGTTTTTCGATCGCTTCTTTCAAAAAACCGTTTTGCACTCGCAAAACGGTTTTTTTTCTTCGTTCAATCGCTGATCTCTCCGAAAATGGGATCATCGAAAAATTCTTTCAGCGATCCGCCCATCGTACAGACCATTTCGTATACCGTTCTCACGGCGACGCGCTCCCTGGCTCCGCTCAGAACTTGCGAAACCGTGGACTTCGCGATCCCGCCCTTGACATAAAAATCGTACTGCGAAAAGCCCTTTTCCCTCATAAAAGACAACATGCGGATTTTGATCGCTTCCGACAAACTCATAGATTCCCTCTCCCGTTCTCAATCAAGAACCGATAATTAGATTATACAATCCGACAATTTTTTAATAGTTCTCGATTGAGAACGCTTGACGGCTTTGCCGCAAACGTGATAAAATTATGGCGCAAGCGCGGATTTTACGTATCTTTGTTTCGGTTATTTCGACAGCGCGAAAAATTTTATTCCGAAGCAACGGCGAATCGGAACCTTTTTCCGTAAACAAGAGCCGATCCCCGTTTCAGCTCGGCCTTCGATTTTTTTGCGTTGATCTGAAATAAAGGCAGGCACCGGAAAAATTTTCCGATGCCTGTTCTGTCGCCAACCCCGCTCCCGTGAAAACAGGCAATTTGCCGATGCAAATTGCCTGTTTTTTTCGATAAAAGATGACTGCCGGCGCGCTCCCGTTCGGGAAGCCTTATTCGGCCGTTTACTTTCTCGGATTCTTGATATTCGCCTGCGCGGCCGCAAGTCTCGCAATGGGAACTCTGTAAGGCGAGCAGGAAACATAGGTAAGCCCGATGTTGTGGCAGAATTCGATCGACGAAGGATCGCCGCCGTGTTCGCCGCAGATACCCGTGTGGAGCTTCTTGTTGCCTTTCTTTCCCTTCTTTACGGCCATCTCCATGAGCTGGCCGACGCCCGTCGTATCCAATCTTGCGAACGGGTCGCTCTCATAGATCTTGTTGGCATAGTACGCGGGAAGGAATTTCCCTGCGTCGTCGCGGGAGAAGCCGAACGTCATCTGGGTGAGGTCGTTGGTGCCGAAGCAGAAGAAGTCCGCCTCTTTCGCGATCGCATCCGCGGTGAGTGCGGCGCGCGGGATCTCGATCATGGTACCCACTTCATACTTGATCTTCTTGTGTTTGGACTTGATCACTTCCTCCGCCGTCTTGACCACGACGTCTTTCACGAACTTGTATTCCTTGACTTCGCCCGTGAGCGGGATCATGATCTCGGGCACGACTTTCCAATCCTTATGCCGCTTTGCAACGGCGATGGCCGCCTTCATGACCGCCCTCGTCTGCATGACGGCAATCTCGGGATAGGTGACGCAGAGGCGGCACCCGCGGTGCCCCATCATCGGGTTGAACTCATGGAGATCGGAGATGATCTGTTTGATCTGTTGGACCGTCTTTTTCTGCGCCCTTGCGAGCGCTTCGATGTCCGCCTCTTCGGTGGGCACGAACTCGTGGAGCGGCGGATCGAGGAAACGGATGGTGACGGGCTGGCCGCCGAGCGCCTCGAAGAGACCTTCGAAGTCCTCCTGCTGCATCGGCTCGATCTTGGCAAGCGCCTTTTCGCGCTCTTCCTTCGTATCCGCGCAGATCATTTCGCGGAACGCGCCGATCCTCTTGGGATCGAAGAACATGTGCTCGGTACGGCACAGACCGATGCCCTGCGCGCCGAACGCCGCCGCCTGTCTTGCATCCTTGGGGGTATCCGCGTTGGTGCGCACGCCCAAAGCCTTGTATTTATCGGCAAGTTCCATGATCCTTCCGAAGTAGCCGGAATTGGGATCTGCGGGAACGGTGGGAATGAGGCAATCGTAGATGCAGCCCGTGGAACCGTCGAGAGAGAGAACGTCTCCTTCCTTGAACAGCTTCCCGGCAAGCGTGAACTGTTTGTTCTCCTCGTCCATTTTGATATCGCCGCAACCGGAGACGCAGCACGTTCCCATGCCGCGCGCAACGACCGCCGCGTGCGACGTCTGTCCGCCGCGCACCGTGAGAATGCCCTGCGCAAACTTCATGCCTTCGATATCCTCGGGCGAAGTTTCGAGACGGACAAGAACAACTTTCTTTCCCTTCTTCCCTTCGGCAACGGCGTCTTCCGCGGTGAACACGATCGTCCCCGCCGCAGCGCCGGGAGACGCCGCAATGCCTTTGCCGACGACGTTGTTCTTATCGGCCGCCTTCAAAGCCTTCGGGTCGAACTGCGGATGCAGCAGCATATCGAGCGATTTTGCGTCGATCTGCATGAGCGCTTCCTGTTCGGTGATCATTCCCTCGTCGATGAGGTCGCAGGCGATCTTGATCGCCGCCGCCGCCGTGCGTTTGCCGTTGCGCGTCTGCAACATATAGAGCTTTTCGTTCTCCACGGTGAACTCCATATCCTGCATATCGCGATAGTGATTTTCGAGGATCTTACATACTTCCTGGAACTGTTCGTATACTTTGGGGAACACTTCGGCCATCTTTGCGATCGGCATGGGAGTGCGGACGCCGGCAACGACGTCCTCGCCCTGCGCGTTCGTGAGGAATTCGCCCATGAGACCTTTTTCGCCCGTCGCGGGGTTTCTCGTGAACGCAACGCCCGTGCCGCAGTTGTCGCCCATGTTGCCGAACGCCATCATCTGCACGTTGACCGCCGTCCCCCACGAATAGGGAATGTCGTGATCCATACGGTAGACGTTCGCGCGGGGGTTGTCCCACGAACGGAACACCGCTTTGATCGCTTCGAAGAGCTGTTCTTTGGGATCGGCGGGGAAATCCTTCCCGAGCTGGGCCTTATATTCCGCCTTGAACTGTTCCGCGAGCGTTTTGAGATCGTTTGCGTCAAGCTCCACGTCCTGCGTCACGCCCTTCTTGACTTTCATGTCGTCGATGAGTTTTTCGAAATACTTCTTGCCGACTTCCATGACGACGTCCGAGAACATCTGGATGAATCTGCGGTAGCAATCCCACGCCCAACGGGGATTGTTGGATTTCTTTGCGAGGACCTCGACGACTTCTTCGTTGAGACCGAGGTTGAGAATGGTATCCATCATGCCGGGCATGGAAGCGCGTGCGCCCGAGCGAACGGAGACGAGAAGCGGATTTTCTTTATCGCCGAATTTTTTCCCGGTAATCTGCTCCATCTTATCGATGTACGTCATGATCTCCGCCTGAATTTCGGGGTTGATCTGCCTGCCGTCCTCATAGTACTGCGTGCAAGCCTCCGTCGAGATCGTGAAGCCCTGCGGGACAGGGAGACCGATGTTGGTCATTTCCGCGAGGTTTGCGCCCTTGCCGCCGAGAAGCTCCCGCATGTGCGCGTTGCCTTCGGTGAAAAGGTAACAATACTTCTTTGCCATGAAATAATTCCTCCTGAGATTACTGATTTTTACCAAAAGAAATTATACACGATTCGATGGAAAATTACAAGCCTTTCGCGGGGAAATTTGAGAAAAAACAGGCACTTTTTTACACAAAAACGCCAATTTGAGAGGCGGACTGCGCCGCCCGCGGCCTTCCCGCCCGAAAATGCGCCCCATCGGTTTTTTCTTTTGAAAACTTTTGATTGACATTTTCCCGCGCATATGCTACAATGTTCGGGAAGTTCAATGAATAAGAGGTAACATTATGATCGACTATACGATGCGCGGACTTTCCGCAGACGAGCTTTTCTTCAAGGTAAACCCCGTTCAGGCGCCGCCGGACAGAAAATTCGAGATCAAACCCTTTTTCTCCCGCCGCATTCAGACTTCCAAAGAGAATCCGAAGATCAATGTCGTCGCGCTCGAATGCAAGATCGAGAGCAAGGAGGACGAACCCAAACCTTTCGATCTCACCGTGCGGCTCGTGGGCGTATTCGAGGTCAATAACATGAACTCGAACGAGGACAGAAGGATCTTCGCCGTCAATGCGACCGAGACGATGTTCCCCTATCTCCGCGCCGCCGTGACTCACCTCACTTCGGCCGCGCTCGTCAATCCGCTCGTCCTGCCCGTCGTCTCCGGCGCGACGATCTTCCCGGACGACCGCGCTTCCGATCAATACACCATCAATTTCGATCCCAAGACGGTCAACTGACTTTCGGATCGCAGCCGACCTCATCGAAAAGATCCCCCGCCGCACGGCGGAGGATCTTATTTTTTATGCACTTCGTTTTTTGTTTACGCATAAACGATCCGCCCGCACGGGCGGCTCGTTTCAGTTTTGCTCGAAGAATTCGAGGGGAACGTTCCACTTGCGCGCGCGGTCGCGTTTTTCGTTCAGAAACTCATGCCTGCTGTTTTCGAACAGCACAAGCGAAACGTGCTCCATCTTTGCCTTTTCCGTATAAAACCGATACAGTTTTCTGACCCCGTCCCCCATGTTTCCCACGGGATCTTCCGCGCCCGATACGAGCAGAACGGGAAGATCAGGATCCAGCCCGGCAATGTATTTTTTCGTATAGAGACTCTTCAGGCCCTTGAAAAAATCCTTATAGAACCGGAACGAACAGGTGAATCCGCAAAAGGGATCTTCCGCATAGGCCGCGTTGTTCTCCTCATCGGCGGAGAGCCACTGACCGTCCTCGAATCGTTTTGCATATGCGCCGAAAGAGAGCTTTTCGATCAGTTTCGCGGGTTTTTTCGCGCCGAGAAACGCGCAGCCGAGCGAGGCGACCGCAGACCCGAGGCGGACCTCGAAATCTTTTTTGTAAGAGCTTCCCGCGATCACCGCCCCGTCCAGCTTGTCCCCGTATTCGGAAATATAGCTCTGCGCAAGAAACGAGCCGTAGGAAAACCCGAACAAGAAATGCCGAAGTCCCGGATATTTCGCACGATAATGATCGGTGATCGCGGCCTCGTCGCGCACGGTATCGGCAAACATGTCGCCCGCGCGATATCCGAGCGTATCCGGATCCGTTTTCCCGTGGCCGCGATGATCGTCCGCCACCACGAGATACCCGTGCGCATTGAGAAACCGCGCAAAATCCGCGTACCGCGCGCCGTGTTCCGTCATGCCGTGCACGATCTGCACGATCCCCTTCGGCTGCGCGACCTCCGTCCATTCATGGACGTATAGTTCCGTTCCGTCGAAACTTGTGATCATAATATCCCCCTTTGCCCCTCGGATCGCTTTGATTTATTTTCGCTTAAAAAGGCCTTTGCCATATTATGTCTCCATATCCAGAATCCCACTCGGATAAAAACTTGATTTGAATGCCGCGGCATGGTATACTGATTGGCTGGTCCAAGGAGGGATATATGAAGAAACAATTCTTGTCGTTATTGCTTGCCGCGGGCCTTTTCGCCTTTCCCCTTGCCGCATGCGCCGAAAACGCGCCCAAAGACGGCGGGAATGTGCCGCAATGCCCGGAACAAACCGCGCCGGAACTCGATCCGCCCGCGGCGACCGAGCCGCCCGCCATGCCCGAGGAACCCGCCGTCGCAACGTACGTTTCCGTGCTTGCGAACGGGCTGAATGTCCGCACGGGCGCGGGAACTTCCTACGCTTCGCTGGGGCAGGTGGAAAAAGGCGTACTGCTCGCACGCGGCGCGCAGCGGGACGGTTGGTTCGAAACGCAGTTCCGCAACAGAAAGGCATATGTCAGCGCCGATCCCCGTTTCACCGCCCTTACGACCCTCGAAGAGGGATGCGACGAAGCGGAACGCGTGATCGCGCAGGGGCTGAAAGTTTTAGGCACCCCCTATGTGTACGGCGCGATCCGTCTGCACGACGGAACGGGCCGCAAACTCTCCGGATTTTCCGAAGATCGTTTCGATTGTTCCTCGCTCATGCAATATATCTTCTATTTCGGAGCGGATATCCTGCTCGATATGAATACCCGCACGCAAATCAGACAGGGACGCCATGTCGAACAGAGCGAGTTGCGGCGGGGAGATCTGATGTTCTTTACGAACGACGCGCGCCGCGGCAACGCGGGCATCGAGCGCGTGGGACATGTCGCGCTGTATCTCGGAGACAACTACATTCTGCATACGGCCTCCGATTATGCGAAGATCGAGCAGATCTCCGCAAAACGGTGGAGCTACTTTCTCGAAGCGAGAAGAATGTTCTGATAAAACCTATCGCAGCAAGTTCCGATCCGTGAGAATATCCGCAAGTTTTGCGAACTGTTCGGGCGGAAGCGTCTCGCCGCGCGCGTTCGGGGCGACGCCCGCTTCCGCAAGCGCCTCTTCCGCCTGTTTTCGGGAGAGGCGGAACGCATTCACGAGGTTGTTTTCCAGCGTCTTTCTCCGCGAAGAAAATGCGGCCCGCACGACGTTCCGGTACGCCTCTTCGCTCCTGACCGGAAACCGCTCCCCGAATTCGATGCGCACGACCGCGGAATCCACGTTGGGGCGGGGGGTGAACAGCGTCCGCGAGACCTTCCGCACGATTTCGCATTTCCCCCTGCGCGCGATCGCGGCCGTGACCGCGCCGTACTCCGGCGTCCCCGCCTGCGCCGCAAACCGGGCGGCGACCTCCTCCTGCACCATCACGGTAATGCCGCGGCAGCGCTTCGCCTCCTCGACGAACCGCATCACGACCGGCGTCGTGATGTAGTACGGAAGATTGGCCGCGACCGTGTATTCCCCGAGCTTCTCTTCGAGCGCGGCAAGATCGCACTTCGAAAAATCTCCGAAGATCACCTCGGCGTTCTTTACGCCCGCAAGCGTCTCTTCGAGCACGGGACGAAGCGTTTCGTCGATCTCGAATGCGACGACGCGCCGGGCGCATTCCGCAAGCGCCCGCGTGAGCGATCCGGCGCCCGCGCCGATCTCGAGCACGACGGTATTTTCATCCACGCCCGCGTCCTGCACGATCGCGCGGAGCAGATTGGGATCGCTCAAAAAATTCTGTCCGTATTTTTTCTTGAAGCCGAACGCGTGGCGGGCAAGGATCTCGCGGATTTCCATGCTTTTCCTCTCATAGGCGCGCTTCCGCCGCACAAACTGCGTGGGAGGAAGCGATCCTCCTTACAAATGATAACAAGGGCCGAAGCGTCACGCTCCGACCCTTTGCGTTTGCCTGAATGCATTATACCACGGCGCGCGCAAAATTTCAAGTTGTTTTATGCAGCCGAAAGCAGACTTCCGAGCGGCTCCGTATACGCCCCCCGCTGCAACGCGGCCAGATACTCTTCTTCCGGGATCTCTCCCAAAAATTCTCCCTCTTCGAACAGCAGAAACGTGAGATAGCGATCCTCGCGCAGAAAACGGATGGCGTCGCGCACGCGCAGCTTCGACGATACGGCGATCCGACGTTCCTCCACCCCGTGCTCGAACCGTTTGGGCGTAAAGACGATCCGTCCGTACTTTCCGCCGCCGAACGCGCCCGCCGCCAGCAGGACCGAAAAGGCAAGCGCCGTCCACTGCGGCTTGGAAAAACAGCTCAAAATAAAGAGAACGAGCACTCCCGCGGCGACGATCAGGCTGATCGCGCAGCTGATCGCACGCGCACGTTTTTTGCCGATGGGGTCCAGAAAAAGCCGAAGCATACGGCCGCCGTCCAGCGGATACGCGGGAAGCAGGTTCACGAAAAAGAGCGAAAAGGAGACGGTCGCCGCAAGCTCGGTAAAGGGATACGTTTCGGGATAGATCCACCAGAGCGCGACGAAGAAGATCCCCGTGGCCAGATTGCAGAGCGGCCCCGCGGCGAGCACCGCAAGTTCCTGCCGCTTGCCGATGCCCGAGATATCGCCCGCGATCACCGCGCCGTAGGGCATGAGAACGATTTTATCGAGGGTATACCCGTATCTGTGCGCGGCATAGGCGTGCGCGCACTCGTGTTCGAGCGCCGCAAGGGTCGCCGCGAGAAACAGAATGAGGCCCCCCGTAAACGCAGTGAGCACGCCCACCGCCAGAAACAGCGGGTGGACGCGCAGCTTTGCTCTCATCAGCTCCAGGAGATCCCTTCATCGTTCTTGACGACGTTCCGGATCAGATTTTCCCCGTCATAGAACATGATGCTCACGGCGCCCTCGCCGTCGCTGTGGGCAAGCGGCACATTCGTGCGCACTTTGTCCCCTTCGGCAAGATAGACGTCGTCGATCCCGCTGATGATCGTCGTAAAGGAATCCGAATGGCGCAGGCGAATGGAATAGCCGTCCGTTGCGTTCCCGTAAACGGATTCCAGCGTCCCTTCCACGGGGGCGTAAACGGTGCACTCGGCCGTGAAGCTCATAACGCCCGTCTCGGAAACGGTGACTTCGGCGTCTACATATTCATTGACCACGGGCGAAAGTTTGAAATCGGAATAGACGCGGGCGTCCGCCGTCTGCGCATTCCCCTGGAAAAGCCCGCGCACAAAGGTGTTGATCGCGCTGTTCGGAATAAACAGATTGGTCAAAAAGATCGTCGCGCAAAGAGCAATGACCGCGACAAGCTCGACGAGCAGAACTTTCCTTGCGGGACTGCGGCGGTTGACGGTCTGCATTTCGCGCTCGATCGGCTTGCTTTCTGCATAGGCGGGATCGCTTGCTTCCATCCGGTCGTTGACCTCTTTCACAAGCTGATCGGAGAGCGGCTCCTCTCTCCACTTTTTCTTTTTTTCCTTTTTGCTGACGGTCACCGTTTCAACGGGAATTTCCAGCATTTCGGCATAACTGATCTCATCATTCATATAACACCTCTTGAAATTGTGATTGCGGGGCGTCTTTTCCGCCGAGCTATAACAATGTATGCAAAAAGATTTGCGAATAGAAGAAAAAAAAGCTGTCGAATGCACGCGAGACCGCAAGATTTTCATACAATAACGGCGAAACTTTTTCGCTCCGCCGCGCGCCGCACGGAAACTTTGGAAGAAAACTACAAAGTCCTCCCGGCGGAAGAGGACTCTTTTCGCATTGACATTTGCCTGGAAAGCCGCTATAATGAAGCTATGAACGTCTATCTCGACCACGCGGCGGCAACGCCGCTGCTTCCCGAAGTATTCGAGGAAATGAAACCGCTTCTCTGCAGGGAGTTCGGCAACCCGGACTCTCTCCACGCATACGGAAGAAGAGCGGCCGCATATATCACGGACGCGCGCGACCGCGTCGCGCGCACACTCGGCGTTGCGCCCGGCGAAGTCTACTTCACCTCGGGCGGAACGGAGGCGGATAATTGGGCGGTGCGCTGCCTCGGCGCGGGCGACCTCGTTCTCTCCCCCATCGAGCATGCCGCCGTTCTCTCCTCCGCGCCTCTGCGCGGCGGGAACGTATTTATATGCCCCGTCGGGGAGGACGGCGTCGTGACGAAGGCGCATTTGGGGCGTACCATGCCCGAGCATGCGGGCATGGTGGCCGTGATGTCCGTCAATAACGAAACGGGGGTCGTGCAACCCGTCGAAGAGCTTGCAAGGGCGGCCCATGCCTGCGGAGCGCTGTTCTTTTCCGACTGCGTGCAGGCGGCATGCAGCCGGGATCTGAAACAAATAACCCGCGTCTGTGACGCGATCTCCCTCTCCTCGCACAAGCTGGGCGGTCCCAAGGGCGCGGGCGCGCTCATCGTAAAAAAGGGAGTCCCGCTCAAACCTCTGATCGCGGGCGGAGAACAGGAACGCGGCCTGCGCGGTGGAACGGTGAACGTTGCGGCCGGCGTCGGATTTGCGTGCGCGCTGGAACTCGCCCAGCAGCGGCGCGAAGCGTTCTGCCGGCATACGGGCGCGCTGCGCGATCTGTTTGAAGAGATCGTTCTCTCCGCGCTCGGCGGCGCGGTGCGGGTCGACGGAGAGGATCGTGCGCCGAATATTTCGCATCTGACTTTCGAGGGCGGCGGCGCGGCGCTTCTGTCCCTTCTCGATCTCAAAGGCGTGGCGTGCTCGGCCGGCGCGGCATGCTCGGCCCACGCCTCTCTTCCCTCGCACGTGCTGCGGGCCATGGGCAGAACGGAAGAACAGGCCGCTATGGGATTGAGGTTTTCGTTCGGACCGAATACCACGGAACAAGAGACCGTGTATGCGGCAAACGTTGTAGTCGATTGTCTGCGCCGATAAAAACAGCAAAAAAAACCGGGGAATGTTTCCCCGGGATTTTTTTATGCGCTTATTGCCAATCGCACACGTTGACCCATTTTGCCAAAAACTCCTGCTCCTCCGGTTTTTTCTTGACCGACTGCGACGCCGCAACGATGGGAAGAATGCGCTGCACATACTGGATCGCGGTGTCCGTTTTGAGACAGAAAAGTTTGAGATATTTTTCGGCGAGTTCGTCTTTGCCGTTCAGTTTGAAGATGAGATAGGTGCGCGCCGCGTCGGCGGAACCGTTGCCCTGTGTGGCGTGCGACCAATCGATGATATAGGGCGTGCCGTCCTTCGTCAGGATCACGTTGCTGGGCTGGTAATCCCCGTGGCACAGCTTCTTGTGGCGGGGAAGTCCGTCGAGCCGTACGTGCAGGTCGTAACGCACGGTCGCGGGGAAAGCGCTCGCCGAAATTTTGGCGTGCATCTTATCGCGCAGGTGCCCGAGAAGCGGCACTTTTTCCTTGCTCATGCGGATCTGCAGATCCACAAAAAAATCGAGATATTCATCCGTTTTTTCGGGATGCTTCTGCATGAGTTCTTCCAGCGTTTCCCCCTCGATGTATTCCCACACGAGCGACCATTTCCCGTCGATGACCGAAACGCCCAGAACTTTGGGAATATTTAGAGACGTCTCCTCCACGCGCGCCTGATTGAGCGCCTCGTTGAGGATATCCGCCTTCGAATAGCGGGCGTCGAACGATTTTACAAGGCGGTTGCCGTCGCGGAAAAGCTGCTTGCCCGCGCTTGTATGAATGAGTTCCATATTTCCCTCCTTAACGGCGGACCTCACCGCCTTGTTTGTTCGTATTATACCCGAAAATCCTCCTTTCGTAAATACCTTTGCGAAAAAATTTTGCGCTTTGCGTCAAAAAAATCCCCGCGCCTTTACGGGAAATTTATTTGCGGAAATCTCTATGGCCATGTCCTTGCTTTTTCGCGGGACCCGTGCTATACTTCTCCTGAAAAGAAGATGCGTGCGCCGCGGAAGATACCGCCCGCAAAGAGAAAGGCTCATGGAAAAGAAGAAAACCGTAAAGATCGTTGCGATCGCGCTTGCCGCCGTCATCGTCCTTGCGATCGCGTGCAGCATTCCCTTCCTGCTCCCCCGCGGGACGGAAGAGGTCTCCTATGAATTCGAAGCCCCGACGCTCAAAGACGAAGTCTCCTATCCCAAGTCCCACGACGGAAAAAACTACTATGTAGCAGCCGACGGAAAGGACATTGACCACGCCGACGGCTCCATCGAAAATCCCTACAACATCGACGCGATCCGCTGGTTCACGCGCGACAAAAAAGAGGGCGACGAGCTAAAATTCAAGGCCGGCGACCAAATCCTATTAAAGCGCGGGGACGTCTTTGAAGACAATCTCGAGATCCGCTATTGCCACGGCGAACCCGACAACCCCATCACGATCGCAACCTACGGCGACGCGGCGGAAAGACCCCGCATTGTGATCGAACAGGATGTGCCCCGCTTGAGCGATTCCATCGGCATCGTGAGCGCCGTAATGCTCGTCCGCTGCTCGGATATCGTCGTCCGCGACCTCGAGGTCGAACTCAAATGGCATTCGAGAAAGACGACGAAAGACTGCGGCGTGGGCATCGTCGCCGAATACGACCATGCGAACGGAAATCGCTATCAAAATCTCTACATCGTGAACAATGTCGTCCACTCCGCGTGCTATGAAGAGCCGGAAAGACCTTTCTTTGCCAACACGGCGGGCATCAAGGTGAACGGCTTCGAGGATTTCTACGACGACACGCCCGACGTCGGATATGTGATGACGGGCGTATGGTGTACGAACAACCTTGTCTACAACATCGGAAGGACGGGGATCGGCGCGGGCGGCTGGATCCTGAACGACGGCATGATGCAGATGAAGTTCACCACCTTCTACGACGTGCATCTCGACAACAACGTCTGCTACAACATGGGCTGTTGCGGCATCAGCGCGGGCGCGGCGACGAACTGCACGATGAACCGCAACCTCATCCACGACGCCGGCGTCTATGTGTGCGGCGATTACGACGGGGACGACCCGCCGCAGGAGGGCGAGGGCGGCATGATGTCCATCTGTTTGCGGGACGGCGAGATCGCGTATAACGAGGTGTATGATATCTACCGTCAGGGCACGCCTTACGACGCGATGGGCATCGACATCGACTGGAACTGCACGAATATCACCGTCAGATACAACCACACCTATAACTGCGAGGGGAGCGGCATCGCCACAATGGCAAACGCGAACGGCAAGATCCTCAACAACCGCGTGGAGGACAATCTCGCCTATACCAACCAATACGGACAGATCGCGGTGTGCGACTATGTGCCGTGGGGGCCGCAAAACGTATTGTCGCGCGAATATATCCGCAAAAATTCGCCCGACCTGCTCGCACTCACCAACCTCGAAGTCGCCGAAAATCTCATCAAAGCCGCCCCCGAAAACGGAAAGAACGTCCTCGGCGAAGATATCAAAAAAAGCATGTTCCTTGCAAAAAAGGCAAACGGCGAGGAAGAATGGAAGGGAAACAACTTTCACGACAATCGCGTCGTCTACACGGGAAACGGCGACAATTTCTACTTCAACCGCGTGATCGACGAAACGTCGGAGACCAAGAACAAGGCGCATTGGTACCGCTTTGCGGACAACAGGTACTTCGCCCCCTCCCTCTCCGCCTTCCCCTGCGTGGACACGACCCCGGACAACAAGATCAACGCCCAAGAAGGCGCGCTCCCCTACGTTTCGGAGGGCAGGACCTTTGCAAGCTGGCAGCTCCGCGACACCGGCTCCTCCTTCGAACGGTACGATCCCGACGCGACGCCGTCCTCCCCCACGCAACAGAGGGCGTCTTTCCGCGACGGCGGACTGGAACTCTCATGGAAAGCGCCGAAAGGCGACGTCTGGCACTATAATATCTATAAGATCGCCGAAGGCGAAAAAGCCGATTATCGCAACCTTCTCGGACAGACAAAGACCGCGTCTTATACATATATCCCCCAAGCAAAAGGCACGTTTTACATCGTCATTCAACCCGAAAGCAACACGGGGATCGTGGGCAAACCCGCTACGATCAGGATAACGCTCAAATAACGGGAAAACTTTGCGCGGCGGACAAAGTTTCTTTGTCCGCCGCTCTGTCCTGATTTTCATCTCGGCGGCTATCGTTTCATCATAAATACCGACCAAGAAAGTCATATGATGAGCTTAAATAAGCGTAAAAACCATTAAAAAAAACAGGGTAGCACATCACTATCCTGTATTTTTTTTGACTTTCTCAAAGGTGGAATACACCCGCTTCGGCGGGGATTTTTGAGATCCGCCCGAATTTATTCGGCGTCTTTCGGCGCCTCTTCCTCCGGCATGACCGCTTCCGTCTCCGGTTCGCCGGCAAGATCCTCGGCGGAAAGATTGGCCGCCGTCTCCTCCGGCGCGGAAACTTCCGCTTCGTCGTCCCGTTCGGTGACGGTGACCGTCGCCACGGCGCCTTCGCGCACGTTCATGAGTCTGACGCCGCGCGTCGCTCTGCCGATCTTGGAAACGGCGTCCAGATGCATGCGGATCACGATCCCGGCGGAGGTAACAAGCATGACGTCATAGAGGTCGCTTGCCAGCTTCATATTGACGAGCGCGCCCGTCTTTTCGTTGAAGATCCCCGCCTTGATGCCCTTTGCGCCGCGCGCGGTCGTGCGGTAATCCTTGGGATCGGAACGCTTGCCGTAGCCGTTTTCCGAGACGGTAAGAATATCGAATCCCTCGCGCAGAACGAGCATATCCACGGCTTCATCGCCCGGCGCAAGGCTGATCCCGCGGACGCCCATCGTATCTCTTCCCATGGGGCGGACGTCGCTCTCGTTGAAGCGCACGCACTTGCCGCTGCGGGACGCGATCATGATCTGCTCCTCGCCCGAAGTGAACTGCACCGAGATGAGTTCGTCGCCCTCCGCGATCTTAATGGCGATCTTGCCGTTCTTTTTGATATTTTCGAACTCCTGCGTCGCCGTCTTTTTCACGAGGCCCTTCTTGGTCGCCATGACGAGGTATCCCGTGCCGTTTTCGTACACGGGAAGGATCGCCGCGATCTTTTCACCCGACGAGAGCTGCAGAAGATTGACGATCGCTCGGCCTCGCGCCTGCTTGTTCGCCTCGGGGATCAAATACCCTTTGATTGCGTATACCTTGCCGAAATTCGAGAAGAACAGGATATTGTGATGCGTGGAACAGACGAACATCTGCTCTACGAAATCCTCGTCCTTGGGTTTATGGCCCGTAACGCCCACGCCGCCGCGGTGCTGCGCTTTATACTCGGCGAGCGGGAAGCGCTTCACGTACCCGCCGTGCGTCATGGAAATGACGACGTCCTCTTCGTCGATGAGATCTTCGTCCTCGATGTCGCCGAAGTCCACGGAGACCTCCGTCTTTCTCTCCGAGGGATATTTGCCCTTGATGGCAATGAGGTCGTCTCTGATGATATCCATCACGCGCTTTTCGTTGGCGAGAATATCTTTGAGATCGGCGATCGTGGTTTCCAGCTGCGCCAACTCCTCTTTGAGCTTTTCCACTTCGAGCGAGGTGAGCCGTTGCAGACGCATCTCGAGAATGGCGTTCGACTGCTTCTCCGAGAGTTCAAAGCTGTTCTGCAATTTGGCGCAGGCTTCGTTCTTATCCTTGGATTCCTTGATGATCCGGATCACTTCGTCGATGTTGGCCAGCGCAAGAACGAGACCCGACACAATGTGCGCGCGCTCTTCCGTTTTGGCAAGATCGTACTTCGTGCGCCGCACGATGACTTCTTTCTGATGTTCGAGATAGTATCTCAGGATCTCTCTGAGATTCAGATATCTCGGTTCGGTTCCGTTCTCCACCAGCGCGAGAAGAATGATCCCGTCCGAAATTTGCAGGTTGGTATGCTTGAAGAGCGTATTGAGCACGACTTGCGCGTTCGCGTCCTTCTTGCATTCGATCACGATGCGAAGGCCCTCTCTGCCCGATTCGTCGCGGATATCCGAGATCCCTTCGATGCGCTTGTCCTTCACCATGTCCGCGATCTGAACGATGAGCTGCGCTTTGTTTACCTGATAGGGGATCTCCGTGACAACGATCCGCGCGCGGGTGTTGGCGCCCGTGCCGTGCTCTTCGATCTCGCACTTGGAACGGATCACGATGTTGCCCTGACCCGTTCTGTACGCCTTGCGGATCCCGCTTCTGCCCATGATGATCCCCCCCGTGGGGAAATCGGGCGCGGGCACATATTCCATCAGCTCGTCTACCGTGATCTCGGGGTTTTCGATCATTGCGATCGTGCCGTCGATGACTTCCGCGAGATTGTGCGGGGGTATGTTCGTCGCCATGCCCACGGCGATCCCGTCCGATCCGTTGACGAGCAGATTGGGGAACCGTGACGGAAGCACGGCGGGTTCCATTTCGATCCCGTCGAAATTCGGGAAGAAATCCACGGTCTCCTTATCGAGATCTTTGAGCATTTCCGCGGCAAGTTTGGTGAGGCGCGCCTCGGTATAACGCATGGCTGCGGGCGGGTCGCCGTCGACCGAACCGAAATTCCCGTGTCCGTCGACGAGGGGAAAATTGATCGTAAAGTCCTGCGCAAGCCGCACCAATGCGTCGTACACCGAGCTGTCGCCGTGCGGGTGAAATTTACCCATGACGTCGCCGACGATACGCGCGCACTTGCGGTACGCCTTGTCGTTATAGAGTCCCATTTCGTGCATGGCGTACAGGATCCTTCTGTGCACGGGTTTGAGTCCGTCGCGCACGTCGGGAATGGCGCGGGATTTATTGACCGCCATGGCATAGGCGATGAACGAACGCTTCAATTCGTCGTTCACCTCTACGTCGAGGATCTTCGTCATTTCGAGGGTTTTTTTGAATTCTTCCGTAAGCTCGGGGCTTGTTTCTCTCTTCGCCATGGTTTCTCCTTAAATATCGAGGTCGGTGACGAGGGTCGCGTTTTCTTCGATGAACTGCCGTCTCAGCGCGGGGCTTTCCCCCATGAGGAGGGAAAACATCTTGTCCGCCTCCATCGCGTCCGCCATAGATACTTTGATCAGCGTGCGCGTCGCGGGATTCATCGTCGTATTCCAGAGCTGTTCCGTGCTCATCTCTCCGAGGCCCTTGTAGCGCTGATACTCCACCTTGTTGTTGTTTGCCGCGTCGAACAGGACTTTCTCCTCTTCGGAATAGAGATACACGTCCTCCTTGCCCTTGACGCTCGCCTTATAGAGCGGAGGTTTTGCCGAATACACGTGTCCGTGTTCGATGAGCGGGCGCATATACCGGAACAGGAACGTGAGCAACAAAATCCGGATATGCGCGCCGTCGACGTCGGCATCCGTCATGGAGATGATGCGGTCGTAGCGCAGCTTGCTTTCGTCGAAGTCGTCGAGGATCCCGCAGCCGAACGCCGTGATCATCGCCTTGATCTCCGCGTTTTCCAGCGCGCGGTTCAGCCGCACTTTCTCGACGTTGAGGATCTTGCCGCGCAGCGGAAGGATCGCCTGAAATCTTCTGTCGCGGCCCTGCTTGGCCGTGCCGCCTGCGGAATCTCCCTCGACGATATAGATCTCGCAAAGTTCCGGGCGTTTATCCGAACAGTCCGCCAGCTTGCCCGGCAGGGTCGTGGATTCGAGCACGCCCTTTCTGCGCGTAAGTTCCCGGGCGTTTCTCGCCGCGTCGCGCGCCTTCTGCGCCGTAATGCAACGCAAGACCAGCTCGCGCGCCTCCGAAGGATGTTCTTCGAGATAGGTGCCGAATTTATCCGCTACGGCTTTGGAGACGAACGGACGGATAAACGAATTGTTCAGTTTGTCCTTGGTCTGCGATTCGAACTGCGCGTTCTCGAGCTTGACCGAGACGACCGCCGTGATCCCCTCGCGCACATCCTCGCCCGTGAGCTTATCGTTGTCTTTCAGAATGTTAAGTTTGCGGCCCGCGTCGTTGATGACCTTGGTGAGCGCAAGTTTCAGTCCCTCGACGTGCGTTCCGCCGTCGATCGTATTCACGTTGTTCGCGTAAGAATAGATGACCTCGTTGTAGCTCTCGTTGTATTGCAGGGCGATCTCGCAGACCGTAGTGCCGTCCTGCGCCTCGAAGTACAGGGGCGACTCGAACAGCGTCTCCTGACTCTTATTCAGTTCCTCCACAAGCTCGCGGATGCCGCCCTCGTAACAGAACACGTCCTGCTTCTCCGCGCCGTCGCGCAGATCTTTGAGCGTGATCGTAAGCCCCTTGTTGAGAAAGGCAAGTTCTTTGAGGCGGACCTTGAGCGTTTCGTATTTGAATACGATCGTCTCGAAGATCTCGGCGTCGGGGAAAAAGGTCACTTTCGTGCCCGTCTGATCCGTTTCGCCGACGACGTGCAGCTCCCTCTGCGGCACGCCCCGATTGTAAACCTGCTTGTAAATGCGGCCGTTCTGCGAAACTTCGACTTCCAGCCATTCCGAGAGCGCGTTGACCGCCTTAACGCCCACGCCGTGCAGACCGCTCGAGACCTTATATCCGGAATCGCCGCCGAATTTTCCGCCCGCGTTCACTTTGGTAAAGACGACCTCCACGGTCGAGATCCCCTCCTTGGGATGGATCTCCGTCGGAATGCCGCGGCCGTTATCTACGACGGTGCAGGAGCCGTCCGCATTGATCGTGACGTCCACGCGGTCGCAGTAGCCCGCAAGCGCTTCGTCGATGGAATTATCGACGACTTCGCTCACAAGGTGATGAAGCCCCTTTTCATCCGTCGAGCTGATATACATACCCGGACGCTTCCGAATGTGTTCGAGACCGTCGAGGACCTGAATTTGTTCCGCACCGTATGCGGTTTCTACTTTTTCCGGCATGATCGAACTCCCTATATAATCATTCTTATATGATATATTAAGATACGCGCGCACGCGCGCGAGACAGGGTTATTATAGCACACAAATACGGAAATGTAAAACGTTTGAACCGTTTTTTTATGCGAAATCCGCAAAAAAACCGCAGAATCACTTTCTCGTCCGCCCGTTGGGATCTGAAAAAATGCTTTGCATGAAAAAAATATAAGGGCGGCGCATACGCGCCGCCCTTGCGGATCATCTTCGCTTTCTTTTGCACACCAGAACTACCGTAAGGATTGCGATCACCCCCGCCGCGCCCACCGAGACGCCGACCGCGATGCCGGTTATATTCTTCTTCGGCGGCCGCAATTCTCCGGCCGCGATCGGCTCCGTCTCGCGGTGTCCCTCGCTGCACGTTCTCTCGCGAAAACCTTCCTCGGAGGCGGTCGGCTCCTTGACGACCTGCCATTCCCCCCACTTATGGTCTGCGAGCGGGATCTCCTCTTGGGCGACGAGCACCTCTCCGCAGACGGAACACCGCGTTCCTGCGGTCAGACCCTTTTCCTTGCATGTGGCGGCTTTCCCGGGCAGCGTCTCCGCGACATGCCCCTTTGCTTCGATCTCAAGATCGGTCTCCGAGACTTCGGCGCCGTCCATGCGAAGCGCGCCGCAGACGCACTGCTCGTGCGCCTTGACGCCCCGATCCGTACAAGTCGGCTCGATCTTCGCCACCGGCGTGAAAGTATGCTCCGTATGCACGGAAACGGTATGCCCCGCATTTTCGGAAGTCATATCTTCGGAGAGCCGTTTGCTGGTTTCGTCGAGAAAGCGCGAGGGAAGTCCCGCGGAAACTCCCTTTCCCATCGAAGCGGGCGCCTTTACGGAGACGAGCGCAACGCAGTTTTCGAAGAAACGGGAAAGGTTCGCGCCCTCCTGCAGCGTAAAGCTGCTCAGATCGAGCGTAGAGAGGCGTGCGCAGCCGCTGAACATGGAGCCGAGCCACAGGGTATTCGCGGTGTTAAAGCCCTTCAGATCGAGCGTGGAAAGACGTGCGCAGCCGCTGAACATGGATACGGCTCCCGTCATGGCGGAAGTATCGAAGTTTGTGAACGCGATCATACGCAGCGAAGCGCAGCCGCCGAACAGATTGCTGCTCTCCTTGGGTGCGACGATCTTGCCGGGATATACAAAGGCGATCTGCAGGGCGTCGCTCGTTCTGCGATAGACGCGGATATAGGTATCGATGCGGAGATAGGTATCCGTAAACCCCTCGGGCGCTTTGGAAAGGAACCGGATCTCCGTCAGTTCGCGATAGTTCGGGATCAGGCTCTTCCACCCGCTTGAAAATTCGCGCGGAACCGTCGTATCGCCGTAATTTTCGCCCTCTGCGGGATAATCCTTTTCTTCGACGGGAACGGCATAGTCCACATTGATAAAACTCACGTTGAAGGGCGCTTCGGACGTGGCAACGATGTGGATACGGTGCTTGGCTGCGGGGAGTTTTTTCGCCGTAAAAACGCATTTATTGAAGGCACGGCCGTCCGAAAGATCGACAGATCCCGCTTTCGCCTGATCCACGAAGATATCCGCCGTGCCGTAAGAGGGATCCGTATCGGAAAAAAGATCGAATCCCGTGCCGAGAAAATCGAAGTCGAAACTTGCGTCTTTGCGGCCGGAAGTCATTTTCCCGTTGGCGGCGCTCTCCGTGAATCCGTCGTTTGCGGTCAGGAATTTTTCCGGTTTGACCGACTGTTCCAGACGGACTTTCTGCCCCGCATACACCTCGCTTAAAACCGTGAAATTCTGATTGGCGGCGGGCATGACGACGAGCTTGAAATAGCGTACGGAAACATCCTCGAATTCCAGAAGATACCGCCTGGTCGAACCGGGATCGCGCATATCTCCCTCATAGAGAAGATCGAAGTCGCCCTCTCCCGCCTCGTCGATCCCGTCCGCGGCCCCGTAAACGGCGATATGGTAGAGCACGTCGTTCTGATTGCCGCGGCGCACAACCTCGAAATAGTTATAGATCTGCGTATCCTGCGTATCGAATACGAACGTATGCGGCAGAGGCGTTTTCTGGCCGCCGCCGTAATTGGTGTGATAGAACGTATTCTCCTTCCCGTCGATCAAGGAATCCTTTACGGCGAAATCGCTCCCCGGCGCCGTGTGCGGCAGCGGCGCTTTGAGAACTTTCCAACCGTCCTTTTCCACGGGCTGCGTGACGACGGTGTTCTTGACGCTCACAAAGAATTTCGGCGTCCATCCCGCGAACCCGTCCGCCTGCTTCAGATCCTCCGCCGTCGCCTCGGGATTCGTGATGTTTTTCTCCGGAATATCGACGATCTCCGAAACGCCAGGGAAAGCGACCCCCACGTTCAGATATCCCTTGCCGCCCCAGTTGACGAGATTCCCTTCGATATACACCGTTTCCCCGGCCTGCAAAGGCACGTCTACCTTGCCGTTGGTCGAATAGTTCGGACGGTCCTGCGAGGTTTTCAGCGTGCCGAGAACCGCTCCCGAAGCGTCGCCCTTGCGGAACGTGACCTCGGATGCGTCGTCCGCTCTCAAATAGAAGCTGTGCGTTCCCGTTCGATCGGCGAGAAAACGGAACCGGATCCTGTAATATTCGCACTCTTTGGCGGCGGCCGTGAATTCCGCCTTGCCCGCCGTCTTGCTCACTTCGGTATATCCGTACTCGTGTTGGCCGGCATACTCGAGCGCCTGCGCGACGCCCGGTTTTTCGCCGAGCGATTGCGGAAGCTTCCAGACTTCGGAATAGGCGCCGCGGTAGATCAGATCGAAGCGCACGTTCAGAACGACTGTCCTGCCCCCTTCCACGCTCACGCGAATGCCGAATTCGTCGCTCTCGGCGACCTTTTTGGGCGGGGTGTAGACGACGCGCGTCTTATCTTCGTTCGCGGAGATCTTGCCGTACAGCGGGTCGGTAAATCCGAGGATCCGATAGCTCTTGGGGCAGAGGATATTCCCCTCGGAGAGATCGAACACCGTGGGCAGTTTTCCATCCGCCTCATACTTGCGCGCCGTCTCGTTGCCGTCGACGCCGTTTGCCCAGCGATAGGCAATGGGATAAAAATCGGGCAGCGAGCGGAGGAATTCCCACTGCTTCTCGGAGAAATCCTTCCGGGCCAGATTGGCATGATAGCTCTCGTTGACCCAGTTGAAGAGATTGACGCGGTCCACGAGCGCTATGCGATAGACGAAATCTGCGCGCGTGTTGGTGCAAAAACTCTTATTTTCGCTGTATGTATAGAAGAACGATACGAATTTTTCGGGGCCGAACGCGTGAATGAGATTGGCATAGAGGGAGATCTGATCGAAATATCCCGCGCCGCCCGTGTTCGCAAATTGATCGTAATCGGTGATCGGCGTTTTTGCGGCGTCCGATTGCTTTGCGGTGAGATTCAGCGACTTATTGACGGTAAGGAACGGGTGCGTGAATTCTCCGTGCTCCACCTGTGCGAAACGGGTATCCATGTTGCACAGCATCGTATAGATGAGCACGATGAGCACATTGTTCCGCACTTCGCCTTCGCCCGCGCCGTGCATGCCCCATTCCACGCCGTACGCATTCCCGTGGATATGCCCCAGCTCATGCAGCGTGCCCCAATTTCCGCGGGTCGTAAGTTCCCCGTATTGCATGCACGTTTTGAACCAGCGCGCGGGTTGAGCCGCAAAGCTCGAATTCAGGGCCACCGCTTCGCCCGCGGGAACGTGCATGTCGTAGGCGAGCGTAACGTTATAATTATACGCCCGGCCGTTGAAGGAAGCGTTCACCGAAAATACCGAATGCCAGAAGTAAGCGAGTTTTTCAATGTCGTCGCAATTCCGCATGTCGTCGGCCGGCCCGATGAGCTGACCGTTTTCGCAGTCGAGCGTTGCGGTAAGGCCAGGCGCCTGGCGGAGATGATCTTCGAACTCTTGCTTCGTCGTAACCCCGAGAACGAAGTGCGGCGTTTCCACCGCGCCCCGGATCACAAGCTCGACGTAAGAAGAGGTCGGCTTCACATAGAGCGCCCCGCCGAACGGAGAGCCGATCTTGTACGTCTGATTCGCGGAAAGCGAAAATTCCGTCCCCATGCAGGGAATTTTTTGATTCTGACGCTGCCATTGGCCGTTGAGATTGATCCCGAGCGAATCGAAATCCGCAGGGCGCCCTTCGCTTTTTGCGGCGCGCGCCTCTTCGATGATCTTTGCGTCCCAGCAGCGATAATATTCCTCTATGGAGACGTCCGCACCCTTGTCGTTGCTCCCCTTGTAGCCGAGCGAATCCTGATGCTGCGTATACAGCACGACGGTCTCGCCCTCTCTGAGGCCCTGCACGGAAACGGTGGCGACTTCTCCGGGCGCCAGATACAGTCCCGTGGTCATGGGCGAACGGTATACAGGATCGGTGACGATCCGCTTCTCCACGGCGGGAACGTTCTCCGGGATCTCCCCATAGATATGATCGGCCGCGGGGTGTTTTTTCAGCGTGCCGTTTGCGGCGTCCTGCATGGCCCGCTGATTGTTGAATACGGATTGGCGCAGCAACATGTATTTTTCGAAGTTGCTGAAAAACCGGTTGGATTCATTCCCGTTGAAATCGTTCAGCCCAAGCATGGGATATTGCGGATTTTTGAGGTTCCCCGGCTCGCCGTCGAACGTTACGCTGGCAAGCTCGCCGTCTTCATAGGGAAGGCCCGTCGTAAAATCCGGAAGCGTAAACGTGTTGTCGAGCAATTCGGTTTTCGACCGCGGAACATTGCGGTCGAGCACCTGCATGACGGGCTGACGAATGGTCACGCGGCGGTCGCCGACCTCTTCCAGCGACTTACGGGAAAGTCCCTCTTCCAACGCCTGCGGACGGTTTACGCCGTCTTGTTCGAGATCTTCGCTTGCCGGCTCTTCCGCCGCTGCGGCATGTCGGCTTCCGATCTTTATCCCTAGCACGGGATCCACCGCGCCCAAAAAGAGCGCACCCGCAAGAAATACGCAGAGTAGAATTTTGAAAGTGCGAAAAATTGCTGCTCGTTTCATGATATCGGCTCCTGATTCTCGGAATTGCGAAGCTATGCTATCATATTATGGCGGCGCTGTCAAGAGTTCGGATTGAGGAATAAAAATTATTTTTCTATGATCCACCCTTTGTGCATATATGAAGAAGCAAGGCGTCCAAAAGCGCCTTGCTTCTTCATGGAGCAGGAAACGGGAGTCGCGCCTTTGGCGGCGCGCCCCGGGAAACAGCACACCGTGCTGTTTCGTTTGCGGGCAGGTACCCGCAAACCTCGGAATTCGCCGCGCGTGGAAGAGCGCGGCTCCCCTCGCCTCCACCCTAGACTCCCGTTTTGCTCACGCATATATGAAGAAGCAAGGCGCCCAAAGGCGCCTTGCTTCTTCATGGAGCAGGAAACGGGAGTCGAACCCGCCGGAATCAGCTTGGGAAGCTGACGCCATACCGCTAGGCGATTCCTGCTTTTCCCCTCTATTATACCCGATCCGAAAAGGCCTGTCAAGCGCAAACGGAACTTCTTTGCGGGCTTTTGAAAAAATTTCCGCCCGGGATCAGTCGATGAGCCTGAAATCTTCTGCGCCGAAGATCACCGTAACCGTATAGGCCTGATTTTCCCGCGAAAGCGTGAATTCCACGGCGTCGCCGCTCCGCACTTCTAGAAGCAAAACCGTGAGTTTCAGCATTTTCGTAATATAAACTTCTCCCCCGCGCGAGGTGATTTTTGCCGAAATCAGCGTATCGCCCGCCTGCATTCCCGCGCGCGCGCCGGCGTATCCGGATTGGACTTCGGATACGACGATCTTTTCTTCCGTATAATATTTTCCCGTGCGTTCGTCGAAGATCCCGCGGCTGTCCGTACGCTGAACGGTGATCCCCAGCCGCGCTTGCGCACCCCCGTGCGCCGCCGCACTCACGGCGCATGTATCGATCACGTTCTGCGCAACGGCAAGGGCCACATTCGCGGGGATCGCGTACCCGAATCCGACGACCCCGTCCGCCTCCATGCGGCCGTTCACGATGCCCAAAAGCTCGCCCGAACCATTAAAAAGTCCGCCGCCCGAATTGCCGTGATTTACCGCGGCGTCTATACGGATCTCCGGCAATGTGATGTAACTTTTTTCGTCTGCCGAGCGGAATTGCACCTGTTCGGATTCCACGGAAACCACGCCTTCGGTGACGGAAATCACGCCCTGCCCGTTCGCGTTGCCGATCGCATAAACGCGTTCTCCCGCCGTGACCGAATCCGAATTGCACGCCACAACTTCCTTTGCATACACGTTGTTTTGTTCGGTCTCCGTCAGAATGGGACTGTCGTCCACTTTCAGCACGGCGATATCATATTCCATCGCGCCGCCCAGAAAGGTCGCCGGAATGGCTGCGGAGCTTGCCGCGGCGTCCTCGTTGTCGGGCAGGCTGCCGTAGAGAAAGAGCGTTATGCTGTCGCTGATATGATCGATCGTTTCCTTTCCGTTGCTCGAAGCGTTGTAGACCACATGATAATTAGTGACGACGAGCGCGTCCCCCTCTTGCGTATTCAGCGAATACACGATCCCCGAACCGAGCGCATAAAAATCTCCGTGCGTGCCGTTATGAAAAAGCGCGTATACGGTGACGGAGGAACGCAGCGCGTTCTGCACATAGGCGCCGTTGTCCTCCGAAAGATCCATGCCCTGCAAAAATTCGTAATAGGTGCCCGCAAAACTGCCGTCTGCGCGCGCCTCTTCGTACAAGCGGCGAAGTTCCGTGGAGGGCGTCTCCTGCGAAGCCAGCCAGCTCTCGGGAGAACCCGCTGTGCCGCGCTCCTCCGCCACGTCGTACGGAAAGGTATCGTCGGCGTCGTACGGTTTTTCGATCAGATCGGAAAACGAACATGCGGAGAATGCAAGCAGCCCCGCGACCGCCATACAAACGGTTGCCAGGATTCTTTTTTTCATTTTGTTACCCCCTGCCGGTCCGGGATCGGCAAAATTTAACATGTACTTTTATTATACCACAAATCGAGCGAAATACAACGAAAAAGGAGCGAAAAAGAATTTTTTCGCTCCCCCTCGCTCAAAGATCGTCGGCGTCCTGTACCGGACGTTCGTATTCGTTCTCCGAACAAATTCCGGTATAGCTGCCCAGCGTATCCTCATCGGAACGCATTTCCGCACCCGATTTTTTCAGCGATCTCTTTCGGCTCATCAGCCGCAATCCTTCGAATTTTTGCCGCAGCCTTTCCCGCAGCTCTTCGAATTCTTGACGTTCTTCGCGCTTCCGCTGTTCTGCGCATTCTGCGCGTTCTGAGCATTGTTCGTCTTATTGGTCGTCTTTTTCATATATTCTCCTTTTTGAAAGGAAGATGCAATTCGACTTCCCCCTGCGACGCTCCGCAAAGCGGACAGATATTCCATGCTTCTTTCGTGGTGTGCATATACCCGCATTCGCCGCAGATCCACAGCATCGGGCGTTCCGCCTTATAGAGGGAGCCGTCCTTGAACGCCTCGTAAAGGTACTCGAAGATGATCCGATGATTGGCTTCTACCCTCGCAACCTGTTCGAATTTGAGCGCGATTTGCCCAAACCCCTCTTCTCTTGCAATCTTCGCAAACCCGGGATACAGGTTCTCCGCTTCGTCCTGTTCGTCGATTGCCGCAAAACGCAAGCCGTCCTCTACCGTCCCTCCGTGGAACGGAAAACTCGCGTCGATATGAATATCATCGCAGCTTCCCGCCATGTTGAGAATGGTCTCGAAGAATACCTTCGCATGATTTGTTTCGTTCTTTGCGATCGTGCGAATGGTGTTCGCCAAGGCCTCGTAACCCTGTTTCATCGCAGCTTTTACGATAAGTTGGTACCGCATCCCCGCCTGACACTCTCCCGCAAAACCTCTTGCGAGATTATGGAATGTCTGCGTCGTGGTAAAGTCCATGCAAATTGCCCCCCTTTCATTCTCTATTGTGGGCGGGTCTCGCCCAAACTATACGCACGGCAGGATTTTCCTTTGGGGAAAACATCTCAAAAACGGCAAAAAAAGATCGCCGCTTGCACGGCGATCCCGCAAAAAACAAACTTATTCCCCTTCGCCCGGCGGCTGCAACGTTGTGCCGTCCGGCGCTTCTTCCGCATTCGGCTCGCCCGCTGGGAAACTTTGCAGGATCTCTCCCGCCGCCTCGCGAAGCGTCGCGAAATATTCCTCTTTTTCCCGCGGGGCGCCCTCCACCGTAAGGATATCGCCGTACATCAGCTCTGCGGAACCGACGGAAGGAATCGCGTTCCCCTCCCGCAGGATCTGCGTGACATAGGCCGAGCTGGGCCATAGCACATCGCGGATCCGCTTTCCCGCCGCCGCGGCGCCCACCCGCACGCGTACGGTGACGCGCTCTTTTTTGCCCTGCTCCTCGAGCATTTCTTCGAGAAATTTTTCGTACATCGGCTCGGTATGGAACATGCTGCTCACAAAATAACTGATCGCCACGGAAAGAACCACGGGCAGCAAAAACGTAAACTCGCCCGTCAGCTCGACCGTCATGATGATGCTCGTAAAGGGCGCCTTGACGACCGTCGCGAAGAACGTTGCAAGGCATACGACGATCACGGTATCCGTGAGTGCCGAGTCCATGCCGATTTTCACGAACAACAGAGAAAGGAGCGCGCCCGCGCCCGCGCCGATCGCGAACATGGGAAGCGAAGAACAGCACGGCACTTCCGCGCCGATATTTGCAATCGTGACCGCAAACCGGAGGATCACGGCCGCAAGCAATGTCGCCCACAGGGGAGAAGAAAATATCCTTTCAAGCTCTTCGGATCCGCCGCGCAGACCTTCGATAAAGTGCAGCCCGCCGCCCATGACGTTTGTCGTGATCAGGCCCGCCGCTCCCGCAAGCAGAAACGGGATCGCCATCTGCAATGCCCATTTCCCGCGCTTGATCCTGATCTTCCGGAACAGCTTGCGCGCAAAAAGAGCCGCAAAATAGAATGCGATCCCCAGAAGAGAAACCATAACGGCCGCCAGCATGGTATACGGCAAGAATCCGATCGACGTTTCTTTCATCACGAATCCGGAAAAAATCGGCCGGTTGAACAGACCGAGCGCGGGCGCAAGCGCGCTCCGGATGATCATCGCGACGACGACGGACGTGAACGAACAGGCAAATACTTCGGGCGTAAACCGCTTATGCGTCTCTTCGTACGCAAACACGATCCCCGTGAGCGGCGCATTCAGCGCGACGGCAAGTCCGGCGCACGCGCCGCCCGTGATCTGATATCGCCGCACGACGGGATTTCTCCGCGTGACGGAACTCAGTCCGTCGCCGCAGGCGCCGCCGATCATCAGGCTCGGCCCTTCGCTCCCCGCGGAAAGTCCCATAAATACGCATAACAGGCTTGCGGCAAACATTCCCGTAAGCACTTTGTACCATTTGAACCGAAGAAGCCCCTGCGCGGCGCCCTCCGTTTGGGGAAATCCGCTCCCGCGGATGATGGGCAGAAAGCGCACGAATCCGCCCACCACGATCGCGCCCAATAGAAGCGCAGCAAACAGCAGCGGGATCATGGCGGGATGGCGCGCGAAATACGTATAGTACCCGCGGGAAAATTCTTCCGAAAGTTCGATCAACGCATTGTAGAGCGTGACGATCACGCCGACAAACGCCCCCGTGAGCACGCCGACGGCAACGATCTCGATCCCCCGATGAAATTTTTCCCCGACCCCTTGCTTCATGGACATATTCTACCACGAACGGCAAAAAAAGTAAACTAAAAATATTTGCCGGAATTTTTTTCGGAAACCTCTTGACAGATCCGGAATCTATGCTATAATATAGGTGAAAAAGAAAGAAATTAGCAATAAAAGTTATTCATTAACATTTGGGAGGATACTCCGATGGGCAGGGTCCACTGAACCATTGAAGCAACCGAGAGCGCGGGCGGAGAATCGCCTTGCTCATAAATTCATATCGGAGGTACAACGATATGAAATTTCCGAACCCGAAAACCCGGTAAGAGGAGGAAAGACCGATGTACCATCATATGACAGGGGCGGAAAGCTGACAGAGTTTCCGGAATCGGCGCGGCAGATTTCAATCCATTCCCGCGCAGGGTCATAACCCGAACAAGGAAACCGTCGGCTGCAACGGGCAAGCGGCGCTTGCGGCGTTCCCCCGAAAAAACTGAATCAAACAACCCCCCGTGCGGCGCGCGGGGGGAACTTTTTTATGCGTTCAACGCGCAAACTGCGCGCGATACAGGGCCGTGTAGAATCCGCCGCCCGCAAGAAGTTCTTCGTGCGTGCCGCGCTCGACGATCTTTCCGTCCCGCATGACGAGAATGAGATCGGCGCTCCGTACGGTCGAAAGCCTGTGCGCAACGATAAAGCAGGTCCTCCCCCGCATGAGCGCGGCGAACGCCTCCTGCACGATCTTTTCGGTGCGCGTATCGAGATTGCTCGTGGCTTCGTCGAGAATGAGCATGGGCGGACGGCAGAGCATGACCCGCGCAATACACAATAGCTGTTTCTGCCCTTCGGAGAGCGCCCCCTCCTCGCCCAGAACGGTATCGTACCCTTGAGGCAGCTGCAGAATGAACGAATGCGCTTTCGCCGCTTTCGCCGCCGCGATCATCTCCTCTTCGGTCGCGTCGGGACGGCCCATGCAGAGATTTTCGCGCACGGTCGCCGTTTTCAGCCACGTCTCCTGCAAGACCATGCCGATGTTTTTCCTCAGAGAAGCCCGCGTGACCGTGCGGATATCCGTTCCGTCCACATAGATCGCGCCCTCGTCCACATCGTAAAAGCGCATGATCAGGCCGATGAGCGTCGTCTTGCCGCAGCCCGTCGGCCCGACGATCGCAACGCGCATCCCCGGCCGTACGTTCAGATCGAAATGCCTGATGAGTTCGTGCGCAGGATCGTACGAAAAGGCAACGTTCTCCATCGTCACGGCGCCGGCCGCGTCGCCCATCGCGGGATTTTCCCCGTCGTCCGGTTCCTCCGGCTCCTCCGTAAAGGCAAGCACCCTGCCGGCGCAGGCAAGGGCGTTCTGAAATTCCGCAACGACCTCGGAGATCTCGTTGAAAGGCTTGGTATATTGATTGGCATATTGCAAAAAGGAAGTGAGCGTTCCGACGGAAAACGCCCCCGCCGTTCCGATCACCAGATACGCCCCCGCAAACGCAACGGCGGCATAGACAAGCGCGTTGATAAACCGCGTCGAAGGGTTCGTCGTCGAGGAAAAGAATACCGCCCGAAGCGAGGCCTTCCGGAGCGCCTCGTTTTTTTCTCCGAAGATCCTCTCGTTCTCCTCTTCGCGCGAAAACGCCTTTACGACTTTGAGATTGCCGATCATCTCGTCGGCAAACGCGGTTGCGTCGGCGCGCGTCTCCGTCTGCACGCGGTAGGTCTTATATGTGCGCGAAGCGATGAATCTCGCCACAAAAAAGGAGACGGGCGTGATGCAGAATACCACGAGCGCGATCTCCCAGCGAACGGCGAGCATGATCCCGAGCACGCCCGCGATCGTGAGCACGCCCGTATACAGCTGCGTGAATCCGAGGAGCAGTCCCTCCGAAACGCTCTCCGCGTCGTTGATCACGGTATTCGTCACGTCTCCGTACGGCCTGCCGTCGAGATAGCGGAGCGGAAGTTTTTCGATCTTTTTGAAGGCGTCTTTGCGCAGCGACGATAAGATCCCGTACGCAATGCGGTTGTTGATCAGGCTCAAAAGCCACTGAAACCCCGTCGCAAGCGCGGAGACGGCCGCAACCGCGATCAGGTTCCTCAATAGCGCCGCCCTGTTTATATTCCCCTCCGACACGATGCAATCCACCGCTTTGCCCGCAAAATAGGGCGACAGCAGCTGCCCCGCCACAACGACGAGCGCGCACAGAACGGAACATACCAATAAAAATGCGTACGGCCTGCAATAACGGAGAAGTTTTCGGAATACCTGTTTGCGCTTCATTTCTTCTCCTCCGTCTGCGAAGCATAGATCTCGCGGTAGAGCGCGGAACGCGCCATTAGCTCGCCGTGCGTACCCATGTCCGCGATCCTGCCCTCTTCCAGCACGACGATGCGATCCGCGTCCATCACGGACGCCACGCGCTGCGAGATGATCAGGACCGTGCAGCCGACCGTTTTCAACGCCGCGCGCAAGCGCGCGTCCGTGGCGTAGTCGAGCGCGGACGAGGAATCGTCGAGGATCAGGATCCGCGGCTTTTTTACGAGCGCGCGGGCGATCGTGAGCCGCTGCCGCTGTCCGCCGGAAAGATTCCGCCCCTCCTGTTCGATGACCGCTTGCAGGCCGCCCTTGGCTTCGAGCACATCTTCCGCCTGCGCGACGCGAATCGCTTCCGTAAGCTCCCCGTCCGTCGCCGTTTCATTGCCCCAGCGAAGATTTTCCCCGATCGTTCCGCGGAAGAGCACCGCTTTCTGCGGAACGTATCCGATCGCGCCGCGAAGCGTTTTCAGCGGGATCTCTTTCACATTCAGTCCGCCCACGGTCACAACGCCCTCCGTCGCCTCATAGAAGCGGGGAAGCAGCCGCGCGAGCGTGCTCTTCCCCGCGCCGGTGCCGCCGAGGATCCCCACCGTTTCGCCGTTCCGCGCGCCGAAAGTGATATCGGAAAGCGCGGGCGCGCCGCCGCCGGCATACGTAAAGGAGACGTCTTTGAGATAAAAATCCCCCGAAAGAATTTCGGGGCCGCCCTCGGCCGCGGGACCCTGCGCCTCTCCCGGCTGATCGAGCACGGCGCCGATCCGCTTTGCGCAGGAAACGGCCTTGGCCGTCGTTACGATGAGATTTGCGAATTTTACGAGTTCGACGAGGATCAGCGCAAGATATCCGTACAGCGCCACGACGTCGCCCTGTTTCAGCGCGCCGTGTTCCACGCGGATCGCCCCCGCCCATATGAGCACGATCACCGCGACGTTCACAAGAATAAATGTGAGCGGACCAGTGAGCGCGGCGATGCGCCCCACCCGCTTCTGCGCCCGTTCGAGGGCGTTGCTTTTCTCTTCGAAGGCGGCCGTCTCCTGTTCTTCCAGACGGAACGCCCGCACGACGCGCACGCCCGTGAGATTTTCGCGCGTGGAGAGATATAAGCCGTCCATTTTTTGTTGGACGGCACGGTATCCCGGTACGCACGCCGCCATCACGGCGGCCACGACAAGCGCAAGCAGCGGAATGAGCGCAACGAATACGCACGCCGCTTTCACGTCGACCGTGAATGCGAGCGCCGTCGCGCCGAATACGACGATGGGAGAACGCAAGAGCAGACGAAGCGTCATGTTTACGCCCGTCTGCGCCTGATTGACGTCGCTTGTCATCCGGGTCAGCATGGAAGCGGCGCCCATCTCGTCGATCTGCGTAAAGGAGAACGATTGCATTTTGCAAAACAGACGTCTCCGAAGTTCCGCGCCCGTTCCGACGGCCGCTTTTGCGGCAAAATACTGCGCCGTGAGCGCAAAACCCAACCCCATTACGGCAAAACCGGCGAGCAAAAGAAACGCGTGCAGAAGATACGTTTTATCTGCGTCCGCAATGCCCACGTCGATGATCTTCGCCACGACAAGCGGCACAAGCAGCTCCATTCCCGCTTCGAGCAGTTTGAAAAGAGGCGATAGAACCGCCTCGGCACGATACCGCTTCAAACAGGAAAAGAGATGCTTCATAATAAGATCCTGCGCTTTGCGGGATCAGACCCGCACGACGAAGAGATAGACATAATATCCGATGAAGGAAGCGAGCATGAGCGCGCCCGCGATCCTGCCGAGTTTTTTGCGCCCGAGCAGCGCGCAGGCGTACAGCAGCGCCGCCGCGCAGAGCGCCACGATCCCGTCGATCAGATTATCCGGCCGCACGAATGCGAGCGGATAAAACAGCGACGAGACGCCCGCAACGAGAAAGATATTGAAGATATTGCTCCCGATGATATTCCCGACCGCAATATCCGTCTCCCCCTTGGCCGCCGCCACAACCGACGTGACAAGCTCGGGAAGCGAAGTTCCGATCGCAACCACCGTAAGGCCGACGACGTCGTCGGAGACCTTGAAAAATTTCGCGACGTATTTCGCGCCTTCCACAAGAAGCGTTCCGCCGCCCACGACCATGCCCAAACCGATCACCGTAATCAGCGCGAGGAACCACGTCTTTTCTTCCATGGCCGCAAACCATTTCCCCACCCGCGTTTTCGGCTCTTTTTCCGGCTTTGTTTCAGCCGGCTGCGGGGATTCGGGCAGGGCGCGCTGTTCTTTGCGCGCCCGGAGGAACAGCAGCGTCATATATCCCGCAAAGATGACGATGAAGATGAGGCCGTCCCACCGATTCAGCGCTTCCCCCCATGCGCCCAGTCCGACCAAAAGCGCGGAGGCAAGAAGAAGCACGGGGATATCCAGAAACAGCGAACTTTTCTTGACGGGAAGCGCGCGGATGAGCGCGGAAAGGCCCAGAATGAGCAGAATGTTGGCAATATTGCTCCCGACGACGTTGCCGATCGCGATCCCCGTGGAATGCCGGATCGCCGCCGTCACGGAAACGGCAAGTTCGGGCGCGCTCGTGCCGAACGCAACGATCGTCAGTCCGATCACGAGCGGGGAGATCCGGCATTTGCCCGCGATGCCCGCCGCTCCGTCCACAAACCAATCCGCGCCCTTCACGAGAAGCGCAAACCCGACGATCAATAAAAATATCCAAAGAATGAGCAACCAATCCATACGATGACCCGACGATGATTTTTGCCGGACGCTGCGGCATTCATACAAATCACAACGGGGACAAGCCAAGCGTAACATACCCGCAAAAAAATGTCAAGCGGTTGCGGGATCGCGCCCGTACTTTGCGACCCCTATATAATGCCTTCGAGAAGCAGCTTTACGCCGATGGCGACAAGCATGATCCCGCCGAGGATCTCCGCATTCCGCGAGATCTTATTCCCCGCGACCTTTCCGATCCGGACCGCGGGCAGAACGAAGCAGAACGTGACGATCCCGATGATCAACGCGCAGACGACGGGATGCGCCGGCAGGGCGGAACCCGCGTCGGCGGCCAGAAACGTGATCCCGACGGCAAGCGCGTCGAGACTTGTGGCGACCGCCTGAACGGCCAGCTTCCCCGGCCCCAGCTTCTCCCGTACGACGAGCGGAGGCGCTTTTTTTCTCTCCGCAAGCAGCGAATCGGCGATCGCCTTCCCGCCGATCAGAGAGAGAATGGCAAAGGAAAGATAGGGCGCGATTTTCGCGACGGACGCGGAAAAAGCGTATCCGCCGTAATAGCCGACGACAGGCATGATAAACTGAAACAGCCCGAACGCAAAGGCGATCAAAAGCATTTTGCCCTTGCCCATCTCCGGCTCCGTCATGCCGTTCGTCATGCCCACGGCAAAGGCGTCCATCGAGAGCGCCGCGCCGATGAATAAGATCTCCCAGATTTCCATGCGATCCTCTTTTCCGTCCCGCCGAGGCGAAACGGCGGTCTCTATTTTTTACGATCCGCTCTCAAAAAAAAGACTTATGCACGGAAAATCCGCGCATAAGTCTCATCGTTTCATGCAACACCCGCGCCCGAAGGCGCAATATGTGGACGCTGCCGCTCGCTTCGCGAACCGATTACTCCCCTATGACACAAGTAAGTTTATCATAAACCGTCGGAAGCTGTCAAATGTTTGGGCCGCATTTTTCCAGACTTTTTGCCCGCGAAAAAGGCACGGGAGCGGTATCCGGCCCGCACGTCTCCACGCGCAGCACCGTCGCTTCGACGAGCCGATCGTCCTTGCCGAACGGGGCCAGAACCCTGTCGCCCGCCGCCACTTCGAACGGCGCAAGATACCAATAGGGCGCGCCGCAGATTTCCACCTTTGCATAGGCGCGCGGAAAAGAATCGGCGATAACGCCGCCCGAAAGGGAATGGATCATATCGTCTCCTTTGCGCCGTTAAAAGAGCGGCGCGAACAACTTCGCAATCTCGCAGATCCAGCGCCATACGACGCTTCTCTTGGCGTCCTCTTCCGTCTGCAACGCGGAGACGGCAAACGTCTCCTCGAAATCCCGCCTGATCTCTTCGACGGCCTTTGTGCAGTACATGAATACGCCGTCCTCGTAGTGATACAGGAAGGAACGGTAATCGAGATTGACCGTGCCGACCGTCGCCACGGTCCCGTCTGCGATCATGGTTTTGGCATGAACGAACCCCGGCGTGTATTCGTAAATTTTCACGCCGCCGTTCATGAGCGCCATATAGTTGGATCGCGTAAGCGCAAACGCGATCTTTTTATCCGGAATGTGCGGCGTAAGGATCCGAACGTCCACGCCCCTGCGCGCGGCGAGCACGAGCGCTTCGCGCATGCGGTAATCGATGATGAGGTACGGCGTCATGATCCAGACGTATTTGCGCGCATTGCTTAAAATGTTGATATAGACGTCCTCGCTCAGATGACGGGGATAGATCGGCGCGGGTCCGTCGCCGTACGGCTGAACGAATCCCTCTTCCGGCCCGAAATTTTCGTACCGGGCGGGAAGATACTGTTCCACGTCGTCCATTTGCTTGACTTGAACGTCGAATTGCCGCAAAAAGAGAAACAGCAGGCCTTTTACGCCCTCGCCCTCGAGCCGCACGGCCGAGTCCTTCCAATGCCCGAACGGATGTACCGCGTTGATATACTCGTCGGCGAGATTCAGACCGCCGGTATAGCCCACTTTCCCGTCGATGACGACGATCTTGCGGTGATCCCTGTTATTGTGCACGTTGGTGAGCACGGGCACGAACGGACTGAACTTTTTGCAGTAGATCCCCTTCCGCTTGAGCGTTCGGTGGTAGTTGAGATGGATCTTCCCCATACAGCCGATATCGTCGTACATGACGCGCACTTCCACTCCCTCGCGGATCTTGCGCTCGAGCACGGAGAGAACGGCGTTCCAGAACGTTCCCCGTTCGATGATGAAATATTCCATAAAGATATATTTCTCGGCTTTTTCGAGATCGGCGAGCAGCCGTTCCATGAAAATTTCGCCGAGGGGCAGATACTCCGTCTTGGTGCCGCTGCGGACGATCGCCCCCTGCGACACGGTCGAGAGCGCTTCGCTCACCATCGCCCAGCGCCCCATCGTTTCGTCGAGCTGTTCGCGCGTCAAATCCTTTTGTTCGTATTTGCGGATATTTTCGTCTACCGCGCGGTAGAGTTCGCGCTTCTTTCGGGAAGGACGGTTGGAAGAGAACAGCGCATATACGACGACGCCGAACAGATTCAGCCAAACGATGCAGAGAATCCACGGGATCTTCGTTTCGGGAACGAGATCGCGGTTCGCCACCCGCAGCACGAAGATCGCGGAAACGATATAAAACGTGAGAAGGATCGCAAGATCGACATAGAGCTTCGCCTGCGGCGCGTAATGCACGATGACGCCCTCGAGCGCGAACGCCGAAAAGGCGATGAGAAACCAAATCGCGAGCACGAGCACGACAATCGTCAGCGCGACGATAAAAAATCTGCTGAACAGCCTTTTGAACAATCGCATAGATCCCTCCTAAATCCGCACGTAAACGGTACAACCGCACGGCGCCGCGTAAGTACGATATTCCCCCGCAAGCGCGTATCCCCGCCCCGGGGCGTGAAGAATTTTCCAATTCGCAAGATCGGCAAAGGCGTCTTGCGCGATCCCGGCGGGATCCAGCCCGCAGACGTCGACCTCTTCCACGGCCGAACATCCGTAAAAACACCGCGAAACGAGCTTCCCGCCCGTCACCTTTACTTTTTTGAGCGACGCGGGCACGGAATATCCCGAAGAGGAAGCAAACAGCCACGCGAATTCGCCCGCATAATCGCTGCCCGTCCCCGAAGCCGCGCTGCCCGCGTAGGGCGCCGTGAGAGAGCAAAGGCGCGTGCAGGCAAGCAGAGCGCCTTCATCGGCGAAGTCGCTTGCGGCGAGCGAAAGTTCTTCCGCGGCCGGGGCCGCCGCGACCAACCTGCGGCCGCCCGGCGTATCCAGAAACAGCGCGTTCCCGATCGACGCAAAGGGCGCGGCGGCGGTTATGCGCTCCACGGCGCTCCCCTCTAGAGCGGCCGGCGCGATCTCGGCTTCCGCGGTGAGGTACAGTTCCTTTGCGCCGCACGCGGAAAGATACCTGCGGGGCAGCGAGCCTTCCACCAGATGCACCGCGCGGGCCGCGGCTCTCTGTCCGCGGCAAATCGCTCCGCCCGCGTAGACGAATTCCTCGCCCGCATAGTATACGTCGTTCCCGAATTCGTAAAAGAGCGCGGCTTGTCCCAGACGGGACACGTTTTCCGCATCAAGCTGCAAAAGTTCGGCAAGACTTCCGCTTTGCAGCGTGCGAAAACGGGAAAGAAGCGCGTCCTCGGAAATTTCCCCGGACCGCCCCTCCCGTTCGAGCGCGATCGCGCCCTCGGAAGAAACGCCGACGAGCGCGGAAAACGCCGAATCGTAACTCTCTTCGGTCAACAGGCCGTTATCCCAGCGGCAGCGGTATGTTTCCCCGGAGACGGCACGCGCTTCGGGAAACGGCAAAAAGAGTAAAAAAAGGCAGGCGATCGCATACGCGCAGCACAGCGCGGCATGCAGAATGCGCCTTGCGGTCACCATTGGAGTTTATGAAGCGCGCCCTTTGTTTCGAGACCTGCAAAGGCATGCTGGCGGAACGCCTCATACACGGCGATCGCAACGCTGTTGGAAAGATTGAGCGAACGGCGCTCCTTCAGCATGGGTATGCGCACGCAGCTTTCCCTGTGCGCGACGAGAAGTTCTTCCGGAAGTCCCGCGGTCTCTTTCCCGAATACGAGCGCGCACGTTTCGGGATAGGCGACGTCAGCATAGGATTTTTCCGCTTTCGTCGTAAAAAAGTAAAAAGGCGTATGCGGAAGCGCATCGAACGCTTCGTCGATCCCGTTGTGGATCCGCACATCCAGAAACTGCCAATAATCCAATCCTGCGCGGCGAAGCTGCCGATCGGAAATTTCGAATCCGAGCGGCCGCACAAGGTGCAGAATACAGCCGGTCGCGGCGCAGGTGCGGGCAATATTCCCCGTGTTCTGTGGGATCTCCGGTTCGACAAGCACGATATGAAGCATGTCCTTATTGTAATATAACGCGCGCTTTTTTGCAATAGAATTTTCAAATTCGGCAAAAAAATCCGCATGCAGGTATAAAAATGATTTCACATGGCAATCATCTTCCCCGCAAGGAGGCAGGTATGAAAAAATTTCTGATCTCGCTGCTCATTCTCGGCGGCATCGCGGGTCTTGCGTTCGGACTCGGAGGATTCGGGGGCAAAAAGAGCGAAGCGGACGCGTATTTACGGGTACATATCCGCGCCGATTCCAACGAAACGGAAGCGCAGGCGGTAAAATATAAGGTGCGCGACGCCGTCGTGGAATATCTCACGCCCGTCGTTGCGGCATGTGAAACGAAGGAAGAGGCGATCGGGAGGATCACCGCAAATCTCGGGGCGGTCGAAACCGTGGCAAAGCGCGTGTTGGCCGCAAACGGATTTTCGTATGGCGCGAAAGCCTCGATCCGGCGGGAAGAATTTCCCACACGCGTATACGACGGCGTCACGCTCGACGCAGGCGTGTACGACGCGCTCATCATCGAGTTAGGCTCCGGCGCGGGCGACAACTGGTGGTGCGTCGTATATCCCCCTCTCTGCTTTACGAGCGGCAACGGCAATATCGTATATAAGAGCAAGATCGCGGAGATCATCAGGAGATTCTTTCAATGATCGCAAGACTATAAGCCGCATATTTCAAAAAACGACCGCCTCCCCAAACGGGAAGGCGGTCGTTTTTTATTCTATCATCTCTCTCACGCGGAGCGGGATCCCCACGTCTTGCGCAAGCGCACGGCAACGTTCCACCGCCTCTTTCCCGATGCAGTCCACAACGGAAAACCACGCGTTCAGTCCGCAGTCCCTGCACGCGCGGGCAAAGGTCAGAAGTCCCTCGAACGCGCCCTCGATCCGGGGACGGCAGAGCGCGTCGTACGCCGCTTTGTCGGGCGCGTTCAATGAGATATTGATCCCGTCGAGCAGTCCTTTCAGGCGCGGCGCGATCTCCTCCCCGTTGATGAGGCTGCCGTGGCCGTTGGTATTGAGCCGTGTCTTGCCGCCCTTTTCGTGCACATAGGCGCAAATTTCTCTCATCTCGGCGAGGCGGTATGTCGGCTCGCCGAATCCGCAGAATACGATCTCTTCGTACTGCGTCGGATCCCCGATCCCGGCGATCACCCGATCGACGGAGGGTTCGCCGTGTTTGAGCCAAAGCGCATACCCCTCGTACTCCGATTTTTCCCGTACGCAGAACGTGCAGCGGTTGCTGCACCGGTTGGTCAGATTGAGATACAGATTTTTTCCGATTTGATATGTATAGGTATCTTTCATGCGATTTTTTCAAACAGCTTCTCCGCATTCGCGCGGATCGCCGCCTTCATCTCCTCAAAGGACACGCCTTTTATTTCCGCGAGCTTTTCCACGATCACGGGAATATTCGCCGGACTGTTTTTTTCGCCGCGCAGGGGGTTGAGATAGGGACTGTCCGTTTCGGAAAGCAGACGGCCGAGCGGACATGCCTCCGCCGCTTCCACGGCTCTGCGCGCGTTTTTGAAACAAATCACGCCGCCCAGAGAGATGTACGCGCCGAGAGACAGAAACGATTCGAGCGGCTCCGCGCCGTACGAATAGCAATGCAGAAGCGCCCCGCGGGAAAGCATTCCGCCCGCCTCGCGCAGGATCGCAAGCGTATCGGCGCAGGCGTCGCGCGAATGGATCTGCACGGGGAGATCCAATTCCGCCGCAAGTTCGAGCTGGGCGCAGAACAGTTTCCGCTGGGCGGAGCGGTCGACGCCGTCGTAATGGTAATCCAACCCGATCTCTCCGACGGCGACGCACTTTTTTTCGGCGCCGAGCGCAAGAAACTGCGCGCGCGGCAAAGGCTCCCCGGCAAACTCCGGATGAATGCCCACCGTGAAATAGGCGCCGGCGTGTTTGTTGGCGAAATCGCGGTGCATGCCGCAATGCGCGAGCGTATCGCCCGCGAGGATCACGGTATTCACGCCGGCCGCGCGGATTTTATCCCATTCTGCGGGAAATTCGTACCCCTCATCCGCAAAATGGGCATGCACGTCGATCATCGCACCGTTCCGCCGCTTGCAACGTCGCGTTCGGGAGAGACGAGCGCGAGGTTGCCGGACGCGTCCTCCGCGCACAGGATCATGCCCTCCGAGAGAACGCCGCAGAGCTTGACGGGTTTTAAGTTCGTCACGACGACGACCTTTTTGCCCACCATTTCTTCGGGCGTGTAGAATTTGGCGATCCCCGAGACGACGGAACGCACTTCGGTTCCGATCTTCACGGTCTCGTGCAGCAATTTCTCGCTTTTTGCGACCTTTTCGCAGGCGATCACTTCCCCCACTTTGAGTTCGATCGCGGAAAAATCGTCGATGGAGACGGGCGCTTTCCCGCTTGCGGCCGCCGGATGGGCGGAAGAACGGGCGGCATTTTGCTGTTCCGCGACGAGTTTTTCGACTTCTTCGAGCTGTTTTTTTATATCGATCCGCGGGAACACGGGCGGAAGTTTCTCCACCGCGGCGCCCTCTTTGAGTTTTCCGAACGCAAGCGTATCGAATCCCGCGTTCTCGTCGAACGAAAAGCTTTTGAGCACGGCGGCCGCGGCTTTGGTCAAAAACGGTTTGAGCAGGATCGCGCAGATCCGCACCGTTTCCGCAAGATTGTAGAGCACGGCGCCCAGCCGCGCCTTTTTTGCGGGATCTTTGGCGAGAAGCCACGGGGTGGTTTCGTCGATATATTTATTCGCGCGGTCGACGACGGCGAAGATATCCGAGAGCGCTTCGGGCGCATTCAGGGCAGCCATGTCCGCGTCCACTTTGCCGAAAAGCGCTTCGCACATGGCGATCAGTTCGGCGTCGGGGCCTTCCGCGGGGCCGCGGGCGGGGAGTTTTCCGCCGAAGTTCTGCGCGATCATGGCCTGCGTGCGCGAGACGAGATTGCCTAAATCGTTGGCAAGATCCGCATTGACCCTGCCCAGAAAACGTTCGGTGGTATATTCGCCGTCGCTGCCGAACGGGATCTCGCGGAGAAGGTAGTATCTTACCGCGTCGGAGCCGTACCGCTTGACGAGCTGATAGGGATCGGTCAGTTGGCGGCGCGCCTCTTCCTGTTTGGATTTGGAGAGCTTCTCTCCGTCGATGAGCAGCCAGCCGTGGCCGTAGATCTGCTTGGGGACGGGTTCGCCGAGCGCCATTAAGATCGCGGGCCAGATGATCGCGTGGAACCGCACGATCTCTTTGCCCACCATATGCAGGTCGGCCGGCCAGAATTTACGGTAGAGTTCGTCGTGCTGCGTGGCATAGCCGAGCGCGGAAATATAATTCGAGAGCGCGTCGATCCACACATAAGCGCAGTGTTTGGGATCGAAGGGAAGCGGCACGCCCCATTTCACGGTCGTGCGCGAGACGCAGAGATCCTGCAACCCCGCTTTGAGAAAGTTGTTCACCATCTCGTTGATCCGCGAGCCGGGCTGTAAAAATTCGGGGTTGTCCTCGTACAGTTTGAGGATCCGAGGCGCGTATTTCGAGAGGCGGAAGAAATAGCTTTCCTCTTTTTGCAGGGTCACTTCTCTGCCGCAATCGGGGCACCTGCCGTTTTTCAGCTGCGTTTCCGTCCAGAAGGCTTCGCACGGCGTGCAATAGCGCCCCGTGTATTCCGATTTATAGATATCGCCGCTCTCATAGAGTTTTTGATAAATTTTCTGCACGCAGGCGACATGATCGGCGTCGGTCGTGCGGATGAACCGGTCGTACGAAATATCGAGGAGCCGCCACATATCCTTGAGCTGCGCGACAAGCGGATCGACGAATTCCATGGGAGAAACGCCGCGCGCCTTCGCCTCTTTTTCGACCTTTTGGCCGTGCTCGTCGGTTCCGGTGAGAAAGAACACTTCTTCCCCCTTCATCTTATGGAAGCGGGCAAGCGCGTCGCAGATGACCGTGGTGTAACAGTGTCCGATATGCCAATTCCCGCTCGGATAGTAAATGGGCGTCGTGATATAGTATTTCTTTGCCATAAAGCACCTCGCTTGTTCTATTATAGCGCAAATTGCCGCATTTGTAAATCATTGCGCAAAGCTGCGTTTGCGCAAATTGCAAAATTTATGCGAATCTCTTGCAAAATTGCCCCCGCTGTGGTAGAATAAAAATGCGACACAACCAAATACTATCAACGAAAAATGATACAACGGCATCGGTGTATCCTTATTTTCTTATTCGTTGATAGGATGTTGTGTCGCAGCAATTCGGGGATACTCGAAGCGGGCGCCCCGGATTGGGGCGTCCTTATTTTTTTGCCCGCAATCTTGGAAAAAAGGAGAAAAACCATGAAACACAAATTTTTTGCCGCGATCTTCGCGATCGTTTCCGCGCTCTATCTCTGCCTCGGCCTTTCCGCCTGCGGGAAAAAAGACGATTCGCACACGCATTCGTTTACGAACTACGTCTACAACAACGACGCGACCTGTACAGAGGACGGCACGGAGACCGCAACGTGCGACGTCTGCAACGAAAAAGATACCCGCACCAAGCCGGGTACCGCGCTCGGGCATGATTTCCAAACCTATATTTCCAACGATGATGCAACATGTACGGAGAACGGCACTGAAACCACAACCTGCGAACGTTGCCATATCGCCCAAGATACCCGCACCAAACAAGACAGTGTGCTCGGGCATGACACCGAGCTGCATGCGGGAACGGCGACCTGCCTGCGGGCTGGAACGCTGGACTTTTGGCAGTGCAAGCGCTGCCAAAAAAAGTTTACCGACAAAAACGGCGAGACCGAAGCGACCGTATTCGAGACAGACAAACCGCTCGGGCATGACACCGAGCTGCATGCGGGAACGGCGACCTGCACGCAGGCGGGAACGCTGGACTTCTGGCAGTGCAAGCGCTGCCAAAAAAAGTTTGCCGACGAAAACGGCAAGGCCGAAGCGACCGTGTTCGAGACAGACAAACCGCTCGAACACCGGTATACCGCAGAAAATAAATGCGACGCCTGCGGATCCGCATGGAAATTCACGGAAGGATTAAAATTTACATATCGATCTAACACGGATTCCTATTCGGTTACGGGGATCGGCAGTGCGACAGGAGAGATCGTGATCCCCTACGGCCATGAGGGGAAATTCGTCACCTCGATCGGATATCGGGCGTTCGAGGATTGCACAGGCCTTACGAGCATTACCATTCCGGACAGCGTCACATCAATCGAATATCAAGCGTTCTACAAGTGCACAAGCCTTACGAGCATTACCATACCGAACAGCGTCACCTCGATCGGAGATCGGGCGTTCAAGGATTGCACAGGCCTTACGAGTATTACCATTCCGGACAGCGTCACATCAATCGGAGAGGAGGCGTTCTACAACACGGCATACTACAACGATCCATCAAATTGGGACAACAGCGGCGTGCTCTATCTCGGGAATTACCTGATTCGTGCAAAATATACGATTAAAGGTTCTTATACCATTCAAAACGGAACGCGCGTCATAGCCAAGTCAGCATTCTCCAGTTGCAACAAGCTTACGAGCATTACCATCCCGGACAGCGTCACCTCGATCGGAAGTTACGCGTTCGACGGGTGCAGCGGCCTTACGGGAGAATTAAAGATTCCAAACAGCGTCACATCGATCGCAAGTTCGGCGTTCTACAAGTGCACAGGTCTTACGAGCATTACCATTCCGGACAGCGTCACATCGATTGCAAGTTGGACGTTCTTCGGTTGTACAGGCCTTACAAATATTACCATACCGAACAGCGTCACCTCGATCGGAGATTATGCGTTCAAGGATTGCACAGGCCTTACGAGTATTACCATTCCGGACAGCGTCACCTCGATCGAAAATTATGCGTTCAAGGATTGCACAGGCCTTACGAGTATTACCATTCCGGACAGCGTCACATCGATCGGATATTATCCGTTGTTCTCCGGTTGCGAAAGCCTAGAGCATATTACCGTTGAGAAAGGCAATTCGGTCTATCGCAGCGAAACGGATTGTCTGATTGAAATCTCAACCGGAACCTTGATAGCAGGCTGTAAAAACAGTGTAATTCCGAACAGCGTCACATCGATCGGAGATTATGCGTTCGAGGCTTGCAGCAGCCTTACGAGCATTACCATTCCGGACAGCGTCACCTCGATCGGAGATTATGCGTTCTACAACACGGCATACTACAACGATCCATCAAATTGGGACAACAGCGGCGTGCTCTATATCGGGAATTATCTGATTGAAGCAAAAGATACGATTACAGGATCCTATACTATTCAAAACGGAACGCGCGTCATAGCCAATTCGGCGTTTAAGGGTTGCGACAAGCTTACGAGCATTACCATTCCAAACAGCGTCACCTCGATCGGAGATTATGCGTTCGAGGATTGCACAGGCCTTACGAGCGTAACGATCGGAACCGGCGTCACATCGATCGGATATTATCCGTTCTCCGGTTGCAGCGGACTTACGAGCATTACATTCCGGGGAACAGTGCAAGAATGGCGAGCGATTAAAAAAAAGTATCAGTGGGATTACAACACCGGCGACTATACCATCACGTGTACGGACGGAACCATTAAAAAGGACGGCACGGTGACGTATTTTTAACCGAGCGGAAACGTAAAACATTACCATAAAGGGCGATCCTTCGACACGTGCGCCCGCCGTTTCTCGGCGGGCGCACGGCTCAGGATGACGTCTGGGGTGTGCGGCGCACGCTCGGCGGGCGCACGGCTCAGGATGACGTATGGGGTGTGCGACTCTTACTGTCATTTCGAGCCGAGCGTAAGCGAAGGCGAGCAAATCCCCTCGGTCATTGATAAAGGGCGAGATCCACTCACTAACGTTA
>CANPZD010000005.1 GCA_947589085.1 uncultured Clostridia bacterium
GCGGCGCGCTCGTTTTAGTCAAGCACCCGCCAAAGTGCCATTTTGATTTTTTTCTGGAAAGTAGCGGCTGTCGTCTTGATTTATTGTTGGCAAAGTGTTATAATATTCTTGTCCGATGAGACAAAAGGAGAAATGAAACATGAAATGTACTCAATGCGGTTGTAAACGATTTATTGAAAGCGAATTTTCAAACCTCATCAGCGTAGGTGGGTGGGATGTTAACTGTTCGATAAGCAAAACGGTAAAAATTTTTGCCTGTTTGGAATGCGGGCATCTTGAATTTTTTGATAAAATGATGCCTGATAAATTGGCACAAGCGGAGACAAAACTTAAACGGCTTAACGATGAATTGGATTCTTTGTTGCATGATAAAGAGTCTAAGGATTCCTTAATAAATGAACTGACTGAGGAGATAACTCGCATAGAAGAGCGGTTAAAAAATTTAGATATCACAGTTAGGGAGCAAAATGAATTATCGGAAAAATCCCAACAAATCAATAATGAAATACAGCAGATTCTTCAAGCAAGAAGACCTATCGATAAAAGAATCCAAGAGATAGCTAAAAATAAAGAAGCTGCCGATTTGGAAGTGCAAAAACTTCGCAACTTATGCGTTGGAGAATAATAATTAGCCGCAAAGATTAAAAATGAGCGAATATTATGATTTACAAACAGACATTCTATTACAGGCAGATGATTTTGTTGAGGCGTATCAGCGGTGTATTAGAGGTGAAAATCCCAAAGTCGATGAATATGGACGTGTGCGTAGCCATTTTATAGCTATCCCTGCGGTCGTCAACGCCGCATTCGCTTGCGAATTATATCTGAAATATTTAATTGGACTTAAAATAGAAGAAATTGCCCCCAAAGAGAGGCACGACCTCAAAGCCCTATACTTTATGTTGGACACGCCTTTGCAGAATCAAATTCGACAATATGTTGAAGCAAATTGGACACAACCAGATGGACGCTCTTTCGATGACTTATTGGGACGCGCAAAAGATGTTTTTGTCTTATGGCGATATATTTTCGAAAACGAGCATACAGACGGATATATGGGATGTTTCGTCAATGAATATTTGAGTTTTTTTGAACTCTTTATAGCTATTTTGCAAAAGTTAGCGCATGACAATAAAGAAATCTGACGAGCAATAAAATTCGTTTTAGGTTATCAATGCTCCACCACGAAAAGGGGCACCCTGTGGGGTGTCCCTTTTCGTGACGGTCGAGGTGGTAGGAAGAAACGCCGCGTGGTTACTTCGCCTACGGCTCGTGCCGCCCTTCGAGAATTAGGATTGCGGGCGGGGCGCGCGAGGCGCAAAGCGCCGAAGCTTTGCCGAGGGGTCCCCTTCAGGGGTTTCGGCAAAATCCACCTACGGTTTTCGAGCGGTTCCCGCGAGAATGTAAGGATGCGAAATACCGCAAAGTAATCCCACTCTCATATCCTTTTTTTCAGTTCACTCTTCTCCGCATTCAAAAAAATTTTTGCCTCTATTGACAAAACCGCTTGTTTTATGGTATACTTATTATGCCAAACAAGTTTATATTCATTTTGAAGGAGGCGTACAGTTTTTTTTCATACATTTTTGATTTGACGGGGAGGTATATCCTACCCTTACAACGCACATATTAGAATTTAGCAAAAATGCAAATTCCAATATATGGGCGTTGTAAAGCTGTACCGTATATAAACTTGTTTGGCGACAATCGGAGTTTGCGTTTTGCAGTGCGCTGACTTCGGTTGGCGCACTTTTTATTTTATCAGGAGAATTCGTATGAAAAAAATTTGCAAGGTCTTTGCTTTGACTGTAGTGTTTATCCTCTGCTGTTTCTGTCCGACTGGATGTTCGGATGGATTTAGAATGGTCAAGTCTGTTACTATTACCACGGGCGGAGAAACAAAAAATTTTAGCACCTCCATGTCGCCTATCGTCGAAATGGGAAATGTAAGTGTATATGATTTAATAGAAGATCCTACTGCGGAAGACGAAGAAGAATTTGCTAATGCCCCCGAGGAAAGAAAATTTTACGATGTGGCAGGCGAAAAGAAAAAGGAAATGACAAACCAAACTACTAGCAAACTGTCAAAAATTTCATTTAAAGAGGCAGTAAAAGCAGCAAAAGGAGATATACATTATGAAATTGTTGAGCCAGAGTTAGAGGGCTACTATTACATAAAAACACGATATACACCAAATGGAAACACTTATTATTTTAAAACAAAGTATGTCAAAACATCTTTTAACTTTGTTTATGTAAAGATAAAAAATAATACGACCATCGTAATTAAAGCAGCATACCATGGTGAAACTACTTATCAAGTGACAAGCTATAAGATTATCAAACTTTAAGACACAATCAAGATTTTAGGAGATACATATGTTACAAGCATTATTCTTTTACATTTTTGTATGGTGGTTTGTAAAACTTGAAAGCAAAAAATCGCTTATCGTGCGAGCCGTTCTCGCAGGTATTTTTGCCGCATGTTGTTTCGCAATAGGAATAGGAATGATATTCCTTCTTGTCGAGAACGCCGAAACGGTTTCGATTATTCTCTTGATCCTTCATTTAATTTTGTTTATCTTATTTTTGATAAGATCACTTTGCGACATTGCTAAAATCAGGGATCTATCTGCGACATCCGGAGGGAAAGGGAACGAAACCTCGGCTCAAAACACAAATACGAAACCTAAAACATGGCTTTAATTTTTTTCCTCGCCTATCGAGTTTGAAATATATAAAAAAATAAAGAGTTTTTCGGCGGAAAAAATCAATAAAATATCATAAAAAAGGAGAAAATCAATGGAAAATAACCCCAAAACGCGCCTTTTTTGCGGCACTCCGTGCGGCACGAACAGCAAAAAAATTTACGAAAATTATGCCGAAATATTCGGTTGGGATATTTCACAAAGCTCTCAATTCGGTTGGCAAACGCCGCTATATGCCCGCAACGCTACACGTGAGGGATACAGCGTGTGGTGCATTGCTTACAGCAACCTGAATGCCAAAAAGAGCGGAAACTGGATGAATAAGATTTCCGGCGACACAATCGAGGAACTTTGGAAAACCAGAACCTATGATTATCTTCACGATTTTTCCGACACAACGACCCGCGTCGTTTTTGCGAAAAATAAAAAAGGTCAATATGAGTTCTTCGGCGTTTATAAAGCCGACCCGCTTCCAAAAGAGCTGAAAGTAGTCGAATGGTACAATACATTCGGTTATGTCAAAACATACCGTCGCATTTCCGAATGCTACCCGATAAAGGAGGACTGATTTCGGATTCTTTGCGGATCGCGGGTGTGGTAGAAGCACGATCGAATGAGCGATTTGATTTTATCAAGGCTCCCTCCGCTCTGAAATTTTTTTTGAAAAACGGCATGTTTTTATCTTGACGGTCATAAAATCGTGTCGTATAATAGTTCTATCAAACTTTGGAGGTTTACCGATGAAATACTGTTCGAATTGCGGTCATGAGCTGTTGGATGAAGCGGTATTCTGCCCGAACTGCGGCTGTCTCGTGCAAAAGGCTGTGGTACCCGCGGTCGCGCCCGCAAAACCCGAGACCGGCATGCAGTTGGCCGCTAAAATTTTTATGATCATCAGCTGCGTTATGTGCGGAATTTGCCTGATCCCGCTCTGCTGGATGATCCCCATGACCGTAATTTATTTCAACTATCTGCGAGATCGTCGCCCCGTTCCCCTCGCATTCAAGATCTGCACTTTGCTCTTCGTCAGCCTGATCGCCGGGATCCTGATGCTCTGCGATAACGAAGATCAACAATCGGCTTGATTGGCGGAACACGCGGACGCGTCATGTGGGCGGCCCGGGCATTTTCGGACGTTCGACCGATCTTACAAAAACAGAAAAAGCAGCTTCCGAACGGAAACTGCTTTTTTTTTCATACCGGTCCGAGATCAGTCGTGATCCATGACCCAGTAGCCGCCCTCGTGCTGCAAAGGCGGGAACGTCGTGCCCTTTTCAAGATAGGTCTTTTCGTTGTCGTGGCTTCTCCCGTCCTTATCATATGCCTTGTAATTGCAGGACATCGGCACGGTTTCGCCGGATTTGAATTTCTGCATACCTCTACCTCCTTACCGATATTTTGCGCAGAACCGAAAAATTTATGTTTGCTCCCGCATGTCATCTTTTACAAGGCCGCACAAAAAAAACCTTCCGGAACATAAAATGGAGATGATGAAAACTTTAACTGCCTTCTATTTCTCCGGAACGGGAAACACGCGCTATATCACGGAGTATCTCTGCGGCAAACTTGCGCCCGGTTTCTCGTGCGAAATATACGAAATCGCCCGCGCCGACGACGCCGCGCGGAAAATCCGGCAAGCGGACGTCGTTTTGCTTGCCTTTCCCATTTACGGTTCGGCTCCCCCCATTCCCATGCGGCAATTTGTCCATAAAAACGGCGGTCTGCTGCGCGGAAAACAGATCCTTCTCGTCGAAACGCAATATTTCTTTTCGGGAGACGGCGCGGCAAGCCTCGGGCGGACGGTGAAAAAATACGGCGGAAACATCATCGGCGCGGAGATGTTCAATATGCCGAACAACCTCGCCGACTGCAAGACATTTTCCGTGAAAAACGGGCCGGAGATCCGAAAGAAGCTCGCGCGGGCGCGGAAACGCGCCGACCGGTTTGCGAAACGCATTCTGGAAGGAAAAGTCAGACGGCGCGGATTTTCTCCCGTTTCCCACGGCGTGGGATATTTTTGTCAGCGCAAATTTTGGTGGAACTGCGAATCGAGCAAGCGAAACCGTCTGAAAATCGATCCCGCCCGCTGCGTGGGCTGCGGTCTGTGCGCCAAAAACTGTCCGGCGGAAAATCTTGTTTTTCAAGACGGCCGGATAAAACCGAACGGGACCTGCGTCTTATGCTATCGCTGCGTGAATCTCTGTCCGCGGAAAGCGATCACGCTCTTCGGCGCCGCGCCGCCCGAAACGCAATACAAAGGTCCCCGTGAATAAACTGCGGCTTTGGAGACGCCCCTCGCGGCGTCTCCGATTTTTTTTGGCCGTGCGTTCGGCGGCGCTTGCATGCCGCAATTTCACGGCTTTTTCCGCAAGAAACGATCAAAAGCGGAAAGCGCCGCCGCCCTGATTATACCAAACGCGGAAAATTTTTCTTTTTTTTCGCATAAATGACGTTCTTTTGCCGGAAAAACTATAAATTTTATGAATTTTTTTTGTGTTCAAAATCGAATTTTAGGATATAATGTAGATGAAGAATCGAATGCAGTGAAAAATTAACGGAGTAGAGAAAACAGTATGAAAAACTATGCTTACGGCCGTGTTTCATCCCGGGACCAGAATTTGGAGCGGCAATTAGACGCATTCGAAAACTGCGGCATTGTTTTCGACAAGATCTTTTACGACAAAAAGAGCGGAAAAGATTTCAACCGCGAAAATTACAGAAAGATGATCCGTTGCCTGAAAGCGGGCGATCTCCTCGTGATCAAGAGCATCGACCGGCTCGGACGCAGCTACGACGCGATCCTCTTCGAATGGCGCCGCATCACCAAAGAGATCAAGGCAGACGTCTGGGTGCTCGATATGCCCCTCCTCGATACCCGCACCCGCGAGGACAATCTCATCGGCAGATTTATCGCCGACCTCGTTCTTCAATTGCTTTCTTTCTTCGCTCAGCACGAGCGCGATTACATCCGGATGAGGCAGGAGGAAGGGATCCGTGCGGCTCAGCAGCGCGGCGTGCATTTCGGCAGACCGCGCATCGAATGCCCGAATAACTTCGAACGCATCGTCAACGCGCTGGAACGGCACGAGATCACGCCGAACGAAGCGTTTGCGCTCGCGGATATGCGCCCCTCCACCTTTTACCGATATGCAAGAGAACTTCTCGAAGAATGATCGATCCCGGCAGCGGAAGCTGCCGGTTTTATTTTGTCCGCAACCGCTCCGCTGTCGCTTCCGCTTCGTCGCGGAACGGAATGGAGACCTGCGCGCCCCGCCGCGTGACCGTGATCCCGGCGCACAGCGAGGCAAACGCGGCCGCTCCGGGCAGCCCCTCGCCCTCCGCGAGCTTGACGCAAAGCGCCCCGCAGTAGGTGTCCCCCGCCGCCGTGGTATCCACCGTATCCCCGCAGCGGACGGCCGGGATCCTCTCGCAAATTTCTTTCGTCACCAGCAGAGATCCCTCTTTCCCGAGCGTGGCAAGGACGGCGCCCGCGCCCATGTCGAGCAATTTGCGGCAGCCCGCTTCGGGATCGCGTTCTCCCGTGAAGAGAAGTAATTCCGTTTCGTTGGGCGTGATGACGTCGCACAGGGGTACCATGTCCGCGGCTTCTGCGCATGCGGGCGCCGGATTGAGCACCGTGAAGAGCTGTTTTTCTCTCGCTTGCCGAAGCGCATATTTCACGACGCCGAGCGGCGTTTCGAGCTGGGTGAGAAAGACGTCCTGCGGCCATGCGTCGGCAAGAAGTCCGTCGACGTCCGCCTGCGTCACTTCGCCGTTCGCGCCCGCGTCGAGAATGATGCGGTTCTCGCCGTTCACGACCGTGATAACGGCAACGCCGGTGCAGCCCTGCGTTTTGCGGATGTGTTCCGTATTTGCGCCCGCCCGCTCCAGATTGCGGAGCAGGATCTCGGCAAACGCGTCCGACCCCACGGCGCCCGCCATTACGACGTCGCCGCCGAGCGCGGCGGCGGCATAGGCCTGATTGGCGCCCTTCCCGCCCGGCGTGACCAAAAAATCTCCGCCCGCAAGCGTTTCGCCCGCGGCCGGAAGGCGGGGAGCGCGGATGGTGAGATCGATGTTGAGACTTCCCAAAAGATAGATCCGTTTCATCTTTTCTCCCGAAAAAAATCCGCGGAAACCCGCGGATCGCCGAAGCTTACTCGATGCCTTCGTTGAGCTTTTTGAGCAGTTCTTCAAGATCCTGCCCGTGTACGGAGACCGCCTCTTCGATCGTTTCGCCGTGCGCGAGCGCGCAGCCGAAGCAGTGCATTCCCGCTTCGCAAAGGATATCCGCCGCGTTCGGATTGAGTTCGAGGCAGTCCGCGATCAGCGTATTTGCCGTAATTTTTGCCATAGCATTCACTCCTTGATTGAATTTTCGCCTCTATTTTATCACAACGGTTGCCGTATTTCAACTCTTTTGCGGAAGTTTTCGGATTTTTCCTCACAAACCGATGAGCCAGTAAATCAGTCCGACCGCGGCGCCCGCGCTCACGCCGAATACGATGATCGGCCCCGCCACGATGAACATTTTGGCGGCCATTCCGTAAACATATCCTTCCGTTTTGAATTCGATCGCGGGCGAGGCCACGGAATTGGCAAAGCCGGTGATGGGCACGATGCTTCCCGCGCCTGCGTTTTTGCCGATCCGGTCGTAGACGCCGAATCCGGTGAGCAGCGTTCCCAAAAAGATGAGCAGGACGGAAACGGTCCCGGCGAGCATATCCCCCGTGAGGCCCGCAAACTCGAGCATGTAGCGGAAAAACTGCCCGATGCAGCAGATGAAGCCGCCCACGAGAAACGCGCGGCCGCACGTCTTGAAATGCTGGGTGGGCGGATCGAAGGAATTGACGTACCGGAGATAATTCCGGTTATAATTTTCTCTCGATTTTCCCGTCACGGCTTCGTTTCCTCCCGCACGCGCTCGGGGAAACAAGTCTCCCGTTCTTCCCGGCTCTTGCCCAAAGGATTGTTTCGCACTTTTCTCATGTTTCTAATTTGGGGAATCGTGCAAAATTTTATACCGCGCAAGATACAAAGTTGCCGCCCGCGCGGTCGCGCGGGCGGCGAAGTTTCGCAGCTCAGCAATAGGAAGCGAGCAGCTCGTAGAGCGTTTGATAAAACTCTCCGAGATAGGCGCGCGCAAGCGTGTCTCCCGCGTACGCCTGCAGTCGGGCGTCCGGATCGGATGTGATCTCCATATAGTAATTCCGGACGATGAGAAAGCGCTGCGAATAGGTGAGATTGTAATTCGGGTTCTCGGGATAGCGGTACGGGCCGAATTCGTTGCCCTCCGAGCCGAGGCTCTCGTATGCGAGCTGATGCAGAAGATCCTCCCGCACCGTTTCAACGTCCGCCTCCGCCTGCGCCTCGATCCGCGCGCGTTCGCGCTCGCGCACGGTCGAACGGGCGATGTCGTTTGCGGTCAACAGATAGATCAGCTGCCGCACGGCGTCGTTCGCCTTCGCAAGGATCGCATCCTTCTTCCCCTGCGCGACGCGCACCATGGAGAGCTGGACGGGCGAGAGATCGGCGTATTGCGGGTCGCCGAGATCGATGATATCGATTGTCATACATGATCCTCCCTGCAAAAAAGTTCGATGGCGTCGATCCGGCTCTCCGCCTCGGGGACATGCAGCGCGACGCGCACGTGATCGCAATGCAAAACGCGGCCGAGGCTCTTCGTTTCCCCCGCGGACAGCTCCGCTTCGAAAGAACCTTCCGAAGCGACAAGCTCGATGCGGAAATTCCCCAACCCGCGCACGGCAACTTTTTCGACCGTGTGCGGCGCGCCGAGATCGATCTCGAACCGGAGAAGTCCCTCCGCCGCCACGCCGAGTCCGCGGCCGCTCATCCTCATGAGCCGCCCGAGATAGCAGAGCCATACGTTCGTCTCGTCGGCGGCAAGCAGATTCGCTTTCGCGGGAAGAAAATATTCCTCCCCCGTCGCGGGATCGAAGATGAAGAGACACTTCCCCTCTTCGGGCAATCTGACGAACGCGTAATATCTGCCGCCATGCGAGGCGGTCATCACGGGATCGCCGAGATCCTCTTCGGACGACGCGGGGCGCACAAGGTTGCAGCTCTCTCCGCAGAGTACGCACAACCCGCGCGGGGTACAGAACACGACGTGCTTTCCGCAGCGCTGCACCGAACCGGGCAGGATCTCCCCCGCGCGGAAATCCAAGTGCAGGATCTGAAAATTCAGGTCGTCCCCGTCGGCGCGCAGCCGCAAGATATCGTACTTGCGAAAGATGAGCAGGCGGTTTCCGTAGGGGACGAGCGCAACGACGTCCCCCGCCGGAGCGGGCAGTTCGATCCTTCCGGTGCCCTCCTTTTCGGCGTCAAAGTTCTCCGCGTCGAGCAGTGCGGAATAGTACAGGACGTTCCCCTTGGCATAGAACGTTCTTTCGTGAAAGAACGCGGCCGCAGAAGCTCCCTTGGGCGCCGAAAGCGGCCTCGACGAAGCGCCCGAAACGCAGACCACGGCGTTCCCGTTGTAGAGGTATACAACCGTGGCGCCGCCTTCCTCGGAATACGTCAGCGCGCCGCAAACGGGTGCGGAGAAGCCTTTCACCGCGTCGCCGTTCCGGCACTCCGTCGTGATCCCCGTTTCCGTGGAACCATAGACGAGGCCGTTTGCCGCAACGAGCGCGCAGGTCTCCACGCCGAGATACCCGGCCGTGACAAAATTCTCCGCCATGACATACTGCCCGTTCTCCTCTCTGAGCTGAAAGAGGCGCACATGCGCGCCGTGCGCTTTGAGATAGGCGGGAGTCACGCGCACCGTCCTGCGCCCGACGCGGGGGATTGCGAGCGATTTTTCGGGGATCATTCCCACCTCCTTGCGCGGATCGAAAGCCGCCGCCGGACGCAGTTTGCCGCGCGCAATGCCTCACGGTAGCGCTTTTCCGAGGCCGCCGCCTCCGCATACAGCCCGTGCGCGAGCAAAAATTCCGTCGCCGTTCCGAATGCGAGCAGACGGAACGAAACCTTGCCCGCATATTCCGAAACGCCGTCCGCCTGTTTTTCTTTCGGCGCATAGGCGTACGTTACGGCGACCTCCTCTCGGGCGGAGAGAAGCGAGATCGCCTCCGGAAAGACCTCGAATTCGAGCGTTCCGCCCGCGCAGTCTCGTACGGACAGCACTTCTACGGGGGCCTCCGCAAACCGCGCGAATAAGATCTTGCCCGATTCCGGAACGAACAGTTCCCGCTTTTTGAGCGGAAAATAGTCGAGCGCGACTTCGTTTTCGACGAGATTGTAGCATTTGAGCAGAAGATCGAGTTCCCCGTCCTTTTCCCCGGCTTCGAGTTTTTCCCCGAGGTCGCTTCTGCCGGCCAGTTCCGCCGCATAAAGCAGGACTTTCTTGACGGTCATTCCGGGCCTCCCGCTTATTCTTCCGTGATCCCGGAGAGCATCGCCTGTCCGGCCGGGCGGTAGCAGAGCAATTCGGCGTACTTGACGAGCGTCGCCGTATACACGGGTTTGCCGGCGGTCTGTTTGAGGATCTTGCCGTCCTCGCCCTCCATCCACTGCCAGTCGCAGAGCTGATGAAGCGCAAAGTCCTCGGTGTTCAGCAAATACATCGTATTTTTGGGGCAGAAGCGGTCGGCGATCACGGGGATCCCGTTGAAGCAGAGCGCCTGATAGCCGCCCTCGAGCTGCATCATATCCGCCTTCCGGTAGACCGCAAGGGATTTTGCGAGCGCGCGGCGCACGCCCCACGAACAGACGATGAAGTTGATCCGGCTTCCCGCGCGCTCCTCCACTTCGTCGATCGCTTTCTGGATGACGGATTCCGAAATTTCGCCCACGGAATCCTTGACGACGGGGTTCAGCCATTGATTGGAGGAACGCGGCAATCCGTAGAGCGAAGTCCCGCTCCCGAAGATCGCGCCGAGGCCCGTGATCTCGTTGTTTTTCGAGCCTTGCATCACCAAAGTATAATCCTTGGGCGTGGCGATCGTGCTGCCGCTGAGCTGCACGGCGCTCCGGTTGTGGTCCACCGAAAGCACGGTGCGGGCGGGCGGAACGGGCGTCCCGGTGGCGTTGTAGACGTCTACCACCATGCCTTCCGCGAGATTGCGCGTGGAGTCCACGAAAAACAGCGTTGTGTTCGACGTATCCACGGAATCGATCTTGGCGAGCGTTCCGCTGCCGTCGCCGAACAGCATCCTGCCGAAGTTGAAGGACGCGCTCTTGACGAGGCCGTCCATTTCGTCGTTCAGAAGATTGACGAACGCGCCCTCGTTGGAGGCGGAAGCGCGGATCGCCTTATCCGAAATTTCGATCACGCCGTATAAATTTTTCAGCGAAACCACGAATTGCGCGTATTTGTTTCCGCCCGCCGAGGGAAGCGTGCCCGTCTCCGTGCCCGCGCCGATGCCGCCGTTCACGCCGTAGCGCACCGCCTTGCGGACGTCTCTGCCCCATACGTCCGCGGTCGTCTGTCTGATCTTCGCAAGCAGAGGATTCACGCCCTTGTTGAGCTGGTCCGTCACCGCACTCAAATAGTACGATTTGAGGACGTTATCTGCCGATTGTGTCGTTACCATAAATTTCTCCTTGTCCGAATTTTCTGCGGCGGATTTTGCCGCCCGTTATTTGTTCTGATTGCGTAAATAGCCGAGCGCGAGGTCGCCCGCCTCCCCGATGGTGGAAGGCTTGCATCTGGGTGCGACGACGCCCGTTCCCCCCGCGCCCATGAGAGGCGCGCCGCGCAGCGATTGCAGGTAATCGCTCACGATGCGCGCTCTCACTTCGTCGTTCTGCGCGGCCGCCCGGAGAAGCTCCTCCTGCCCGGGCGCTGCATGCGCTTTCTCCTGTTCGAGCTGCTCCTCGACGGCTTTCAGCCGTTGACTGCGGCGGGTGAATTCGGCTTCGAGTTCGCCGTACGCACGCACGAGGGCTTCCACGCTCTTGAATTTCCCCAAACCGGAAGCCGGCGCCTCCGTTTGTTCGGGATTCCCGTTTCTGTTTTCCTCTTCCACGCTTTAATCTCCTTTGCGGCGGTGGGATGCAAGGTGGCGCATGACCCTCTCCTTTGTCGCCGCGTCCTCTTCGCCGCCCGAGAGCAAAAAGCGAAGATGTTCGAGGATGTGCAGGTCGTGATCGTCATATTCATCGGCCGCAACGTCCTCCTGCGCCAGCGCGACGTTTTCCCGTTCCGCCTTCGCGATGTGCAGGCGGGAAATATCGCGCGCATTTTCAAACGAGCCGTAGCCGAGCGCGTCGAGAATGCGCTCCTTCGCCCCGCTTGAAAGATTGCCTTTCTCATCGTTGAGAAGCCCGAGGGAAAGCAGATTGAGGATATCCTCTTTGATCTGCTCGGGCGTGCGATCGTATCCCGTTTCGAACGTGACGTCGTCCGCCGAAATATCGCTCGCGTCGAAATAGAAAAGCTCGGTATTCCCGCCCGTGCCCGTCATGCGGAGCAGACGCTTCGTCGCGGCAAATTGCTTGTAAAGGTGCAGGATCTGTTTGCCCGCCTCCTTCACGGCCCGCTCGACGCTCTCCACCGACATGCGCATACGGTTCGTGTCCTGGTCGATGAGAAGTTGCAGCCCCACGGCGATCGTCACATGGGTGGGATTGGCGGAATTGCGCGAGATCTCGCTCATCCCGGAGACGAGAATAAATTCGTTGGCGATGCGCTCCTCTTCCTGCTGGAATTCCGCGGGAAGCTTCCCGCAGTCCAGAAAGGCGGGCGCGTTGGAACCTTGCCGGTACACGAGGACCTTGCCCGGGTACAGGCCCTCCTGTGCCAGTTCCTCCGCGTCCACGGAGCCGTCCTCCACCGCCACGACGCCCGCGGTGAGGCGGTTCAGAAACTCGTGCTTGCGGTTTCTGACCGCGTTGTACGCCCGTTGCAGCGGGATCATGCGGTCGACGACGGATGCGCCGAAGAACGCGCCCGGCAGCGCGATGCACACCTGCCGGATAAAGGGCAGAATGCGCTCGCCGCGGTCGCCGTTTTTATAGGGAAGAGGCCCTTCGAAGAGCAAGGTCTCCCCCGCAACTATCTCCAACCGTCCGAGGGGATGAGCCCCGTCCGGACGGGTATACCGTTCGATGAGAATTTCTCTGTTTTCAAGCGCGGGACGGAAGCTGCCGTCCATGGGCCGGATCCAGCCGCTCGCTTCGCTGTACGGCGCAAGCGGAAAATCGCGCACCGTTCTTCCGGGAAGCTCCACATGAAAGCGCTCCCGGATCTCGGATACGGGCACCGCCTTCGCGTGAATGATGCTCTTCACCTCGTTGACGGAAGGCGCGGAAAGATCGTCTGGATAGATCTCGAACGGCGAGAGCGCCACCACGTTGACGTCGCCCTCTTTCAGCACATGTCCCGTATCGTCCGTCCCGATGATATTGCCGTCGTTGAAATTCCACACCACCTTGTAAAAGGCGGTCCCGCACACTTCCGACCAGAGCGACGCGGCCGAGATCACGCCGTCGAGATCGACCCTGCTCTTGACGGATCGGAGAATGTTCGAGGAGAGCCGCGCCGTTTTCATATCGGCCTCGCTGTCGGAAAAGGCGCGCACCTCGAGCGACGGCCGCACTTTCGCGAGCCGCGCAAGCCGCGTATCCACGGTCGGCGCGATATGATTGAACGACCGCCGCGACTGCCAGTAAAATTCCGCGTTCTCCTCCTCGATCTCGCCCGACGGATTGATGGAACAGAACTGATTCCCGCTCATGAAATTCATGTTCAGTTCCCAGCCTCGTTCAAGATGCCGGCGCGCTTCGCGCCGCGCCTCGAAATCCTCGAGCACTTCCCGGGCGAGGTCGCGCTTTCTCTGCGCCTCCGCCCGTTCTTTCAAGTCGTTGTTCTGCATAATGCCTCCTTTATCCCTCATTTGAGTTTTTGAATTCCCGCAAGAGCCGCTGTTTTTCCCGTTCAAGCTCCTCGTCGGAGAGAGAAGCGTAATCCCCGTCGCCCAGAAGCAGCTTTACCGCTTTGAGATCGGGCGGGATCTCCTTTCGCGTTTCCTTGCGCTTGACGAGTTTGAGTTCGCCGTCCCTTGCGTCGTACTCCTCCGTGACTTCCTCCGTGGAAAATCCGAGCGCGACTTTGAGGATCGCCTCGTTGATCCTGTCCTGTTGCATGTTTACCTCCTTGCAAGCCTGCGGATCCGCCGTTCCTTATCCCGCTCAAGCTCGGATTTTTCCCGCACGGGGCGGGAAGCCTGCGGCTTTGTCATGAGATAGTACCTAAGCTCGTCCATCGCATGATCGTCCCGCTTGACCGGCGCTTCCCCGCTTCCCCAAAAATAGCCCTTGAATTCCCGGATCATGTTCACGCAATTCCGGAAAATATACAGATCGGGCAGACCGTTCGTGCGCGAAAGATAGCTCTTGACCTGCGCGATCCCCGCAAAAACATCTTTGTTGACGCGCGGATTCACCAGAATATTCCGCGCATAGAAAAGCTCCGAAACGCTGCGCGCCGAGGAGAGCGTTCTGGCCTCCGCGGCGGGATCGATGAGCGCGGAAAGGCGGCCTTTGGCGTCCCGCTTCCAGCCGATGCGCGCGGAGATCCCGAATATGGCGTCGGCATGGGAATCCACGTCCATTCCCGCCGCATAGTGCTCCGCCACGACATAGACGTTTCCGTCGTAGTCCACCGCGTACCAGTGCGCCGAGAGCGGATTCTTCAGCCCGGGGTCGATCGAGATCGTATCCTGCCACTCGGGCGGCACGGAGAACGGCTCGATGACGTGCACGCTCTCATCGAATTCCGGGTAGACCAACCCCTCCCGCGTGCAGAATTTTCCGTATCGGCGCGCCTGCTGCGTCGTCTCGTCGAGCGTGGATTCCAGCAGCGCGATCTCGCGCTTGGGAAGAAACGGATTATCCGCCCACTCCATGAATTCATACCAGATCTCGGGATCGTTCTTCGGGTTGAGATAGATCTCTTCGTACACGAACGTCAAACCTTTGAGCGGCGTCATGGTGCCGAACAGATCTCCCTGCCTGTCCGCAACGCGCATGCGGCATTCCTCATAAATGTCTTTCGGCGGCTCCTCGTCGAACCATACGAAGTCCAGCGAACTCCCCTGAAACCGTTCCCTGCCCTGATCGCAGCTCTTGAATCCGATCACGGAGATCCCGCCGAATACGTTTTTGACGCGGATCTGGTCGATGACGCCGGAGGCGGGAACATCCTTTCTGCCGCTCGTCATCACGATGTCCTCGATCCAGTCCGGGCGGAGATAGTGCAGGATCTTGCTCTGCGCGACGTCGCGCTGCACCTGCGCGGTGAGCGAGACGACCCAGCCGAATACATTCGGCCTGTTGCGGCGGTACGGATGGATGCCGCGCGCCAGCCATACGGCCTCGACCGCGCCGCATTCCGTCTTGCCCGAACGGTTGCCGCCGAATACCCAGCGGTTGCGCTTTTTGCATTTGTGGAACGCCAGCTGTTTTTTGTGTCTGCGTTTTCCCGTGTTGTAACGTGAAAGAAAATCATTTTCGGCGCGGCGCTGCTGTTCGCGCTCGATCGCCCGGATCTTTTGCAATATTTCGTCCATAATCGTCAAAATCTATGTTATCCCGCGGGGATTTTCGCGCTACTATGGCGCGTATGAAACGATTCATTCCCCTGTTGTGTCTGCCGCTTCTTCTGTGCCTGCTGCAAGCGCCCGCCGCGCCCGCGCAAGCGCATGCGGACGAACTGCGCTATGCCGTCGCCGCCGGGAGCGATGTATGGTTCTATACCGCGGAAAACGACGACGCCAAGCTCTTTTTGATCCCGGAAACCTACTATGTGCGCGTTCTGTATGCGGGAGAACTCTATACCGCGGCCGAGTATCTCGTCAACGATCCGCCCTACCAAAAAATCATGGGCTATTGCAGAACCGACGCGCTCACGCCCGTAAACTTTATTCCCGCACGGCCCTTCCTGCGCAAACAGATCACGGTCTCTTACACCATTCCCGATTCCGAAGCCTCGCAAGACGCGTTCGGCAGCATCGACCGCACGTTCGTATATTACGGCCTGTATTTCCGAGAAGGACAACAGATGGCATACGTGCTCTCCGACGGGATCTTCGGCTATATCCCGCTCCGGGAAGAGCCCGCCTTCGAGCGGAACGACGACTTTCTGAGCGTGCCGTCCGGCCCCGCGGAGGGAGAGCCGGGATCCGCAAAGACAGGCGGACTCAACGCGGTGCAGATCGTCGCGATCTGCGTGGCGTGCGCCGCGGCGGTCGCCGTCGCCGCTTTGGTGCTGCGCGGAAAAAAGCGTTCGCTTCCCCCGCCCGATTCCGAGCGCTCCGATTTCTGAAACTTGATCCCCGCCTGCGCGCGCTTCGAAAAAATCGCGCTCTCCCTTCCGGCCGCAACCGCCTTGAAAAGGACCGACAAGAGCGAACAAGTTCCGAATTCCTCGAAAAAGCGCTCGTCCGTCCAACCCGCTTCCGCAAGCCGCGCGCCGAGCTTTGCCAGCAGGGCGTTCTGTTTCCGGAAATAACTGCGCTGCGAATAGTTTTCGATCCGATCGCCGTACTCCCGCAGCCGGGCGCGGCGGCGAAAATATTTGTATTCGAGCAAAAACCGCTCCTCTTCCCGGAGCGCGCCGATCATGCGGGAAAGCTCTTCCGCAAGCGACGAGAGCCGCCGGGAACAAAATACTTCCTCCGCGACCGCGGCCGCGGCGTCCAGCGCGGTCGCATACGACGAAAAGGACAGAACCGCCTTGTTGTATGCGGCCGTCTGCGCCGCCTCCGCAAAGCCGTTCATATGCGGATAGGCGTACAATAACGTTTTTACGATTTCCTGCTTCATGGTCTTACCTGCGAAAAATTTCCCGTATCATCGGGCGGTATAAAAATAAATCAAACGTTCCGAAAAAATTACGAACTTTTGTTTGCATTCTCATTGTAGCACAGAATGTTGACAGACGGTTGCCGGTATGCCAGAATTTTTGAAAAACTTTTTTTCGCGGAAAACAATTGCCTTTCCCGCGTGTGCATGATATAATAAACTTGTATGAGTATTTCGCGCGCGAACTTCAAATACGCTCTGGCGGGAGCCTGTCTCGCCGCCGCGGCATGCGCCGCGGGCGGCGCTTCCTTTTGCGGCGCCGCCGCCCAAACCGCCTCGCTGACGCAGCGGGACGCCTCGCTCTTTCTTCCCACGACGTACGAACAGTACCTCGAACTCGAAGCGCCCAAAGACGTTGCGGTGAGCGATACGCACATTGCGGTCGCGGACGGCAATAAGATCTATCTCTATACCAAGGGCGGAGACGAATACCGCGTTTACACACGCGGCTCCGAGGAAGCGGGACGCATCGGAAAGATCCAGCTTGTAGGCGAACTTCTGTATTTTACCGACGCCGGCATGACGTTGCATACGCTCGATCCCGACGCCGCCGATTTCGACGTGAAAGATATCGGCTATTCTCTCACGAGCTTCGTCGTGGCGAACGGAAAACTCTACGGCACGACCGCCGCCGGGACCACCGCTTCGCTCTACTCGCTCAATCTCGACGGCTCGACGGATTTCGACTACGCACAGCCCTTGGTGACGGCGCTGCCCGCGGAACTGCCCATGACGTTCGCCGGCGATACCCTCTACTATGCGGACGGCAATATGGTCTACCCGATCGACACGAAAACCGACGCGAAAGGGACCGGACTTGTGCTCGCGCAGACCGAGGAACCCATCCGGCCCGACTTCATCTGCGCGGTCGGGGAAAAAATGTACTTCACCGATCGCATCACGGGGCGGCTGCAGGTCTCCGATCTCAACGGAACCACCTCCGCCGTCGACGGCCTTGCGGGCACGTATACGGCGCTCGCCTCCTGCGGGGACAAGCTCTACTGCGTAAAAAACGACGCCGTGCGCGAATATTCCACCGCGGAGAGCGCCTTTACGGGATATGAGATCACGGCGGCGTCCTCTTCGGTCAATCGCCTCTCGGGCGCGGTAGACGCCGCGCGCGCCGGAGATCTTCTCGTCACGGCAGACGCCGGAAACCGCCGCGTCTCCGTCTACAATGCGGCAAGCGGAACTTTCACGAGCCTCAAACCGGACGACGCGGAATTTGTTCCGCAATTCGTCGCCACCGACGGCGAGCTGATCGCCTTTTCGTCGGGAAAGCGCGTCTATCTCACCGAATACGGTACGGATACCTTTTACTACGCGGACGAAGCCGACGACATCAAAGGCATCGCCTGCGTGTTCGGCGTCACCTATTACGTGACCCAGCATCGGCGGGGAAGCCTGAAAATCGCAGACGGCAATACGGAGCGCGCCTTCACGACCGCGGGAAGCCGCCGTCCCGAAGCGCTCGCGGCCGATCTGTACGGCAATCTCTACATCGCCGAGAGCGACGGAGCGGTGTACGCCTTCGAAGAGCGGGATTTTCTGGTCGAGACGGAGACCGGAACAAAACTTGAATACAGTCTGCCCGACGGCTTCAAATCTCTCCGCACCGACTTTGCGGGGAATCTCTATTGCCTTTCGGGCAATGCGCTCTTCCGGAATGGCGACGCGTTTTCGTCCGTCCTCGGGAGCGATTTTGTGTATACCATGTCCGCGACCTCGCCGCTTGCGTTTGCGCTCGGTTTCGAGGACGACGAGGTGTATTTCCTGTTCGGGGACTTCCTCGTGCGCTCGAACGCGGGCGCGCTCGGATTTCCCACGCTCAGCACGATCTCCTCGGAAAAAACGTACGACGAACTTCGCCGCACGCACGCGCCGGAAGAGATCCGCACGATCGACGTTGCGGAGCGCGAGATTGCCATTTCCGTCGATTTAGCACAACTGGGGTCGGAAAGCGAATATTTCGCCTATGCCGGGCGCACGCGCATTGCGCAGGCGGGCAAGGGCGTTTTGCTTGCGGAAACGGCGACGCACCGCGTGGTGGCTCTGTACGAATCCCATGCGCAGAGCGTCTATCTCCTGCGCAAAGACGAGCGGATCCCGTCCGCGCCCGACTATCGGGAAACTCGGACGTCCGCCTATCTTACGAACAATATCTATCTCTACTCCTATCCGGCCGTTCTGCTCGACCACTATCCCTGCGACAAGGAGAGCTGCGAACACGAACCCGTCGCTTCCGTGCCCACGCATACGGACGCGCCCCTTCCCCGCGGCATGAAAGTGACCGTTCTCGGGATCCTCTCGGCGCCCGAACGCGAATATGCCTATGTCGGGATCGCCGATCGGGAGGACGCTCTCGGATATCTCCCCGCGGTATACCTCACGGAGATCGATCCGATCCCGGAAAACAGCGCGGACTATCTCATCGGAAAACTCAAATCGGATCTCGAGTTCACATCCGGCGACGGCAGGAAGATCACGCTGCCCGCACGCACTTCCGTACGGCTGTACGGCGACGATAAAGCCGGATATACTGCGCGGTATACGGCGCAGGACGGCACCGAATTTTCGGCAAACGTGAAAAAGGCCGACATCGATTGGGGGGAAAACGATACGCTGCGCATCGCGCTCATCGTCATTCTCTCCGTGATCGCGGTCCTCATTATCGGAGTTTACGTCTATCTGCTTCCGCGCAAGCCGAAATCCGAAAAGAAAAAATAAATTCCGTTCCACGGATCAAATTCCCCGCAGCCGCGGGGAATTTTTTTGCGCTGCGGCCGAGGTTTTTCCGAAAATACCGCCGCTTTGCTCCGTTTTTCAACCCCATTGCGGCATTTTTGAGCGGATTCCAACCCCCGGCGGCGCTTTTGGGATCGGGGATACGGCTGTCTGTTTTTCAATAAAATTCCCGCAATGTCATATACTGCATGTATGAAACGCATCCTCTTTACGGGCGGCGGCAGCGCGGGGCACGTTGTGCCGAATCTTGCCGTCATGCGGGAACTCCGCTATTCGCACGAACTGCTCTATATGGGCACGGGCGGCATCGAACAGACGCTCGTGGGCAATGCCGGCTACCCGTTTTTCCGCGTGGACTGCCCGAAACTGATCCGGTCTTTCACGGCAGAGAACCTGAAGATCCCTTTCCGGCTGCGGGCCGCCGAACGGCAGGCGCTCGGGATTTTGGAAAAAAGAAAACCCGACCTTGTGTTTTCCAAGGGCGGTTTTGCAAGCTATCCGGCCGTATGGGCCGCGCATAAGCTGAATATTCCCGTTCTGACGCACGAAAGCGATCTCTCTCCGGGGCTGTGCACCAAACTCATTGCAAGGCGCTGCGCCGCGGTTTTGACCTCTTTCCCCGATACGGCGGAAAAATTCCGCAACGGCGTTTACACCGGCTCTCCCGTGAGAAGGGAACTTCTGTGCGGCGAAAAACAGCGCGCGCGCAAAAAATTCGGACTCCCGGAAAAAGGATCCGTTCTGCTCGTTTTCGGCGGCGGCAGCGGAAGCCGCGCGATCAATCGGGCCGTGGAAGAGGCTCTGCCCGCCCTGCTGGAACACTTTTCCGTTCTTCATATCTGCGGAAAATCCGCGCAGGAAAACCGCGATCTTCCCTCTTCCTCTTCCGGAAACGCATATCTCAGGAAAGATTACGAATCCGATATGGGCAGCGCGTACGCCTGCGCGGACGTCGTGCTTGCGCGCGCGGGCAGCAATACGGTATTTGAGATCCTCGCGCTCAAAAAGCGCGCCGTGCTCGTGCCGCTTTCCCACAGTTCCCGCGGCGATCAGATCGAGAATGCGCGCTATTTCGAAAAGCGGGGTCTCGTGAAAATCTTACCCGAAGAGCGGCTCGGCGAACTCGTGCAGGCCGTATGCGAAGCGGAAACCGATCCGGTTTTGGGCAAAAATCTCGAAAGCGCCGCGTTGAAGAGCGGAACGGACTGCATCGTGCAGTACATTAAAAAAACGCTGTCCGCCGAAACATAAATTTATCCCGCGGGCGGCGCCAAACTGTATTTTCCGTCAAAGATGTCCGCCTGCAAATACGTGTCCGGGATCTTCCCCACAAGCACGCTTTCGCATATGAGCACTTCCGTCAGTGAAGCGAAATTGCTCGTCCCGGAAGGCATGATGATGGAGATATCCGCAACGATCTCGAGATAGATGGAATGTTTGGTCTGATTAATCCCGGCTTGCTCGAATTTGGAAACGAAGCTGCAGGCCACGTTCGAAATGGGAATGATCTTCATATGGATCTTCGGCCCGAAGCCGGACCACGCTTCGATCCCGAAAAACGCGCCGAGCGGAACGTCTACCCCGCTTTCGCTCATCGTCTGCAAATTCTGCTGCGACATATAGGCGGCGTCACGCGCAATGCGGTTGATCTGCAGAGAATCGGACGTGATCGCCGTGATCTCGCCTTGTTCCGAACGCTCCACCGTGATAAGATCTTCATAGCGCACCGCGTCGGAGAGCGTATAATAGATCGCATCGTTTACGGCAACCGTGGTGATCGAACGCATATTTGCCTCGGCGATCGCCTTCAGAACGCGCGTGGCGTTGACATGGAACAGCACGATCAGCGTGATCAAACCGCCCAAAAGAAAGAAGAGAAGGGCAAGACGCTTGAATTTTTTTCTGCGGGAACGGTATTTCACGCTCTTATCGTATGCGCGCACGCCCGCGCATTATTATGAGTTTTCAGAATTTCAAAGCGCAGCATGCGGAGGCATTTTATTTCGACAAAAATCGAAATATGCAAAAAAATCCGTAAAAATCATAAAAAATCAAGCAAAATATTTTGATTTTAATTATTTTGATAATTATCGAAATTATAATTTAATCTGAAAATAATGCTTTTAAGAAGAGTTTTCCGCCCTTGCAGCCGCCGCATGAAAGATTTTTATAACAAAAAAAGAACGCCGGGATCCCGGCGTTCTTTTTCGCTTTTCAGAAGATCTTTTTCACCCAACCGTATCGATCGGGAAGCGTTCCGCGCTGGATCCCGGTCAGCGTATCATAGAGCAGCGCCGCCGTTTCCCCCATCTGCGTTCCGATCTTCATCGTCTCGCCGCGGTAACAGATCTCTCCCACGGGCGAGATCACGGCCGCGGTCCCCGTCCCGAACGCCTCGGTGAGCGTGCCGGCTTGCGAAGCTTTTACAAGTTCTTCCACGGAGATCCGCCGTTCGCTCACGCGCCTGCCGAGATTGTTCAGAATGGCGATGCAGCTCTTTCGCGTGATCCCCGGCAGGATCGTACCGGAGAGCGAAGGCGTAACCGTTTCGCCGTCGATCACAAAGAAGATGTTCATGGATCCCACTTCTTCGACGTATTTCTTCTCCGCGGGATCCAGCCAGAGCACCTGATCGAATCCCTTGCGCCTTGCGATCTCGGCCGCTTTCAGGCTCGCGGCGTAATTCCCGAGGCACTTCGCTTCCCCGGTCCCTCCCGGGGCGACGCGCGCATACACGTCCTCGGCCAACAGCTTCACGGGCTGCGTGCCGTGCGCAAAATAGCTGCCTACCGGCGAGAGCAGAATAAAAAACAGATACTCCGAGGAAGCATGCACGCCGAGTTCGGCGCGTGTTGCGACGATGGCCGGACGGATATACAGCGCCGTGCCCGGCCCGTGCGGGATCCAATCCTTTTCCAGCCGCAGCAGCGTTTCGAGTCCCTCTTCGGCGAGCGCTTCCGGAAAGGCGGGAATACACATCCGGTCCGCCGAACGTTGCATGCGCGCCCAGTTTTCTTCGGGGCGGAACACGCCGATCGACCCGTCCGGCTGCAAAAAGGCCTTCATGCCCTCGAAGATGCCCTGCGCATAATGAAATACGCTCGCCGCAGGATCGAACGCGATCGGCTCGTTCGGAACGACGGCGGCGTCGTACCAGCCGATCCCTTCCCGATAACGCATGGTGAATATGTAGTCGGTGAAATATTTTCCGAACCCGAGGGCGGAATCTTCCGCGGGCTTCGGCTTCGGAACCGCACGTTGTATGATCTTCATATGGACCTCCGAAAAAAATCCCCGCTCGCCACGAACGGGGGATCATGCTTCCATGGGAAAGGGGTGAAAATACGTCGTCCCTTCCTCGATCGATACGCGCCCGTTGAGCGCGTTTACGAGCGCTTTAGAAAACGTTTCCCGCTTGCTTGCGCGCAATGCGACGGTGAACGCGGCGCCCGTTCCGAACTCCCTTTTGAGGATCTCCGCGCCGCTTGCCTCGAGGAATCGCATGCAAGCCTGCGTTTCGGAATAGCCGACGGAGAGTTTCAGTTCGGTGCAGAGATCGAATCTTCGCTTTTCCGCTGCCGCGGTGCAATCCGCGGCGGCCGAAGCGTACGCCCGCGTCAATCCGCCCGCGCCCAGCTTGATCCCGCCGAAGTAGCGCACGACGGCAACCGCCGTTTCATAGAGTTTCTGCGCCTTCAACACGCCCAGAATCGGCATGCCGGCGGTTCCCTGCGGCTCGCCGTCGTCGGAAAATCTCTGCAAATTGCCGAGGCGGTCCGCGATATATCCGTAACACACGTGCGTCGCCATCGGATGGCGGGCGCGCACCTCGCTCAAAAACTTTCCGGCTTCCTCTTCCCCCGTCGTACGGGCGCAGTAGCCGAGAAACCGGGATCTTTCGATCACGAGTTCTGTTGAGGCCTCGCCGATGACGCCGATGTAATCCATTATGCGCGAACGACCTTGAGCCGTACTTTTTTGCCCTTGAAGAGCGTAAATTCTCCCGCGGGAAGCGGCGCATTCGCGTCGGAAACGCGGTCGCCGTTGACGGAAACGCCGCCCTGCTGAATGAGCCGTCTCGCTTCGCCGTTGCTCTTTGCCAGACCCGTTTCGACGAGCGCCTGCAAGACCGTTCCGCAGCTCTGCGAAATCGCCGCCGCGGGCATGTCGCCGCCGTCGCCGAACGCGCCCTTTGCCTCCGTCTGCGCCTTTAAGGCTTTTTCTTCGCCGTGCACCATCTTTGTAAGTTCGAAGGCAAGCCGTTCCTTGGCCGCATTGATGCGCTCGTCGCGATAGCGGCAAAGCTCGCCGATCTCCTCGAGCGGGACGAACGTGAGCAGCCGGAAGCATTTTTCCACGTCGGCGTCGGCAGTGTTGCGCCAGTACTGATAGAATTCGTACGGGCTTGTCTTGTTTTCGTCGAGCCACACGGCGCCCTTTTGCGTCTTGCCCATTTTTTTGCCTTCGCTCGTCGTGAGCAGCTGGAACGTCATGGCAAAGGCGGGTTTATGCTCTTTTCTGCGGATCAGATCGGCGCCGGCGAGAATATTGCTCCACTGGTCGTCGCCGCCCAATTCGAGCGAGCAGTTGTATTTGCGGTGCAGCACGAGGAAATCGTACGCCTGCATGAGCATGTAATTGAATTCGAGGAAAGAAAGTCCGCGCTCCATGCGCGATTTGAAGCATTCCGCAGTCAGCATCTTGTTGACGGAGAAATGCACGCCGATCTCGCGCAGAAAATCGATATAGTTGAGATCCATCAGCCAATCCGCGTTGTTGACGATGATCGCGGCGTTTTCGCCCTCGAAGCGCAGAAATTTCGACATCTGCTTTTTGAAACACTCGACGTGATACGCGACGGTCTCTTTCGTCATCATGGAGCGCATATCCGTCCTTCCGGTGGGATCGCCGACCATGGCCGTGCCGCCGCCGATGAGGATAATGGGCCGATGCCCTGCGTCCTGCATGTGTTTCATCGCGACAAGCTGCATGAAATGCCCCACGTGCAGGCTGTCTGCCGTGGGATCGTACCCCGTGTAGAAGGGCACGCTCTCGCGCCCGAGCAGCTCATACAGCTCCTCTTCGTACACCGTCTGCTTGATAAATCCCCGCGCGCGCAGGGTGTCCATTACGTTTTCCATCGGAAGTCCTCTCCAACTGTTTCTTCCGAAATTATACGCTTACGGGAAATTTTTGTCAAACAAACAGCGCGGGCGAATAAAATTTTTCTGCGGATCCCCGTTCGCGCTCGGCCGCATTCAGACCGTGCAGCGCGGAAAGTTCGTCGAGCATTTCCTCGAAACTTTTGCCGCAGGCGACCCTGCGCTTGAGCTGCGCGTTGCGGAAATTCCGCCGCTGCGCTTCGTGGATCCGAATGATTTTTTCGATTTCCGTCTCTTTCATGCCCCTATTATATGGCCGAGAACTTGACAATATCTGTCATAAATGATAAAATTTTTTTATAAAATCCGACAGAAAACGAGGAAACATTATGAAATACCAAATCATGCTCGGCATATTGTTCACGCTGCTTTCGGCGCGCAAAAAAAGCGCGGGCGCGCTGGCGGCAAAATATCATTGCTCCGTGCGCTCCGTCTACCGGTATGTGGAAGAGCTGATCGTCGCGGGGATCCCCATCGACGTCGGCCGCGGCGCAAACGGCGGCATCTGGATCTCGGACGCCTACAAGCTGCCCAAGGGATTCATGACGAAAGAGGAATATGCGCGCACCGTGGAGGCCATGCTCGCCATGCTCGAACAGACGGGCGACGAAACGCTCCGCGCCGCGCTTGAAAAAATCACGTCCGGCATGAAGCGCGAAAAGAGCGACGCCGCGCTCTCGGGCAATATTCTCGTGGACAGCGGAACCTGGGGCGACGAGCGAAGATTCTCGGAAAAACTAGCGATCACCGACCGCGCGATCTCGGAACGCGAAGCGCTGGAAATTGATTACGTCGACCGCGAAGGCGAGACTTCAAAGCGGAAAATCCTACCCCATCTGCTTGTTTATAAGCAAAATATCTGGTACGTATATGCCTTTTGCAACACGCGGAACGCATTCCGGCTCTTCAAACTCGGCCGCATGCGCTCCATCCTGCAAACGGGCGAAACGTTCGAACGGCTTGATTTTTCGCGCGACGAGATCCCCCTTTCTTTCTGGCGGGACGACGAAAACGATCTCGACGTGCGTCTGCAGATCGCGCCGGAAAAATTGCCGTTCGCCGAAGAATGGCTGGGCGTGGAGAATATCCGCCGGGAAAACGGTCTGTTTTTGGCCGACGTCATGCTGCCGGACGACGACGCGCTGATCGGAAAGATCCTGTCGGCGGGCGCGGGGCTGACCGTACTCGCGCCGCCCGAGCTGAAAACGCGCGTTCAAACGGAATCGGAACGCATTGCGGCGCAATATCGGGCATAAAAGGCCATTCTGGCGCAAATATAGCATATCATTTTTGAAAAAATCATCCGTCAACATTCCGAAATGCTGACGGATGAATGAATTTTTAAGCCGATCTGAAAGTTCATTACGAAAGAGCGCTTGCTTCGGCGAGGTCCGCTTCCATCGGCTCCGTTTGTGTCTCTCGGAAGATAAAGCGGTTGGGCGAATAGGAAGAAAGATTGCTGCGCGCCAGCATCGCGGTGTATGCGCGATCCCGCAGATCGAATTTCCGCTGCCGCAGGGGTAGGCTCGCGTCGGGGAAGAATGGCCCGTCGACATATACGGTCGTCTTTACGCCGAACGGTCTGCGTTTGCGGTAAGTGGCCGTAAAAGTAAATACCGGCTTCCCCGTCTCCAAAGGATAGGTAAAGGACGTGGCGGAAAAGGGACGGATCCCCGTGTAGAGGGGCCAGATATGCGCCTCGGGATAGATGACGATGACGTCGCCGCGGTCTGCCCGCGTCCGGATCGCCGAAAGAAACTTTTTGTGCAGTTCCAAACTGTCGGGAACAGGCATGGCTCCCAGGTCTTGCACGACGCGCTTTAAGCAGGGAATGGAGACGGCGGCGGGACTTACGACGAGGTACGGCTTCTTCGGGAAGGCCGCCATCGAGGGCGTAAAGGCGTCGCCCGCCGACCGCGTGTGGTTGCCGTAGAGGAAGAAGCCCTCTTTGCGGTACGGGCGGAGTTTCTTTCTCCCCACGATCTTCTGCCCGCAGGAGATCTTCAGAAAGAGGTAGCTGACGGGCGTCGCGATGCAGTGATGGAGGATCCATGCGGCGGCCCGCCTGATCCTGCTGCGGGGAAGATAGGTGTAGTTTTCGGGAAGCCGCTTGATGTTGATGTTCATCCCCGCGAAATCGTCGTGGAGAGGGTCGTTATAATAAAAAATATGTTTTTTCATATTGCTCCTTTTGCCGAGACTGCGTCTTTGAGCATCTGCTCCATTTCGAGCATGCGGTCCTCTTGCCGGAATTGCTCGCGGAACGAGCGGTATTTTTCCCGATACGCCGCAATCTCTTCGGGGGCGTGATAAAAATAGGAGATCTTTTCGGCGAGGTCGCGCGCGTTTCCCGCCTTGAAGAGGCAACGCCCGTCTGCGGCGAAGGCCTTGGTCGCGCTCCGGGGAGAATCCGAGATGACGGGAACAAGTCCGCAGGCGATGGCTTCGAGACAGGAGATCGCCTCGATCTCGACGAGGGCCGTGTGAACATAGAGATCCGCGGCGTGCAGGGCGGCGGGCAGCTCGTTCCTCGAATAGAAACGGAAGTCGGCGTCCACCTTTTTCCGCCCGGCGAGCCGTTTGAGTTTCTTTTCCCGCGGGCCGCACCCCGCAAAGCAGAGCCGCACGTCGTCTTTGAAGGCGCATTTGGCCACGGCTTTAATGAGCGTTTGCTGCGCCTTTTCCTTGCTGAACCGCCCCGTGCAGAAGATCGTGAACTTTCCCTTCCGTTTCGCCTCTTTTTGCGGGGCGAAGAATACGTCGTTGACGCCGTTGGAGATGACGCGGCATCGAAGTTCCCGCCCGATCTGCTTCTCGAACAGCTCCCGGATGAACTGCGTGGGATAGTGAACGATATCCGCCCGCCTGTAAAGGAGACGGTAGTAGAAGAGATAGGTGATATGGTTGACAAGGCGGCTGTTCATGCACGAGATGTGCGCGGTGAAGTTCTCGGCCTGCGCATGAAAGCTCGCGGTGACGGGAATGCCCGCCTTCTTCGCAAGTTTTGCGGCGGTGACCCCGAGGTGGAACGGCATGAGGACGTGCACCACGTCCGCCCCCTCTATGGCGCGGGAGACGACGCCTTTATCCCCTTTTGCGAGCGTGACGTTGTTCGCTTTCAACAGTAGATTCAACGGTCCCAAATTTTTGACGGGGACGACCGCATAGCCCGCTTCCTCTTTTTTATCCTGATCGGCGCAAACGACGGTGACTTCGTGCCCCCGCTCTTTGAGAAAGCCGATCAGATTGTATGCCGCAAGCGTTGTGCCGTTGTTCGGCATCCCCAAAACATCGCAGACGATCGCAATTTTCATTTTACCTCCTTTTATCACAACGCAAAATGACTGATTCAATATTTGTCATATTTTGTTATGACAAATCTTATTATAGCAGGACGACACGGCGATGTCAACAAAAACGAAGATAAAAAATTCGGACATAGAAAAAACGGCTTGACGGGTGAACCGTCAAGCCGTTCGAAAAATCCCGATCGTCCCCCTGTTTGGGGGCGCAGCTCACTTTGCCGATTTTCGCATGCCGAGACGGATGAAACATTTGGAGATCTCGACGGCGACAAGCGGCAGAACGATGAGCGCAAGGCAGATGAGATATTGCTGCCATGTGAGATAGATAAACTTAAAGAAGTCTTTTACGCCGGGCACAAAGAGCAGCAAGGCCATGATGAGCGCCGAGGCCGCGATCGCGCAGAAGAGCACGAGGTTATGACCGTTCCCGCGCGCAAAGAACGACGCGGTGTTCGAACGCTGATTCGCGCTGTGAACGAGCTGCGATCCGGCAAGGACGAGAAAGCACATCGTCATGGCGGCTTGCGGATCTCCATAGGCGTACAGTCCGAGGAAGTATGCCCCGAGCGAGACGGCGCTGATGATCAGGCCGTGGAAGAGAACGCGGAAGATCAGTCCCTTTTCGAAGAGCGTCCCCGATTTCACGGGCGGCCGCTCCATCACGTCCTTTGCGGCGGGATCGACGCCGAGACCGAGCGCGGGCAGCGTATCCGTCACGAGGTTGATGATCAGAACGTGCACGGCAAGAATGGGCGCCGGGAGATCGAGCAGCGTTGCGATGAGAAGCACCAAAATCTCGGCGATATTTCCCGCGAGCAGATATTGAATGACTTTCTGAATGTTGGCGTATACCCTTCTTCCCTCGCGCACGGCGCTCTCGATCGTTGTGAAATTGTTGTCGAGCAGCACGATATCCGAGGCGTCTTTCGCCACATCCGTGCCCGCTCCCATGGCGACGCCGATATCCGCGGCTTTGAGCGCGGGAGAATCGTTTACGCCGTCCCCCGTCATGGCCGCGACCTCGTGCATGCGCTGCAGCGACTTGACGATGCGCAGCTTATCGGAGGGAGAAACGCGCGCATAGACCGACGTCTTTCCCACGACGCGATCCAGCTCTTCATCCGTCATGGCGGCAAGCTCCGCCCCCGTGATCGCATGATCCCCCTCGCTGTAAATCTTCAGATCTTTGGCGATCGCGACCGCCGTGGTCTTGTGATCGCCTGTGATCATCACGACGCGGATCCCCGCCCTGTGGCAGGATTCCACCGCCCCGATCACCTCCGTTCTCGGCGGATCGATCATGCACGTGAGGCCGATGAACGTCAGCTCTTTTTCCACGTCGTCGCCCTCACGGGGAACGTAACCGATCGTGGAACAGGCAAAGCCGAGCACGCGCAGCGCCTGCGCCGAATATTCCTCGGCAAGGCGCAAAAATTTCTTTCTGTCCTCCTCCGTGATCCCGCGCACGCCGCCCTCCGCAACAATGCTCGTACAGCGGCGCAGCAGTTCTTCGATCGCCCCCTTCGTGTAAACGCGATATGCGCCGTCCTCTTGAACGACCACGGACATTCTCTTTCTGTCCGAATCGAACGGCTGCTCGAAGACGCGGGGACGTTCGTTCTTCAACGTCTCCTGCGCGATCCCGAACGTTTCCGCAAAATCGATGAGCGCGCCCTCCGTGGGATCGCCGAGCACGTTGCCCGCTTCGTCGATGGCGGCGTCGTTGCAGAGCGCGGCGGCCGACACGAGCATCCTGCGCGTTTCCGTGAGCGAACCTCCGGAGGCGGAAAGTTCGGTCTGTTCTTCCGCCGTCGCAAAGCGGGTCACGGTCATGCGGTTGAGCGTGAGCGTACCCGTCTTATCGCAGCAGATCACGGTCGCGGAACCCAGCGTTTCCACGGCGGGGAGACTGCGCACCAACGCCTGTTTTTTTGCCATTCGCTGTACGCCGAGCGCCATGACGACGGTCGCCGTCGCGGGAAGTCCCTCGGGGATCACGGAGATCGCGAGCGAGATCGCCGTGAGAAGCGGCAACTGCCACGATTCTTTGATCGACCAATCCGTGATGCGGAGATAGCTGATGCCGAGCATGACGAGCGCGATCACCACGCCGACCACGGAGAGGATCTTGCCGACGCCGTTGAGTTTTTTCTTCATGGGCGTTTCGAGTTCGTCGGTCTGATCCAGCATGCCCGCGATCGAACCGACCTGCGTGCGCATGCCCGTCTCGACGACGACGCCCGTCGCCGTGCCGTTTACGGTGACGCAGGACGAGAACGCCATATTCACTCTGTCGCCGAGGGGCGCGTCGGCCGCGAGCACGGAGGGCGCGTCCTTTTCCACGGGAACGCTCTCGCCCGTGAGCGCCGATTCCTGCACGCTCAGATTGGATTCCTCGATGAGGCGCAGATCCGCCGGCACCACGCACCCGTCCGCAAGAATGACGATATCTCCGGGAACCAACTCTTCGGCGGGAAGCACGCACTCCTTTCCGTCCCGCAAAACGCGCGCCGTCGGGGCGCTCAGCGTGCCGAGCGAGGCGAGCGCGTCCGCCGCCTTTTTTTCCTGCACGATGCCGATCACCGCATTGATGACGACGATCGCGAAGATGACCGCGGCTTCGGCATAGTCGGCGAACAGAATGGATACGACGGCGGCGATCAGCAGAATGATCACCATCACGTCCTTGATCTGTTCCCAGAGCATCCGCAGGATCGACTTGGGTTTTCGCTCCTTGAGCTTGTTCTTTCCGTAACGCTGACGGCGCGCCTCCGCTTCGGAAACGGTGAGTCCTTGCCGCGAAGTTCCGAGAATGCGCAGCGTCTCTTCCGGCGTTTTGGTATGCCAATTTTCGTTCATTCCCTGCCCCGAAAAAATCAATGATATGTGTATTATACCACGATTCCGGGAATTTTAATAGTGATTCGGACAAATTGCTCTCTCAAACGAACAAAAAACCGGGTTGCGCCCCGGCTTTTTTTTGCAGATGATCCCAAAAAATCTTATTCTCCGGAACCGAAATCCGGAAACGTAACGCTCTGTCCTCCATAGGTGAATGTACATTCCGTATTCGTCACAGCCTCCACGCCCGCGCCGGCGCTGTTGTTTTTTGCGGTCAGGATCAGATTGATGAGTTTCCCCTCTTTGAATTGCAAAAGACAGGTTTGAACAGCGACGGTGATCCTCAAGTCAAATTCGAGTTCTTCTCCCTCTTTCAGCGCATAGCCGTTCTTCTCTTCGCTGTATTCGAATTGCTTCCAAGCGCCGCGAAACGCCGCAAACATCACGTCGTATGTCCGGAATGTTTCCAAAGCCAAATCGTCAAGCGATTCCGACATCCAGGGGCTGTTTTCCATTCTCATATGTAAGCTTCCGGGTTCCTGCGTCCAATCGGCATAAAATTCCTGCGTGAAACTCTCGCCGGAGTTGAACACCTTTTGCAAACAGTATCCCTTTGTCCCCTCTACGACGACGGTTTCATCCAACTGCTGCGTTGTCGCGTCGCCGACTTCGGGATCGGCATAGGTGACGTCGGTGGTCCCCGCAGACGTCACCTTGAAATTTTTCAGATTGTCTGCGTCAAACGCCGCCGCCCAGTCTGCGGCAAGGGTCGCGTCGTCGAACTTCTGGAATTCGGTCGTGCCGCCCTGTCCGCCGCCCTGTCCGCTTCCCTGTTCGCCGCCCTGCGAAGAGCAGGCAGCAAGGGCAAAGCAGAGCGCTCCGGCCAAGATCGTGAAAATCATCGCCTTGTTCTTTTTCATTTTGTTCTCCTTTTCCGCATATCGCGGATAGTATTATCATATTCTTACTCTTGTAAGAAGTCAAGTAATTTTTCTTACATTTGTGAGAAAATATTGTTGTGAAGCATGAATTTTCTTTTGGCGAAAGCCTCCTCGAATTGCGCAGAGAGCGCCGGATCGGGCAGGTGGAATTGGCGCAGGCGATCGGCGTAAGCAAAGGGATCGTCAGCTTGTGGGAACATGGAAAGCGTGAACCGACGCTCTCCAATCTCCTTGCTCTCGCCGACTTCTTTCAGGTATCCCTCGACGTCCTCGTCGGCAGAAGCGATTGAATGTGCCGGTTTATTTTGTAAAACTAATTTACCGTTTTTCGGTTTGTCCGTTCATGCCTTAAAAAACCGTTCGCGGAAAATTCCGCGAACGGCGTTTTCATGATTCCCGACGGATCCGAGTCAGTTCCGTCCGAGATAGCCCGCGTCCTGAAGGCTGGCGATCAGCTGATTGAGCAGCGTCGCCACGGCCTGCACATCGGTAGCCGCGGGATCGGGAATGGGAGTTACGGCAGCGGCCGGCGTAATCGTCGCGTCGGCGCCCGGTGTACCCTGCGGCCCTTCCGGCCCTTCCGGACCCGCGGGGCCTTGCGCCCCGGTTGCGCCGCGCGGGATCGTGAAGTTCAAAATCACGTTTTCAGTTCCGCCTTCCTGCGTAACGCTTGCCGGCGTTTCGGGATCGGCCGTTGTGACGGTGCCGACGGTGACGGTGGGAGTAATTCCCGCGGGACCCGTCTCGCCCGTAGGACCGGTTTCGCCCGTGGGACCGGTTTCGCCCGTGGGGCCCGTTTCACCCGTGGGACCCGTTTCGCCCGTAGGACCCGTCTCGCCCGTGGGGCCGGTTGCACCCGTGGGACCCGTCTCGCCCGTGGGGCCGGTTGCACCCGTGGGACCCGTCTCGCCCGTGGGACCCGTCTCGCCCGTGGGACCGGTTGCACCTGTGGGACCCGTCTCGCCCGTTGGGCATGTGCTTTAAGGGAAAATTTTATTGATCCTCTCCCCGCCGGGTTCCGTCCGCAAAGAATTTATAATAGATATGGATCTCACGTTCCCCGTTCTCGTATTTTTCGCCGACCGTGATGCGGTCGATGAGCTGCAGACACATTTCGCGCGTCAGGATTTCGGCGCTTGCGTAACGCCGAAATCTCCGGGCATACGCTTCTGCGGCTTTGCCGTCCGGGTCCGGACGGCAAAGCCGCCCCTCGAGTTTGCTCTTTGCTTGCAGGATCTCTCTCCGTTCCGACTGATATTTTTCGCAAAGATCCGAGAAAACGTCTTGCGGCAGACATCCCAGAACCTTTTCTTCAAACGCAGCCTGCGTGAGTTTTTCCAATTCGGCAAGTCTGCTTTGCAGCGCTTTGAGCTGTTTTTCATCGGAAGTTTTACTTTGCCCGCTCCGCGTTTTGAGCGCCTTCAAAAAGCGTTCTTCGGCCTTTGCACCGTCGATCTCCGCCGCCCCGAGGAGAGAACGGAGATCTTCGAGCAGCAGGCGTTCCAGCGTTTCTTCGTCGATCCGGTGCGAAGAACAGTACTTTTTCCCGAGATCGGCGTAAGTTCGGCAAAGAAAGCAAGCGCGAGCGTTTTTTGCGGTTTTGAGTTTGAGCTTCTTTCCGCAATCCGGGCACGCGAGCAGTCCCGACAAGGCGTGCACTCTCCCCGCCTTATCCGATCTCCCGCGCCTTGATGCGTAAGTCGCCTGTACCTTGTCCCAGATCTCTTCGGAAACGATCGCCTCGTGCGCGTGTTCGGTCACGATCCATTCGCTCTTCGGGACATGCACGACCTTGTGATTTTTATAGGAGATCCGCGCCGTACGATGTTGCAAGGTGCTGCCGAGATAGGTGGGATCGGACAAGATCCTGCGGACCGTCTGCGGCGGCCAGAGCGGGGAACAGCTGCGCTGCCGCTTTCCCCCGTCGAGCCGTGTATAATATGCGGCGGGATTCGGGATCCCTTCGCCGTTCAGGATCCCCGCGATCGTACGGGCCGAATCCCCCTGCAGGCGCAGATCGTATATGCGCCTTACCACGGCGGCCGCCTCTTCGTCGATCACGGCGGTGCGTTTCTCGTCGTTTCCCGCCTTATATCCGTAGGGATAATTCCAATTCGTGTACTTTCCGACGCGCTGGCTCGCCTCGAAAACGGCCCGGATCTTCTTGCTCGTATTTGCGGCGTGCCACTCGTTGAACACGTTCATGAGCGGCATCATGTCCATTGCCGCGGAAGCCCTGTCCGCCGTGTCCACATGGTCGCCGAGGGCGATGAAACGGATCCCGTACGCGGGAAAGATATAGTCGATATATTGCCCGACCTGAATGTAGTTGCGCCCGAAACGGGAAAGATCTTTGACGATGATCGTATCGATCCTGCCCGCCTGCGCGTCCGCAAGCAGCCGTTTTACGCCCGGTCGATCGAAGTTCGTTCCCGAAAAGCCATCGTCCACATATTCATCGACAATGATTCCGCCGTTTTCTTCCGCAAATTTTTTGAGAATGATCCGCTGGTGCTCGATCGAAATCGATTCGCCCGCCTTTTCATCGTCGCGCGAAAGCCGCATGTAGATTCCGATCCGACCGCTTAACGTTGATTTCGGCATAGTTATAGGCCCATTTCTCTGTTTGCCTGCGCTTCGGCAAGTTCGCTCATCAAGGCGTGCAGATCTTTTTCTCCGACAAAATGCCGGATGACGAGAAACCGCGTCCCGCAGGCCTCGCTCTTTCTGCGGGAGACCGGATGATCTTGTTCGATCGTTTTTGTGCCGTCTGTTTTCTTGTCCGTATGATCTCCCTTCCTTGCATGCAGGCTAATCATTCAAATATATGAAAAGACGGCTGTTCGGCGTTCTCTCCGCAAAAAGAATGCCCGCCTGCAAACTTGCGCAGGCGGGCATATTCCTTGATCGTTTGAGTTTTTTCGGCCGTCCGTCCGTAAACAAAACGCCGCCGTTCGCATGCGAACGGCGGCAGAACCCGGAAGATTTTGTCCTTCTATCACGCGAGCGCTTTCTGATAGAGCGGCACCACCGTGACGGTTTTATTCCAGAGCGTATTTTCCCCGTCGGAAGTGATCGCGAGCGTACAGGTGATGGATTGACGGATATTGTCCTTTGCGTCTTTCTTTTCCTCGATCGCAAACCCGATCGATTTGATGCGGACTTCATCGTAAGCCGCCGAGCCGATCGGGAAAAAGTTCTTGTTCGCAGACGTCTCTTCGCCGGCAAGATCGGTGCCCTTGGAAGTTTGCACGATCATCAGATGACCCTTGTCGTCGAGCGTCATTTCGCAACCCTCGCCGTAGGTCGTGCTCTTGTATTTCATGACCTTTGTGTCGGCGTCCAAAGAAAATCCCTCGCCGAAACGGACTTCGTTCGTGACGGCCTTCATCACGTCCGAACCGAGCACGGCCGCCTTGGAAACGGCCATCATCTGCTCGCCCGTTCCGAAGAGCGCAGAAGTCCCCACGATCGCCATGGAAACAAAGATGGCGAGGATCAACGTCGCGACCAAAACTTCGACCAAGGTAAACCCTTTTTTGTTGCGCAGTTTCTTCATTTCGTCAGTGCCTCTTGTATGCGGAGTTCTTTTCGTTGCCGTAGACGTCGATCTCGATCTCCTGAATTTTGCCGTCCTGATCCTCCATGACGACGTTCCCGCTGCCGGTTTTTTCGCCGTCGAACATCTGCTCCGTTTCGGACATCGCTTTGTAGAAATCGTCGTCGTCTTTCGAAGCTTTCAGATTCAGATTCATGGCGGAAGTATACATCGTTGCGATCAGCAAACAGCCGAAGGCGACCACAAGGATCGCGATCAGGATCTCCACGAACGTCTCCCCGCTTTTCGATTGGATTTTACGGAATAATTTACCCATTTGCGATCACCTCGCCTCTCGAAATCGTAACCTTTTCTTTCTTCCATATCGCCGTGACCTGCAACGTATCCCGCTGCGTCATCGTTCCCTTTTTATAGCTTCCGTCCGTTTCGGCGTCCGCATAGACGTACTTCGGTGTGCCCGCGGCTTTCGCGGGATCGACGTCCGCCACCCAATACACGGTGATCGCGTATTCGCTGTTCCCGCCGTTGCACGTGAGCAGAAGATTGTAGTTGGCGTTCATGACCAGCTTGCAGCTCACCGTCCCGTATTTTTCATTGGGATTTCCGGACCCATCCTCCACTTTCATCGTAAATTCATAGGAAACGGATTCGACGGTTTCCGGCTTTTTCGGCGATCCCGTCACGTCTGCGACGCGGGCATACCATTCGTTGGGAACATTCAAAGACACAAGCTTATCGCATTGCGCGCAGATCACGTCGTAAATTCCGAGGTTCTTCATCCGATGGGTCGGGCCGCTCATGGTACCTTTTCCCGCGCCGGGATCCGCTGCGGGCGGGATCGTGAGCGTGTACTTGTCTACAACGGCGTGCTGGTTTTCGGGCGCGGTCGGGTCGGCGCCCGTCTCATAGGACCAGCTGCGCTCATAGTCGAATGTGACCTGCTGCGACGTATATTGCAATTCGTCGAGCATCTCCACGAGCATGAGCGCGGCGGAAGATACGGAATAGTATTCCTGCTCGTTGGAATGAGAATATCGCCCCGCGTTGGAGGCCGCCATGAAAAATGCCGACGCCCCCGCAAGCGCGCAGAGCAAAAAGATGATAAGCGCAATCATGATCGCCGCGCCGCGCGTGCCTTTCAGTTTCCTAACGCCTTTCCGCATGATCAGTTTCTCCTAATATGACAAATATCCGTTTCGGTAAATATATTCGATGATTTGTCTCACTTCTTCGTAAGAAATCAGCCCCTTGCCAACAGCCACTTTCATTACTTTGAGCGGAACTTTGGAAAACACTTCTTGCGGCAACAGATCGGCAAAGTCGTCATAACCGTAAACGCCGTACTTGTCAATGTCGGCGGCCATTGCGGCTTTGTTATAACCCATATCGGGATCGTAATCGAAGAGATTCATGACTGCGTCGCCGTAACCCATCATCGAAGTTACGGTAAGCAGGTCTTCGGCGACGATATTGAGTTGGTTTTCGGTAACGGGCGAATAGATCCGGGTGATTTCGCTCTTTTCCGAAACGCTTACAAGCGTCACCTTTTTATCCTCAACCCCGCTTGCCGTTACGCTGATCGCGCTGAACTCATGCCCGAGATAGTCCTCATAATTCCGTTCGTTGATAAATACGTATTTGCCCAGCGTGCGGTCGAACAGCCCGTGTTCGCCCGCGATCTTCAACGCCGACCCGTCGGAGAATGTAAGCGTCGTCACTCGGTATAGCTTGCTTCCGAGTTCGGTATGCGGCGTCATCCAGACGCGCGTCGGCTCGTATTCGACGGTGAGATGGTTGAACGCAAGAACCATATCGCCGACCTCGAGATCTTCTATCGCCTTCGTGCTTCCGTCTGCCATTCTGATCATGGTCCCCTCGGCAAGACAAATGTTGAAATCGAATCCGCTGCCCCCTTCGCCGCTGCTTTCGGAAAGAGTAAGTTCATATTTGTCGGCAAAGGTCGCCGCGGCGGGGACGGAGAATGTCACCGTGCCGAGATCCCTGTCTATATTGTTTTGGTCAAACCAAACCGCACCCGTAAACTCCGTCGGGAATACGATCGTCAAGCTATCGACAATGTAGGTATAGGCGCCATTGGTTCGATTTTCGAGCACCGGGCCGGAATCCTCGTATTTCCCCATAAAGTTATAGATATAATGACCGCTCACGGAAAGCGTCACCTCTTGCTCGGGTTTCAGCCATGCGGTGATTTGTTCATAGCTATTATTCTGTGCGCTTACTTTTTGCTGATCTCCGGACGTCAGCGTCATCGTCGTATCCACGTTGATGGTAGTTCTGTTATACGTACCTTGGAGATCGGCGCCGTAAAAAACAAGCGAAGGCTTCGCGATCCACTTGGCATAGAGATCGAAATTTATAGATTCACCGTTCGCCGCCGCGGCTTCGATTTCTTTATGAACTTCCTCACTGTACGGCGTCGTACAATCTTCGTCGACATACCAGCCGTCGAAGTAGAACGGAACATCCACGTTTTCGTCATTGGACCTGATCGTAACGTCGTCCGGGGCAAAAGACTCCGCATTTGTGACCCTTTGTTGAGATAACGTGATATCTTCGCCCGAAAAATCCTTCGTTCCCGGATATTCGGCAGAAGCCGGATAATCGGTATGGTACGTTACGGTCGGCGCCATCCACATATCTTCGGTGAGCCAATCGCCGTAGTGGAAGAGCACGTATACAGACCTTTCGCCCGCCTCCACTTCCCGCCCGTAGACGAACGGGAACGGATAGTAGCTTGTATTTTCGTTCTCGTTGTACGGGAACACGTTGTTGTAGATTTGATTGTCGAGGTCTACATAGGAATCATTATTCACATGCCCGTAATACGGATTGAGTTCCTTTTCGCTTTTTTTGTAGGAGTTGCCGTAATCGTACATAAAGCCGAGCGAACTCTCGCGCGTTCCCTTATCATCGCCGTTCACATAGCCGCGGGCGGCGTTGCGGAGCTGCGTCGCGTTGTAAAGCCTGTATCCCGAATCGGCGGTTCCCCGATCGGTGCCGAGATAGGTGTTGACGTTCTTGATGAAATCATCTACCGCCGCCGTGACGTTCGCATCGGTTTTGCCGAGCTTTTTTTGCAAGACTTTGAGCGCGTTTTCGACGCCCGAATTCGCCGTGGCGGTACAGAGGGAAACTTCTGCGCGGAAGTTCGCGATCGGATCGCGCAGATTCCGCATATCTCCCTTTGTGCCGCTGCTGTCGACCGCGTCCCAATCCGATTCCTTATTCCCGTCGTCCCCTGCCTTGTGGGCGTCGAGGAGACTATAGAGCGGATCGAGCTTTTTTATGGCGTCGTCGATGTACGGCTGGATCTCCTCCGTCGTGTATGACCCGGTTTTCAATTCCGTGAGAAGGCTTTCAAGCGCCGTCTTTGCCGCGGAGGCATACCCTTTGGCTTCATCGGCATAAGGCTTCATGGGACCGCTCCATTTGGCGGTGATATTGGGGTAATCCGCCATCGCGTCGATGGCTGCCTGCACGTTGGTTTGTTTGACGTTTTCCAACATCTTGTCGCGCTCGACGGGCGACATGCCGAGGTCGCAGAGAAGTTCGCAGAAATTATCGCTAACAAGATCGCGGAAATGACGGTAAATCAGCTCGCCCGTCTTATCATTTTTGTCCGTTTCGTAATAATCCTTTGCTTTGTCGAAGAGACGATAGAGAAGATCGGAATAGAAACATTGATAGAACATCCCCGCTTGATAGAAGTTGGCTTTTGTAGGATTCCCATTAGTATCTACCGTGTCGTAAGTCTCGCTCGTATTATCGCCGAAAATCACTTTCAGCGCTTCTTTTGCGGCGGTTTTCTGCGCTTCCGTCGCACTGTCGCTGAGAAGCGTATTGTACTCCGTTTGCAGGAAATTGTAATAATCCATGAACGTATAATTCGTGAAATTGTACGTTTCATGAAGCTTTTTCTTATTGCCGTCGCTGCCCTTATAGAGCATCGTGACGGTCTGCTTGTTCCCGGCGTCATCGGTGTACGTTCCGTCGTACATGGCGTGAAGTGCCTGCGCGACCGTCAAGGCGCTTGTATAGGTATGACCCGATTCGTTATTTTCACCTTCGACCTTCGCTCTCGTCGTATCGAGATAAATATCCGGGCCGCACTGATAATATCCGCCCTTGTTGTAGGGTCTGCCGTCCGCGTCAACGCCCGTTTCGCTTTCCACTTCGTAGAGAATGTTTTCCACGATCTCTTTGAGCTTGTCGAGCGTCTGCAATTTTTTGAGCCAGACCATCTTATCGATTGCCGCTTCGACCTTTTCAAGCAACAAAGTTTTGTCCGAAGTGTTCTTGATCTCTTGCATGAGATCCTGAACCGTCTTGCTCATCGCCGTGAAATAGGGACTGCTGCTGTATCTGATCCCTCTTTGCGCAATGTAATAATTCTTGTTGGTGTTCTCGAACGAGGCGCCCGCAAAAAAGGTAAAGCCCGCATATTTCCCTTTCAGATAGTTGTCGCCGTAGTAGAAGTCGTGGGTCCGGAGCCACTCGAAGCCGTCCCCCTCGAACGTCCCGTAAATGGGTGCCGAACTGTTCCATTTATAAGCGTTGCCGCTCTTCTCGCCGTAGATGACGACGCAATAGTTGCCGTAAACGCTGAGCGCGGCTTTTGCGTTGCCGCCGTATCCGGCGATATGCCCCAAAATGCCCGCCGCCGAGACTGCGGCATACTCGATATGCCCCGCCGTGTAGCAAGTCTCGATGCGGTAGTCGTCGCCCGAGGGATCGCTATCCTCGGTGATGTAGCCGATGAGACCGCCGACGTATTCGCCGGAGAGATTGCCTGCGGCATAGCAGTCCTCGAGGGAGCCGTCGCCCGTGATACAGCCGATCAGGCCTCCCACGTACTTCGAAGAAATCGGAACGCTCGCCGTCGTCTCGGCGCCCGATTCCGTCTTGATCACGACGGTCTTTTCCGCGCCTTTTTTGTAGCCCGTGTACACGGAGGCGGAGCAGTTCGCGATGTCCTCGTCCTCGCAGAAGCCGATCAGTCCCCCCACATAGCATTCGCCCGTCACGCGGTACTTATCGGGATCATACGTGCCGTTCTCCTGCGACATGTAGGCCTGGCAGTTGTTGATGTGCGACGAATCGCGCGAAGTACCGATGAGCGCGCCCACGCCCATTTCGTAAACTTCGGCAAGATGCGCGGGCATCTGCGACGTCACCGAGGGATTGACGAGAAGAATATCGTAAAGGCGGGGATGGTAGGTATAGCCGAAAAGCCCCGCATAGAACGGCGCGTTCACATAGAGATGATTGATCGTGAGGTAGTTCCCGTAGTAATAGAAATCCTTGGGAAGATTGACGGGAGTAAAGGCGATCTGCTTTCCGTCCTCCTTCCACTCGCTGCAATCGAAGTCGATCGCTTGCACCTGCTGCGCCTTTTTGATGCTTGTCTTGACGTGGCTCCGATAGGTAAATTTTTGCGCAATGTCGTCCTGACTCGTCGGAGGATTGCCGTGCGAGTTGGAATAGGTATAGGCGCTCGCCATGCCGTAGTCGAAATCGCCGTAAGTGTACACGCCGTCCTTTTCCGTATATTCGGGCAGATACGGCACGAGATTTTTTCTCATCTCGGTGAGCTTTCCGAGATTCTGCAGATGTCTGCCGCATGCGATATCGACGGTCCCGCTCTTATAATGATTGAACCAGCCGTTGAACGTCACGGAAGCCGAACGGGGCATGAACGTCGGATCGATGGGGAAATTTTCGCTGTAATTTTCATCCCCTACGCTGTACAGACAGTACACCGTTACCGTGATGACCGAATTGTCGCCGAGCAGGAAGTAGTTCTTGTCGTAGGCGGCGGAACGCTTCGCCCAATTCTCGAAGATCCCCTTCGGCGGGTGAGCGCTCGCTACGGCGGGGATATCGTCGCTGACGGCCAACCGGGATTTCATATCGAATTCTTCGCACGTTTTTACTGTGTCGAGAACGATCGTGTACGTCGCCCCGGAGGCGATCTTTTGCGTCACGACGGGTTGGGTCGGATCGTGTGCGGCGGCAGCGTCACCCAGAGAAAACGTGGAATAGATCGCCGTTTGGGTAAGGTCAAGTCCGTTTTTGAACGCTTCCCCATCCTCGTCCGAAAGCGAAACGAGCACGCCGAGCTGCTTGCCGTAAGCCTCCAACTGCCTGACTTCGGGAAGATAGATGCTCAGAGTAAGCTCTTCATGATTCGTGATCGTGAGCTGCGGCGTGGGAAGATTCGCAAAGGCGATCTCGGCGTCGTCCACCTCGCCCTTGTAATACCCAACGTTTTCGGCTTTGCGCAGTTCCGGGTTTCCCGCAAGTTGGATCAGATAATCCGCGGAATATGCGCCGAAAGGCTGTTCGGAATAGAACACTTCGCCGACCATGCCGGTGTCCGATTGAAACCCGATCGCATAGTAATTCTGCGCCAGACCGTATTCGATCGCGCCGAACGGAAGAATATAGGAGATGTCCGGATTCCTTGCAAGCACGCCGTCTTTTTCGACGTAACTGAACACAAAGCGGTATCCGCCCGCCGTTTCCGTGGCAGCCGTTGCGGTCGCTTCGCCCCTGTTGCCCGGTTTTGCCGCCGATTCGCCCATGTTCCGCAGCTGTTCCATATCGCCCGCGTTGCGGATCTCGGTCAAGCGGTTCTGAGCGGCCGCCGCGATCGCCTCGGCGCTGCGATTATATTCGATGTGAGAGATATCTTTGGGATTGATAAAAGCAAAAGCAATCCCTGCAAGAACGGCAATCATGGCGACAACAATCATCAATTCCGCCAATGTAAAACCGCGTCTGCTTTTCAGTTTTTTTAAGAGCGTCATTTGAGTCCTCCGCCGTATTTTCCCGGAAACGTTTGGTCTTTTATCATGTTACAGCCGATGTAAAAGTACATAGATTAAGTTATTCTGTGGCTTAATTTCCAAATTTTGCTCAACATACTTGAAAAAGATGGCATTTTTTACAGGAATTCTGCGAATTTCCACGATATAAATCAAGATAATTCTTGACTTTCCGCATAAAATAGTATAAAATATATACAAATTGAGTACGCAGATTAACTTATTCTATGTACAGAAAAAGGCGGCAAAGTTTGCCGCCTTTTTCGATGAAATCTTCCCGCTCCGCAGCGAAAAAACTTTGCCGCCGTCAGCCGAGAAGCCGGCCGACTTTATTCATCATCTCCGTCTTGTGCTCGATGAGCGAATGCGCGTACCGACGGAGCGTGATCGAAGGATCCCGATGTCCCAATATCTCCGAGAGCGTTTTTACGTCCATGCCCACCTCCAAAGCTCTCGTCGCGAAGGTATGCCGAAGCGCGTGGAATCCCCTGTGCTCGATATGAAGTTTCCTGAGCAGGCTCGAAAACGTCCGCTGATAGGAACGGATTTCCGCGCCGTATTCGCTCTTTCCGACAACGACGAACCGCGCGCCCGTCTGTTTCCGAATGAGTTTCAGATACCCGACGATCTGCCGCGGCAACGGGATCACGCGTTCCGAACTCGGCGTTTTCGTCGTATCGAACACCTTGACATACCGATTCTCCGCCCAGCTGTCGTGGCAGGATTTCGTGATGAGCATCGTCCCGCGTTTGAGATCCACGTCGTCCCACGTGAGCGCCAGAAGCTCGCCGATCCGCAGTCCCGAATACAGACACAGCAAAATGCCGAATAAAAACGGCTTTCCCGCCTCGAGAATGTAATTTTCGATCTTCTTCTGCTCCGCGACCGTAAAACAGGCGGCCGTGCTCATTCTGGCCTTCGGGCGGACGATGGCGTCCGAAAACTGCCTGTCGATCACGCCGAGCGTAACGCCCCGCCTCAGCGACAGCTTCAATACCGCAACGATAAAGTTGACGCTGTTCGGCGCAAGGCCGCACTCCGCAAGCGACGCCGAAAATTTTTGTAATTGCATCGCCGTAAGTTCGGCGACGTCATACTCCCCGAGCGCAGGCACAAGATATTTTTCCGCCTGCTGTCGGTACTTCATGTACGTCCTTTCCTTCGTCGAAACTTTTACGTAAAGTTCCAGCCACTCGTTCAACCATTCTTTGTACTGCATTTTTTACTCCTTTTGTTGGATTTTCGGCGAAAAACGCTTTGCCTTCGATGATTTTTCTCCTCTTCTTCTTCCCCTTTTGATATGAAAATAACCGTCCGAATTTTTCTCGAACGGCTTCCCGCGATAACTTCATTGCTTGTTCGTCTTTCCCTTAAAGCGCATGCCCCGTAGGACCCGTGGCGCCCGTCGCGCTTGCGGAACCCGCGGGGCCTTGCGGTCCGGTTGCGCCCGTGGGACCGGTCGCGCCCGTAGCGCCGGTTGCGCCGACCGCGCCGGCAACTCCCTGCGCGCCCTGAGGACCTTGCGGACCCTGAACGCCCTGCAAACCCTGAACGCCTTGCGGGCCGGTAGCGCCGGTCGCGCCCGTGGCGCCCGTCGCCCCCTGCGGAATGGTAAAGGTGAGAATTGCGTTTTCCCCGCCCGTCTGCGTGACCGAAGCGGCGGTTCCGGGTGCGCCCGTGATCGTCTGACCGACCGTGATCGTCGCGGGGCCGGTCGCGCCCGTTGCGCCCGTCGCACCGGTTGCGCCCGTGGCGCCGCGCTGACAGATTCCGTTCCAGGAATTGCAGCCGCACGTGCAGGGGCATCCCCCGCAAATCGAACAGCGTCTGTAAATCATCATAGTGTTTCCTCCTATTAAGAGCGGAACATACCGCCCTCTATCATCATATCCTGTAAACGGAAAAGAGGTGACTTATGAAAATTTCGCTGTGTATGATCGTGAAAGACGAAGAGGCCTGTCTTGCGCGGTGTCTCGAAAGCGCAAAACCGCTCGCGGATGAGATCGTGATCGTGGACACCGGCTCCAAGGACGCCACTGCGGAGATCGCCGCGCGCTTCACCGGGCACGTATATGCGTTTCCGTGGGAGGACGATTTTGCCAAGGCGCGCAACGTCTCTTTTTCGCATGCGACGGGCGATTATCTTATGTGGCTGGACGCCGACGACGTGATCTCTCCGGAAAACGCCGCGCGTTTTTTGCAGCTGCGCAGAACGCTGGAAGAAACGGATTACGATACGGTGATGTGCCCTTACGAGACGGGCGGCCTCCGGTATTTCCGCGAACGCGTGATCAAAAACGACGGCGCGGCGAAGTGGCAGGGACGCGTGCACGAGTGCATTCCCCCGCACGGAAAAATTCTGTATTCGGAATTTACCGTGACCCACACCCCCGGGCGCAAAGATTCGGACGCGCGCAACCTGCGCATTTACCGGAAATGGGCGGCGCAGGAGCCGCTTTCCGGCCGCGATCTCTTTTACTACGGCCGCGAACTCTATTACCACCGTCTCTATCCCGAAGCGATCGCGATCCTCGAAAAAATGCTCGCTTCCGACGCGTGGTATGTGAATAAGATCGAGGCCTGCAGGGTGCTCTCCGACTGTCTGCTCGCGGACGGCGAGACGGATCGCGCCCTCGAAGCGCTCTTCCGCAGTTTTCTCTACGGCGAGCCGCGCGCTTCCGCGCTCTGCGCGATCGGCGCAATCTTCAAACGGCAAAAAAAATACCGCGAAGCGGTCTATTGGTATTCGCAGGCCCTCTCCTGCCGCGATCATACGGCGGAAGGCGACTTCGAACTGCCCGCCTGCCGCGGGATCACCCCTCTTCTGGAACTCGTCGTATGTTACTACGCGCTGGGAGATCGCGAAAATGCGCTGCTGTATCATAAAAAATCGGAAGTCCTCGCTCCCGATCATCCGTCCGTCGCATTCAACCGCAAATTTTTCGGCTCATAATTCCCCTTCCCGCACCTCGATCGGATAGCGCGCGGCGATCTCGGCGAACCGGTAACAATCCGGCTCATGGTCCAAAATGAGGCCCGCCGCCTGCAAATGCGAATAAACGGTGATCGAACCGAGGTATTTGAATCCGCGCCCGACAAGTTCCGCGGCTACCATGTCCGAAAGCGCATTGCGCGCGACCCACTCCGTACGATGCCGCGGATAGACGTATGTCCTGCCGTTCGTAAACCGCCACAGGAACGCGGAAAAGGATCCGAACTCTTGCCGGATCTCCATAAACTTCCGCGCGTTGTTGATGACCGCGCGCACTTTGCGCGGCGAGCGGATCATATTCGGCACGTTCAGGATGCGTTCCACATCCGCTTCGGTGAAGGCTGCGACCTTTTTATAATCGAATCCCGCAAAACAGGCGCGGAACGTCTCCCGTTTTTTGAGCATCAGCGTCCACGAAAGGCCGCACTGCATCACTTCGAGCATGAGAAATTCGAACTGTTTCCGATCGTCGTGAAGCGGCACGCCCCATTCTTCGTCGTGATAGGTTTCGTTCAGCCCGCCGTCGCGGCACCATGCGCACTTATTCATGGGTCTCTCCCCGTTTCAACATCGCTTCAAGCTCTTTCAGATCCCTTACGACGGCGACCGCGGGAAACGCTTCGAATTGCTCCCGCGTCGTCGTTCCCGTCGTCACCCCCGCAAAGTCGATCCCGGCGCGCGCCGCGGCCTCCGCGTCCACGAGACTGTCGCCCACATAGAGCGCTTGCCCGGGTTGCACGCCGATCAGCCGCACTGCCAGAAGCACGCTCTCCGGATCCGGCTTTTCATATTCCACGTCCTCATTCCCGACAACGACGCTGACACAATCCGTCAGGGCAAACTTGCGCAGGATATCTTCGATGCGGAAACGGTGCTTGGTAGAGACGATCCCGATCGCGTATTTCCGACCCCATGTGCGCAAAAGGCGTTCCGTATCCGGATAGAGCCGCGCGTCGGCCGTCATCACTTCGTCCGCTTTGATTTGAAATTCGTCGAAGAAGCGGCGCTCTTTTTCCGCGTCGATTTCCCCGGTCAGCATGCGGAAAGCGATCTGAAGCGGATATCCGATCGTCTTTCGGATCTCCCCGACGGAGCGGGGCGCATACCCGAGCCGTTCAAGCGCGTAATTGATGCTTGCGGCGATCGAAAGCGTGGTATCGCCGAGCGTATAGTCAAAATCGAAGATCAGCGCTGTGTATTTTTGATGGTTCATATCCGATCCGCTCGTTTCATCCGCTTATTACGAATGTTCCTTTGCATCGGCCGATCACTCCCACTCGATGGTTGCCGGGGGTTTGGAGGTGATGTCGTAGACAATGCGGTTTGCATGCTTCACTTCGTTGGTGATGCGGGTGGAGACCTTTTCCAGAACTTCGTAAGGAATGCGCGCCCAGTCGGCCGTCATGGCGTCCACGCTCGTTACGGCGCGGAGCGCGATCACATTCTCATACGTGCGGAAATCTCCCTGCACGCCCACCGTTTTGGAATTCGTGATGACGGCAAAGTACTGCCAGATCTGATTCTGCAAACCCGCCTTTGCTATCTCTTCGCGGAAGATATGATCCGCGTCGCGCAAAGTTTCCAGCTTTTCGGGCGTTACTTCGCCCATGATGCGGATGGCAAGTCCCGGCCCGGGGAACGGCTGCCGCCAGACGACGCTGTCGGGAAGTCCGAGTTCCTTGCCCACGCGCCGCACTTCGTCTTTGAAGAGGTCCCGAAGCGGTTCGACGATCTCTTGAAAGTCCACGACGGAGGGAAGTCCGCCCACGTTGTGGTGCGATTTGATCACGGCGCTCTTTCCCTTTCCGCTCTCGATCACATCGGGATAGATCGTCCCCTGCACGAGAAAGTCCACCGCGCCGATCTTTTTCGCCTCGGCTTCGAACACTTTGATGAACTCCGCGCCGATGATCTTGCGCTTTGTTTCGGGGTCGGAGACGCCTTTGAGCTTTTCAAGAAAATGCGCGCCCGCGTCCGCCTTGATGAGATTCATGCCGAGTTTCTCGCGGAAAACGTCCATGACCTCTTCCGCTTCGTATTTTCTCAAAAGGCCGTGATCGACGAACACGCAAGTGAGGCGGCTGCCCACCGCGCGGTACACCAGCGTTGCGGCGACGGCGGAATCCACGCCGCCGGACATTGCGCAGAGCACGCGCTTTTCACCGATCTTTTCTTTGAGATACGCGACCTGTTCCTGCACGAAGTTCTTCATCGTCCAGTCCCCTTTCGCGCCGCATACCCGATACAAAAAGTTTTCCAGCATGCGGTTGCCGTACTCCGAATGCACGACCTCGGGATGGAACTGGATGCCGTAAATTTTCCTCTCCTGCGAGCCGTACACGGTCACGCGGCAGGTGGAAGTCGAAGCAAGCACTTCGAATCCCTCCGGGACTTCGGTCACATGGTCGGTGTGGCTCATCCAGCAGATGCTGCTCGCCGGCACGCCCGCAAACAGCGGCGCGTCTTTCACGAGAGAGACCTCCCGTCTGCCGTATTCGCTCATGGCCGCATGCTCGACCTTGCCCCCCAGCGTATACGCGATGAGCTGCGCGCCGTAACAGATGCCGAGCACGGGGATCCCGAGATCGAAGATCTCCTTCGGCACGCGGGGAGAATCCGGGTCGTACACGCTGTTGGGGCCGCCCGTAAAGATGATCCCGATGGGGTCGTACCGCTTGATCTCTTCCGCCGTCATATCGCAGGGTTTCAGATCGCAGTAAACGTTGAGATCGCGCACTCTTCTTGCGATCAGTTGATTGTACTGTCCGCCGAAATCAAGAACAAGAACTTTTTCGTGTTGCATATCGCCTCCGGATCTTCCCTCCCGGGAAGTTCAAAAAACGCCCGCAATCGACGGGCGCTTTGATTAGTTTCTGACCGAATAGTTGGGCGCTTCCTTGCTGATCGAAATATCGTGAGGATGACTTTCCAGAAGTCCCGCGTTCGTGATGCGGATGAATTCGGAGTTCTTCCTGAGATCCTCGATATTCGCCTTGCCGCAATAACCCATGCCCGAACGGATCCCGCCCTTCATCTGGTAGATGATCTCGGAAACGCTTCCCCTGTAAGGCACGCGCCCTTCGACGCCCTCGGGCACAAATTTCTTGGCGTTCTCCTGGAAATACCGGTCGTTGGAGCCGGCCGCCATGGCGGAAAGCGAACCCATTCCGCGATAGACTTTGAAACTTCTGCCCTGATACAGCTCGATCTCGCCGGGACTTTCGGAAGTGCCCGCGAGCATGGAGCCGATCATGACGGCGCTGCCGCCCGCCGCAAGCGCCTTTACGATGTCGCCCGAATATTTGATTCCGCCGTCCGCAATGATGCGCTTGCCGTAACGATCGGCCTCCTCCGCGCAGTCCATGACCGCCGTGAGCTGGGGAACGCCGATCCCCGCCACAATGCGGGTCGTGCAGATCGATCCCGGGCCGATGCCGACTTTCACGACGTCGGCGCCCGCTTCGATGAGCGCCCTGGTCGCCGCGGCAGTCGCCACGTTGCCCGCAATGAGCGGAACGTTCGGATATTTCTTCTTGATCTCGGCAACTTTTTCGAGCACTTTGTGGGAATGCCCGTGCGCCGTATCGATCGCAATGATATCCACTTTCGCCTCGACGAGCGCGGCGACGCGATCCATCGTATTGGCGGCCGTGCCGACCGCGGCGCCCACCAAGAGCCGACCGTTCTTATCGCGGGCGGAATTGGGATATTGGATGGATTTTTCGATATCTTTGATCGTGATAAGTCCTTTGAGATAGCCCTTGCCGTCGACCAGCGGAAGTTTCTCGATGCGGTGCTTGCCGAGGATCTTCTGCGCCTCGGCGAGCGTCGTGCCGACGGGCGCCGTCACGAGATTTTCCTTCGTCATGACCTTTTCGATCGGCTGATCGAAGTCCGTTTCGAATCGCAGATCGCGGTTGGTGAGAATCCCGACGAGCTTTCCGGCCTTTGTGATCGGAACGCCGCTGATCTTATAGCGCTCCATGAGCGCAACGGCGTCGCGCACAAGATGATCGGGTTCGAGGAAGAACGGATCGGTGATCACGCCGTGTTCCGAACGCTTGACCTTATCCACTTCCTTTGCCTGATCTTCGATGGACATGTTTTTATGAAGAATGCCCATGCCGCCCTCGCGCGCCATGGCGATCGCAAGACGGGATTCCGTAACGGTATCCATGGCGGCGGAAATGATGGGAATGTTCAGATCGATCCCCTCCGTCAGCGTCGTGCGAAGATCCACTTCCGCGGGCAGCACATGGGATTCCTGCGGGATCAGGAGAACGTCGTCGAACGTCAGTCCCTCTTTGATAATTTTACTCATCGGCACACTCCTCCAACAGTTTTGTAATCTCTTGAAAATCTTGGTTTTGTTCAAATCCGTACGCGCGCATCTCTTCGAGCAGCTGTTTGCAGAATCCCCCGTCGTCCGCTTTGATTGCTTCCACGCCGACCGCGATCACGGGATTGCCCGGCAGGAAATCCTTCTTCGTCTCGCCGAACGCGAAGGAGATGATGGCGTCGTATTCATAGGAAGTATCCCCGGAACGCGCAAGGCGGTACTTTACGCAGGCCGCGATCCCGCAGATCCGGTTTCGGTAGTCGTATCCTTCGATCGCTTCGGGAACGACCGCTTCGTTCTGTTCGATGCAAAAATCATCGAACATTTCGTTTTCGTAGAGCAGTTCGAACCGCATATCGGCCGTACGGTCGTTTTTCCGCTCGGCGGATATAAAAAACGAGCGTGCAAGACACTCCAACGACCCCGTACGCTCGTATTCCTGATAGGCATAATCGCCGCTGATCCCCGTAAGACCGAGCGAATCGGAAAACCCGATCATGATCCCGGGCGCGCAGAGAGATACGATCCCGAATGCGGCGACCGCCAGGATAATCACGATGCTAAACGTGACGATGATCGTTTTGATAACCAATCTTTTTCTGCTCATCTGTTCGAAAATGCCGCTTTTTTATTTTATCTATTTTAGCACAGCCGACAAAAAAAAGCAACAGAAAACGCGGAATTTGTCATGAAGAAAAAAACATTTTCATAATTCTATATCATGAAAAAGAGATTTCTTCTTGCGATCCCACTCGTTTTTACGTTCCCGCTTTTGCTTGCGCTTGGCGGCTGCGGCGGCGGCTACGATTATTCCAAACACCTCTCCGAGGTGCGGAGCGATATCTTCCGCGCGGAAACGGACGAGTTTTCCGTGACGCTCTTTTGCAGCCTGCGCGAATATCCCTATGCGGACGACGGGATCGCCTGCCCCATGACGAGCCTCGCGGAAATTTCCCTGATCGCAAAGGAGAGCGCGGATTACAGCGTCTATGTGGACGGGGATCCGGGCTGGGGCGGCGAAACTTCCTACCGCAACGTGCGCGGTGATTACTACTATTCGCAAAGTTTGCCGGAATTTCCCGAGGGAAGCGTGAATCTGCGCATCGAATGGGACGATCAGACGCGCGAGATCGCGGCCACTTCCGTGAAAACCGAAAAAACCATAACGGCACAGCAGGCGCTCGGATATGCGGTGGCACACGAGAAGGAGCTGATCGGTCGGCTCACGGAGAACAAGGCGTTCTGCGGCGAATTCCGCGTGCGGCTTCTGCGGCGGGACGAAACCTACTATTACGTCGGGATCACGGACCGGAACGGCCATACCGTCGCGCTGCTGCTCGACAGCGAATCGGGCGAAGTGCTGGCCCGCAGGGAGAGCGCCTGACGCCCGCCTTCTTCGCCGCCGTGTGATTTTTGTTCTTGACAGCCCGAAATGCGCATGGTATAATCTTTGGCATGAAGGCGAAGAAACGCAAACATCTCAAACGGTTTCTGTCAGTCTCGCTCGCGATTTTTCTTGTTCTCGGCGGCGGCGTTCTCTTTTTGCTTGTTTCCAGCCTTACGCTCGACCGCCACGTGCGCGTCTGCCCCTCCTACCCCATGGAGGACCTTTCGGCCGTTGCCGCCAAGGAAAATTTCACGGAGGAGGATTACGCGTTTCTCTACCGGCAGACGGGACTTACGAAAACCGCGGTCGACACGCTGCAAACTTCGTATGGCAGAAATTTTGCGGAACGGCTCGAAGAATTTCAGAGAGCGCTGTTTTTCCGGGGCGAGATCGGGCATGAAGTCATCGTTTCCGGCGTGACATACCGCGATATCTTCTGCGATCCCGAGACGGAGGAGCCGTTCACGGCCCCCATCGCGCGGCTGGAAGCGGGCGACGTGCTGATCACTTCCTGCACGCATACGCTGGGCTACCGCCACGGACATGCCGGCCTTGTGCTCGGCGACGCCAAACGCATCCTCGAAGCGCCCGCGCTCGGCCAAACCAGCATGATCTCGAAAGATGCGGTCTGGTTCCAGGAATGCGCGAACTTTATGGTGCTGCGGTTGAAGCGCGAGGCGGGAGAGAGCGACGAAGCGTACGCCGCCCGCCGCAAACAGATCGCCGACGACGCCGAGGAATGCCTTCTGGATATCCCCTACTCGCTGACGGTGGGGATCTTTTCCAAAAAAAATCAGGGTACGGCGCCGAGATCGACCAACTGTTCCCATCTCGTATGGCAGGCCTATAAGAATGCGGGATATGAGATCGACGCGGACGGCGGCCCCATCTGCACGCCGCGCGACATCTCTATGAGCGGCTGCTTCGACCTCATTCAGGTGTACGGATTCGATCCGATCAGGCTCTGGTGATCTCTCCGTTTTTCGGAACGCCGAAAAATTTGCGCTTTTTTTCGCGTTCGCCGGGCGGCAAATTTTCTTGACATTTTTTTTGAGATCCGTTAAAATAATACGGTATACAAATTCACAGAGACGACACATGTTGCGCCGATCGGCGCGTAAATCTGATTACGGTACGGTTCGGGATGCGTCGCGGTTCGGCACATCCGGGGTGTGCCGTTTTTTTTGTGCCGCATGGAGGTTTTAATGAACGAAAACGCCTATCTCGGAGAGGAACGCGTCGGAAAACTGCTCTTCAAATTTGCGGTCCCGTGCGTGCTTTCTCTCATCATTTCCTGTCTCTACAACATCGTCGACCAGATCTTCGTCGGGCACGGCGTGGGGCCGCTCGCCAATGCGGCGACGGGCGTGATCTTTCCCGTAACCGTCGTCGGCTGGGGACTTTCCCTCTTCTTCGGCGACGGCGCTGCGGCGTACCTCTCCATTTCGCTCGGGAAAAAACAACCGGAAAAGATCCACAAGTGCGTGGGAAACGCGATGCTCGGTTCCTTTGTGACGGGCGGGATCCTCATCCTCGCCGCCTATCTTTGGGGCGACGATCTGCTGATGCTCATCGGCGGCACGGAGGCGAATATCCCCTATGCGCATACGTACGGCACGATCGTGTATGCCATGATCCCGCTTGCGCTGGTGCAGAACTGTCTTGCGGCGGTCATCCGCGCGGACGGCGCGCCCCGCTACGCCATGATCGCGATGATCGCGGGCGCCGTTCTCAATATCATCGGCGATCCGATCGCCATTTACGTTCTTCGGCTCGGCATTGCGGGCGCGGCATGGGCGACCATTCTCGGGCAATTCGTCTCCTTTCTTCTCTGCGCGCTGTATCTTCTGCGCAGCAAGACGTTCCGCTTGAACCTTAAAAGTTTCGTCCCCGACTTTCGCGTGCTAAAAAACGTGTGCCGGCTGGGACTTTCCAGCCTGTTCACCCAGCTCTGCATCGTCATCACGACGATCGTCAACAATCTGCTGTTCGTCAAATACGGCTATCAGTGGAATGCGGAATCGGGCGGCGATATCGCGCTTGCGGCGTTTGTCGTCATTATGAAACTCTTTCAGATCGTCCTCAACATTGCGATCGGGATCGCGGTGGGCGCGCAGCCTCTCGTGGGATACAATTACAGCGCAAAAAAATACGCCCGCGTGAAGCGGCTGCTTCTGCTCGTTCTGCTATGGACGGGGGGATTGTGCCTGCTCTGCACGGTGTTTTTCGAGGCGATGCCCAACCTGTTCATCGCCATGTTCGGGGGCGCGAACGGCGATTTCGATCCCGCCCTCTATCTGAAGTTTGCGATCCCCTGCCTGCGCATATATCTCATGTTCATCACGTTCGGATGTCTGCAAAAGGTCTGTTCGATCTTCTTGCAGTCGATGGGACTCGCACGGCTGGCCGCGCCGCTCTCTTTCCTGCGGGATGCGCTCCTCATTTTCTTCGCCTTCCTCATGCCGCTCGGCCTCGGCGTGATGGGCGTGGCATGGGCGGCTCCCGCCGCAGACGCCGCCGCGCTTCTCATCACGGCGCCCGTGATGATCCGCATTTGGAGAAAACTGACCGCCTTGCAAAAATCCGAACCCATATAACAAAAAACACGTTTTTGCGCCGTTGCAAAAACGTGTTTTTAGGAATCATTGCAAAAATTCCGTCAGGATTTGATTCTGCACATAGAGGTATTCCTCTTTGATCCGCGCGACGTCTCCCGTTTCTTCGAGGTAGGGACGCGCCTTTTCGTAGCCGCTCTTGAAATCCTCCCGCCAATCCGTTCCGAACGCAGCGCGGTATCGCGACGCGGAGATCCCGAACACGGTGCGGAGCGCAAGCATCACGAATTCGAATTTTGCGTCCTGCCGGCTCACTTCTTCGCTCTCGATGACGGGGAAATGTCCGGAAAGGACGCATTTCATATATTCGTCGAGATCGAACGTGTTCGTAAACCGTCTGCCGAAGAAAAAGGAACTCGCGGAAACGCCGAGTCCGATATATTCGCCGCGCTTCCAATAATTGAGATTGTGACGGCTGCCGTAACCCGGTTTGGTGAAGTTGCTCACTTCATATCGCATATATCCGTAATCCGCAAGCAATTTTCTGCCGTGATCGTACAGTTCCGCGACCTCGTCGCCGTCCGGAAGTTCGCCGTTCAGATAGTCGGTATAGATCGGCGTTCCGTCCTCGGGCGTAAGGGCGTACATCGAGACATGGGTGGCTCCGTTTTCGTGGACAAGCGCGATCGTGCGCGCGACCTGCTCTTTGGTCTGCCCCTTGAGGCCGAGCATGACGTCCGCGGAAAAGTTCTCGCCGCGAAGAAGGCGGCAGCATTCGAGAAAATCCGCGCACGTATGGATCCTGCCGAGATCTCTGAGCTGCTCGTCGTCGGCCGTTTGCAGCCCCACGGAAAAACGGTTGATCCCCGCCCGCTTGTAGATCGCGATCTTTTCCGCGTCCACCGTACCGGGATTCATCTCGATGGTCACTTCGGGATCCGCCGTGAGATGAAACTGCTTTACGATCTGCTTCATGAGGCCGTAGATATATTTGGGATCGATGATCGAAGGCGTTCCGCCGCCGATATACACCGTATCGAATGTGATCTTTTCCAGCTCCTTTGCGCGCATTTCGGCCTCTTTATAGAGACAGGCCATATATGCTTCGGCAAAATTCAGCCGATTGGGAAACGAAGTGAAATCGCAATACGTGCATTTGTGTTTGCAGAACGGGATATGTACATAAATGCCGGGCATCGTCGCTCCTTCCGCATTTCCTGCCGCAGATCGCCCGCCGGCGAACATACGGCAAAGAAAGACGTTAAAATTTTATATTTTCCGCAAGGTGTCCCCCTCTTTCGGCGTAAGAACGCGCGCGGTCAAGCGCGGCCCCCCGCCGCCCCGTCGCGGAACGGAAAACGCGTCACGCGCCTTCCCAGCGGAACTTTTTCATATCGATCGCGCCGTCCTCGCCGAACACGATCCCCTCGCCTTCGAGCAGGGCGCGCTGCGCCTCCGGGCCGCCGAACGCGAACCCGGAACAGATCCTGCCGTCCCGGAACACCACCCGATGGCAGGGAACAATGCCGGGGCGCGGATTCTGATGCAGCGCCCAGCCTACCTGACGCGCCGCACGCGGACGGCCGACCATGCGCGCAACGTCGCCGTAGGTCGTGACTTTCCCTTTCGGAACGCGTTCGACGGCTTGATACACTTCTTCGAAAAATGTCATGACGGGCACCTATTTATCCTTATTGGTTTTGAGGATCTGCATGAATACTTCCGAGGGAACTTCCACGGTCCCCACTTTCCGCATGCGCTTTTTGCCCTCTTTCTGTTTTTCGAGAAGTTTTTTCTTGCGCGTGATATCCCCGCCGTAACATTTGGCGAGCACGTCTTTGCGCACGGCTTTCACCGTTTCGCGGGCAATGATCTTCCCGCCGATCGCGGCCTGCACGGGCACTTCGAAGAGCTGGCGCGGGATCGCGTCCTTGAGATTCTCGCAGAGCGTTCTGCCCCGCGCATAGGCGCGCTCCTCATGTACGATGAGGGAGAGCGCGTCGCAGATCTCTCCGTTGAGCAGGATATCCAGCCGCACCAGCTTGCTGCGCTCGTAGCCGAACAGTTCGTAATCGAAGCTTGCGTAGCCCTTCGTGCGCGATTTCAGCTCGTCGAAGAAATCGTAGACGATCTCATTGAGCGGCAGACGGTATTCGAGTTTGACTCTTCTCGTGTCGAGATAGGTCATATCCTTGAACACGCCGCGCTTATCTTGGCACAGATCCATGATCTGCCCCACATAGTCGGGCGGCGTGTAGATCTCCGCCTTGACGATCGGCTCCTCCATATAGTCGATCTCGGAGACGGACGGAAGATGCGAGGGGTTGTCCACCGAGATCTCTTCGCCGTTCGTCTTGTGCACGCGGTAAGAGACCGAGGGCGCCGTGGTGATGATATCGAGATTGAATTCCCGCTCGATGCGTTCCTGCACGATCTCCATGTGGAGAAGTCCCAGAAAGCCGCAGCGGAAGCCGAACCCGAGCGCAACCGAGTTGTCCGGTTCGAACGTGAGAGACGCGTCGTTGAGCTTTAATTTGAGGATCGCCTCTTTCAGATCGAGAAATTTGCTTCCGTCCAGCGGATAGATCCCGCAGAACACGACGGGCTGCACGTGCTTGTATCCGGGCAGCGGCGCCGCCGCGGGACGCAGGGCGTTTGTCACCGTATCGCCCACCGCGACGTCCTCGATGGACTTGATGCTCGCGGCGATATAGCCGACCTCGCCCGCCTGCAACGTCTCCTTGGGTTGCAGCGCCGGCGCAAACGCGCCGACCTCGGTCACTTCGTAAGTGCGGTCGGAAAGAAACGTCTTGATGATATCCCCCACTTTCACGCTGCCGTCCTTGATGCGGACGAACAGAATGACGCCCTTGTAGTTGTCGTAATAGCTGTCGAAAATGAGCGCCGTAAGCGGCGCTTCGGTGTCGCCGTCGGGCGGCGGAACCGACTTTACGACGGCTTCGAGAATATCGCGGATATTCGTGCCCTCTTTGGCCGAAACGCAGGGCGCGTCCGCTGCGTCGAGACCGATCACATCCTCGATCTCCGCTTTCGTCTCCTCGATGCGCGCCGATTGCAGGTCGATCTTATTGATCACGGGGACGATCTCCAAATTGTTTTCAAGGGCAAGATAGACGTTGGCAAGCGTCTGCGCTTCCACGCCCTGCGTGGCGTCCACGACGAGGATCGCCCCCTCGCAGGCCGCGAGCGAACGGCTCACTTCATACGTGAAGTCCACATGCCCGGGCGTATCGATGAGGTTGAACTCGTACTCGTTGCCGTCCAGCGCCGTATAATACATGCGCACCGGCGCGAGCTTGATGGTGATCCCGCGTTCGCGTTCGATCTCCATGGAGTCGAGAAGCTGCTCTTCCATATCGCGCTTGCTCACCTGCCCGGTGAGTTCCATGATGCGATCGGCGATCGTGCTCTTTCCGTGGTCAATGTGGGCGATAATGCAGAAATTGCGTAAAAATTTGCTGGGTTTAGCCATGCGTTTATTATAACTTTTTTCGGAAAATTTTGCAACTACTATTGCGGAGAATCTGCCGAAAGTACTTTTTCGGAAAAATTTCAGGCTGCGCTTGCAAATTCCGCGCACGTCTGATAAAATAGCCGTATGAACGATTTTCTGAAATCCCTGCCCATTGCGCACCGCGGCTTGCACGACGAGAGACTGCCCGAGAACTCTCTTTCCGCTTTCCGCGCGGCGATCGAAAGCGGGTATGCCATTGAGACGGACGTGCGGTTTACGAAGGATAAAAAACTCATCGTCTTTCATGACGATTCGCTCCTGCGCGTTACGGGGGACGGGAGGCCTGCGCAAGATTGCACGCTCGAAGAGATCTCCCGGCTGCGGCTCATGGGAACTCGGGAACACATCCCCGCCTTTTCGGAATTTCTCGAAACGGTCGCGGGGCGTGTGCCGCTCTTGATCGAGATCAAGAGCATGCCGGGCGTGAGCGGGCGGGAGATCGCGGAGGCCGTTGCGGAAGAGCTCGAAAGCTATCCGGGAGAATACGCGATCCAATCGTTTCAACCCTTTTACGTCAAAGCGTACAAACGGCTGCGCCGCAACGTTGCGTGCGGACTGCTCGCCTCCGCAAGTACAAAAAAAGAGGACTTCGGAAACTCCCCTTTCTGGCGCTTCGAATCGTTTGTTCTGCGCAACCTGCTTTTGAATTTTACGGTGAAACCGGACTTTATCAGCTACCGCTTCGAAGATCTTCCCCGCCGCCGCGTTGCCGGGTTCAAGGGACCCAAGCTCGCGTGGACGGTGCGCTCGAAAGCGGACGAGACCCGCGCCCGCGCCTATGCGGACAATATCATTTTCGAGGGTTACCATCCCGAAAAAGAATAATGCGAAACGCGATCGGCCGCTCCTTCGGGAGCGGCCGTTATTGTTGCGCGGTCAGCATTTTATAGTACGCGCCGCGCTGTTCCGACAATTCCGCATGCGTGCCCTGTTCCAAGATCTTCCCCTCCGAAAGAACGACGATCCGATCCGCGTCGCGAATGGTGGAGAGCCTGTGCGCGATGACGAAACTCGTTCTGCCCGCAAGCAGCGTTTTCAGACTTTTCTGGATCTCGAGTTCCGTTTGGGTATCGACATGGCTCGTCGCCTCGTCGAGCACGATCACGCGCGGATCCGCCAGAATGAGCCGCGCAAACGACAACAGCTGCCGTTCCCCGCCCGAAAGCGCGTACGATTCGGAGATCTCCGTGTCATATCCGTTCGGCAGACGGGAAATGAATCCCTCCGCGCAGGCGGCCCGCGCCGCCTCTTTGCACGCTTCATCCGTCGCCTCGGGGCGCGCAAACCGGATATTTTCGAGCACGGTCCCGCTGAAAATATACGTATCCTGCATCATGGCGCCCACGTTCCGGCGGAGGGAATGCACGGTATAACTCCGAATGTCTCTGCCGTCCAGCTTCACGGAGCCGCCCTGCACATCGTAAAAACGCGAAAGAAGGTTGACGATCGTCGTCTTTCCGGATCCCGTCGCGCCGACCAGCGCCACCGTCTCCCCCGCACGGACTCTGAGAGAAAAATCGCGCAGCACGGGGATCCCTTCGATATAGGAAAAATCCACATGCTCGAATTCCACCTCGCCGCGGCAGTCTTCGAGGACGGCCGCGCCCTCCTCGTCGCGGATCTCCACGGGCGTTTCTATGGTATCGTAAATGCGCTCCATATCGGAAGTGAGCGTAAAGACGAGCGAAAGTTCGCCGCTGACCGTGGCAATGACGGACGTGATCTCGCCGAGCGCGGATCCCGTCGCGATCACGGTAGCCAGCGAGAGCGCGCCGCCGGACAGCCCGATCGCAAGCGCGACGCCGTAGACGATCGACGTGAGCAAGGCATTGGAAAATCCGTGCGCAATGGGATAGAACGATTCCCGCACGGCCGTCGTGTGCATATACGCTTTGCGGAATTCCTCGTACAGGCCGTCGGCGACCTCCACGTTGAGCGCGGCGCGATTGTAGGCGCGTACGACCTCGCTTCCCCCGATGTTTTCCGCGACGAACGCCGTATAATTGGCGTTCTTGTTGCGCTGTTTGCCCTCGCGCCTGTGAATGGTGCGGCTGAGAAAGCCGACGAGCACGCCGAGCGGCAGCAGCGCCAGAACGACGGCGCCGCCGATGCGCACATCCAGCGCCAGAATCCAGACGATCCCGATCACGGCAACGCCCGCGCAGTACAGCAGAATAAAGAACAGATTGCCGATGATCTCCGCGATCTCATCCACATATGTAGTGACCCTTACGAGGATCTTGCCCGTGGAATGCGTGTCGAAATAGCGGAACGACAGCTCCGTGACATGGTTGAAGATCTCCGAGCGCAGCTCGCTGGAAAACAGGTGGCCGAACCGCATGGGAACGAGGTTTTCAAGGTAGTGAAACACGACGGCGCCGAGCCACGTGAGCAGCAATCCTCCTCCCGCAAGCAGGATCGTGCGCATCATGTGTTCCGCCGCGCCCCCCGCGGGAAAGATCGCCGCGATGATCACGGAATAGAGCAGGCTCGGCACGAGGGAGAGCGCGCCCGCGATCAGCTCGATCGCAAGACTGCCGATGAGCGCCCGTTTATGCCGCATTGCGCTTTTGAGCACGCGCAGAAGCATTCTGAAATTGAACTTGGCCCGGATATATTCGTCCTGATAATAGAGATTATTCTGCATGATCACTCTCCGAACGCCATTTCTCCGCTCTGACGGATGTAGATCTCCGCAAAATCCCCGCCGCGCGCCATCAGCTCGCCGAACGAACCGCGTTCCTTGATCTCGCCCGCTTCGAGGAAGAGGATCTCGTCGCAATCTTTGAGCGCCGTGGCACGGTGCGTGACGATGAGAAGCGTCCGCTCGCCGCACTCGCGCGAAAGATTCCGGAACACCTGACGTTCCGTCTCCAGATCGAGCGCGCTGGTCACATCGTCAAAGACGAGCACGGGCGCATTCTTGAAGAGCGCGCGCGCAATCGAGATGCGCTGTTTCTGTCCGCCCGAAAGGCCGAACCCCTTCTCGCCGATCGTCGTGCGATACCCGTCCGGCAGCCGGCGGGCGAATTCGTCGACTTCCGCAAGCGCGCCGCAACGCAGGATCTCCTCTTCGGAAGCGAACGGATCGTACAGCGCGATATTGGCGGCGATCGTGTTCGAGAATAAAAATACGTTCTGCATCGCGTAGGAGAACCGCCGCAGAAGTTCGTTGCGGTCGTATGTATGAATGGGGCGGCCGTCGATCAGGATCTCTCCCTCGTCGCACTCGGCAAGTCCCTGAATGAGCTTGCAGAGAAGCGTTTTTCCGCTGCCCGTTCTGCCCATGATCCCGATCTTTTTTCCGTATGGGATCTCGAGATCCACATGCCTGATCGCATAGCCGTCTCCGCTCTTCACCCCCACGTTTTTGAGCGTGATCGAAGGCCGCTCCGCGGGCATGGTATGCCCGTATTTTTCCGCAACCTCATCGGGAGCGTTCAAAAAGCCGAACAGACGGCGGCCGGACACGAGATTTTTCTGCGCGGCGTTCAGATTGAAGAGAATGTTCGTGAACTGCCACATCAGAGAACCGATATACCCCATGATCGCCGTAAATTCGCCTGCCGTGATGTATCCCGCGATCCCCAGCCATACCGAGAGCACCAGCTCGCCGGCCAATACGGCCGTGCGCACGCATCCCGTCGTGAGCGCGCGCATGGAGAAGAGTTTTACCCCGGCATAATTGGTTTTGAGCAGGCGCCGGTTATCCGATTGGAACAACGCGCGCCGTTCCGCTTCCCGTCCGAAGGAGGCGACGGTGCGGATGCCGTAAACGCTCTCCTGCACCGAAGTGTTCAGCTGGGAAGAGTGCTTCCATACGTCGTCGTAATAGCGGCCGACTCGCCCGTTGAAGAAAAAGACGATGACCGCGTTCACGATCCCGCCCACGACCGGCAGAAACAAGAGCGAGAAATGGATGCGGCAAAGCAGCACCGCGGAGACGACCGCGTATAAAATGCCGTTCAGAATGAACTGCGCGTTATGGACATACATATCGCGCACGTTCGAAGGATCTTTCGTCGCAATGAGAATGAGATCTCCCGAGGAATATTTTGCAAGCAACGGCGCGCTTGCTTCGCCGATCCTGCGGATCGCCGCGGAACGGAGCACGCCCTCCGATCGGAGCGTTACGCGGTGCCCTAAATACCACTTTCCGTACGACAGGGCGAGAAAGAGCAGCGCCCCCGCCAGCAGCGTGCCCGCCAAGATCCAGAAGATCGTCGTATAATCGTCCTGCGGGACGCCTGCGATCAGAAAGGTAAAGATACTGCTCGAATCGCGCACTTCTCCGCCGAGCAACGGCGTGAGCACGCGGTCCACGAGCAGCGCGACGACCTGCGGCGTCACGAGAAGAATGACGACGGTGAGCAGTCCGCTGAGCGTGGAAAGCACGATCACGGGCAGATATTTCCGGAAATACGGAAATGAATTTTTGAGAAAATCTTTCATCGCTTTTTCTTACCGTATCAAAAAGGCGCGGAAAAACCGCGCCTTTTGAAAATACGTGGTTTTTTTCATCAGGGGATATATTTGACGGCGCGCGGGAACAGCGTGACGTCCCGGATATTTTCCATACCCGTGCAATACATCACGAACCGCTCGAATCCCAGCCCGAACCCGCCGTGAGGGACGCTCCCGAAGCGGCGGAGGTCGAGATACTGCCTGTATGCGGCTTCATCCATGCCACGCGCGACCATCGCCTGCCGCAATTTCCCGAGATCCGCCTCTCTTTCGCTGCCGCCGATGATCTCGCCGATCCCGGGGACGAGCAGATCCGTCGCCGCGACCGTCTTTCCGTCGGCATTTTGCTTCATGTAGAAAGATTTGATCTCCTTGGGATAGTCGGTCACGAACACGGGGCGTTTGAATACGACTTCCGTGAGATATTTTTCATGCTCGGATTGCAGATCGCTCCCCCATTTTACGGGAAATTGGAAGTGCGCGTTCTGCTTTTCGAGGATCGCAATGGCCTCCGTATACGTGCAGACCGCGAAATCGGAATCCGCCACGGCGCTGAGCTTTTCGATCAGTCCCTTTTCCGCAAACGTATCGAAGAATTTGAGTTCGTCGGGACATTCCGCAAGTACGGCCCGGACGAGATACCGCAGCATATCCTCCGCGATCTCGATCACGTCGGGAAGTTCGGCGAAAGCGATCTCCGGTTCCACATGCCAGAATTCCGCAAGATGGCGCGTGGTATTGGAATTTTCCGCGCGGAACGAGGGACCGAACGTGTAAATCTTCCCGAGCGCGGTCGCCGCGACTTCGCCCTCGAGCTGCCCCGAGACGGAAAGCCCCGCCTTCACGCCGAAGAAGTCGTTCTTAAAGTACTCCCGCTCCGATTCGGCGGCGGCGTTCCACGGCTGCGTCGTGACGCGGAACATTTCGCCCGCTCCCTCGCAGTCGCTCGCGGTGATCAGCGGCGCATTGATATAGTAGTATCCGTGTTCGTGGAAATACCGGTGAATGGCCTGCGCCGCGACCGAACGCACGCGGAACACGGCCGCAAACGTGTTGGTGCGCAGCCGAAGATGCGGGATCCCGCGCAGAAATTCGAGCGTCGTGCGCTTTTTCTGAATGGGATACTCCGGAGGACATTTGCCGAGCAGCGCGACCTCTTTCGCGTTCAGCTCGTTCCCGTCGCCCTTGTACGCCTTTACGACCGTGCCTTTGACGGCCACGCTCGCCCCGAGCTTCGTCGTCTCGGGATCCGGCTGCAGCGCGGATTTATCGATCACGACCTGCAATTTGCGAAAACTTGTTCCGTCCGAAAGTTCCAGAAACGCCACCTGCGCCGAATCCCGGAACGTGCGGACCCAGCCGCATACCACGACTTCCGAACCTACCATGTCCGCGGAAAGCAGAACTTGTTTGATATCTGTATGCTTCATAAAATTTCTCCTGCGGCAGTGCGGGGAGCCTGCGCTCTCTCAGTATGCTCTTGCAAAGAATACGGTATGCTTTGCGGGTTTTCCGCAGCACACGCAAAACGCTTCGGAATTGTCCTCGGCAAGGACGCGCGCAGTCGCCTGCGCAAATTCCTTGACCTTATCCTCGCAGCCTCTCTCGCCGCACCAGCCGGCGCGTACGAAATTGCCCGCGTTGACGCCGCCGAGCAATTCGTCGAGATCCTTCGCCGCGACGATGCGGCTCTGCATCCGCGCCTTTGCTTTCGCGTAAAGCTCGGAAGAGATGGACGCAAGAAGTGTTTTTACGGCCGCGGCGTCGCCGAGATCCGCCTCCTCTTTGGCGCAGGTATCGCGGCGGAACAGCAACATCTTGTTCGCCTCGATATCGCGCGGCCCGAGTTCCACGCGCACGGGGACCCCCTTCATCTCCCATTCGTTGAACTTCCAGCCCGGCGAATTGTCGGAATCGTCCACTTTGACGCGCACGCCCGCCTTTTCGAGCGTTTTTCCGAGCGCGAAGCACGCCTCGAGAACGCCTTCCTTTTTCATTGCGATCGGAACGATGACCGCCTGTATGGGCGCGACGGGGGGCGGCAGCACGAGGCCGCGCTGATCGCCGTGCGTCATGATGATCGCGCCGATGAGCCGCGTGGAAACGCCGTAGCTCATCGTATAACCGTATTTGAGCGTGCCGTCTTTATCGGTGAACTGCACGCCGAACGCCTTTGCGAAATTCTGCCCCATGTAGTGAGTTGTGCCGGCCTGCAAGCTCTTGCCGTCGTGCATCATGGCTTCCATGCCGTAGGTTGCGACCGCGCCCGCGAATTTTTCTTTTTCCGTCTTGCGGCCGATGAGCACGGGCATGCAGAGCGTTTTCTCCGCAAACGATTCATAGAGGCGGAGCATGGAAAGCGTCTCTTGTTCGGCCTCCTCGCCGGAAGCGTATACGGAATGCCCCTCCTGCCACAAAAATTCGCTGGTCCGAAGAAACGGCCGGGTGGTTTTTTCCCAGCGCATGACGTTGCACCACTGATTCTGGCGAAGCGGAAGATCGCGCCACGACTCCACCCATTTTCCGAACATATGCCCGATGATCGTCTCCGAAGTGGGGCGTACGACGAGCGGTTCGGCGAGTTTTTCCCCGCCGGCATGGGTCACGACGGCCACTTCGGGCGCAAAGCCCTCCACGTGTTCGGCCTCCTTCGTCATGAAACTCATGGGGATCAGCAGCGGGAAATATGCGTTTTCCACGCCGAATGCCTTGAAACGCGCGTCAAGTTCTCTTTGAATATTTTCCCAGATCGCATAGCCGTAAGGGCGGATGACCATCGTCCCCTTGACGGGACCGTAATCGACGAGTTTCGTTTTGACGACCACATCGGTATACCATTGGGGGAAATCCGTTTCGATATCCGCGATCTGCGAGACAAACTTATCGCTTGCCATAAACTTCTCCGAAATACAAAAGATACGATCATTATAACATATCTTTTTTATCAAGTCAAAACAATACGGGAAAAAATAATTTTGTTTTTGAAAATGCCCCGGCGCGCGGAAAAAACGCGCGAAAGTTTCTTTCGATTTTTTGAAAAAGACTTGAAAAACCGTAAGGAAGAAAGTATAATAGAACATGGTTGCATGGACAGCTGTGCATACGAGGTTTTACCATGGCGAAAACAGATTATCTGCCCCTGAAAAACGGAACGGACGTGCGCGGTACCGCGATCGGCTCTCTGAACGATCCCGTTACGCTCACGCGGCAGGCGGTCACGGACATTGCTTCCGCGTTTACGCTGGCGGCGGCGAAAAAATGCGGCGTTGCGCACCCCTCGATCGCGGTGGGACACGATTCCAGACTCTCTGCGCCCGCGCTCTGCGAATGGGTCGCGGAAGGCGTCGTCCGCTGCGGCGGAAACGTCATTCTGACGGGACTGTCCTCTACGCCTTCGATGTTCATGCTTCTCAAAGACGATTTCGGGGCGGACGCCTCGATCATGATCACGGCGAGCCATCTTCCCAAAGAGAAGAACGGGCTGAAATTCTTCTATCCGGAAGGCGGACTCGAAAGCGGGCAGCTCACCGAGATCCTTGCCCTTGCCGCCACTCTGCCGCAGCCGCAATGCAGCCGCGGAACGGTGACAACAAAGCCGTATCTTGCGGCCTATGCGCAGGGCCTCGTGCGGAAAGTGCGCGCGGCCACGGGAACGGAACAGCCTCTTGCGGGCAAAAAGATCCTCGTGGACGCGGGAAACGGCGCGGGCGGATTCTTCGTCGATCTCGTTCTGAAGCCGCTCGGCGCGGACACCGCCGGGTCGCAGTTTCTCGAACCGGACGGCAATTTCCCCAATCATATTCCCAATCCGGAGAACGCCGAAGCGATGCGGTCGGTCTCCGAAGCCGTGATAAGGCACGGCGCGGACTTCGGCATCATTTTCGATACCGATGTGGACCGCGCGGGCGCCGTTGCGGCGGACGGCAAGGAAATCAACCGCAATCGGCTCATCGCACTCATTTCCGCGATCCTTCTCAAAGAAAAACAGGGCGCGTACATCGTCACCGACTCCGTCACGAGCGACGGACTCACGGCCTTTATCCGCTCGCACGGCGGCGTGCATCACCGCTTCCGGCGCGGCTATAAAAACGTCATCGACGAGTCCATCCGCCTGAACGCGGAGGGAAAGGATTCTCCGCTTGCGATCGAGACGAGCGGCCATGCGGCGCTGCGGGAAAATTATTTTCTCGACGACGGCGCCTATCTGGTCACCCGGCTTTTGATCGCGCTTGCGCAGGCCGCCGCAGACGGAAAGGATCTCATGTCGCTCATCGCGGATCTGCCCGAACCCGCCGAAGCGCGCGAAGTACGGTTGGGATTCGAGCCGGGCTGCGATTTCAAAACTCTGGGGGCAAAGGTCATCGAGGATCTCAAACAATATGCGCTGGCCGCCCCTCATCTCTCCCTCGCGCCCGAAAATTACGAGGGCGCGCGCGTCAATTTCGACCGGGCGCACGGCAACGGCTGGGTGCTGGTCCGGATGAGTCTGCACGAACCCATTCTTCCCGTCAACGCGGAATCGGATACGCCGGGCGGCGCGGACGTGATGCTGAAAGAGTTGAATGAATTTTTGAAGGGATATCCCTTCGTGAATCGCGACAATCTGAAAAAAATCTTCAAATGAGGAGTGTTATCATGAAACAAACGACGATCAATGCCATTCGCATCCTCTCGGCGGAAGCCATTCAGAAAGCAAACTCGGGTCATCCGGGGCTTCCTCTCGGCGCCGCGCCCATCGGATATACGCTTTGGCAGGACTTTCTCAAATTCAACAACAAAGACCCCAAATGGCAGGACAGAGATCGCTTTGTGCTCTCTGCGGGCCATGGGTCCATGCTCTACTACTCCCTTTTGTATCTCTACGGCTTCGGCCTTACGACGGAGGATCTCAAACAATTCCGCCAGCTGGGCAGCAAGACGCCCGGCCACCCCGAATACGGCCACACCGTCGGCATCGAAACGACGACGGGGCCTCTCGGACAGGGGATCGCCAATGCGGTCGGCATGGCGCTCGCGGAAGCGCATCTTGCCGCCCGTTTCAACCGTACGGGATTCCCCGTCGTGGATCACTACACCTATTGTTTCTGCGGAGACGGCTGCCTCGAAGAAGGCATCTCCTATGAGGCGTGTTCCTTTGCGGGCGCCAACGAACTCGGCAAACTCATTCTTCTCTACGACGACAACGACATCACGATCGAAGGAAATACGGACGTCACGTTCAAAGAGGACGTCGCAAAGCGCTTCGAAGCGCAGAATTGGCAGGTTTTGAAAGTCGATCTCGTCGCCAAACCGGACAACGTGCTCATCATTTCCAACGCCATCCGCAAGGCGCAGCGGGAGACGAAGAAGCCCTCTATCATCATTTTCAGAACGCACATCGGCTACGGATCCCCGCTCGAGGGCACGGCAAAATGTCACGGCGCGCCTCTGGGGGAGGAAAACCTCGAAAAGACCAAGGCCGCGCTGGGTTGGAACTATCCGCCCTTCGAAGTTCCCGCGGAAGTGCTCAAACACACCGCACAGGCGGGCAGGCGCGGCGCCAAACGCGAACGCGAATGGAAAACGATGCTGGGCGAATATGCCAAAAAGTTCCCCGAACTTTACGCCGAATACGAACAGGCGATGACGGGCGTTCTGCCCGATCTCGACGAGGCGGATCTTCTCTCTTTCGAGAAATCGCTCGCAACGCGGCAGGCCTCCTCGATCGTGCTCAATAAGATCGCGCGGCGCCTTCCCACGCTCATGGGCGGCTCGGCGGATCTCGGCCCCTCCAATCTCACCGTGATGAAGGCGGACGACGTCGATTTCGGCGACTTCTCCGGCGCGAACTATGCGGGCCGGAATCTGCATTTCGGGATCCGCGAACACGCAATGGCGGCGATCGCAAACGGCATGCAGCTTCACGGCGGGATCCGCGCTTACTGCGCGACGTTCTTTATCTTCTCCGATTACTGCAAACACGCCATGCGGCTCTCCGCGCTCATGAATATCCCCGTGATCTATGTGCTCACGCACGATTCCATCGGCGTCGGGGAAGACGGTCCCACGCACGAACCGGTGGAACAGCTCATCGGCCTGCGCTCCATTCCGAACCTCAAAGTGTTCCGCCCCGCAGACGGCAAAGAGACGGCGGCGGCATGGCTCTCCGCGCTGCGCGGAAGCGCGCCGACCGCGATCGTGCTTTCCCGCCAGACGCTGCCGCAATACGCGGGAAGCGGTTTGCAGGCGCTTCGGGGCGGCTATGTGCTCGACGATTGCGACGGAACGCCCGACGTACTGTTGATCGCAACGGGTTCCGAAGTGGAACAATGCGTCGGGGCGAAAGCGGAACTTGCGAAAGAAGGCGTCAAGGCGCGCGTCGTCTCCATGCCCTGCTTCGAAGAATTCGAAAAGCAAAGCAAGGAATACCGCGACAGCGTTCTTCCTCCGGCAGTGCGCGCGCGCGTCTGCGTGGAAGCCGGATCGCCGTACAGCTGGTACCGCTATGCGGGCGAAAAAGGCGAGATCGTGAGCATGACGACATTCGGCGCAAGCGCGCCCGGCCCCGTGCTCTTCAAAAAATTCGGCTTTACGGTAGAAAACGTCGTCGAAAAGGCAAAACTTTCCCTTGCGAACGTCGCGGCCGAATAAAATTGCGCTTCCCGGAGCAACGGATATGATCAATAAGAAAATCTTTGTGCAAAGGCTCAACGCATATCTCAAATCAACGGGAATGACCTGGATCACTCTTGCGGAGAAGTTCTATATCTCCCCGCCCGGCGTCAGAAAGTGGACCCACGGCATTGCGCTGCCGTCTACCCCCTTATTCTATCAGCTCCTCGAAACGTTCAACTGTTCGGGAGATTACATTCTGGGACTTACGGATGTGCAGACGCAGCAGAACTTTCTGCCGATCCCGCCCTTCCCCGAACAGTTTCCGAAATTTGTCGAACGGATGGGCAGCACATTCGAACAGCTTGAAACGGATATCTCGCTTTCCCACTCCACCGTACAGGCGTGGTTGAACAAAAAAAGCCTGCCCACTTTGGAAAACCTCGTGCGCATGGCAGCCTATTTCCACTGTTCGGTCGACTATTTCATCGGACACGTCGAATGATCCGTACCGCCCGCCGGCCTTTGCCGGCGGGCGCATATCGATTATGAAAAAACGCTTTCCCCGCAAGGAAAGCGTTTTTTTCAGAAATCGGAAAACGGATCGTCGTTGCCGCCGCCCGAATTTGCGGAGCCGCCGGAGTTTCCGAAATCGGAAAAAGGTTCCTGCGGCTCTGCGCCGCCGGGAGCCTGCGGCCCGCCGTACGTGGGGCCTCCGTAAGGTCCGTAAGGATTCCGCCGCGCATATTCTTCCATGCGCCGTTTCATGAGGGCGTCGTAATCCACGGGAGCATGATTGCGCAGCGCGAAGATCAGAATGCCCCGAATGGGGAAAAAGAATCCGAGCACGGCGAGCGCGGTGATCCCTGCGGGAGACTTGGAATAGTACTTTTTCAGCAGTGCAAACAGCACCACGAAAAAGAGCATCGAGAATATGAGCAACAGCACATATTGCACAATATTCACCCAACCGTTGCCGTACGTCGCTTCATACAGCCAGCGGAGCTGCGGCGCCTGCGATCCGATCAAGGCGGGATCCGGCGCGATATACGTGCCGTATTCTCCCGTCAGTTCCCGGTAGTACGGCAGCAGAAGCAGATCGGCAACCAGCGAGATGACCGAAAAGGCCACATAGAATATTTCCGCAATGGCGGCATACAGTCCCGCGCGCTTCATCTTTTGCCCGAACAACTTTGCTTCTCCGGCGATCACGCCCGCATAGATCGTGTTGGCAAACGGGAAAAACGCGACCCATGCATGCTTTTTGCCCTGTCCTTTCGCCATTTTCATGAGGCCGAATCCGCCCAAAATCAGACACAGCAGGAAGAGCGCGGCCCCCACGCCGATCCCCACGTAACATTCCGTGCGCGTCAGGGCGATCTCCCGATCCGGCCCGGGATCGCGGAGCGTCATGCTTGCGATCGCATAAAAGATGATCTGGCCGAACGACATCCATTGAAAAAATTCCATATGAACCTCCGGACCCGCTCAAAAGAGCGGCGTTTCGTATTCCACGCTTTCCAGCGTCAGTCCCGCAGCGGGCATCGTTTTCGCGATGAGAGAACGGTCTCCCGTTTCAAACGCCCTTACGATCCCCTCCGTGTCTTTCCCGCAGCCGACGGCGAAGATCTCCCCCGCGAGGATGCGGACCATGTTATATAAAAACCCGTTTCCGGTCGTATAGATCTCGTACATGGGGTATCCCGATCGCGTCGAGACCTCCACGGAAATGCGGAAGATCGTGCGGATGCTCGTCTTTGCCGAAGAGCCGGTCGAAGAGAACGCTTTGAAATCGTGTTCGCCGCATAAGAGTTCCGCCGCCGCCCGCATGCGCGCAGGATCGGGCGCCAGACTCAAACGCACGGCATAGCGGGACAGAAGCGGCAAATCGCAGGGAGCGACATACGCCCGGTACGCGTAAGTCTTTTTCTTCGCGCCGCGCGTGCAGTCGAAATCCGCGGGCGCTTGCGCGCTTTGAAGGATCTTGAGATCGGGCGGCAAAAGCGGATTGAGGCACTCCCGCAGCTTCGTTGCGGGAACGGTCGTTTCCGCGTCGAACTGGCACACCTGACCGCGCGCATGCACGCCGGCGTCCGTTCTGCCGCTTGCGGCGACCCGCACGGGGACGCCGAAAAATTCGCCCGCAGCGCGTTCCAATTCGCTCTGTACGGTGCGCTCGCCCTTTTTCTGCCGCTGATACCCCGAAAAACAGGTGCCGTCATATTCGACCAAGAGCACGTATCTCATACGATCTCTCCGAGATAGACGCGCAGCAGCACGACGCCCGCAATCAGCGCGGCCGCAAGGATCGCTGCCAAAAGATCGCGCCAGGAAAAGCGAAGTTTTTTATATTTCACGCGCTTTTTCCCGCCGTAACAGCGCGCTTCCATGGCGTCGCCAAGCTCGTCCGCCCTGCGGAACGCGGAGAGAAGCAGCGGCACGAGAATGGGAATAAACGCTTTCACGCGGCGCAGAGGATTTCCGCTCTCGAAGTTTGCGCCGCGCGCTTTCTGCGCATTCTTGATCCGTTCCGTCTCCTCCATGAGCGTGGGGATCATGCGAAGCGCGATGCTCATGATGAGCGCCAGAGCGTGCACGGGAAAACGGATCCATTTGAGCGGCGTGAGCAGACTTTCGATGCCGTCGGTGAGCGCGACGGGGGTCGTCGTGTAGGTGAGAAGAGAGGAGCAGATCACGAGCAGAACAAGGCGGATCACGAGATAGGCGGAGAACAGAATGCCTTCCTTCGAGATACACAGAATGCCGCAGCTCCAATAGACCGTCTTTCCGCTGTGGAACAAAAGGTTGATCACGGCGGTAAAGATCACGAGGATCAGCGCGCCGCGCACGGCGCGGAACACCTTCCCCACCGGCAGACGCGACAGCGCGACGGCAAGGATCAGTACGGCGGCGCAGAGCGCAAGACCGTAGAAGTTGCTCGCCACGAAGATCGCGACAATGTAGGCGATGAGAAAGAGAATTTTCAGGCGGGGATCCAACCGATGGACGAAGGAATCCGCAGGGTAGTACTGCCCGAATGCGACGTCTTTCACGATGCGCCTCCCTTGCGGGCGAGTACCGCGGCGACGAAATCCTCCGTGCGGAAATTACAGTCGATCTCGACGCCCCGCTCTCTGAGCGCGAGCACGAGTTTTGCCGTGAGCGGAATATCCAGTCCGAGATCCGTCAGCCGCCCGGCGTCGCGGAAAAGCTCCGAAGGCGGAAGCACACACACGAGCTTTCCCTCCGAAAATACGGCGGCGCGCGTGCAATTTTCGGCGATCTCGTCCATGTCGTGGGAGACGATGACGATCGTCTTGCACCAACTTCCGTGAATGCGGTGCAGGAGCTGCATGATCTCGCGTTTGCCGAGCGGATCCAGCCCGGCCGCGGGTTCGTCGAGCACGAGGACCTCGGGGCGGGTAACGATCACGCCCGCGATCGCAACGCGCCGCTTCTGTCCGCCCGAGAGATCGAACGGGGATTTATCCGCAATTTCGTCGTAATCGAGGCCGACGATCGAAAGCGCTTCGCGGACCGCTTCTTCCGTCTGCCGGGGATCCGGCTTTCCCTCGGAGAAATTTTTCAGTCCGAAGGCGACGTCCTCTTTTACCGTTTCCGCGAACAGCTGATATTCCGGATATTGAAACACCATGCCGACGCTCTTCCTCAGCGCGCGGAAATCCGTCTTTTTATCGCCGAGGTCGAAATCCCCCACTTTCAGCACGGGGGGAGGCGGCGGGAGGCAGCCTTTTTTCGGCTTGATCTTCTTTTGCCGTTTGAGAGAGGAAGGCAGGCGGATGAGTCCGTTGAGATGCTGCACGAACGTGCTCTTTCCGCTGCCCGTGTGTCCGATGACGCCGAAGAACTCCCCTTCTTCGATCGTAAGCGTGACATCGTCGAGCGCCTTCACCGCAAACGGCGTGCGGGGCTGATACGTATAGGAGAGATGTTCGACTACGATCCGCATTTGAGTTCTCCTGCGATCTCGTCTGCCAACGAGGAAATATCGAGCGTATCCTTCACGGACATGCCCCCCTCGCGCAAGCTCTTCGTGATCACGGCAATGCGCGGCAATGCGAGGTTGTAGGCAAGAAGTTCGTCGCTCCTTGCAAAGATCTCCGACGGCGCGCCCTGCATGACGATATCGCCGCGGTTCATCACGACGGCGCGGTCGGCGAGCAGCGCTTCTTCCATGAAATGCGTGACGAGCACAACCGTGATCTTCTCCTCTTTGTTGAGGCGGAGGACCACGTCGATGATCTCCTTTCTGCCGCGCGGATCGAGCATGGCGGTGGATTCGTCGAGGATCATGATCCGAGGTTTGAGCGCGAGAACGCCCGCGATCGCAACGCGCTGTTTCTGTCCGCCCGAGAGCCTCGAAACGGTTGCGCCCCGCAGCTCGCGCATGCCGACGGCGCCGAGCGCAAAGTCGATCCGCCGCCCGATCTCTTCGCGGGGCAGCGCCACATTCTCCGCGCCGAACGCGACGTCGTCCTCCACGATGGAGGCGACCGTCTGATTGTCCGGATTCTGGAATACCACGCCGACCTGTTTGCGGATCTCGAATAAATTCTTCTCGCCGAGCACGGTATCAAAGACGCGGATCTCTCCGCCGTCGGCCGTAAGAATTCCGTTGGCAAGCCGCGCAAGCGTGCTTTTCCCGCTTCCGTTGTGACCGAGAACGGCGACAAATTCGCCTTCTTCCACCGTAAAATTGAGTTTTCGGATGCGGAACGCGTTTGCGTCTTGCGAGGGATCCCCGTAAGAAAAATCCACGTCCCGGAATTCGAGCGCATGCATAGGATCGAGCGTACTTCCCTTTGTGATATCCGCAATATTATACCAAATTCCCGCGCGATTTACAATGAAAAGAGGGTGAAATTCGCAAAAAAAATCCTTTTCGGCGCGGAAAAAGCCGTCCGCCGGGATCCGGGGACGGCCGAATGGATCCGTATGCGGTCACGGACTCTTCTTTGTGTTCTTTTTCTTTTTGTTTTTGTGCGCGCGCACGCCGAACACGATGGCGATCGTCACGCCGGCGATCAGGCTTGCCGCCGGGATCGCAAACAAGATCACCAAGCCCCATGCGAAATAGAACAACCCGCCCTCGTTCGGCGATGAATTTCCGTAGCGGATCGAGAACGTGAGTTCGCTGAGCGGCAGACCGTCCCGTTGCAAAGCGTACCCCGTCGAAGTTTGCTTCAGATCCAGCGAACAGTCCTCGAGCGTATACGGCGTTTCGACGGCGATCTCAAGCGTTCCGAAATCCGCCCATTGCCATGCCGGAGAGAGCAGATATTCATATCTGTACGTATTGCCGATGATATCGGGATAGAGCGGCGCGGTCACGCGGTTGACGACCGTCCCGCCCGCGGGAACCGTGAGAGAGTAGCGATACCAGCGGTCCAATTTCATTTCGGAAAGCGTCGCCGGATCAAACGAACAAAACCCGTATCCGTTCGTCCTGCGGTCGATCTCGTCCGAAACGGCGTTGTAGAAATCGACTTCCCCCACGTGGGCGGGGCGGAACCGCTCCGTATATTCCTCGAAATTTCCGAGATCCTCAGTCTGCACGACGGGCGCAGCGCCCTCCACGGGGATCCGATCCTCGCCGTAAAAACCATCCCCCTGCGCCAATTCCGCCTTGATCTTCGGCTGCGCGCCCGCGGCGAAGAGAACAAATTCGTTCGATCCCTCTTCCGGGAGATCATATCCGATCAACAGATTTCCGTTCTCCTCAAAATACGTTTGAAAACCGCCGGCAAAGATGCGCGTGCGGATGGGATTGTAAGAGAGTTCGACGAAGAGCATCGTATCGCGGCCGCGCTTTGTTTGCGGAAGTTCCGCCAGAACACGATATTCCGTGATCGGCGTATCGGCGGCGGGAAACCGATCCGTACGCTTTTCATCCGAAATCAGATCCGTTAAGTCGATCGGAAACGCCGCGTCGAACGAATGAAGCGTATAGCGGATCTCTCTTTGTACATCCTGTCCGTCCGCCGTGATCCGGTAGCGCGCCGTATCGTCCTGTCCGGAGCCTTCTGCGCCGAACGCATCGTACGCGTAATCCGGCCGAGCGCCGAACGGAAAGATGAGCATCATCGCGATATCCGTCTGCGTCGGATTAAAAAAGGCGTATTCCGCGGTCACGCATGCGCGATATTCTTCGAATTGCTCCTGCGAATCGTAATGCTTTGCGGGGAGATCGGGGATCTCGAGCGTGAGTTTTTCGCTTGCGACCTCCACGGGGCAGGCGTCCCCAATGAGCACCGGTCCCGTGCCGTTAACGCCCTCCCAGTAGACGGGCGCGGAGTTGGCGCGGGCGGAGAGCGGCGTTGCGGCTCCCGCGCATGCGGCAAGAAGCCCCGCCGCGGCGATCAACGAAACGAATTTCTTTTTTCCGTGCTCCATGATATCTCCTCACTCCGAACGCAGGTTCGTTTGAACCTATTATAGCGCACGCAAAGGGATTTGTCCCGATTTTTCGAAAAAAAGTATGAATTTCTTCACCCTGCGATTTGACTTTATCCCGTGAAATCGTTATAATAGGGAAGGTCGGCGGAAAACGCCTGTTTTTTGCCGCGCAAAAAATCCGAAAAACTATAATTTTTTATTTATGGAGGTTTGTTGATGACCAAGATGACAATCGACGGCAATACCGCCGCCTCGCATGTCGCTTACGCGTTCTCGGAAGTGGCTGCGATCTACCCCATCACCCCCTCGTCCCCCATGGCGGAATCCGCCGACGAATGGGCAACGCAGGGCCGTTTGAATATGTGGGGACAGAAGCTCCGCATCACCGAAATGCAATCCGAGGGCGGCGCCGCGGGCGCCGTGCACGGCGCGCTGACGGCGGGCGCGCTCACCACGACCTATACGGCTTCGCAAGGGCTGCTGCTCATGATCCCCAATATGTACAAGATCTCCGGCGAGCTGCTGCCCATGGTCATGCATGTCTCCGCCCGCGCTTTGGCCGCGCATTCGCTGAATATCTTCGGAGATCACTCCGACGTCATGGCCTGCCGTCAGACGGGATTTGCCATGCTCGCGAGCTGCTCCGTTCAGGAAGTCATGGATCTCGCGCTCGTCGCGCATCTTTCCACGCTCCGTTCCCGCGTGCCCTTCATCAGCTTCTTCGACGGGTTCCGCACTTCGCACGAAGTGAGCAAGATCGACGTGATCGACTACCCCGAAATGAAAGCTCTGTTCGATAAAAAGGGCCTTGCAAAGGACGTTGCGGAATTCAAGGCGCGCGCGCTCAATCCCGAGCACCCCGTCCAGCGCGGAACGGCGCAGAACGGCGACACCTATTTCCAGAACCGCGAGACGGCGAACAGCTACTATGCCGCCACGCCTGCCATCGTGCAGGAGATGATGGACGAAGTGAGCGCGCTCACGGGAAGATCCTATCATCTGTTCGACTATGTGGGCGCGCCCGACGCAAAATACGTGATCGTCATCATCGGCTCCGGCGCGGAGACCGTGGAGGAATCCATCAACAAACTCAATGCGAAGGGCAAAAAATACGGCCTGCTGAAAGTGCGCCTGTATCGCCCGTTCGTCACCGACGCGTTCGTGAACGCGCTCCCCAAGACGTGCAAGAAGATCGCCGTGCTCGACAGGACCAAGGAACCCGGCTCTTTGGGCGAACCGCTCTATCTGGACGTCTGCACCGCTCTTTTGGAAAAGGGCATAAAGAACGTGCAGGTCGTCGGCGGAAGATACGGTCTCGGCTCCAAGGAATTCAATCCCTCCATGGTCCTCTCCGTATATAAGAATCTCGAGGCAAAGGAGAGCAAAAACCACTTTACGGTGGGCATCTTCGAGGATGTGACGAATTCCTCCCTCGACTTCTCCGAAAAGTTCGACGCCGCGCCGGCAGGCTCCACCTCCGCGAAGTTCTACGGCCTCGGTTCCGACGGTACGGTCGGCGCAAACAAGAACAGCATCAAGATCATCGGCGACCATACGGAAATGTATGCGCAGGCGTACTTCTTCTACGATTCCAAGAAATCGGGCGGCATCACGGTTTCGCACCTGCGTTTCGGCAAGACGCCCATCCAGAGCGAATATCTGATCGACGCGGCCGACTTCATCGCCTGCCACAACCCCTCCTATGTGACGCGTTACGACATGGTGAGCGATCTCAAAAAGGGCGGCGCTTTCCTGCTCAACGCCCCGTGGACGACGCTCGCAGATCTGGATGCGAATCTTCCCGCAAAGGTAAAGAACGCGCTGGCCAAGAAAAAGGCGCGGCTGTATGTGATCGACGCCATCAAGATCGCCAAAAAGCTCGGTCTCGGCGGGAGAACGAACACGATCCTGCAATCGGCATTCTTCCTCATCAACGAACAGATCATGCCGTATGCCGACGCCGTGGAATACATGAAAAAGATGGCATACAAGTCCTTCGCGAGAAAGGGCGACGCCGTCGTTCAGATGAACTATAACGCGATCGACTCCGCAAAAGCCAATTTGAAAAAGATCCGCATCCCCAAGAGCTGGGAGACGACGACCGAAGGCGCGCCCATGCACGAATATGCCAACGACGAGTATTTCCGGAACGTCGTTGCGCCCATCCTCGCGCTGGAAGGGGACAAACTTCCCTCCTCGGCGTTCAGCGCAGACGGCACGGTCCCCACGGGTACGACCAAATTCGAAAAGCGCGGCGTTGCGGTCATGGTCCCCAAGTGGATCAAAGAAAACTGCATCCAGTGCAACCAGTGCGCCTTTGTCTGCCCGCACGCCTGCATTCGCCCCGCCCTCACGGCCGTCGGCGCGGAAAAGCCCGAAACATTCGATACAAAACCGGCCATCGGGATCGCGGGCTATGAATTCAGGATCCAGGTCTCCCCGCTCGACTGCATGGGCTGCGGCGTATGCGCGGATATCTGCCCGGGCATGAAGGGAAACAAGGCCCTCGTGATGGCGCCCTTCGCGGAACTCGAAAAGACGGAAGCGACGAATTGGGAATTCGCCGTCGACCTCCCCGAAGCGGATCTGTCGAACGTCAGAATGCCCGACGTAAAGAAGTCGCAGTTTACGCCTTCGCTCTTCGAATTCTCCGGCGCCTGCGCCGGCTGCGGCGAAACCCCCTATGTGAAAGTGGTCACCCAGCTCTTCGGCGACAGAATGATCGTCGCCAACGCCACGGGGTGCTCTTCCATCTACGGCGGTTCCTCCCCCACCTGCCCCTACACGAAGAACAAAAAAGGTCACGGCCCCGCATGGGCGAACTCCCTGTTCGAGGACAACGCGGAGTTCGGTTACGGAATGAATCTTGCGTATAAAGCAAGAAGAGCCGCCCTTGCAGACAAAGTGACAAAACTTGCCGACCTCTGGAAGGATTGGGAGGAAGGAAAAGCGGCTTGCGAAGCATGGATCGCGGGCATGGACGACGCAGAAGCGAGCAAGACGGCCGCTGAGGCGCTCTTGAAATGCCTCGGCGAATGCAAGGATTGCGGCTGCGAATGCGACGCGCTCTGCAAAGAGATCTATGCCGACAAGGATTGCCTCGTCAAGAAATCGTTCTGGATCATCGGCGGCGACGGATGGGCATACGACATCGGCTACGGCGGACTCGATCATGTGCTTGCCTCGGGCGAAGATGTGAACGTGCTCGTGCTCGACACCGAAGTGTATTCGAATACGGGCGGTCAGGCAAGCAAATCCACCCCCATCGGCGCAGTTGCGAAATTCGCTTCCGGCGGCAAGCGCATCAAGAAGAAGGATCTCGGCATGATCGCCGCCTCCTACGGCTATGTGTACGTTGCGCAGTGCGCGATGGGCGCGGATAAGGCGCAGCTTGTGAAGGCGCTCAAAGAGGCGGAAGCTTATCACGGGCCTTCGCTCATCATCTGCTATGCGCCCTGCATCAACCACGGCATCAACATGACGAAATCGCAGACGGAAGAAAAGAATGCGGTGGAGTGCGGATATTGGCAGTTGTACCGGTATAACCCGCTGCTTGCGGAAGCGGGACAGAACCCGTTCACGCTGGATTCCAAGGATCCCACGGGCGACTATCAGGCGTTCATTTTGGGCGAGACGCGCTATGCGGCTCTGAAAAAGACGCAGCCTGCCGTTGCGGAAGAGCTCTTCAAAAAGACGGAAGAAAGCTCGAAAGAACGGCTTGCCGGTTACAAGAAACTCGCCGGAAAAGAATAAATTCAAAAATTTCAGAGGCCACAGCCGAATTGGCATAAACCTATCTGAACGGCAACCGCCGACAGAGCATACGCTCCGTCGGCGGTTTTTTATATTATTTTGCTATAAGAACTTTCACGTCGGAAAATTCGATTTTCCAATCCAATTTAATGCAACAGCCAAGTCAATATCTTCGAATATATGCTTCGGTGTCCACGGAACATAAATATCGGGGTTAAGTCCTTTGCCTCTTGTACCCTTGCCTCTGTCTATTGCCCTGCTGCGCGAAGTTGGATAATGCAAAACATATTCTCCGAAATCAAATCTCGTAAGGTTGGCATAATCGTTAATTCCCATTGTGGGACGACCGATGACCGTCACCTTTTGTAAACGAGAAGCAATCTCCACGAAACTTTCTGCCGAAGAAGCACAATAACAATCTGTAAGGACAACAACTTTTTCGGGGTAGCGCGTGCCGCTTGTCGGAAACATAAGTTCATCAGACTTTGCAGGTAAAAAACCTTTTCCTTTGTTTCTTGTCTGTTCTTCTATTCGCTCGACAATATACCTCCGAACTTCGTCGGAAGTGCTGCTTTCGAGATACTCTTTATAGAGCTTTAATCGTCCGTCTGCATTCCGTTCGGTATATAGTATATCATCTTCCTCGGTAAAAATCGGTTTACCGAACATAGTATCGTTCTCAACAAGTAGGAATTTAAGAAGCGGCAAAAATACGGTATCACTCCCGCCGCAGTTGTTCCTTAAATCTATGATAAGATTTTTCGTGCACGTAATATCTTTTGAGGCATAATTCACTATTGACGAAATATCTCCTTCGTCAAAGAAATTGGTGAGTTTTATGTAGTAACAATCCTTATTGAGAAACTTGCATACGCAAGAGGGTTCTCCGATCCCTCTGTTAACATCTGTCCGAACGGAGTAATCGAATGTCTTTTCGGAACGAACGGTAATTACGTTGGCATTTGCTATAACGGTTTCCCAACGCTCACCTTGGCGGTCGGGCGAATCGCAATCGAGAAATACGGCAAATTTTTCGGCGGCTTTTTCGATTGTTAACCCGTCGATGGCGACGATCTCATCTCCTTTCGAAAACGGCAATTCTTTTTCCGCTTGGGTGATGAATAAGCTGTTATTATATCTTCTGACGTGAAAGCCGATATATATGCGGAGATTCTTTTTATAAAAATAGAGATGTCCCCATACTTTGAAAGTTGCTAAATATTTAGCTACCGAAAACAAGAAGTCGTGTTCGGGCATATCGTCATTGATTTCAGACAAAAAAGATTGAGGATCGCCGCCTTTAATATCAAAACAGAACGAGGCGTCCTTTTGGCAAATGTCGATTATTGTTTTTGCTATTTCGGTTTTTGTCATGTTTTAGCTAAATTCCTGTTTATTGCTTTCATTCTACCATAAACTCGCACGAAAATCAAGCAAGGTATTTATCTCGCCAATGTTTTCATTATAAAGACCGCCAAGGGGCGAACACGTAAGCACGTTTTCTGCGATACGCTATCTTCCCCACGAAAAAAGGACGGCTGTGCCGTCCCTTTCG
>CANPZD010000006.1 GCA_947589085.1 uncultured Clostridia bacterium
CGGTTTCAACGTCGTTTCATCCCGACGGCGTATGAAATAAATAAAAATCTTTCATGAAAGGAGTAAAACAAAACAATGAAAAAGAGATTGAAGAAAGGCTTTACCCTTGCCGAACTTCTGATCGTCGTTGCGATTATCGCAGTTCTTACCGCGATCGCGGTGCCGCTCTTCGTAACCTCGCTCAACAAATCCCAGAAAGCCGCGGACGATGCGACGATCAGCGCAGTTCGTAGCGCAGCTATCGCTTATATCCTCAATCAGGATGAGCCTACCGACGCTGTTACGGCAACTAATAAAGGTGTCTATACGGGCAATACGACGACCAACACTTGGGAGCTCAAAGGCCCTTGGAAGGCAATCGGTAAAGTAGATTCGAAAGGCAATGTGACCGAAGTCACGGTTACAGTGGCAACCGCAGAGGAAGCACCCGAGGGCAAGCTTGCAGCAACGTCCAAGGATGTAATCGGTGCAGAAGCCGAAGGACTCAGACCCGTAACGGTGTACATCGTCTCCACGACTTTTAACTAAGCATTAAGAAACACAAAACATAATCTCCCGCAAAAGCCGACGGGATGTAGGGATGCGGCCGAAAGCGGGAGAGACAGAAGGGGACGGAAGTCCCCCGATGTTATGAGGATCAAGCGCCCTGCGCTTTCCTGATACCATCGCACTTGTCCTTTCGAGCGAAGCGAGAAGTCTCTCCCGCCCGTCATTTCGAGCGAAGCGAGAAATCTCTCCCGCCCGTCATTTCGAGCGAAGCGAGAAATCTCTTTCACCCGTCATTTCGAGCGAAGCGAGAAATCTCTCCCGCCCGTCATTTCGAGCGAAGCGAGAAATCTCTCCCGCCCGTCATTTCGAGCGAAGCGAGAAATCTTTTTCGCCCGTCATTTCGAGCGAAGCGAGAAATCTTTTTCGCCCGTCATTTCGAGCGAAGCGAGAAATCTCGGCTTGAGATTCCTCACATACGTTCGGAATGACGTAGGGGAACCCAACGGGAGCGAAGCGAGAAATCTTTTTCGCCCGTCATTTCGAGCGAAGCGAGAAATCTCGGCTTGAGATTCCTCACATACGTTCGGAATGACGTAGGGGAACCCAACGGGAGCGAAGCGAGAAATTTCTCCCGCCCGTCATTTCGAGCGAAGCGAGAAATCTCCGAAAGAGAGGAATGCCGTGCAAGATAGATTTTTCGTTTACATGATGACCAACAAAACTAACGAGGTTTTGTACGTAGGTGTGACGAATAATCTTGAAAGGCGTACAAACGAGCACAAAAGTGGCGAAATAGAAGGCTTTACCAAAAAATACCGTGTACGCAAGTTGGTTTATTGCGAAGAATATTCGAGTATTAACGATGCGATACGTCGAGAAAAAGAAATCAAAGCATGGAGAAGAGAAAAGAAGAATGCTTTGGTTATGACGAAAAATCCCGAGTGGCGAGATTTGTCTGAAGAATGAGATTCCTCACATACGTTCGGAATGACGCAAGAGAAAAGGATTCCGAATGACGTAACAGAGTTCGGAATGACGTAGGGGAACCCAACGGGAGCGAAGCGAGAAATCTCTTTCACCCGTCATTTCGAGCGAAGCGAGAAATCTCTCCCGCCCGTCATTTCGAGCGAAGCGAGAAATCTCGGCTTGAGATTCCTCACATACGTTCGGAATGACGCAAGAGAAAAGGATTCTGAATGGCGTAACAGAGTTCGGAATGACAGAAAAGTCGACGGAGAAAGGAGCCAATAGGGTTCGCAGGAGACAACATGTCAATTCAATTACCCTTTGCGGCGAATATCTATCTTTCGATCCTGCTCTTTTTCCTCGGCGCGTGCATGGGAAGTTTTGTTACTTGCGCCGCCGACCGATACGTCGCCAAGAAGAGTGTGCTGCACGGCAGAAGCATATGTCCCGTATGCGGGCATACGCTGTCCGCTCTCGAACTTGTGCCGATCTTCAGCTATCTCTTCCTCAAAGGCAAATGCCGCAAGTGCGGCGCGCCCATTCCCGTGCGGTGTTTCTTCACCGAGCTGTGTATGGGACTTCTGTATCTCGCCACGTTCCTGCGCTACGGATTCGGGTTTGTCACGCTCGAATACTTGCTTCTGTTTTCCGCTCTGCTGGCCGTTGCGCTCATCGATTACGACACCATGGAGATCCCGGACGGACTTACCTTTTTCGGCCTTATGGTGTTTGTTGCGTTCCTCTACCCGCACAGCGGGAGCGTTGCCGCGATGACGGCGCGTGCGAAAGACGGGTTATTCGGCGCGCTTGCGTACGGCGGCGGAATGCTCGTTCTGTCTCTGCTTCTGGATCTCGTGCTCAAACGGGAGACGTTGGGCGGAGGGGACGTAAAACTGTTCGGCATGCTCGGCCTGTTCACGGGGCTGAAATGCGGACTTTTGATGCTCTTACTTTCGTGCATTACGGGACTTTTTCTCGCCCTTTCCGTTCGGAACGGAAAGAAGAAAGAATTCCCGTTCGGTCCTGCCATTGCGATCGCGGCGATCTTCACCCTGCTCGCAGGACAGGATATCATACAGTGGTATCTGATGCTATTTCAATAAAGGAGAATGTTCATGAAGCATTGCATCGGTTTCGACATCGGGAATCATGCGGTACACGTTGCGATTCGCAAAGGCGATTCCATCGTGCGCGGGCTTACCGCGCGTCTCGCGCAGGATCTCGTCAAAAACGGCGCGATCACTTCGCACGAGGTGATGACGGACTTCTTGAAGGAGCTTCGGCGCAAGGAAAGTCTGAACGTCCGCGACGCGGCTCTCGTGCTGCCTGCCGCACACTGCTATTGCCGCCGCTTTTATGTCGCGGCGAACACGCGCGACCAGCTCATGTTCAACCTGCCCTACGGGTTCAAGGACTTCATCACCGACGATAAGAGCAATTATTTCTTCGACTGCGCGGTGCTCAACGCCGTCCATTACGGCGACGGCCGTCCGCCCGAATTCGACGTGCTCGCCGTCGCTGCGCGCAAGGAGACCATCGAGGACTATATCGCGCTCTTCCGGAAGGCGGGTTTTAAGCTCAAAACCATCATTCCCGAGGAGTTTGCCTACGTCAATCTTCTGCGCAGAATGGGAGACGAAGCGCATCATCACGGCATTCTCGATATCGGTCACAACGCCGTAAAGCTGTTCTTTTATAACGGCTCGCTCTTCGACAGCGTGCGCGTCATCGACTACGGTCTGGGCGCGCTCGACGAGGTGATCTCGGAGAGATTCGGCGTGGATACGTTTGTGGCGGGGTCTTACCGTGAGAACGATTTCAACGGCGCGAATTATCTCGAAAAATGCCGCGCGATTTACGGCGCTATGGCGCTCGAAGTGCTCAAAGCCATCAACTTCTATCGGTTCAACGGCGGCACGCTGCAGCATCTGCATTGCTGCGGCGGCGGATCGCACAACAGCGCGCTCATGGAAACGCTGCGTACGACGCTTCCCATTCCGCTCTCCGATATGGGAGAACTGTTCCCAGAAAGCAAAACCAAGGGCGCGATCGATTTCCCGCTCATCGCATCGGCGGCAGGCGCCGCCCTGCAATAAGGAGGTTTATATGAGTTCCGGAAATAAGAAGAAAACAGCGGACGGCGATGTGACCTATTACGACGTCGCCGCAGGCGTCTCCCGAAAGGGCAAGGCGCGCAAGCTCGCTTCGAAGTATTCCTCGAAAGACACGGTCAATCTCTGTATCCGCGAGCGGAAGGGACTTTCTGCAGAGCTATTCTTCCTCATTCTCGCGGGGATCCTGATCGTGCTTTTGCTCCTCGAATTCTTCGGCGTATATCGCCCGTATCTGAATCTGGAGACCGCCGAAAAAGACCTTGCGCAGCAACAGGCGGAAGTTCAGCGGATCAAGGACGAAATCAAGGATATGGACGAAGTCCGCGAGGAATACCGCAAGTACAACTACGAACACTTCCCCCGCGAGCGCGTCGATCGTTTGGATGTGCTCGACCTTGTGGAAACGGTGTTCTTCGACCGCGGCATCATCACGAGCTTCCACCTCTCCAAGAACACGCTCACCTTGCAGCTCACCGACGTCTTGCTGGAAGATTCCTACCTCATTCCCGCAGAGCTCGAAGCAAGCGAGATTGTGTTGGGGTACGATATGCCCCGTTCGGAAGTCAAGTACGACGAGGCGACGGGCAAGGTAGCGTTTGGCATTACGATCACCTTTAAGGATGCGGCATAAGGAGGGGAGAGAAAATGGCGAAAAAATATTTGAAACGTCGGTTTTCCGTGCGTGAAACAATTTTACTGTGCGTCCTGCTCGCCGTCCTGCTCGTCGGCCTGTATTTCGGTTTGGTGTTCTATCCCATTCAGAGCCGCACGCAGGATGTAAATACGGAGCTGGAAAACGTAAAGGTACAAAAGGAAGTCGCCACCGGCCTGAAGGCGGAATACGACATGATGAAGGCCGAGCTCGACCGCATCGAAGCCAATCACGATAATACGACCATGCCCGAATCCACGGGGGCGCACGCCACCGAGCTCCGCAACAAGATCGACGATATTTTGGAGGGGATCCCGCACAGCTATTCCACCAGCGTACAGGCTCCGCAAGACGGCATCGTGAAGCGCACGGTCTCCCTTTCTTTCACCGTCACCGAGGAGAACAAGGGTGCCGAGAATACGGCAACGGTGTACGAAACCGTCCGCTCCCTCCTCACCGAGATCATCACGATGGAGTACCGCTGCTCGCTGAATACGTTCTCCCTCAGCCCGCAGGGGCAGGATCTGCAGCACGGTGAGTCCATCTCCGTCGTAGCGACCATCGAATTCTTCGAGCTCTCCGTCTGATCGCAAAGCAAAACAAAAAAGCCGCCCCAAAGGCGGCTTTTTCCATGCCGTATTAAATTTCCGCGCCCTCGGCGCGCGCCTTTGCGAGGCGGTTCTCATCCATGCGCTTTACGCACGCGTCGACCGTGATCTCTCCGCGGAAAAGCGCATTGAGTGCGTTCATCATGTCGTCTGCGCTGTACCCGACGATCTTCGTACTCGCGGTGGAGACGCGTTCATACTTTTCGATGGACGACTTTGCGTCCGTCACCATTTTCGACTGAATGTTGGTCGTTTGCCCCTTGAATACGCTCACGGTGGAAATTCCGTTGAAAGCGACGTTGTAATTTTCGGGCGCGGCGCAGAATTCGAGAAAATCGATCGCGATTTCCTTTTTCGCGCTGTTCTTGTTTACCATCATCATGTTGAGGTTTCCGCCCTCGTACGTGCCGCGCTGCGCCGTATTCATAAACACGGGCATGAGCGCAAAATCGTCTTTTGTATACGTCCCGTCCTTGAAGTCGGTGTAGAACCATGTGTCCCATATAAAGGTCATTGCGGCCTTTCCGGAAGCGAGCGCGGGCGAAATGTCGTCCCAGCCTTTATCCAGAAAATCTTTTCCGAACCAACCCTTTTTGGCGGCGTTCGCGATCCAGGTCACCATGTCCGTCACGGAGGAGATATCCTCGTATTTGATCTCTTTTGCATTGAGTTTTGCAAGCGTTTCGGGTCCGTTCGGCGCGTCCGCAAACACGGGGTCAAGTCCGAATTGCGCCATCCACGAGCAGCCTGCGGGCCAGAAAATGGGGGTGATCCCCTTGTCGAGAAGGCTTTCGCACATTCCGTCAAAGTCCTCTTGCGTGGAGGGGATCCCGAATCCTTTGAGCAATTTCGTATTGTAGTAGCAGCCGGAAACGGAACTTTCCCAAAAGGGAAGGCCGAGCAGATTGCCCGAAGCGTCCGTGCAATACGCCCGCGCGCTGTCGGTAAGTTCGTCTGCCCACGGCGCGTCGTTGAAATACAAAAAGTTTTCCTCCACGTTGAATCGGTTGAGATCGGCATTGTGAAAGTGGAGAAGAATGTCGGGCGCCTCGTCCGTTCCGAGAAGGCGCAGCGCTTCATTCTCGTATTCGGCGTCCTCAACGGAGCGGATTTTCAGTTTTTCGCCCGTCGTCTCCTGATAGTGTTCGAAAATTTCCGTCATGTAAGGCTTCGTGAGGTCGCTTTTCTTGCCCAGAATGGTGAGCGCGTCCGGATCGTTCGTTTTCCCGCCGCAACCCGCAAGCGCAAGAGAAGCGGCAACCGCCAGAGCAAGAGGAAGATAGGGTTTCATCAATTCGTCTCTCCTTTTTCTCTTTTTTCCAAAATCCGCGCGACCGTTGTGCGCACGGCGTCCATATCGATGGGTTTTGCAAGATGCGCGTCCATGCCCGCATCCAGCGCGTTTTTCACGTCCTCGGCAAAGGTGTTCGCCGTCATGGCGACGATGGGAATGGTCTGCGCCTCGGGATGCGACGAGGCACGGATCGCCCTTGTCGCTTCATAGCCGTTCATCACGGGCATCTGCACGTCCATGAGGATCATATCGTAATAGCCCGGCGCGGCGTTCGAGAACATATCCACGGCGATCTTGCCGTTGGTCGCAAGCTCGCAGCGCGCGCCTTCGATCGCAAGCATTTCTTGGAGGATCTCGGCGTTCAGCTCGTTGTCCTCGGCGACGAGGAAGAGCCTGCCGTTGAGCGCGCCCTCCGCGGGCGGTTCTTCCGCTTTCATCTGCGGCGCTTCGGCAAAGAGGGGACGGATGGTCTGGAAGAACGTGGAAGTGAAGAACGGCTTCGGCATGAACGCGTTGATGCCCGCTTCCCGCGCCTCTTGCTCGATATCGCTCCAATCATAGGAGGTGAGTACGAGGATGGGCACGTCCTTTCCCACTTTTTCGCGGATACGGCGCGCCGTCTCAACGCCGTCAAGTCCCGGCATTTTCCAGTCGAGAAGAATCACGTGGAAATCCGATTTGTGCTCGTGCGCCTTGACGGCCGTTTCCACGGCGGCGGCTCCGTCCGTAACATAGCTCACGTCTATGCCCGTGCCGCGCATTACCTCGCGGATATTGAGGCAGATATCCTCTTCGTCGTCGGCGACGAGCATGCGCGTGATGTGCTGGCGGAACCACGCGTCCTCCGCGCCCTCCTGCACGTGCGTAAAGGAGAGTTCGACGGTGAACGTGCTGCCCTTGCCGGGCGCGCTCTCCACCTCGATGATGCCGCCCATCAGATCGACAAGATTTTTGGTGATCGCCATGCCGAGTCCCGTGCCTTGGATCTTATTGACGACGGAGTTCTTTTCGCGGCTGAACGGCAGGAAGATCTCTTTTACGTAATCCTCGCTCATGCCGATCCCGTTGTCTTTTACCAGAAAGCGCAGTTTGCAGAATTGTCCCGATTCTTCGATCTTCTGTACGATAAATTCGATTTTTCCGCCCAGCTGCGTGTACTTCACGGCGTTGGAAAGCAAATTGATGAGGATCTGGTTGAGGCGAAGTCTGTCGCCCATCAGCTCGTCGGGAGGGACGCCCTGCGTGCGGATGGAGAAGTCCTGTTCCTTTGCCTTCGCCTGCGGAAGAATGATAATTTTGATCTCTTCAAGCAGGTCGGGCAAACTGAACGGTTCGACGTTGAGAGAGGTCTTTCCGCTCTCGATCTTGCTCATGTCGAGCACGTCGTTGATGAGCGAGAGGAGGTGGTGGCTCGACGCCATGATCTTGCGCGTATATTCGCGTACCAGCTCTTCGTCGCCGGCGTTGCGTTCGAGCAGGACCGAGAATCCGACGATGGCGTTCATCGGCGTGCGGATATCGTGCGACATGTTGGAGAGGAAGTTGCTCTTCGCCTCGTTGGCGCTCTGCGCCGCGTCGAACGCCTCCTGAAGTTGCTTGTTGAGCCTCTTGTCAAGGGTGCGGTCGGACATCACGATGACGTACTTTTCCATGCCCTGAATGCTCATGTGGTAGATGGCGACGCGGTACCACCTGCGCTCGCCCGTCGCCTGGTGCATGTATTCGCACTCCCAATCGCGGCTGCTCCCGATGGGGATGGCTTGCAGTTCTTCGTTGGGGACGATGATATTGCAGTCGACGGCGCAGGATGCCATGGTGCGGATGTTCGCCCGCGCGTCTTTGAGCTTGATGCCGAGAAGCCGCTCGATGTTGGGACTGATATATTCCACTTTCTGCGTCTGCGGATCGAGCATGAGGAAAATGTCGTTGACGTTGTTGGAGAGCACGTCAAACATGCGCTCGCGGTATTGCAGTTCTTTCCGGTTGTGCTTGGACTGCGTGACGATGTAAACGATGAGCACGGCAATGACCGCCGCGATGACGACCGAGAAGATGATGAGAAGCACGCGCATCGTCGCTCTCTGCGCAAGCAGGAACCCGTGGCTCACGGCGGTGAAGGGGACGTCGCTCAAAAGCGCGTAGTCCTCATAGCCGATGGGCATGTAGATGATGCAGCGCTGTTCGCCGCGGAAAGTGTAGGGGAGATATCCGTAGGCGTCCGCGGCGGGTGCAAGTTCTTCGCAGTCTGCGCAGAGCGCGGTGAGATCGGCCCGGATCCCGTCGATCGTCTCATCGTCGAGCATGCCGCTCAGGTAATCGAAATAATTGTCCATCGCGCCGCCGCCCCGTTGCGCGGAGAGGAGAACGTTCCCGTCGGCGCGGAGAATGAAGCTCCTCGCGGTCCCGCCGAAGGCGTCCGCATTGAGGGCCTTTGCCATGTCGGTGTTGGTATAGCTGATGCCGATTGCGGTATACGCAAACCCGTTGTATTCGCCTTTCGCGGCGACGGCGAACATCGTCACTTTCAGGCTGCCGATCGTCTCGCCCGCCATGATGGGCTTGTTGGCGTCGATGAGCGTCTGCGAACCGTTTTCCAGAGGCTTGTCGCCCTGTTTATCCTCGGTAAATGAGTAGTAATTGCGCTCTGCGTCGAGGAAATAGAGATCGGTGAAGCCCCAATATTCCTTCTTGCTCTCGATGAACTCTTTGGGCGTGACCTTCTGAGGCGTGACGGAATCGTAGTTATCCGAAAGCTCGATATAATCGCGGCAGCTTTCGAGAATGCTCCAATTCCGCCTCATGAGCTTGCCGAAGGAGTTGCTGACTTGTGTGTAGGTCTCTTTGAGATTGCGCTCGGCGTCGGTATCCGACTGCTCCGAAATGAATCCGAAATAGCCGACCATGAACATGATGACGGCGGCGACCACGATACATGCAACGGCGGGCCAGATCGTATATTTCAACCATTTGGGCATTTTCGACCATTTCGACATGGTAAAACTCCTTATTTCCGCGAAAAAGTAAAACAAATTAGAATCGTACGAATCTATTTTAACATATCGCGCGCGAAAAATCAACCTATCCCGCGGAGAAAAGTGATTTTCTCCGACCGGTTTGCGCCGAAAAAACACAATGAGACGAAACGCCGTGCCGCGCGTTCGTCGCGCAAAAAGGCAAAGAATGATTTGCGGCCTTTTCGCTTGCGTTTCTGCGGCATTTCTGCTAAAATATTTCTCGGATCCCGCGGCGGAACAGATCGAGAGCGGCGGGGAATTCAACAAACGTGCGGGCGTGGCGGAATTGGCAGACGCGACGGATTTAGGATCCGTTGGGAAACCGTGCAGGTTCAAGCCCTGTCGCTCGTACCAAAATCAAAGTGCGGAAAGGAAAAAACGCTCACCGCCCAAACGATAGAAAGGGCGGCGAGAAACTTTCCAAGCGTCGCCGAAGCCATGAAAAAAGAAAGCATTCCCGGAATGCTTTCTTTTTTCATAGTTGCAGCGGGATCAGTTCAGGATCCAGAGGCAGAGATTCAGGGCGGTGGCAACGAGCAGCCAAAGGGGATAGAGGGTCAGAATTTTCGCATACAGCGGCTTATATTTCGAAATTGCCGCAATCAGATACACGCCGAAATAGGCATTTACGACGATGACGACAGTCCCGAGCAATGTCTGTTTCAGCGTAAAAAATACGAGGCACCACAGCACGTTGAGTGCGCCGTTGACGCAGAAAAGCGCGAGAACGTCTTTCGGGATCCCGCCGCTTTTGATCCATAACGCGAGGATCACGGCGCACGATCCGTAGATCGCAGTCCAGACGATCGGAATGACAAAATCCGGAACAAATTGCGTCGGCGTGATGAGCCGTTGAAACCATTTCTGTCCGAGCGCAACGAACAGGCTTCCGAAGGCCGCGACGGCGATCACGGAGACGATGGCAAGAATGATTTTCTTCGTTTCCGTTTTCATATCAATATTATATTGATCCGACGGATTTTTATGAATGGAACGTCCAAAATGAAAAATCCCCCGCGGAAAAACGCGGGGGAGCAAAACTTGAATTATTCAGGCTTTATGCGTGGCGGCTTTTACTCTTTGAATGAGGCTGGGCGCTTTTTGTTTCGCTTCTTCGCGGCGGTCTTTGCCGAAGAAGAAGAGGGCGATCGTGCCGGGACCGATATGGGAACCCGTGCAAAGATCGTAAAATTCCACGATCACGTCCTGTACGCCGCGCTGTTTGATGGTTTCCGCAAGCGCGAGCGCTTCCGCTTCGCAGTCCGCATGGGTGATGGCTACGGTCTGGGTTTCGGGATGTTCCACATTGGCGTCGAATGCTTCCACGAGCGCGGCAATGGCTTTTTTCCGTCCGTGCGCCTTCCCGTATACGGTGAGTTTGGGATGTTCGCCGCCGTCCGCTTTGATCAGCGGTTTGATATTCAAAAGAGAACCCGCAAACGCCGCAAGGGCGGAAACTCTGCCGCTTTTTCTGAGATATTTCAGATCGTCGACCGTGACGTAACTGTTGAGCCGATAGGCGTTTTCATTCAGCCAAGCGGCGCACGTTTCGGCGCTTTCGCCTGCGTCTCGGATATCGGCCGCGCGTATCGCCAGAAGTCCCTGTCCCATAGAGGCGTTGGCGCTGTCGCAAACGAAAACTTTGCGATCGGGGAATTGCGCTTCGAGCGTTTTTTTCGCGTTGACCGCCTGAAACCACGTTCCGCTGATCCCGGAAGCGATGGTGAGGATCACCGCGTCTTTTCCGGCGGCGAGCGTAGGGGAGATCGCCTCAATAAACCGCGCTTCCCCCACGAGAGAAGTCTTTGCCTCCATTCCGGCGCGCATTTCCGCATAGAACTTGCGTGCGGTTTCGCGGAAAGTCAGGGAATCGTCCTGACAAAGGACCTCTTTGCCGTTGATGTTCATGTAGTACGAAATGATGTGGATGTTTCTGTTTTGTTGGATTGTTTCCGGAAGGTTTGCGGAAGAATCCGCAAAAATTTCAAAACCGGCCATAGTGTCTCCTCAGGCATACCGCCCTAACGCATTTAGTCTATCACGTTTTACGGATTTTTACAACTTAAACGAAATCAAAATTGTTCTCGGATTTTCCAAAACCGTCTATTTCATAGAAAATATTCTCTACTCTACAAAAAAATCACTCTACTTACAGTAGAATCACGGATATAGTGTATTTTAATCAATTCATCGGCAAATCTTCAAGAAAGGATTTACAAAACTTTGTTCAAACTAATTTCAACGGCGGGAAATTTCCCGCCGCATACCAGTGTTCCGCCGATATCGAAAAACAGCCAAGCGATTTCCTTCATCTCATTTTTTTCGCGGTTCGCGCACCTCGATATTGACATACCGGGTTTCGTCCTCACAGCCGTGACGTTCTGCCAATCGGATTCTTCGAGGCCGGAGAGGGGCAGCGGCAGTTTGCAAGTAAATCCTGTGAAAAAACGTACATAATATCCTCCCAACGGTAAATCCAAGTATAGTACATAAAATACCGGAATGCAAACTTATGTTCATCAAAATGCAAATTTTCGCGAAAAAATTTTTCAGGGATATAAAAATCGTTTGACAGAAAGCAAAAACTTTGATAGAATGTACAAGCGTTGAACATGCGGGTGTAGTTCAGTGGTAGAATCCCAGCCTTCCAAGCTGGTCGCGTGGGTTCAATTCCCATCACCCGCTCCATTTTTTCGCAAGCCGGAGATGTGCGGAACTTTGACGCAGAATCAGGTATGCGCCTGTAGCTCAGTTGGATAGAGCAACGGCCTTCTAAGCCGTGGGTCAGGAGTTCGAATCTCTTCAGGCGCGCCAGAAAAACGGCGGGTGTAGCTCAGTTGGTTAGAGCGCCAGATTGTGGCCCTGGAGGTCGTGAGTTCGATTCTCGTCGCCCGCCCCAATTTTGCTGCTAATGGGGTGTCGCCAAGTGGTTAAGGCACCGGATTTTGATTCCGGCATTCGTTGGTTCAAATCCAGCCACCCCAGCCAAAGGCGGCCCATTAGCTCAGATGGTAGAGCACTTGACTTTTAATCAAGGTGTCCCGGGTTCGAATCCCGGATGGACCACCAATATGCACCTTTAGCTCAGTTGGTAGAGCAACTGACTCTTAATCAGTGGGCCCAGGGTTCGAGTCCCTGAAGGTGCACCAGAAAAAACGAGCAAAATAGGCAAAAATAAGCCGTTTTTGCTCGTTTTTCTTTGATTTTGCAGTGGAACAAAATCGCCTGAGGAGGCGTTTCCCCAAATTTCCCCAAATCAAAAAGGCCGTTTCTGCATTTCTCTGCGTGATCCCCGGGGATCAGAACGTCGGGATCTCGGCGCGGGCGGGCTTATTCCCTTTATGGGAATTAAGCAATAGGGCAACGGTGACAGCTTGAGGGAGAGGGTTTGCCCTCTCACCAAGCTGTCACCGTTTGCCCTTTTTGTATAAGAAAACCCCCGGACTATCCGGGGGTTTTTACCTTGTTGAGCGATCGCCGTGTGTTCCGACGTCGCCCAACCGCGCAGCTCTTCGTTGTACAATTCGTTGTCATACGACGAGAGAATGATTTTTGCCTTGCTCTTTTTCAGAACCTGAAGGAGCGCGGCGTGTTGCTCGTCCGTCATTTCGTGGCGGTACAAATTGCGCTCGCGGAGTTCCCGCAACGTGATTTTTTCTTCCATTTTCTCAAAACCTCTTGACAGTGTGCAATATGTACGCTATAATGTACATACTATAGGATAAGGAGGATTTTCTTATGTCGATTACCAATGCGACGACGCTTCGCAAGAATTTGTTCGGATATTTAGATGCGGCCGCCGTCAATGATGAGAAAATCATCGTTACCACCAAGAACGGCAATGCCGCCATCGTGAGCGAAGAATATTTGCGCAGCCTTGAAGAAACCTGTTATCTTTGCGGCATTCCCGGCATGGCCGATTCGATCAAGGAAGGAATGAACACCCCTTCGGACGAATGCCGCGTCTTTGATTGGCGCAAGGAGTTGTAAGATGTACGAGATACGCCTTACGCGCCAAGCGGAAAAAGATTTGCAGAAAGTCCTTGCGAGCAATCTCCGGGAGAAAGTCAAGCGGCTCATGGCGACGCTGGAGAGCGATCCGTTTCAGCCTCCCTACGAGAAGCTCGTGGGCGATCTCGCGGGAACGTACTCACGGAGGATCAATGCGCAACATAGGCTTGTTTACCTTGTTGAGGAGGAGAAGAAGCGGGTCGTGATCCTGCGTATGTGGACGCATTACGGGGATTGAGCGATTTTTTCCTAAAACCCCTTGACAAAGGTCGTAGGATTGCGTATAATGGTGGTAGTTAAAGTAAAAAAAGGCTTCTTTTTTTCTTTTCGCGTAGGCAGAACCTACGCCGTTCTTTTTTATTTGTGCTTTTTTTTGGCGAAGGCGACGATCTTCTCCGCAAGCGATTTACGAACGTAAGTCGCCTTTTTCTTTCTCCCGGGCACATCGGTAGCTTTGATTTTTTTGAGGTCGATTGGATCGCCGTTTATATCCTTTGTATAGAATTCTTTTTTGACGCCGGAGGGCATATCGACGTTTTTCCTCCCGGATATTTCAAAACTTGCTTCATTTTTTCTCAAAACCTCTTGACAAAGGCCGTAGGATTGCATATAATGATAGTGCCCTTATGACAGATACGCTTTCCGGAAAGCGTATCACCCCCGGAGTGACCCGTTCATCGGAGCTTCGGGATTTATTTTTTGAAATGATTTTTCACCTCTTCATGGTGCTTTGATGGGTTTTGCGATACTTGGGTGTATCGTTGTTGATCTTTTTTTGTTTTTGAAGGCTCTCCTGAATAAATGGGTTGATTTGGAGCAAAGTATTTTCATGGTTTTCTCCGCAAATGTCAAGTATTATTGAAAAAATTACGTCTTGACAAGATTGCCGCTTTATGCTAAAATGTTAGCAAAAGCGAACCGGAGGCCGTCATGGTAAAGATCGTAATGAACGTAGAGGGGATGCACTGCGGCATGTGCGAGGCGCATGTCAACGAGGCGGTGAGAAAAGCCGCGCCCGACGCGCAGAAAGTAACTTCCTCCGCATCCAAGGGGAAAACGGAATTTTGCGCGGAGGAAGATTGTTCCAAGGCCGTAAAAGCCGCAATCGAAGCGCTCGGGTACGAAGTGCGCGGGGTAGAAGTTTCGCCCTACGAAAAGAAAGGATTCTTCGCAAAACTGTTCAAAAAATAATGTAAATCTGTCAAGCGGAGCACGATATGAAGACGCACGAATCGGAAGAAATGTATCTTGAAACCATCCTTCTTCTCAAAGAGAAGAGCCGGTCGGTGCATGCGATCGATATCGCAAGCGAATTGGGATATGCAAAGTCGAGCGTATCCCGCGCGGTGGGACTTCTTCATAAAAAGGGCTATATTTTGATCAGCGAAAGCGACGAGATCACGCTGACGCCAGAAGGACTTGCCAAAGCCACGGATATTTACGATCGTCACCGCGTTATCACGGAGCTTCTGATGCGCATGGGCGCAGAAAAACCGCTCGCGGAGGACAATGCGTGCCGGATCGAGCACGTGATTTCTCCCGAGCTATTCGAGATCATGAAAAAATTTGTCAAAAATTCATAAAAGGAACGCCCGGATTTTTCCGGACGTTCTTTTTATTTCTTTTCTTTTCTGCGTTTGTCGTTGATGAGGTCCAGCGCTTTTTCGTCGATCACGGAGATCCCTTCCTCCTTGGCGATCTTCACCATTTGCGTGAGGGCGGCTTTCAGAAAGACGCGGGGGATCTTGACGAGTTTTGCGCAGGCGCCGTCCGTAAACGTGACGTCGGGATCGATGCGCTTTGCCGCATAGATCACGGATTGCACGTTTCCTTCTTTTGCCCGGATCTTTTCGGGGATGGGTTTTTTGAAAGGGGAATACCAGAAGTTCGTGCTGTCGCGGTAACCGTAATCCACGGGTACGGGCGGGAAATCCTTTGCTCTCACCCCATTGATAATGGAATCCCGATATTTTTCTTTCATGAGGATCTTATCGATCTTCAGAATGAAATGCGCGCCGAATTTGCTTGTGATCCCATTGAAATTCCGGTAAGGGGGATCGTACCCTTCGAGCCGCCCCGCTTTGTCGAGGAACGCTTCTTCCAGAGAGGAATCCCAGCTGCATTCGAATACCTGAAACGATTCCGCAACGACGAGAGGACGGCTTCCTTCCGCTTGACCCTTTTCCAGCGTGAAGAGGCAGTTTTTCATCTTTTCCGCGGTGGTATCGCCGGGGAATCCCAAGCGGACCGCTTCCCGGAAAAATTTTCGGTCGTCCGGAATGAAATTCAGCGAAACTTTACTTCCGCGCAGAATGTTCTGCGCGGTATTCGAACTGTTGCGGCATTCGAGGATCATGGCATAGGCGTCTTTTCCCGCAATATAATAGGGGAAGCACAGAGAATATGCGCCGAGATTCGTCTGCCCGTTTTCGGAAACCGTGCCGACCAAAATCGTCGGCATCGGAAAAAACGAAGAAGTCTGGTAAAAATTGTCCACGATGCGCAGATCGATGAAACTGCTCATGAAACGCCGCCTGTCTTTTTTGATTTTCTCCTGCGCTTCACGGCGGTAACAAGCAGATATGTTCCGTATGTGAGCAGGAATGTGGGCAAATAGCCGCAGGAATCGATCAGAACATCCTTGAACGAGCACGAGCGCCCGCTTGTAAAAATATCGAGCTGCAGGATCTCCGTGATTCCCGCAAAGAGGACCCCGAATGCCGTAAGCAGCGCAAAGGTAAGAATGCGCCGCCGTTTGCTTTCGCGGTCGAACAGGATCGCCGTAATGCCCGTCAGCGCGCCGAGCAGAAGAAAAGCGCCGAAATGCCCGAAGAGCTTTCGGATCAGCCAATGCCAGTTGTTGACCCTCGAACTCAACGGTTTTGCATTCGGAGAAAGCGCCGAGAACAGATCGTCGACGGTTCCTCCCACCGTCTGACTATGCAGGGAGGATCTCGAGGCGGGCATGAGCGATTCTACGCATAAGAATACGACCATCGCCAGCGAGAGCGCGAGCGAAAAGTATTTGGCGATCGTTTTTACCGTCTTACGTTTCATTCTGTCTTTTTCCTTTGAGATATTCATATTATATCATACATATGCTTTTTTTCAAGTGTTTGATGAAAAAAATCGTATGGAAATCATAGGCATTCCGTTTCGCGGCCGCAAATTCGCGGGAATTTTTGAAAACGCTTTACAAACGCCGTATTTTGTGGTACAATACACACAAGGACGGAAGATGAGGGATTTCTATGCGTTGTTTGTATTGTAACTGTACGGAAAGCAAAGTGATTGACTCGCGTTCGGCGGACGACGACAGAACGATCCGCCGCAGACGGGAGTGCATCGGCTGCGGCAGGAGGTTTACGACGTACGAAACCATCGAGGTCGCGCCGATTCTCGTTGTCAAGTCCGACGGCAACCGTCAGGCGTTCGACATGGGGAAAATCAAACGCGGCATCATCAAGGCCTGCGAAAAACGGCCCGTGCCTCTGGAAAAGATCGATCAGCTCGCGGAGGATATCGCCAAACGCATCTATAACTCGATGGAACAGGAGATCTCTTCCAAACAGATCGGCGAGATGGTAATGGAGGGGCTGAAAGAGCTCGATGAAGTGGCCTATGTGCGCTATGCTTCGGTATACCGTTCGTTCAAGGACATCTCTTCTTTCATGGCGGAGCTGCAGCTGATGATGGAGAAGAAGGAGAACGAAAAGAAATAATTTGCTTCCGCGCGGCATTTGGTACGGAGAATCGTGATATGAGCAAAATTCCCGTAAAAATCGGCGGCGTCGTTCTCGGGAACGGGCGCATTGCCGTACAAAGCATGACAACGGAAAAAACGAGCGACGTCGAAAAGTGCGTCGCTCAAATTCTTCGGTTGGAAAAAGCCGGCTGCGACATCATCCGCGTGGCGGTGCTCAACGAAGCGGACGCCCGCGCGATCACGGAGATCAAACGGCAGATCCGCATTCCTCTCGTTGCGGATATCCATTTTTCGCCGCGGCTCGCGGTCCTTGCCGTTGAGGCGGGGGCGGATAAATTGCGCGTGAATCCGGGCAATATCGGAACCGAAAAAGACGTTTCGTACGTCGCCGACTGCGTGAAAGCGCACGGGATCCCCGTCCGCGTGGGGGCGAATACGGGAAGCATCGAGCCAGAATTTTTCAAAAAGTATGGCAGGAGCGCGGAGGCGCTCGTCGAGAGCGCGCTTGCCAACGCCGCGGTTTTCGAACGGCGCGGCGTACGGGATCTGGTGATTTCCGTAAAGGCTTCCGATGTGCGTTTGACCGTAAACGCCTATACCATGCTCGCGGCAAGGACCTCGTATCCCTTGCATCTCGGCGTTACGGAAGCGGGGGTTTCGGGGAGCGGAACGATCAAGAGCGGCATTGCGATCGGCGCGCTTCTGCTGAACGGGATCGGAGATACCATCCGCGTTTCGCTCACGGCGGATCCCGTCGAGGAAGTGTATGCCGCGCATGAGATCCTGCGCGCCGTCGGTCTGGAGCGCGACTTCGTGGAAGTAGTCTCCTGTCCCACGTGCGGCCGGTGCGAATACGACTGTATGGGATTGGCCCAGCGCGTCAGCAAACGCGTATATGGGGTACGGAAACAGTTGAAAATTGCGGTGATGGGGTGCGTAGTCAACGGCCCCGGAGAAGCCAAAGAGTGCGACCTCGGCATTGCGGGCGGCAAGGATTTTTGCGTGATCTTCGAGCGCGGAAAAGAAAACGTCCGCATTCCCGCGGCTGCGGCGGAAGAGGCCTTTTGGAACAGATTGGAAGAAAAACTTGCAGAGTAAACGAATGAAAAGTCAGCAATACCTTGAAGAAATCAGAAAATCGGAGGGACTGTCCCGCGCCGTTCTTTCCCGGATCACGGTGGAAGGCGGGGAAGCGGTGTTCCATCTGGTGACGGATACGAATTATTCGCAGGAGGACGTCTCCTATGCGAGCGGCGTCTGCCGCCGCTATGCGGGGGGGATGCCCGCGTCCGCGCGCGTGGTGAAATCCGTTCCTTCGGAGGAGGGCGTGCGCCGCGCCGTGGCGGAGATCCTGAGCACGCGGTTTCCCGCGTTTGCGGCGTTTGTTTCGCCCGGCGACCTTTCCGTCGCGTTGGACGATCGCGGCGGCAGATTTTTTATCGGCGTCGGCGAATTGGAGTGTGCGAAAGGGCGGGAAGATCATGTCGTGGACGCCGTGGCGGAGGAGCTTGGCAGAAGATTCTGCGGAAGCTGGTCGGGCGAGCTAAGGCGTGTGCAGAAGTCGGCGGCCGCCATCGAGCGCGAGGAGATCCCCGAGGAAGAGTACCTGCTTGCGCCGCGGTTTTTCGAAATCGCCGGGTATTCTGCCATAGACGGCGCTGCGCCGCAGCGTGCGATCTATATCGCCGATCTCGACAAGGAAATCAAGGATATCACGGTTTGCGGAAAGATCTCTTACATCGAAGAGCGGGAGACGAAGAGCGGAAAGCCGTATTTTTCGATCACGGTCACCGACGGAACGGGCAGTTTGCGCGCGGCATATTTTTCGAAGAAAGCCACGCTGGAAAAGGTGCGTTCCCTTGCGCAGGGGATGAGCGTATGCCTCACGGGAGACTATGAGCTGTTCCACGGCGGGTTTACGTTCCGCGTCAAATCCGTCGATCTCGGTTCCGCGCCGGAGGGATTCGTGCCGAAGCAGCGTCCGTCCCGTCCGGTGCCGCAGCGGTACAGAAGCGTATTTCCCGTACCTACGGCGGATTTCGTGCAGGCGGATCTGTTCGGAGCGAAGCCTCTGCCGGCGTCTTTTTCCGAGGGGACGTATGTCGTGTTCGATCTTGAAACGACGGGCCTCAACAACGCGTCGTCGCAGGGGATGGACAGGATCATCGAGATCGGCGCCGTCAAGATCGCAAAGGGCAAAATTTGCGAAAAATTTTCTTCGTTTGTGGCGTGTCCCGTGCGTCTTTCGGATGAGATCGTTACGCTCACGGGGATCACGGACGACATGCTTGCCGGCGCGCCCGCAGTTTCCGACGTGCTCGCGGATTTCTTCCGCTTTACGGCCGGGAGCGTGCTCGTCGGGCACAACGTACAGTTCGATTATAAATTCATCCGCCATTACGGCGAACAGATCGGTTTTATCTTCGACCAAAAGCAGATCGACACGCTGTCGTTTGCGCAGGAGACGCTGCGCCTTTCGAACTATAAGCTGAATACCGTCGCGGATCATTTCGGGTTCGACTTTCATCATCACCGCGCCTACGACGACGCCTTTGTCACGGCGAAGATCTTCATCGAGCTGGTACGGCTCAAGGGCGGACTTCCCAAATAAAACGGGCGCGGGAGCGGGATTCAGATTTGCGTAAATTTTTCCGAAAAATCTTTCGGAAATACTTGCAATATTCCAAAGAATATGGTAAAATAGACTTACTTAATCGATGAAAAGAGATTGAGAGCGGGTTTCCGCTCTCATTTCTTTATGAGGCGAAGTATGAAAGTCAAGCCGATTTCCGAGATCGTGGAATTTCTCAAACCGATCGCCGAACAGGTGGGCGTTGAGATCGTCGACGCCGAATGGGATATGCGCACGCGCTCTCTCACGATCTACATCGACCGCGAGGGGGGCGTAGATCTGATCGCCTGCGAGGCGTTTCACCGTGCGATCGACGCGCCGCTCGACGAGCTTGATCCCACGTTCGGGGCGGCCTATACGCTGAATTGCTCTTCTCCGGGGCTTGACCGGCCTTTCAAAACCGCGGCGGATTTTTTACGGCGGCTCGGGGGAAAGGTGGAAGTTCATCTCTATGCGCCTTTTGAGGGAAGCAAATATTACGAAGGCAAACTGATCTCGTATGCGGAGGGACTTATCGGGATCGAGACCGAAAAAGGCATGCTTTCGATCCCTTTTGAAAAATGCTCGAAAGTCTGCCTTCTCATAGAAGTCTGAATCGAGGGCTTCGGCCCGCAGGAATACAAATAAAATACGGGAGTTATCACCATGACAAATAAGGACATGAAGGAGTTTTTCGCCGCGCTTGCGGATCTGGAGCGCGAACGCGGAATCAGCGAAGAGGTGTTCATCGGCGCGCTTTCGAGTGCGCTTGCGTCCGCCTACAAAAAACAGGCATTCGGCGAAACGGCGAATGTTGAAGTTCGTCTGAATCCCGAAAAAAGTTCGATCCGGTTTTTTCTGCATAAAACCGTGGTCGAGAACACCGACGAGGAGATCAACGAAGGCGAGATCCTGCTCGACGACGCGCTCGAAATCAAAAAGAATGCAAAGGTCGGCGACGTGCTCACCGAGGAATTCGTTCCCAAAGATTTCTCCCGGATCGCCGCGCAGACGGCCAAACAGGTGATTCTGCAAAAGATCCACGAGACCGAGCGCGACAATACTCTCTCGGAATTTTCCGATAAAGAGGGCGAACTCATGACCGGCCTCATCCGCAAGGTCGATGTAAACAACGTGTATATCGAGCTTGGAAAGGGGCAGATCGAGGGGGTCATGCTGCCGCAGGATAAAGTCAACGGCGAGCGCTACGAAGTGGGCGATAAGATCAAAGTATATGTCAAAAAGGTCAGAAGCGGCGGAAGAAACGCGCAAGTCCTTGTTTCGCGTTCCGCGCCGGGGCTTGTCAAGCGGCTCTTCGAGGAGGAAGTGCCCGAAATCAAGGCCGGGACCGTCGTCATCAAGGCGATCTCCCGCGAACCGGGCCATCGCACGAAGATGGCGATCGCTTCCACGGATTCCCGCGTAGACGCCGTGGGCGCCTGCGTCGGCAACAAGGGCGCGCGCGTGAACGCCGTCGTCGCCGAACTCGGCGGCGAAAAGATCGATATCATTCTCTGGAGCGAAAATCCGCTTGAATTCATCGCCAAGGCGCTCTCTCCCGCGACCGTTCTCTCGGTGACGCAGCTCTCCGAAAAATCGGCCGTGGCGGTCGTGCCCGACGAAAAGCTCTCTCTTGCCATCGGCCGCGACGGACAGAACGCCCGTCTTGCGGCGCGTCTTACGGGCTGGAAGGTGGACGTGAAGAGCGAAACCGCCGCCGCGAAATTAAATCTCGACGCGATCGGTCCGGAGGAATAAATGGTTCAACCCCGAAAAATTCCCGTAAGAACGTGCATTGCCTGCCGCGAAGAAAAACCCAAGCGGGAGCTTATCCGCGTCGTCAGGAATTCCGCGGGAGAGATCTCGCTGGATTTTTCGGGCAAACTTCCGGGGCGGGGGGCGTACGTCTGCAAGAACGAGGCCTGCATCAAAATGCTGGGCAGGAAAAAACTTCTCGCCCGCGCATTCGGGATGCCGGTGGACGAGAGCGTGTATCGCAGGATCGAGGAGGAATTCCTTGTCGGGAAAGATTGAGACGTATCTCGGATTTGCCAGGCGTGCGGGAAAACTGATCGCGGGCGTGAACGCGGTCAAAGCCTCCGGGGGCAGGATTTTTCTGCTCGTAGCCGATAGATCGGCCTCGGAGAACACAAAAAAGGAGATCGCAAAGCTGAAATCGCGGTTTTCCTGTCCGCTCGCAGAAGTCGGGAATCTGGAAGAGATCACGGGCAAGCCGCTGTGCAAGCTTGCCGCAGTTTGCGAGGAACATCTCGCCGGCGCGATCCTGCGCGAAATAAATCAAAGCAGTTCCGTTGAAACGGAGGAGAATTAATGGCATACGAAAACATCGAAAAATTGGGCGCGCTTCCGAAGGAAAAGGCGACTGCAGACCTGAAAGATACGATCGTCGCCAACGAGAAAAAGCTGAACGATCTTTTGAAGAGGCTTACGGATCTGGAGGCCGCCGCGGCTCAAAAACGCGCGGAGGAACTTGCGCGCAGAGCCGAAGAGGAACGCCTTGCGGAGGAGGCGCGGATCGCTGCGGAAGAGGCGAAAAAACAGGCGGCGGCGAATGCCGAAGAACAGGCCGTAAAGCCTGTCGGACAGGAGCCTGCGGAAGAGACTTCCGCGCCCGCGATGCAGCCCGCTTCCCGCGAACGGGAACTTTCTTCCCGCCCCGCAACGGCCGACCGGCTGAACCGTCCGGAGCGCCCGGCGCGTCCCGCCGGCCAGCAGCCGACGCAGCGCGCGACGTTCCGTCCCGATGCGAAGCCTTCCGAGCGGCGGACTTATACTCCGGCCGCGGGACGTCCGGCGGCCGGTCAAGGCAGGCCCGCCGCCCGTCCGCCGATGGGACAGGGCAGGCCGCCGCTTCGCCCTATGGGCGCGCGTCCCGCCGCGCCGGCGCCCGCTCCCATGCCGGTACAGCGCAGGGAACCGGCGAAGAAATTCGAAAAAACATACGTGGAAAAGTCGCGCGGTCCCGCAAACAAGCGGGCTTTGCAGCGTCAGCAGGGTGCGAGCATCGGCGATTTCGACAAGGAGAGCGGATACCGCAAAGCGCGCTTCGGCAAGAAAGTCAAAAAAGAGACGCAGACGATCAAGATCGATCACGCCGTTGTCACGAGCAAGGAGATCCCCATCAAAGTGCTCTCGGAAAAGATCGGCATTTCCGCCGTGGAGATCACGAAACGTCTCTTCCGCGAAGGCGTGATGAAAACGGTCAACGAATCGGTCGATTACGACAACGCGGCATTTATCGCGTTGGAATTGGGGATCGATCTCGAATATAAGCCGGAAAAGACGGCGGAGGAAACGCTCATCGAAGAGCACGGCGCGGTCGACGAAGAAAACACGGTAGTCCGTGCGCCCGTCGTCACCGTGATGGGGCACGTCGACCACGGCAAGACGTCGCTGCTCGATAAAATCAGAAGCACGAACGTGACCGCGGGCGAAGCGGGCGGGATCACGCAGAGCATCGGCGCCTATACCGTATCTCTTCCCGGAGACCGCAAGATCACCTTTATCGATACGCCCGGCCATGCGGCGTTCACCGCTATGCGCGCGCGGGGCGCGATGGTCACGGATATCGTCGTGCTGGTGGTCGCCGCCGACGACGGCATCATGCCGCAGACGGTCGAGGCGATCGACCATGCCAAGGCGGCGGGGGTCCCCATCATCGTCGCCATGAACAAGATGGATAAGCCGAACGTCAGTCCGGATAAGGTGAAGCAGGGGCTGATGAACTACGATCTCGTCCCGGAAGAATGGGGCGGCGATACGATCGTGGTGCCCGTCTCGGCCAAGACCGGGGAGGGGATCGACGCGCTTCTCGAAAGCATTTACTTGCAGGCCGAGATGCAGGAACTCAAGGCCAACCCCGCAAGAAGAGCAAAAGGCGTCGTCATCGAAGCGAAGCTGGATAAAGGCAAGGGGCCGATGGCGAGCGTGCTCGTTCAGAACGGTACGCTCAGAACGGGCGACAACCTCATTTCCGGCACGACGATGGGCAGAGTGCGCGCCATGATCGACGATCAGGGCAGATCCGTGAAGGAAGCCGGCCCGTCCACGGCGGTTTCCGTGCTCGGACTCGAGGATGTTCCCAACGCGGGCGACGCGATCTTTGCGGTCGAGCAGGAACTCATGAAGAAAGTGCAGGAGGAGCGCAAGAACAAACAGCGCGAATCGCTCACGGCGGAGATCCCCGGCAAGAAGTCTTTCGAGGATATGTTCAAAGACGTCGGGGACGGCACGCAGAAGAATTTCAACGTCATCATCAAGGGCGACGTGCAGGGTTCCGTGGAGGCGGTGAAGGCCTCCGTAGAGAAGCTCTCAAACGAGGAAGTCAAAGTCAACGTCATCCGCGCGGCGGCGGGCGCCGTCACCGAAAGCGACGTCTCTCTGGCGGATTCCGCGAGCGCAATGATCGTTGCTTTCAATGTCCGTCCCGACGCCAAGGCCAAGGCCCTTGCGGAGAGAAGCCATGTGGAAGTGCGCACATACCGCATCATTTACGAGCTGTTGGATGAACTCGAAGCCGTGCTCAAAGGCATGCTCGCGCCCAAGTACAGGGAGACGTTGATCGGCAAGGCGGAAGTGCGCCAGACGTTCAATGTTTCTGGCGTGGGCGTCGTCGCAGGCTGTCTTGTCGTCGAAGGCCGGCTCATGCGCGGCGGCAAATTGCGCATTTACCGCGACAATATCATGATCGTCGAAGGCAACGCCAAGACGCTCAAACATTATAAGGATGAAGTAAAGGAGATCGCCGCGGGGCTGGAATGCGGCTGCGCCATCGAGGGCTTCAACGAAGTGCGGATCGGCGACTTCATCGAATGCTATCTCATAGAGGAGATCAAGGCATGACAAGGCGCACGGAACGGTTGGACAGCGAATTGAGAAAGGAGATCTCGGCGATCCTTGCCGGCCCGTTGAAGAAGAAAGAGCCGATGCTCGAGGGGATCATCAGCGTCACGGAGGCGGATGTTTCGCCCGACTTAAAGACGGCCAAAGTCTATATCAGCGTCTATTCGGGTTCGCCCGAAAAGAGCAAGGAAACGTTTTCGGTCATCTGTGCGAATGCGGGATTCGTTCGCCGCGAGCTTGCCCGCGTGATGCGGCTCCGCACCGTTCCCGAACTCGTCTTTCTCACAGACGAGAGCTTTGAGTACGGCTCGCATATGGATGAAATTTTTTCGAAATTGCATAAGGACGAAGAATGAATACGCTTGAAGAAATCGCAAACGTACTAAAAAAAGCAAAAAGCGCGGTGATCTTTACGCACATGCGGCCGGACGGCGATACGCTCGGCAGCGGCATGGCGCTCAGCCGCGCTCTTTCTGTATGCGGGATCCGAAACGAAGTCGTCAACGAAGGGGAGATCCCGGAGAAATTCTCTTTTCTCATTGCGCCGGGCATGATCCGCAAACAGCCTTCGTTGGATGCCGACGTCTATATTACGGTCGACACAAGTGCGGAATCGCGTTTGGGGTTGCTCGAACCTGTGTTCCGTGCAGGCGCGCGAAAGAAGATCACGGTGAATCTCGATCACCACGTTTCCAACCCCATGTATGCAAAATATAATTTCGTGCGGGTGCGTTCGAGCAACTGCGAAAACGTTTTGGAGCTGATGAAAGCGCTCGGCGTACCCGTCGAGGGCGATATCGCCGATTTTCTCATGCTCGGCATGATCACCGATTCCGGCGGCTTTTCGCACAGCGACGTGAACGGCGACACCTTACGGGCAGCCGCGCTTGCCGCGGATGGCGGTGCGGACGTCAGGAGGATCTTTTATGAAACGATGTCGCGGCAATCCAAAGCGCGCGCGGGCATGTATGCGGAAGTCGTTTCGAAACTCAGATACTTCCTCGACGATACGCTCGTCGTGTCGCTTGTTACGCTCTCGCTTCTCGAAAAATACGGGCAGAATCCGGATTCGACGGAGGGGATCGTGGATTTCGGCCTGACCGTCGACTGCGTGGAGGTGAGCGTTGCGCTTCTCGAGGTGAAGAAAGGGGAATATAAGGCGTCTTTCCGTTCCAAGGGGAAGGTCAACGTCAACGAAGTTGCCCGCACGTTCGGCGGCGGGGGGCATGTTCTTGCCGCGGGCTGCATGATTTTCGGCGACTACGAAGAGGTCTGCGATAAGATCCGCTATGCGGTCTGGCAGCATTCCGGGAATTTATGACGGGTTTTCTCAACATTTTCAAGAAATACGGGGATACGTCTGCGTACGTCGTCAATCGGGTCAAGCGCCTTACGAAAACATCCTGCGGGCATATGGGCACGCTCGATCCGCTGGCTTCGGGCGTGCTGCCCGTGGGACTCGGCAATGCGACCCGTCTCTTCGATTATTTTTTGGCGAAGAAAAAATCTTATATCGCGCGCTTCCGGTTCGGCGCGACGACGCCGACGCTCGATGCGGAAGGTGAGATCTCGTACGGGGGAAGGATACCCGCGGAAGAGGAGATCAGAGAGATCCTGCCGCGCTTTACGGGCGCGCTGGAACAGATCCCGCCGCAATTCAGCGCGCGCTGTCTCGGCGGCAAGCGGGGATACGAGCTTGCCCGCGACGGAAAGTCCTTTGAACTTCCCGCAAAGCGCGTGGAGATCTACGAGATCGCGTTGCTTTCGCAGGTCTCTCGGGACGAGTACGAATTTTCAATCGTATGCAGCGGCGGCACGTATATCCGTTCGCTCTCGCGGGATATCGCTTCGGCGCTCGGAACGCAGGGGTATACGAGCGGACTTTGCCGCACGGCGAGCGGGATCTTTACGGAAGAGACCTCGGTGCGGCTTGTTGATCTCACGCCCGAAAATTGGCGCGAATTTCTGATCCCGACGGAATCCGTTCTGCCGTTCCCCGCGCTTGAAGAGGTGGATGAGCGGTATTTTGCCGGCGTACGGCTTCCCGCCGACGCCGCCGACGGCCGCTACAAGATCTATCGCAAGGGGGAGTTCTACGGCGTCGGGATCGTCGAGGACGGCGTTCTTCGTCCGGAGAAAAAATTATGCTGAAAATTCTTCGTGCGGGCGAATGTTTCAGGGAGCCGTGCACGCTGCTTTTGGGCGGGTTCGACGGGCTGCATCTCGGCCACCGCGCGCTGCTCGCCGAAGCGAAGAAGGCGAAACTTCCCATCGGGATCACGACGCTGTTCGGCGGGAAGGGCAGAATGCTGTTTACGAGAGAGGAGCGGGAGTTCCTCTTTGCGCAAGCGGGCGTTGCATTCGTCTGCGAGATCGCGTTCGATCAAACGGTGAAGTCCACCTCCGCGGAGGATTTCGCCGCGGAACTTTTTTCGCGGATCGCGGCAAAACGGATCGTCTGCGGCGAAGATTTTCGTTTCGGGTGCGGCGCACTCGGCACGCCTGAACTTCTCAAAGAGCTGGCGCCTTGCCCCGTGGAAGTTGTTCCTTTCGTGAGATCCGCCCTGCGCGCCGATGCTTCCGGCAAGCTGCGGACGAGAAAAATCTCGACCCATGTATGCAAAACGTATGTAAAAACGGGGGAGCTTTCCTTACTGAACGCCTGTCTCGGCGCAGACGGAAGTTTCTGTGATCGCGCATACTTTGTACAGGGCGTTGTGGAGCACGGCAGGCAAGTGGGAAGAACATACGGCTTTCCCACGCTCAATCTTGCCGTGCCGCCCGTAAAACTTCTTCCGCCCGACGGCGTGTACGGGGGGATCTGCGCCACGCCGCGCGGAAATTTCCCGTGTATCGTAAATCTCGGCGCACGCCCCACGTTCGGGGTGAAAGAGAAGAAGATCGAAGCATATTTAGACGGTTTTTCGGGCGATCTGTACGGAGAAACCGTGCGCGTGTATCCCGTGGAGTTTTATCGCGGGATCGAAAAATTTCCGTCCGCAGAAGCGCTGAAACATCAGCTCGAAGCGGATATCGCGCGGCTGCGCCGATCCGGCATTTGACGGAAAACGGCCTACCCATGTCCGAGACATAGGGTTTTATTCTGGAAAAAAGGAGGGGCATGAACATGATCAAATTCGGCCCGAGCGGGAACAGCGAGAGCTTTTATGCCGCGGGTTTCGAGCATACCGAGGACGCCGCCGCTTACGTAAAAGCGCGCGGACTTGATTGTTTCGAATATTCTTTCGGAAGAGGCGTGCGGATGAGCGAACCGAAGGCGTGTTCCATCGCCGCGGCTTTCGAAAAAGAGGGGGTGGAGATCTCCGTTCATGCGCCGTACTTCATCAATTTTGCCAACCCCGACGATGAAATGGCCGCAAAATCCTACGGTTATGTGTTGGACAGCGGAAAAATGCTGAAACTGCTCGGCGGGAAGCGCTGCGTTTTTCACCCCGCGACGCAGGGAAAGGACAGCCGCGAGACTGCGGTGGAGCGAACCGTCGAGCGGTTGAAAATTCTCAAGGACTATATCTATCTCAACCGGCTCGACGATCTGATGTTCTGCCCCGAAACGATGGGCAAAACGGCGCAGATCGGCACGGTGGAAGAGATCGTGCGCTTCTGCGAGGTCGATCCGGTATTCACGCCGTGCGTGGATTTCGGGCATGTGAATGCGCGGGAGCAGGGAAGCCTCAAGACCGTGCGCGATTACGAAGCGCTGCTCGGCGTCATGCTGGATCGTCTCGGATATGAGCGAATGAAGCATTTTCACGTGCATTTTTCCAAGATCCAATACGGCGCGAAAGGGGAGATCAAGCATCTTACGTTTGCCGACAATGTTTTCGGCCCCGAATTCGAGCCGCTCGCGGAAGCGCTTGCGGAATTCAAGCTCGAGCCTTACGTCGTATGCGAGTCGGACGGTACGCAGGCCGAGGACGCGGCGACGATGAAGAAGATCTACGAAGCGGCCTGTTCCGGAAAGAAACAATAAAAACTCCGCGGACCTTGCGCGCAGCCCGGCGATCTTACGATCTGCGGCCGTAAATTTTCGCAAAACCGTTGACTTGTATTTCTATATTTGGTATAATATGGCTATGTTGAGCGAAAAGCTACGCAAAATATACGAAAGTTCGGGGGCGGACGCGCTCTTTCTCGCGTGCGATTTTCTGCGGAGATATCTTACAGATTTTTATTCGACGGACGGGTATGTGCTCGTCACGCCCGAGGAATGTATTTTCGTCGCCGATCTGAGATATTTCGAGGCTGCGGAAAAGAAGCTTTCCGGCTCCTGCGTAAAAGTGGTGCAAGGCGGTTGCGGAAACGCGCTCGAGCTTGCAAAACCCTATCATACGCTCGGCGTTCCGTATCCGTTTACGAGCGTTTCGGCGCTCCGTCTCTATGAGCAGGACGGCCACGAGACGTTGGATTGCATGCCCGCGTTCAGGGCCGCGATGCTCGTGAAAGAGGAATGGGAACTTTCCCGCATCGAAAAGGCATGCGAGATCGCCGAGGACGCATTCGATTTGCTCTTGCCCGATCTCAAAGAGGGGATGCGCGAATCCGAAGTCGCAGCTCTTCTCGAATACAATATGCGGCGGCTGGGCGCGAGCGGCGTTTCCTTCGATACGATCTGTGCGTTCGGGGAAAACGGGAGCGTTCCGCACTATGAAACGGCGGCGCGCAAGCTCAGGTTCGGGGATCCCGTGCTCATTGACTTCGGCTGCAAATACGAAGGATATTGTTCGGACATTACGCGTACGTTCCTGTTCGGCGACGACGGCAGGCACGAGGAATTCAAAAAACTTCATGCGACGGTCCTGATGGCGCACGAACTTGTGAAAGAGCGGCTCTGTTCGGGCATGACGGGCGCGGAGGCGGACGCGATCGCAAGGGGGTATCTGCGTTCCAAGGGCCTTTCGGAGAACTTTACGCATTCGCTGGGGCACGGCGTGGGATTGCAGATCCATGAAGCGCCCGTGCTCTCACCCCGCAGTCGGGACGTTCTTACGGACGGAATGGTTTTTTCCGACGAACCGGGCGTATATCTTGCGGGCAGGCTCGGGATCCGAATTGAGGACACCGTGTGTCTGAAAGGCGGCAAAGTCGTTTCGTTTATGAAAAAGACGAGCCGCCGCGCACTTATTCTATAAAAATCATCGTGAACAATAAGGAGATATCAAAATGGCACAAATCATGGCAGGCGACATCAGAAAGGGCACAACGTTCGAATACAAGAGCGGCGTGTACACCGTTACCGAATTCCAGCACGTCAAACCCGGCAAAGGCGCCGCGTTTGTGCGTACGACGCTGAAAAACGTCGTGACGGGACAAGTTCTCTCCGACGAGACGTTCAACCCCACGACCAAGCTGGAGACGGCGCAGGTGGAGACGAAGAAGATGACCTATTCTTACAACGACGGGGAATTCTACTACTTCATGGACGAAGAGTTCAATCTCACCCCGCTCAATCACGATCAGGTCGCCGACGCGCTGCGTTATATCCGTGAGAACGATATCGTAACCGTGCGCTTTTTGCATGACAGCGCGTTTTCCGTCGAGCCGGAAAACTTTGTGGAACTCAAAGTAGTCGAAGCGGAACCGGGGGTCAAGGGAAACACCGCGACCAACGTCACGAAGGCGGCGAAAGTCGAAACGGGCGCGACGTTCCAGGTCCCGATGTTCGTAAACGAGGGAGACACGATCCGCATCGACACCCGTACGGGCGAATACATGTCGAGAGTGTAATTGCATGAAATTCGTCGCGCAGAGAGTTTCGCGCGCAACCCTGCATGTAAACGGTCAGCTCGTTTCCGAAATCGGATGCGGGCTTGTCGTTTATTTCGGAGTGCGCGTCGGCGACAGCGAGGCGCAGGCGGAAAAGTGCGCCGAAAAGCTCGCGTCTCTTCGCGTCTTCGAAGACGAGGCGGGCAAAATGAATTTATCCGTCCGGGATACTTCGGGAGAGATCCTGTTCGTTTCGCAGTTCACGCTGTACGGAGATTGCAGAAAGGGAAACCGCCCGAGTTTTTCCGAGGCGGAGCGGCCGGAACGCGCAAATCAGCTCTACCGCTACACCGCGGAGCGGATCGAAAAACTCGGCGTGCCCGTCAAGCTCGGCGTATTCGGTGCGGATATGCGCATCGAACAGGTCAACCGAGGTCCGGTCACGATCGTCTATGAAATTTAGCAAGGGAGGGGGAGGCGGCTGCTTTCCCCGTTTCCGTATTCCGGGGATCCGGGATCGGATCTTGCCGGTCGGCGCCGTATGGTTTGCGCGCGGAAAGGGATAAAATAACAATCGGAGGTCGTATGGGATTCTTTGCCCGCATCAAATCCATTTTTGTCAGAAAAAGGCTCGTGCTCGGCATTGCGCTCGGCAGCGGCGGCGCCAAGGGAATGGCGCACCTCGGCGCGCTCAAAGCCTTTGAAGAAGCCGGGATCTCGTTCGGCGTGATAACGGGTGCGAGCATCGGCGCCATTGTGGGCGCGCTGTACGCCAAAGGATATTCTTCGGCGGATATGATGGGCATCGTGGAGAGTCTCAACCGCAAGGAATTTTCCAAGAACCTGCATCCGTTTGCCGATCTCGACTTTGCGGAGCGATTTCTCGAGCCGTATCTCGAGGGAGATATTTCCGATCTGCCCAAGCCCTTTGCGGCCGCGGTGACGGAGGCGAAGAGCAACCGCAGCGTCATGTTGAGATCGGGGAAAATCGCCCGCGCGCTCACGGCTTCCGCCGCGATCCCGCCCTTTTTTCGCGGCGTGGAGATCGATACGGTCAAATATTACGACGGCGCATTTTCCAACGCCGTTCCGGCCGACGCCTGCAAAGAACTCGGCGCCGATTTCGTGATCGGGATCGATCTGGCGGCCTTTCAGCGGGCGGAGGATGAAAAAGGACGGTTTCAGCGCATTCTCGGCTCTGCGATCAGCGTCATGACGCCGGTAAAATACACGGAGGATTGCCGCTCCCGCGGGTACGCCGCGGCGGACTATATGCTCCGTCCGAATTTATACAACTACAGCGCCACGGATGTTTCGCACGCGTCTATGGACGAAATGTTCGAGATCGGATACAAGGAAGCGAAAGCGCGCATTCCCGAGATCAAAGCCGCAATGAAGGAGAAGCGCCGTGCACGCGCAAAAAAGTAGACGCGACCCCGATCGGAGAAGTCGGATCCGCCGTCTTATCCTGCTTGCGGCGTGGGCGGTTTTTTCGATCGCCGCCGCCGTTCTCGCCTATTATTTGCCGTGGCGGAATCTGTTTCCCGCGATCCGGATCCCCGCCCGGGCGGAAGGGGAAATGCGCGTCCATTTCCTCGATGTGGGGCAGGGCGATTCCACGATCCTTGAATTCCCGGACGGCGCCTGTCTTTTGGTGGACGCCGGCGACGGATCGTCCGATCACCAGTTAAAGCTCAACCGATACTTGCGCGGATTGAAGCCGACCTCGCTCGAAGTGGTCGCAACGCATGTCGACGCAGATCATTGCGGCGGGATCGCTCCGGTCATCGAGACGTTCGGCGCGACGAAGCTCTGGCTTCCGGCGGTTCCGTCCGAAAACGCCGTGTATCGCAATGCGGTCGCGGCGGCGGAAGAGAAGGGCGCCGAAACGGAGATCCTCACGCGGTATCGGGCGATCCCCGGCGCCTGCGGCGCATATGCCGTATGTATTTCCCCCTATTCGCTGGGGGAAGACGATCCCAATGAATCTTCCGCGGTCCTCTATGTGAGCTATCAAGACGTGCAGATCTTGCTCGGCGCGGACATTCCCGCGGCGCGGGAGAGGCTTCTGGTGCGGGAATACGCTCTCGACGAGACGATCTTCGACAGCGGCTCTTACGCCGTGCGTCTCGACGAAGTAGACGTTCTGCGCGTTTCCCATCACGGATCCTCGACCTCTTCTTCGGAAGAATGGCTTTCTCTTCTTAGCCCCGACATCGCGGTAATTTCCTGCGGACGGGGCAACCGATATGCGCATCCCGCTTCCGAGGCCGTTGCGCGCCTTGCGGCGTATGTCGGCGAGATCTACCGGACGGACGAGCTGGGCGATATCGTGCTCGGCGTCACGTCGGACGGCTACACGGTGACTGCGGGAAACGAATCCTCAAAAAGGAGCTACCTATGAAAATCGTAACGAGCGGCGAATCGCACGGCAAGGGATTGTTTGCCGTGATTGAAGGCTTCCCCGCCGGGCTGAACGTGCGGATCGGATCGATCGACGCGGCGCTTGCGCGCAGGCAGAGCGGTTACGGCAGAGGAGCGCGTCAGGCGATCGAATGCGACCGCGTTGAGATCCTCACGGGCGTTCGGGACGGAATAACGCTCGGCAGTCCCGTCACGCTGGCGATCCTTAACCGCGACTATGAAAATTGGAAGCAATGGATGGCGCCCGAGGGGTGCGATCTTTCTGCGCGCCGCCTCACGGCCGTCCGGCCGGGGCATGCGGACCTTTCCGGCATGAAAAAATTCTCTCAAACAGACGCAAGGAACATTCTGGAACGCGCATCGGCGCGGGAGACGGCGGCGCGGGTCGCGGCCGGCGAACTTTGCCGCATGCTTCTCGAAGAGCTTGGCGTCTTTGTTTCGGGATATGTGCGCAACATCGGTCCCGTATGCGACGAGGAAGAATATCCGTTTGATCGGCTCTCTTGCCGCGAGTGCGCGTGCGGGATGATGAACGCCGCGCTTGCGGAGCGCGCCAAACGCGAGATCGACGCATGCCGCTCGGCGGGCGATACGCTCGGCGGGATCTGCGAGATCCGCGTCAAAGGGCTGAAGAGCGGCTTCGGAAGCTGTATGACCTATCCGGAAAAACTCGACGCCCGCCTTGCCGCCGCCGCAATGAGCGTGCAGGCTGTAAAAGGCGTGGAATTCGGCGCGGGATTCGGGGCGGCGCGTCTGCGCGGCAGCGCGGTCCACGACGAGATCTTTTACGACGAAGCGCGGGGATTCTATCGTAGGACGAACCGCGCGGGCGGGATCGAGGGCGGCATGTCGAACGGCGAGGAGATCGTGCTGCGCGCCGCCATGAAGCCGATCCCCACGCTCGGCGCGGGACTTTCCACCGTAGATACGGAAACGATGCAGCCGGTACGCGCGGCCGCGGAGCGGAGCGACGTCTGCGCCGTTCCCGCATGCGAACAGGTGCTGGAAGCCGCGGTGTGCGCGGAACTTTGCGCGGCGGTTCTGGAGCGCCTCGGCGGGGATACGCTCGCACAGTTGAAGGCGCGCTACGGGGAGCTTCCGCAATGAGACCGATCCGGATCAGAACCAAGACGGAGGAGGCGAGCGCCGTCTATTTTCCGCGCGATGCGCTGCGCGCGCTCAAAAAATATGCCGGCGATTCCGCGCTCATCTTTACGGATGAAAATGTGTTTCGTCTTTACGGAGAGCGGATGCGCGAATCCCTGCCCGGGGCGAAGATCCATGTGATGCCCGCGGGCGAGGCGCACAAGGTTCCGGAAACGCTGGGCGGACTTCTGCAAGCGATGGCCGAAGCGGAACTGACGCGCGCGTCTGCGCTGGTCGCGGTCGGCGGAGGAGTTGTCGGGGACCTCGGCGGCCTTGCCGCCGCGCTCTACATGCGCGGCATCCGGTGCATTCAGGTGCCTACGACTCTTCTCGCGCAGGTTGATTCTTCGGTGGGCGGCAAGACGGCCGTGGACTTTTGCGGGGTAAAAAATCTGATCGGCGCGTTCCGGCAGCCGGAAGCGGTGCTTGTGGACGGCGCCTTTTTGCAAACGCTTCCCGCCCGTGAAATCCTCTGCGGAGCGGGCGAGATCGTCAAGTATGCGGCGCTCGACGGGGCGCTCTTCGATTTGCTCCGGGAGCGTCGGGAAGATCTCTGCGATTCCTCGTTTTTATCGTCGGTCGTGCCGCGGTGCATTGCGTTCAAAGCGGAGATCGTGCGGCGGGATCCGCAGGAAAGCGGGTTGAGAAGATGTCTCAATCTCGGGCACACCACGGGGCACGCGATCGAACTTTCCCATCCGGAACTTTCCCACGGGGCATGCGTGCTTTACGGCATTCTGTACGAATCGGCGCTTGCCAAACGGTATCTGCAATGCGACGAAGAATATCTTTCCCGTCTCGAAGCGCTCTGCAAACGCGCGCTCTCGGCTCATGCGCCCGGGATCGACGCCGCGGCCTGCGCGCGCCTTGCGCGGTTGGATAAAAAGAACCGCTCGGCAGAGCAAATTGCGGCGGTGGTGCCCGTGCGCAAGGGCGAATTTGCGCTTTTGGAGCTTGCTTACGAAGAATATGCGCACGCACTGAACCAGATCGGAGAAATCACATGCTGAAATTGGCCGTAGTCGGGAAAGACGTCTCCGCTTCGCTGAGCCCGCGGATGCACACCATGATTCTTTCCGCGTTCAGAGAACCGTGTACCTATGATAAGGTCTCCGTATCTCCCGCCGACTTTGCGCGGCGCGCCGGAGAGCTGTTTGAAACATACGACGCGTTCAACGTCACGATCCCGTTCAAAGGGGAGATCGTCGGATTCCTGAAAGAACTCCGCGGCGACGCGCAGATATTCGGAGCCGTGAATACGGTTGTGTCGCGCGAGCGCGCGGGGTACAATACGGACGGATACGGATTTCTCTGCATGCTGGAAAACGCGGACGTTTCCCCCGCAGGAAAGCGAGCGCTCGTTTTGGGCGCGGGCGGCGCGGGACGGAGCGTGATCCGCAAACTTGCGGATGCCGGCGCGGACGTATTCGCATACGATAAGGATCCGGCGCGGCTTGCGGCGTGTCTGAACGATCTGCCCTGTTTTGTCGCGTTGTCCGAAGTGCCGCTTGCGCCCTATGATATTATAGTGAACTGCACCGGCGTGGGAATGCACGAAACGGTGGGAATGACGCCCGAAGCGGAAATTTCCGGTCTCGGAAAGATCCCCGTCGGAAGGGAATTGCTCGGGTCATGCGAAACGGCGGTGGATCTGATCTACGAACCCGCGAGATCGGAATTTTTGCGAGTCGCGGCCGATTGCGGAAAGAAAATCGTATCGGGCGGAGCCATGCTGTTTTATCAGGCCTATTGCGCGGATTGTATTTTTCTCGGAAAAACGCCGTGCGCGCAAGAGGCGAAACGTTTATACAAAAAATATTTGGAGGAATCCCGATGAAACTACTCGTGATCAACGGAGTCAATCTGAATCTGACAGGCAGGCGCGAACAGAGCGTGTACGGCACGGAGACGCTTGCCGAGATCGAGGCCGAGATCCGCGCGTTTGCCGCCGTCCGCGGGCACGCCGTGGATTTTTTTCAGAGCAACTGCGAGGGCGAACTCTGCACGGCGATCCAGAACGCCGAGGGGAAATACGACGGGATCGTTCTGAACGCAGGAGCGTATTCGCATTATTCCTATGCGATTCGCGACGCGATTGCCTCGGGAACGGTTCCCGTGGTGGAAGTGCATATGAGCAATGTGTTCGCCCGGGAAGAATTCCGCCGGAAATCCGTGCTGACGGAAGTCTGTAAGGGCGAGATCCTCGGCTTCGGCAAAAAGAGCTATCTGCTCGCATTGGAGAGCTTTTTTCTATGAATCTCGTCCTGTGCGGCATGCCCGGCGCGGGAAAAACGGCAGTCGGCGCGGCGCTTGCCGGGCTTTGCGGACGAAAATTCGTCGATACGGATGCGCTCATCGTGCAAAGGCACGGAGACATCGCGGGGATCTTCGAACGCCTGGGCGAGGCAGGTTTCCGTGCTTTGGAGCGGGAGATCGTATGTGAACTTGCGCCGCAAAACGGATTGGTGATCGCAACGGGCGGCGGAACGGTGGCCGATCCCGAAAATTGCAGACTTCTCAAACGAAACGGCAGGATCTGCTATTTGCGCGCCGCGCCGGAGACGTTGCTCAAACGCATTTCGGGGGATGGGACGCGTCCGCTGCTGGCGGGCGATCCGGAGAAAAATCTCCGTAAGCTTTGGGAAACGCGCAAAGAGATCTATGAGCGCGCCGCCGACTTTATCGTCGACACGGACGCGTTTTCCGTGATTCGGGTCGCGGAACGGATCGTCGAGGAGGGAAGATTATGAAGATCGCGCTTGTGACGGGGGCAACGAGAGGCATTGGACTTGCGACGGCGCAGCTGCTCACGGAGAAACATTACCGCGTATACGGGCTGTATTCGCACGACGATGACGCCGCAAAGAGGGCGCAGGAGCAGCTTCCGGAAGTAAAATTCATCAAAGCGGACGTCTCCGAGGAAGAAGCCGTCGAAGCGGTCTTTCAAGAGATCCCGCGCTTGGATCTTCTCGTCTGCAACGCAGGCGTCGCGCTTTGGAAACAGATCCAGGATACGACGAAGGAGGAATTCCGCCGCGTCATGGAGATCAACACGGGCGGGGTATTTGATTGCTGCAAATACGCAACGAAGAAAATGCTGGAAACGGGCGGCGCGATCGTGACCGTCGCTTCGGTCTGGGGGGAATGCGGCGGAAGCTGCGAGAGCGTCTATTCCGCCTCGAAGGGGGCCGTGATCGCATTCACAAAGGCGCTTGCAAAGGAACTTGCGCCCTCCGGTATCACGGTCAACTGCGTCAGTCCCGGCGTGATCGAAACCTCGATGAACGCACGCCTTACCGCCGGAGAGAAAAAAATGCTGGAAGAGGAGATCCCGCTCGGCCGATTCGGGACGGCGGAAGAGGTCGCGTCCGCGATACTTTTTCTCGCCGAGCATCGATACATTACGGGGCAGGTGCTCTCCGTAAACGGCGGATTCTGCATGTGAAAGAAACAAAATTTCATTTTTTCATAGTATTATGTCTAACACAATACTTGGTTTTTGCAACTATTTTTGTAAATAATCGGAAAAATTTCTCTGAAAAAAGAGGAGTTTTTTTAATTTTTGACGAAATAACATTTGATGGTAGAAAAGACTTACGAAAAAGAAGCGGCGTTTTTGTCGCCCTACGCGAAGCACTCGAAAGATACGCTGGGCCGCCTGCGTGAGGAACAGCCGTGTTCGATGCGCACAGAATTTCAGCGCGACCGCGACCGTATCATATATTCGAAAGCATTCTTGCGTCTGAAAAACAAGACGCAGGTTTTCTTTGCGCCCGACGGCGACCACTATATGTCCCGTCTCACGCACACTTTGGACGTATGCCAGATCGCGCGTTCCATCGCGCGCTGTCTCTCTCTCAACGAAGATCTCGCGGAGGCGATCGCGCTCGGGCACGACCTCGGCCATACGCCGTTCGGGCACGTGGGGGAGCGCGTGCTGGACGCTCTCTGCCCGCAGGGGTTCCGGCATTCGGAACAATCGCTGCGCGTTGTGGACCTGCTCGAAAAGGACGGGGCGGGTCTCAATCTCACGTTTGAGGTGCGCGACGGCATTCTCAACCATCCCAAGAGCGGCAATCCGTCTACGTTGGAGGGCGTCGCCGTCTCTCTGGCCGATCGGATCGCATACATAAACCACGACATCGAGGACGCCGTTCGCGCGGGGTTTCTCGATCCCAAAGAGCTGCCTCGCCGCGCGGTGAACGCGTTCGGAAACGACACTTCATCGCGCATCAACACGGCGATCCTCGATATTTATGCGGAATCTGCCGGCAAGCCGTATGTGAGAATGTCCGAAGAACGGCAGGCGGCGTTGGATGAACTGCGCGCTTTCATGTTCGAGCGGGTATACGAACAGACGAACAAACTCATTCAGGAGAGTGCCGGGCGCATGCTCGAGGCGCTCTATACCTATTTCACGAAACGGCCGGAAGATCTTCCGCCGATGTATCTCAAACATGCGGATCCGCCCCGTGCGGTGTGCGATTATCTCTCTTCCATGACGGACCGGTACGCGATCAATGTGTTCAAACGGCTGTTTGTGCCGCGGGAGGGAAGCGTATGAACCGCAGCGGAGACTTCGCCGAATTCATCCGCGTGCTCAAAGAGAAGAGCGACATTGTAGACGTCGTGGGTTCCTATGTGAAGTTGGAGCGGAGAGGATATAACTATTGGGCGTGCTGTCCGTTCCACCACGAAAAGACGCCGTCGTTTTCCGTCAATGCGGCCGATCGGTTCTATCATTGTTTCGGCTGCGGCGTTTCGGGCGACGTGATCGGCTTTATCAAGGCGTACGAAAACGTGGATTTTTTGCAGGCGGTGCAGATTTTGGCGGCCCGCGCGGGTCTCGAAGTGCCCGCATTCGACGATCGGGCGGCCGAAGAGACCGCCGAAAAGAAAAAGAAGCGGGACAGGCTCTCTTTGCTCATGCGGACGGCGGCGCGTTTTTATCTGAACAATCTGTATTCCGGCAAAGCGCAGCCGCATGTGGACTATATCGCGAAGCGCGGCCTCAAACCTTCCGTTGTGAAAAAGTTCGGGCTGGGCGCGTCTCTCGACTATTACGGACTGCCTTCGCACCTGCTTGCGCAGGGATTCACGCCCGAGGAGTGCGTGGAGAGCGGGGCATGCGTGCGCACCGAAGAGGGACGGCTCATCGATGCGGAAGGCGAGCGGCTGATCATTCCCATCATCAACCATATGGACGAAGTCGTCGCGTTCGGCGGAAGGATTCTGAAACCGTCGGACCGCGCAAAATACAAGAACACGCGCGAGACCGCGCTCTTCAACAAGAGCAGGAATCTTTTCAATATCAATCTGGTCAAAAAGGAAAAGCGCGCCGCGGGATTGCCCTTTCTCATTATGGTGGAAGGGTATATGGATGCGATTTCACTCTATCAGGCCGGATTCCGCAATGTTGTCGCCAGCATGGGAACGTCGCTTACCAAGGATCAGGCGCGCCTGTGCAAGCGGTACACGGATACGGTCTATATCAGTTACGACGGAGATTTCGCGGGGCAGAAGGCAAATTTGCGCGGCCTCGAGATCCTCGGCGACGAGGGGTTGAAAGTGCGCGTCGTGCCGCTCCCCGATGGGTTGGATCCCGACGACGTCATCAAAACGCAGGGGGAGGAAGGATATCGGAACTGTCTCGACGCGGCCATGCCGCTCATCGATTTCAGGATCCTCGCCCAGCAGCGAAAATACGATCTTACGAACCCGTACGAAAAGCGGGAGTTCGTAAAGGAGGCATTGGCGATCACGCGCGAGGCGGAGAGCGCGACGGAGCGGGAAGAGCTTCTTCGGCGCATTTCCGCATTGACGGAGATCAGTCAATCCGCGCTTCTGAGAGATCTCGAGAACGCGCCCGCCGAAAAGGCGCAGCCGGCGCCCGCAGCGCCGTCACCCCGCGAGAATGACGCGGACGGCGACAAAAAAGCGGCGCGGTTTGTGTTGGCCGCCTGCCTGCTTTCCAAACCCTATGCCGCGGATTGCGACGTCGCGTCGTATCATTTTTCCGATGAAGAGCATAGGTTTATTGCGTCGTACATTGCGGAGGGCAGAAAAGAAGGACGGGTACGCCCCAGCGGCCTGTTCGATCTGATGAAAGCGGACGGAGAACTCTCCGAGATCCTGAATCTCGACTACGGAGAAAATCTCGACGGCGCGGCCGCGGAAAAGTATTTTGCGGATTGTCTCGCCGCGCTGGAACGCAAGTCGCTTGCCGCCTGCATCGCGGCCGAACGTCAGCGGTACGAGCGCGCCGCGTCGGCGGAAGAAAAACGCGATATCCTGAAACGAATCGACGAATACACCAAAAAATTGAAGAAACAAATTGGAGGAAGGGTATGAACGTAACCGAACAACAACTCAACGAGCTGATCGAGTCGCTCGCATCCGATTATAAAATGAAGGGAAGCATTTCCACCAATGCGCTCTGCGACGCGTTGGAAAAATACGATCTTTCTCCTCAGCAGATCGAACAGATCTATCACGTGCTCCCGGATATCGGGATCACCGTATACGACGAGGATGAGCGCGATAAAGAGCTTTTCGAACAGGCGCTTTCGGACATCGGGTTAGACGATCCCGTAAAAATGTATCTCAAAGAGATCGGCCGCGTTCCGCTGCTCTCCGGCGACGAAGAGATCGAGCTTGCCCGCAAAATGCAGGAGGGCGACGAGGCGGCAAAGCGGCGGCTTTCGGAGGCGAACCTGCGGCTTGTCGTTTCCATTGCAAAGAGATACGTCGGGCGCGGCATGCTTTTTCTCGATCTCATTCAGGAGGGAAATCTCGGCCTCATGAAGGCGGTTGAGAAGTTTGACTATCAAAAAGGATTCAAATTTTCGACGTACGCGACGTGGTGGATCCGTCAAAGCATCACGCGCGCGATCGCCGATCAGGCGCGTACCATCCGGATCCCCGTTCACATGGTGGAGACCATCAATAAGCTTACCCGCTGTTCCCGGATGCTCTTGCAGGAGAACGGCAGAGAGCCGACGCCCGAAGAATTGGCGACGGCGATGGGCGTAGACGTGTCGCGCGTGATGGAGATCCAGAAGATCGCGCAGGATCCCGTCTCTCTGGAAACGCCCATCGGCGAAGAGGAGGATTCCCACCTCGGCGACTTTATCGAGGACGATAAAACGCAGACCCCGGGAGACAGCGTGACTTCCATCATGCTGAAAGAACAGCTTTTGGGCGTGCTCGATACGCTCACCCCGCGCGAAGAAAAAGTTCTGCGGCTCCGTTACGGGATCGACGACGGCAAACCGCGTACGCTCGAAGAAGTCGGCAAAGAATTCAACGTCACGCGCGAGCGCATCCGTCAGATCGAAGCGAAAGCGCTCCGGAAGCTTCGCCATCCGTCGCGCAGCAAGAAGCTCAAAGATTTTCTCAACTGATGCGGGAAAGACTTTCGCACATCTGCGCCGCGCTGCATTCCGCGCGCGTATTTGCGGATATCGGCTGCGATCACGGATATTGCACGCAGTACATGCTGCGACACGGCCTCTGCGAGCGCGCGTATCTCTCGGATATCAGCGCCGGGAGCCTCAAAAAGGCGGAATCGCTTCTTGCGGAATACATAGCGGAGGGGAGATGCATTCCCGTCGTTGCAGACGGGCTACAAGGGATCCCGGAGCCGTGCGATCTTGTTCTGATCGCCGGAATGGGCGGCGAAGAGATCGTCCGGATCCTCGGACCCTATCCGCTTCCGGAAAAGTTCGTGCTGCAACCTATGAAGAACGCCGAGAAAGTGCGCCGTTTTTTGCTCGCGCGCGGGGGAAGGATCGAATGCGATCTCACGTTTTCGGAAGGGGATCGGAAAATGAAGTTTTACGATCTCATCTGCGGCTGCGGGGCGGGCGGCGACGGCTATACGGATATGGAATTCCGCTACGGGCGGGACAACCTCCGCGGCGGATCTTCGGCATTTTGCGCCATGCTGCGAACGGAGCGGGATAAACTTGCGGAGCGCGCCGCGCGGCCGGATATGAACGAAAAAGCGCGCGCCGGACTTCTGGAAAAACTCAGAGAAATCGAGGGGATCCTCCATGAAATTGAAACAGATTTATGAGGCGGCGGACAAGCTTGCTCCGTTTGCGCTCTCGGAAGAATATGTTACGCGGCTCGGGTATCACGACAACAGCGGCGTCATTCTGGATTGCGGCGACGAGATCGAAGGGATCCTGTTTTCCCTCGACCTTTCCCGCGCTGCCGTGGAAGCGGCAAAGCGGGCGCATGCGAATTGTATCTTCACCCATCATCCGGCCATCTGGAACGGCGTGATGAAATTGGAAGAAGGGCGCGGCGCAGACGGCGTTGTGGCGTGCGTCAGAGAGCGCATTTCCGTGATCTCCGCGCACCTGAACCTCGACGCTGCGCCGGGCGGCATCGACGAGTGGCTGATGCGCGGATTGGGCGGAAACAAGCCGATCGCAAGTTGGGAACAGCTGACGGGCGGCTGTTACGGCAGGGTCTACGATACGCAGCGGCGGACCGTCGGGGAATTTGTCGCGCATATCAAAAAAGAATTTTCGACGGATCGCGTTATCGCTTACGGCAGCGCGCCCGTCGGGCGGATCGCAAGTTTTTGCGGCGGCGGATTCGAGGAAAGATCGCTTGCCTTTGCCGTGGAACAGGGCGCGGATACGTTGGTGTCCTCAGACGGGAAGCATCATCTTCTGGCAAGCGCTTTGGAACAGGGTCTGAACGTGGTTTTGCTCACGCATTACGCTTCGGAAAATTACGGATTTCTCCGCTTTGCGGAGAAGATGAAAGAGACGCTCGGCGCAAAGGTTTCGACGGAAACGTTTACGGACGCCGCTCTGCTTTGAACGGATCGCAGGAATAAATACGAAAAGGAGTAGATAGAAATGCCGGTTTCAAACGAATTATTGGAATATCAGAAGGTAGACGCCGGGCTACGCAAAATCGAACAGGAAATTGCCTCCACGGAGGAACGGAAGAAATATCTTCAGGCGAGAAAGATCATGAAAGCGGCGCTCGACAGGCTGGACTCCCTCGACCGTCATGCCGCGGAGCTGATCCGTCTCAGAGACGACCTTGCCGCGCGGGTGGAAGCGACGAGCAAGGGACTTGAAGAATATGAGGATATCGACGAGCTGCTGGAAGGCGGCGCGGACGTCGGATTTTACAAAAAGAATGCGCAGACGCTGCTCGACAGGCTGCGTTCGGTCAAGGCGGAACTCAATCGTCTGCTCGGCGAAATCGACAAGATCGCCGCCGAATATAAAAAGCTCATGGAGCAGGGCAGACAGGCCAACAAACAGTACAAGGAAAACAAAGAGAAAGCGGATCTCATCGAGCAGGCGCACGACGGCGAGATCAAAGCGCTGAAAGGCAAACTGCGGGAGATCGGCAAGACGATCGATCCCAAGATCCTCGAATTGTACAGCATGAAGCGCAAAGAGGGGATCTTCCCGGTCGTGGTGCCGTTGACCGACTGGATGTGCGTGTGCGGGGTGGAACTTCCGCTCTTACACCGGAGCGAGCTTGCCGGCGGAAACATGATCGAATGCGAACATTGCCGAAGGCTGATCTATAAGGCGTAGCGCACGCTTTTTCGTGCGCGCGGCATACCATAGTTCGGTATGCAATCCATTCTTGCCGTAGTAAATCTCAACGAGATCCGAAAGAATGCGCGCGCCGTTCTGCGGCATGCGAACAAGCCGTTGATCGCCGTTGTAAAAGACGACGCTTACGGCCACGGCGCAGAACAGGTCGCGCATGCGCTTCACGGCGTGGCGGCTGCATTTGCCGTTGCCACCGTGGAGGAGGGCGCGCGGCTCCGTTCGGCCGGGATCTCGGAACCCATTCTCGTACTCACGCCTCCCCTCGCAAAAGAGGAGGCGTTGAAAATCGCGGCGTACGGACTTACGGCGACCGCTTCTTCTTGTCGGTCTCTGGATCTTTTGGTCGGCCTCGGAGAGATCGAAGCGCATCTTGCCGTCAACACGGGAATGAATCGGTACGGGTTCCGCGCCGATCGCGTCGAGGCGGCGTTGAGGGAAGCCGCAAAAAAGAACGTGAAGATCTCCGGCGTATATTCGCATTTGTACGCGCCGGAAAACGACGCCGCGCGTAACGAGCAGAAAGAAAGATTCTTTCGCGCCGCCGCGCAGACGAAGCGATATTTTCCGGAGGCGAAAGCGCATCTTTCCGCGACGGGCGGCATGTTGGCGGGCGACGATTTCGACGCGGTGCGCGTCGGTCTTGCGCTCTACGGATATCTTCCCGAGGGGCAAAAAGGACTTTCCGTAACGCCCGCGCTGAAAATATATGCGGCCGTAGCCGAAAACCGCGTCAGGTTCGGAAGCGGCGCCGGGTATCAGCGCGCTGCGGAGGATCTGAACGAACTGCACACGCTTCGGCTCGGTTACGGAGACGGGTTCTTCCGCGAGGGAGGCCTCGGCGCCTTCGGAAAGCTGTGCATGGACGCGTGCGTGCGAAAGGGGTACGCCCCCGTCGGAAAACGCGTGCTCGTGCTCGAAAACGCCGCGGCATACGCGGCCGAACACGGGACCACGGCGTACGAAGTACTTGTGAATGTGACCAAAAAAGCGGAGATTTATTATATTTTCTGAACGAAGGAGCGGTTCGGTGAGGATCATTGCGGGAAAATACCGCGGGCGCGTGCTCGCACAATTTCGGGGAAAAGAGATCCGTCCCACATCGGACAGAGTCAAAGAATCGCTGTTTCAGATCCTGTCCGCCCGGCTTGCCGGCGCGCGCGTGCTCGATCTGTTCTGCGGCAGCGGCGCTCTGGGCATCGAGGCGCTCTCCCGCGGCGCAAAATACGCTGTTTTCAACGATCTCTCCGCCGAAAGTCTTGCGCTCTGCAAGAAGAATCTGGCGGCGGTCGGCGAGCAGGGGGAACTGCACTGTCTCGATTATAAGAGCTGTCTGAAAACCGTTTCGGGGAAATTCGATCTGATCTTTTCCGATCCGCCGTATCTTTCGGATTTTACCGAAGAAATTCTGCGCCTCGTTGCCGAGCGCGAGCTTATGCGCGAGAACGGCCTCGTGATCTGTGAAAGCGAGCGGGAGGAGGCGGCTCCGTCCGGTTGGGATCTGTATGATTTCCGGAGCTACGGCAGAACGAAAATAGCAATGTTTCAAAGGAGTTTTTCATGAAAAAATGCGTGTTTGCGGGCACGTTCGATCCGTTTACGGTCGGGCACGCCGACACGGTGGACAAGTGTCTTTCGCTCTTTGACGAAGTGATCGTGGCGGTTGCGGAAAACAAGAAAAAAGTTTGTATGTTTCCGGCGGAGGAGCGCGCCGAAATGATCCGCGCCGTGTATGCCGCAGAGCCGCGGGTACGCGTTCTGCGCTGGGGCGGCGTGATCGCGGAACTTCTGAAACGGGAAAACACGCCGTTCTATGTGCGCGGGATCCGGAATGCGACGGATTTTTCCTACGAGACGGCGGATTTTTATGCGAGCCGCGATCTCAGCGCGGAGATGATCCCGCTCTATATTCCGTCCGAACAGAAATACCTGCACATCAGTTCCACGCTTGTGAAGAACTGCATTGAATTCGGCGTGCCGTACGCGAAATACGTGCCGGGCGCCGTGCTTGAATACATCGAGAGGAAATCCGGCCATGTTTGAAAAACAGATCCGCATTCCGTCTGCGGAAGAAATCATTGCGGAACACCCTTTGCCCGCCGCGCTCGCGCGCGTCAAGGCCGAACGGGACGCGCTGGCGACCGACGTCATCGCAGGCAGGTCGGACAAGCTTCTCGTGATCGTGGGGCCTTGTTCCGCGCATGAATCCGCGCCCGTATTGGAGTACGTCCGCCGTCTCGGCGCCCTGAACGAGCGCGTGAAAGAAAAGCTCGTTCTGATCCCGCGGATCTATACGGCCAAACCCCGTACGCGCGGCGTCGGCTATAAGGGCATGTTCACGCAGCCGGATCCCGAAAACGAAGAGAACATTCTCAAAGGCATCCGTACCATCCGCGATCTGCACATTCAGGCGATCGCGCAGTCCGGACTTTCGGCCGCGGACGAAATGCTGTACCCCGAAAATTTCGCGTACGTCGAAGATCTGATCACGTACAATACGGTGGGCGCGCGGTCGAGCGAGAATCAGCTCCATCGGCTTGTGGCGAGCGGGATCGATCTGCCCGTCGGGATCAAGAATCCCATGAGCGGATCCATTCCCGTGCTCATCAATTCCATCTATGCCGCACAGAGTCCGCAGGTGTTCAAATATCACGATTATCAGGTCAAAACGGGCGGAAATCCTTACGCGCACGCCATTCTCAGAGGGCGCGTGGATAATTACGGCAACGATATCCCGAACTATCATTACGAAACGGTCATGCAGGTATGCGAAGCGTATGCCCGCACCGAGGGGGGACTTCGCCATCCCGCGGTCATCATCGACGCCAATCATTCCAATTCGGGCAAGCGTTACGATCAGCAGATCCGTATCGTGGAAGAAACGCTGCAAAACCGCCTCTACGACGGGGATTTCAAGCGCATCGTAAAGGGATTTATGATCGAAAGTTTTCTCGAAGAGGGGTGTCAGCAGCACGACGAAGTGTTCGGCAAGTCGATCACGGATCCCTGTCTCGGCTGGGCGGATACGGAAAAACTCATTTTGGAGATCGCGGAAAAAGCCTGATTTATACCACGGCGAGCGCGAGCGGGAAACAGATCGCCGCGGAGACCGCGCCCTGTAACAATTTGACGGCGATAAAGGGCGCCGCCTTTACGCCCGCGCGGGAGAGAAATGCGAGTTGCTGAACCAGCACGCAAAGTCCGCCGAACGTCACGAGAAAGCAGCAGAGCGAGAGATTGAGCGCGGTCGGCTCGCGCGAGAAACAGGCGCAGCCGGTCGTCATTTCGAGCATTCCGCGCAGGAGAGATTCCGCCGTTGAGGGAAGCGACAGAAACGCGCCCGCATCGGCGAGCATCTGTCCGAATGCGTAAAAAACGGCGATCGCGGCTCCCACGCAGAGCACGGAGAGCACGGAATTCATCAGAATTTCCGCAAGATCCGTCTTTCCGGCGGTGCGGCGCGGGGCGGCGGAGACCTGCGGTTTTGCGCGGAAACGAAGAAAAAAGCAGACGGCATACACGCCGGCGAGATGGGAGATATATAAGATCCAGCCGATCGCCGCGCTGCGGAACATTCCGCACCCCACGGCGCCGACCAAAAAGGCGGGACCCGTCGTTGTGGAAAGACAGGCGACCCGAAATTTTTCCTCTTCGGAAATGCGGCCAGCTTGCGCGAGATCGAGCACGGTCCTCGCGCCGACGGGATAGCCGGAGATCGCGGAAAGCAGGGCGGCGCAGCCGCCTTCGCCCGATACGCGGAAGAGCTTGCCCGCAGGACGGGCAATCGCGCCGGAGATCTTGCGAAATATGCCGAGATTGGTAAAAACAGCCGTCAAGAACAGAAAGGGGAGCGTTGCGGGGAGCACGCTCACGGCCCAGAGTGAAATTCCGTTTTTCACGCTTTCCGCATAGTGCGCGGGAAAGGTCAGAAAGAGAATGATCGCGGCCGTCACGGCAAGCGTGAGAAGCGCGGAGAGAGCCTTGCGTGCATATTTCATATTCAAACGGTATGCGGGGGAGAACAAAAATATGAGACGGAAAAAATTGGGCTTTGCGCTGGGTGCGGGAGGCTCGCGCGGCGTGGCGCACATCGGATTCCTTCGCGCCATGGAAGAGCGCGGGATCCGGCCGGATTTCATTGCGGGCAGTTCCATGGGCGCCGTGGTCGGCGCATGCTATGCGGCGGGGATCAGTCCCGCGCGGATGCACAGCGCGGTCAGAAAATTGAAATTCCGCGATATCGCGTCCTTTCAGTTTGCGCCCTTCCGCAAAGACGGACTTCTCAAAATGGAAAAAGCGCGCAAATTTCTGGCGGATCTCATCGGGGAAAAGACGTTCGCCGATCTCGCAATCCCGTTTGTGTGCGTGGCGACCGATCTCGAACGGGGCAAAACGGTCGTACTCGACGAGGGCGATCTGATCGACGCGGCGCTCGCTTCGGCTTCGATCCCGGGCGTGTTTTCTCCCGCGAAGATCGGAAATTACGCAATGCTTTCCGACGGAGGGATCCTCGAACGCGTGCCCGCGGAACAAGTAAAAAATATGGGCGCGGAGGCGATCGTTGCGGTCGATGTGCTCGGAAATCTCATGGGAAAAAAGGTTACGGGCGGACTTGTGAATACGTTTTTGCGATATATCGATATCATCGATACGCGCAATACCGTGCTGTTGAGAGCGCAGCGGCCCTATGTTTCGCTCTGGCTGGAACCGGATCTCGGCGGAATGGACCAATATCGGGTGAAGAATCTCGAATTTGCCTATAAAAAAGGATACGAAACGGGAAAAACGCACGCGGAAGAAATTCTGCGGCTTGTAGAGGGATAATGGATCTGTTTGATTTTAACGACAACGAAGAGCGCGCCAAGCCGCTTGCCGAGCGCATGCGCGCGTCCACGCTCAAAGATTTTGTGGGGCAGCAACACCTCATCGCCGAGGGTTCGCTGCTGCGCCGCGCCATCGCGCTCGATCGCTTGGGCAGCTGCATTTTTTGGGGGCCGCCGGGATGCGGCAAAACGACGCTTGCCAACGTCATCGCCGCGCAGACGAACGCCGATTTCATCAAACTCAATGCGGTCAGCGCCGGCGTTGCAGACGTTAAAAAAGCCGTGGACCGCGCGCGGGACAATCTGCGCATGTACGGGAAGCGCACCTATCTCATGCTCGACGAATGCCACCGATTCAACAAGACGCAGTCCGATTCGCTGCTTCCCGCCATCGAGCAGGGAACGATTTTGTTCATCGGATCGACCACGGAAAATCCCTATGCCTCCATGACGCCCGCGATCGTTTCGCGCTGCCGCGTATTCCAATTTCATGCGCTCGGCACGGAGGAGATCCGCGGGGCGCTCGAGCGCGCGCTGCACGATAAACGGAAGGGATTGGGGAATTACGATTGCGAGATCGATCCCGAAGCTCTTACGCACCTTGCGGAGACGGCGGGCGGGGATCTTCGCACGGCGTACAACGCTCTCGAACTTGCGGTGCTCACGACGCCTCCGCAGGAAAACGGCAAGATCCGCGTAACGCTTTCGGATGCGGAGCAATCCATTCAGCGAAAGGCGCTCTCCTACAACGAAGATCTCTATTACGACATTCTTTCCGCCTTCTGCAAATCTCTGCGCGGGAGCGACCCGGACGCCGCGCTCTATTACGCTTTTCGGCTGATCGAGGGCGGATGCGATCCGCTTCTCGTTATCCGCCGCTTGATCGCGCATTCGGCGGAGGACGTAGGAATGGCGGATCCGCAAGCGCTTGTCATGGCGGTCTCCGCGCTCACGGCTTTTCAGAATATGGGCTATCCGGAGGGGCTGATCCCGCTCACGGAGGCGATCGTGTATGTTTGCGAAGCGGAAAAGAGCAACGCCGTCAAGCGTGCAATGGAAGCCGCGCGCAAAGATGCGCGCGAAAACCGGGACGACGATATCCCGAACTATCTCCGCGATACCTCTTACGGCAGCAAAGAGATGAAGGCCGAGAGCGCGAAATACAAGTATCCGCACAACTACGGCGGTTGGGTGGAACAGCAATATCTGCCGGATTCGCTCAAAGACCGCGTCTATTACGTTCCGACGGAGAAAGGCTTCGAGAAAACCGTGCGGGAGAACCGCGCGAAAAAGGGCAAAACGCGGGAAAAATAGCGCTGCGTTTCCCGAAAAGAGGACGACTGCTCCTGCGGTCAAATTTCGGCATTTTCCGACGGGAAATGCCTTTTTTCATGCCCGCAAAGCTTTTATAATGCCGTTTACGGAGCAGGGAAATGGTTGTCTATTGGGAGTACGCGTTTGCGGAAAATTTCATTCTCGACGGGGTGCTTCTGTATCTTGCGCTCAAATGCGCAAAGACGAAGATCTATAAGATCCGGATGGCGGCGGCCGCCGCGGTCGGCGCCGCGGAGGCGATCGTATTTCCGCTCCTGTCGGTCCCCGCATGGAGCGCTTATCTCATCAAGGCGCTGGGCGGGATCCTTCTTTGCGTCATTGCCGTTCACGGAAAAAAGCTCAAGCCGTATCTCATCACTTCGGCGGCGTTTTTCTTTTTTACGTTCGCATTGGGCGGCTTGCTCACGGCGGCATATTCGTTTTTCGGCGCCACCCGGACGGACGGCGGCTATCTGATCGGACAGGCGCCCGTAGGACTTGTGATCGGGGGATTGTTGCTGTTTGCCGTTGCCGTAGTGAAGCTTTCTCAATCGTATCTGCGCTATCGGAAAGTCCGGCAAAATCTGCTCGCCTGTACGCTCACTGCGGGCGGTAGGGAAGTCAAATGGCAGGGCTATGCGGACAGCGGAAACTGCCTCGAATTCCGCGGAAAACCCGTCTGCGTCGTCTCTGTTGCGGCCGTGTTCGCACTGTTCGGGCGCAATCTGAAGGAGAGCGGAAGGATCCGCATCAATACGGTGAACGGCGCCAAAGAATCGCCCGTTTTCGAGTGCGAAAAGATGAAGATTTTCACAGGCGAACAAACCGTGGAAAAGAGCGGCGTATATCTGACCGTCGGCGACGTCGGCAAGAGCTGTCAGCTCATACTCAATACCGCGCTTATGGAGGCGTAACTTGAAACTTTTTACGAAATTGCTCCGCTTTCTGCAAACTTTCAAGGGAAGCGAGAACGTCATCCACTATCTCTGCGGAAGCGAGGCGCTGCCGCTGCCGCTCTCTTCCGAAGAGGAGGCGCAGATGCTGAAAAGCCTCGAAGAGGGCGACAACGCCGAAACCGTAAAGGCCAAACTGATCGAACACAACCTGCGGCTCGTCGTATACATATCGCGCAAATTCGAGAATACGGGCGTGGATCCGGACGACCTGATCTCCATCGGTACGATCGGACTGATCAAGGCGATCAATTCTTTCAGGATGGATAAGAACATCAAACTCGCCACCTACGCCTCGCGGTGTATCGAGAACGAAATTTTAATGTATCTTCGGCGCACGGTAAAGCTCAAGAGCGAAATTTCCTTCGACGAGCCGATCAATTCGGACTTCGAAGGCAACGAATTGCTGCTCTCCGACGTGCTCGGCACCGACTGCGAATCCGTTTACGGCGGCGTGGAATCGGGCGTGGAGAAGGAACTTCTGCGCGACGCGCTGCAAAAACTGCCGGAGCGGGAGCGCAAAATCATGTATATGCGCTTCGGATTGGGCGGCGGCGAGGAAATGACGCAAAAGGATGTGGCGGATGTGCTCGGGATCTCGCAGAGTTACATTTCCCGACTGGAAAAAAAGATCATAGACCGTTTGAAACGGGAAATCTCCAAACTCGTATAAAATTGCGGCGATTGCAGATACTTCTAACCCACGATACATAGAGCAAGCTCTATCGGGAGGTGAAGTATGCTGAGCAAAGTCGTGATCTGCGGCGTGGATACGGCGGGACTGCCGAAATTGACGGCAAAAGAAAACGAAGAGCTGATGGTAAAACTCAAACAGGGCGATAAAGCCGCCCGCGAAAAGTTTATTGTTGGCAATATGCGGCTTGTGCTTTCGCTCGTAAAGCGCTTTTGGGCGAAGAATGCGGGCGCGGACGACGTGTTTCAGGCGGGATGCGTCGGGCTGATCAAGGCAATCGAAAATTTCGATCTCTCCTTCAACGTCAAATTTTCGACCTATGCCGTTCCGATGATCATGGGAGAGATCAAGCGTTATCTGCGCGACGGAAACAGTTTGCGCGTTTCCCGCTCGATCCGCGATACCGCATATAAGATCCTGAAAGTGCGTGAAAAGATCGAGGAGCGCGACGAAGAAGCGACCATCGAAAAAATCGCGGCGGAAATGCAGGTAAAAGAACGGGAAGTCGTCTATGCGCTCGACGCCATTTCCGATCCCGTCTCCCTGTATGAACCCGTCTATAATAAGTCGGGAGATACGCTGCAACTCGTCGATCAGCTCTATGACGAAACGCAGAGCGACGAAATCTGGACGGAACGCGTCGCACTCCGCGAGGCGATCGCAAGGCTCACCGAACGCGAACAGAAGATCCTCATGCTGCGCTATTTCGAGGGAAAGACGCAGACGGAGATCTCCGCGGAAGTGGGGATCTCGCAGGCGCAGGTTTCCCGTCTCGAAAAGAACGCGCTCGGAAGTATCCGGAAAGAAATTTCATAAATCGGAACGTTTCGACGCAGTTCCGCATAAGATAGGGTGTGGAAACGAGTTACGGCGAACTGAAACGGAAAGAAGCGGTGAACCTGCTCGACGGCAAGCGCCTCGGCCGGGTCACGGACGTTGTATTTACTTGGCCGGAGTGCAGAGTGCTCGGCATAGTTGTTCCCGGAAATAAAGGATTTCATTGGGGAAAGGCAGATCTTTTTATCGATATGCGTTGTATCAAAAAGATCGGAATCGATGTGATTCTCGTCGAGATCAAGGCCGCCCCGAAGCCCGATAAGAAGCGGGGCAAGTGGGAAGACGCACCCGAACCGCCGCCGCCTCCGCCGCCGTATTTTCAGGGCGGGGGAGACAGACGCGACTACGGTGATTATGAATAAAAACGGCAGGAAAACGCCGTTTTTTAATAATTTCAAAGTATTATGCGAGACATAATACTATTAAAAATGCCGCAAATGCGGCATTTTTTGATGAATTCAGGATTTTTTATAACAATCGCACGCTCTGCCGTCCGGCAGGTAGCCGGTATCGGAGCATTTTTCGCAGAAGTATTTCGGGGTAAAATCCCGTTCGGAAAGCTGCAATCTTTTCAGCGCCCGATCGCGCGCCGCTTTTGCGGCGTCCATCCTTTGCTGAATTTCCGGCAGCAAGTCGGGGGAAAAGATCTCCGCTTTGGCAAGTTCGATCTCGCCTTTTTTCAGAACGGCTTCCGCTTCGCCGAATTCCTTGTCGCGTTCCGCGATCGCGCGGGCGCGGTCCACCCGCTTCATGGCCTGCTGCCGTCTTGCGGCATAGAAGCGTTCGCGGTCGCTGCGTTCGTCGGCGGCAACGGCGGCTTCGCTCCGCAGGGCGGGATTGGGCGCAAAGGCTGCGCCGCTCTCTTTTTCCGGGATCTCGGAGACGGTGAAGGCGCCGAGCCGTTTCCATTCCGAAAGCAGTTTATTCATATAAGGTAGAGGAGCGGCGGCGTTGGCGCTTCTTTTTGCGGCTTCGAGGATCATTTCATCGGAAAAACTCCAGCTGCGCCACGCGGCGACCATATCGAGCGCGGCCTGCGTCTTTTTGATATATCCGCATATCGATTGGATGGACTGAATGAGTTTGAACTGTCTGTCGCGGGAGGCGCAGTACGCTTTCACGCCCGCTTCGTCGACGATCCCTTCGCGGTACATTTCGTCGAGCAAGCTGTCCATTTCCGGAAATCCGTAAGAAAGATGCAGGCAGAGAGAGGCGATCGAAAGCAGACTTTCGGGCTCATAGCCGCGTTCCAGCCATTTTTCGGCGTATTCTTCCGCATAGGGGCGGGGATTCTGTATCTTTACGCCCAAACGCCGCGCGACTTTGAACACAAGCGAGGTGCGCGCTTCCCGGGAAGAGAGATATTCTCGAGCCTGCGTTTCGGTTTTCGCCTCGTTTTCGAGCAGTTCCGCAACAAGCAGATCGAGAGACGCAAGCGAACCCTTTTTCAGCGTTTCGGCGCAGGCATATACGGCGCCCGGTTCCATGCCGGCGTTCTTCCATTTTTCGAGGAAGTCGTAATCCGAGTCCTGCGGCTTCCGGTAGATCCCGAGCAGCGTAAAAATGCGGGAAAGCTCCTTTTCATGAACGTGAAAGTCTGCAAGATCGGCTTCCGCCTGTTCGTATGTAAATTTGCGCTCCCGAACAAGTTTTTCCGCCTTATTCAGAATATGCGAGGCGGAGAGGCGGGCGCCGTCTTTTTTGGCGCAGTAATCCACGACCAACAGGAACGCCTGATGTTCCATGGGATTGTTTTCGAGAAATTCGAGGATGCGCTGATACTCGTACGGCTTGAAATCCTTGCCGGCTTTTTGCAGAATTTTGAAGAGTTCGCGGTTGAATTCCGCATATTTTTCCGGCCGGACGGGCTTGGGTTTGCCGCCGACCGCGCTTACGGGAAGATATTCGATGAAAAGCGGATCGCGCGAGAGCACTTGCACAAGACCGCATTCCTCCCAGAAACCGAAAATATCGATCAGCCGTTTGAGGGGGATCCGGAGCAGTTTTGCGGTGTTTTCCGCATCGAATTCCGCCGCGCAGTTACAAAGATAAAGTCCGTAGAGATATGCGCGGACGGCGTCTCCGCCCGCTTCGGGAAGATATTTCGTGATGAACTGATTTTCGACGCTTGTAAACGAGCGTTCCGTAAAATCCTTGGAGAATGAACAGAACGACATAATTCCTCCGGAATGGCTCTTTTGTTTTTTCCGTAAAATACCGACAACGCTTGCTTTTTTCTTTTCGCTGTTGTATAATAGTATATCATAGCCGCGGGAAAAAGCAAAGTTTTTTTCCCGCGCGGGAGAAAATTTTCCCAAAGCGGCGCGGAATGAAAATTTTACACACATCCGATTGGCATCTCGGCAAGCGGCTCATGGATCGGGATCGCCTTGCGGAGCAAACCGAGGTCCTCGATGAGATCGTTTCCGTCTGCGAGGAAAAGGGCGTGGAACTCGTCCTTGTCGCAGGGGATATATTCGATACCTATCTGCCTCCGGCGGAAGCCGAAGAGGTATTTTTTCGCACCGTAAAAAAACTCGCCGCAGACAGCCGCGCCGTCGTTCTGATCAGCGGAAACCATGACGACGGCGTTCGTCTTTCCGCCTCCGCGCCCATTGCGGGGGCCGAGGGCATCTATATTTTCGGCGCCCGGGGACAGAAATTTCCCTTGGGCGGATCCCGCCCCGTAAAAGCCGTCGCCGCGGGGGAAAATTATGTGATCATTGAAAATTCCGCGGGCGAGCGGGTCTATATCAACGCTTTGCCCTATCCCAACGAAGCCCGTTTGCGCGAGGGAAAATCCGAGGAAACCTATGCGGAAAAGACGTTGCGCTGGATCTCCGCGGGCGACGCTTTTTACGACGGTACATGTGCGCACGTGCTGCTTTCCCATCTTTTTGTCGCCGGCGGGAGCGTTTCGGAGAGCGAGCGGGACGTCTCATTGGGCGGCGCCCGCGCCGTGCCTTCGGCGAATCTTCCGACCGTCGGGTATAACGCGCTCGGGCATCTCCATAAAAAGCAGAAGATCGGCAACGCGCGTTACAGCGGATCGGTGCTGCAATATTCGTTCGACGAAGCGAATACGGAAAAATACGTGCTTCTTCTCGAAACAAACGGGAAGGAGATCGAATTGAAAGAGGAGATCCCGATCAAATCGGGGATCCGCCTTGCGCGATTGGAGGCGAACAGCGTGGAGGACGCGATCCGGCTCCTGCACAGCCAGGAGGGGAAATACGTGGAACTTACGCTTCACCTCGCCGCGCCGCTCACCGCATTCGAAACGCAATCTCTGCGGGAGGCGAACGAAAAACTCGTCTCTCTCATTACGCACGTCAACAGCGGGGAGGCCTCCCCGATTGTATCCCGCGCCGAGCTTGGAGCCGGAGAGCTTTTTACGGAATTTTGCCGCGCGCAGAGCGGGGAAGAGCCGCCGGATGCGCTCAAGGAGCTTTTTTTACTTCTGCTCGGGGAGGAGGACGCATGAAGCCGATTTTTCTGGAATTCTGCGGGATCAATTCTTTTTCCGAGCCTGCGCAGATCGATTTCACCAAACTCCTCGAGTTCGGGATCTTCGGGATCTTCGGCGATACCGGTTCCGGCAAGAGCACCGTTCTCGATTGCATCGGCTTTGCTCTGTACGGCAATGTGGACCGTTCCCGTTCGGGCAGCATTGCCGATATCATCCATTATAAGCAGGACGCCGCGTATGTGCATTTCGAATTCGAGATCGTATACGAAGGCCGCCGCAGAACGTTTTATGTCGAGCGGGAATTGAAGCGGAAAAACGCGGCGCAGACGGTTCGCGTATATGAGCGGGACGGCGCGGCGCTTACGGCGCTCGCCGAGGGATTCCGCGAGAGCAACGCTCTGCTCGAACGCATCATCGGCCTTGAACAAAAGGACTTTGAAAAATGTATTGCGCTTCCGCAGGGGGAATTCGCGCAGTTCGTCAAGGCGCAGCGCGGCGAGCGATTGAAACTTGTTTCCCGGCTCTTTGATCTCGAAGCGTACGGCGAACGGCTCACAAAGCGGGTCAAAGAAAAGTATTACAACGCGCATTTGCAGACGGTGCGGCTGGAAGAGGCGATGAAACCGTATGCGGAGGCTTCCGTTGAGGCGGTCCGCGCGCTCGAAGAGGAGCTGAAACGCCTGAAAGAAGAGGAGACGGAAGCGGGGTCCGCGCTTGCCCGCGCGCAGGAAGAAGAGAAGCGGTTGCTTGCTCTCTGCGAAAAACGGCGGGAAGCCGAACAGATCCTGCAAAAGCTTTCCGCATTGGAGGCAAAGCGTTCGGAAATGGAAGAGACCGAGCGGGATCTTTCCCGTCTCGATCATGCGTTTGCCGTGGTAAAAGCGGCGCGCGAGGGCATGCAGCTTCGTGCGCGCAAAGAGGCCGCGGAGACGGAGTTGCGCCGCGCGCAGGAAAAATTCCGCTCGGCGGAAGCGGCGTCTGAACAGATCAACGCGTGGGACGAAGCGGGAGCGGAGGCGGAAATCGAACGTCTTACCGAGTTGCGCGCCCGCGCTGCCGCGGCGGAGAGCGTGAGGTCCCGCCGTGCGGAAGCGGAAAAAAAATTTTCGGCCGCGGCGCTTGCGCTGCGCGAGGAAAGCAAACTGTATCGGGAGTTTTCTTACGACGCAGAGCGGGCCGCGATCGAGCAGGAGCTTGCCGCGCTCGGTTCGGAAAACTTTCTGGAATATGCGGAAACGCATGGAAAGGCCGCGCTGTTCCGCGACGAGTACCGCACGTTTGCAGACGAGCTTGGCGAGCTTACGGAGAAACATCCGACGGTGGCGCCGGACAGCGCGCCGCTCATCGAAAAATACAGGGCGCTTTCCGCCGGAGAGCGGGCGGATCTTTCCCGGCTTGGCGCGGGATTCGAAAAAGCGGAACAGAGGCGGAGAGAACTGCGGGAATCCCTTCTCATGCTGGAAAAACAAAAGGGAAGATACGATCTTCACCTGCAAAAGTTGGCGCAGCTCACAGGGGAATTTTCCCGTTGGAAAGAGGAGATCGCGGATTGCGACGCAAAACTTTCGGATGCGCCCGCGCTTCCGGACGCCGAAGCGGCGCTTCTTGCCAAACGGCGCGAAAAACGCGAGATGACCGAAAAACGAAACGGCGCCGCCAAGCAATTTTCCGAGGCGCAAGCCGCGCTGGTCGCCGCGGAGGAACGCGTCAAAGCGTCGGAAGGCGCGCTCTCGGAGGGGAGAGCCAGATATCTTGAAACGCTGAACGCGGGAGGATTCGCCGCCGCGGAAGAAGCCGACTCGCTCTGCGCAAAATACGGAGACCCGGCGGACGCGAAGCGGCGGACGGCGGAGTACAGAGCCGAACTTGCCGCGGCGCTTGCCCGCAAGAACGAGCTGAACGCGGATTATTCGCAGGCGACGGACGAAGCGCTCGAACGCGCGCGGCTGCTGCGGGAAGAGCAGGAGGAGCGCGTGAAAGAGCATGCGAAACGCATCGCGCTCTCGGAAGCGGAACTCGGCCGCATCGAAAAAGCGCTTGCCGAAAAGCGCGCGCTCGAAGGCGAATTCCGCGAAGCCAGACAAAAAAGCGAACTTCTGGAGCGGCTCAGAAAGTTGCTCGAAGGCAATAAATTTATGGAATTCGTTGCGGAAGAGTACTTGCAGAAAGTCGCCGTGCATGCGAGCGAGCGCCTGCTTTCTCTGACGGACGGAAGATATTTTCTGCGCTACGACGGCGGATTTTACGTCGGCGACAACTTCAACGGAGGGGAGAAACGCGGCGTGTACACGCTTTCGGGCGGCGAGACGTTTCTGGTCTCTCTTTCGCTCGCGCTTGCGCTGGGTTCGGAGATCTGCGCCCGTTCGCTCAGGCCCATCGAATTTTTCTTTCTCGACGAGGGATTCGGCACGCTTGACGCGCACCTGATCGATACGGTGATGGACAGTCTCGAGAAGCTGCGCGGAGAGCACTTTACGATCGGCATCATCTCCCATGTGGAGGAACTCAAACACAGAATCGACCGCAAGCTGCTGGTTCGGAAAGCGACCGAGCAGCACGGATCGCAAATCATCGCAGAGTGAGGTAACGTTTTGGCGAAACAGATTTTGACGCCCGTCACGCTATGGAAAGATTTCGACGAGTCGCTTCCGCTCGAGGAGGAGCTTATTTCGGAGACGCGCGATCAGGGATGCGTGTTCCGGGATCTCTATTTCAAGGGCCGCGAAACGGGTGCGGGACGCGTAAAAATTTACGCGCGCTACATTTTCCCCGCCGACGCGGAAAAATTTCCCGTCGTCATGATTTTGTTCGAAGCGGGACTTCCCTTCGACGAAACTTTTGTGATGCACTTCGTCAAGAACGGCTACGGCGTGCTCTGCGTCGATTATTGCGGTTTGCGCCCGGAGGGTCCGTATACCGTTTATCCGACGAATATCGATTACGCAAACTTCGTCCGGGCGGACGGAACGCTCTATGATTGCGCCGAAACGGCCCGCGAGACCTGTTGGTATGAGTGGGCGGGCGTCGCAAGATACGCGGCGCGGTATCTTTTCGGGAGGGAAGAGGTGACCTGCGTCGGCGCGATCGGATTGCGAACGGGCGGGGAAGTAATCTTCAAGATCGCGCCCTATTCCGAGCTTTCCTGTATGATCTCCGTGTGCGCCGCCGGTTGGCTCGCTTACCGCGGGATCGACAAATTCGGCAAAGAGGTCGGCAAACCCGTATTCGATGAAGAACGTCATCGCTTTATTGCGGGGATCGATTCCCAAAGCTATGCGCCTTACGTCGGCTGTCCGGTCCTACTGCTTTCCGCCGTAAACGATAAAACGTACAATTACGACCGCGTTTACGATACGTTTTCGCAGTTGAATCCCGAAGTGGAAAAGGCGTTGCTTTTTTCCGCTCACGGCAACGGACTTCTGGGGACTCATACGCTTCTCGATATCGATCTTTTCCTCGGCAAACACCTGAAAAAGCACTCCGTCTTTGTCAGCAAACCCATCGGCGTGAGCGTCGGCGAGGATGAACAGGGAAATCTCGTCGTGAAGGGAAGTTTCGATCCCGAGGGCGAGATCAAGGAATTCGGAATTTTTTACACGGAAAACGTCGCCGCGTTCAAAACGCGCGACTGGACCCGCGTACTCGGGAATTTCGACGATTTGAAAGGAAACGCGGGCACGGTGCCGCTGCCGCTCTATTCCGGCAGCCGACAGGCGCTCGTCTACGCGTTTGCCAATTATTCGAACAATTTTTCCGTCACGTCCAAGATCCTTGAAGTCAACGTCACGAAGCAGTACGCGAATTCCAGACCGATGAGCCGCATTCTCTATGCGGAGGAGGACGGAAGAAACGGGTTCGCGTCGTTCCGGAGAAGGACGCGCGCGGTGGCCGACTGTTTCATGGCGGAAACGGGCGTCGTATCCCATTATCTTCCCGGATACGGCGGGATCAAGGGGATTGCCGTCTCTTCGGGGATCATCTCTTACCGTGTGGGCGAGCCGCGGTTCCGTCCGCCGGAGGGCGTTTCCTTCCGGTTCGACGCCTATTCCAAAGTCAACACCCGCCTGCGCGTGCTGTTTTATAAGGACGAAGAGGAGGACGTCGGTTTCAAATGCGAAGTGCCCGTTGCGGGCGGCGGAAAGTGGAAGAGCGTGCTTCTCGACGCTTCCGAATTCAAATCGGAAACGGGCCTGTCGCTCGGCAGTTTTGACGGCGTGGTCTCCGTCGTGTTTTTGAGCGACGACCAAATTCTCATCAATAACGTGCTTTGGATCTGATATGGAGCTTGGCGATACCTTTGAAGCGAAAAAGCCGCATCCGTGCGGCGCGAATCGATGGAAGATCGTCGGAACGGGCGCAGACTGGAAGATCAGGTGCCTCGGATGCGGCAGGATCGTTGTTCTCTTGCCGGACGAACTTTCCAAAAGGATCAAACGCGTACTTTCAAAGGAGGCGTGAATGGGCCGTCCCGAACTTCTCGATCCCCGTAAAAAAATCAATAATCCGCTCTGGACGATATTTTATATCGTCGTTGTGCTCGTGATCCTTTACTTCTTCGGGCAGATCTGGGTCAATTCCCGCTATTTTCTCGTGGAAGTCAAGGGCGCATCGATGGACGATACGCTGTACGGCGGGGTCTACAATTCCGCAACCCAAGATTATACGGGCGGAGATCGCCTGCTCGCTTCCCGCGGCGGATCGGCGGAGCGCGGGGATATCGTGATCGTCGACGTTGAGGGGAATCCCGCGTTCGAGGGGGGGAATATTATCAAACGGCTCATCGCCGTGGAGGGGGACACCGTCCGTCTTTCGGGCGGATTCGTGTATATCACGTATGCCGAAACGACGAGCGAAATTCGGCTCGACGAGCCTTACGTCAAGGGAGAAACCGACCCCGTGCGCAATGTTTCGGGCGAGATCGTCTCGGAATGGACGCTCGGGAAGGGCGAGATCTTCGTCATGGGAGACAATCGCGCCAAGAGCGAGGATTCCCGCTATGTCGGTCCGCTCCCCGCGCAAGATATCATCGGGGTCGTTCTCGATTGGAACTTTACCGCACCGCGCGGAATGGAACGCGTAAGCGCCTTTTTCGTCCGCGGATATCTCTGCGGCTGGTTCTGATCCGATTTATCAACCTGCAATAGGAGATCGATATGGAAATTCAACTTACAGCAGACAGTACTTGCGATTTGGGAAAATACGGAACAGAGAGGAACGTCGCGTTGATGCCGCTCTCCGTGATCCTCGGCGGCGCCAATCACCTTGACGGAGTGGATATCGTGCCGCAGGATATTTTCGATTTTGTCGAACGGACGGGCGAACTCCCCAAGACGGCTGCGCCGAGCGCGCAGGATTACGCGGATTTTTTCCGTCCCTTTGCGGATGCGGGAAAGACCGTGATCCATTTCAGTATTTCTTCGCGATCTTCCTCCTCCAACGCCTATGCCGCCGAAGCCGCGAAGCAATTCCCGGGAAAGGTGTATGTTGTCGACAGCAAGGCGCTTTCCTCGGGACAAGGCCTGCTCGTCATGAAGGCGTCCGACCTGCTGCGGGAAGGGAAAACTGCCGATGAGATCGTGGAAACGGTGAACGCCCTGCGTCCGCTCGTGAACACCTCGTTCATTCCCGACCGGCTTGATTATCTCTACAAGGGCGGCAGATGTTCGCGCATGGCGATGTACGGGGCGAACATTCTCAAGATCCATCCGCTCATCGAGATGGAGGACGGGCAGCTTGTCGCCGAAAAGAAATATCGCGGCAGCATGCAGAAATGTATTGCGAATTATATCGAAGATCTCGCGGCGAAATATCCCGAATACGACCGTACGCGCTGTTTTGTAACGCACAGCAGCGCGGATGCGGAACTTGTGTCTTTCGCCCGCGAAAAAGTTGCGGAGACATTCCGGTTCGACGAAATTCTGGAGACGGTCGCGGGCTCCGTGATCACGGGGCATTGCGGCCGGAATACGCTCGGCGTGCTCTTTATCGCAAAATCAACCAAGGAGGAAAATTCATGCGCGCAGTCGTTACGGTGACCGGTTCCGACAGAACGGGCGTCATTGCCGGGATCAGCGGATTTTTAGCGAAGAAGAACATCAATATCGAGGACGTCTCGCAGACGATCCTCGGGAATCAGTTTGCCATGATCATGATGATCTGCGTGCCCGAATCGTCGGATTTTTCCGCGCTTGCGGATGAATGCGCCGCATACGGAAAGGGGATCGGAATGCACGTCCGGTTGCAGCACGCGGATATTTTTGACGCTATGCACAATATTTGAGAGGCGCTATGTTCAACAAAAGTCAAGTGATCGAAACCATCGAAATGGTGGAAAAAGAACATCTGGATATCCGCACGGTGACGATGGGACTTTCCCTTCTCTCCTGCGTGCGGGGCAATGCGCGCGAGACTGCGGACGCGGTCTACGACCATGTGATGCGGAAAGCGCAGCATCTCGTTCCGACGGCGGAATCGCTCTCGCGCAGATACGGGATCCCGATCGTGAACAAACGGATCTCCGTGACGCCGGTCTCTCTGATCACGGCGGCCTTTCCCGCGGAGAGCGGCTTGATCGGCGGCGCGCTCGATCGGGCGGCACGCGAACTCGGGATCGATTTCTTGGGCGGTTATTCCGCGCTCGTCCATAAGGGCACGGCCGACTATGAAGAGATCTTTCTCCGCACGATCCCGGAAGTGCTTGCCCAAACGGAGCGGCTGTGTTCTTCCGTCAATGTGGGATCGTCGCGTTCCGGGATCAATATCGACGCCGTCCGTCTCATGGGGGAAATCATCAAAGAGACGGCCGAACTGACCAAAGATCGGGATGGCCTCGGCTGCTGTAAACTCGTCGTGTTCTGCAACGCCGTGGAGGACAACCCGTTTATGGCGGGCGCTTTCCACGGCGCGGGAGAAGCGGATACCGTGATCAATGTCGGCGTTTCGGGGCCGGGCGTTGTGCAGCACGCGCTCAGTTTCGTGCCGGACGCGGATCTTACCGACGCCGCGGAAGTCATCAAACGCACGGCGTTCAAAATCACGCGCGCGGGGCAGCTGATCGCCAAAGAGGCGGCGGAATGTCTCGGGGCGCGTTTCGGCATCGTCGACCTGTCGCTGGCGCCCACGCCGGCGCGCGGGGATTCGGTCGCGCACATTCTCGAAGAATTGGGATTGGAAGTCGTCGGCTGTCACGGGACCACGGCGGCGCTTGCCATGCTCAACGATGCGGTCAAGAAGGGGGGCGTCATGGCTTCCTCGCGCGTCGGGGGACTTTCGGGCGCGTTTATCCCCGTTTCCGAGGATATCGGCATGATCGAATCGGCGGAGAAGGGGCGCATTACGATCGATAAATTGGAAGCGATGACCTGCGTCTGCTCCGTCGGGTTGGATATGATCGCCGTTCCCGGCGATACGCCCGCTTCAACGCTTTCCGCGATCATCGCAGACGAAGCCGCGATCGGCATGATCAATAACAAAACGACCGCGGTCAGAGTGATCCCGGCACCCGGCAAGAAAGTGGGCGATTCCGTGAATTTCGGCGGGCTTCTCGGCAGGGCGCCCGTCATGCCCGTTCATCAGGGCGATGCAAGCAAATTTATCGGACGGGGCGGCCTCATTCCCGCACCCATCCACAGCTTTAAGAACTGATCATAGGAGGATCTTATGCAGAGAAAGGACGTACGGGAAGTTTACAAATGGAAGCTCTCGGATATTTTTTCCTCGGATGAGGAATGGGAGAAGGCATATGCTTCTCTCGAAGCCGGCAACGATTTTTCGAAATACCGCGGCACGCTCGGCACGGCGGAGGGGTTGCTCGCGTTTCTGAAAGCGGAGGAAGAGGTGAGCCGCAGGGCGCTCCGCGTATTTCTCTATGCGCATCTCAAGCGCGATCAGGACGTACGGGAAACCAAATACGGTTCTTACGTCGCGAAGATCACGAGTTTCTTTACCCGTTTCGAATCGGAGACAGCGTTTTCGACGCCGGAACTCACCGCGCTTGCCGACGACGTTCTCGACGGCTATCTTGCGGATCCACGTCTCAAAGATTACGATTACATGCTTTCCCGCATCAAGGCGAGCAAAAAATATACGCTTTCCGAGCGGGAGGAAATTATCCTTGCGCAAGCGGGCGAGCCGCTTTCCACGGCGAGCCTTGCGTTCATGATGCTGGACAACGCCGAACTCAATTTGCCCGAGATCGAATACGAAGGAAAAAAGACGCCGCTTTCTCACGGCCTGTATTCCGTCATAATGAACGGAAAAGACAGGGCAAAGCGCAAAGAAGCGTACGAACTCTATTATTCCGCATATCGGAAGATTCTCGGCACGATCGCGACGACCTATTACGGCAATGTGCAAAAGGATATCTTTTATCAGCGCGTGCGCGGCTATGATTCCTGTCTGCAAATGGCGCTCTTCGAAGAGGACGTCGACGAGTCCGTCTATCGCACGCTCGTGAAATCCGTGCGGGAAGCGACGCCTCTGATGCACCACTACATTGCGCTTCGCAAGAAGATCATGGGATACGATAAGGCGTATATGTACGATATCTATCCCTCGCTCGTGGAGGACGCGGAACTCAAACTCTCCTATGAGGACGCGTACGATCTTTGCATCAAGGGACTTGCGCCGCTCGGCAAGGAATACATCGAACTCTTCAAAAAGGGGCGCGACGAAGGCTGGATCGACGTTATGGAGACGGAGGGAAAACGCAGCGGCGCCTATTCGAGCGGCGTGTACGGGATCCATCCCTTTGTCCTTTTGAATTATCAGAAGACCACGCACGACGTATTCACGATCGCGCACGAGATGGGGCATTCCCTCCACACGTACTTTTCCAACAAGAACCAGCCGTTTGCGAAGGCCGACTATAAGATCTTCGTGGCAGAAGTCGCGAGCACGGTCAACGAAGTGCTCCTGCTCAAATATCTGCTCAAAACGACCGAGGATGCAAAACTCAAAAAATATCTGCTCAATTACTTTTTGGATATGATCCGCACGACGTTGTTCCGCCAGACGCAGTTTGCGGAATTCGAGGAACGCGCGCATGCGATGGCGGAGGCGGGTGAGCCTCTCAATCAGGACAATCTTTCCCGGCTCTATCTCGATCTCAACAGAGCGTATTACGGCGACGCCGTGGAGCACGACGAAAACATCGCGATCGAATGGGCGCGCATTCCGCATTTTTATACTTCGTTCTACGTCTACAAGTACGCTACGGGGATCACGGCGGCGATCTGCATCGCAAACAGAATTCTCAACGAAGGGGAGCGCGCGGTTTCCGATTATATCCGGTTCCTTTCGGGCGGCTGTTCGACGGATCCCGTATCGCTTCTCAAGATCGCGGGAGCGGATCTTACGTCAGAGGAGCCTTTCAAGGCGGCAATGGCCGAGTTTGCGGCCGCGCTCGAAGAATTCGAAAAATTATCTTAATCACATCAAGGAAAAACGTCTATGCCAAACAATCAGATGCCGCACAATCTCGAAGCGGAGGCCGCTCTGCTCGGCTGTCTTTTGATCGACGAGAGCGTGCAATCGGAGATCCTCGAACAACTTCGCGAAGAAGACTTTTATCAGGAGTCGCACCGCCTTGCGCTTGCGGCGATGAAGCGCATTTTCGGCGCAAGGAGGGTGGTGGACGTCGTCACGCTCACCGATCAGATGGAGCGCGACGGTACGCTTGCCCGCGCGGGCGGTTTGCAGACGGTCACAGAGTTGGCGGAGAGAACGCCTTCGGCGGCAAACTACCGGCAGTATCTTGCGATCGTCAAGCGCGACAGCGTCAACCGCGCTTTGATCCGCGCGTCCCGCGAGATCATCGAAACCTGTCAGAAGGGACTTGAAGAGCGGGAGTCGATCGCCTTTGCGGAAAAACAAGTTTACGATATCTCCAAGAGCGAGGACGGAACAGTGCTCGCGGGTCTCGGCGACGGGGCCGTCATTCACGACGTCATCAAAAAATTCGAAGATATTCAGTCCGACCCGAACGCATTCCGCGGGATCGAAACGGGCTTCAAGCATCTCGACCGCATTACAAACGGATTGCAAAAGTCCGACCTGATCGTCATTGCCGCCCGTCCCGGCATGGGAAAAACCTCGTTGGCAATGAACATTGTCGAACACGCTTGCCTGCGGAAATCAAAGGTCGCGGCGGTCTTTTCGCTTGAAATGCCGCGTGTGCAGATCGTTCAGAGGCTGCTCTGCGCGCATGCGGAAGTGAGCATGGAAAAGGCGCTTTCGGGAAAACTCGTGCAAAAAGAGTGGAAAAATCTCATGCTCGCGAGCGACCGGCTGCAAAAGAGCAAAATCTTCATCGACGATTCCTCCCGTGTGACCCCGGCGGAAATTCTTTCCAAATGCCGCCGTTTGGCAGCGAGCGAGGGGGGACTCGATCTCGTGATGATCGATTATATTCAGCTCATGGGGAGCGAAGTCAAACCTTCGGGCAGCGATTTCAACCGCCAGCAGGAGATCGCTTCGATCACGCGCGATCTCAAAATCATGGCAAAGGAACTCGACGTTCCCGTGATTGCGCTGTCGCAACTTCGGCGGATCCAGACCAAGGAACCGCAGCTCTCCGATCTTCGGGAATCGGGCGCCATCGAACAGGACGCCGATATCGTCATGTTCATCAACCGACCGGACGTCACCGCAACGGCGGATGAACTTGCAAAGGGAAACGTTGTAAAAGGCGCCGCGGAACTCGTTATCGCCAAGCACAGAAACGGGTCGTTGGGCCGCATCCAGCTGCGCTTCCTCGGGGAGACGACGCGCTTCGTCGATGTGGACGATCAGGATCTTCCCAACGAGGAGCCGGTATTTTCCAAGCGTCCGAAAAAAGAAGAACTGCCGGGGGCAGACGAAGCCTTCCCGCCGCAATCGGACGACGGGATCCCGTTCTGATATGGTCACGCAGATTTCTTCTTTGAACGGGCAAGCGCTTCGCAAGGCGGCCGAACTTATCCGCAGCGGCGAGGTCGTCGCGTTTCCCACGGAAACGGTCTACGGCCTCGGGGCGAACGCATTTTCGGATGACGCCGTAAAAAAAATCTTTGCCCTCAAAGGCCGACCTGCGGATAATCCGCTCATCGTTCACGTCGCTCTCGGCTATGATATCTCTTTGCTCATCGACTGCGAGCCGAACTATGCGCCGAAACTGCGCGCGGCGTTTCTTCCGGGGCCGCTTACTATGGTTTATCCTTCGACGGGGAAGGTTTCCCGGTATGTTTCCTGCGGGCTGAACACGCTTGCGATCCGCGTGCCCGCATCGCCTGCCGCGCAGGCGTTTCTGAAGGCCGTCGATCTTCCGGTCGCCGCGCCCAGCGCCAATCTCTCCAAACATGTTTCGCCCGTCACTGCGCGGCACGTTTACGACGATTTCGACGGAAAGATCGAACTCATTCTCGACGGCGGCCCCTGTTCCGGCGGGATCGAAAGCACCGTGCTCGACTGCACGGGGGAGATCCCCCAAATTCTGCGGGAGGGACTTGTGACCCGCGAGATGATCGCTTCCGTCGCGGGGGATTGCGGCGTGTATCACGCCAAGGCGGGGGAAAAACCCAAAAGTCCCGGCATGGCATATAAACACTATTCGCCGCGTTGCAAAACGGCATACTGCCGCAGCGCGGAGGAGGCAATGGCGCTGTACCGCGCGGAGTCCGAAGCGGGAGGGACCCCCTGCGTGCTCTGCGAGCGGGCAGCCGCGGAAAATTTGAAGCATTGCAAAACGCTTGTGTTGGGCGCAAGCGGTGAGGAAATGGCCCGCAACCTCTATGCGCTTCTTCGGCAGGGGGAAAAGTCTGCGACGCTTCTCATCGGGATCGAACCGAAAGAAAGGGGGGGCGTGATGGCCGGCGTTCTGAATCGTTTCAGCCGTGCGTTCGGAGGAAATCATGAAACATAGGACGATCTTGTTTGTATGCACAGGCAATACCTGCCGTTCTCCCATGGCGGAAGCGGCGCTCAGAGCGGAACTGAAACGTAAGAGGATCCGCTGGTACAGAGTACAATCTGCTGGCCTTCGGACGGATAACGGCTGTCCGATGTCCGCGAATGCGAAGCAGGCGCTCACGGAGGCCGGCATTGCGTTTTCGGCGGACTTCGCTTCCCGTTGCCTCACGGAAAAGATGGTCACGGATGCGTACAGAGTCGTCTGCATGACGTCGGCGCAACGCGATCGGCTCGGCGCTTTTGCGAACGTGACGAGCTTTCCGGAACTTTGCGGCATGGAGATCCCCGACCCGTACGGATGCGCGATCGATACATACCGCGTGACGCTTCGGATGATTCGGGATTGTCTGCCGCGCGTCATTCAATTATGCTGTCCTTCCTTGGAAGAAAATTCGAAATCGGGAGAAACGAGATGAAAATTGCCATAGCATGCGATCACGGCGGACTTCAATTGAAAAATCAGGTACAGGCGTATTTGCGCGAGAACGGATATGACGTCGCGGATTACGGAACGACGACGTCGGATTCGTGCGATTATCCCGACTTCGGCATCGCCGCGGCGGAAGCGGTCGCCGCAAACGAGTGCGAAAGGGGAATCGTGATTTGCACGACGGGGATCGGGATCTCCATCGCCGCCAACAAAGTTCCCGGGGTGCGCTGCGCGCTCTGCTCGGAGCCGCTCTCCGCAAAAATGACGCGCCTACACAACGACGCGAATATGCTGGCGCTCGGCGGCGCGTTTGTCGGCGTGAATCTTGCCCTTGAAATCGTAAGAGTGTTTTTGGAGACGCCGTTTTCCGGAGAGGAAAAGCATCGGCGCAGGATCGATAAAATTTCTGCGGCCGAGCGGAAATACAATAAAGAGTAAGTTATTTGAGGTTTGCGGAGGGAAACCGCTGTGCTCAGAAAAGCGTTGCGCGATAAAATTACCGAATCGCTTTCCTCGATTCTGCCGATCGCATTGATCGTGGTTGTGCTTGCGCTCACGTTGATTCCACTCGACGCGGGCATTTTTGTGTTGTTTATCATCGGAGTGGTGCTTCTGATCTTCGGCATGGGACTTTTCACGCAGGGCGCGGATATGTCTTTGCTCGTGATCGGAGAAAAGATCGGTTCCGCCATGACGAAGTCCAAAAAAATCTGGCTGATCGCGCTGCTCTCGTTTATCATAGGGATCATCGTTACGGTGGCCGAACCCGACCTGCAGATCCTTGCCATGCAGGTGCCTTTCATCGCAAAACAGACGCCGCTCGGCAACTATCTTCTGATCCTTGTCGTTGCCGTCGGCGTGGGGATCTTTCTCCTGTTTGCGATGCTGCGGATCGTTTTGAAGATCCGTCTTTGGATCCTGCTCATTGTCTTTTATCTCATCGCGTTTCTGCTTTGCATCTTTGTCGCGCCCTCGTTCTGGGCGGTCTCCTTCGACGCGGGCGGCGTGACGACGGGACCTATGACCGTGCCGTTTATCATTTCGCTCGGCGTGGGCGTCGCGTCCCTCCGCGCGGGGAAGGGCAGTCAGGACGATTCCTTCGGACTGGTCGCGCTTTCGAGTATCGGCCCGATCATCGCAACGCTGGTGCTCGGCATAATTTTCAAGGTGAACGCGATCGAGTATCACATTGACGAGGCGCTGCGGATCCCCGCAGACGTGCACAGCACGCGCGGCGTTTTGCTTGAATATGCGCACGGATTTCAATCGCATGCGGTCGACGTCGGGATCGCGGTAAGTCCGATCATCGTGTTCTTCTTGATGTTTCAGCTGATCACCCGTTCGTTCCGCAAACGTCAGGTCGTGCGGATTTTGATCGGATTTTTGTACACGTTTGTCGGACTTGTGTTGTTTTTGACCGGATCCAATACGGGATTCATGCCCGTCGGAAGGAGCGTGGGGGAAGCGCTCGCCGGCATAGCGGGAGGTTGGCTGCTCATTCCCGCCGGCATGCTGATCGGATATTTTGTCGTGGCGGCGGAACCCGCCGTTCACGTGCTGAACAAGCAAGTGGAACGGATGTCTGCGGGCGCGATCAGCGCGAAGGCGATGAAACGCGCACTCTGTATCGGCGTCTCAGTCGCGCTGGGACTTGCCATGACGCGCATTCTGACGCATATCAACATCATGTGGATCCTTCTGCCGGGGTACGGCATCGCGCTCCTTCTCACGTTTTTTACGCCGCCGCTCTATACCGGCATTGCTTTCGACTCGGGCGGCGTTGCAAGCGGCGCCATGGTTTCCTCCTTTGTGCTTCCGCTTGCCTTCGGCGCCTGCTATGCGCTCAACGGGAACAGTTCCGCGCTCATCATGACGGATGCATTCGGCTGCGTTGCATTTGTAGCGCTCACGCCGCTCATCACGATCCAGATTCTCGGCATCTATTACAGATTCAAAACGCATAAGATCAAACGCAATTTTATCACGGCGGAAGAAAAAATTCTCGTGTACGAGGTGGATTGATGTTCAGGATCGGATCGCATACGGAAAAACAGCAGAAAGAGCCGGAGCGCCGCATTGCGCCGTCGAGCTTTCTGCGCGCAAAATTGCTTTTGAGCATCGTCAACCAATACGACGAAAAAAAACTCAAGGAAATTCTCGACGAATGTTCCGTTTCGCTTTCCTATCAATTCGCGGGGACGGGAACGGCACACTCGGCCGTTCTCGACTATCTCGGGATAGGGGAGACGGAAAAAACCGTGCTCGTTTCGATCTTCCCCGAATCCGACGAAGAGCGCGTATTGCGGCAGCTTCGCGAGAGAATGTCGCTGTATCTCGTCGGAAGAGGGATCTCGTTTACCGTTCCGCTCACCGGGATATCCCAAACGGTGGCGGAGGGGATCACGGGCGCTGCGAGCAATAAATCGATGGACGGGAGTAAGATCATGAAGAGCGAAGAAAGAAAATACAATCTCATCGTGGCGTGCGTGGCGGCCAACTTTGTGGATACCGCGATGGAAGTCGCACGGGAAGCGGGCGCCGCGGGCGGAACGATCATCCGTGCGCGGGCGATGAAAAATGCAAAAGCGGAGCAATTTATCGGCATTTCTCTCGTACAGGAGCAGGAAATTTTACTGATCCTTTCGCGCAAAGAGGGGACTTTGGCGATCATGAACGCGCTTTCCGAGCGCGTGGGCGCGAAAACGGAAGCCGCGGGCGTCATTTTTTCGGTTCCCGTCGACAGGACGGCGGGCATCTCCGCCGCAGAGGAAGAAGCTCTCGCGGCAGCGCTGGTTCCCGAAAGAGAGGACTTGCAATGAAGCGCATGGTCCTGATCGGAGGAGGCGAACTGAAAAATCGCGAAACGCTTCCGATCGACGAATATATCGCGTCGGAAGCGAAAAAATCGGCGGGGGAGCGGCGTGCCTGCGGACTGTTTATTCCCACGGCCAGCCACGATTGCATGCCCTATTACAATACGTTCCATAAAGTTTACACGGGACTTTTTGACGTCAAAACGGACGTCGCGCTCACCGTAGGCCGGGAGATCGACTTCGCCAAAATGCGGGAAAAATTCAACAGGGCGGATTTTTTGTACATCGGCGGCGGGAATACCGTATTCATGCTCGATCACTGGAAAAGAAGCGGACTTCTCGAGCTGATCCGGGAGGCGTATGAACGCGGCGTTCTGATTTGCGGACTTTCCGCGGGGGCGATTTGCTGGTTTGAAGAAATGTATTCGGATTCCGTGATCGAGGGCGAATATGCAATGTATCCGGGCCTCGGCTGGTTGAAGGGAAAAATTTCTCCGCATTACAATGAAAGATCGCTTGACTTCGATAAAATCGTATTGTATAATAGGTATTGCGCTTGGGGGATCGAGAACGGCGCAGCGTTGATCGTTTCCGACGGCATGGCAGTCAAAAGTCTTTCTGCCGGCGGAAAAGTATGGGTTCTCGACGGCACTTCGGGCGAACGGATCGTCAAAACAGAGTTTTGAATCGGCGGATCGCGTACGTTCCGCCGGGAAAAACACGGATATGCGGATGTGGCGAAATTGGCAGACGCGCAGGTTTCAGGTTCCTGTGGGAGACCATGCAGGTTCAAGTCCTGTCATCCGCACCACGTTGCCGCAAGGCGACTTTTGGAAGTGCCCGCCATTTGGCGGGCACTATCCTTTTGTCGCCTGCGTCTCATTTTCCCCAAAAATCTTGCTCTGCAATATTTTTGGGGAGCCTTGATCATGATTCAACTTATGTTTATCGTGGTGCACCAAGTTATAATCCGAATCGATACTCGTAACGAGTGAACGGTTCGGATTTACTTTTTATCTGTGAGCGCTCTTGCGCTTCTCCTGATTTTATGGTATAATTGTAGCGATAAACTGTAATTTGGCGTTCTGTCAAAATCAAATCGACTGTATATGATGTTTTGTGAAAAATGTAATTTTGCAACGGATGAGAATCGTTGTCCGTCGTGTGGAAATAAGAGATTGAGAGCCGTAAACGACGAAGATTTTTGTTTCTTCGTTAATGTCGATGAATTTAATTTTAATATGTTGGAAAGCGCGCTAAAAGAAAACAAAGTTGAAATTGTAGGCATACCCAGCTATTCTCGAGGTGTAACATACGCAACCGCAGGAAGAGCCGACAGACGGAAAGTTTATGTTCACTATAAAGATATGGAACAAGCAAAAGAAATTTATGAAGATATATTCGGCAAAAATAATTAAAAAGGAATGTTTTTTATTATGAAAGAAGTTAAAATCGAAAAGTGCCCGTATTGCGGCGGCGAGGAATTTATCGATACAAAAGTAAAATCTTATGGCAGCTCATATTTGAAACCTTTGAAGAAAGGCGGTTTGCGCAGCGCCACGCTTTTTGCAACGGTTTGTCGGGATTGCGGCAGCGTAGTCCGCACCTATGTGAGATCGCCCAAAAAACTTTTCCCCAAAAAGGATCGTAGCGACAGATGATTTTCAATTTACCAACAGGACGGCGGGGATCATTCATATTAAATTATTTTTAATAAAATCAAAATAATTTTTGGAATTGATTGCGCTTTTATTGTTCTTATACCATTTGTATGCACGCGTTAAACCTGTTTTCAAAGGCGTCAGTTCGGGAAGAATTTCGCTTTGCGCGCTTGTATCGAGGCAGTAGCCGTAGTCGTAAAAGGGGAAATAGTTCCGTTGTTCGATCTCCCCGAAAACGTTTATAAAAGTCGGAGTTTTACCGACTGCATTGTAACAGGCGGCTGCCCATTCTTTGATGGTCACGGGCGCATTCCCTACGTTGAATATTTTTTGAACGGGGCGTAATTTGAGTAGCATTTCTATGAATCTGCATAAATCTCCTACGTAAAAAAACTGTAACGGCATAGCGCCGTCTTTGGGCAAATAGAACGGCATATCTCTTTCGGCACATTCAAAAACGAACGCTTCTCTGTAAAGATTGTTATACTCGCCGTACAGATAGGGCGGTCTGATTATATAAGCATGGGGAACTCTATGCAAGAGGGCATTTTCCGCCTGTATTTTATTTGTGCCGTAATCGCCCCAAAACTTATTTTTTCCGCAGATATCATTTTCGTTGAATGGCAGTTTGAGTGTTTCTGGGTATACCGCGCTTGAACTGATCATAAAAAAATTATCAAAACTTTCAAGGCTGTCAAGCAAACAATGGATCTCTTCGGCACAGTAAGCCGTTACGTCTATCACCGTATCAAAAAACAAGCCCTTGAGCTTTCCGTTGATTGCATTGCGATTGCATTGAATCAGTTTTACGTTTGGCAGTTGCGGTTTTGTATTGCGGTTGAGGACATAAACGTCGTGTCCCTTATTTGAAAAATATTCGGCAATGTATTTGCTTACGAAAACAGTTCCGCCCGTTACCAATATTTTCAACGCTTTCGCTCCTTACCTTTTCATCAATACAATTATAATAAAATCCGTGAAAGATAGCAATGATTTGAATAAAAAATAACGCAAGCCGAATGGTTCAGCTTGCGTTGTGAGCGGTGCAGCGCCGAAAGGGCGCTTTTTTTCGGATCGATCAGTCGATCGCGATGAAGTTGTTTTCCGGAATTTTCTTCGGCTGTTCCTTGGGCACGGTGAGACTGAGAATGCCGTTATCGTATTTTGCTTTGATCTGTTCCCGCGTCACATCCGTTCCGACATAATAGCTTCTCGAAGTGCTTTCGCGGATCTCTCTGCGGAGATATTTGCCGTTTTCTTCTTTCTTGTTTTTTTCTGCGCTTACGGTGAGATACCCGTTCTCCAAAGAAACCTTGATCTCATCCTTACGGAAGCCGGGAAGTTCCAGATCCAATTCGTAAGAAGTTTCCGTTTCTTTGATATCCGTTCTCAGTTCCTTGCTTTCCTCGAAGAACATCGGCTTGAAGAAGTCGTCGAACACATCGAAGAGGTCGTAGTTGTTGTTTCTGGTCTGCAATTCATGTTTCATAATAAATTCTCCTTTCTCTGATAAAATATCATCGCTCGGGAGGCTGCGGTGTACGGTCCGGAACCGACGTGCGGCCGGGGGATCCCTCCGAGTCGCCCCGCAAGATCCGTCCGAAGCCTACCGCTTCCTTTGTTCATTTTATATATACCGCAAAAAAGAGATTTTCAAACGTAACGCAAAATTATGATGAAAAAACCAAAAAAATTCCCCGCGTTTCGGCGGGGGATGATTCAGCGATTTGAGGAAGAAAATTCTTTGGCGGCCCGATCCATTTCGCGTTTGCGGTCGCGATCCGCGAGAGCCTGCTTTTTATCGTAGGTATGTTTGCCTTTGCATAGGGCGATTTCCGCCTTCACGAGCGCGTCTTTGAAATATAGTTTCAAGGGAATGAGCGTAAATCCTTTTTCGTTGACTTTCCCGACGATTTTCGCGATTTCTTCGCGGTGGAGAAGGAGCTTGCGTTCCTTGCGGGAATCCCGTGTGGAGAAAGCGCCGCTCTTATCGTAGAGGGCGATGTGCATGTTTTTCAGAAAAATTTCGCCGCTGCGGATCTCGCAGAAACTTTCGCCGAGCGAAGCTTTTCCCGCGCGGAGCGATTTGACTTCCGCGCCTTCGAGCACGATGCCGGCCTCATATTTTTCCTGAATAAAATATTCGAACGAGGCGGATTTGTTGACTGCGATCACTTTCATCGTTGTTCTGACTCCGGAATTGTTTCGAGATAAGAAAATTGTACGCGGCGCGTGCCCCAATCCACGCCCGTAAGTTTTACGCGGATCCGCTGACCCAGCCGGAACCCGTTTCCCGCGCCCTGCAACAGGAAGCGTTTTTCATAAAACACATACGAATCGCCCGGGAGCGTTTCGAGGGGAATGAACCCTTCGACGGTATTATCGAGTTCCGCAAAAAGTCCGAATCCCGTTACGCCGGAAACCGTTGCTTCGAACTCGTCGCCGATCTTGTCCTGCATGTAGGCGACGATATAAAGGGCGTCAACTTCCCGTTCGGCCTCCTGCGCGTTGCGTTCGCAGGCGGAGGAGCGGACGGAAGCGTCTTTAACAAAATCGCCGTATTTTTCTTGCAGGCCTTCCGCACCCGCGAGCGCGTCCTTGATGATCCGATGAATGCAGAGATCGGGGTACCTGCGGATCGGGGAGGTGAAATGGCAGTAACAGGAAGAAGCGATCCCGAAGTGCCCCAAATTGACGGGAGAATACTGAGCTTTCATCATCGAACGCAGCATCACGCGGTTGACCAGCGAAGCATACGGTTCCTTTTCGAGGGAACGCAGCAAAAGCTGATAGTCTTTCGGAGAGATATTTTCGGGATCGAACCGCGGCGTTACGCCGAGTTCCTTCAAAAAATCCCGAAAATCCGAGGCTTTTTCTTCGGAAGGCTTTTCATGGAC
>CANPZD010000007.1 GCA_947589085.1 uncultured Clostridia bacterium
AGCAAAAGTTTGGTTCTTTTTTTCATATACTTCCTCCTCTTTATTTATTCCTTTTCAGGAATATTGCCGACTTCCCAATGCCGATCCGCTCGATCTTGCCCCCGTTTGCACGCAAAAAACCCCAAAAATCCCGCTTTGTTCCGCGGTTTTTCCCCTTTTTCTGTCATTCCGAACGAATGTGAGGAATCTCAGTTTTTTCGCGGTTTTGCCCGCTGCTTTTTGGGTTTTTCACCGTCTTTTTGGTTTTGCCCGCTGCTTTTTGGGTTTTGCCCGCGTTTTGCAGTGATCCTCTCAAAAAGTATACTTTTTGAGAAAAACCTCTTGACAGCAAAATGAGCCTGTGATATACTCAAAAACGTGCTGGGAGCACGAAATTGCCACCCGATTTCCGCTCTCTCAAAAAGTATACTTTTTGAGAGAGTTTATTTTTTCCAACCGCTTTTCCCGCGGTTTTTTTTGTGTTTTTGCGGCTTTTTGCGCAGCTTTTCCTGTCATTTTGAACCGTTTTCGCCCGCTTTTTTCCTCGCCTTTTACTGTCATTTGAACCGTTCTCGCCCGCCGTTCTCCCCGCCTTTTCGTGTTTTGTCACTCCCGCCCCGTTTTCTCTTGGCGCCCCCTTTCTGTAATACTCTCGCTGTACCCTGCACACTGTCATTTCGAGCCGGAGCGAGAAATCTCGGCCTTGAGATTCCTCACATTCGTTCGGAATGACAGGAGGAAAACGTTCGGAATGACGGAAGAAGAACGCGGGCGCACCCCGCCCGCACTGGCCTTGGCGCCCCCTGCACACTGTCATTTCGAGCCGGAGCGTAAGCGTCGGCGAGCAAATCCCCCCGGTCGTTGAAAAAGGACGAGATCCACTCGCTATCGCTCGGGATGACAGGACGGTGCGCTCGCCGCCTCCTATTGTCATTTCGCCCAGCCCCTTTCTGTCATTTCGAGCGAAGCGAGAAATCTCGGCCTTGAGATTCCTCACATTCGTTCGGAATGACGAGAGAAAAACGTTCGGAATGACGAGACGAAACGTTCGGGATGACAGGACGGTGCGCTCGCCGCCCCCTATTGTCATTTCGTCCCGCCCCCTATTGTCATTTCGAGGAGCAAGGCGACGAGAAATCTCGGCCTTGAGATTCCTCACATTCGTTCGGAATGACGGAAGGAAACGCTCGGGATGACAGGGTAGTGCGCTCGCCGCCCCTATTGTCATTTCGCCCCGCCCCCTATTGTCATTTCGAGGAGCAAGGCGACGAGAAATCTCGGCCTTGAGATTCCTCACATTCGTTCGGAATGACGGAAGAAAAACGTTCGGAATGACGGGAGAAGAATGCACGGGACTAAAAGACGTAAAAAACGAGGTCAAATGACCGTAAAAAAAAATGCCCCGCGCGCGGGGCATTACGCTTTCAAACAACAAAAAAAGCACGGCCGTAACCGTGCTTTTTTGAAATTTTTCAGATTATTTGCAGATCTTGGAAACCGCGCCGGAACCAACCGTTCTGCCGCCTTCACGAATCGCGAAACGGAGACCTTCTTCGATCGCAACGGGCTTGATCAGCTCCACCGAAATCGTCACGTGGTCGCCGGGCATAACCATTTCAACGCCCGCGGGCAGTTCGATGGAACCCGTAACATCCGTCGTTCTGATGAAGAACTGAGGACGATAATGATTGAAGAATGCCGTGTGACGGCCGCCCTCTTCCTTCGTAAGCACATATACCTGCGCCTCGAACTTCGTCGCCGTGGGAACCGTGCCCGGCTTCGCAATTACCTGCCCTTTCTCGATATCCGTTCTGTTGATCCCGCGAAGAAGCGCACCGACATTGTCGCCCGCCATCGCTTCGTCAAGCTGCTTATGGAACATCTCGAGACCGGTGATAACCGTCGACTTCGGCTTGTCGATCAGACCGACGATTTCAGCAGGATCGCCGACGTGCGCAACGCCTCTCTCGACACGACCCGTCGCCACCGTGCCGCGGCCGGAAATCGTAAACACATCTTCCACGGGAAGAAGGAACGGCTTCTGATCGTCGCGCACAGGCGTGGGAATGTAGCTGTCGACCGCGTCCATAAGCTCGAGAATGCACTTGCACTCGGGCGCCGCAAGAATTTCTGCGTCGGATGCGCCGCTCGTCGCCTTTTCAAGCGCTTTGAGCGCGGAACCCTTGATGATCGGAATGTCGTCGCCCGGGAAATCGTAGGAAGAAAGCAGTTCTCTCACTTCCATCTCCACAAGCTCGAGAAGTTCGGGATCGTCGAGCTGATCGGTCTTGTTGAGGAATACAATAATATAAGGAACACCGACCTGACGTGCAAGCAGAATGTGTTCGCGCGTCTGGGGCATGGGACCGTCGGTCGCCGCGACAACGAGGATCGCGCCGTCCATCTGGGCTGCACCCGTGATCATGTTCTTGACGTAGTCTGCGTGTCCCGGGCAGTCTACGTGCGCATAGTGACGCTTGTCCGTTTCGTACTCAACGTGCGCGGTGTTGATTGTGATCCCGCGCGCCTTCTCTTCGGGCGCTTTATCGATTTCGTCGTAGCGCATCTTCTTCGCCTGACCCTTGCAAGCCATAACCATGGTGATAGCTGCGGTCAAAGTGGTCTTGCCGTGGTCAACGTGGCCGATCGTACCAATGTTGACGTGGGGCTTGCTTCTGTCGAATTTTGCCTTTGCCATTTTGAGTTTCCTCCATTCATTTTTATATTTTTTGATAACTTTTTCCGCCCCGTTCGGACGGAAGCGCAGCTATCTATCATTTACAGATATCAAGCTGGATCGCTTGTCGAATCTTATTATAACCCATGCGGAAAAATTTTGCAATTACTTTCAGGAAATTTTTTACAAAATTTTGCCCGCATGAGCCGCGTTTTCGTCAGTTCTTCGCCCCTCTGCTCAGAATGATCTTTTCGGAAATGGACTTCGGAACTTCGTAATAATGATCGAACTGCATCGTGAATTGCCCTCTGCCCTGCGTGCGCGAACGAAGTTCCGTCGCATAACCGAACATCTCGGAAAGAGGGATCTCCGCGTCGATGATCTTCGCCCCGTTTCTGTCGTCCGTGCCGACGATCGTCCCGCGGCGCGATGAAACGTTGCCCATAAGATCGCCGAAATAATCCTCCGGCGTAATGATCTGCACCTTCATGATCGGTTCCAGAAGCACGGGCTTCGCCTTCTCCATGCCGTTCTTGAACGCCATGGAACCGGCGATCTTGAACGCCATTTCCGAAGAGTCCACTTCGTGGTAACTTCCGTCGAATACTTCGACTTTGAAATCCACCACTTCGTAACCCGCAAGGAAACCGTTCTTCGCCGCCTCCTGAATGCCCTTGTCGATCGCCGGAATATATTCCTTGGGGATCGAGCCGCCGACCGTGAGATCTTCGAAAGAATAACCGGAGCCGGGTTCCTGCGGGATCAAACGCACTTTGCAGTGACCGTACTGGCCCTTGCCGCCCGACTGCCGCTTGTACATTCCCTCCGCTTCCACCGCGTTGCGGAACGTCTCCCGGTAAGCGACCTGCGGCGCGCCGACATTCGCCTCGACGTGGAATTCGCGCAGCAATCTGTCTACGATAATATCCAGATGCAGCTCGCCCATGCCGGCAATGATCGTCTGCCCCGTCTCCTTATCCGTGTACGTCTTGAACGTGGGATCTTCCTCGGCAAGTTTGATGAGCGCAAGCGTCATCTTCTCCTGCCCGGCCTTCGTCTTGGGTTCGAGAGAAAGCTGGATCACGGGTTCGGGGAATTCCATCTTTTCAAGGACGATCGGGTGCTTTTCATCGCAGAGCGTATCGCCCGTCGTCGTGTTTTTCAGCCCCACGATCGCGCAGATATCGCCCGAATAGACGACGTCGATATCCTTCCGCTCGTTCGCGTGCATCTGCACAAGACGGCCGACGCGTTCCTTCTTCTCCTTCGTGGAATTGTACACGTAAGAACCGGCTTCGAGCACGCCCGAATAGCAACGGAAATACGCGAGCGAACCCACGAACGGATCCGTCGCGATCTTGAACGCAAGTCCGGCAAACGGCTCGTCGTCGGAAGTCTTTCTCTCTTCCTCTTCGCCCGTTTCGGGATTCGTGCCCCGCACGTGGTCTACGTCGATGGGACTCGGCAGGAAGTTGATCACGGCGTCAAGCAAAAACTGCACGCCCTTGTTCTTGTACGAAGAACCGCAGAGCATGGGCACCACTTCCATTTTCAGGCAGCGTGTGCGCAATCCCGCAATGATCTCCTCCGCGTCGAGATCGCCCGCGTCGAAAAACTTTTCCATCAGCTCATCCGAGGCGGACGCCGCCTCTTCCACGAGCTTGGCGCGGTATTCGTCGACGACGTCTTTCATTTCGGCGGGGATAGGCTCCTTGCGGAAGTCCTTGCCGAGGTCGTCGTAATAGATCTCCGCCTCCATATGGATGAGATCCACGATCCCGCGGAATCCCGCCTCTTTGCCGATGGGAAGCTCCACGGGCACGGGATTCGCCCCGAGACGCTCGCGGATCATTTTTTCCACGCGGAAGAAATCCGCGCCGTTGATATCCATTTTGTTGACATACGCGATGCGCGGAACGCGGTAGGTATCCGCCTGACGCCATACCGTCTCCGACTGCGGCTCCACGCCGCCCTTCGCGCAGAACGTCGCCACGGCGCCGTCGAGCACGCGGAGAGAACGCTCCACTTCCACGGTAAAGTCCACATGTCCCGGGGTATCGATGATGTTGAAGCGATATCCTTTCCAGATGCAGGTCGTGGCGGCGGACGTGATCGTGATCCCGCGTTCCTGTTCCTGAACCATCCAGTCCATGGTCGCGGCGCCCTCGTGCACTTCGCCGATCTTGTGCGTCTTGCCCGTGTAGAACAGGATGCGTTCCGTGGTCGTCGTCTTTCCGGCGTCGATGTGGGCCATGATGCCGAAGTTTCTCGTATGCTTTAAGTCGTATTCTCTTGCCATTTCTTGCCTCAATTAAAAACGGAAATGCGCGAACGCCTTGTTCGCCTCCGCCATTCTGTGCGTATCTTCTTTCTTCTTGACCGCGCCGCCCGTATTGTTATAGGCGTCCATGATCTCGGCGGCGAGCTTCTTATAAGTCTCGCGTTCGCTGCGCTTTCTCGTGTTGAGCACGAGCCAGCGGATCGCAAGCGTCTGACGGCGTTCGGGACGGATCTCGATGGGAACCTGATAGTTCGCACCGCCGACTCTCCTCGCCTTGACTTCGACCATGGGGGTGATATTCGCAAGCGCCTGTTTGAAAATTTCCATGGGATCCATGTTCATTTTCTCGCCTGCAAGTTTGAATGCGTCGTAAACAATCTTCTGCGCGACGCTCTTTTCGCCGTCGAGCATGATCTGGTTGATGAGTTTCGTGACGACCTTGCTTCCGTATAAAGGATCGGGAAGCACGTCTCTCTTGGGAATTCTGCCTCTTCTCGGCATGATAGATGTCCTCCTTTTAGAAATCGTTTGCGGGAAACCCCGCGAGGGCTGTAAGCCGCCCTTCAGTAAAGCTATCGCTTGCCTCGGCGCGGAATCCGCCGCCGGTAGCGAATCTTCTCCCCCGTTCGGGGAATACTGCCTACTTCATCGGGTGATATTCCGAAATAAGTAGGGTGTGACTGCGCTTGTCCGAATTACTTGGGACGTTTCGCGCCGTATTTGCTGCGGCTCTGCTTGCGCTTGGCGACGCCTGCCGTATCGAGCGCGCCGCGGATGATGTGATAGCGGACGCCGGGCAGATCCTTGACTCTTCCGCCGCGAATGAGCACGGAGCTGTGCTCTTGCAGATTGTGGCCTTCGCCGGGAATGTACACGGTACCTTCCTGCTTGTTGGTCAACCTGACTCTCGCGATCTTCCGGAGCGCCGAGTTGGGCTTCTTGGGAGAAGTCGTCGTCACGGAAAGGCACACGCCGCGCTTCTGCGGGCAGCGGTCGAGAATGGGGCACTTGGATTTGAAAGCTTCCCGCTCTCTGCCTTTCTTGATGAGCTGGTTAATCGTGGGCATCTTGTTTCCTCCTTGTTCTTATTTTCGGAATATCCTCGGGATCAACGATCCGGAGAAGCTGCTTGATATTTTTTCGCGCAATTTTTGAGCACGAAAAAAGTAGCCCATGACAGGCAAAGCATATTTTAGCAAACGATCAAGCGTTTGTCAAACGTTTTATGCGCATATTTTCCAAAAATTTTCCGTTTTCCCCTTTCTTGCCGGGCAAAAACGGCGCAAAGAGCCGGGGACGTTCCCGAAGGACCCGCACGCGAGCCGCAAGCGGGATAATTTGTTTCACGCTTTGCGGATTTTCACGCGGAAATTATTGACAAATTCCGTAAAAAGATATATCATAATATGGAAAATTGAAGAAATGTGGAGGAATACCGATTTACTATGAACAAAATGACCGTGAAAGACATAAAGGACTGGAAGGGAAAGCGCGTTCTTGTCCGCTGTGATTTCAACGTCCCCATGAAGGACGGCAAGATCACCGACGAAAACCGTATCATCGGCGCGCTCCCGACAATTAAATATCTTCTGGATCACGGCGCAAAAGTCATTCTCTGTTCGCACATGGGCAAACCTCACTCTATCTTTTCCGATGAAGTGAAGCTCAATAAGAAGGATCAGAAAAAGATCGACGCGCTCCCCGAAGAAGAGAAAGCCGCCGCAAAACAGGAGATCGTTGCAAAGGCGCTCAAAGACGAGCCGAAAAAACTCACCCTCGCGCCCGTTGCGGCGCGGCTCAACGAACTGCTGGGCGGCAAAGTGACGTTCGCCTCCGATGTGGTCGGTCCCGACGCGCAGGCGAAAGTCGCCGCGCTCCGCGAAGGAGAGGCCGTTCTGCTCGAAAATCTGCGCTTCCATTGGGAAGAAGAGAAAAAAGACCTCGGATTCTGCAAAAAGCTTGCGGCGTACTGCGATATCTATGTCAACGACGCATTCGGCACGGCGCACCGTTCGCACGCGTCGACGGCGGCGATCGTCGAATACGGTTTGGTCAAGACGGCCGTATGCGGTTTCCTCATCGAAAAGGAACTCACGGTGATGGCGGATTCGCTCGAACGCCCCGTCCGCCCCTTCGTGGCGATCCTCGGCGGCGCCAAAGTCGCGGATAAGCTGAATGTGATCTCCAATCTGCTCGAAAAATGCGATACGCTGATCATCGGCGGCGGCATGGCCTATACGTTCCTCAAAGCGCAGGGCTATGAAGTGGGCGCTTCCCTCGTCGACGACGAAAAACTCGGCTACTGCAAGGATATGATCGAAAAAGCAAAGGCTGCGGGCAAGGAACTGCTGCTGCCTGTAGACACCGTGGTCGCAAAGGACTTCCCGGATCCCATCGACGCGCCCGTCGAAATCGAAACGGTCCCCTCCACTGCGATCCCCGCGGACAAAATGGGATTGGATATCGGAGAAAAGACGAGGAAGCTCTTCGCTTCGCGGATCCAAAACGCAAAGACCGTGATCTGGAACGGCCCCATGGGCGTGTTCGAAAATCCCACGCTCGCCGCAGGTACAATCGCCGTGGCGCAGGCGCTCGCGGACGCGAAAGAAGCGACGACGATCGTGGGCGGAGGCGATTCGGCGGCGGCATGCACGCAGCTCGGATTCGCGGATAAGATCACGCACATTTCGACGGGCGGCGGCGCCTCCCTCGAACTGTTCGAAGGCAAAGTGCTTCCCGGCATTGCCTGCCTCAACGATAAATAATCGGCGACAGCCGCAAAATTTACGAAAAGGAGAATCAAGTATGAAATCCGAAAAAACCGAACTCTACGACACCTATAAGCTCTTTTTGCTGCTGTTTACGGTGATCATGCCCCTGACTGCAGTACTTTGCCTGCTCCTCGCTGTGCTCGTGTTCTGCATTACGCCCTCGATCTGGTGGGTGGGGCTGCTCTTTCTCGTATTCTGCATCGCAGTCCTTTGCCTCTATTGGGTCATCCGTTCCTACATCAAGGGCTGCATGAAACAAGAGCTTGCGAACGCTTACGAGAAAGCTTTGCTTGCGGAAGAACCCGACGGCGAGGCCGAAGAGACCGAAGCTCCGCAGGAAGAAACGCCGGAAGCGTGATCGGAATTCGAAACATTCGGGGCGGGCACTTACCCGCCCCCTCATTATGAAATCATAAGATATAAGGAGAACCCTCATGCGTAAACCCATTATTGCGGGAAATTGGAAGATGAACAATACGGCAAGGGAAGCCGAAGCGCTGATCGCAGCCGTCAAACCCCTTGTGAAACAGGCGAAGTGCGACGTCGTCGTGTGCGTTCCGGCGATTGATATCCCCGCCGTCAAAAAGGCGATCCGCGGTTCGAAGATCCGCCTCGGCGCGCAGAACGTGCATTTTGCGGAAAAAGGCGCGTATACAGGCGAAATTTCCGCCCCCATGCTCAAAGAATACGGCGTGCAGTACGTCATCGTCGGGCACAGCGAACGGCGGCAATACTTCGGCGAGACGGACGAAACGGTCAACAAGCGCACGCTTGCCGCGCTGAACGCGGGCCTTATCCCCATCGTGTGCATCGGCGAGAGCCTCGAAGAGCGCGAGAGCGGGAGGACGGAAGAAGTGCTCGCCCGCCAGATCGAGAAAGATTTCGTCGGCATCGAGGACTTCTCGAAGATCGTCGTCGCATACGAGCCGATCTGGGCGATCGGAACGGGTAAGACCGCGACGGCCGCGCAGGCAAACGAGACGATCGGATTCATCCGCAAGAAGATGAAGAAAATTTACGCGGGCAAGAACGTCGGCAGAATGCGCATTCAGTACGGCGGCTCGATGAATGCAAAGAACGCCAAGGAACTCATGGCCATGCCCGAGATCGACGGCGGCCTCATCGGCGGCGCCTCTTTGAAGGCTCCCGATTTTGCCGCGATCGTCAATTTCGATCAATAAGAAAATATTTGGCATGTCCGTCAGCATAAGCGCAGACGGGAAGCTCAATATAGCGCGGAAACGCGCCCCGAGACGATGCCTCGGGGCGCGTTTATTTTATGTAAGACGGAAAACTCCCCTATTACAAGCGGATGCGCAAGACAGGGACCACGCCGCCGTTCGTCTTGCTGACGGTTTGGTCGCTGGCAGCGCCATCATAAGTGACGTTGTACACATTGGCATCGCCCCAGATAGTCGGTGTGCGTAAAAGCCAACGGCTGTTGCCATTGTCAAGAACTTCTAACCCCTGCGACTTTGCATAGTCGGTCCCCTTCAATTGCCGTGCCTTATCGTGGGCTGTTTCGCTGCTCGAAAATCCGTACGCGCTCGACAGCATATCCTGCCAGCTCAACAGGAATACCTTATCCGCCGTATTTGCGCTTGCATGCTTTCCGCTGTCGTATTGCGGGTGCGACGGCATCGAGGCGGCGCTGTTGTCCACCGTCGTCGTCTCGATGATCTTCTTCGTATCCGCGTTGAACGCCGTATTGCAGAACGTTCCGTTAAGCCATGCGCGGATGTCGCTCTCCTTGTAATTGTTGGGATAAACGGTGTTGCTGTCTATCGAGCGGTTGGTGGCGCTGTCCATATAATACTGTTGGCTGTCCAAAATAATGTTCGCCATGAGGAGCGCCGTTCCGTCCTTCTGCTCCAAAATGCGCCACTCGATCGGTTCGTATTTGAACCAATAGATGGTGTTCGTGGTGTAGCCGTTTACCTCTTGATAAATTGTGGATTGGAAACCGCCCTTTGTGAAATACGGGCGATACTCCGTAAAATACACCCCGCGGTAGCGATTGTTTTGATATTCCACGTCGATAAACCACATATAGTCCGATACGGCGTCGTTAAGATAATAGCGATAACTCGTCCACTTGCCAGCATTCGAACTTGTGGGATTGCTCCCCGCCGCCATACCGAGACTGTTGCGGAGCGACCGGTCGCTGTCGTTTTCGTCCTTCACATTCGTCTGCGGATACTCCCCGAAGTAGATCTTGCCGTCTGCACTCTTGGTATAAATTCCTGCGCCGCAGACCGTGCACCGATTGTCCGCGCCAAAGGTATGCTTACTGTGCGCATAGCCGCAGTCCGTACACGCTCCGTTTTTGTAATTGTGCTGTTTCGATACTTTCTTGCCGCAGACGGAACAAGTTCCCGCGTGCCCCTCTTCCGTCCGTTCGGAATATTCCTCGACCGTATGCGTCTCATGCTCATATTCGCAGTCCGCACATACGCCCTCTTCGAAGCGGTGCGCTTCGGTCACCGTTTTGCCGCAGACGGAACAAATTCCCGCATGCTCCTCTTCCGTCCGTTCGGAATATTCCTCGACCGTATGCGTCTCATGCTCATATTCGCAGTCCGCACATACGCCCTCTTCGAAGCGGTGCGCTTCGGTCACCGTTTTGCCGCAGACGGAACAAATTCCCGTGTGCATCTCCTCCGTCTTTTCGGAAAACTCCTCCAAGGTATGCGCCTCGTGCTCATAGTCACAGACAGTGCACTTCCCGTTTTTATAGGTGTGCGCAGCTATGTCCGAACGCTCCGAGGCATGACCGCAATCCGCCGCATGCCAATGACTTTCTCCGTCATGCGTCCAACCCGTCTCAAAGGTATGGACGTGCGCTTTCTCCCCGCCGCAGGCCGTAAGGCCGAAGGCGAGGCAAAGTACACTCAAAACTGCGAGCAAGATAAACCAAAACTTCTTTTTCATAAAACTACTCCTTGTAAAAATTTTTGCGGGCAAAAAAATAAGGACGCCCGACAATATCGGACGCCCGCAAAGAGTATCCCGTATTGTCTGCGTCACAATTCCCTAATAATCACAAGGAAAAAGGATACACCGATGCCGTTGTATCTTGTGATTATTAGTATTGAATTGTGACGCATAATTATTCTAACATAGGAAAGAAAAAAAAGCAAGTATTTGGTAAAAGTTCTCTGCAATGCTTGATAAAAAAACCGCCGTGGTGTATAATGGAGTGCGAAAAAAAGAGAGAGGCATGTATCATGAAAACACCTTATGCGATCATCATCATGGACGGCTACGGGTTGAATCCCGAGCACAACGGCAACGCGATCTATCTGGACGGCAGCAAGAACGTGACCGCGCTCCGCAAAGAATATCCCTCCGCAACGCTCGGCGCAAGCGGCCTTTCCGTGGGACTTCCCGCGGGACAGATGGGCAATTCCGAGGTCGGCCACCTCAATATCGGCGCGGGCAGGATCGTCTATCAGGACCTCACAAAGATCACAAAAGCCATCGAGGACGGCGATTTCTTCGAAAATCCCGCTCTCATCAAGGCGATGGACAGCGCGCGCGATAATCATAAAAATCTCCACCTTTGGGGACTTCTTTCGGACGGCGGCGTACATAGCCACATCACGCACCTCTTTGCTCTTCTCAAAATGGCAAAGAAGCGCGGCGTGCCGCAAACCTACGTGCATGCGTTTCTCGACGGGCGCGACGTCTCCCCCACTTCGGGCGTTTCCTATGTGAAAGAACTGCTCGCAAAGTTGCGGGAACTCGGCTATGGGAAACTCGCTTCGCTCTCCGGCAGATACTATTCCATGGATCGCGACAACAACTGGGATCGCGTGGAAAAGAGCTACGACATGCTCACGGTCGGCACAGGCGTGCATGCGGAGGACGCGGTCGCCGCTCTGGAAGCGAGTTATGCCGCGGGCGTGACCGACGAATTCGTGCTCCCCACCAACCTCACGGAAAACGGCAAACCCGTTGCGCTCGTGGAAAAGGGCGACAGCATCATCTTCTTCAATTTCCGCCCCGACCGCGCCCGCGAGATCACCCGCGCGTTTTCTCAAAAAGAGTTTCTTGTGCCCAAGGGTACGGCGTTTGATCGAAAGACGGGATTTCTGCACCCCGTATATGTGTGCTTTACCGTGTACGATGCACAATTCGAGGGTGTGGAGATCGCCTTCCCCAAGCAGAGCATGAAAAATACGCTCGGCGAATATCTCGCCGCGTGCGGAAAAAAACAGCTCCGCATTGCGGAGACGGAAAAGTACGCGCACGTCACCTTTTTCTTCAACGGCGGCGTGGAAGCGCCCAACGAAAACGAGGTGCGCGTACTGATCAACTCCCCCAAAGTTGCGACTTACGATCTGCAACCCGAGATGAGCGCGCCCGAAGTGACCGAGCGCGTGCTCGCCGAACTTTCGACGGGCGAGTACGACGTGATGATCCTCAACTTCGCCAACTGCGACATGGTGGGGCACACGGGCGTGATCCCCGCGGCGGTCAAGGCCGTGCATACCGTGGACGAGTGCGTAAAACGTGTCGTCGATCGGATCTTGGACATGGGCGGCGCCGCGCTGCTCACGGCCGATCACGGCAACGCCGATAAAATGCTCTCCGAGGACGGCTCTCCGTTCACGGCGCACACCACGAACCCCGTGCCCGTTTCTTTGATTTCGAAGGCTTTCAAGGGCGTCGAACTGCGCAAAGACGGGATCCTTGCCGACCTCGCCCCCACGCTTCTCGAAGTCATGGGTCTGCCCGTTCCGCCCGAAATGACGGGAAAGAGCCTCATCGTAAAATAAAAACAGCTCTATGCCCGTTTGCGTGTGCCCATAGGAGCAAAATAAGCGGTTTGGCAAATTGCCAAACCGCTTTTAAGCGCCAAAAATGGGCGGAACCCCGCCTTTTTCGAGGTTACGGACAGAGCCGTTTCAATCGTTTTCACCCTTGCGCGAAACGATGAATTTCATATCTTATTCCGTTTCGTACTTCGGGCGGAAAGAAGCGAACGCCGCAAGTTGCTCGTCGGTGCGGTAATAATAGCGTACGCCCCTGTTCAGCTTCGCGATCTCCGCCATGTCCTCATTCGTCAGTTTGAAGTCGAGAATGTTCAGATTGTCCCGAATATGCTGTACGTTCTTACTTCCCGGGATGACGACAAACCCCATCTGCGTGTGCCAGCGCAAAACGATCTGCGCGGGCGTTTTGTTGTATTTTTCCGCAAGTTTCCTGAAGATCGGCTCTCCGATCAGGGACTTGTCGCCATGCCCGAGCGGATACCACGACATGAGCCTGATATCATATTTTTCGAGCGTTTTGCGGAGTTCTTCCTGCGGGAAATAGGGATGCGCTTCCGCCTGCATGAACTGCGGCGCGATCTCCCACTTTGTTTGCAGTTCTTCGAGGTATTTCCCCTCGAAATTGGAAATACCGATCGCTCTCGCTTTCCCCTCTCGATACGCCTTTTCCAGAAGCCTGTACCCTGCAAGCCAATTCCCCGCAGGCTGGTGAATGTACAAAAGATCCACATACTCTACGTTGAGCCGCTCCAACGTTTCCTCGACGGCGTTGGGGTTTTCATACTCGCTGGGCCAAAGTTTCGTGGAGAGAAATACCTTCTCCCGCGGGACTTTGCTCGCCTTAATGCCGCGCCCGCACGCCCTTTCATTGACGTACGCCGCCGCGGTATCAACGCATTCGTATCCCATTTTGAGCGCTTCCCGCACGCTGATCTCGGCGTCCGCGGGAGAGATCGTGTACGTTCCGATCCCGATCACGGGGCATTTGCCGCCGTTGTTCAATTTAACATATTCCATTGTTCTCTCCTTTTTTATTCGGCATTGCCGTTTAGGTACGGCTTCAACATTGCGGGCAGAAACATCGCGCAAAACGTTCCGGTGCGCTCCTCAAATCTGTACGCTCCGCCAGACATATCCCAGCAGAGCATTTCGCCGTAAATGACGTCCGTCAAGGCTTCGGCGAGCGCGTCTACGGGCGTGTTTTCTTTTAGTTCACCCCGTTCAACACCCTTTTTGATCATTCCCTTCATGGAATCGGTGTCCATACGGAGTTTTTCTTTGTCGTAGGAATTCTCCACGAGATCGGGGTCTACGGTGTTGCGCACCCATTCCTGGCAGAGTTTAAGTCCGTCCCGTTCGATATGTCCCGAAAAAGTTACCATATAAAATGCCAGCCGATCCATAAACGGCCCGTCGTAGTTTTGCGCCTCCTCGTAAATCTCACGAAACATATCGTGGCTTATCGCAAATAATACATCCTCTTTGCGCTTGAAATAGGTATAAAACGTCCCGTTTGAAACGCCGCACGCCTTTGTGATCTCTTCGATCGAGGTATTTACAAGCCCCTTTTCGCGTATGATGACCTTCGCTGTCTCCAACAGCTTCCTCTTTGTCTCCAAAGCGGCAATCTTTCTGTTCGTCATTTTTTCAGACATAATTCCTCCGTTGAGAGGGCGGAGCGCCCCAAGAATCGCGATGCCCGTCTGTTAAAGGCACATTCTGTAAATTGCTTCCACGTCCTTGGGCGTTAGCGGTTTGAATCCTTGCAATGTACCGCCGGCGCATGCTTTTTGCGACATAACGGAGAAATTGCTGTCGTCAATGCCGATTTCGGTAAGCGTGCTCTGCAGACCGAGCGTATGGAAGAAGAAGTCGGAAAGAGCGTCGATTGCGGCATTTGCACCGTCCATATCCGAAAGCGAACCATCCGTGCCGAACACATCCACGCCGAATTTTTTGATTTGCGGGGCGGTATTCGCGTCCACCACATATTTGAGCCATCTCGGAGTTAAAATCGCAAGTCCGAGACCGTGCGTAATATCATAAAACGCGGAAAGTTCATGCTCCATCATATGGCAGGAGACATCTTGGTCTATCCCTGCGGCAACAAAACCGTTCAATGCCCAAGAAGATGCCCACATGAGATTTGCGCGCGCCTCGTAGTTGTCGGGAGTTTCGAGCGCAATCGGAGCGTACTTGACGACCGTCTTAATGAGATCCGTCATAACGCGGTCGATAAAATCCATTTTGGGTTGCATGGTGAAGTAATAGCTGTCAAAGACGTGCGAAAGAATATCCACGCTGCCGCAAGCCGTCTGAAATTTACTGACCGAATAGGTGATTTCCGGGTTCAAAAAGGACGCCTTGGGTTGCAGCAGCGGGTGGAGAATGGCAAGTTTTTCATGCGTCTGCGTGTTTGAGATCACGCCGCCGCAATCCATTTCGGAACCCGTCGCGGCGAGGGTGAGCACGGTGACGATCGGCAACGCGTTTACAACGGAGGCCGTGCCCTTTACGAGATCCCAACCGTCGCCGTCGTAAAATGCCGCTGCGGCGACCGCCTTTGTGCAGTCTATCGTGGAGCCGCCGCCCACAGCGAGCAGTACGTCGATCTTTTTTTGCTTGCAGATCTCCGCCCCCCGATTGACGGTTGTATGGCGCGGATTCGGCTCTACCCCCTGAAGCTCAAAACATTCCAGCCCCGCACTCTCGATTTCTTTCATCACTTTATCATAGAGTCCTATTTTCTTGATGGAGCCGCCGCCGTAGACGAGAAGAACTCTCCGGCCGTATTGTTTCAGCTCTGCGCCGAGATTTTTCAGCTGATCTTTTCCGAAATAAACTTTTGTGGTGTTTTGAAAAATAAAATCGTTCATTCTATCGTCTCCTTTTTTATTTTATTGTATCACGTTCGTTGAATGAAAGTCAATGATTTATAATCATTTCGTCAAAATTTTTTTACGGCGGTCTTTGATATGATATCTTAAAAACCCAAAATTCAAGGCCGCAGAGGCGCGAATATAACAAAAAAGCAAGGTTTTATCTTGCTTCTTGTGACTTTCCCATAAATTTTGCTTTTGTGATTTCCCGATAAAGCACACCCGTGCGGGGATCTTTTTTATGTGGATTTGGTTCTGTTTTTGCATATGGAGTCGGAAAACTCTTCGTTCCAGCGTCTGTCCGAACGCGCGAGGAACTTCGCGGGATTGTGCGCTTCCCGCTCATAGACGCCCGCAAGCGCCTTGACGCGCTCCGAAAAGACGCGCTCCTGCGTCAAAGCGCGGAGTTTTTCCTCCCGCCGCCGCTTTCCGCACGCACCGGGTCCGAGAACGCGCCTGCGGCGCAGAAACGCCCGCGCCCGCTTCCGCCGCCTTGCTTTTTGATATTCCGCGGCAAGTTCGGCGGGAAGATACGCGTCGAGGATGCGGAACTTCGGAACATTTCTCATGAAAAACGAATAGACGGCTCTGTCGCAGAAACAAAACGTCATAAATTCCTGTCTTTCGCTTTCGGGCGACCTGCCGTCCATTGAAAAAAGCGCCTTTACGAGGCTCTCCTCCCATACCATGTCGCAGGCTTCGGAAAGAAGCTGCGAGGAGACGTCCTCCTTGCCCAGAAACCCGAGCGCGGCATCGAGCGATACGGCGACCAGATATTCGAAAAATTCATCGCCGTAAAATTCATATGCGGCGGGATAACCCCTCCGGAATTCCGCGTTGCGCTCCAGAATGATTGCGGCAGTCCCCCCGGCCAGCTTCGGCAGAAGCGTTTCCCATTTCTGTTTTGCGAAAGCCTTCAACTTATCGGGATCCGTCAGCGGCGCCGCTGCTTTTTCTTCTGACATTCCTCCCCCCAATGAAGTTATGTTTTTATTTGATCCAACCGATCTACCGGTGTCAAGCACCGTATGAATGAGCTCTTTTCCCATGAGCCGGAACGCCTCCCTGTTCCGGCCGTGCGCATGTTCCGTGCGCCGCGGATCACATATCTTTCATGCCCCGCTTGCCGCGATATAATTTTTTGACGGACGTGCGGTGTTCTTCGCCCGCAAATAGACGCACGAGATTCTTTCTGTGCGCGAACCACGGGAAGAAATTCAAAGCGAGCAATACCATATAGACGGCGACCATCCACCCGTGAAAGGGTTGGCTTTGATAGCGCAGGAAGAACAAAATCGCCTGCCAGATCGAAAGGCCCGTCACGCCCAACAGCGAACCCATCGAACCCCATTCCGTGAGCGCGATATATAAAAGCACGCAAATAAGAGCGCCGATTGCGCCGAATACAAACCACGCGTTCTCGCATGGAATGCAAAACGTAAACAGTCCCAACGTCGAAGCGATCCCCTTGCCGCCGTGGAAGCGCATCGTAACGGGATAAATATGCCCGAGGATCACGAACAAGCCGCAAAAGTAGCGCGTGAAATCCGAAATGGCGATTTGGGTGCCCTCAAATACGTAATTGCGAAAGACGAAATAGCTGATGAGGGCGGGCAATCCCCCTTTGACGGCGTCGAGCAGAAAGTTCATCAGCCCCACTTTGAGGCCGAATTCACGGCTGATATTCATGGTGCCCGGATTGCCGCTCCCGATCTTATGCACATCCTTGTGCCGCGCTTTGGCGATGACGACGGCAAAATTGAAACATCCGATCAGATAGCATACGACCGCCATCAGCAAAAACCAGTACCACAGCCGGGAAAAGGGTAAACTCATAGATCCTGCTCCTTTTTGCAGCGCGTCTGGATCCGTATGGGCGTACCGGAAAAATCATACGCCTCGCGAATGACGTTTTCGAGATACCGTTCATAGGAAAAGTGCATGAGTTTCTCGTCGTTGACTTGCAGAACAAACAGCGGCGGATACACGGAGACCTGCGCGGCATAATAGAGCTTCAATCTTCGCCCGAGATAGCTGGGCGGTTCCGAAACGCGCATTGCGTCGATCAGAAGATCGTTGAGCGCGCCCGTGGATACGCGGAATCCGGCGTGCGCATAGACTTCCTCGCACAGAGGCAGGATCTTTTCCACGCGTTGGCCCGTCTTTGCGGAAATATAGATCGATTTATAATAGCTCATGAATTTGAGATCTTCCGAGAGTTTCTTCTCGAAAGAACGGATCGTATCGGTATCTTTCTCGATCGTGTCCCATTTGTTCATGACGATGACGGAAGGTTTGCCCTGCTCGTGCACATAGCCGATGATCCGCACGTCCTGCTCGGTAAGTCCCTCCGCGCAGTCCACGACGAGAAGGCACACGTCCGCCCGCTTTACCGCGTCGAACGCACGCAGAACGGAATAGTACTCCACATCGTCGTCGACCGAGCGCTTGCGGCGGATCCCGGCCGTATCGATGACGGTATATTGTTTTCCGTCCCGCTCGAAGCGCGTATCGATCGCATCGCGCGTGGTGCCCGCAAGCGGAGTGACGATCGTGCGTTCCTGCCCTAATAGCCTGTTGACGAGGGAGGATTTTCCGGCGTTCGGCTTGCCGACGACGGCGATCTTGAGGGAACTATCGTCCGAGCCGCTTCCCTTCGGGAAAAATTCCACGGCTTTATCGAGAACGTCGCCCATGCCCCGCCCGTGTTCCGAAGAGACCGGATACGGTTCGCCGAGGCCGAGCGCATAGAATTCGAAGATCTTGTCGGGAGAATACTCGTCGACCTTGTTGACCACGAGCACGACGGGCTTCCGCGAACGGCGGAGCATCTCCGCCACGTCGTAATCGGAGGCGGCAAGTCCCTCCCTTGCGTCCGTAAAAAAGAGGATGACGTCGGCCGTATCGATCGCCAACGAGGCCTGCATGGCGATCTGCCGCCACATGATGTCCTCGCTCCGCAGCTCGATCCCGCCCGTATCGACGAGCGTAAACGGCCTTCCCCGCCATTCGGCGTCCACGGTGACGCGGTCGCGCGTGACGCCCGGCCTGTTCTCTGTTATGGAAATTTTCCGGCCCGCGACCCGATTGAAAAAAGTGCTCTTCCCGACGTTCGGACGGCCGACGATCGCTATGACAGGCGTCATGACATTCTCCTTCTTACAGCGCGAATCCAAGAACGATTCCGACCGCGAACACAAGCAAACTTACAAAAAACACCGCCTTGAAAAACATGTTTCTCCTGCGCACGAAGATCCATGCGGGCAGCGCCACCGCCGCAAGCAGAAACAGCTGCGCGACCATGACGACGATGCCGAACGTCTTTCGCGCTTCGTCTTTCAGGGCATAGTTGAGCACCGGCCCCACGACAAGGAGCACGGCCGCCACGACAAGGGCAAAAAAGGCGACAAATCCCGCAAATCGTGCGGAAAACGAATCTTTTTTGCGCTCTTTTTCCTGTTTTCGATCCTGTGCGGGCGCTTCCCGCACGTTGTTCTTCTTTTTCATGAACCCATTTCTCCCGTCAATTCTTTTCGAGCAGAACGCAATCCTCGCCGTCCGTCTCCGTGAATTTTACCCGAATTTTTTCGCGCTTGGCGGTGGGCACGTATTTGCCGACCCCCTCCGCAAACAGAGGCAATTCGCGGTGTCCTCTGTCCACAAGGCAATACAGCCGCACGGAACGGGCGCATGCGGACAGCGCTTTGACGGCGGCATATCCCCCTCTTCCCGTAAAGAGCACGTCGTCACAGAGGATCACGTCTTTGCCCGTCAGATCGAAATGAATATCCTCCGCCGTGCATTCCGCCTCTCCGTGGAGAGACCCGTCCCCGCGCGCATGGGAAACTTCGAGCAGGCCGAGCGGCAGAAGCACGCCCTCCGAACGGGCGATCTCCTCCTGGATCCTGCTCGCCAGAACGCCCCCGCGCCTGCCGATGCCGACGACGGCGAGATCGCGCACATCCTCCGTCTTTTCCACGGCCTGCGCGGCAAGACGGCGCACGGCGCGTACGATATCGTTTCCCGTAAGAATGATCATGATTCGCTCCTCAAAATTTCCAAAATGCGCAGGAAGTAGTCGGGCATGGGTGCCTCAAACGTCATGGTCTGCCCTGTTTTGGGATGCGTGAACGTGAGGCGGTACGCATGCAGAAGCTGACCGTTCAGCTGGAATCTCTGTTTCTTATATCCGTAAAGGAGATCGCCCACGACAGGGTGCCCCATGTATTTGGCGTGAACGCGGATCTGATGCGTGCGGCCCGTTTTCAGGGAAAACCGCATGAGCGTATTGTTCTTGAACCGCTCGACCACGAAATAATCCGTCTCCGCCCGGCGGCCGCGCCCCTCCGGATAAATCACCTGGCGGCAGGTGTTCGTGTAATCGCGGCCGATATTCGTCACGATCGTTCCGCTGTCCTGCTTCACAACGCCCTCCAACAGCGCATAGTATTCGCGTTTGGCGGACTTTTCGGCGATCTGTTTGGAGAGAGAGAGGTGCGCTTCGTCGTTTTTCGCGACGACGAGCAACCCGGAAGTATCTTTATCGAGCCGGTGCACGATCCCCGGCCGCAGCGCGCCGTTGATCCCGCTCAGAGAATTCAGATGAAAGAGCAGCGCGTTGACGAGCGTCCCTTCGTAATTGTTCCAACCCGGATGCACGACCATGCCCTGCGGCTTGTTGATCACGGCTAAGTCGTCGTCCTCGTACACGATATTGATGGGAATATCCTCCGCCTTCGCCTCGATGGGCAACGGATCGGGGATCTCGATTTCGACGACGTCGCCGATTTTCAGCCTTGTTCCGCTCTTCGGATTCACCCCGTTTACCCATACCATATTCTCCTCCGCGATCCGTTTGATCGCAGAGCGGGTAAGTTCCGTATGCGCTGCCAAAAACACGTCGACCCGTTCGGGAATATCTGCCGTAAAACTGAGTTTTTCCATCGCTATTCCTTTTCCCTCTCTTTCGCCTGTTCCCGCCACGATTTTTTCAGCGGGAACGCCGCGGAGGGGCCTATGAACGCAAGAACGAAAATCAATGCGACCGCGCCGAGCGTGATGCAGAAATCCGCAAAGTTGCAGACATTGAAGAATTTCAGATAGATAAAATCTCTCACGACGGGAGCGCCCGCCTCATTTTCGACGAAGAGCCTGTCCAGAAAGTTGCCGACGGCGCCCGACGCAATCACAAACAGCGTGATCTGCACGGGAAAATTTTTCTTGAACAGGGTAAGCGCAAGGACAATGAAGCCTGCCGTAAACACGGGCGTGAGCACCATGATCGCGATCATAAACGGACGGTTCCCGCTGCCCATGCTGAATGCGATCGCGTCGTTGAGCACATACGTAAATTCGATCCATCCGCGGATGATCGGGATCGGTTGCGGCCGTCCGGAAAGACAGAACTGCGCGATGAGCTTCGTCAGCTGGTCAAAAAACAGCAGAACAAACAGGATCAGAACGCAGGTCAGAATACGCCGCAGACGGCAGATCCTCTCGTATTTCATACGTCGTCCTCCATAAGCCCGAGTTCCCGACAGAGTTTGCCGAGATCGAGAGGCTGTTTGGGGGCGATCACATCTTCCATATTGAATTCGGACGTCTCCCCGGTCTCTTCGCCGAGTCCGCGCCGCAACTCTTCCGTAAAGCGCGAAAACTCCTGAATATCCTCATGGTCCGGATATTTTTCCTGCAATTTTTCGGAGAGAAGGCGGCATTTTTCGGCAAGCAGAAGCAGTTCTTTGTTTTCGTTTTCCGCTTCCGCCTTGCGGTCCGCGGCAAATTTTTCGCTCTCCTTGGCCGCAAATACGAGCGCGTCGGCCACGCCGGCGCGTTCCCCTTCCAGCTGGAGCAGCCGCGCCGATAAATTGCGGTTCTCCTCTTTCAGACGGCGCATCTCTTCCCGCTGCGTTCTGATCAGACCGTCGTACTCCTCTTTGAGGCGCAGAACGAGTTTTTTCACCCGGCGTTCCGTGTAAAGTGCCATCATTCCCCCTTTCCGCGGCGCACCATGTCCGTCTTTAACGCGTGCAGTGCGGGCGATAGATCTACTTTATAGATATGCGGCATGTCCCTTCTCAGATACTCTTCCCAGAAGCGCTTTTTCTCCGCCGCAAGATAGGCGGCATGCGCACGAAGCGGAAGCGTTTCCCGCACGCGCTTTCCCGCTTTCATGAGCGGCTCGCGCAGCTTCCTCGAAGAAAATCCCGTGATCCGCATGCGCTTCCACGTCTCTACCGGGTGGAAGATCTCGAGCGGCTGCCGCTCGTCGATCGTTTCTCCTGCCCGCACGATGTAATCGGCCAGCGCCTTTTCCGTCTTTTTATCGTAGATCCTGTATACCTCTTTTTCGCCGGGGTTTGTGATCTTCTCCGTCGTATCCGAGAGCTTGATCTTGGGGATCTCCCTGCCGTTTTCGAATACGGCCGCAAGTTTGTATACCCCGCCGAGCGCAGGCAGATCCGCGCTGGTGATGAGCTTGGTTCCCACACCCCAGGTATCGATTTTCGCGCCCTGCGCCTTTAAGGAAGCGATCGAATTTTCATCGAGATCCCCCGATGCGCAGATGATCGCGTTCGGGAATCCCGCGTCGTCCAGCATCTTCCGCGCTTCTTTGGAAAGATACGCGAGATCGCCGGAATCCAACCGGATCCCCTTCGGCTCACGCCCCGCGGCGCGCAGTTCGCGAAACACGCGGATCGCGTTCGGAACGCCGCTGCGCAGCGTATCGTACGTGTCCACGAGCAGAAGGCAGCCTTCGGGAAAACTCTTGGCATACGCGCGGAAGGCCGTGAGTTCGTCCGGGAAATTCATGACCCAGCTGTGCGCCATCGTGCCGGAGACGGGAACGCCGAACAGCTTCCCCGCATAGACGTTGGAAGTGCCCGCGCATCCGCCGATGATCGCGGCGCGCGCGCCGTAGATCCCGGCGTCGGCGCCCTGCGCCCGGCGCAGACCGAATTCCATGACGGTCGGCCCCGCTTCGTCCACGATCTTGGAAGCCTTGGTCGCGATCAACGTCTGATGGTTGACAAACGTAAGGATGGCGGTTTCCACGAGCTGCGCCTGGATCATGGGCGCCTTTACGGAGAGGATCGGCTCGTACGGAAATACGATCTCGCCCTCTCTCACGCTCGTCACGTCGCCCGTAAACCGCAACCGCGCAAGATAGGCGAGAAACTCTTCGGTAAAACAGCCGAGAGAGCGCAGATAGGCGATGTCCTCTTCGGAAAATTGCAGCTGTTCGAGATAGTCGGCGACCTGTTCCATTCCCGCCGCCACCGAATACGTGATGAGCGCGTTGGGACGGAAAAACACATCGAAAACCGCGATCTCCTCGTGTCTGCCCTCGTTGAAATATCCCTGCCCCATCGTGAGTTGGTACAGATCGGTGAGCAGCGTCAGATTCCTCATTCTTGATCGTTCTCCTTTCCGGCGCCTTCCCTCGGTTCTTCTTGGGGGGAAGCTTTGCGGGAAGAAAGGGGCGCGGGACGCGGCATACGCGGCTCTTCGCCTTCGCTCTCCTCTTCCGCGTCGGGCAGCTGCCCCTTGTTTTTCTTCTTTTTTTCCGGTTTCGGGGGATAATTTGCGCCGAACATATTGATCTTCGAATAATACGGCTTGGCTTTCTTATTCGGTGAAAGATAGTTCGAAATTCCGTACGGGTCCCCCCTGCGGCTGCCGACGAACGCGCCTTCGCGCTTGTAATTTACGAGAAGCAGCGCCAAAATGCAGATGACGCCCAACCCCGCCAACAGGATCGCGAACAGTTCCGACCACATCACGCCGCCCGCATTCAAAATGAATTCCGTGTCGCGCAACGGCTCCATACAGGCGCGCACGGTGCCGTACCAGACAAAATACAGACAGGTCGAAATGCCGTTCGGCTTCTTTTTGCGGTACCAGGTAAACGTAAAGAGAAGCGCCCAACCGATGAGGTTGAACACCATTTCATAGAAAAAGAACGCATAGTGCCATTCCCCAACGTCGTCGATAAAGACGGCCCACGGGAACCACTGCTGCGAAGGATCGGTCACAAGTCCTCCGTACACTTCCTGATTGAAGTAGTTGCCCCAGCGCCCCAACGCCTGCGCGAAGAGGATATTGACGACCACGCAGTCCGCCACGCGCAAAAAGTCCACTTTGCAACAGCGGCACACGATGAATCCCGCGAGCACGCCGCCGATCACGCCGCCCGTGATGGAAAGTCCCTGCCACGGCGGTTTGATAAAGCGCACAAACCACGCCCCGAACGAGTACGAGCCGATGCTTCCGTCCGTGAGACAGGAAAAGAGGCGCGCGCCCACGATCGCAGAGGGAATGCAAGCGATAAAGAGAATGTAGATGATTCCCGTATCGATGTTGCGCCGCTTCATCAGCAGTACGGAGAGCAGCGACGCGATGAGCATGCCGCACACGATCACGATCGCGTAATATTGTATGGGAAGTGTGAAAATATAGATCCCTTTCTCGTATGCGCCGAATACGGGATTGGATGCAAGCAAATGCGACTGCATAAACTCCCCCTTATAAAAATCTGAATTTATTATACCACCGCGCGCAAGAAAAAGTCAACCCCGGGCGGAATCCCAGCGTAAATTTTTTCCTGTTTTTCCGAAACTGCCCGGAAATTGCGGAAATCCACGCTTTTCCGATCATCTGAACCGGATCCCGAGCGGCTTGATCGCGCAAAGAACGGGCATTGTGACGAATAAAAGCGCATAATTGAGGAGATTGTTCCAGAGCTGTCCCATAAACACGAGGCGCACAAGCGCATAGGTAAAATACGTGTTCTTCCCCCCGAAGTGCTCCGCGATCAACGAGAGCGACCGCGAAGAAAACCCGATCCCGATATAATAGAAATACATTCCCGTCGTGTTGATCCCCACCGAACACACGGCGAGCGTCAACAGACAGGTCAGCGCAAGTTTTGCGTATCCGCTCCCCCGAAACCGGAAGGGAAGTTTCATGCAAAGTCCCGCGATCAGCGCCATCGCCGCGCAGGAGATCCCCACCCACGGCATATAGAGAAATCCCCAGCTGTTCACGAGATATCCGACGAGATCGCCCAAAAATACGGCAATAAATCCGAATACGGGGCCGATCAGGATCCCGGCAAGCACCGAGGCGAAGATCGTCAGCGAAAACTGCACGTCCGCGAATCGGAATTCGAACATGTTCACGATGATGCACAGCGCGGCCGTCACGCCGAGATAGGCGATGCGCGCCGCCCGCGTCTTTTTGAGAAGGATCTCGGAATACAGCAGCGTTTTCCACCGCTCCTTTCGGGATTTCTGCGCGGCCTTTTCGGACATAGCAGGCGCGTTTTCTGCGGACGGCGCCGCCTGCGCGGACCGGCGGCGCAGCGCGGCCGAAAGAGACGCCGCCAAGAGCAAGAGCGCGGCAACGATCACCGAAAGAACGACGAGAACGGAAACGACAGACATGAAAAAAACCTCCTTTGAGGAGGTCCACCCGGTGTGCCGAAGCACAGATACAAGCGGACGCGCCGCGGCACCGCAGGGCGATCTGCCCTTTCGTTTGCGAACAACGTCCCGTTTCGCAACACTTAACGCGCCTTGGCTACTCTTCCGTACTATCATAGCATACCCGCAAGGAAAACGCAAACGAAATTACATAATTTTCCGCAAAATCCTAACACTGATGGATATGGTACTTGTCATCATCCGTACGGCGATCATTTTTCTCACGCTCCTCGTCATCATGCGGCTCATGGGCAAGCGTCAGATCGGGGAAATGCAGCCGTTTGAGCTGGTGATCACCCTGCTCATCGCGGAACTTGCCTGCATTCCCATGGCGGACGCCTCCATTCCCCTGCTCTACGGCATCGTTTCCGTCATTTCGATCTACGTTTTGCACGAGATCGTCACCCTGATCGACCTCAAGATCAAGCCGCTGAAATCGCTCATCAGCGGAAAACCCAGCCTCGTCGTGAATAAGAACGGGATCGACGACTATCAGCTCAAGCGCAACAATCTCGACGTGAGCGATCTCATCGAATCGCTGCGCACGGCGGGATATTTTTCGCTCGACTGCATCGATTATGCGCTCTACGAATCCAACGGCACGTTTTCCGCGCTTCCCCGCGAAAACTACGAACAGCTTCAGACTTCGCTCCCCCTCGTGATCATCGACAACGGAAAGTACGATAAAAAGAATTTGGAACTTACGGGGTTGGACGAATCGTTTTTTGACCCCATTCTGAAAAAAGAGGGCGTAAAGAGCGTGAAAAAAGTGCTTGTTCTCACCGCCGACGGCGAAGGGAAACTGTATTTGCAGGTCAAACGCCGAAAATACAAGGTACTGCAAGTGACCTACCCCGACGGCAAGACGTGGTGATCCCGCGCGCTACATAATTATGGTCAAATCACTCATAGCAATCGCCGTATCCGTCGCTCTGCTCGTCGGTCTGGGCATCGGGGAATGGATCTCGGTAAGAAACGAATTCGAGCGCTTCGGCGAAGAATTGCAGACGCTGTACGAAAAAGCCGAAAACGAAACCGCCAACGGCGAAGACGCCAAGGCCGTGCAGACCTCGTGGGAGAATAAAAAGAAAAAGCTGCACGTGTGGATCCCGCACAGCGACGTCACGCGCATCGACGACTACATGGCCGAAACGGTGCGCCTGATCGCGGAAAAGGACTTCGCGCTCGCCATGCCGAAGCTCGAGATCCTCATTCATCTCACGTCCTGCTTGCCCGCGACGTATTCTCCCGCGCTCGAAAATATTTTTTGATCGCAATTTCAACCAATATCCCCGTACCATGTCCGCGGTACGGGGATATTTTATTCGTTCTCCTGTTTGAAGTTCTCCCGCGCGGTCGCGAGCATGAGCTTGATCCTGTTTTCCTGATTGACTTTGGTCGCCGAAGGGTCGTAATCCACGGGAACGATATTCATGCGCTCATATTTTTCTTTGAGCACCCGCACGGCGCCCTTTCCCGCGATATGGTTGGGCAGGCAACCGAACGGCTGCGCGCATACGATATTTTCGGCGCCCGTCTCGGCAAGCGCGGCCATTTCGGCGGGGATCAGCCACCCCTCTCCCATTTTCACGCCCTGATGGATCACGGCGTCCGCGCATTTTCGCAAATGTTCGAAGTCGTGCATGGGCGCATACCGGCCGTGCGCCAACGTTATCCGGTTGAGCTTCTTCTGCTTGCGGTAGAGCCAATGATAGGCGATCCGAAAGAGCGGCGTCGCGGCGTTTCTCCCGCCGTAAAGTTTCACGTCGTTCAGATTGTTGACCACGCAGTATAAGATAAAGTCCATGAGCGCGGGGACTACGGGTTCGCAGTTTTCCGAGAGCAAAAATTCCTCGAGGTGAGAATTGCCGAGCGGAGAATATTTCACGTAAATTTCCCCCACGATCCCCACTTTCACCTTTTTTTCGTCCAGAACGGGGACGGCGGCAAACGTATCCAAAATCATTTTTACGTTGCGCTTGAATTTCTTGAACGTCCGACCGTGCAATGCGTTGCGCAGCGCGCACACGCAGCGCTCGCGCGCCGCGTCGCTGTCCCCCGCGCGCCGTTCGTACGGCTTTGTCTGATTGAAACAGCTCATGATCAGATCGCCGTAAAAGATCGCATACGCAAACCGCAGAAGAACGCCGGCTGTAAGCTGCAATCCGTTGCCCTTTTCCAGCCCCGCAAAGTTCAGGGAGAGTACGGGCACCTGCGGAAATTCCGCTTTGAGCGCTTTCCGGATCAGCGAAAGATAGTTGCTCGCCCTGCATCCGCCGCCCGTCTGCGTGATGAGCACGGCCGTCTTGTTCACGTCGTACTTGCCGCTCTTCAAAGCGTCGAGATATTGCCCGATCACGCAGAGCGCGGGATAACAAGTATCGTTGTGCACGTGTTTGAGGCCTTCGTCGATCACCTGCCGGCCCTCGTTGTGCAGCACCTCGATCATATACCCCTCTTCCCGGATGACCTCGGTGAGAAGATCGAAATGCCACGGCAGCATGTCCGGCACGAGAATGAGATATTCCCGTTTCATGGCCGGCGTAAATACGGGATAATCGTCTGAAAAATCAACGGTCGGTTTTGTTTTCTCGCACTTGCGGCTCATCTCTCGTTTCTCCTCTCCTGTTCCTCGATCGCGGCGAGCATGGAGCGCAGACGGATCTTCGCCACGCCGAGATTGTTGATCTCATCGATCTTGATCTGCGTATAGAGCTTTCCCTTGCTCTCGAGAATGTGTCTCACTTCGTCGGTCGTGATGGCGTCGATCCCGCATCCGAAAGAGACAAGCTGCACGAGATCGGCCCTCTTCCTGCGCGTGCAGAATTCCGCGGCGCGGTAGAGGCGGGCATGGTACGTCCATTGATTGAGCACGTTGACTTTGACGTAATTCCCCTCCTCGAACACGGCGTCCTCCGAGAGGACCGCAAGTCCCAGCGAGGTCAGCAATTTGTTGATGCCGTGGTTGATCTCGGGATCCGCATGATAGGGCCTGCCCGCCAGCACGACGACGTGCTTGTCCTGCCGCTCGGCCTCTTCAAGCACGCGCCTTCCCTCTTCGACGATGCGGCCGTGAAATTCTTCCATGCGGCGAAGCCCTGCCCGCAGTGCGCGGCGGACCGTGCATGCGGAGAGCTTATAGGGCGCCAGAGCGCGCACGAGCGCTTTCACGGCGGAAGCCTCCCGGTTGAGATCGAGATAGGGCATGATAAAATTCCGGTCGTTCAGCCGTTCATTGTTGGCTTTGAGCAGTTCCGCATAATACGCCACGACGGGACAGTTGAAATGATTCACGCTGTCGTACTCGTCGAGATTATAACTTTCGCAGGGGTAGAAGATGAAGTCGACGCCCCGGTTCAGCAGAGATTCGATATGCCCGTGCATGAGTTTGGCGGGATAGCAGGCGGTATCGCTCGCCACGGTGTGCTGCCCGAGAAAATACAGATCGCGGGAGCTGCGCTCGGAAAGCACGACTTCGAAGCCGCACAGTTCGAAAAATTCCGTCCAGAGCGGAAGCTGTTCGTACATTGCGAGCTGGAGCGGCAGACCCACTTTTCCCCGCTTCCCGGGCAACCCGGATGGAAGCGAAAGCAGCTGTTCGTATTTGAACGCATACAGATCCAGCGGATGTTCCGCAGGTTTCAGGCCCGCGCCCCGCTCGCACTTGTTCCCGGAGACGAATCTTCTGCCGTCGGAAAAAGTCAGAATGTTGATGCTGCAATGCGACGTGCAGCCTTTACAGACGGCAGAGTGCGAAGAATAGGCAAAGTTTTTCAGTTCGGCCGCGTCGATCATGGCGGAAATAAGCGTTTCTTCCGCGGTATTTTCCTTGGCGTAGAGCGCCGCCCCGAACGCGCCCATCAGGCCGGCGATCGCAGGCCGCACCACGGATTTCCCCGTCTCAAGCTCGAAGGAACGCAGCACCGCGTCGTTGAGGAACGTCCCCCCCTGTACGACGATATGCTGTCCGAGTTCCTCCGGCGAACGGGCGCGGATCACTTTATAGATGGCGTTCTTCACAATGGAAGCCGAGAGACCCGCGGAAATGTCCTCGATGCTCGCGCCCTCTTTCTGCGCCTGCTTGACGCTGCTGTTCATGAACACCGTACAACGGGACCCGAGTTCCACGGGGTTTTCGGCAAACAGGCCGAGGCGGGAAAATTCATCGATTTCGCGATTCATGGCTTTGGCAAACGTCTGGATAAAGGAGCCGCAGCCGGAAGAACAAGCCTCGTTGAGCATGATCGAATCGATCGCTTTGTTCTTGACCTTGAAGCATTTGATATCCTGTCCGCCGATATCGATGATGAAATCCACGTCCGGATTGAAGTACAGCGCGGCCTTGAAGTGCGCCATCGTCTCCACGACCCCGAAATCGAGTTTGAGCGCCGCTTTCATCATCTCTTCGCCGTATCCCGTGACGCAGGCGCCGCGGATCACAATGCGCTCGCCCGCCAACGCGTATATCTCTTTGAGTTGCGCCGTCACGATCTCGAGCGGCTGCCCGTTGTTGCTCTGATAGTGCGAATAGAGAATTTTATTGTCGGGCGTGATGAGCATGAGCTTCGTCGTCGTCGACCCCGAGTCGATGCCGAGATACGCATCCCCGCGGTATTTGTTGATGTCCTCGAATTGCAGATCGCTGCGCTTGTGGCGCTCGACGAACGCTTCATACTCCTTGCGGGAGACAAAGAGCGGCTTCCCCACCGTGATATTGCCGGAATCCTCCGCCGCGCGGATGCGCTCCATGATCGCGTCGAGCGTCTCTTCGCGGCATGCAGTCGCGGACATGGCTGCCCCGATCGCCATGAAACAGGGAGCGTTTTCCGGAAAAACCGCATGCTCGTCGTCAAGCCCGAGCGTCTCTTTGAACGCCTTTCTCAACCCTTTCAGAAAGTACAGCGGGCCGCCCAGAAAGAGAACCTTTCCCTTGATCCTGCGCCCCTGCGCAAGGCCGGAAACCGTCTGGTCGACAACCGCGCGGAAGATAGAGGCGGCGATATCGCTCTTCTTTGCGCCCTGATTGAGCAAAGGCTGGATATCGGATTTTGCAAATACGCCGCAGCGCGAAGCAATGGGATACACCCGCTCCGCTTCGAGAGAAAGCCTGTCCATTTCCTCCGCGGAAAGATTCAGAAGCGTTGCCATCTGGTCGATGAACGCCCCCGTGCCGCCGGCACAGCTGCCGTTCATGCGCTGTTCGGTCCCCCCCGTGACGAAAATGATCTTCGCATCCTCGCCGCCAAGCTCCACCGCAACGTCCGCGTCCGGATAGAATCTGCGGATCGCGCAAAAAGCAGCCTGCACTTCCTGAATAAAATCCATGCGCCCGCGCTGCGCCAGCCCCAACCCCGCGGAACCCGTCACCGAAATGCGGAACGTCTCCCCGAATTCACGGACCTTTTCGAGTTCGGAGAGCACGCACTCTTTGACGCGCGAATAGTGACGCACATAGTTCGTATAAAGAATTTTGCCGGCTTCGTCGATCACGCAAACTTTGACGGTGGTCGAGCCGACGTCTACGCCGAGTAATTTAGACATGTTGCTTCCCATTGTAAATCTTTCGGCTTATTATATCACAGCCGCAGAAAAAATTCAAGCGTTATATGGCTCGCAACCGGGAAGCTCGTCATAAAAAAAGGCCGCCCGCTTCATTGGCGCCGACGGCCGGTTTCTTTCGAAACCGAAGATTCATTCCGCTCTCTTCTTTTCATATTTGCGTCTTGTGGATTCTCCGCCGCGGAGATGTCGTTCCCTCAGATTGCGTTCGAGCACCTTCTTTACCCTCTCCGCAAGAACGGGATCGATCTTGGGCAACCGCTCCGTCATGTCTTTATGTACGGTCGATTTGCTTGTGTCATAGAACGTCGCACAGGCGCGCACCGTGCATCCCGTCTTTGCGATATACTCTCCGCACTTCCTTACGCGCTCCTCAATATCCTCCCACATATATCCCCCGTTTCGACAAATGTTACTCTACCTTATGTCGAAAAACGGCAGATTATTCGTTTTCTTCCGCAAACAAATCGCGATCTCCGCATAAAACGCAATTTTTATCGGGAATTTCTTCACCGCGCCGGGCGCTTCCCATTTTTATCCGGCAAAACGCAAACAACCCCTTTCTATCCCCTGTGAAAGCGAAAAGAGACTGCCGAAAAGGCAGTCTCTTGCAAATTGATAACAACCGTTCAAATCAAAGCGGGCGAAGTTTTGCGGTAAAATGCCGCAGGATCGGAGGCTCCTCGACGATCTTGTACCCTTTGATTTCATCCGCGCGCTCTTTGATATTGATCAAGGCGTCGGCGATCACGTCCAGATGCGACTGCGTATATACGCGCCGCGGGATCGCCAACCTCGTGAATTCAAAGTCCGCTTCGAGCTGTTTGCCAGTTTCGGGATCGTTGCCCAGCATAAAGGAGCCGATATCGCATGCGCGGATCCCCGCTTCTCTGTACAGTTCGACGGCAAGCGCCTGCGCGGGAAACTCATAATAGGGAATGTGCGGCAACAATTTTTTTGCGTCCACAAACACGGCATGCCCGCCGACCGGACTTTGGAACGGGATCCCGCCCTCCTCGAGGCGCGCTGCCAAATATTCCATCTGGCCGATCCGGTATTTCAGATAATTTTCATCGATGCCCTCGATAAGCCCTTGTGCAAGCGCTTCGATATCCCTTCCGGACATGCCGCCGTATGTGATAAATCCTTCGAAGGAAATCGTCCGCTGTTTTACAAGCTCGAAAATGTTTTTGTCGCGGCAGCCGATCAGACCGCCCATGTTTACGATTGCGTCTTTTTTGGAACTCATGGCGAAGCAATCCGCGTCCTCAAACGTCGCCCGGACGATCTCGGCGATCGAACTGTCTTTGAACTTCGGCTCGCGCTGTTTGACAAAATAGGAATTCTCCGCAAATCGCGCCGCATCGATCATGAACTTAATCCCGTAGCGATGCGCGATCTCGCGTGTTCTGCGGATATTTTCCACGGAAACGGGCTGCCCGCCGGCGGAATTGTTTGTGATCGTCATGATGATGACGCCGATATTCTCCGCGCCGAGGTCACGAATATAGGCCTCGAGTTTCTCGCAGTCCATGTTGCCCTTAAAATCGAAATACGCCGTGGTATCCAGCGCTTCGGGAACCACACAGTCGATGGCGCGGGCGCCCGCAAGCTCCACATGCGCGCGCGTCGTATCGAAATGCATATTTGCGATCGCATACTTCTTTCCTTCGAGAAGGATGGGAAGCAAGACCTTTTCCGCCGCCCGACCTTGATGCACAAGTTGAACATGCGGAAGCCCGAAGATCTTTTTTGCAGCCTGTTGGACTTTGTAATAGCAGTCCGCGCCGGCATACGATTCATCCCCCATCATCACCCCGGCCCATTGCGCCGTGCTCATTGCCCCCGTGCCGCTGTCCGTCAGAAGATCGATGCACACGTCGCGGGCGGCCAGAGAAAATACGTTGTAGTTTGCCTCTGCGATCTTTTGCTCGCGCTCCTCCCTCGTCAGGATCCTGAGCGGTTCGACGCTCTTGATACGGAACGGCTCCGGAATATAGATCGGTTTCATGCCTTTTCCTCCTTTGGCATTGATTATATCATGATTTCGTGCGCCCGTCAATCCCGATTTCTAAATTTTCCCATTACTAAAACCATATTGGCTTTCGCCGCGAACAAGTTGAATACCCACTTTTCTGTGGAATTTCAGCTTGAAATGATGCGTCGTTTTCATTTCTAACTACCCAAATTACTACCCAAAAAATGAATTTTTTTTGTAATTTTCTTAAAAAATGGCAAAAAAAGAGACACAACATATTGTTTTGCTGAAATCTAAACCACAATATGTTGTGCCCGTGGTCGAGGAGACGGGATTTGAACCCACGACCTCTTGGTCCCGAACCAAGCGCGCTACCAAACTGCGCTACTCCTCGGATGCGATAAAACAGAGCCGGGACGGATCCCGGCCCCGTTTGGTTGAGGTGACGGGACTTGAACCCACGACCTCTTGGTCCCTAACCAAGCGCGCTACCAAACTGCGCTACACCTCAATAAAAAGCATATTTTATTATAAAGAAAAAAAAACACGTGTCAAGTGATTTTATTCTCTTTCATGGAAAATTTTTCGGAGGATAAAATTTCCTCAATAAAAAATTGTCCGGACGGTTGCCTTTTGCCAAAATCTTTGATATACTCTTTTACGACACCTGCGGTGTACGGAGTTCGGGAATTCGTAATCCACATAAAACCTTCGGGAACACGCGTTATCGGGACTATGCAAGGTCTGTACCAGAATACGGAAAGTCTGATGTCCGGATACAGTGCACCCACCTGCTGAGAAGCGGGTTAACTTTTTCGAATTGCGGCACAGGCGGATGTCTTTTTTCGTGCTTCGGATATTTTTTCGCGGATTTCGGACAAAATCGGTTGCAAGATCTCTGCGGATATGTTATAATCACGAAGTAATTGAATCTGGCCTTGTGGTCAAGCGGTTAAGACGGCGCCCTCTCACGGCGCAATCCCGGGTTCGATTCCCGGCAAGGTCACCAATCGCGGTCCCAACAGAACCCGCAAGGTTCTGTTGGGACCTTTGTATTATTTCAATGGACGATCCCAATCAATCTCTATGGGTCAGAAGCCGAATTATCCGTACATTTGACTTGACGATGACGGTATGATATAATTCTTATAGAATCAAACGCGATACGGAAGGACCGAACAGGAGGGTTGCTCCCGATACCGCTAAGAAGACGAACCGAGACAAGGAAAATCAGAATGAATAAAAAGATCGATGAGATGTTGAAAGACGGTCCGGAGCAAAGAATGGTGGTTGGAGCCATCGTCGAACATCTGATAAACAAGGGCTGGTCGATCAACCAAATGTATTTCGGAAAAAACGAATGGAAGATTCCCAAGGTGCCCTCTGAAGCCTCCAAAAGAGAAAAGGGCAGTCCATTCGAGTATTTTCCCGTCGACATCGCTGTATTTGATAGCGAAAAAAACTGCGGCGATTATCGACATCTGTTATTCATTATCGAATGCAAACAGCCAAGGATCGATGCCGGGCTTCAACAGCTTGAAACTTACTTGTCTCTCGAACCTCATGCAAAACTCGGAGTTTGGGTGAATAGTGCCGATATGACCTCCCAAGCACTATTTGTCTATAAAGATGCCAAAGGTCTCAGTTATCCCAAGAAATCGACCGTAAGTTCCCTCCCTTCGTTTGGATCTGCCATCGCTCCAAATGCGACAGAATTACGTTTTAAGGATTTGTTGGTCCCTTCAAAAGATACATTATACCGTGTGTTTTCCGAAATTTTGGACGTTATCGTAGCGCAGGACGGAAACGTGACAAGACGGGAAGATCAATTGGACCAATTATGTAATCTTATCCTGCTTAAACTCGATAGCGATAAACAGGGCAAAATTGATGTGGAGAAAGAAGTATACTTTCATCAATTTGCTACAGAAAAAGGAACAGCCAAATACATAAAAGAGAAATTTTCGGCGTTCATAGATGTTTATCCGGACATCTTTGTATCCAATTCCGATAAAGAGATCCGTTTCGATGATTCTACAATTCATGAAGTTGTAGATAAGATTTCGAAATTCAATTTTATCGATATTGGAGCCGATACCGTTTCCATTGCCTTTCAAACGCTTCGAAGTGCCGCCTTAAAGCAAGAGGAAGGGCAATATTTTACTCCTGCACAGGTCATTCAAGCCTCCTTAAAATTGATGGATCTCTCTTTGAACGACATCATAATTGATCCCGCATGCGGGACAGGTGGCTTTCTTGTTCAGTGCTTAGTTGAACTCAAAGACCGATTTCCCAATGAAGAGAAGGAAATTTCGCGATGGGCACAGTTGCACTTGTTTGGTATAGATAAAGATGCAATAGGAATTAAATTAACAAAAGCCATCATGCAAATATTAGGGGACGGCTCAGCACATTGTGTTCGAGGCGATAGCGTTTTAACACATACATGGGACACGAAATATCCTCATTTGCTATCAAACAATTTCAAAAACGGAAGATTTACTAAAATCTTCACTAATCCCCCTTTTGGCACTTCGCTGAAAATCAAATATTCCGATGCAAAAAAAGCATCATTAAGTATTATTGACTACGTTAGACAGGGTCAAGAGATAGAACTTGGTCTTGCAATGTTTAACAGGTGTTGCGATTTGCTGAAGGCCGGGGGGCAAATGTGCATTGTCCTTCCCGAAACATATTTCTTTTCTCCGTCGTATAAGTATGTGCGGGAATGGGCCAAAAGCAGGCTAAAGCCCATATGTGTAGCAAATGTTCCCATGGATGCCTTTCAAGGATTTTGCCGCGCAAAAACAAATCTCTATGTCTTTGAAAAAATTAGTGAGACAGGCGAGAATTTTGACTTTGAACACGACCTCGTTACTTTTTTGAACCCGCAGACATGTGGGATTTATAAGAATGGAAGCGATCGATACGTCGTCGATGCCGGCGGAAATCGCACCGACAAAATTGACAACGAACTCTTAGATGCCGCGATGGAATATTCAAACCAACCGCAAAAGTTTCCTCAGATCCCCATATCGCAAATATACCAAAATGATATTCTCGTGCCAAGTTATTACGATTGCAAAATCGAAACGGAGTTCCAAGCTCTTTTGAAAGACAACGATTTGGAACCCATTTCTATAGGCCAACTTTGTGATGACGGCTATTTAACAGTTTTACCGGGTCACGGAAGCCCAAGTAACGATTTACGGAACGGCTCCGTTCCATATGTTAAAGTCTCCGATATAAGAAATCTGCGGGTCAATGTAAATCCTACAAATTTGATTCCACTTGATTTGGCGAAAAAATTTTGGAGAACTCCTTCGGGGACAAGCAACCTGCAGCCATGGGATTTGCTTTCTCCGAGTAGGGCAAGTAGCAATATCGGTGAATTCGCCATATTAATGCCGGGAGAGGAGCAAATCGTTTTGACCAAAGAGGTGTTCGTTTTCCGCATACAAAAGAACGACCAAGGATATACCCCGTTCTATCTTTTATGGGCACTTTCATTGGCCGCAGTACGCAATCAATGGAGAAGAATCACATTGATGCAAACAAATAGAGAAGATGTGGGATCAAGATATAGGGAAATTAAAATTCCAAAACCTAAATCAGTCAAATGGGCACATGCCGTATCCGCGCCCTTCCAAAAGTACTTCGAAGGAATTGCAAACGGAAAGCAACAATTTGTCGAGGAGACATCCGGCGATGGATTTCATTATATTGCAACGGTAAGTGCGTTTTGTAAGCATCTCAACTAATGGCATTTCGTATTTGCCGTCCCGAAGTACGGATATAAAATAAGTCACTACTATATGAAGCCTGTATCGGTGAACGCTTTTATAAAAATGTAGCGTTCTAAACAATGAGATAGTTGTTCTATTGAGATTACGACGAGTTCACCATGAATCCGCGTTCGCTCTTTTTGAGTGAACGCGGATTCATTATAGACATTGTAGGGCAGCAGAAGAACGCAGCGGGTTCGCCCCGCGCGCAGCTTCTATTTCTGATCTAAGCGCGGCACAAGTCCCCGATGGAGGCGCAGTATTCCCGGCAAGGTCACCGTTCAAGCGTTGTAATTTAAAATTCAACGTTTGAAGTGCATTAAAGAGAATTTTCCCAAAAGGTTTTATAAATTCTATTGCCAAACGTCTTGATAATTTCCCCTTGAAGTGCTATAATATGCTTGAATATCATTAGATGCATATCCGCTTGCCGTATGGTTCATAGCAAGGCGGAAAAATGGCGTCAATGAGCTTATTAATTGCAATTGGAAGAAACAATTTGAGTCGTCTTCCCCATTTGTCACTCACAATTGTAATAATTAGGAGACACATATGACAATTATTGAATTAGGGAGTGAAGAAATCAATAAATATTTGGACGAACTATACTCTTGTTTTCCCACCGGCAGGGAGTTTGAAATTTTTTTGAACTCGTTTTTAAGTGCTCTTGGCTTTGAAGAGGTTGTTACTACCCAATATGTAGGAGATAAAGGGATCGATCTGACCTGTATCAAGCCCGGATTGGATTTGAATGGCACAGACACAATTAATTATTATGTGCAAGCCAAACGTTATGCGCGAAATAACAAAGTACAAGCCAAAGAAGTGCGCGATTTGAAAGGCACAACAAAACGGGATAGGAATGGAAACATTTTAAGCAGTAACTACATAAACGTTTTTATTACTACCTCCGCGTTTACCAAAGGCGCGTTAGACGAGGCATCGGATAACCCCAATATGCCGGTCATTACGATAGACGGAAAGCAACTTTTGCAGTATTGTATTGAAAAAGGTATCGGTTTCAATTTCAAACCTGTGTTTTCAAAAAGCAATATAATCGCTTTGACGCATTCAGAACAACTGTCTTCTCCAACCATAACGATGAATGCCGAATATCTGGTTGAACGTGAAATTACGGCGAACGATATTCGAGCAAAAATATTAGTAATACCGCAGATTATTAAAAGTATGCTTGATGAATCCGCAGAACAGTTTTCGGTTGTTTTTTGTGGAATAGAGAAAAATCTGAACATCGACAAACAACGGCGCTATTTCGGCGGCGTTACAGAGTTTTATAGAAGATTTGGACTTTTAACAGAAGATGGAGCTTCAATAAGCAAAAAAGCAAAATGGAAATTTTTAGACGGAAAGATTGTTGTTGATATAATGCAAGGGGAATAAAATGCGACAGAATTTTGCAATTGGAAAGTTTGAAAACAGTATCTGTAGCTACAAATATTAATTTTAAAAAGGTCTGCTGGAATATCGCGACGGAAGGCATTTGTTTGACGTTTGCGAATGAATTACCCCGCTGAAAAGCACAAGGTGCTTATACAAAAACCGGAATGATTCAAGTTGATTCCTATTGCGGGAAGCGTTAAAAAAATAAAATTAAAACTATTTATTGGAGAGGTACCTCATGGAAACAAGAATTAAGGACATTTATTCGGGGAAACCTGATGCGCGGGATGAAATCATGCAGCCAAATTCAACATTTTTTAATAGTTTTATTATGCCTCCTAATTTTGATGTGGAAGAATTAATATCTGGCGACAAATGTTTTATTCGAGGATACAAGGGATCTGGAAAAACAGCATTATTACTATATATAAATGATTTTATCCATACTGCTTATCCCAATGCTGTTTCTTCTTTTATGTACTTTAAAGAATACAATAATATAGACAGAAACCATATGGATATAGTGACTTCCAAATACAGAAATCAAACCGAAGAAAATGTGGTTTTTGACAAGAATACATTATTAAAGGAGCAAAGTTTTGTTTATATTTGGCGGTGGATTTTCTTTTCGAGAATTATTGAAGACGATTATAATAGCGGCTCCCCACTCTTCGAACATAACGCTATTTGGTCTGAATTTGCCCAAAATCTAAACAAAATCACCTACCAAAAAATGGGTGATCGCACATCAAAATTTCCAAAAACTCTTAAGGTTTCTTTGGGATTTAAGGAGTACACACTATCCTCAGAGATGTCTTTTTCTTCTAAGGCTAATGTGAAAGCATATGAGTTATTCACAAATATAATAGACAATGCCGCCAAATTCTTTGTTAATTTAACAAGAACCGATGTCCCCTATTTCATTTTTCTTGACGAGCTTGAAGCGTATTTTTCTGATGAAATAATATTTAGAAGAGATCTCACGATGCTACGAGATTTGATTTTTGTTACGAAAGAAATAAATAATATTTTTATGTTATGGAAAAGCGATGCTATTATAACAAAAATTTTATGCTCTATTAGAACAGAAATTATAAATAGCATTAATCGCTTCATCCCCGCAAATGAGCTAAATAAAGTCACCGGCGGATTTGAGAAAATATTATCGTGGGATTATTCTAATACAACCGCATATCAACATCCCATTTTTCAAATTCTTTTAAAAAGAATCGAATTATCTGAAAACAAGAATGGTATCTTCTTTGCTTCGCAAGAAGAGGTTTTTAAGAAATGGTTTTCAAGTCAAATAAATAACTCGGATCCTGTTTCAGTCATTATAAACCATACCTGGAATAAACCGCGTGACATCGTAAGGATGTTGTTAGCCGCAGAGAACAGTATTGCTTGCAACGAAACAACCTTCTCACCCAATGTTTTTATTCAGCTTAATAGTGAATATTCTGCGGAAAGTCTTAAAGAAATGATTGAAGAATTGAATGCACTTTACACTCCAAATGAAATAGATATTATTATATCATTCTTCAGGGGATTTAGTGCAATTTTTTCTTTGCAAGAACTTCAAGAAAGGGTTGGCGAGAATTTCGCAAATACAATTTGGACAAATAAAACAATGCAAATTCTTACTGATCTATATAGAATTGGTTTTCTTGGGAATTTTGAAAGAGGTACCAAAGTTTCGGCTTGGCAATACAAAGGGAATCAAGGACCGCTTTTTAGCGATGACTGGTTGTTTGTTATTCATCGAGCATTGCGTAAGTCATTACTTGTGAGTACCAAGCAGGATGAAACCAAGCGGCATTTTCCCAAAATAAAAATTGGTGACAAATATACTGTTACTATAACAAAAATTTATCAAAAATTCTTTTTGGTTACTTTCACCATTAATGACTTCATTTTTAATGGAGTGATCCAAAATCCCAACGGCTATTTTTATGTTGAAAATCAAACCTTAGAAGCAGAAATAGTCAAATATGATAATTTACACAAGAAATGGATACTTCAACTCTTTTAAAAACATACCTCGATTTTCTCACCTCTTGGCTTACCGCTAAAAAAGCTCACTCTGTTTGAGTGAGTTTTTTTAGCGGTAAAGTTTGGGGTAAAAAACGCAGTGAGTTTGCCCTGCCCGCGTATTATACCGTCAAAGGAGGTTCGAGCGGCTGCAACCGCGAAACGAATTCTCCTGTTGCAGGCTTGTTTTTTTATTTGGTTATGGTAGAATGGGAACGAGAAACAGATAATTTTGGAGAAAAGAAGTGGAGATTACAGTACACCTCATGAGCGTCGACGACAAACCTTTGTTGATACGGCTCATGGAATTATATAACTATGAGTTTTCTACATATAGCAATGATGATATCAATGAATACGGGTATTACGGATATGATCACATAGACGATTATTGGAACGAGGAAGGACGATTCCCTTATTTAATACGCGTTGACGGTAAAATCGCAGGATTTGCTCTGATTTGTCCGCATTGTGAATATCGAAAAGAAGCAGACGCACGGTGTATCGGAGAATTTTTTGTCATGCTGAAATATCGGAGAATGGGAGTCGGTTCAAAAGTCGCTATTGAGCTTTTCGAGAAACATCGTGGACCTTGGGAAATTTGCTTTTGGAGAAACAATCTTCCCGCAAGTAAGTTTTGGAGAAAAGTCGTTGAGAAATATACAAACAACCAATACCGAATCTGCGGATCGGAAGATGATAAAAAGATAGGATTTACCTTTTCTTTCATGAGATCGCCGCCAACGCGCAGACGATTATGAAAAATGATGCAAACTCTCAGTCGAACCGACCGGGAGTTTTTTATGCCGCGGCTTTGTCGCGGGCAAAAAAACACGGAAACCCCCTCTCGTTGCAAACTTGAATCTTTCCCGCGAAAAAATCGGGAAAAAGTTGTTATTCTTTCGTGGATTGCGCGGAATCTATTGCGCCCGCCGGTACGGATTTTTTCCGTTTCAGATAGCGGGTGAGCCGGAGCGCATTCGTAACGACAAACAGCGAGGACAGGCTCATTGCCGCCGCGGCGATCATGGGATTCAACGATACGCCGAGGGGCGCAAATACGCCCGCTGCAAGCGGGATCCCGATACAGTTGTAAAAAAACGCCCAAAAGAGATTCTGTTTGATGATCTGCATCGTTTTGCGCGCAAGCCGAACGGCTTTGGGCGCGGCCGTCGGATTGCCTTTTACCAGCACGACGTCGGCGCTTTCGATGGCAACGTCTGTACCGTTTCCCATTGCAATGCCTACATCCGCTTCTTTGAGTGCAGGCGAATCGTTGATCCCGTCCCCCACCATGGCCACGGCATGGGGGTGCTTTGCAGACATGGTAGCCTCATTTTTCATCTGCTCGCGTACGGTGTTCAACTTATCTCCGGGCAAAACTTCCGCAATGACGCGTTCGGGTTCGATCCCCGCCTGCAGAGCGATCCAACGCGCGCACGCCGCATTGTCTCCCGTAAGCATGTAGGGCGCGATCCCCAGCCGGCGCAGCTCCTCCACGGCTTCCGCGCTGCCCTCCTTCAAGGTATCGGCAAGCGCAAACAGCGCCTTCGGCTTCCCTTCGGAAGCAAGGCAGAGCACGGTCTTTCCCTCCTGCGAGAGCGATTCATACAGCGCTTCCTGCTCTTCGAACAATACGTTATTTGCTTCCATCATGCGGCGGTTGCCAAGCAGATACTCTCTGCCGGATACGATTCCGCGGGCGCCCTGACCGGCAAGATATTCCACGGCTTCCGCTTCCGGCCCCGTTCCGCAGTATTCCGCAATGCAAGCGGCAAGGGGATGATTGAGTCTGCTTTCCAGCGCATACGCCGCTTCTTTTGCTTCATTTTCGTCCCCATATGCCTGAAACAGCACAACTTTAGGTCTGCCCTCCGTGATGGTAGCCGTTTTATCGAGCAGCATGGTTTTCACATCCGCAAGCCGTTGCAGCGCCTCGGCGTTCTTGAATAGGATCCCCTCTCCGGCGCCTCTTCCCGTCGCCGCCATGACCGCAACGGGCGTGGCAAGTCCCAGCGCGCACGGACAGGAGATCACGATCACGCTCACACCGAAATTGAATGCCTGCGCCGTATCGTGCGTGACGAGGATCCAAACAAGAAATGTGATCAGTGCAAGCGCCGAAACGATGGGGACAAAGACGGCGGAGATCTTATCGGCAAGTTTCTGTATGGGAGCCTTGCTCGCGCCCGCTTCGCGCACCATTCTGATGATGCCCGAGAGCATGGTGTCCTCGCCCACTTTTTCGGCGCGGATCTTCAGATAACCGCCGGTCACGATCGAGGCGCTGACCGCTTTCCCCCCTACCATGGTCTCGACAGGCAGGCTCTCTCCGGTGACGGCCGAGGTATCGACAAAGGCATGCCCCCCCTCGATCACGCCGTCTACCGCAATGCTTTCCCCCTGCTTGACGATAACGAGATCGCCGGGCAGAACCTCGGAGATCGAAATTGAAACGCTTTCGCCGTTTCGCTCGACGGTAACGGTATCGGGAGCAAGTCCGCGTAATTTTTCGATCTCTTTTCCCATGCGTTTTTTGCTCTTTTCTTCCAGCCATTTGCCGAGCGTCACCAGCGTGACGATCATCGCCGCAGATTCAAAAAACAGCATATGGGTGCTGAAATTGAAGCAAACAACGACCACGCTGTAAATAAACGACACCGCGGCGCCGAGGGTGACGAGCGTATCCATATTGGGAACAAGCTTGACCGCAGCGCGCACGCCGCTGACGAGGAATGCATAATTGACGGCAAGGATCGCCGCGGTGAGCGCGATCTGCAAGCCGTAATTCAGCCAGCCGTGCGGCACGATCGCATCGCTGATCATATGCCCCATTGCAAGATACATTTCGGGAATGAGCAAGACGAGCGAAATGAGAAAACGCGCAGGTAAGCCGATCCCCCGTTTGCGTTTCTGCGGCGCCGCGCCGAACGGATAGATCCCGTACCCGAGCGAAGTGACCGCGGCTTTGATTTGTTCTTCCGAAACCAGCGCGTCGTCAAATTCGACCTGCATGCTTTCACCCATCAAGGAAACAGCACACTCCGAGATCCCGTCGAGCTTTCTCACCGTCCGCTCGATCCCGGCGGCGCATGCCGCACACATCATACCGGTCACCGAATATTTCTTTCTCATATTTTACCTACTGAAACTTGCGGAATAAATCGACGATCTCATCAACCGCGCCGAGGTTTCCGCTTAATATATTCTCAACAAGACAGCTGTGCATATGTTCCTCCAAAATCAAAGCCGAAAGACTTCTGACAGCCTTATCTACCGCGGCGAGCTGGATCAGAACGTCGTCGCAATACCGATCCTCTTCGATCATCCGCCCGATCCCGTTCATCTGGCCGGCGATCCGATTGATCCGGCCGATGAGCAGCTTCTTTTGATCGGGATCCCGCACTTTCTTCTTTTCGTGGCAATGATCCGCCATATTTTTTCTCCTTTTGCCCTACGTTCAATCTGATTATATACCCCCATGGGGTATTTGTCAAGAAAAATCGCAAAATTATTTTTTCCAAACGGATCGGGATTTGAAAGAATCCTATATTTCGACAGTTGTCGAAATATAGGATTTTTACATGTTTTTAAGGGATTTTCTACGATTTTCTGGCTAAAATTTATTTTGATATTTATCTAAATAAGTAATAAAATGGCTTTTTGTGCCGAATAAAGCAATTTTTATAAGCCCGCCGTTCATCGGCGGGCTTATATATTAAAAGAACTATTTTTGTTAATACCGAGCTTCGCCGCCGTTCCGCTGCCCCGAAACGGCGGCGCAATCGAATTATTTCCTGCGAAAATTTTCCTTACCGACGCCGCACAGCGGGCAGACCCAATCCGCGGGAAGCTCTTCAAACGGAATATCTCCATCGTATTCATAGCCGCAGATCTCGCAGACCCAGACGCTTTTCTCCTGCCCGGAAGCGGGCGCGGCGCTGCGTTTCTCGAACTGTTCCTTTCCCATTCCGCACAGGGGGCAGACCCAATCTTCGGGAAGTTCTTCAAACGGAACATCGCCCTCGTATTCATAGCCGCAAACGGTACACACGTATTTTTCTTCCGGCTGCTTCGGCTCTTCTTTGACGAAAGTCGGCGCGTTGACGCTCGTTTTCCCTTTCAGGACCTCATGATAGTAGGCGTACGTCATGGGTTTTCCCTTGCGGAGATGATCGCAATCGATCACTTCGCCCAGAAAAACGGTGTGCGTCGCCGTTTCCCACCGATCCACGACTTTACAGGAGAGATATGCGATCCCGTCGTTCGGAACGGGAAGTTTGCCGCGCACAGAATAATCCACTCCCTCGAATTTCTCGGTCGTGCGTGCGGAAGTGAATCCGAATCTTCCGATGAGCTTCGGGTCGGAATGTTCCCCGAGCACGGTCAGAGCAAAGTAGCCCGTATCGAGAATGCATCCGTGGGTGAAATTGTTCCGGTTGATGCTCACCGCAATCGTCGCGGGAGAGGAAGTGATCTGCATGGCGCTGTTTGCAACGCAGCCTACGGGACGGCCTTCGTCCCATGTGGTGCAGAGGTAAACGCCGTAAGAGAGTTTGAAAAGCGCGGTTTCGTTCATAGGGATCTCCTTCTTGCGGGCGGGCGGGCGCACGCCCGGCCGTTATGTACGAAAAAGGCGGACGCATTACTTCCGTCCGCCTTGGTTTTCGTTCAGATTATTTCTTCTCGGTCTCTTGCGGAACGACCTCTTTGCCGTCGTAATAGCCGCAATTCTTGCACACGCGGTGCGCGACTTTCAGCTCGTGGCAATGCGGGCACTCCACAAGCGTGGGCGCCGTTGCCTTGTAATTTGCGAATCGTTTATCCGTTCTGCTCTTCGATTGCTTTCTCTTGGGGACTGCCATATTAACACCTCTCTTCCTTATTTACGAATGATTCTCTTCTTCGGCACAGCGGCTGCAAAGGATCCGCCGGGGAAGCGCGAACAGGACCGCGTCGCGCAGCATTTCCCTGAGATCGACCGCGCCGCCCTGATAGCGGTATTCCACGTCCTCGGGTTCGCTCTTGACGAAAACCGCGTCTACCTCGCCCGAAACGTTCTGTTCGGCGGGATCGAGACAGCGCGAACAGGAACCGACAAGCGTAAAATCGATCCTGCCCCGAACCTGAACCGCGTCGTCCTCCGAGATCGAAAAACGAAGTTTGGCTTCCACGGGGGCCGCAAAGGAAACGAACGGAATATCGAGCAGGTCGGAATCGGCCTCGAACGAAAAATCCAACTCGCCTTCGTAAATATTCCTCGCTTTGAGAACCACAACGTTGACGGTAGGAATCATTGACTTAAAAAGTATAGGCTTTTTCCGCGTATTTGTCAATCTTTTTTCGCGCTGTTTTATAAGATTTTGCGAAAATTCAAAGCAAAGCGGCCGTTTCGCGCGCGATGACCAATTCCTCGTTGGTGGGAATGACGAGGATCTTCACGGCGGAAGTCTCCGCGGAGATCTCGTGGATCGTGCCGTCGTTCTTCCGCGCGTTCTTTTCCGCGTCCAACACGATGCCGAGCGCTTCGAGACCGCCGAGAATATCGCGGCGCACATCCGGTGTATTTTCGCCGATCCCGGCCGTAAACACGATCGCGTCGAGTCCGCCGAGCGCGGCGAGATACGCGCCGATATATTTTTTGCAGGAATAAGCGAACATATCGAGCGCCAGACGCGCTCTGTCGTTGCCGGCGTCCTTGGCCGCGGCCAGATCCCGGAAGTCGGAAGATACGCCCGAGATCCCGAGCACGCCGCACTTTTTATTGAGATACGTCAGGCCTTCGTCCATCGACATTCCCTTTTTGTGGCAGAGAAAATCGATCGCCGCGACGTCGATATCGCCGCTTCTTGTGCCCATGGGCACGCCCGCAAGCGGCGTAAAGCCCATCGAGGTATCGATGCACTTTCCGCCCTTGACGGCAGAGATCGAAGAGCCGTTCCCGAGGTGGCAGGTGATGAGTTTGAGGTCTGCGGGATCCTTTCCGAGATATTTTGCGGCCTCGCCCGCAACGTACTTGTGGGAAGTGCCGTGCGCGCCGTATCTGCGCACTTTATAGCGCTTATAATCGTCGTAATCGATCGCATACAGATACGCGTAATCGGGCATGGTGGCATGGAAAGAGGTATCGAATACCAACGCCATTTTTTTGCCGGGCATGACCGCGCGGCAGGCGTTGACGCCCAGAATCGCCGCGGGATTGTGAAGGGGCGCGAGTTCGGCGATCTCGTCCATAAGCTCCATGACGTGATCGTCGACCAGCGTGGTCTGCTTGAAGGCCTCTCCCGAGGCGACAACGCGGTGACCGACGGCGTCGATCTCGTCCATCGATCTGATCACGCCCGCCGTTTCGTCGACGAGTTCTTTGAGCACGAGCGCGATCGCATCCGTATGCGTGGGAAGCTCCTGTTCGACGATAAACGTCTGTCCGTTCGCCTTATGGGTGAGCTTTCCGCCGGGAATGCCGATCCGCTCGCAGCCGCCCTTGGCGATCGCCTCCTCCGTTTCCATATTGATGAGCTGATATTTGAGCGAGGAACTTCCCGCATTGATGACAAGGATCTTCATGCGCGCCCTCACTCCGCCTGCAGAGCGGTAATGGCGACCGCGCACACGATATCCGACGTTTTGCAGCCGCGGGATAGATCGTTCAGAGGTTTCGCAAATCCCTGACAGATGGGGCCGATCGCCTGGAATCCGCCCAGCCGTTCCGCGATCTTATATCCGATATTGCCCGATTGCAGATCGGGGAATATGAGCACGTTCGCATGTCCGGCGATCTCCGAGCCGGGCGCTTTGAGCAACGCGACCTCGGGCACGAGCGCCGCATCGAATTGCAGTTCGCCGTCGAGTTTGAGATCGGGAGCCATCTGCTTTGCGATCTGCGTCGCCTCCTGCACGAGCGTCACGAGATCGTGTTTTGCGCTGCCCTTCGTCGAAAACGAGAGCATCGCGACACGGGGATCGAGTCCCGCGATCTCCTTTGCGCTCTTTGCGGTCGCGATGGCGCATTCGGCAAGTCCCTCCGCGGTATAGGTGGGGTTGAGGCCGCAATCCGCAAACACGAGCATGCCGTCCTCGACGTATTTATTGTTCCCCACCATAAGATTGAAGCTGGAAACGGATTTCACGCCGGGCGCCGTCTTGATGATCTGCAGCCCGGGGCGCAGCGTATTCGCCGTAGAATGGCAGGCGCCCGAAACAAGTCCGTCGACATCGCCGGCTTTGAGCATGAGCGCGCCGAAGAACGTCGCGTCTTTGGCAGCCTCCTGCGCCTGCTCTTCGGTCATGCCCTTGCTCTTTCTCAGTTCGTAGAGCAGATTCGCGTATTCGCCGAGCTTGGGAGAAGCCGCGGGTTCTATGATCTCGATGCCGGTAAGATCCACATCGGGATTTTTGGCCGCGATCTCTTCGGCGTTCCCCAGAAGCACAATCTGCGCGATGCCTTCTTCCACGCACTCCGCCGCCGCCTCCACCACGCGGGAGTCCTCTCCCTCGCAGAGCACGATTTTTTTATTTTTTGCCGCCGCCTTTTTCTTGATCTCCGATACGACGGTGCCGGATTCGGAAATCTTGCGGACTGTCTTTTTGAGAGTATTCATAAAACCTGCCATCGAAAAAATCCTCACAAATTCTTTATTTTTTCCTCCGGATCGTGTATAATAATACCCGGAAAGAAATGTTTCGCGTGATATTATACACCTTTTCGGAAAAATTGTAAAGGACAATCGGGAAAAAGATGAAAATTTGTGCCGTGATCTGCGAATATAATCCCTTTCACAACGGGCATCTCTATCAGTTGCGGGAGATCGCAAAACGCAGCGGATGCGATAAGATCCTCTGCCTCATGAGCGGGAACTTCACCCAACGGGGAGACGCCGCGGCGTTCGATAAATACACCCGTGCCCGCCACGCCGTGCTCTGCGGCGCGGATCTTGTGCTGGAACTTCCCGTCTGCTTTGCGGCGGCGCCCGCGGAACTTTTTGCGGCGGGCGCGATACATATTCTCTCCGCGATCCCGTCCGTCCGCACGCTGGCGTTCGGCTGCGAGAGCGGCACGGCGGAAAGTTTTCTCACCGCGGCAAGGGAGACGTTGCGCGAGGACAAGGCGTTCAAAGCCGCCCTGAAAGAAAACATGAAAGACGGCACGTCGTACGTAAGAGCGCGCATGCAGGCGCTTCTTTCCCTGCACGCGGACGTGGACGAGAGCCTTCTTTCCTCGCCGAACAACATTCTCGGAACGGAATACTGCCGCGCGATCCTGAATGAAAAAGCGGATATCCGGCCTCTGCCGATCCCCCGCACGGGCGCGGAACACGCGGATATGCAGCTCGGAAAGGATATCTCCTCGGCAACGGCGCTTCGCTTCGCCATGGACGAGGGATCCCTCGCCGCGCGGCGCGCCTTGCGCCGCAATCTTCCGAAATGCGTCCGGGAGGACCTGCCTTCCTACCATAGAAACGCCTATCGGGAGGCCGCTCTCTGCGCCTTGCTTACCGCTTCCGACGAAGAGCTGGAAGCGACCCCGGACTGCTCGGAAGGGCTGCAAAACAGGATCCGCACGATGGCGCGCTGCAATCCCGTATACGACGAAATGCTGAAAAAAGTCGTTTCAAAGCGCTATACGCAGGCGAGGGTCAAGCGCATTTTGCTGCAGAACTTTTTGAAGATCCGCCTCAAACAGGTGCGGTCTTTTCTCGACTCCCCGCTGTATCTGCGCACGCTTGCCCTGAAAAAGGAATGTGCGGATGCGTTGCTCTCCGAGCTTTCCTCCTCCGCATTTCCCGCTCTCGTGCGTCGCGGCGACTTTTCGCTTCTCAAAAAGGAGGCGCTCGAGTGTTTCCTGCAAGATATGCGCGCCGACGCGCTGTACGCGGCGATCTCGGGGAAAAGCGTTCCCGATTTCGAAACGCTCTTCCTGTAAACGCGATCGAGAAAAATAAGCTCCCTTTTTTCCGTAAGAGAGTTGCCGAGAGAATTTGAAATTTTCAGAATGGGCGCATCGGATCGATGCGCCCATTCTATTGCTATCGCTTGAACGACCATAAACTTCAAAAATATTTCCGTGCGATCGCATAGGCGACCCGGATCCCGTCCGCTGCGGCCGAGGTGATCCCGCCCGCATAGCCGCAGCCTTCGCCGCAGGGATATACGCCCTCGATCCCCTCCGCCTGCAAGTTCTCCCCGCGCAGGATCCGCACGGGCGAACTCGTACGCGACTCCACGCCCGTAAGCACCGCGTCATGCGCCGCGAATCCCGCAAGACGCCTGTCCATATCGGGGATCGCCGTACGCAGACATTCCGCAAGCGCCTTCGGCAGGTACGCCTCCACGGGCGCGAACGCCGTACCGCAGGCATAGGTGGGGAAAACGCTCCCGAACCGATCGCTCTCTTTTCCTTCGAGAAAATCGCCGACAAGCTGGACGGGCGCCCTGTAATTTTCGCCCGCCGCACGGAACGCCGCCCGTTCCATTTCGCGCTGAAACGCAATGCCGGCAAGCGGATGGGGTCCGCCGAAATCCGACTTCTTCACCTGCACGACGAGCGCCGCGTTCGCGTTCTTTCCGTCGCGGGCAAAGTTGCTCATGCCGTTCGTGACGACGCCGCCCCGCTCGGACGCGGAAGGGATCACGACCCCGCCCGGGCACATGCAAAAGGAAAATACGGCCCGCGGCGCGGCATGCGAGACGAGCTTGTAATCCGCGGGCGGGAGCGCCGTATACGCGCCGCCGTACTGCGCCTTTCCGATCTCGCTTTGCAGATGTTCGATCCGCACGCCCGCGGCGAACTCCTTTTGTTCCATCCGGAATCCCCTTTCGAACAGCATGCCGAAGGTGTCCCGCGCGCTGTGGCCGACGGCGAGCACCGCCTCGTCCGCTTCCGTCCGTTCGCCGTTGATGAAAAGGGCGGAGAGCTTTCCGCTGCGGATCTCAAGATCCGTGAGCTGCGAAGAATAGCGGATAACGCCGCCCTGCCCGAGGATCCAAGCGCGCATGTTCGCAACGACTTTTTTGAGGTTGTCGCTGCCCACATGCGGCTTCCCGAGATACGCGACTTCTTCGGGCGCGCCGAAACGCACAAACGTCTCCAATACTTCGAGGTTCAGCGGCGAATTTGTCTGCGTCGTGAGTTTTCCGTCCGAAAACGCGCCTGCGCCGCCCTCGCCGAACTGCACGTTGCTCTCAGGGTCGAGCAACCCCGTTTCGCGGAAAAGGCGAATATCCCGTTCGCGTTCTTCGACGGGCTTGCCCCGCTCGACGATCACGGGACGTATGCCGTGTTTCAGCAGGCGGATCGCGCAGAACAGTCCCGCGGGACCCGCGCCGATCACGAATACGCGCGGCGCTTCTTTGGAGATCCTCTGAAATTCCGGCTCCGATTTTTTTTGCGGCGTCTCGGAACATTCCACGGAATAGACCCATCTAATGTCCGATTTATCGCGCGCATCCAGCGACTTTTTCAGAATGCGGAAATATTTTACGGGCGCGCGGAGCTTCCGGGCGCAGATCTTCAGAAGTTTTTCCTCTCCCTCTCCGGGACGGAGCGTGAGATCGGTAAGTTTCAGCATGACAGCGCTCCCTCCGCCGCAAGATACGCCGAAGTAAAGGCCCATTGCAGGTTATATCCCCCGCAAACGCCGTCTACATTGAGGATCTCTCCCGCAAAAAACAGTCCTTTCTGAAAGACGCTCTGCAAGTTTTCATCCGTCTCGCACAGCGGAATGCCGCCCTTCGTCACCTGCGCGTTGGCGAAACCGCAGTCCCCCTTCACGGGCAGACGGAAGCGTTTGACCGATCCCGCAAGATCGGCCCCGTCCTCGCCCGCCCGCCGCGTCAGCGCGCGCCCGAGGCCGTTCGGCACGACGCAGAGAAGCGACCCCGCGTGCCGAACAAGCGTGTCCTGTAATTTTTCCATGCCCACGTCGGGGAGAAAATCGATTTGCAGAACGTCGCCCGCGCGGGCATACGACGAGGCGCGGAACACGAGATCGCCGGAGACGCCGTTTTCCGTAAACAGCACGTCGCCGCGGCCCTCGAACACGCGTTTCTCCCCGCGGAGCACTTCGAGCGCGGCGTCCACGCGGATCCCTTTGAGGCCTTTCACGAGCGCAGGATCGCATCTTAGGCGCACGAGCGCGGGCGAGAGCGGCGTGAGCGTATGCCCGAAGGAAAGCGCCAGAGAATACGCGGATCCGTCCGTGCCGAAATTGGGCGCGGCTTTTCCGCCCGCAGCCAGAACGACTGCGTCGGCGCGCATGTGTCCGCCCTCCCATTCGAGCAGAAAACTACCGTCGTATGAGAGTTTCCGCACTTGGATCCCGCAACATATGTCTGCATGCAGACGCGAAAGCTCGCCGCGGAACAGGTCGGTGACCGCCGAAGCCTGCCGTCCTGCGGGATATACTCTTCCGCGGACGTCCGGCAGGAAGATCCCGCCCATCGATTCGAGAAAGCGCACCGTATCCTCATGACCGAACCGCGCAAGGGCGCGGCCGACTTTTGCGGGATCGTCGGAAAAATAATTTGCGGCCGAACAATCGACGTTCGTCACATTCCCCTGTCCGTTCCCCGTGGCGGCAAGTTTCCTGCCCACGCGTTCGCCGCGTTCGAGCACGGTCACATGCGCGCCGCTTCTTTGAAGATGCACCGCGCAGGCAAGTCCCGCGGCGCCGCCTCCGATCACAACAATCGTATTCATGCCATTATCATAAAGGAAATAAAAAAATTTGTCAATGGATTGACAAAGCCGCAACCGCGTGTTAAAATATAAAAAAGGAGAAGTGTTATGCTGAGTGATTTACTTGTTTCCGAAGCAGTCAAGAGCAGCGCTGTTCTCATTGCGGCGCTTGCTGTGATATTTGCGATCATCGTCGCGCTTCTGATCGCGATCATCGTCCTTTACGTCAAGGGCAAGAAAGCGAAAGAGCAGGAACAGACGGCGGAGCCAGCTGCGGAAATTGCGGAGCCGGCGGAACCGGAAGAAACCCCTTCCGAGGCGGAGAATGCGCAAGAGGCCCCTGCGGAAGTTCCCGCCGAAGTCCCTGCGGAAGCGCCGCAAGAGGAAGTGACGGAAGAAAAGGAAAAGCCCGCGCCCGTCGCGGAAGCAGATAAGAAGGAGGAAACACCCGTGAAAAAAACCGAACCCAAAGCCGCTCCCGCCAAGAAAGCCGAGCCAGCAAAGAAACCGCTTGTATTCAAGCCCGCTGCGAAAAACGAACCCGCTAAAGCTCCCGCCAAGAAAGCCGAGCCGGCAAAGGCTCCCGCGAAGGCCCCCGCAAAGAAGGCCGAGACGGTCTCCGCCGCAAACGGCAAGTGGGTGGTCGAAGCCGTGAAAGGCAAATATTGGTTCTCGCTGTATGCCCCCAACGGACAGGTCATGTTGGAGAGTGCGACGCCGTACGCGACGCTTTCCAACGCGAAAGCGGGCATCAAGACATATCAGGACAACATCGCCGCAAATCATCTGGAGATCGTCGAACACAAGAACGGCGACAGTCAGGTCCAGATCCTCAACGCCCGCGGCGGATTGCTTGCCACAAGCTCTACCTATCCTTCCCGCGCGCAGGCGGAGAGCGCTCTCGCTTCCATCAAGCGCTGGGCCGCTACCACCGCGATCGAAGAGATCGGCGGCTGACCGAGACAATCAAAAAGCGCCTTGCTTTCGGCAAGGCGCTTTTTTTATTCGGCATTCAAAAAGTCTTTGATCTCACGGGATTTGAGGATCTCTGCAAAGATCTCCTTCACGCAGTCTGTCTCCGCCTGTTCGATCTCGCCCCGATCCGCCATGGCGGCCACGGCGGGATCGATGGGAATGCGCGCGACGGCGGGGATCTCATATTTTTCCGCCAATTCCCGCGCCTTGCTCGCGCCGAACAGCTCATACCGCTTCCCGCAGTCGGGACAGACGAAATAGCTCATATTCTCGGCGAGGCCCAGAACGGGGATATTCAGCATATCCGCCATATTTACGTTCTTTTTTACGATCATCTCCACGAGTTCCTGCGGCGTTGTGACGATCACCGCCCCGGAGAGCGGAATACTCTGGAATACGGAGAGCGGCACGTCGCCCGTTCCGGGCGGCATATCGATGAACAGAACGTCAAGATCTCCCCATACGACGTCCGTCCAGAATTGCAACGCCGCGCCTGCGATGAGCGCGCCGCGCCAAACGACGGGATCCTCTTCGTTTTCCAGAAGATTGTTCATGGAAATGATCTTGATCCCGCTCTTCGAAACGACGGGCAAGATATTTCCGTCCGTTCCCGTGGCGAGTTCGTGCACGCCGAACGCGCGGGGAATGGAAGGCCCCGTGATATCGGCGTCGAGAACGGCGGTTTTCAGCCCGCACGCCTGCGCGCGAACGGCAAGAAGCGACGTTATAAGCGACTTGCCCACCCCGCCCTTTCCGCTCGATACCGCAACCACTCTGCGGATCTTCGACCGCGCGTGCGGCGGTTTGATAAATGATGTTTTCTTGCGCGACCCGCAGGCGGAACTGCAGGCCGAGCAATCGTGCGAACAACCGGCCATATTCGATTTCTCCTTTTCTCGATTGTACCACAATGACGGGAAAAATTCAAGCAAATAATTCCCTGATAAAAACGCTTGCAAAATTTTACGTTTTGGAGTATACTGACTTTGCTGTGATAGGCGGGGAGTTAGCGGTGCCCTGTATCTGCAATCCGCTATAGCAGAGCCGAACGCTTTTCTCGGTGCGATCTATGGAAGGCCGCACGCGGTAAGAGGTGTTGATCACAAGGTCTTATGCAACGTGCGCCCGCGAACCGTGTCAGGGTAGGGATACAGCAGCACTAAACGGATCCGTGCGTGTGCCATAAGGTAGCTTTGTGGGAGCCGGCTGCCGCGTTTCCGCTTCGGTAGGTCGCAACAAAAAAAGCCCTCACAGTTTTTTTGTCTGTTTTTACGGTCTCCGTTCCGCCATACCGTTCCAAAGAAGAGAACGTTCCGTCATCTAAATGAAAAAGTCGGCTTGAGGGTGTATTCCATAGGGAATCAAGAAAAATCTTAATTTAATATCGGAATACACCTTTGGGCGAGTCAAGGAAACAGCGAGGAATCATATCCCCGCTGTTTTTCTATATATAAAAATCGTCCGAAAACTTAATTTGTGTTCCGCTGATAGCCGTCCGACACCAAGTCGGGCGGCTATTTTCATGCAAGAAAACTGGAGTATTATATTCAATGCGCTTTGGCGCAAAAAATATTTCAAAAGGAGAAAGAAAATGGTTTACAAAGAGTGGTTAAAGGAATGGTTGGAGCTTTACGTCAAGCCCTCGACCAAAGAAAGGACATATCAGAAATATCGCCGAACGGCAGAAAAATACATTCTCCCCGCACTCGGCGAGTATGAAGCGGACGAACTGTCGGCGGTCGAATTGCAGAAATTCTCCGCTTCGCTCACCGAACGGGGCATGGCGGCAAGCACCGTGAACGGCGTGCTGTTCGTCTTGAAATCGTCATTGAAAAAAGCGGTCGCGCTCGGGATCGCACATCGGCAGTTTGCGGACGCTATCGTTCGCCCCAAAGCGCGGGAGAAAAAAGTCGTTTGTTTCAACAAGGACGAGCAAAAGAGAATCGAGCGGTACGTCTTGGAGCATAACACGCCGTATCTGTTCGGGATCGCGCTGTCCCTTTATACGGGACTTCGGATCGGAGAACTTCTCGCGCTCACTTGGGAAGATATTGACTTTCAGAAAGGCACAATGACGATCTCGAGATCCTGCTTCGACAGTTGGGAGAACGGGAGTTACAAAAAGGTATTCGACACGACGAAAACGCAAAGTTCGGAACGGGTTATCCCCCTGCCGAAACCCATTGTCGGAGAGTTGAAACAGCTCAAAAAGCAAACGGGCGCGCGGTTCGTCGTTGCGGCAAAAAGCGAATATGGGGCGCAAATTCGCGCCTACCAACGTTCTTTCGAGCTTGTGCTTCGTAAATTACATATAGAAAGAAAATGCTTCCATGCTCTGCGGCATACGTTCGCAACCCGCGCGCTCGAAGTCGGAATGGACATAAAGACGCTCTCGGAAATCTTGGGACACCGAAGCCCGACGATCACGCTAAACCGATATGCCCATTCGCTTTTGGAGCATAAAACGGAGATGATGAACCGAGTCGGACGGCTCTACGGCTGATAATCAAGGCACTTAAAAAGCAAAAAGCAGCGGATTTTTCCGCCGCTTTGAGTACATAGAATAGTCTATTCTATGTACTCCACCGTATATATTCTACCTCATTTTATGCGGAAAGTCAACCAGATTTCGACCTTATCCGAAAGCATATTACAATAATTTCAAGATCGCACTACAAAAGAACACAAATTCCATGTACCGAAAGCCCTCCGCCACGCCGCAGAATAGACTATTCTACGGTCTCGGTCTTGAAGTCGCAAGTCCATAGAAATATTCTATCACAAAGCGCCCGGCGGAGGGTTAAATATGAATCCGATCAAAAAATTAAAAAACAAACGTGGAATGACGCTCGTCGAAGTCCTCATGGTCGTCGCACTTATGGCGATCATGCTTGGAATTGCCATGCCGAATATCCTTTCGGAATCGCAAAAAATCAAACTTGCAACGATGGACGGCTATGCCCGCTCCGTTGCCGTAGCGGTGCAGAGCAAACTTTACGGTATGAAGAACAAGGGCACGGCGGTGGATTCTTCTTATGCAAATCTCAACGCTGCGGCGGACGAAGAGCACATTACGGTGGCGGACGAGGACAAAACCGTCAAATACGTGTGCAACTTCGGCGAAAATGCCGCGGTGGGGAAACAGTATCTTCTTTCGGGGATGCTTACAGACACAGAAATTTTGCAAAACGGCAAGATCGTCGTAATCTACGATCCCGACACCGCAAACGTGCTGGAAACCTATTACAGCGAAAGCGAATTCGAAATAGGAAAGTTGTTCCCCAACGCGAACGAATCCTTTCTCCAAGGGAATATGATCGGATCATACCTCGGCTACGGTGCGCCCGCGCCGGAGCGCAACATCGGTCTCCCCAGATTTGAAGTGGAATGGAAGGACGACGACGAGAAGTACCTCGAATTGACCATGGTCGGTAAGCCCGCTCCCGAGCTTATCGAAAAGCATTTGGGGCTGGAAGTGTATGCTCTTCTTCCGACGACTGACCCCAAAAATCCGTGGGATCCTCTTCTCATCTACGCCGAGGGCATTGTCGCAAGCGAATACATGACAGGCAACATTATGGAAAGCAATAGCTCACCGGCGAGCAGTACGATTAAGTCGGAGACGTTCAACCCGCTAACGCTTGAAAAAATCCAAAGTAACGGAGGAAAGTTGCGGTTTTCCATCGACAGTATGGTTATTTCGAGTGTTGCGTACGACAGCAAGGAGGTCAAGCAAAAGCTGTATCATCAAAAATACCCCCAATATGTTTCGATGACGGAGGACGTCCTCTATCCGAGGGATAGTTTTGGTAATTGGCTGGACTTAAAATACAATCCCTACATTTCCTTCGGCATAGACGCAGGTTATGATATATCGGACGATTTGAAAACAAAGCTCGATGTCAAAGGTACCGGCGCAAACAGCGCAAAACTCACCGACTATGTAAAAGTCGACGGAGATTTGGAACTTCAGGTGAAACTGTATGTGCTGCAAGAGGAGGATGGTGGGGCCTATAAAACCGAACCCATAAAAGGCGGTAGCAGTACCTGTACCCGCTATGTTCGGGATGAGGACTATGATACGCTCGTGATCACCTCAACGAACACCTCTCCGTACTTCTATTCGTTCAGCGACAGTATCAACGAAATCTCGCTCGCTTCCGTGCGCGACTTAAAGAACCTCAAATACGTATTCGAAACGGATAACAAAATCAATCAAGCGCGGCTCTATCACGATATCGATGTGCAGCAGTTCTATGAAAAACTCGTTCGCGTCCGCTATGCGCTTTTAGAAAAAGAGCCGAGCGTAAATAGCAAATGGTCGGTTTTCGCCAATGTGGATACCTTACAGGTTGATCAGATCACCTATGCAGACGGAAATAGCAACGGGCGCACCGGTTTTACCATTACGGGAGCAAAGAGCGACGGCAGCTGTTACGCTATCAAAAACGTACAGAACGGAGGCGCCGGCTGGGGATTGGGCGGATTTATCCAATATGCAAAAAATATCAAAGTCGAAAATCTCGATATCGTCAACCCAAAAATTTGGAAGATCGATTACAATACGAACTTTATCAAAACGAACGATGCCGGCAATATCACCGGTATTAATATAGGGTGGGACTCCGGCGTATCGGGCGGTCTGTTCGGCGTCGCCGAAAACTGCACGTTTACAAACGTTCATTGCTACAACGACAATGATATGATTTTCAAGCAAGAGCCGTGGGAAGCCACTAGTTACGACCCTGACAGTTTTTTACCCGCAGTGATGAGGACAAGGTATATCGGCGGCAGCGTTGCTGGCGGACTTGTCGGAATCGCCATCGGTACAGAAGGCAAAAAGACAACATTTACAAACTGCGGCACATCCACTCTAATCAATATGTACTATTACGGACCGATAGCTCATTGCCTTTATGCGGGCGGGCTTGTCGGCATTGCAATGGGAGACGTGGATATCGAAAATTCGTATGCCGCAAGCCAACTCAGCGGCTACTATTCGGGCGGACTTGTCGGCGCCGTAGTAAACGGTAGCTTTTCCAGCGACATCGACGGCAATGGGACGCTCGAGGCAAATTACTCCGAAGTCAGCGGAACGCTTAAGATCGACAACAGTTTTTCCGCAGGACGTATAGAGCGTCAGACGAGAGTGGGCGGCGGACTCATTGCACAGATCGCGGACAGCAAACTTGTCAATGTAAGCAACTGCTATTCTGCCTCCGTGTGGGAAATTCTTCCGCCCATCGCCTACGGTACTTTCGAGGGCGATGAAGTCAACTATTACCTCGTGCAGGACAAGATCGCAGTCCCCATCACGCTGAACACCGAGGCGCACTTTACCCGCACCTCGGGCGATGTGTTCTCGCTGAACAGCCGTAGTAGCGGCAAAGCCGTCACTGCGGCAAACCTTAAAAACACGCTTGCGTCGGGTTGGGAAACGGCGACCCGCACCTTGCAGTGGTGGGTAAAAGACAACTCAGATGTGCATTCCGTACTTCTGCCGACAGAAACTGGTTATCCTTTTCCTATGCCGTCGGGCAACACACAGTTTTGGGGCGATTGGAACAAATCCCCCGCAACGAGCATTACGGGAAGTTTTGCCGCCACGCTAGACGGGTTCTATTGTGCGTACTTCCACAGGGGTGACGACTCATATCAGTGTTTCACCGAAGCGTCTAATACCACGGAGGCGAAGTTCGAGTTTAACGGCAACAATCTCACGCTGATCGGTAAAGAGATAAAAAATTCGGTCACAGACCCGAAAGATATCTGGTGGGCGTCTAATGAAAAAGCGAGTGGAGGCTACGTTGATGCATACGGAACGGGCGTTGCCGGAATGACGGACGTAACCGTTGCGAACGAAAAAGTCACCTTTACCGGCGCAGCGTATTACAACAGCAAATACAATCCGATAAAGGGATACGTCGACGTCGATCTGATCAGCACCGTTGAAAACGGCAGCAGATACCTAAATTGGGACTACTACGGATGGTACATCGCCAATGGATTATACAAGTTGGGTTATCTTTCTCAGTCCGCTCCGGGCGAACAGTTGTCCAATTCCGCCGCAGGATTCACTGTGGAAGAAGAAACATTCAAAAAAGCGATCGGCTACGGCGATTTTGTTTTCGATACGAGCGACGCCAAACTTGTTTATGATGGATATTTCCATGTGCAGGAGGATGCGTAAACCATGCGGGAAAGTTATATGCACAAAATAAAGCGAAACACCCGCGGTGCTGCGATGCTCATTGCACTTCTCGTCTTTCTGATCGCCGCGCTTTCGGGGACGATCGCGCTCACAATGGCGGCGTCCAATGCGGGACGATACACCCACGAAAAAGACGATCAGCAGGCGTACCTTTCGGTCATCTCGGCGGGGAACCTGATACTTGACAGACTAAAAGGACTTAAAATCGTGTATGAGGGCAAGACGAGCGGCGAATCTCCCACGACAGCGGAAGAGATAAACATAAAGTATGAGGGGGAAGGCAAGCGGGATCTCTTTCTGGCAGATACAGGTTTTCAGAAAAATCTCATGCGGTTCTCTCTTGACGGAAACTCCAAATGGACCGTTATGGAATTCTACCTTGAAGCGTCTGAAACCAGCGGCATGGGCAAGGTCTGCGTCAGCGTCGATGCGGTGGGCGGCAAATTTTTCTTCCGCCTATATTATGTGAGCGGCGCTACTCACAACTATCAGATGACGTTGGAAGTCGGAACTAAATTTGGGGAAAGAGGCTATACGATAGAGTCCGACAAGGTTTTCAGACGACATCTGAGTTTTGAAACGGAGAGCGCAAAGTTCACCGTGGAGAGAAACTTGCCTTCGGGAGGTACGGAAGAATGAAAAGAATTCGGGAAAAACTGCGTTCGAAGTGCGGGGAGACGCTTGTCAGTATCCTTGTCGCGATCCTCATCATTGCGCTCTCCGCGGGGATGTTCGCCGCCATGTACACCGCTTCTATGAATATCAATCTTTCCGCGCAAAAGCAGGACGAAGCATTTTACGAAGCCGTAAGTACGCTTGAAAAAATGAAAGAATCGGACAATACAACAACTTCGGACGGGCAACTGCAATACAGCTCGGATAATCATAGTGAGAGCGTTGACGTGGAGTATTTGACACAGGACGGGCTTTCCGTCTATCACGACAGGAGCGCAGGATGAAAAAATTACGCAACAAAAAAGGTTTTACGCTTACGGAAATGTTGATCTCCGTATTGCTTCTCGGGTTTGTGTCGATTATGGTAACGGTTATGACGTCGGCTATCCTCAGTTCTACCACTACGATGCGAGAGGTCGCGCAAGCCGAGATTCTCGGAAGCGAGGCACTCGACAACCTGCAAGGACAGCTCCGCGTCGCCCGCAATGTTACGATAAACTCTGATAACGTAACTTTCGACATCGACAGCGCCAACAAGGGCTACGTGTTTTCCGTCAATGATGAGGGAAAGATCGTTATGGAACACGAAAAAGACGGCGAAAAGGAAACTGAACTACTCTTTGCGGGCGCCTCATACGGCAATTTAAGCGTAAAAAGTTTGGAATTTGCGGCGAGCGGAGATGACTCGATAAAAATTTCCGTGTCGATTTCTTTCGGCGGCAAGACGCTATGGAGCGGTAGCGTCACCGTAAAACCC
>CANPZD010000008.1 GCA_947589085.1 uncultured Clostridia bacterium
GTGCAAAAACTCTTTGAACTCCTTGTTTTCCTCGGAGTTTTTCACGGCTTCGATATTCGCTTTGTCCTGCTCGTGCTGACGGCGGGCGTTTTCGCCCATTTGCTCGAATGCTACCTTGAATTTTGCGATGATGCCTTTGGTATGGCAAAATTCCTCGAATTGTTTGGTGATCTCTTCCTGACTGACTGCATAGCCTGCATTGTAGTTTTCCATTTTGTGTTTTCTCCTTATTTCTATAAATTTTGTGTTTTTCTCGGAATGTTTCAAAAGTATCTCAAATTGCTCCTCGTAAGTTTTAGCCGACAGAAACTCATTGAGGTCGTCCATAGTCAGCGCCGCATCGTCATCTGCCGATTGTTTTACGATTTTGATTTTCTTTGCCATAACTTCCTCCGCATCCTTTGATAAAAGTTTAGCACCGTTTTTTAGAAAACACCACAACACAAATCCCAAAAAGTGTCGGTTTCAGAAGAGTTCTTCGGAAAGAAACCGACGAAGCACATTTTATATTTGTGTTTTACGGGGGAATATGCTATAATACAACAAAGGAGTAAAGCATGAACAAATCCGAAGCCAAATTCCATAACACCGCCGTAAAGATGGACGACGCGCTCGTTTTACTACTCGAACAAAAGGAGTTTTCCGATATTTCCATTATGGATGTATGCGAAAAGGCGGGCGTCAACCGCTCCACCTTCTATGCGCATTACGGCAATCTTTACGACCTCTTGAAGGAGACGCAGGAGCGCGCCGTTTCGGAATTTTTCGTATCGTTCGGTGCCTCCTTCGGTGCGGCGGATTTCTCCAAAATGACGGCAGACGAACTCGTCTTTATCTCCCCGCAATACCTTGTGCCGTACCTTACCTTTGTCAAAAAGAACAGGCGGCTGTATGAAGTGTACAACAATTCGGGCGCATTTCAAATCGGGGAAATGGATAAACAGCTCATTGAGAACATCTTCGTCCCGATCTATGCAAAAAACGGCGTGACGGATAAGCGCATCGTCGAATATATGTCTCGCTACTTTATCAGCGGCGTTACCGCCATTACGATGGAATGGGTGAAGCGCGGGTGCGAGGACGATATTCTGTTCATCTGCGAAGTCATCTCCATTTGCGTGCGCCCGTCGATGAAAGCGCCTTTGAAATAAAAAACATGAAAAGACTACTCGAATTTCTCAAAAAGCCGCCGCTGTGGTTTTTACTCGTTCTTGCCGTCACCGGGATCGGCGGGGCTGTGGGCGGAACGCTCTTTCTCACGAAAGAGAATTTGTATTCCTATATGCTATGGGGATATGTCTTTCTCGGCGTGATGGCTGTGAGCGTCGGCTACTGCATTTACGGCTTTATCAAGACATTTCCCGCTTTGAATGAGCGAATTTTGAAATGGTCTGAAAATAAGCCATTTTGGAACAGAGTTTTCACCGAATACGGCTTCCGCGCGATTCTGTTCTCCGTCGGCTCCTTTGCGATCAATCTTGCGTTCGCCGTCTATAACGGCTCGGTCGCCATTGTCATCCGCTCGGTTTGGTTCGGCGCGCTCGCCGCTTACTATGTGCTTTTGATCGTGCTTCGCGGAATCATTCTTATTTATCACGCTACCCGCAGGAAAGCCGTCAAAGCGGGGCAAACGGAAGAAAGTACTCAAATGAAAGATACGCGCGTTTACCGTGTTTGCGGGATTGGGTTGCTACTTCTGCCGATTGCGCTTTCCTTTGCCATTTTGCAGATGGTGCGGGCAAACGATTCGTTTGTCCATACGGGCATTACAATCTACGTCTATGCGATCTACGCTTTTTATAAGATCATCGTGTCGATTTACAATTTCGTCAAAACAAGGCAAAGCAGCGAAATGACGGTGCGGGCGGCGAAAAATATCAATCTTGCCGACGCTTTTGTGTCTATTCTCGCCTTGCAAACGGCGATGTTCCACGAGTTCAGCACGAAAAATGCCATAGGCATCGCCACCATGAACGCGATCACGGGCGCGATCGTCTGTGCGCTCACCGCCGCGCTTGGTATTTTTATGATTATCATTGCCGCGAAAAACACGAAAAGGGGATCCAAGCCATAAGCCGTAAAAATTATCTTGACAGATTCCGAAAAGCGTATTACTATTGAAGATATCAAAAATCAAAGTTTTACGGGGAGAAAAAAATGAGCCGCGCAAACAGACGGCGTCGGGATTTTGCAAAGATAAAACAGCGGAGCGCGTTTTCGGTTGCGGCGATCGCGCTGCTCGCCCTGACCTTTTCCGCGGCGATCGGCGCATGTTCGTCGAAAAAAAACGCGGTGACGCTATCGTTTCAGGCGACGGTGGCAAAGGGCGTCCCGCAGGGGACGAAGGTTTCGATCGGATCCGAACTGAACGAATGGGATCCGAGGGATTCCGCATGGTATGCGACGCAGCTCGACGAGACGCATTTCAGCCTTGATATCACGTTGGGCGGGGAATGGATCGGGCGGGAGATCGCGTACAAATGGACGCTGCAATATCCCGAAAGTACGGGGAACGGCTGGGAATATTACGAGAACGTCTCCGCAGCCGCGGCGGACGCTTCCGGAAACCGAACCTATCGGATCAAAAGGGGGGCGAATCAAATCAACGATGCCGTAACATTCCCGGACCGCCGGGAAGAATCAAAGGGTACCGTCACTTGCGGAACGCTCGAAGTGATCGAAATGGACATGCCGCAGTTTTCCGACGGGCGCAAGCGCAAGATCCGCGTCTGGCTGCCCGACGGATATGACGAAGCGGATCGAAGTAAGAGATATTCCGTCTTATACATGCACGACGGGCAGAATCTCTTTGATGCGGCAACGTCCTTTTTGGGCGAATGGAAAGTGGACGAATCGCTTACCCGGCAGATGAAAGCAGGGTATGAATCCACGATTGTCGTCGGGATCGACAACGGGGAATCGGAGCGCTTCAACGAACTTTCGCCGAGTTGGGCGCTGAGCGATTTGGGCAAAGAATATATTTCCGCCCCCGCCGGCGAAAAATATGCGGAATTTATCGTAAGTACCGTAAAGCCCTACATCGATGCGCATTATAACACGGATCCGCGGCGCGAAAAAACCGGCGTGGGAGGCAGTTCGATGGGCGGGATCATATCTCTGTTCATGGCCATAAAATATGCCCATGTTTTCGATTACGGCATAATTTTTTCCCCGGCCTTGCACGTTTACGAACAGGACGCGTTGGATCGTTTCTTCGAACGTTATTCTTTTACCGTGCCGCAGCTTCCGAAACTCTACCTGTTCGCGGGGGAGAAAAGGGGCGGATCACAGGCCGCATCGCCCTATGATGAATCATGTATTTCGCAATATGTCGGATCCGTCAAAGAGAATCTGATGGGCAGAAATTATCCCGGGCAGCTCATCGGAACGTGCACGGATCCCAACGGATATCACAACGAAAATACCTGGGCGAAAGCATTTCCCTCGGCGCTGCAATGGCTGAGCGAAGTCCGCGGGAACGGCGGTTGACCTGTGCGAACGCCGCGGCGGGATCACGACGCCGCGTTTCTTTCTTTTTGACTTACAATACGATCATGATGAAACTTTTCCCCGCGGCGCCGCGCTCGGCCGTCGGTATGATCCGGGGGAGAAAGGAGGCTTCGAAATGCGCAAAACCAAAAAAATTCAGATGCAGATCCTGCAAAAATACTTTTCGATCCGGGATAACGTGGCGACGCTTATGCTCGTGTATGATACGTTTGCGGAACTTGTTAATCAGAATTTCGGGGGCGATAATATCGAAAAGCTGAACGATAAGCTGTTTTCGGATATCTATGAAGCCGTATCGCTGCTGCCCAAGCAATTCAAATTGAATTTACAGATCGCGATCAAAGATTTCGGCGAATACACGCAGAGCGATTGCGAAAAAATCATCAGGCAGAATATCTACCTGATGGCCTATCGCACGATCAAAGCCAATCATCGCAAGTCGGTCAACGGTTGGTCGCTGATCGGCGTCGGCGCCGTCATTCTGATCGTGAGCTACTTTCTGCGCAAGTATGATTTATGGTTCGATCTGGTGAACATAAGCGGCACGCTGTTCGTTTGGGAAGGCGTAAATATGGCGTTTCTGGAGCGGAATCTCGAGCATAAAGCGACGAAAAAGCTCGCAAGAGCCATACAGAACATCACCATAGAGAAAGCGGCGCAGGAATAAGCGCCGCCCTCGGTATGGGATCCCGGCGAAAATGCGGCCGGGCCGTGACTTTGCGCCGAAGCGCGAATGTTATTTGCGATCGAAATTCTTTTTGAAAAACGCTTCGATCTGATCGAACGGGATCACGTCAAGCCTGTCATACAAATCGGTATGCACGGCGTTCGGAATGATCAGCAGCTCCTTGTTTGCCGTGTATTTGCTGTTCTTCGTCATAGCGGCATAGGCGTCTTTCGAGAAATAGCAGGAGTGCGCCTTTTCGCCGTGGACGATGAGCACCGCGCTGCGGATCTCGTTGCTGTACGCAAGAATGGGCATATTGAGGAACGAGAGCGCGGAAGTCTTGTTCCAGCCTTCGTTGCTGTTGAGGGAACGGGCATGGTAGCCGCGTTTCGTCTTATAGTAATCGTAATAGTCCTTGACGAAGAAGGGCGCGTCGTCGGGCAAGGGATCGACCACGCCGCCCGCGCGTTCGTAATTTCCGTTTTGATAGTCCGCCGTGCGCTGTTTGTTCAGCGCATTTTTGATTTCAAAGCGCTCTTCTTCGCTGTCGTCCGCGTCGAAATATCCCTTGGCGTTCACCCTCGTCATATCGTACATGGTGGAGGCGACCGTCGCTTTGATCCGCGTATCCATCGCCGCGGCGTTTAACGCCATGCCGCCCCAGCCGCAGATCCCGATGACGCCGATCTTTTCGGGATTGACGTCTTTCCGGCAGGAAAGATAGTCGACTGCGGCCGAGAAGTCCTCGGTGTTGATGTCGGGCGAGGCGACGTATCTCGGCTGTCCGCCGCTTTCGCCCGTAAAGGAGGGATCGAAAGCGATCGTAAGAAAGCCGCGCTTTGCCATTTCCTGCGCGTACAGTCCGGACGCCTGTTCTTTCACCGCGCCGAACGGCCCGCAGACCGCGATCGCGGGCAGCGGTTCCGCCGCCTGTTTCGGGCGGTACGCGTCGCAGGCAAGCGTGATCCCGTAACGGGTATGAAATGTCGCCTTTTCGTGAAATACTTCTTCGCTCTTGGGGAAAGTTTTGTCCCATTCGCTCGTTAAAAACAATTTGTCCTGCATAATTATTCCTCCCGGATGAATTTTATGATCTTTGCGGGCACGCCGAGGGCAACGGCGTTTGCGGGCACGTCTTTCGTGACGACGGCACCCGCGCCGATCACCGCGCCGTCGCCGATCGTGACTCCCGGCAAAACGGTTGCGTGCGCGCCGATCCAGACCCGATTTCCGATCTTGACGGGCGCAGGCAGCATATTTGCGCGCCGTTCGGGGTCCGGATCGTGATTGAGCGTTGCTATGACGACCTGCTGCCCGATCAGAACGTCGTCGCCAATCTCGATCCCGCCCTGATCCTGAAAACAGCAGCCGGAATTGATAAAGACATGTTTTCCGACCGAAATGTTCAAGCCGTAATCGGCAAAAAACGGCGGGAACAGCCCGAACGTCTCGTCTTTTTCTTTTCCGATCAGCGCAAAGAAGAGCGTTCTGAGCCGATCCGGCCGATGATAGGATCGGTTGATCTTTGCAGTGTACTTCAAAGCGCGCTGCGACATTTCGTGCATATAAAGATGCATCTTGGAACCTGCTTCGATGTAGGTCCGTTTTGCCATTTCCGCAAGAAACGTTTCTCTGTCCATCATTGCCTCCCGATCTCAACAATAGAATAAGGCGCAAAAACAGATATGTCAAGCGAATTGAATATCGTGGGCACGTATAATTTGCTCTACAATGCTTAATGCGGCAATCGACGCGCGGCAGCGCCGCCGAACTCGTTTGAGAAAAGGATCCTAAAACGGCGCGAAAACATTGAAAAAAGTGGCGCATTGTGATATAATGTCATCATCGCCCGAAGTCGGAGGACGGCGGGAAGTTGAGGGAAACATCATGCAGTTGAAATTTATGCGCGAGGCCTTGCGCCTTGCCCAAAAAGCGAAGGCGGCGGGGGAAGTGCCCATCGGCGCCGTGGTGGTCGTCGGCGGAAAGATCGTCGGCAGAGGGTACAATCTTCGCACGAAATTGCAGATGGCGACGCAGCATGCGGAGATCCGCGCCATCGACCGCGCGTGCCGCAAACTGCGCTCGTGGCGTTTGGAGGGGGCGGAGATCTATGTCACGCTCGAACCCTGTCCCATGTGTATGGGGGCGATCCTGAATGCCCGCATCGAACGCGTGTATTTCGGAGCATATGAGCAAAAGGGCAGAAGTCTCACAAGAGAGCTTGCGAGCGCCAATCTTCTCAATCACACGGTAGAGGTGGAGGGCGGCGTTCTCGAAGAGGAATGCGCGCAGGTTCTCACCTCCTTTTTCAGCGAAATGCGCGCACGGGAAAAGATGAAATAATCCGGCACGATAAATGTTGCGGCCGCTGCGTTCCTACAGAGCGCAGCGGCTATTTTTTGATTTCTTTAGTATTTAGATTATTATCGAAATAATAAAATTTACCGAAAAACGATAGAATTTTTATAAAAAATTAAAATAAACCCGTTATTTCGATAAATTTCGAAATAACGGGTTTATTCAAATGAGCGTGCCGTATTCCCGATAGAGTTCTTCGCTTTCGCGGTGAAGCGCGTCGAGGCGGGCTACGGCGTCGCGCACTTTTACATAGTCGGAAGCGCATGCGGCGAGCCGTTCGTTCCATTCTGCCTCTTCCGCTTCGATCGCTTCCAATCTCGTCTCGATCTCCTTGATCCGTGCGCGGATCTGCGCCTGTTTGGCGCGCTCTTCCCGGGAGCGATAGCTCTCGGATCTCGGCCGCTCGGCGCGCGGGGGTTCGTCCGCGACGGAAACGCTCTTCCTTGCGGCAAGGAATTCATCGTAATTTCCGGGAAAACGGGACAATTTTCCGTTTTCGATCCAGCAAACGGAAGTTGCGACGGATTCGATAAATCGGCGGTCGTGCGAGACGAAGAGCAGGGTCCCGTCGTACGCGGCAAGCGCGGTTTCGAGCGCTTCGCGCGCCGGAAGATCGAGGTGATTGGTCGGTTCGTCGAGAACGAGCAGATTGGCTCTCGCCGTTTCCAAAATCGCAAGCTGCAATTTGGCGCGCATGCCGCCCGAAAGTTCTTTTACGCGCTTTGCGATATCCTCCGCAAAGAGTCCCGCGCGGGCGAGCGTACTTCTCACTTCCGTCTGCGAGAGGGCGGGGCAGTGTTCCCAAAGCGCGTCGAGAACGCATTCCTCGGGATCGAGATCCGCGTTTTCCTGGTCGAAATAGGCGGGTTTTACGAGCCGTCCGCATTTGACGCGGCGGTCGTTCGAAAGCAAAAATTTGATCAGCGTGCTCTTGCCCGTGCCGTTGTCGCCGACGAGCGTGCATTTTTCCCCGCGCATTAACGTAAAGGAAGCGTCGGAAAGCAGCGTTTTTCCGTCTACGGCGAGATCGAAATGCTCGGCGGTCAGCACCTTTTCATACGGTTTTTCCTCGGCGGAAAAGCAAAAGCGCGGCGGCTGCGGAGGCGGCAGCGGTTTTTCGAGCACCTCCATGCGCTCCAAACGGTTCACGCGGGAGAGCGCGCTCTTTGCGGTCGTTGCGCGCACGAGATTGCGGTCGACATAGTCTTTGAGCCGCGCGATCTCCTCCTGCTGTTTTTCATAGGCGCGCAGCTCTTCTTTGAAGCGTTCCGCTTTCAGCGGCTTATACGCGGAATAGTTTCCCTTATAGGAAGTGATTTTTCCGCGTTCCAATTCGAGGGTGCGCGCCGTGAGTTTATCGAGAAAATATCGGTCGTGTGAAACGACGAGGATCGCGCCGCGATAGGAGAACAGGTACTCTTCGAGCCAGAAGAGGGTTTTTACGTCGAGATGGTTGGTGGGTTCGTCGAGAACGAGCAGTTCCGGCTCCTCCAGCAGGAGTCGGCAAAGTTTCAATTTAGTCCGCTCACCCCCGGACATGGTATCCACGTTTTGGTTGAAAACGTTCTGAAATCCCATTCCGCAGAGCACGGTGCGGATGCGTACGTCGCAGTTGTAGCTGTCGCGCGCGGCGATGCGTTTGTGCAGACTTTCAAGGCGCGCGGCAAGGATCTCCGCCGTCTTTCCGGAGGCGGAGGCAAGCTCGCGTTCCGTTTCCCGAAGCCGTTCGATCAGCTGTTCGTCCTCGCGGAACACTTCCTTCATTGCGCCGTAAACGGTGGAATGGGAATCGAATCCTCCCGTCTGTGCGAGATACCCGATGCGGATCCCGTTTTTCCGCACGATCTCGCCTGCGTCCGGCGTCAATTCGCCGAGCAGAAGCCGAAGGACGGTGGTTTTTCCCTCCCCGTTGCCGCCGATCAGCCCGACGCGTTCTTTTTCGTGCAATTCGAAAGAGGCGTTCTGCACGGTGGGAACGCCGTCATAGCCGAATGTTACGTCACGGAAGCCGACAAGCATAAATTCATCTCCGGGGAAAAAGACTGTGATTATGAAGAAAAAACATGCCGTACGCCGTCTGGAAGAGGAGCTGAAAAGCGCCGCGCCCGGAGACGTAGCAAAACTCACGAAGAAGCTCGTCAAGATCAAGGACGAGTGGGTGAATCAGTAATCCCATTGCGGAACGAAGCGCTGCGACGCGCTGTCTTTCCCCTGGGTGAAGATCTCCGTAAAGCCGAGCGCGATGGCGTGATCCACCACGCGCTGGTATTCGCGCGCGGTGATGGTTCTCTGCAATTCCGGAAAATTCGCGATCTCGCCCATGGGGGTGTATTGGCGCATAACGGAGATGGGCGCATGCGGGGGCAGGACCGTTTTCAGAAAATCCAGCACCTTAACGGAATCCGAGCTGCACCCGGGAAGAACGAGATGCCGCACCAAAATGCCGGATAAAAGACGTTCGCCGCTCCAAAGGAGGGGCTTTTTCGCCATATATCCGATCGCCCGGGAAGCAAATTCGAAGTAGTCCGGCCGACGCGTATACCGCGCGGAGAGTTCGGGGGAAACGAATTTGAGATCGGGCAGCCAGATATCGATATAGGGCGCGATGCGTTCCAGCGCAGGCAGCGTGCAATATCCGCTCGAATTATAGACCACGGGAATTTTCGGCTTATAGAGCGCGAGCGCTTCGGCGACGAGATCGGAAACGTGGTCGCAGGTGACGAGATCGAGCGTATCCGCGCCCGCGGCTTCGAGTTCTCTGAAGATCTCCGCAAGTTCGTTCGGGGTCACGGATCTTCCGCGCTGCGCCCGGGAGACCTCGAAATTCTGGCAGAATACGCACCGGAGCGAGCAGCCGCCGAAGAACACGGCGCCGCTTCCGTTCGTATGGCAGAGCGGGGGTTCTTCGTAGGGATGCAGATAATATTTCGCGACCGTAAGTCCCCTTACGCCGCAGAGACCCGGAGCTCTCGATCTGTCCGCGCCGCAGGCAAGGGGGCAAAGCTTGCAATTCATGAGAAAATTATACCACTTCCCCGCGGGAAAAGCAACCCGAATCGATTGACTTTTTGCAGGCGTTCCATTATAATGGACAAGTTGAATCAAGAAGAAACGGACGGTCCCGGCTGCGGGACGTCCGGATCACAAGCGAGGAAGCGCATGAGAAGATTTTTTACGAGCGAGAGCGTAACGGAAGGGCACCCCGACAAGGTGTGCGACAAAATTTCGGACAGCATTCTGGATGAACTCATCCGGCAGGACGCCGACGCGCGTTCGGCGGTGGAATGCTGCGCCGCGCACAATACGCTGTTCATAGCGGGCGAAGTGAGCGCCGACGCCGCGGTGGACTACGAGGCGGTGGCGCGCCGGGTGATCCGCGAGATCGGGTATCATCACGGGAGCTTTGCGTACGACGCCTGCAAAGTTTTCGAGCTGATCCACGGGCAATCCGCGGATATCGCGCTCGGCGTGGACGCGTCGCTCGAAAAGAAGGCGGGCGGAGAGGAGCTGGACAGCCTCGGCGCAGGCGATCAGGGCATGATGTTCGGCTATGCCTGCCGCGAGACGGAGGAACTCATGCCGCTGCCCATCGTACTTGCGCACAAGCTCGCCCGCAGGCTCACCGAGCTGAGAAAGAGCAAAGAAATTCCCTATCTGCGGCCGGACGGCAAAACGCAGGTGACCGTGGAATACGAAGGAAAGAAGCCCGTCAGGGTGGATACGATCGTCATCTCCGCGCAGCACAAGGAGACCGTCTCGCACGAACAGATCGAACGGGATCTCAAAGAGCTTGTCGTCAAGGCCGTGATCCCCGCGGAATTGCTTGATGGGGGCACAAAATACTATATCAATCCTACGGGCAAGTTCTGTATCGGAGGGCCGGAGGGCGATTCCGGACTTACGGGCAGGAAAATCGTTGTCGATACATACGGCGGCAGATGCGCGCACGGCGGCGGCGCTTTTTCGGGCAAGGATCCGACGAAGGTCGACCGCAGCGCGGCATATATGGCGCGCTATGTCTGCAAGAATCTGGTCGCCGCGGGACTTTGCGACGAGGTGGAGCTGGAGATCGCCTATGCCATCGGCGTCGCGCATCCCGTTTCGGTATTTATCGATACGTTCGGCAGCGGAAAACTTGCCGACGACAGGATCGCGGAGATCGTGAAAAAGGAATTCGATCTTCGCCCGTCGGCGATCATCCGCACGCTGGATCTGCGCAGACCCATCTATGCCCAGACGGCGGCTTACGGACACTTCGGCAGCGCGGACTTCCCCTGGGAAAAATGCGATCGCGTCGGCGATCTGAGGAGATATCTTGCCGATGCAGACGCAATCAAGTAAAACTAATAGCAAAAAAATCGGACGCAAGCGGGCCGCATACGAAATCGCATATGTCGCGCTTGCCGTTGCGCTGATCGCGGTGTGCGCGTGGATCACGATCCCGCTCGGCCCCGTGCCGTTCACGTTGCAGACGTTTTCCGTCGCGCTTTTCGGGGCGCTTCTCGGCTGGAAGCGGGGGCTTGCCGCAGTGGCCGTGTACATTCTCATGGGCCTGATCGGGATCCCTGTTTTTTCCGGCTTCAAAGCGGGCACGGCGGCGCTTTTGGGTCCCACGGGCGGGTACATATTCGGATTCTTCTTTGCCGTTCTCATTCCCGGCCTTTTCAAGCGCATACCCGTAAGGACTTTCCCTGCGCGGCTGTTCCTCTTCTATGCGGGGATGATTGCGGGACTTGCGGTCTGTTATTTTTTCGGCACGGTCTGGTTTGTGGTCATGAACAAGACGCCCGTCGTCGCCGCGCTCACAGCCTGCGTCGTGCCCTTTCTCCTGCCCGATCTCATAAAACTGTTTGTGGCCGCCTTGCTTGCGGTACGTCTTGAAAAACATATCCGATAGAGGAAAATCGTATGAATTACAGAGAAGAATCGCTCAAACTGCATGCACAATGGAGGGGAAAGATCGAAGTGGTTCCCCGCGTCGGGGTGGATACCCGCGAAAAACTTTCTTTGGCGTATACGCCCGGCGTGGCGCAGCCCTGTCTTGCGATCCGCGACGATCCGGAAAAGAGTTTCGAGCTTACCCGGCGGTGGAACACCGTGCCCGTCGTCACCGACGGCACCGCCGTATTGGGACTGGGAGATATCGGCCCCGAAGCCGGAATGCCCGTCATGGAGGGGAAATGCGCTCTGTTCAAGGCCTTCGGCGGCGTCGACGCGATCCCGCTCTGCATTCGTTCCAAGGATCCCGAGGAGATCGTCCGCACCATTGAGCTTCTGGCCGGGTCGTTCGGCGGGATCAATCTGGAAGATATCTCCGCGCCCCGCTGTTTCGAGATCGAGCGCCGTCTCAAAGAGGATCTCGATATCCCCGTCTTTCACGACGATCAGCACGGTACGGCGGTCGTCACGGCGGCGGCGCTTCTGAATGCGCTTCGCATCGTGCCCAAGCGCGTGGAGGAGCTTGAAGTCGTGATCAACGGCGCGGGGGCGGCGGGGATCGCGATCGCGAAGTTCCTGCTGCAACTCGGCGTGGGCGGCGTGACGCTCTGCGACAGCAAGGGTATTATCTGTGCGGGCGATGAAAGGCTGAATGCCGTCAAACGGGAGATCGCCGAAGTCACCAACCTCCGCCGCATGAAGGGCGGACTTGCCGACGCGATGAAGGGGGCGGACGTATTCATCGGGGTCTCGGTCGCAAATTGCGTGACGAAAGAGATGGTCCGTTCGATGGCTCCGCAGCCCATCGTATTTACCTGTGCGAATCCCACGCCGGAGATCGCGCGGGAGGACGCGTTGGCGGCGGGCGCGGCCGTCGTCGGGACCGGCTCCTCGGAGAAACCCAACCAGATCAACAACGTTCTCGTATTTCCCGGCCTGTTCCGCGGCGCACTGGATGTGCGCGCCCGCGACATCAACTTCGAAATGATGCTGGCGGCGAGCAAGGCGATCGCGGCCTGCGTCTCGGACGAAGCGCTCTGCAGCGATTATATTCTTCCGTACGCCTACGATCTAAGCGCGCACGAGGCGGTCGCAAAGGCGGTTGCCGAAGCGGCGCGGAGAACGGGCGTTGCGAAGATCTGAATTGCCGAAAATCAAAAATCCTCCGAAGGCCGCTTCGGGGGATTTTTTTATCGGAAAGGAAAGTCGCACGGGCATGCGTCCGTCGCATAAAATGGATTAGCGGCGAAAATGCCGAATTTTACGACGGAGGTCATACCTAATCATGTGTAATTCCTGCAATCAATGCGGATGCGGCAACAACCGCGGAAACAATTGCGGCAACAACTGCGGGTGTAACTGCGGCTGCGGTTGCTCGCTCTTCAATCAGGTTGCGCGTGCGATCAACAATCTCTTCGGGAACGGCTGCGGGTGCAACGGCAACGGCGGCTGCGGTTGCGGCTGCGGCTGCAACGGCGGCCGGAGAAATCAGGGCGGCTGCGGCTGCAACGGCGGCTGCAATTCCTGCAATTCGAACAACAATACGCTGTTCGTCAATTTATTCGGGCAGGAGTTCGGCGTGGCGGAGAGCGGATCCGGGAATTGGAACTGCGGCTGCAATTCCTGCGGCGGCGAAGCTGATCTTACTTCGCTCACCGGTTGCGGCAACCAATGCTTCGACGCATACTATGCGCGTCAGTACGGACTTTATCCCTTCAATCGGACGAATTGCTGCAACTGTTTCTGAGGGGAAATTTTTTTGCGGCGCCGCAAGTTTGCGGCGCCGCTTTTCTCTGTTTTTTTCAAAAAAAATTCCCTTGAAATTTGTTGCAAATCCCATTGCGGAATGATATAATATCGGCGTAACAAAGGGCAGGAGCAATCATGAAGCACTTGCATTTTTCTTTCAAAAAGCCGTCGAAACGGCAACTCGAAAAGTTTGCGCTGAACAGTGCGATCATCCTGCTCGGCAATGCGCTCGCAGCTTCGGCGACCGCTTTTTTTATCGTACCGCTCGGATTTGTCATGGGGGGGACGACGGGCCTCGGCATTCTCATCCGGAATCTGCTCGACCACTATGCGACCGTAAGCCCCAACCTGACGAATTGGATCGTCAACATCACGGTCTATGCGGCGAATATTGCGCTGTTTATCGTGGGAGCGATCATGTTGGGAAAGAAATTCGCCGCGGCAACGTTGGCGGGGACTCTGCTGTATCCCGCGTTTATGAGCGTTTTCAATCTTCTCAACGGCGTTTATGCGAACGCGCACGAGGGCGTAACGCTCGGGGAATCTCTGAACAATCCCATGCTCGCCTGTATCTTCGGCGGGATCCTCTTCGGTTTGGGGATCGGCATTGTCGTGCGCGTGGGCGCTTCGACGGGCGGCACCGACATTCCGCCGCTCATTTTGCATAAATATTTCGGAACGCCCGTTTCCATTTCGCTGTGGTGTATCGACGGGTTTGTCATCCTGTTGCAGTTTGCGGCGTGGCCGTACGTGACGATCGCAAACATTCTTTACGGCGTGGTGATCACGCTCATCACTTCGGTGATCATCAGCAAAGTTTCCCCGATCGGCATGCGGCGAACGCAGGTCAAGATCATCAGCAAAAACTACCTCGAGATCCGCGATATGATCCTCAACAAGATCAGCCGCGGCGTTACGGTGCTCTACGGCCAGACGGGATATTTGCAGGAAGATTGCCACATGCTGCTCACGGTCATTTCGCATCGTCAGCTGGTGCGGCTCAAATCGGAGGTGCAGAAGATCGATCCCGAAGCTTTCATGACGGTCTCCGAAGTCTCCGAGGTGCGCGGGAAGGGATTCCATTCGGACGGGGTGGATTTTCTCATGAAAGAGGACCGCATGATCATCCCGCCCGAGGAACTCAAAAAGCCACATGGAAAAGATTGAAAGTTTCCGCGTCGACCATACAAAGCTTCTTCCGGGGCTGTATGTCTCGCGGAAAGACAAAACGGAGCGCGCGACGGTCACGACGTTCGACCTGCGTTTTACGGCGCCCAACCGCGAACCCGTCATGGAAACGGCGGCGATCCACACGATCGAACATCTCGGCGCAACGTATCTGCGCAATTCGCCCGCAAAGAGCGAGGTCGTCTATTTCGGGCCGATGGGGTGCCGTACGGGATTTTATCTTCTGATGTTCGGCGACCGGACGCCGGAAGAGATCTTTCCGCTCGTGCGCGCAATGTGCGAATTTATTCTTTCGTACGAGGGGGAGATTCCGGGCGCGAAGCCGGAGGAATGCGGCAACTATTCCGAACAGGATCCGGTTACGGCAAAAGTTTATACGGCGCGCTATCTCGAAGCGCTCCGTAAAAAGAGATTCGAATATTCGCAATAAAAAAGAAGCTGCGCGGGCAAACGGCCCGCGCAGCGTATTTTTATTCTTTGGCGTAGACGCTCTTTCCGTGGCAATCCGCCGCGACGACGAGAGGAAAATCCTCGATCTCGAAGCGGTAAACGGCTTCGCTCATCAGATCCGGAAAGGCCAGCAAGTCGCTCTTTTTCACGGCGTTGCCGTAAAAGGCGCCCGCGCCGCCGATCGCGGCAAAATACACGGCTCTGTTTCGCACGAGCGCCGCGGCGACCTCCTCGCTCATTTCGCCCTTGCCGATCATTCCGCCGAGGCCGGCGTCGAGCAGACGGGGCGCGTAGGCGTTCATGCGGGCGGAAGTGGTGGGGCCGCAGCTCCCCGAGGCCTTTCCTTCCGGCGCGGGGCAAGGACCCGCATAGTAGATGAAGGCCCCCTTGAGCGGAAACGGCAGCGGCTTTCCCGCATCCATGTATTCGAAAAATCGCTTGTGCGCACAGTCGCGCGCGGTGTAAACGGTCCCCGAGAGCAGCACGCAGTCGCCCGCGTGCAGCGCTTCGATTTGCGATTCGGAGAGGGGAAGCGTAAGCTTTTTCATCAGAGCACCTCCTCTTCGCAGCGCACGCAATGGCACTGCATATTGACGGCGACGGGAAGTCCCGCGATATGGGTGGGGGCGATCTCGCAGGCCACGGAAAGCGCGGTCGTCACTCCGCCGAATCCCTGCGCGCCGATGCCGAGCGCATTGATCTTTTCGAGCGCCTCGCGTTCGATCGCCGCGACGTCGGCGCGGGCGTTTGCGCTGCCCAGCGGCCGCGTGAGCGCCTTTTTCGCAAGAAATGCGCACGAATCGAAACTTCCGCCGATCCCCACGCCCACGACCACGGGCGGGCAGGGCCGCGATCCCGCAAGTTTTACGCTCTCCACGATGGTACGGATCACGCCCGCCGTTCCCTCGGCGGGGGTCAGCATGACGAGGCGGGACATATTTTCGCTTCCGAATCCCTTCGGAAGGAAGGTGATTTTTACGTTTTCTCCCGCGACAGGTTCCACATGCAGATGCGCGGGCGTATTGTCGCCCGTGTTGACGCGCGTGAGAGGGTCGCAGATGCTCTTGCGGAACCGTCCTTCGCGGTAGGCGCGGCGCACGCCCTCGTCCACGGCGTCGCGCAGGGGCGCGCCCGTGAGAAGCACGTCCTGCCCGAGTTCGATGAGCACGCAGCTCATGCCGGTATCCTGGCAGACGGGCATCTGTTCGCGGGCGGCGATCTTTTCGTTTTCGAGCACGGTTCGAAGCGCAAATTCCGCGGCGCCCGTCTCCCGGGCGCAGGCCTCTTCGAGCGCGGCTCTGCAGGGATCGGTCAGCCTGATGCACGCCTTCCGCGCCAGACGGCAGACGCAGTTTTCGATTTCTTCGGTTGGGATGATTCGCATGATTTTCCTCCGGATCGTTCCGTATTTATTATAGAAGAAAATTCGAAAAAAGCAAGGATTTCGTTTGGAGAATTCCGAAAACTCTTGTATAATACGGATATGCGCACTCAAGGATCCACGGAAAAAGCGCCCCGTCCGCTCATGCTCGAAGCGGGGGTAAATTATTCGGCGGCGGGCGTGCTGCCCGTCATACTCTCCTTTCTTGCGGTCTTGATTTTCAGCGCGGCGGCAGGAAAGCTTTATGCGGAATACGAATCCTATAAATATCTCACGTATTTGCTTCCGCAGCTCTGTTTTGCCGGCATCGCGATCTTTTTCTTCCGCAGGAACAATCAAACGCTTCCCGCGCGCGAAGTATATGCCCCGTGCAAGTGGTATTATTTTCTGCTTGCGATCGGTCTTTCGTTCGGTCTTTTTTCGCTCTCCGAGCTGAACGTGTATTTTATGCGGCTTCTCGAGATGATCGGCTATCATGCGCCCGCAAGTACCGTTCCCGACGTCACGGGCTGGTATCTTGTTCCGGGTCTTGCGATCATCGCCTTGCTGCCCGCCGTATTCGAAGAGACGCTCTTTCGCGGCATTCAACTCGGGAGCATGCAAAAGAGCGGCTGGAACACGGCCGCCGCGCTGTTTATCTCGGGCGCGATGTTTTCGCTCTTTCACGGCAATCCCGCCCAGACGGTGTATCAGTTTATCTGCGGCGTATGTTACGGATTGCTTGCGGTGCGCAGCGGAAGCATTCTTCCCACGATGCTCGCCCACTTTACGAACAATGCCGTGATCCTCTGTCTGGCTTCGGCAGGGTATGAAGAAGATATTCCGCAATCCGCAAAACTTCCGCTCTATTTGACGGCTGCGGTCGTGCTGCTCGGGGTTCTGATCTTTCTCGTGTTCTTCAACCGGCGGGGAAACAGGCGCGGAAATCTCATCGGCGGCAAAAAATATTTTCTCGGCGCGGGCGTGGGGATCCTCGTGTGCGCGATCGAATGGATCACGGCGCTCGTCGGAGGGATCGCGTGATCAGGATCAATGCGGTCTGCGTCGGAAAGCTCAAGGAGCAATTCTGGCGCGAGGCCTGTGCGGAATACGAAAAGCGTCTTTCCCGCTTCTGCAAACTCACGGTCAAAGAGCTGCCGGAGCGCGATTCGCTCAAAGAGGAGGCGGCGGGGATCCTTCGCGACCTGCGCGGATATAAGATCGCGCTTGCCGTGGAAGGCAAGCGGTCGTCCTCCGAAAAATTTGCCGAGACCGTAAAAACGCTCTGCGACGCGGGCGCGGAGATCACGTTCATCGTCGGCTCGTCTTGCGGTCTCGACGAGAGCGTGAAGGCTTCCGCGGATCTGCTTCTCTCCTTTTCGGACATGACGTTTCCGCATCAGATGTTCCGCGTGATCCTGCTCGAACAGCTCTATCGCGCCTTTATGATCAACGCGAATGCCGAATATCACAAATGAATCGCGTTCCGCGCGCCTTTTTGCATATGATTCAGAATGAACGTTTATGAAGAGGTGCGCGAATTTTACGAAAGCTATCGGAAAGAAAAGCAGATCATCGGGCAAAGCGTCCTCGGGCGGAATTTATACGCTCTCCATGTGGGAAGTTTCAGCGGTCCGCAGGGGATCTCCCAGTATGGGATCCACGCGCGCGAATGGATCACGGGGCCGATCGGGCTTTCCCATGTGCGGAGAGGCCTGTTTTGCGGCGGAGTATGGATCCTTCCCCTCATGAATCCGGACGGCGCTCTTCTCTCCGAGACCGGTTTGGAGAGCGTGCCGCGGGAGCTTCGCGGCGAGCTGATCCGAATCAACGGCGGAGAGGATTTTTCCCTTTGGAAGGCAAACGCGGCCGCCGTGGATCTGAATGTGAATTTCGACGCGCGCTGGGGCACGGGCGCACGCAATCTGCGGGAAAGGGCCTCCGAAAATTATATCGGTCCGTGCCCGTTTTCCGAGCCGGAAACGCAGGCGCTTCGCGATTTCACGCTGCGCGTCGGGCCGCAGTTTACGGTGAGCTGGCACACGAAGGGCGAGGAGATCTATTGGGATTTCCATCAGCCGTTTTTCAAAAAGCTGCGCGATAAAAGACTTGCCGCCGTCCTCTCGCGGAGCACGGGTTATCCGCTGTGCCGGGCGCGGCATTCCGCCGGCGGCTACAAGGATTGGTGCGTCGAAACGTTGAAGATCCCCGCCTTTACGGTGGAAGCGGGCGAAGAGGTTCTTTCTCATCCGATCGCGCGGCAGGCGCTTCCCGCTCTTCTGAACAAGACGCTCGACGCGCTCGTCGATCTTACAAACGCACTGCTTCCCTCGCGCTGAGGGAAGTATTTTTTACGAAAGCGCTTTTTTCGTTTGATAAATCAAAAAAGATATGGTATAATCTTCCACGGTTATTTTGACAAGTTGCGGGAGCGAATATGTTACAGGTCAACGGAGTGAGTCTGCAATACGGCAGCAAAAAGTTATTCGAGGACGTCAATCTCAAATTTACGAAGGGAAACTGTTACGGCATCATCGGCGCGAACGGCGCGGGCAAGTCGACGTTTTTGAAAGTCCTTTCCGGGGAGATCGAGCCGAACAAGGGGGACGTCACGCTCGATAAGAACGAGCGCATGAGCGTGCTGGCGCAGAATCAGAACAAATACGATTTCGAAACGGTTTTGCGTACGGTCATGCTGGGGCACAAGCGGCTCGTGGAGATCATGGATGAAAAGGACGCGCTCTACGCCCATGCGGATTTTACGGAAGAGGACGGCGTGCGCGCCTCCGAGTTGGAGAGCGAGTTTGCCGAGTTGGGGGGCTGGGAGGCCGAGAGCGAGGCGGAAACGCTGCTCAACGAATTGGATATTCCCTCCGAATTGCACGCCATGACGATGGGCGAGCTGGACGCAAAGCAGAAAGTCAAGGTGCTGCTGGCGCAGGCGCTGTTCGGCAATCCCGACGTGCTTCTGCTCGACGAACCCACCAACAATCTCGATCTGAAAACGGCGCGCTGGCTGGAAAATTATCTTCTGGACTTCGAAAACACGATCATCATCGTGTCGCACAACCGACATTTCCTGAACAAGGTCTGCACGCACATCTGCGACGTGGACTACGGCAAGATCAATCTGTATCTCGGGAATTACGATTTCTGGTATCAGACGTCGCAGCTCATGGCGCGCCAGCAGAGGGACGCCAACAAAAAGGCGGAACAGCGCGCGGCGGAACTCAAAGAATTCATCGCGCGGTTTGCCGCGAACGCTTCGAAATCCCGGCAGGCGACGTCGCGGAAAAAGGAGCTGGAAAAACTCACGATCTCCGATTTCAAACCTTCGCTGCGGAAATATCCGTTCATCGACTTCAAATTCGAGCGCGAGATCGGCAACGATATCCTTTCCGTGGAAGGCCTCACGAAGCAGGGATATTTCGAGGACGTCTCCTTTACCGTGCAGAAGGGGGATAAGATCGGGTTCGTCTCGGAGAAATCGACGGCGGTCACGATGCTGTACGATGTGCTTACGGGCAAAGCCGAGCCGGATGCCGGAACGGTAAAATGGGGAAAGACCATTCAGATGTCGTATTTCCCGCAGAACAACAACGAATTTTTCGAAGGTTGCGATCTTACGCTCGTACAGTGGCTCTCGCAGTTTTCCAAGGATCACTATGAGGAATACCTGCGCGGCTGGCTCGGGCGCATGCTGTTCTCGGGCGAAGAGGCGCTCAAACAGGCGAAAGTGCTTTCGGGCGGCGAAAAAGTGCGCTGTATGCTCGCCAAAATGATGCTCGAAGGAGGGAATTTTCTGATCTTCGACGAGCCGACCAACCATCTCGATCTGGAATCCATCACTTCGCTCAACAACGGACTGACGGCGTTCAAGGGCTGCATGCTCCTCACTTCGCACGATCAGGAACTCATGAATACGGTCGCCAACCGCATCATCGTGCTGGACGGCAAAAAGGTATTCGACAGAAACGTCACGTTCGACGAGTATATCGATCTCGCCAATGCGTGAAAACGATCGCGTCTCCCCGGGAAACTCCCCGGGGATTTTTTATTTCACCCGAAAAAGTTTCTCCGCATACGATGATTCGTGCGCGGTACTTCGCGCGGAGGAGACGCATGGGAAAATATTTCGGGACAGACGGTTTTCGCGGACGCGCCAACGAGACTCTCACCGCCATTCACGCCTTTCGGGTGGGGAGATTTCTCGGGCGGTACTTTGCCCGCGGCAGGGAGGGGCGCGCCCGCGTTCTGATCGGCAAGGATACGCGCCGTTCCTCGTACACGCTCGAATATTCGCTGGCGGCGGGTGCCGCGGCTTCGGGCGCGGACGTCTTTTTGCTGCATGTGACCACAACGCCGTCCGTCGCTTATCTCACGCGCACGGAGGGGTTCGACTGCGGCGTGATGATTTCCGCAAGTCACAATCCCTATTACGATAACGGGATCAAACTGTTCGACGCCAAGGGGGAAAAATTGCAGGGAGATATCCTGCGGCTCATCGAAGAATATCTCGACGGCGGTTCGATCCCGCTCGCCAAGGGGTCGGAGATCGGCCGTACGGTGGATTTTGTCGCGGGGCGCAACCGCTATCTTGCCTATCTTCTGGCGCTGCCGCGCGTCTCATTCCGCGGCATGCAGGTGGGACTTGACTGTGCGAACGGCAGCGCATTCATGATCGCCAAGGCGGTGTTCGACGCGCTCGGCGCGACCGTCTGCGCGGTGGGCACGTCTCCGGACGGCGTGAATATCAACGCGGGAGTCGGCTCCACGCACCCTGCGCGCATCGCGTCGCTCGTCAGGGAAAACGGACTCGACATCGGCTTTTCCTTCGACGGGGACGCCGACCGCTGCATTCTCGCCGACGAACGCGGCAGGATCCTCGACGGCGACGCGATCCTCTATCTTGCCGCCCGCAACCTAAAATCGCGCGGGGAGCTGGACGGCGACGCGGTCGTTGCCACCCGCATGAGCAATTCCGGATTGGAAAAAAGTCTCGCGCGGGAGGGGATCTCCGTGCAGTACTCCGAGGTGGGGGATCGGTTCGTCTATGAAAAAATGCTCTCTACGGGTTGTCTTTTGGGCGGGGAGAGTTCCGGACACATCATTTTCCGCAAATACGCCACGACGGGAGACGGCGTGCTCACGGCCCTGAAGATCATGGAAATGCTCGTCGAAAGCAAATGTCCGCTCTCTCTTCTGGCGGAGGGGTACCGGCCGCTTCCGCAGGTCATGCGCTGCGTGCGCGTGCGGGATAAGTCGGTGGCGGCGGCAGATCCTGTCGCGGCGGCGCAGAAAGAGGCCGAACGTCTGCTCGACGGCGGTAGGGTGCTCGTGCGTGCTTCCGGAACGGAACAGGCCGTGCGCATTCTTGCGGAAGGCGAGGGCGACTGCAATGCGGCCGCCGATCTCGTGGAACGGGCGATCCACGCCGCGGAGGACGCGGTCTGATGTGCGGCATTGTCGGATACGTCGGGACCGGTCGGGCCGCGCCGATCCTGCTCGACGGACTTAAAAAACTCGAATACCGCGGATACGATTCGGCGGGGATCGCCGTTCTCGACGGCAGCCGGATGCAGCTCTTCCGCCGCGCGGGAAGCGTGGCATATCTCGAAGAGGCGCGCAAACTTCAAGGCTGTATCGGGATCGGCCACACGCGCTGGGCGACCCACGGCGCGCCCACGGAGCAAAATGCGCATCCGCACGTCTACGGCAGATTCGCCGTCGTGCACAACGGCATCATCGAGAACATGCAGCCGCTCAAAGAGGCATGTCTGAAACGGGGAGAAACATTCTCTTCGGAAACGGACAGCGAGATCATAGCGCATCTGATCGAGTTCTGTTACGACGGCGATTTCATCAAGGCGGTCCGCAGCGCCTGCGCCCGTCTCGAAGGCGCGTATGCGCTTGCGGTGCTCTGCACGGCGGAACCCGATACGATCGTGCTTGCGAGAAGGGCAAGTCCGCTCGTTTTGGGCGAGGGGGAAGACGGCCTTTATCTTGCGAGCGATATCCCCGCGATCGCCCGGAAAGGCATAAAAATTTATGCGCTATCGGACGGGGAATTTGCGATCCTTCGGGGCAGAGAAATCGCGTTTTACACCGAGGACGGGCGAAAAATTTCCAAAGATCCCATCGATTACGATTGCGAAGAGGAGATTCCGGAGAAAAAGGGTTTTGCGCATTTCATGCGCAAAGAAATGTCGGAAATTCCGCTTGCAATGGCAAATACTCAAAAAATTATTCCATGTTATCCGAGAATTTCGGAGCTTCGTGAGGTACTATGTCACGCAGAGTACATTGAAATCGTTGCGTGCGGAACGGCCTATCACAGCGGGATCTGCGCAAAATACGCCTTTGAATCGCTTGCGCGCGTGCCTGTGGCGGTTTCGATCGCGAGCGAGTACCGCTACCGCGATCCGATCGTAAAAAAGGGCACGGTCGTGATCGCCGTCTCGCAGAGCGGAGAGACCGCGGATACGCTCGCGGCGGCAGAACTTGCCCGGGCGCGGGGCGCCGTCGTCGTCGCCGTCACCAACGTGCGGTTTTCTTCCCTCGCGCGCCTCGCCGACCATGTGCTCTTTACCTGCGCGGGCAGGGAGATCGCCGTGGCGGCGACCAAGAGTTTCAACGCCCAGCTCATGCTTCTCTATTCGCTCGCGGAAGAGCTTGCACGTGCGCGGGGCGGGCGCGTTTGCGGAGCGGAACTTGCGGAGCTTCCCGCGCTTGCCGCCGAAGCGGGCAGAGCCGCGGAAGGGGTGCGCGGCTGGACGGCGCACTTTGCGGGAGCCAAGTCGGTATTCTTTCTGGGGCGCGGGGCGGATTATTGCGCGGCGCTCGAGGGCAGCCTGAAATTCAAGGAGATCACCTATCTTCCGAGCGAAGGATATCCCGCGGGAGAATTGAAGCACGGAACGCTTGCGCTCGTGGAACGGAATACGCCCGTCGTGGCGCTTCTGACTTCCCGCCGTCTTGCGGAAAAGACGATGAACGCCGTGCATGAGACCTATGCGCGCGGCGCAAAGGTATTTCTCATCACCTGTCTGCCCGAGTATTGCAGCCGGGAAGAAGTCTCCTTTTCCGTCGTGATACCGGATTGCGGAGAGATCTTTTCTCCCGCGCTCTCCGTGATCCCGCTGCAGGCGCTCGCCTACTATGTTTCGGTTGCGCGCGGGAACGACCCCGATAAGCCGCGCAATCTTGCGAAATCCGTCACCGTGGAATAATAAAATCCCCGCCGTTCCGATGGCGGGGAAAATGATTTCATAGGGATAGCGGTTATTTCCGCGTAAGTTCCGGATCCTCTTCCGGGTAAACGGAAAAGGGATTGCCCGCGAACGGATTGCAGCGGGGGCGGGTATAAAGGCGCACGTTTTGCGTGCCTTCGGGAATGGGATAGCTCGCGAAATACGATTCCGGCATCGTACGGGAATAGGCAACGAAGAAAAACTGCGGGTTTTCCGTGATCTCCAGCGAAAGCGTTTCACCGTTTTTCAATTTTCCGACGGGATGGCAGGGGATCCCCGAGATGCGGGAAGTCGCTTCCGCTTCCCCGCAGGAAAGATAAAGATACACAGTACTTGCGCAGCCGATCAACGACTTTTTGCGCCTTACGGTAAGGGTTCTCATAATTTCCTTCGGTGTGTCCTTGCAGGGTTTTCTTTCATTATAGCACAAATTTGAGAAGATATCATATTTTTCGAAAAAAAATAAGTCCGCGGGGATTTGCGGACCGTTTTTTAGGTTTCCCCCCAATTTTCGGGAAGATTGCTGCGCGGCGGCCTGCGCAATTCTTTTCGGTACGAAAGTTTGAGGAAAATGGGCGTGAGCACGGAGGAGATGAGAATGATGAGAAAGACGAACGGGTAGATCGCGCTGTCCACGAGATTTGCGGCGACGCCCCGTTCCGTGCAGATGAGCACGACTTCCGCGCGTACCATCATGCCGAGGCCGATGCGCGCGCTGTCTGCCCAGGAAAACTTGCAGATTTTGGCGCCCGCGCCGCAGCCGATGAATTTCCCGAGCAGCGCCACGGCGAGATACACGAATCCGAACGCGAGAAAGGATGGCGTCAGTCCGGAGAAATCGAGGTTCATGCCGATCGAGGCAAAGAACACGGGCGAAAAGATGAGGTAACCCATGGTGTCCACTTTGCTCTCGACATAGGGCGTTTCGGAGAGCGTGCCGCCGAGCAGCAGTCCGGCGACATAGGCGCCCGTGATATCCGCCACGCCGAAGAATTTTTCCGCGCAGTAGGCGTAGAGAAAGCAGGCCGCGAGCGAAATAATGGGGACGCGCCGGTTGTGCGGCGCCTTGCGTTCCATGAGATCGAACAGTTTTCTCAGTCCCACGCCGACCGCGATCGCAGCGACGAAAAATACCGCGATCTTGATCGCCACGAGCGCCGCGTTGGGGTGAAACCAATTCCAGCCCGTCTGTTCTCCGCCCGCGGAAAAACCCGTGAGCACGGAGAGAATGACGATGCCGATCACATCGTCGATGACGGCGGCGGCAACGATCGAAGTGCCGAGTTTGGTGTCCAGCTTGCCGAGTTCTTTGAGCACGGCGACCGTAACGGAGACGGAGGTCGCCGTAAGGATGGCGCCGTAAAAGAGCCAGGAGAGCGGAGTGCCGTGCGGCTGAAACAGGAAGGCGACGAGCGTGCCGAGTCCCATGGGCACGGCGACGCCGAATCCCGTGATCACGACGGAGGCAAGTCCGGTCTGTTTGAGTTTTTTGAGGTCGGTGCCCAGTCCGGCGGAGAACATGATCATGACGACGCCGATCTTGCTCAGAACGCTGATCGCAAATTTGATCTGTTCGCCGAAGAATGCTTCCCGCAAGGGTTCCCAAGGGATATAAGAAAGGCATCCGATGAGAACGCCGGCGACGAGCATGCCGATCACGGCGGGCATGCCGAGTTTATGCGCCCCAAGCCCCATGAGTTTGGAGAGCAGAAGAATGAGCGCAAGGGGGAGTAAGAGTTCGAAAGCTTCCATGGTTTTTCCGTTTTCGCGCGCCGATCACGGGCGCGACAAATTCCGTATCATATTATAGTTCATTCGCCGGGAAAGGCAACTTTTTTTCGACAAGTTTTTTATTCGCGGGATCCGGTGGAAAAGCTGACATTTTTTGAAAGATTTTTTAACTTTGCGGCGGGCGGAACCTTGTCAATTTTCTCTGTAAGCGCTTGCGTTTTGTCGGCGGATTTGCTATAATAGGGAAAATGACGAAACTGAGTGCGCCCGTCGAACGCGAACGGGTCAGACAGATGAATCCCGTCGTTCTCGCGTTTGTGGGCGACGCGGTCTATACGCTCTATGTCCGCAGGGAACTTGCGCTGCGGCACGGCAGCAAGACCGGGCAGCTGAACGCGCTCGCCGCGGAGCAGGTCTCCGCGCACGGGCAGAGCGCCGCGCTTGAACGCATTCTTCCGCTTCTTTCCGAGGAGGAAGAGGAGATCTTCCGCCGCGGCAGGAACGCCAAAAAACCCACGAAGAGCAAGAACGCGAGCGTTGCGGAATACGTGCGCTCGACGGGGTTCGAAGCGCTGCTCGGCTTTCTGTATCTCACGGGGCAGGAAGAGCGGATCGGGGAATTGTTCTTCCCGGAGGAATCGCAGGCCGGAGGGGCGTTGGCGAAAAGAATATGAAGACCGAAGGCAGAAACGCCGTTTTGGAATTGCTGAAAACGGAGAAAACCATCGAAAAGATCCTTCTCGAAAAGGGCGCGCAGGGCACGCTGGGCAGGATCTTTGCAGAGGCGCGCAAAAAGGGCGTCCGCGTGCAGTTTGTCGACCGCGCCGCGCTCGATAAGGAGAGCGCGGATAAGCGGCATCAGGGCGTGATCGCGTTCACGACGGAATTCGTGTATGCGGATCTCGACGATCTCGGCGCGGAGGAGAACAGTCTGCTCGTTCTCTGCGACGGCATCGAGGACGTGCACAATCTCGGTTCCGTGCTACGCGTTGCGGAATGCGCGGGCGCGTCCGGCGTGGTAATCCCCAAGGCAAAGGGCGCGAGCGTTACGGAAGCGGTCGTGCGTATTTCCGCGGGGGCGGCGGAACATCTGCCCGTTGCGAAGGTATCTTCGATCAACGCCGCGATCGACGCTCTGAAAGCGCGCGGCTTCTGGGTCTATGCGCTGGAGGCGGGCGGAAAGCTCATTTACGATCACGAGTTTTCGGGCAAGATCGCGCTTGTCGTGGGAGGGGAGGATTGCGGCGTGCACCGTCTCACCCGCGAAAAGTGCGACGGCGTGCTCTCCATTCCGCTCTTCGGGAAAGTCAATTCGCTCAACGCGTCCGTCGCGCTGGGGATCGCGGTCTACGAGGTGGTTCGTGCAAGATTACAGAAATGAAAAGGACGAGGCGCTCATCGCCGTCGCCCGCGCCGGAGATGCGGACGCAACGGAAGAGCTGATGCGGCGGTACAAAAATATCGTCCTCCGCAGCGCGCGCAAATTTTCTTTCAACCAGTTTGCGGAGGTCGACGATCTCGTGCAGGAAGGCATGATCGGCCTGTATTCCGCGATCGGAAGTTTCAGTTCCGCCGCGGGAAAAAGTTTTAAGAACTTCGTCTATCTCTGCGTGGTCCGCAGGATCTACAGCTATCTGCGCTTTATCAACCGCGGAAATCCCGAGGGCGAGCGCAGCGAGATCGACCCGGAGAGCATTCCGGAGGGTTCCACGCCCGAGGATCTGCTTCTCGACGGGGAATCGGATGCGGAATTCCGTTTGCGCCTCGTAAAAACGCTCTCGGATTTTGAATTCCGCGTCGTTACCATGTATCTCGAAGGCATGAGCTACGCGCAGATCTCCGAAGCGACCGGCAAGGAGATCAAGAGCATCGACAACGCGCTCGCCCGTTCCAAACGCAAACTTTTGCATGCGTTCAGCGAAATCAAGTAAGGAAGCAACTTATGCCGCATCTCTCTCTTTACAGAAAATTCCGCCCCGACACCTTCGACAAGATGGTACGTCAGGAGCACGTGGTCCGCATTCTCAAAAATCAGATCGCGGAGAACGCGGTGGGGCATGCGTATCTCTTTACCGGGCCGCGGGGCACGGGAAAGACGAGCGTCGCCCGTATTTTTGCGCGCGCCGTCAACTGTCTTGATCCGAAAGACGGATCTCCGTGCGGGAAGTGCGCCGTCTGCCGCGCGCTCGGGGAGGGGTCTTTGGATATCTCCGAGATCGACGCCGCGTCCAACAACGGCGTGGGAGAGATGCGCGAACTCCGCGAGAAAGTGCAGTATCCGCCCGTCACGGGTCGGTATAAAGTGTATATCATCGACGAGGTCCACATGCTTACGGACGCCGCGTTCAACGCGCTTTTGAAGACGTTGGAAGAGCCGCCCGCCCATGTGATCTTTATTCTCGCCACCACAGAGCCGCAGAAGATCCCCGCCACGATCCTCTCGCGCTGCATGCGGCTGGATTTCCGCCTGATCCCAGAAGAGGATCTCGTAAAACATCTGAGATCCATTCTCGAAGAGATCGGAAAACCCTATGAAGAAGCGGCGCTCTCCGCGATTGCGCGGGCGGGCGCCGGAAGCGACCGCGATATGCTCTCGATCGCAGAGGCCTGCATCGTTTATTCCGAAACGCTGACGTACGATACCGTGTGCGCGGTGCTCGGGGCGGCGGATTTCCGGGAAACGGCCGATCTGGTACGCGCCATGCTCGCTTCCGATCTTTCCGCGTCGCTCTCCGTTTGCGAGCGCATTCTCACGGAGGGAAAGTCCGTAGGCGTTCTGCTCAAGGACTGTCTGGAATTTTTGAGCCGCATTTCGATCGCCAAGACGTGCAAGAACGCGGAACAGCTTTTGTCGCTTCCGCGCGAGATGTTCGATACCGTCCGCACGATCGCGGACGGCGCGGACGGCAGGGCGATCCTGCGCGCCACGGAGATCCTCATCAAGACGGAGAGCGAACTGCGCTATGTTTCGTCTCCCCGCATTTCTTTGGAAACGGCGATCGTCCGCATAGCGTATCCGGAGAGCGATTCTGCGCCCGACGCGTTGCTGTTGCGGCTCAAAAACCTCGAGGATCGGCTTGCCCGGACCGCGCAAAGTCCGTCCGCGCCTGCGCCTTTGCCGGCGCCGGCCGCACCCAAGGCGGCCGTTCCCGCGGAACCGGAAGCGAAATATGAATTTCCCGAAGAGGAGCCGGTATTCGAAGAAGCGTATTTTTCGGACGAGCCTTCCCGCGCGGATCCGCCCGTTCCCGCGAAGCCGAAGGCCGAAGCGCAGACCCCGTTTACACAGCCTGCGCCCGCGGCGCGGGAGGCCGCAGAAGAGATGACGGCGGAAGTCGCTTTCGGCAAGTTCATGCGCGCCCTGCGCAAGACGTCGAAGAGCGGCGTGCTGTTTACCATGTGTTCCGATCTTCTTGCCGTTTTCGAGGGCGGGACGCTGGCTTTGTATACGGAATCGGAGACGATCTATGCGGCGCTTCGCCGTGAAGATCATGCCAAGGTCATGACGGAAGTGTTCGCGCAGATCGGCATATCTTCCTTCGAAGTGCGCAAGAGAGGGCGGCCTGCGACGGGGAACGGCGCGCTCGAAGAACTCAAAGAAAATTTCAAGGATTACCCGATCGAAATCAAATAACTTTTTTTGGAGGCGGAAATGGCATACGGCAGAGGCGGCGCCATGGGAGGCGGCGGCATGCAGAATCTCATGAAGCAGGCGCAGAAGATGCAGGAGGAAATGCAGGCGACGGAAAAGCTGCTCGACGAGTGGGAGATCGTCGGAACTGCGGGCGGCGAAGCGGTCGTCGTGTATATGAATGCGAAAAAAGTCATCGACGGGATCGAGATCGATGAATCCGTCGTCGATCCCGAGGACGTGGAAATGCTCGAGGATCTTGTTCTGGCCGCCATCCGCGACGGATATAAGAAAGCGGACGCGGTGTATCAGGAGAAGATGTCCAAATTTGCCGGACTCGGCGGAGCGGGAGGACTTCTGTAAGTGGAAGTGTTCATCGAGCCGATCGGACGGCTCATCAACGAATTTTCCAAACTGCCCGGCGTGGGCAAAAAGACGGCTCAGCGGTATGCATACCGCGTTATTTCGATGTCGGAAGAGGAAGCGCGCGCCTTTGCGGACGCGGTCGTCGACGTAAAGCGGCGCGTCCGGTTCTGCCGGATCTGCGGCAATTTCACGGACGAAGATACGTGTGCCGTCTGCAGAACGCGGGACGCCTCGCAGATCTGCGTCGTCAAGGAGCCGAAGGACGTGATCGCACTTGAAAAGCTGCACGAATATCAAGGCGTATATCATGTGCTTCACGGCGTGATCAGTCCCATGAACGGCGTCGGTCCCGACGATATCCGGATCAAGGAACTTCTTGCGCGGCTGCGGGAGGGCAACGTAAAAGAAGTGATCATGGCGACCAATCCGGATGTGGAAGGGGAAGCCACGGCCATGTACATTGCGAAATTGATCAAGCCTTTGGGCGTGAAAGTCACGCGCATCGCGCACGGGGTGCCCGTCGGCGGCGAGCTGGAATATACGGATGAAGTTACGCTTGCCCGCGCGCTCATTGAAAGGAAAGAACTGTAACGCACAGGCCCCTCGGAAGGCCTGCAAAATTTATTTGAATTTGTTTGAAAAGGAAACGTCGATATGAAGATTTCTGTGCTCGGATGCGGCAGATGGGGTTCGTTTATCGCATGGTACTTATCTCACCGAGGATTCGAAGTGACAAGCTGGGGACCGGAGGAGGATTTTTCCTATCAGATCCTCAAACAGACGGGACGGAACGAATACGTTGCGCTCGAACGGAATATTTACCTTACCTGCGATCTCGGCAAAGCCGTAAAATCCGCGGAGATCATTGTGATCTCGATCTCATCTCAAGGACTGCGCGGATTTATGAAGCGCGTGATGCACTATAATGTGAAAGATAAGATCTTTGTTCTGTGCATGAAAGGCATTGAGGAAGACACGGGAAAGCGCCTCTCGGAAGTGCTTACGGAGAGCGGCGTCTCTTCCGAGAAGATCGCGGTATGGGTGGGGCCGGGGCACATCCAGAGCTTTGTCAAGGGCATTCCCAACTGCATGGTCATCGATTCGGCAAGCGAGCCGTTGAAGCGCTATCTTGCAGACAGTTTCCGCTCCGATCTGATCCGGTTTTATTACGGCGAGGATCTCATCGGCACGGAGATCGGCGCCGCGGCCAAGAATGTCATGGGGATCGCGGCCGGCATTCTCGACGTGCTCTGTCCGCCGCTCAAGGGGCCGCTCATGGCGCGGGGGGCGTATGAAATTTCCCGTCTCATCAAGGCGATGGGAGGCAATCCGCTCTCCGCATACGGTCTTGCGCACCTCGGCGACTACGAAACCACGCTGTTTTCGCCCTATTCCCACAACCGCGCATTCGGCGAAAGCCTTGCCAAGGGAGAGCAATTCCCCAAGCTCGCGGAAGGGGTCGCGACGTCGAAGGCGATCAAGCAGTTGGGCGAGCGGTACGGCGTGGAGCTTCCGATCACGGAGGCGGTATATTCCGTCTGTTTCGGCGAGGGGGACGGCGAAACGCGCTGCCGCGAGGCGATCGCGGGGCTGTTCAACCGTCCGATCGTCTCGGAATGGTTCGAGCTGTAAAGAAAAAAGACGGTACGGATCCGTCGGTTTTTGAAACTTTTTGTATTTTTTCCGAAAATCGGGCAAGAACAGTTGACAAGCCGATTTGTTTCGTGTATGATAGTACCGTTGCTCACGGGGGCGTAGCTCAGTTGGTTAGAGCGCTTGCTTGACATGCAAGAGGTCACAGATTCGAGTTCTGTCGTTCCCACCACGAAGCCCTGTATATTGTGTCGAAGCCTTGTGCAGACCGATATGTGGGGTTTTTTATTTTTGTTTTGACGGTTGGTTTTTTCAGGAAATCAAGGCAGAAAATGTGTGACGGGGTCGGAAAAAAGCAGACGAATTCCGTTTTACCGGGCACAGGCCGCGGACGAGATCCGCGGTTTTTTATATGCTTTCATGCGCATTTGCGGATTCGTGAAAAAGGGCCGTGGAAAAATTTTCATGAATTTATGCGATTTTTCAGATTGATTTTACGAATTCGGTCCAAAAAAAGACTCGCAAAGTCTTGACTTTTCGCATAAACTGGGATAAAATATATTTTGTAGCAGATAAATAGTATAAAGCAGAAATGCTGATCGGTACCGCAAGAACGGGAGCGCATAGAACATTAAGAGCGGCAAACGGCCGCGGAGGTTTGAGATGAAGTTCCTGAAAAAACTTAAAAACAGAGTAAAAAACAGACGGGGCAACACGCTTGTGGAAGTCCTGCTCGTTGTCGGGTTGATGACGATTTTGCTCGGGATCGCCGTACCCGATCTTATTTCCGAATCGAAAGAGATCAAGATGACCGAAATGAACAGCAATGCCCGTGCGGTCGCAGTTGCGGTGCAGAGCAAACTTTACGGCATAAAAAACCGCGGAACCTCGATCGGCTCCGAATATCGGACGTTGAATGAAACGGCGGCAGAAGTCAGCATTTCGACCGATGATGGCGGAAAAGACGTAAAATACGTGAGCAATTTCGGCGAAAAGGGCACGGCGGGGAAGGACTATCTCCTTTCGGGCGCAATCACCGACACCGATCTTTTGCAGAAAGGTAAGATCGTCGTTGTGTACGATCCCCTTACGGCGGATGTTCTCGAAGTTTTTTACGGGGAAAAGGAATTTCCTGTCGATGATATATTCCCCACGGCCAACGAAAGTTTTTTGAAAAACAACAATATCGGACTTTATCGCGGCGAGGGCTCGCCCGAACCCGAGCGCGCCATCTCGATTCCGCGGTTTTCACTCAGTGTAGGGGAGGAGAATGAGGAACGGTATCTTCAAATGCAGATGGAGGGGACTCCCGATCCATCGATCGCCACCTTGCCTTTGGGGCTGGAAATTTATATCCAGTTCCCCGATTTCGACGACAAGGAAAAATGGGATGAAATACTCGTCTATGCCGAGGGGATGTTTGATAGCGAATACAAAGTGAACTACGGAGATTCTATCGTATCCGATGATTCGGGGGAGAATCAATTAACGCTGGATAAGATAGCAAACAACAACAAGATCATGCGTTTTATCATCGACAGTGCGGTCTTGGAAAAGAGCGCCTACGCGACGGACTATCTGAAACATAACAAACATCCCGAGATCGTTTCGGTGGCGAGCGCCCCCTTCTATCCGCGCGCGACGATCAACGATTGGATGATGCAATCGTCCAATCCCTACATCACCTATTGGTTCCGTCAGCATGCTACCTATATAAATGAAAATACCGGAGGTCCGAAGGAAAGCGATCCCACGATGTCGCAGAAGCTATATGACCATATTGTTGCCCTCGATAATAACTATAAGTCACAACATACGGCAACGGACTATATCCCCATTAACGGGACTTGCCGCGTCCGCATGGAGTTGCACGTATTGTCCGGCGATACTTGGACGGAGGAGAAGAACGGCGCGCGGATTCGGAAGTATGACGACGATACGTATGCTCCCGTCAATATCACGTCCGCGCTGCTGAGCCCTTATTTTAATCTGCTCGATCAAACCACCGGTCAGATCTCGCTCTCTTCCATGCGCGCGCTTTCCCATCTTTGGCAGGTGTTTGAGAGTGAAAATACGATCAAGACGGCGTGTCTCCGCGATGATATTAACGGGGACAACTTCTACACACTGTTAAAGGGCCTGCGGCAAGCATTGTGGGATGAATTGAAGATGACGGGGGAAACGAAGGAGGACGAGAAGAAGCGCCAAGATTTGTGGGGCGACTGGGCGGTCAACCAAGGGGCGAGCGTTAAGTCGTGCGATGGCAACAAGAAATTTAAGTTGGACGGAACAACGACGGACGGCGGCTCCCATAAGATTCAAAACATTATTTTTACCGGGCGGAACGGTGGCGATGCTTCTTCGGAGCCGGGAGGCTTGTTCGAATACGCAAACGGCTGTACCTTCACAAACATCGATATCGTCAACCCTGCCACATTGCGGAGAAATTACGACCCGACATTTCTCGAAACGAAAGATCACAGCATTACCGCCATCAACGAGTCGGAGCAGTGGGGCGGCGCTTCGGGTGCGTTCGTCGGCTTTGCCGTGAACTGCACCTTCAAAAATGTCCGCGCTTATCTCGATGATGCGCATCTCCCTCCCGCCCTCAATCTGTCGGGTCTTACAATCGACGGTTCCGTCGTGGGCGGGCTCGTCGGCGTGGCGATCGGCTCGGGGGGCAGAGAAACCACATTTACGAACTGCGCTGCGTCGGTTCGTGCCACGAATGGCACGCTCGACTCCGCGATGCGCGTCGTGTATGCGGGCGGGCTCGTCGGGATCGCGGCGGGAAATGTTACCATCTCGAGTTGTTACGCGGCAAGCCAGCTTTCGGGCTATTATTCGGGCGGGCTCGTCGGCGCTACCGTATCCGGACAGGGAAATGCGATTCCGTGGACGTATAAGGACAGGGAGTGGGATTTAACGCCCCGCGAGCAGGGGTCCATTACGGACACACCGACGATTCAAAACAGTTTTGCGGCGGGGCAGATCACGCGGCAGGTGCGCGTCGGCGGCGGTCTCATTGCCGACGTTCAGGGCGCGCTCCCGCAGGAAAAAGTTCAAAATTGCTATTCCGCCGCTTGGTGGGAGGCGCTCGCTCCCGTTTCCTACGGCACCTTTAAGGGCGATAAGAAAAACTATTACGTCTATCAAACGCGATTCCCCATTCCCGTCACGGAGAACGTCGAGGCATGGTTTAAGTGTACGGGCGATGTTCTCTCATTGAAAACAAATGAGGATGGCACAGATGTGGATGACGGCGTCGCCTGCACGGGCGGCGATCTGAAGTCGAAAACGGAATTTTCGGGTTGGACGGCGGAGGCGACAGCCACCCACCAATGGTCGTACAACGAGGGAAGTTTCGAATTGCACAAGATGTATTGGAAGGAGAAGGGCACGCCCGAGGCATATCCTTTCCCCATGCCGTCGGAGTACGTAAAACGCTACGGCGCCGAATTTTGGGGCGACTGGATCAAGACCTACGAAGAGAAACCGATGACGGCGGGCGGAACGCCTGCTGCTACGCCGTTCTCTTCCGAGTTTTTGGGGTATTATGCCTGTTACTATGACATACAAAGTGTGATGACCACGAGTAGCGGGCAGGTGAGATCGAGACAGGATTATTATGATTATTTGGAAAGGTATGCTGATGAGCGAGCGGGGGACTTCCTTTCTGGGTACCGATTCCAAATAAGAAATGGTGCTGCCGAGTTAAAACTGTTTAACGATTATCTGACAGGCGGCAGCTTGAATTATTGGTGGGCAAGGAATTCCGATCCCGACCGTCAAACCGAACCGTATATTAACCCCGGCGCTCCCGCGGGCGTCGCAGGCACAACAAAGGTTGAGGCTTCTGGCGGAAAGTTTGTATTCACCGCGCCGAAATTTTACAACCCCGATTACGACCCTGTCGGAGGATATAATCTTGAAGTTAAGGGCGCAGACGTCAACATGGATACTACCGTTATCCGCTTGGATTATTACGGCTTCTACTGCTACCCCCATCGTGGCACGTGGAATGATTCGATGTGGATAAAGTATTATATCATGCTGACGGATGACCCCATAGAAGGCGGCACTGCGAGGATAAATGAGACGAACACGACTGTTGAGATGAATGAGGCAGTGTTCGAAGTGGCAATTCCGAACGTACAGATTACGCTGGAAGCAACGGGCGTTTCCCCGAAATGGAGTGATGGAAGGTTCTTTATATCGTCGGCGGTGGTTGAATAGGGGAATAAACTATGATGAAACATTGTGTTTGTAAAAAGTTTTCTCTCCGCCGCGGGGCGTCCGTGCTGATCGCTCTGCTTGTCTTTTTCCTCGCCGCGCTCGCGGGGACGATCGCTCTTACGATGGCGGCGTCCAACGCGGGCAGATACACGCACGAAACAGACGATCAGCAATCTTATCTCTCCGTTGCTTCGGCGGCAAAACTCATTCTGAGCAAGTTGGAAAATTACGAAGTTTATCTTAGTACGGAAGATTCTAAGCGTCCGTCCGAAAATCCTACTGCGGACAGAGTTAAAATGACCTGCCGTCAAAAAGGCACGCAGAATGTTGCGGCAAACGAGATGTTTTTTGCCGATAAGCAGTTTCAAGACAATCTCGTTGCACTTACTTTTCCTCAAGACAAACGTGATCCCAATTACAAATATAAGGATGTTCGCTTCCGCTTGACCGTAAAGGGCGTCCCTTCCGCGGGAAGCGTATTTGTGCTGTTGGATATGCTCAATTTCACGTTTAAGTTTCAGCTCTGGTCCGAAGAGGGAAATGCCCGGAACTATCAAATGACGATGTTCGTCGTGCTTACGCCCATACAGACGGATTATACCTCGTACCCCACGGAAGGAGTGGCGCAATATTGGTACAGAACCATGGAGTTTGATACGCAAAAGGTGAGATTCGAAGTCGAGAGGGACAAGGACGATTCGACGCCCACAGAAGGAGAAGGCGCATGAAAAACATGATCAAAAAATTGAAATCGAAGAGCGGCGAAACGCTCATGGAAATTCTCGTGGCAATTCTCATTCTCGCGCTTTCCGCAGGGCTGTTTGCTTCCATGTATACGGCTTCGGCTAATATTAACAGATCCGCGCGCGAAAAGGACGAAAAAATTTATGACGCGGTGGGAGAGCTCGAGGACTTCATCGGCTCGACAAGCGGGGGCACGGAAGGAACGGTGACGTATACCCCCCTTGACAGCGAAGGCGAACCCCAGTCCGGGGAGGGCAATGTTAAGGTCCAAGTCTTCACCCAAGACGGAATGACGGCATATACGGGGGGGACGCCATGAAAAAATTACGCAACAAGAAGGGCTTTACGCTTACGGAAATGTTGATCTCCGTGTTGCTTCTCGGATTTGTGTCGATCATGGTGACGGTTATGACGTCGGCTATCCTCAACTCTACCGTCACAATGCGGGAGGTCGCGCAGGCCGAGATTCTGGGCAGCGAGGCGCTCGAAAACATGCAGAGCGAACTGCGCTTCGGCACGAACGTCGTCGTGGCGGCGGACGGCAAAGCCGTCTCGTATACCCGCGAGGACACCGATTACACGCTCGATCGCAACGATGACGGGAAGATCATCATCAAGACCAAGGATACGCCGGAAGGGACGGAACTCTTTGCGGGCGTATCATACGGGAATCTGAAAGTTTCCGAGTTAATGTTTTCGCTGGGCGCGGGCGCGGACGAGGGTCCCAACGGATCGGTCGTGATCTCCGTTTCGATCGCTTACGGGAAGAATGTTCTCTGGAAAGGCGACGTTTCCGTGCGGCCGCTGAATGGCAGCGCAACCGCGGCGTATTCGGACGGCGCAGATTAAAAAATTCGGTTTCGATCATCGGCAACGGAAAAAAATCCGTTGCTTTTTTATGGGCATGCCCCCGAAAAATTTTTTCGCGGAGAGGCATTTTCCCGAGAATGCTTTACATTTTTGGCGAATTGTGCTATAACATTATAAAAGGTCAAGGAGGGCAGGAACCGTGAAGAACAAGACGATCCGTTTTTTGGTCGTTCCGATCGTAATCATCGCGCTTCTCTGCATTGCGGTTTTGTCCCTCGTGGCTTATCTCATGAACATGCGGGGCGCAGACGCCGTCGGAAAGCTCGGTTCTCTCTACATGGCGGAAACGAGCCGGCAGTCCGCCGTACATTTCGGCACGACGTTCGAACTTCGGCTCGCGCAGGTGAGCGCCCTTGCCGACGCCGTTCCTCCCGAGCGCGAGATGGACGATGAAACGCGCCGCGTGCTGCTCAATCATCAAGCCCGTCTGCGCGGGTTCGATCACCTTGCGCTTTGCGCGGCAGACGGCACAATGGAGATGCTGTACGGAAGCATGCTTACGGTAGACGATCCGCAGGCGTTCCTCGCTTCTCTTCTCGGCGGCACGGAGACGATGACGAGCGGAAAAGATCATTACGGCGACAGTTTTGTCGTGATGGGCGTTCCGGCCGCCTATACGATGTCGAACGGGCAAAAGAGCGTTGCGCTCGTTGCCGCGCTGCCCATTTCGTACATCCGCGATACGCTCGCGGCGGACGCCGAAAGCGCTTCTACTTACTATTTTATCATCGATTCCGCGGGGCGGATCATCATTCACGACGGAACCGAAAGCGATGACAAGAATTACTTCCAGAGGGTCATCGACCGTTACGGCGAAACCCGCGTGGACGGCGCGAAAGTGCCGAAAGAGGATTATATAACAGCGCTTCAAACGTCGATCGACGCGGGGGAGATCTTTTCGGCGGAGTTTACCCTCGACGGGCAGCGCCGGTTCGTTTATGAGACGCCGCTGCCTTCTTCTTCGTGGTATCTGCTTTTGTTCTTGCCCTACGGACCGATCAATACGACGGTGAACGCCCTCGGCACAACTTGGATCTGGGCGGCCGCTTTGAGCTGTCTGTTCATTCTCGTCGCGCTGCTTCTGGTGTTTGCATTTTATTCCCGTCTCACGCGGCGGCACATGCGCGAGCTGGAAGAAATGCGCTGCGCGGCGGAACATGCCAACCGCGCCAAGAGCGATTTTCTCTCCAACATGAGCCACGATATCCGAACGCCCATGAACGGGATCATCGGCATGACGGCCATCGCGAGCGCCAATCTCGGCAACAGAGAGCAAGTGAAGAATTGTCTCGAAAAGATTTCGGCTTCCGGCCGTCATCTCCTCGGACTTATCAACGATATTCTCGATATGTCGCGCATCGAGAGCGGGAAACTCGAACTGCATCTCGAATCGATGTCCCTGCACGAAACGCTCGAAGGCGTCGTCACGATCATTCAACCGCAAGTTCAAACAAAGCGGCAGAGCTTTGAAACGGATTATTCCGATCTTCCCTGCGAATTTATCCTCTGCGACAGCGTGCGGCTCAATCAGATCCTTCTCAATCTTCTCGGCAACGCCGTCAAATTTACGCCCGACGGGGGCAGGATCTCCCTCTCCTGCAGCGAGGAAGATTCGCCCGAGGGAGAAGGGTTTGTCCGCGTGCGGTTCCGCGTGAAAGATACGGGCATCGGCATGAGCGAAGAATTCCAGAAAAAAGTGTTTGAGGCGTTTGCCCGCGAGGACGACGGAAGAGTGCGGCAGATCGAAGGTTCCGGACTGGGCATGGCGATCACCAAATATCTCGTAGACGCCATGCACGGAACGATCGGCCTTACCAGCCGCCCCGGCAAGGGCACCGAATTTTTTCTCACGTTCGACTTCGAGCGCACGGAGGGCAAGCGCGCTCCGGTGGCGGAGAAGATCGAATACGATTTCGGCGGAAGGCGCGTGCTTCTTGCAGAGGACAACGAACTCAACCGCGAGATCGCCGTGGAGCTGCTGGCCGAAGTGGGACTTACCGTCGAAGCGACGGAAAACGGCAAACTGTGCGCGGAACGCTTCGCCGCCTCCGAAGAGGGGTATTACGACGCCATCTTCATGGATATCCGCATGCCCGTGATGAACGGTTACGAGGCGACGGAGACCATTCGGAAAATGTCCCGCCCCGACGCGTCGACGATCCCCATCATCGCCATGAGCGCAGACGCGTTTGCAGACGATGTGTCGCGCTGTCTTGCATGCGGCATGAACGCGCATACGGCAAAGCCCATCGATATGACGGCCGTCTGCAAGCTTCTCACAAAATATTTCGTCAGGGGGAAGCAGGAATCATGAAAAAGATCGCTCCCATACTTGTTTCGTTCGCGCTTCTTCTTCCCGTTGCGGCATGCGCGGCGCCGCCTGCGGACGGGGGCGGCGAAGGCAGAACGGAGACGGAAATTTCCCTGTGGACGTATCCCGTCGGAGAATGGGGGAACGCCAACTCCGTTGCGCCTCTCATCAACGCGTTCCGCCGCGTGCATCCCGAAATTTCCATCAAGATCAAGATCGTCGACTATGCCACGGGAGACAGCGAGGTGGAGAAGGCGATCGCGGAAGGAACCCCGCCCGATCTTATTCTCGAAGGCCCCGAACGGCTTGTCGCAAATTGGGGCGCGCGGGATCTCATGGTCTCCCTCAACGATCTTTGGGATAGCGAGGCAACGGACGGCGTTTACGAGAACGTCGAAAAGGCCTGCCGCAAAGACGAAACATATTATATCTATCCGCTCTGCATGACAACGCATTGCATGGCGATCAACCGCGATCTCTTCGAGGAAGCGAATGCTTGGCAATATATCGACGAAGAGCATCATACATGGACGACGGAGGGATTTCAGCGCGCCGTCGCCGCGATCGACGCCTATAACGAGGCGAACGGCTTGAAAAGAGACGTTGCCGCGGTCTATTGCAGCGGACAGGGCGGCGACCAGGGGACGCGGGCGCTTGTCAACAATCTGTACGGCGGAACGTTTGCGGATAAAACGGGCTACACCGTAGACAGCGAAGAAAACATCCGTGCGCTCCGGCTTCTGCGCGACATGAAGGGCATCCGTTTCGACGCAGAGATGAACGGCGCAGAAGAGCAGAACGCCTTTTGCAAAGGCGAACTTGCCATGGCGTTCTGCTGGAACGTGGCGGCGGAAGTGAATCAATCGATCGCGCATCCCGATTTTGCCTCGTCCATCTTCCCCATGGCGTTTCCCGCGGAGGAGGGGAAGGATCCCTCCCTGCAGGGCGGGATCTGGGGGTTCGGCGTGTTCCAAAGCGGCGATAAGGCGCGCGTTTCCGCGGCAAAGGAATTTATCCGCTTTCTCGGCGAAGAGGACTATACGAGAGCGGTCACGACGTCGTCGTATCTGCCCGTGCGCAAGCTCGCGCGCGATCCGTATGAGAATGACGCTCTGATGAACGAGTACGATATTTTCAGTCAATATCTCGGCGAATATTACCAGATCACGCCGGGTTGGGCGGACGCCCGAACGGCGTGGTGGACCCTGTTGCAGGCCGTCGGAGAGGGGGCGGATATCGCGCAGGCGATCAAAAATTTCCCTCAAAAACAACCATAACATTGCTGTTTGTCTGCGCCGCACACGTCCGTGCGGCGCGATTTTTAAGATTTTTGCGGCCTATCCCGGCTTGAAAATACCGTCTGCGGATTTGTGCGCTCTCGCCTGTTTTTCTTAGGCAATCGCTCTTCCGGGGATGAAATGCGGCCTTCCGAACGCGGACATGTGTTTGAATTTTATTTCAAAAGTTGACAACGGGGTTTGAAAATCATGGTAAGAACCAAGAGGAAAAGCGTATTTTTGGAGGCTTTTCCAACATTTTTGGTAAGCATGTAGAAATTTTTTCAAAGAAAATGCATATATTTAGTTGCATTTTGTCCCAAATTCGCTTATAATGTCGTCGTAAGGGAGAAATTGCAAGTAAGCCCTGCAAAAAAGGAAAAAGCCATTCCCGCGACGATCGGGAAAAAGGAGTTACGCTATGTCGGATTTATGTGCGGTCAAAATTTTCGGGGTGAATCTCGACTGGACTGTCTCCACGACGGTTCTCGTGCTGATGTTGGCGCAGATCGCCCTTGTTGCGGTGGCGGTTGTGGCCTTCATCCTCATCACCGTGCGCAAGCATGCCCTGTCCAAGAGAAAACAAAACATTCTCGTTACCCACGCTGCGGAGCCGGATAAGGATCGTTCCATCGTCGGCATCTCGCTCGATACGGTGGTCGTCAAACGCAAATTTACGGTGGGCGAGGCGTTCGATTATTCCGGGCTGATCGTCACCGCAAGTTACAACAGCGAACCTTCGACGGAGAACGTGATCGATTTCACCGTCGAAACGCCCGATATGGATCGTCCGGGCAAACCGACCGTTGTCGTCCATTACGGCGGTTTTTCCGCATATTACACCATCGAAGTCGTCGCAACGTCGGAAGAGAGGACTTGCGTAGGCATTTCGCTCGACGTTACCGCCGTGCGCAGGCTGTTTGCCGCGGGCGAGACGTTCGATTGCGGCGGCCTTGTCGTGACCGCAAACTATAACGGCGCGCCTTTAACGGAAAACGTAGTCGATTTCACCGTCGAAACCCCCGAAATGAGCTTTCCGGGCAGCCGGAACGTTTTGGTCCGTTACGGCGGTTTTTCCGCGTATTACACCATCGAGATCGCCGCAAATGCGGAGCAGCGGACGTGCGTGGGCATTTCGCTCGACGTTACCGCCGTGCGCAAACAGTTCGCCGAGGGCGAACCGTTCGATTGCGCCGGCCTCGTCGTTGTCGCGCATTACGACCGCGAACCGCTTGCCGAAGAGGTATTCGACTATACCGTGGAAAGTCCTGCCACGGATGAGGAGGGCGTAAAACAGGTCGTCATCCGTCACGGGGATTTCGTGGAGTACTACAATATCGAAGTTACTCCCGTCTGCAAGGAGCGTACGCTCGTCGGGATCGATCTCGATCTCGAAGCCGTCCGTGCAGACTTCTTCGTCGGCGAGACGTTCGATTGCGCCGGTCTCGGCGTTGTCGCGCGCTACGACGCGGAACCCTATGCCGAACGCGTGACGGACTTCACCGTCGAGGCGCCCGATCTCACCGAGAAGGGCATGAAGAACGTCGTCGTGCGTTATGGCGATTTTGTGCAGACTTATCCCGTGTTCGTCGCCGAGGAACGCGCGCTCGTGGGTATCACGCTCGATACTTCCGTCGTGCGCCGCGAGTTTGCGGCGGGTGAGACGTTCAATGCCGTCGGATTGATCGTTACGGCGGACTATGACGCGGAACCGTACAGCGAGGAACTTTCCGATTATGAAGTGGAAGCGCCCGATCTTTCCGAAGAGGGCGAAAAGGAAGTCCGCGTGAGCTATCTCGGCAAAACGGCTTCTTATAGCGTTACCGTCGTACGTCCCGCGGAAACGGCGGAGGAGACGGCGGCGGTCGCGCTGGACGAAAGTCTGATCCGTTACGATAAAAGTTTTACCGCCCGTCTCATTCAGACGAGCGACGAAAACAAACGTTGGTATACGCTCATCAAGAACGAATTGCTTTCCTACAAAAAAGTGCACGACCGCATGAGCTGGAAACGCGAAACGTATAAGGCGGCGGGCGGCTGCGTTGCGAAGATCAGCTTCCGCGGCAACACGCTCTGTCTCTTCCTTCCGCTCGATCCGGCCGAATTCGTCGAATCGCGCTACAAGGTGGAGGACGATTCTGTCAACAAGTCGAGCGAGGATACGCCCTGCCTCTTCCGGATCAAGAACGACAAGCGTTTGCGCCTTTCGTTCGATCTCATTGCGCGGGTCATGGAAGAGCGCGGACTTGCCCGCGTCGACCATGAGGAAGTGGACTACGCAGAACCTTATCAGGATACCGAAGCGCTGATCGAAAAGGGCCTTGTCCGCCGTAAAGTCACTACGAAAGAAGAAGAGGACGCAGTATTCACGAGAAAGTGATCGGAGACGGATGGCGGAGACATGCGGCAAGAGCAAAGCAAAGAAAAAATACTCATTGTTGATGATTCCGAGATGAACCGCTCGATCCTTGCGGATATGTTGGCGGATGAGTTCGGCGTAACGGAAGCCGAGGACGGTGAAGCCGCACTTGCGATCCTTGCGGAGCGCGGAAGCGAATTTTCTCTTGTTCTCCTCGACATCGTGATGCCGAAAAAAGACGGATTCGAAGTGCTCGGCGAGATGAACCGTACCCGCCTCATTGAGGATCTTCCCGTCATCATGGTTTCCGCGGAGACGGCTCCCGCGCAGATCGAACGCGCGTACGAGCTGGGCGCGACGGACTTCATCATGCGACCTTTCGACGCATCCATCGTGCACCGCCGCGTGCTCAATACGATTTTCCTCTACACCAAACAGAGAAAACTGATCGATATCATCGAATCGCAGATCAACGAGAAGGAACAGAACAGCAGCATGATGGTGGACATTCTGAGCCACATTGTCGAGTTCCGGAACGGCGAGAGCGGGTTGCATATTTTACATGTGCGCACCATTACCGATTTCCTTCTGCGCAAGCTTGTCCGCAAGACGGACCGCTATCCTGTTTCGGAAGGCGACATTCCGATCATCGCCATGGCGTCTGCCCTGCACGATATCGGCAAGATCGGCATCGACGACAAGATCCTCAACAAACCGGGCAAACTCACCGATGAAGAGTATGCCGTCATGAAAACGCACAGCATGATCGGCGCGAAGATGCTCGACGGCCTCTACGCGCATAAAGATAATCCTCTCGTGAAGTACGCATACGAGATCTGCCGCTGGCATCATGAGCGGTGGGACGGAAGGGGCTATCCCGACGGTTTGAAGGGAGACGAGATCCCCATTTCGGCGCAGATCGTATCTCTTGCCGACGTATACGACGCGCTGACGAGCGAGCGGGTGTATAAGCCGCCGTTTTCGCCGGAGACGGCCAAAGAGATGATCCTTACAGGCAAGTGCGGAACGTTCAATCCGCTGCTTCTCGAATGCCTTTCCGACGAATTCGATAACATCCGCGAGGCGCTGTCCCAGAACGTCAGCGAAAACGCGGTCCGCAGGGAGATCCGCAATTATGCCGATGCGGCGCTGTATTCCAAGGGGGTGCGGGCGTCGGATCGCACGTTGCGGCTGCTCGATTACGAGCGCATGAAGTACAACTTTTTTGCCGATCTCACCGAGGAGATCCAATTCGAATACAACGTTTCCGAAAATATTCTCAAACTATCCGCAAGGGGTGCGAAGAAATTCGGCGTTCCGCAGGAGATCGTCGATCCGGCAAACGAGCCGCGATTCAAGACGCAGCTCGGGGAAAACTGGTTCGGGAATCTTTCGAAATATCTTTCCGAAATGACGCCCGCGGCGCCCGAATTCCGTCACGAGTGCGAACTCCGCGTCGGCGGCGAACTCCGCTGGTACGACGTCATCATGCGCGTCACGTGGACGGACGACGCGTCGCCGACCATCGAGAGCGTCATCGGGAAGTTGGTCGATATCCACGATACGCACATCGCATTCGACGAATTGCGTGAAAAATCCATCCGCGATCCTCTCACGGGGCTTTTGAACCGCGAGGGCGCGGGGGAAGACCTTGCCGAAAAACTATCGAAATTCCCCGAACATAAATATGCCGTTGCCGTGTTCGATATCGACTCTTTCAAGAGCGCGAACGACGTATACGGGCACCTGTTCGGCGACAAAGTATTGCGCGAAGTTTCCGAACGGCTCATTCACAGCACGCGCGTTCATGATTTGTGCGCGCGCATCGGCGGCGACGAATTTCTCATTGTATTCGAATATGATACGGATATCCATCCGATTATCGCGCGTGTATTCAAGTCGCTGTGCGGAAAGGTAGACGCGTTCGATCTCACCGTGAGCATGGGCGTTGTCGAGATGACGGAAAAAGAGCAGGAATTCGAGGAACTTTTCCGCAAAGCGGACGTCGCGCTGTACGTATCCAAAAACGCGGGCAAGGCGGCGTACCGATTCTATGAATCTTCCATGGAGGAATAGACAATGACGATCCGTGAATGTTATTCCATGCTCAACGGGGATTACGACGATGTGATCGGCAGATTGCGGAGCGAGCGTCTGGTGCAGAAATTCTTATTGAAATTTCTCGCCGACGGGAGCTACGAACTTCTTTTCCGTTCTCTCGGAGAGGGAAACGCGCAAGAGGCCTTCCGCGCGGCGCATACCATCAAGGGGATGTGCCAGAACTTGAGTTTCACGGCGCTTGAACGTTCTGCGTCGGCGCTCACCGAAACGCTGCGGGGAGGGGAGCTTGCGGGATACGAACCTCATCTCTCCGCCGTAAAAGAAGATTACGAACGCACGGTTGCTGCGATCAAGGCATACGCAGAAAACCCGGAAAGTTGATCGTCCGGCTTTCGGCCCGCCCTGCGGGCAGGTTGCGGGTCCCGGAATAAAGAGCGCGGTTTTCCGCGAGAGGAATGCATATGGAATATTTTCGGTTAGGCGATATTCTCATCAACAACGGCGCCATCACGCAGGAACAGCTGGATAAGGCGCTTGCCCTGCAAAAGTCGAGGCACGAACGTCTCGGCACCATTCTGATTGACGAGGGTATTATCAACGAGCAGCTTCTCATCGAGACGCTGGAGGTTCAGCTCGGGATCGATTTCATCGATCTCTCCAAAGTGCGGATCCCCATCGAACTTGCGTCTCTCGTGCCGAGAAGCATTGCGCGCCGTCACGGCGTTGTGCCCGTCCGTCTCAACAAAGACGAGCTTACGCTTGCGATGAGCGACCCGCTCAATTTCGTTGCGCTCGAAGAAGTCCGCACTGCGACGCGCAAGCGTATTCTTCCCAAGATCGCGACGACGGCGGCCGTGAACAAGGCGATCGCGACGCTGTACGGCAACGAGGGGGTTGCCCGCGCCATCGAAGAGATGCGCGGGGATTCGGCCGCGCGCGAGACGGCTTCGCAGAACCGCCCGCAGACGGAAGAAGTTGCGGAAGAGAGCCAGCAGCAATCGGCGCCCACCGTCCGTCTTGTCAATTCCATTCTGGAGCGCGCGTCCGTCGAACGGGCGAGCGACGTGCATATCGAGCCTCGTGTAGACGAAGTGGTCGTCCGCATGCGGATCGACGGCAAACTGCGCACGGTGCTCACCGTTCCCGACGAATTGAAACGCACCGTCATATCCCGACTGAAAATCATGGGCGGGATGGATATCACGGAATCGCGCGTTCCGCAGGACGGGCGCGCCAACGTGCTCGTAAAGGGGCACAATATCGATCTCAGAATGTCCACGCTCCCCGCCATGTACGGCGAAAAAGTCGTGATTCGGTTGCTCGACAAGTCCGTGCAGCTGCTCGACGCGGCTGCGATCGGGTTGAACGGGGAGAATCTCGAAAAATACAACCGGCTTCTCGGATCCGCGCACGGAATGATTCTGATCGTGGGACCCACCGGTTCCGGCAAATCGTCTACCATGTATACGATGATCCGTTCGCTCAACACCGACGAAGTCAATCTTGTCACGCTTGAAGATCCCGTCGAGTACGATATCGACGGCGTCAATCAGGTGCAGATCAATGAAAAGACGGGTATGACGTTTGCGGAAGGTCTGCGCGCCATTCTCCGTCAGGACCCCGACATTATCGCCGTCGGCGAGATCCGCGACAGCGAAACGGCGGAGATCGCCATTCGTTCGGCGATCACGGGGCATCTCGTGCTTTCCACGGTGCACACGGGCGACGCGCTCTCCGCGATCGACCGTCTTGTGGATATCGACGTCGCGCCCTATCTCATTGCGGACGCGCTCAACGGCGTGATCTCGCAGCGGCTCGTGCGGTGCATTTGTCCCCATTGCAAGGAGGAATATGTTCCCTCGCCCGAAACGCTGGCCGCGCTCGGTTGCGATCCCGCGGACGATACGATCCGTTTCTACCGCGGAAAGGGCTGCCCGCACTGTTATCATACGGGTTATTCCGGGCGCACGGGCGTATTCGAGATCCTGATTCTCGACAAGGAATTCAAGCGCGCCGTGGCGGAGGGCCGTCACACGGCGGAGCTTGGGGAATATGTGAAGCAGGGCAAATTCACGCCGCTCATCGACGATTGCCGCAGACTCGTGCTTGCGGGGGTCACGTCGGCGGATGAAGCGCTCAGCGTGCTCAACGCGTCGGTCAAGTAAGCAAGACTTCATAGGTTCACGCACAAGGAGAATGCAGCTATGCCCATGGAACTCAACAGTTTGATTTCGAAAGCGAAAGAAATGCGCGCTTCGGATATTCATCTCGTGCGCAATCTTCCTCCGCGCATACGCGTCGACGGGGAATTGCAGAACTTCGGCGCGCCGCTCACGGCTGCGGATTGCGAATTTTACGCGCGCCAGATGGCGGGCGCGGAATATCGGAAGATCGAAAAGACGGGCGAACTCGACCTTGCGATCACCTTTGCGGGGAACATTCGCTGCCGTATCAATTTATTCCGTCAGCAGGGCGCGGTGTCGTCGGCGATCCGGATCCTTTCCGACAAGATCCCCGAACTCGACTCTTTGGGACTTCCGCCCATGGTGCAGACGCTTCCCGCGCTCGGCCGCGGCATTGTGCTTGTTACGGGCGAGACGGGATCGGGCAAATCGACCACGCTTGCGGCGATGCTCAACCGCATTAATCATACGCAGAATGCGCACATTATCACATTGGAAGATCCTATCGAATATATTTACGAACCCGATAAATGCGCGATCAATCAGCGTGAGATCGGAACGGATACCGAGAGTTACGCCACGGGTCTGCGCGCGATCCTGCGCGAAGATCCCGATGTGATCCTCATCGGCGAAATGCGCGATCTCGACACCATTGAAACGGCGCTCACGGCGGCGGAGACGGGGCACCTCGTGTTTGCGACGCTGCACACGAATTCCGCACCCGATTCGATCGACCGTATCGTCGACGTATTTCCCGAAATGCGGCAGAAGCAGATCCGCATGCAGCTTTCGACCACGCTGATGGCAGTGCTTTCGCAGCAGCTCTTGCCCCGCAAGAACGGGGGGAGAGTGGCGGCGTGCGAACTGATGATGGTAACGCCAGCCATTCGCAATCTCATCCGCGAGGGCAAGACCCCGCAGATCGCGAGTTCGATGGCGACGTCGGCGGCGGAAGGTTCGGTGACGATGGATAATTCGCTGATTGCGCTCTATCGCAAACAAGTGATTTCCGCCGAAATGGCGAAATCCGCCGCGCATGACGCGGAATACGTTCGCAAGAACGTGTTCTGATCGGAATCATTCCGCGAAGCAATCATAAAAGGAGGGATAAATGAAGACGTTCAAGTATCGCGCGATTGCGCAGGACGGTACCGCCGTCAACGGCGTGATCGAGGCGTACGACGAATTCGAAGCGGTCAACGAGATCCGCAAATCGTACGACGTCGTCGAATTTATCAAACCCGTCCGCAAGGAGCGGCGGATCAATATCAACATCAACGAGCCGCTCTGGGTCAGCAACAAGACGCTTGCGCTCACCGCGAATCAGTTTTTCATCATGCTGAAAGCGGGTCTTTCGATGACGCGGACCATAGAGCTGATCGCCGATCAGTGCAGCGATAAGCTGATGAAGCGGTATCTTCGTGCGAGCGCGGAAGACGTGGCGGCCGGTTATTCGCTTGCGGCGAGTCTCGAAAAGAACGGGAAGAAGATCCCCGCGGTATTCATCGAAACGGTACGTGCGGGGGAGGAATCCGGTACGCTTGAACAGTCGTTCCAAAGCCTCGAAGTCTATTATTCCCGCGCCCACAAAACGAAGAAAAAGGTCAAGTCTGCGCTCACCTACCCGATCATTGTCTTGCTCATCGCGATCGTGGTGATCGCGGTGGTCATGGTCGTGCTTGTGCCGCGCATGACGGAAACGTTGCAGTCTTTCGGGACGGAACTTCCCGTCGTCACGAAGATCCTGATCGCCATTTCCGACTTTTTCAAAAATTGGTGGTGGATCGTACTCATTGTGATCGCGGCGGTCATTCTCGGGCTGTATTTTTACGGAAAGACGGAAAAGGGCAAGATGTCGCTCTCGAAGCTTCGCATGAAGATGCCCGTGATCGGGAAGATCACCCGTTTCAATGCGGCGGCGCAGGTGGCCAACACGCTTGCAACGCTGCTGGCGGCAGGTTTGCCCGTAACGAGGGCGCTCGACATTGTGAGCCGCGTCGTGGATATGCGCTGCGTGGGGAAGGAACTCAACGAAGCCATCGTAAAACTCGAAGGCGGCATGTCGCTCGGCGAGGCGCTCAAAGATTCCCAATGGCTGCCCGCCATGCTCATTGAAATGATCACGGTGGGAGAGTCCTCCGGTATGCTTGAAGAGACGCTTCGCACCATAGGATTGTATTATTCCGAAGAGGCGACGTCTGCGTCCGATGCGGCGCTCGGCCTTATGGAGCCTATCATCACGGTGGTACTCGGCGTAGTGGTCGGATTCATCGTCATTGCGATCTATGTGCCCATGTTCACGATGTCCTCG
>CANPZD010000009.1 GCA_947589085.1 uncultured Clostridia bacterium
AGCAAAAGTTTGGTTCTTTTTTTCATATACTTCCTCCTCTTTATTTATTCCTTTTCAGGAATATTGCCGACTTCCCATTGCCGATCCGCACGATCTGCCCCCCGTTTACACGCAAAAAATCCCAAAAATCCCGCTTTATTTCGCGGTTTTTTTGCGTTTTTTTGCTCATGTTTGCCCGATTTTTTTACGGTTTTTTCCCGCTTTTTCTGTCATTCCGAACGTTTTTCTTCCGTCATTCCGAACGTTTTTCTTCCGTCATTCCGAACGAATGTGAGGAATCTCAGTTTTTTCGCGGTTCTTGCCCGTATTTTTGCGTTTTGCCCGTTTTTTACGGTTTTTTCCCCTTTTTCTGTCATTCCGAACGAATGTGAGGAATCTCAGTTTTTTCGCGGTTTTGCCCGCTTTTGCAGTGATCCTCTCAAAAAGTATACTTTTTGAGAAAAACCTCTTGACAGCAAAATGAGCCTGTGATATACTCAAAAACGTGCTGGGAGCACAAAATTGCCACCCGATTTCCGCTCTCTCAAAAAGTATACTTTTTGGGAGAGTTTATTTTTTCCAACCGCCTTTTCCGCGGTTTTTTTCGTGTTTTTTTGGCTTTTTGCGCAGCTTTTCTTGTCATTTTGAACCGTATTCGCCCGCCGTTCTCCCCGCCTTTTACTGTCATTTGAACCGTTCCCGGTCGTTGAAAAAGGACGAGATCCACTCGCTAACGCTCGGGATGACAGGACGGTGCGCTCGCCGCCTCCTATTGTCATTTCGCCCAGCCCTTTCTGTCATACCGTCCCGCCCCTTTTGGAAACGGGCAGGCTATAAAAAATCCCTCCGGAACAATACGTTCCGGAGGGCCTCTCCTTTCAAATCCTACTTTTCATAAACAGACCGCTTCAAAATCCCAATATACGGCAAATTCCTGTACCTTTCATTGTAATCCAATCCGTAACCAACTACAAATTCGTTTTCAATATCAAAACAGTTGTAATCCGGCACAATGTCGTATTCCCTCCGCGCCGCTTTGTTCAACAACGTAACAATCACCACCGACGCCGCTCCCCGCTCCAGCAACAACGCCTTAAGATTCGCAAGCGTAAATCCGCTGTCGATAATGTCCTCAACCACTATAACGTCGCGACCAAGTACACCTTTATCAAGATCTTTCTTGATCTTCAATTTGCCCGACGACACCGCCCCCGATCCGTACGACGACACCGCCATGAAATCCAACTCCACAGGACAGGTCAATTCCCGGATAAAATCCGAGTAAAATATTATGCTGCCCTTCAGAATCCCGACAATCAGCGGTGTCTTGCCCGCGTACCGCTCGTCTACCTGCCGTGCAACTTCCTTTACCCGGCTCCGAAGTTCTTGCTCCGTCAACATGATCCGTTCGCAATCTTTGTGCATCCGCTTTTTCCTCCGTATCTTTTCCGCCCCCATGGAACGGGTTTAGCCTATCACCGCCGCACGACGCGTTTTTTCCGTCAATTTTACGCCGTCCGCAATCTCCACCCCCACCACAACGTATACCTCGCTCCCCTTTGCGATCACCGCCAGCCCGCGCCCGAGCCGCGCAGGAATTTTTCGATCGGTCAGGAATTTTTTGAGCGTCTTTCTTCGGGCATGGTATGGGGTAATCATGTCGCCATCCCGCCGCGTACGCACAACGCAACCGGACGGGAACGCGTCGAGATCTACATAAAGTTCGCCCGCCTTGCGCGGATATTTCCCCGCCGCCGCTTCGAGCTTTCGCACGGAAAAATTCATCGGATAGGGATATGCGCCCGCTTCCGGCTGAAACGGAACTTCCGCAAACAAAACCCCTTCGCAACCCGATGAAAACACAATGTACTTCCCCTCGCGAAAGGCATACCGCGCGGCAACATCGCCCCGCTTGGAAAGAGGCATCGCAACCTTTTTTCCGCTCTGCGCCGCCTTTAACTTTGCAATCTCTTCGAGATTGGCGCGCGCATACTCGCCGCCCGCCGCCCGCCGCATGCAAATCAGACAGGCACGGCGAAACAGCACGTCGGGCAAGTCGACAGGTACCCATTCTTCGCCCGCGGCACGCAAAATCGTTGCCTCCGCAAGCCGCTCGAGAAATTCGTCCTCCTCCGACGCAAGCCCGGCAAACCGCACAAGATGCTCCTTCGCGTTTGCATGAACCTTTTCAAACGCCGGCAAAACCGTCCGCCGGATATAGTTGCGCGCATAAGTTTCGTCTTCATTCGAAGAATCTTCGACATGGGACAGATGATTTTCTTCCGCGTACGCCGCGATCTCGGCACGGGTCAGCTTCAGAAGAGGGCGGACTATGCCCCCGTATTCCGTGATCGCCTTCATGCCGGAAAGCCCCGTTCCGCGCGCGAGACGGAAGATGATCGTTTCCGCAACATCGTCGGCATGGTGCGCGGTCGCCACAAGATCGGCTTCGCCCCTCTCAAGCAGAGAACGAAACGCTTCGTAACGCACGGCCCGACCCGCTTGTTCCACGCTCTCGCCCCGCGCTTGCGCAAGCGCGGGAACGTCTGTTCGCAAAATCGTCAAAGGAACGCCCCAGCTTTCGCAGAGCGCACGGCAGAATTCCATGTCGCGCTCGCTCTCCTTTGATCGGATCCCGTGCTCGATATGTAGCGCGGAAAGAACAATGCCGCATTTTAACGCCTGCTCTTTGAACGCGTGTAGCAGGCATACCGAATCGACGCCGCCCGAAAGAGCCACGCAAATTCGCTTCCCTCTGTATTTTTCCGCGTTGAATAACGTCATTTTTGTATCGTTTACAGCTTTTCGGCGCGTTTAAGCACGTTTCCGTTCAAAAAAAATTCTATGGGAATATTATACCATAGCCGCCTCAAAAACACAAGACCGCTCTTTCAAAAAAAATTATTTTCGCGCGTAAAATCGATTGACAAACGAAACGCTATCCGTTACAATAAATAAGCTATTCGTTTTTTTCGAATATCCATATCGCGGGGTAGAGCAGCCAGGTAGCTCGTCGGGCTCATAACCCGGAGGTCGCAGGTTCGAATCCGGCCCCCGCAACCATATGGCGATGTAGCTTAGTTGGTTAGAGCGATCGGTTCATACCCGATAGGTCAGCGGTTCGACTCCACTCATCGCTACCACGATTTCTTTCGGCTTTGCCGTATTCATAATCCGGCTCCGCCTGCGCGCGAGTTGCTTTATATGGCCCGTTGGTCAAGAGGTTAAGACATCACCCTTTCACGGTGGTATCGTGGGTTCGATTCCCGCACGGGTCACCAAGTCTTGATAAATCCGAACACCTTTGTTCGGATTTATTTTTTTGTGCCTTGAATGCCTTTTATGCGCCATGCGATTTGTCTTATGAGAAAGATTGGAAACTCTTATAAGTAATTTGAGCTATTATAAAACGGCGAGCACGGTATATATCTGCTCGCCGTTTCCAGATTTCATGAGATGCTTATACAAGTTCTACCGACAAACCCGAATTGGGCCCGGGAGGCAACCCTAACGCGGTATCCGTGCCGGGATTTTTTCTCAAATCCAAAAGAAGTTGTTCGACGTCAATAAAAGAGCCTATCATTCTTTGAGAATCAATTCGGGGCGTCTGGGAAAATTTGGCTCTGTATATTTTTAACTTTTTACCCGTAAGCAATGCGATCCTGCATAAAGCCCTTATGTAAAATCGATTGAATTCCCCCTCCGCCAACATTTGATGCTGATTATTCGGCATTGCCGCAGACGTGTACCCGCCATTCGGTTTTTTTCTTAAATAAGTCGGATTAAATTTCCCCATAAGAGCTTGTGCAAGTGTTTCTTCATTTCCATTTTGAATATTTTGCAGCAGCAGATCCGGATACATCGATTTCCCCATGTGGGACAATCGATCGGATAAGTAAAGACTATGATTTTGAAGATCGTAATTGACCTCTTCCACCATATACCGACGAGTTTCATCGGTTAAGTTCTTGAACGTAAACGACATAGCTTTTCTCCTTTTGTTTTTTATTTACCGCGCAAAAAGTAAAAAACTTTTTCGCAAGTTTCAAATTTTTAATTTTCTTAATTTACAGAAATACACGACTGCGTGCGCTTAACATTCCTAAAAAGGAGATCTTTCCCTACTGATTTGAATGAAAAAGAAAAATGCCTGAAGTTTACCAAATGAAGCAATGGGGTTCAAATTTCTTAAATTCGGAAATGAAAAAAGGTACTTGTTTGATCTAATTTGTTTTTTCGGCCGCCGAAAGTCCGGACCGAACGCAGCGGAGCGGACTTTCGCGATGATCCCCGCCCTTTGATTTGCACGCTTGTACATTTCGAAGGACGGTTTACGTTGTGATACGGCCGATCAAAGCAGATTCGGCGACGGTCAGTCGGATTTATCCTCCGGCTTGTCGTTCAGCAGCTTTTCAAGCATTGCAAACATTGCCTCGATATTGATTGGCTTTGCAAGATGTCCGTTCATGCCCGCGGCATAGGCGTTCGATTTATCCTCTTCGAATGCGTTGGCGGTCATGGCGATGATCGGGATCCCGGCAAGCGCCTTGTTTTCAAGCGCACGGATATGTCTCGTCGCTTCGTAGCCGTCCATGATCGGCATCTGAACATCCATCAGCACGAGGTCGTAATACCCCTCTTTCGCGTTCTCGACGATCTCACAGGCAACTTTGCCGTTTTCGGCGCTCTCGACCTCGAAGCCGGCTTCGGTGAGGATATCCTGCGCGATCTCTCTGTTGAGTTCGTTGTCCTCGACCAAAAGGATCCGTTTGCCGACGAATTTGTTTTCCTGCTGCGCCGGTTGAGAGTCGGCAGGCGTTTTCCCCAAACTCTTCTCGAGCGCGCGGTGAAGATCGGAAGCGAACAGCGGTTTGCTGATAAATCCCGTCACGCCCGCCTGAAGCGCCTCCTGTTCGATATCCGCCCAGTCGTAAGCCGACATTAAGATGATGGGAGAATCGTCTCCGATGATCGCACGGATCTGTTTTACTGTGGCAATGCCGTCCATATCGGGCATGGACCAGTCGATGATATACACTTCGAACGGATGCCCCAGCTCGATCGCCTCCGTGGTGCGGACGATCGCTTCCTTTCCCGTGACCGTCCATTCGGCGTGCATTCCGATCTGGCGAAGCATCTTGGATACGCTTTGGCAGGAGACGAGATCGTCGTCCACGACGAGCGCGTAGAGACCGTGCAGTTCGGTGAGCGCGACCTCTTCCGGTTCGCTGTCGGCAAATTTCAATTCGAGCGAGACGACGAACTCGGTGCCTTTGCCCTGTTCGCTCTCCACGGAGATGGTCCCGCCCATGATGTCTACGATGTTCTTGGTGATCGCCATGCCGAGGCCCGTGCCCTGGATCCCGCTCACCGTCGAATTGCGCTCGCGCGTGAAGGGATCGAACACGTTTTTGATGAATTCCCGGCTCATGCCGATGCCCGTGTCGCTCACGCTGAATTCATACTTTCCGTACCCCTCTTTTTCGGAGGGCTTCTGGGTAACTTTGATAAACACGGAACCGCCGCTCTTGGTAAATTTGATGGCGTTCGAAGTGAGATTCAGAAGGATCTGGTTGAGGCGAAGTTTATCGCAGTACACTTCTTCACGGGTGATATCTATGGTGTCGATGAAGAGTTCCAGATGTTTCGAATGGATATCGGATTGAATGATATTCCGAAGGCCCTGCAAAATGTCGGCAAGATTTTCGGGACGGTCCTCGATGTGGACCTTGCCCGCCTCGATCCGGCTCATGTCGAGAACGTCGTTGATAAGCGAGAGCAGATGATTGGAAGCCTGCGAGATCTTCGTGAGATAGTCGAATGCGCGCTCCTTGTTGTCGAGATGCGCGGTGGCGAGCGCCGTAAAGCCGATGATCGCATTCATGGGAGTACGGATATCGTGCGACATATTGTTGAGGAACGTGGTCTTGGATCGATTGGCGGCGTCGGCGGCGTGCAGCGCGACGGAAAGTTCCTCCGTCTGCGCCTGAAGTTTGGCGGTGGCCTCGGTCACCTTCTGTTTCAATTTGCGTTGATTGTGCGTTCTGATTGCGAGCAGCGCGATCACGAAGAACAGCACCAGCACCGCGGCGACGATGATGGCGATATAGATGGGGTTGCGGCGGAGGAAATAGAGGATCCCGCCCGTCGAATTCGGGCGGAACTTGGTCACTTCCGCGGTGATGATCGATGACGAAGCGCCGCGGTCGAACGCCGCCACGCACTTGCTGAGCACGGAAAGGAGGGTGACGTCGCCGTCCGCGCGCACGCCGATCGCATAGGTGGTCGAAGCCTCGCCGATGAGTTCGGAGGTGAGTTCGTTCCTCGTATCCTCCCAGATGAAAAGCTCGGCGACATAGGAGAGGGCGATCGTCGCATCGCATTCCCCCTTTCTCACCGCGCGGATGCTCTCCGCGAGCGAATTATAGTATTTGAGTTCGGCGTCGCCCAGATTTGCGTAGTCGGCGAGATAGTGAGAATAAGAGTTATCGGCATTGTTGATGACCGCCATGCTCTTGATCGTGCCCTTAAGATCCCTCCGCTTGATGAGGGTATGGGTGGAGCTGAAATAACTGTCTGTGAGTTTATAGCCGTCCCTTTCCGCAATATTGAAGTCGTCGCCGAAATCGATGACGATATCCGCCGCCTGCGCCGCCCGCTTTTCCGCATAGTCCTTGCGATCCTTCACGGGAACATACTCGAAGGAGATGGAAAGGCTTCCCGTCATCTTCTCGAAGAGGGCGGGAAAGATGCCGCACGCCTTGCCGTTTTCGAAATAGGAATAAGGGCGGCGGTCGGGATTCATGAGCACGGTGAGCGCTTTGTTTTCGTCTTTCAGAGATTTGAGATAGCTCCGCTCTTTCGCGTCGAGGATCACGCTGCCCTTGCTGTCCGTCGAATAGTATTTGTTCTGTAAAACATTTCTCCAATCCGGCTCTTGCAGATCCATCGCGGCGATGGCGGCGTTGATGCGCTCCATGAGCTGCGTATCCTGCAACCGCGTGCAGACATAGAACGGACTCGGCTCGATCGATTCGATGACCCACTCGTTTTCGAGGGCGCGCAGGCTGCTCGTGACGATGCCGTCCACCTCGCCCTTTTGCAGGGCGGCGGTAAGCTCGGGTTCCGTTTCGTATTCCTCTTTCCACACGCAGTCGAAATCGTGATCTTCGGCAAACTGTTTGAACGTGGCGTTTTTGGAATTGATCTTGAGCATTCCGACTTTGAGTCCGTTATAGGTCGCATAGTTGCCCTTTTCAATGGAATCGTTCCCCGCTTTCACCGTAAAAATCGTGGATTTCACGCCGATGCTGTCTTTGGAAAAGAGATATGTTTTTGCGCGTTCCTCGTCGTAAGAGACGGATGTGACGAGATCGACCTCGCCGTTCCGGAGCATGGCAAGGGAATCGTCGTACGATTTGTCGTAACCGACGTATTCATACTGCCAGCCCGCGTGCCGCGCGAGATGCTGCAAGAAATCGTAGCCGTAACCGCTGCGCCGCACTTCGTCGGAATTCTCGATCGTCTCCTCGATGTGATAGCCCGAGAAGGCGAAAAAACCGACGCGGATGACCTCGGGCGCGGAGGCGGCATGGGCGGCGATCGCGCCGATTGGAATTATGGTCAGAAGCATCAGAAATGCCAAAAATGCGGTGAGAAAATGTTTCGGTTTCATAGAGATCTCTTCTTGCGGGATTTTCCGATCCGGAATTTTAATGTCGATATTATATCATATTTATGCGGCGCCGTCAACGACTTCTCGCAAGATTGCATGATCCGCGGGGCAAAAACCGGGCGGTAAAAGGAAAAAGAGCAACGGATCTCCGTTGCTCTTTTCGCCGCTCAATAACTTGGGCGCGGTCGCTTAACCTTTCGCTCCTTGCTGCTTGGCGAGGTGCTCTCCAAGCGCCGCTTCATACTTGGTGAGATCGTTCCGCGCGAATTGCTTCACCGCTTCGTCCCAACCCAAAGTATCATTGAAGAGGTCCGTCGTGAGTACTTTGCAGATCAGGAAGCGGAGGCCGTGGAGCTTTTCGAGCACTTCGTTCTTGTCTCCCGCGAGCCCATCGAAATCCCATTCATCCGCCTTTCCGTCGGCAACGATCCTGCAATCCTTGATCGTATTATACAGGGTCTCGACCTCGGTTTTGATGAGCTCGGCGTAACTGTCAAGGATCTCCTTTGCGATGGCGCCTTTCAAGAACGAACGGTTGAGCGTGTTGAGTTCGCTGACTTTCGCCTGGTCGTCCGCACTCAGATCCGTCGGCTTTAAGGCGGTGAGCCACGTCTTTCCCCAAGGCTGTATTACTGTGTCTGTATTGGCTACCCAATAATCGTAACCGAATCCCCACGCATTCGCCTCGGAGAGCTTCTTCATTGTTCCAAGAAGGTCGTCGATCGAAGCGTTGCCCTTTTCGATCAGCGCATCCACTTCGTCTTTGACCGCGTTATACGCTTTCGTCACTTCTTCGAGGTTCTTTTGGTAAACCTGTTTCACAAACTCTTGATATCCCGTGCCTTCTTTCAATTGGTCGGGAAGTTTATCGTAGACGGGTTTGAACTCTTTCACGATCTTGGTGAGCCCTTGGGTCCAACCGTCGCGAGTTTGATTTTCCTCCGCTTCAAATGCCGTCTTTGCGGCGGCAATCTGTTCTGTAAGTTCCCGCGCCAGTTTCGACTCATGCGCCGCGCGCTTTGCGAGGTAGTTTGCAATCGTATCTTCGCCGATTGCGGTTTTGAGAACTTTGCTTTCCTTGACCGCGGGAACTTGGATATCGGATACGGTGGCCGCTTTGTCGTAAAGGGCGTTGAGGGCGTCCCATTCGGTATCGGGAGAGTCCGCCTTGATGGTTTTTACCGTCGATTTGAACTGCTCCGCGCGGTTGTGATAGAGCTCTGCGGTGAGAAGGAGAACGGTGTACGTTTTGTCGCCGACGGTCTTTTCCGCGAGGTAGGAGTTGTTGGACATGAGCGTTTTCACCGCGGGATCCAGCCCGTCGATCTCATTTTGCAGCGCGGTGACCTTTTCGACATACTGGGTGTAGCCTGCCTCGGAAACGTCCATGCCGTCGATGAGCTCTTGCAGCTTTTCGGCGTATTCCGTCGCCTTTGCGCTTGTGTCTTTGAGGGCTTTTACCGCCTTGTCCGAAACGAGATCCGCCGATTCCGCAGCCGTGAGAGGCGCCTTATCGGTGATGGTGAGGTCAAGAAAAACCCTTTCGGAATAATCACCGTTCGGATCGCGGCCGGGCTTGCCGTAGATCGTGAGGTCAAAGGTGACTTTCTTTTCGTCGGTGGTGCCGAGGAAAACTTCCACGCCCGTGATCTCCCCGCCGAGCCAACCGCCAAAGACTATTTTCGCCATCCCGGCCATACCCGGATCGAGCCCTTCCGTCATCTTTTGCACCAACGAATCGATCAGCCCGTTATATGCGGCGGCGATCGCCTGAACGGCGGGTTCGCCGAGCGCAAGTTTTACGCCGTTCGCCGAAACGGTGAGCGTGAAGGGAAGGAGGCTGAACGTCTGCTCCGTCGTGCCGGGGTCGGTGGTGCCGGGATCGGTCGTGCCGGAGTTTGCGATCGTCTCTTTGAGGTTGACCTCCGTCGTGCCCATGGGAAGGCCTTGCGCGTTGTTGAAGGCGAGGGTGAGCATGCCGTCGCCCGTGTAGTAGAGATCGAGGCTCGAAAGCTCTGCGCTGATGAAGGAAGGCAGATCGGGGATCATGCTGCCGAACATTCCGAGCATTTGGAGAAGGGGTGCCGCAGGCGTAAGATCGAGGCGAAGATGCGCCTTTGCGGCCGCAAAATAGTCGCCCGCCCAGATCGCCGCGAGGTTGAGACGGATCTCGAGATCGCCCGCAAACGGCCTTTGGAACGCGCCGCCGAAGAGCTTGGTCTCGAGGGAGACGGCGATCTTTTCGCCCAACGTGACGTTTTCGGAGGGGTTTGCCGCGACGGAGATCGAGACCCCCGTGGTCTTATCGATTCCCGCAAGCTCGAGCTTTAGCTCCGTGAAGGTGAAGCCGAGCAGGGAGCGGATGTAGCCGTTCGTATCGCCCATTTTCTCCGCGAACGACGTAAGAAATCCTTCATAGGCCGTATTGAGCTTTCCGACCGTTTCCTCTGTGAGGGTAAGCGTGTAGCCCGCGTCCGTCTTTTCGACCCCGATCGAAGATTCCAACGTTTCGCGAAGCGCTTCGAGCGAATCCTCTCCCGCGAGCGACGAAAGTTTCTCGCCGAGATCGGCGGTATATGTAAAGAGATAGTTGTCCTTGCCGTCGACTTTATTGTTGAGCATGAGAAGAAGCACACCGTCGCCGGGGTAGCGTACCGTGAGGGTGTTCGCAATCCCCGAAATGAGCGGGATCTTCGCAAGGTCGAGATCGAAGCGGGCCGAGATCGCGTCCGCGAAATCGCCCTTCTCCAAAGCCTCCCGCCGCAGTTTGAGCTGCAGATCCCCCGTGAGATTTTTCGTCGCGTCCGAGAGGCCGAGATCCAAAGAGACAGGCAGTTCGGCTGCGTTCTCCTCGCCGAGGGTGTCGCCGACCGCCCCCATTAGTTGCATGAGGGGATCTTCTTCCTCCTGCGGGGGAACGGGGGTCGAGGGCGTCGTGCCGAGCTTTTGGTTGAACTCCTCAACGCTCGGGATCTCCACTTCATCGTTTACCTTGGAATAGACGGATGTGATGCGCTCTTCCACGCTCATGTTGAGGATCTTTTTCGCGGTGTAAGAGCAGGAGGACGTGTAGGAGACGGGCGTCCAGTCGTTTTTGACGGTGAGGCGCAGATCCACGTCGGAATAGGCGGGAAGGTTGCCGAGGGAGCCGTATGCCTTGGCTTGGTAGCGGATGAGCGCGGTCGCCGATTCCGTTGCCGAGCCGTTTTCCACCGATTGGTCGCCCGCGAGGCGGTAATGATAGGTAAGGGTGTCCCCCGTCGTGCTCTCGAGTTCGCTATAACGGAGCGTCTTGGGGTTGATGATGAATCCCCCGAGGGTCACTTCATCCGCCGTGAACCCGTAGATCTTCTTATATTCCGCCTTCTCGGCGACCTTCATCTCCCCGTCATAACTGTTGCGGTAGACGACCTTTCCGCCCTTCGAGAAGGACTGATGCTTCATATTCACGAGCGAGGAATTGGAGCTTGCCTGATTCAAGAAGTCCTCCCCGTTCCGATATGTAATGTTGTGGATATTCTGCTTATAGCCCGCGAGGCTGGCGACCGCCGTCCCCTCGGCTGTGATCACATAGCTCTGTAGTTCGCTCTGCTTCTGCAAAAAGGCGTAGATGACCTCGTCGGGCGTGAGCTTTTCTGGTAATTTTTTTGTAACGAGCGTCGTGGATTCTCCGTTTTCCACGACGGGCGTTCCGGATTTGCCGCACGCCGCGATCCCCGCCGACATGGCGAGAATGCATCCTCCCGAAAGGATCATGATTGCGATTTTCGATTTTTTGATATGTTTCATTGATTCCTCCTTGACGGTATTCAAAACCACTTGTGTTTTTTCACACCTCTTACGAGTATAGCACTTGCATGACAACTTGTCAAACAATAATCGTTTGATATGACAAATTTTTTACGAGAATCTTTGCCCGAAAGAGACAAGGATTGACAACGCCGTGAATTTTCCATATAATAGAGGCATGAAATCATCGGAAAGAACGCGCGACGGGATCCTGACAAGTCTTTTCGGCGTCATCTGCAATCTGATCCTCTCCGCGGGGAAAATCGTCTCCGGAATTTTGTTCGGGCTTGTTTCGGTCGCGGCCGACGGGATCAACAATCTGAGCGATTGCGGCAGCGGGATCGTTTCGCTGGTGTCGTTTTTCATTTCCGAAAAACCCGCGGATCAAAAACACCCGTTCGGGCATCGCCGCGCCGAGTATATCGCCGCCATGGTCACGGGATTTCTCGTGCTGTTCCTTTCCGTGGAGCTGCTGCGCGAATCCGTCGCCAAGGCGATCCGGGGAGAAGGTTCCGCCGGGCCGTGGATCGTCTATCCGATCCTCGGCGTCTCCATCCTCGCAAAGGCGGGAATGTTCTTCTTTTACCGGATCAAGGCAAAACGCCTGTCCTCCGACGCGCTGCATGCGGCGGCTATGGACAGTCTCTGCGACTGTATCGCCACGGTCGCCGTGATCGCGGGCATGACAATGCAGCAATTCGGGATCCCGGCCGACGGTTGGGCGGGGATCGCCGTTTCGCTCTTCATCGCATGGCAGGGGATCCGGATCCTGCTGGAAGCCGGTTCGAAACTGCTCGGGCAGGCGCCCGACCCCAAACTTCTCGAGCAGATCAAAACCATGATCCTGAAAACGAACGGCGTTCTCGGATTGCACGATCTGCAAATTTTCGGGTACGGATACGGCGCGTCGTTCGCGACGGTGCATGTGGAAATGGACGCGCGCTTTTCCGCGCTCACGTCCCATGCGATTTTAGACGGCCTCGAGCGCCGCGTGCGGGAAGCGACGGGCGTTTCTCTCACGACGCATCTCGATCCCGTAGACCTGCGGGACGGCGAAGCCGAAAACCTCAAAAAGAAATTGGCCGAACGGATCGGCGAAGCCCTCGAAGGAGCCGAACTGCACGATTTCCGCATGATCCGCGGCGTGAAAATCAAAGTGATCTTCGACGTCTGCGTCCCCTATGCCTGCAAGCTCAAAGACGAACAGATCCGCCGCCTTCTGGAAGCCGCCGTGAAAGATCTCGGCGAATACGAGCCGGCGATCACGGTCGAGCGGGCGTAAAATTTACGGATGGGTTCGGAAAAGCGAGGTCTCATATGAATGCGAATTCGGAAGCGATCGTAATATTCTGCAGCCGTATGCGCGCGGACAGCGGCGCGCCGCCGCTCGCGCCGAAAGAATGGCGCGAGCTTACGGAGAGAATGACGGAAAACAACTTGCAGCCCGGCGACGTTCTGGGATTTTCCGCAAGAGAATTCGCGGAACGGCTGCAGCTCGACGCGGCGTTCGCGGAACGGCTGGCGCGGCTTACGCAGCGGAGCGCCGTTCTCTCCCGAATGATCGCAAAGTACGAGGAGCTGGGGATCCGGATCATGACGCGCGCGGACGAAGAATATCCCGTTCGGCTCGAACGGGCGCTGAAACGTCTCTGCCCTCCCATCCTGTATTACGCGGGCGACGCGCGGCTCTTGCGGGCGCAGACGGTAGGTTACGTCGGCGCGCGCGACGCGGACGAAGCGGCGCTTGCCTTTACGGAGCGAACGGTCGGCCGCACGGCTGCGCACGGATACGGCGTTGTGACGGGCGGCGCGAGGGGCGTGGACAGCGCGGCGGAGCGGGCGGGTCTGAAGAGCGGTCCCGTGATCTCCTATCTTGCGGGTTCGTTGCTGCGGCGGCTGAATTCCTCCGTCCGCGCGGTCCGGGACGGGAATCTGATCCTGCTTGCGGCGGTTCCGCCGGAAGCGGAATTTACGGCGGGCGCGGCCATGACGCGCAACCGCTTGATCTATGCGCAGTCCGCGGGGACCGTCGTCGTAAAGGCCGATTACAACAGGGGCGGCACGTGGGCGGGCGCGAGCGAAAATCTGAAAAACGGCTGGTGCAAAGAATTCTGCTGGGACCGCCGCGAATACGCGGGCAATCCGGAGCTGATCCGCCGCGGCGCGATCCCCATCGACGCGGCATGGGACGGCGACGTTGCGGGGACCGGGGCCGACGCGCCCGTGCAGACGGGCCTGTTCGACGAAAAAAATTGAGTTACGGAGGCGGGATATGATCGAAGAAAACGTGCAAAAACTTTTAAGCGAGCTGGCGGAAGGCAACTGTTTCAAAGAGCCGGTGACGTTGGTCGCCGCGACAAAGACGCGCACGGCGGAAGAGATCCTTCGGGCGATCGGCGCGGGGATCACGGATATCGGCGAAAACAAGGTGCAGGAATTCCGCGAAAAGAGCGGCAAGATCCAAGGCGCGCGGCAGCACTTCATCGGGCATTTGCAGCTCAATAAAGTAAAATATGTGGCGGGAAAGGTCTGTCTGATCCACTCGGTGGACCGCGACGAGCTTGCGCGCGAAATTTCCGTGCGGGCGGGCGCCGCGGGGGCCGTGCAGGACGCGCTCGTGCAGATCAACATCGGGTGCGAAGCAACCAAGGGCGGCTATGCGCCGGAAGAAGGGCTGAACGCGTTCGAAAGAATGACCGCGCTGCCGAATCTCCGGCCGGTGGGATTCATGGCGATGCTTCCCCTCTCGGACGACGAATCCCTGCTCTCCGCGCTGGCGGAAAAAATGCGCAAACTCTACGACGAGGCGAAAAAAGCGTTCCCCCATGTCCGCTATCTTTCGATGGGCATGAGCGGGGATTGGAAGCTGTGTCTCGGACATGGTGCCAACATGATCCGTCTCGGCACGGCGATCTTCGGGGAACGGCACGTGTGAACAAGCGCGTAATTCCGTGCGCGAACGAAAAAACTTCCGACCGCCCGACGAACTCGTCGGGCGAATCGTTTCACGATTTTTCGGAAAATCGCAAATTTCAAGCGCTTTTTTGCAAGAAAGGGAAATAATGGAAGTATCGGAACCGAAAAGGAGAGAACCATGCCTTCGAGTATCACGCACGAACTGATCGCGGCGGAAGCGGAAGAACAGATCCCGGCGGGCGCGCGGGAGATCGCCCGGACCGCGCCCGACTATTATTTTCTCGGGGCGCAGGGGCCGGACCTGTTCTTCTTTTACCGGCCGTTTGCGCGGCGGGAAGAAAATTTAGGGCGGCGTTTGCATCGCAGACAGATTTATGATTGGTTTACGGCGCTCATGAAGGCGCTGCCGGAATTTACGGGGGAAGAATTCGGGCAATGTCTCGCCTATGCGCTGGGATTTTGTTCGCATCTGGCGGCGGACGTAACATTTCATCCGTTTATCTACAATTATCTGAAAGAAAACGACCCCGGGCGGATGACGCATCAGCAGATTGAAAACGATTGGGACGTATACTTTCTGCGGGAACTAAAGGGGCAATCCGTGCTGCGCTATCGGTATCCGTTCGACCTCAAAGCCATTGCGCAGGCGGGCGTATTGTTCCGCTATTTAAGCCGTACGGGCGAGCGGATCGGCATTCCGTTCCGCGCGGGCGCGTTCCGCCGCATGATCCGCAATTTTTCGCGCTATCTGACGCACTTTCACAAGGGCGGCGTAAAAGTTCTGCGGCCGTTCGGCCTTGCGGCGTTCTATCCGCGCTCTGCGCCCGAGCCGACGTTTTTATGCGGAGAACGGTTTTATGCGCTCTCCGAGGGCCGCGGAAACAGCGCCGACGAACTCTTTCTGTATGCGGTGCGGGAGAGCGCGGCGTGCATCGAGGCCTTTCTCGAAGCGTTCAATACGAACGCACAGCTGCCCCGCGCGCTGTTCTCGCGGAATCTTTTGAGCGGGCGGGAAGCGGAGGAAGAAAAACCCCGTTCTTGAAGAACGGGGTAAGAAAATCACGGATCCGTGCGGGTTTTGGAGAACGCGCAGCCGCAGTAATTCTGGCGGTAGAGGCCGTATAATTTGGAGAGTTCCACGGAGCGGAGATATCCGCCCCGTTTTTTGAAATCGCTCGGAAGATAAGAGACGCCGCACGCCGTTTCGATTTCGAAGCCGATCCTGTTGATGCGTTCGGCGTTTTTCAGGGGCGAGAGCGTGAGCGTGGTGGCGAAAAAGTCGTACCCGCGCGCAGCCGCTTCCCGGGCCGTGCGTTCGAGGCGGAGCCTGAAACAGACGGCGCAGCGGGCGCCCCCCTCTTTTTCCCGTTCGAGGCCCTTTGCCGCCTCGCGGAACGCTTCCGGTTCGTAATCGCAGTCGAGAAAATCGGCAAGGCCCGTTTCGCGGAGATAGCGGATCTGTTCGGCCTTGCGGCGGTCGTACTCCTCGCGGGTGTCGAGATTGGGGTTATAGAACAGCACCGTCGTCGAAAAGGATCTTGCAAGCTCTTCGAGACAGTAAGAAGAACAGGGCGCGCAGCAACTGTGGAGAAGCAGCCGCTTCCCCTGCGACCGCGCGGCGATGCGCTGCATGGTGAGGTCGTAATTTTCCCGGTTCATAGCGTTTGGAGACGGCGTTCAAGGCGGTCATTCGGGATCTTCGGAATCCTCAGCTTCCTCGTCGTAACGGGTCATGAACTCTTTGAACACTTCGTCGAGCAAGGCTTCGTCCTCGACGGGTTCGAGGGTTTCGTCGTCTTCGCTGCCGGCGATGCGGAAGATCACGACGTCCTCCGCCTCATCGTCGTCCTCGCCGTCATCCGCGGCTTCCGCCGGCTCGGAGGCGGGCGTGAAGGCGCAGTACCATTCGCCTTGATATTCGAAGGTCATGAGATGTTCATAGCGATAGGTGTTGCCCTCTTCGTCTACGATCTCGACAATGTTGTCGTCATCGTAATCGTTTCTTTCCTCTTTCATGGCATTGCTCCTTTTTTCCGACAAATAATATTCGAGAATATAAGCTGCGGCGAGGGAATCGACGCGCTTTTTTTTCTTGTCCTGTTTGCTGCTGACGCCGATTCTGCCGAGATCGCTCCGTGCGGCGCGGGTCGTATAGCGTTCGTCCTGCCATTCGACGGGGACGCCTGCTTCCTTTTCGAGGGCGGCGCCGAACTTCCGCGTTTTTTCCGACTGCACGCTCTCCGAACCGTCCTCCGCGAGCGGAAGGCCGCAGACGATGCGCGTTGCGCCCCGCTGTTTTGCAATGGCGGCGACGGCGGCGACGTCCTCGCGGAAATTCCCGGTGCGGAAATAGGTATCCGAGGGCATGGCGTACGTACCGAACGGATCGGAAAACGCAACGCCGACGCGTTTATCGCCGATGTCGAACGCAACAACAAGCTCCATAGGGGCATTATAGCACGTTTGCGGAAAAAAAACAACGGTTTGGAGAAAAAACCCGTATTCTCTCGCCGCGCCCTTTGAGGGAAAAGCGAGATTCCTCACATTCGTTCGGAATGACAATAAAAACGTGGGTGCGCTCCCCCCACTGTCATACCGAGCGTTAGCGAGTGTATCCCCCGGTCATACCGCCCCGCGCGAGGCTTCTATTGTGTAACCAAGCGCGGCACGAGCCGAAGGCGAAGTAGCGTTAGCGAGTGTATCTCGCCCTTCTTCAACGACCGGGGGGATTTGCTCGCCGTCGCATACGCTCCGGCTCGAAATGACGTGGAAATAGAAAAAACGAGATTCCTCACATTCGTTCGGAATGACGGGAAAAACGTGCGGGCGGGACGAAATGACGTGGAAAAAGAACGCGGGGGCGGCGCACTTTCTCGGCGCCCCCTTGAGGGGGAGCTGGCGAGGCGAAGCCGAGACTGAGGGGGTGCGTTCCGTTTTGCGTATGCCACCCCTTTCGGCATGCCGCAAAGCGGCATGCCACTTTCCCCTCGAGGGGACAGCAAGAGCATTCTCTGCAAAAAAAATTTCTCCCTGCGGAGACGCAGGGAGAAGGTTGGGGGAAGTCGGACGAATTCGTTTCAGTCCGCGCCGTGGAAATTCGTGGATATATCCAACGATCGCAAACGAGACTGAATTCCTTCAAATCCGTTGGGGGAATGGCTTGATCAGGTTGCGGGTACCACTCTTCTGAAGTAGTTGGCCGTATTCTCCGAATTCGAAACAAGCAATTCGGCAGCCTTCGCAGCATCTTTGAGATCGACCGAAACCGCGGTGCCCGTTGTAGCGGTTGCACTCGTCGCGACGACCCAATTTGCCGTCTGCGCGAACGTAACGCTCGTAAGACCCGTGCAGCCCTTGAACGCCGTCACGCTGATCGTATCCACGGAAGCCGGGATCTGGATCGCGGTAAGCGACGTGCAGTTCTCGAACGCCGTGCCTTCGATCTTCGTGAGTGCGGCGCCGAGCTTCAGCGTTGCGAGGTTCGTGCAGCCGGAGAACGCGCCGGAGCCGATCGAAGTGACCTTATCCGGGATCGTGACCTCCGTAATTGCCGCGCAGTTCTTGAACGCGCTGGCGTTGATCGCGGTGAGATTTGCGGGAAGCGTGACGTTGCCCAGCGTCTTGCAGCCGCAGAATGCAGAGCTTCCGATCGTCATGACGGTCGAAGGGATCGTAACGCTTGTAAGTTCCGCAAATCCGTAGCACCAGTAATTTCCGATGGCCGTGGTGCCCGCTGCGAACGTGACGTTCTTGACATGCGTGGATCCGGTGAACACACTCGTGCTGCTGATCGTAACCTTCGGCGAGTAGATGATCGTTTCGAGCGCAGTGCAGTTTCTGAACGCCATCGTACTGACGCTGCCCGCCATATTCTTGAAATCGATCTTGGTGAGGCCGGAGCAGCCGCTGAACGCCGACGTGCCGATCGACGTCATCGTATCGGGGAAGGCGATCTCTTGCAGCGAAGTGCAGTTGCTGAACGCAGAGCTTCCGACCGACGTCGTTTTGCCCAAATCCACCGTGGCGAGGTTCGTGCAGCCCGAGAATAAGGAGGAGCCGATCGACGGCACAAGATCGGGGATCTTGACCGCGGTAAGCTGCGTGCATTTCTGGAACGCGGAGCTGCCGAGCGAGGTGAGCGCCGCGGGAAGCGTGATCGCTGTAAGGCCGGCGCCGCTGAATGCGGAGCCGCCGATCGAGGTGAGCGTTGCGGGAAGCGTGACCGTTGTAAGGCCGGTGCATCCGCTGAACGCGGAACTTCCGATCGACGTAAGTTTATCCATGTTGTTGACCGTTGTAAGGGCGGTGCAGCCGGAGAAGGTCGAAGCGGGAATTTCGGTGATGCCTGCGGGCAGCGTGACCGTTTCGAGACCGGTGCAGCCGTAGAACAGGTTGGTGCCGAGGACCTTCGCCTTCAACGTGAAGGAGGTCAGCTTGACGCACTCCGCAAAGGCATAGTTGCCGAGAATTCTCATTTCGCCCGAAGGAAGGGTGAGATTGTCGAGCGCGGAAAGTCCGCGGAACGCGTTCGCACCGATGCGCGTGACCGTATCCGGGATCACGACCTTCGTGACGTTGACGAAATTCTTCTTGTTCTTGTCGTAGAACGCGTCGGCCGCGACCTCCACGACGTCCCACTTGCCGACTTTGGCAGGGATCACGATCTCGGTGAGCTGCGAAAGATCTTCGGGAAGTTTGCTGAATCCCGTGACGATCGCGCCCGTGTATGCGTCGTTGACGAGGAACTTCAGGTTCGGCGTGCCGTTGTCTTCGCCCTGCTGAACGCGCTCGTACTTGCAGACCGAGCAGACGTCATCGACAAAGCTGTGCGCGTAATGCTCGGAAGCGACCGAGGTGTGGCAGGTAGCCATGTACCAGTGTCCGCTCTCGTCGCTGTATCTTTCGGTACCCCAGGTATGCGTGTGCTGATAGTTGCACTTGCTGCACTTGTAGGTGCTGGTGCTCAGCGAGTGCGCCGCGTAATCCTTCTTGAGGTCGCAGCCGCAGGTCGCCTTGTGCCAATGGCCGTTGGCGTCGGAAGTCCACGTATCCGCAAAGGTATGCGTGTGCAGATATTCGCAGACGGTGCAGTATCCGTCGAGATCGTACGTATGCGCCCCGGCGGGAGCTTCGAGCGCGCCGCACACCGTGCAGCGCAGCCAGTGCTGCTTTTCGGTCGCGCGCACCTTGTAGACGTGCTCGTGCACATCCAACTTGGTGAGCGTCGGCTCTCCCAGCTTGAAGAACTCCTCATAGGCGGCTTTCGAGTCGGAGAGCAGATCTGCGGTGAGCACGATCTTTTCGGTGCCGGAGGTGTAGACCCAGCCGTTGGGATCCGCAAATTCGAGCGCGGTCATCGTGCCCTTGTATTTCCCGAAGAGCGCGCTGCCGATGGACTTCACGCTCGCGGGAATGCGCAGCGTGACGAGCGCCGGATATTGCGGGGTCTTTTCGACGCCGACCAGAAGTCCTGAGAACACGGATCCGCCGATCTTTTCAAGCCCTTCGGGCAGCTCAACGGAGGTGAGCAGCAGGTCTCCGAGGAAGGCTCCGGCGTTCAACGTCTTGAGATTGCTGCCCGCTTCGAACTCCACGCTCTGCAAGCTCGTGCAGTAGCGGAATGCGTAGGAATCGATCGTGACGACGGACGCCGGGATCGAAAGCTCGACGAGCCGCGTCGATTCGAACGCGCTCTCTCCGATCGTTGTAAGGCTCTTGGAAAACTGGACCTTATAGAGATTTGTTGCCGAGTAGAACGCGCCTTTTGCGAGCGCGGTGAGCGTATCGGGAAGCGTGATCGTGGAAAGGTTGCTGAACGAGAACGCATAGTCTGCGATCGAGACGACGCCGTTGCCGAGGTCGACCTCTTTCAGCCCCGTCATGTTGCGGAAGCTCATCGAGCCGATCTTCTTGACGCTGTCCGGCAGCGTAACTTGCGTGATATTCGCAAATTTCTTTTTGTTATTATCGTTGAACGCATTGTTGCCGATCTCCACAACGGGCTTGCCGTTGAACCCGTAAGGGATCACAAGATGCGTGAGACCCGCGGGAAGCGTATCGCCGTCGTATCCCGTGACGGAGTAGCTCGTCTTATCCGCAGAGATCTTATAGGAAAGATCTTCCGTATACAGCCAGTGACGGCCGCAGACGGAACAGACGTTGTCTACCGTCCAGGTGTGCGTTGCGCACTCGGGCTTATCCGCCTTTTCATAGCCGCACACGTCGCAATAGGCGTCGCCGCCGAATTCGTGCTGCGCCGTGAGATCTTTGTTCTCCACGCCGTCGTCCGGGCAGACGCCCCAGTGGTTCGTGTCGTCGTGCGCGTATGCCGAATAATTGTGCTCGTGCTTCCACACCTCTACCTTCGGAACGGCGTCGCCGATCTTCCACGTGATGGAGAACATGCCCTCGGACTGCACTTTGAGATCGTTCCCCGTGCCCGTCGGATAGTAGTTATCCGTCTTGAGGTTGTAGACCTTGAACGCGTCGGAAGGGGTAAGTTTGATCTCGCCGCGGAACGTTGCGCCGTCCGCCTGAAGCTCCATCTTCCGCATCTTATTGGGGCTTTCTTCCCAGTTGCTGCCCAAAGCCGCGATCTGGCCGATGATGTACATCTCATACTGCGTGGAAATATCCAAAGGATCGAGATGCTCGACAAGGCGGTATTCGACCATGTTCGCCGTCGCGCCGCCATCCGGCTTCGTACGGATATAGAATTCGTACACGCCGTCGTGCCCCGCAAGCGGCGTAATGTTGCCGCTGCCCGCATCCTTGAAATCCTTGCTGCCGAGCGCAAGATTGCCGAATCCGAAATACCCGAGACCGTCGTCCCAGTCGAGATCCTGCACAAGCTTGAATTCGTCGCCCGAATACAGCTTCAATTGGATCGAATACACCGTGTTGCCGTTGGAATCCAACTTCGTGAGCTCTTCGATCGGTTTCAGCTTGGAAAGCACGTCCCAGCCGACGCCGTTCAGATCGCCCGCGCCGCTGCCCGCAACGTACCACTTGCGCGTATCGAACGTGCCCTCGGGCGCCGTGCCCTCTTTTTCGCACACGATACATTTGCCGTCATTGCCGTAAATATGGCCGAAACGTTCTATGTAATCGTTGTCGACAGGGCACTCGTACCAGTGGTTCGTCGCGTCTGCCTGAAGCTGCGTGTACGCATGTACGTGCTCTACCGCCTCTTCATAGTCGCACACGGTACACTTGCCGTCTACCATCGTGTGCTCTTCGCGCGTACTTTCGTCCGCCGCTTCGTCCACAGGGCACTCCCTCCAGTGGTGCGTGCTGTTGTATGCCCATGCCGTATACTCGTGTACGTGCTTCTTCGGTTCGTTCTTGCAGGCAGCAAACACGCCGAATCCGAGACACAAACACAGAGCCGCTACGAGAACGAGCAAAAGTCTGGTTCTTTTTTTCATATACTTCCTCCTTTATTTATTCCTTACGGAACATTTCGATCTCCCAACGCCGTCGCACACCCCCCTTCTCTCAAAAGGTATACTTTTTGAGAGAAACCTCTTGACAGCAAAAAAAGGGTGTGATATACTCAAAAACGTGCCGGGAGCACATTTTTGACCCCTGAAACCAACTCTCTCAAAAAGTATACTTTTTGGGAGTGTTTTTTCTTTCACGACTTTTCAAAAAATCCGATCGCCCCGAATTTTTCGGGGCGATTTTTCAATAAATTATAAAAACAGCGGCATTTTTTACCGCTGTTTTTGCATTTTTTAGAATTTACTCAATTTTTTCATCGATGAAAAATTTTCCGTTTTTGCCAAAAATTTTTCAAAAAAATTTTTTTCGGACGGCTTTTTCCGCAAAAAATCGCAGATCGCGCCGAATACGCCGGAATCCGCCCGAAAAACGCCGCAGATCTCTCAGAGATTCTCTTCGAGAAAGGCGCGCATCTGCTCCTTGGGAACAAACCCGAGACTGTGATTTTTTACCTGCCCCTCCGTGAATACGAACACGTCCGGGATCGAAAATACGCCCAGCGACGCCGCAAGATCCCCGTCGTCGTCTACGTTCACCTTTACGAAGTCCGCGCGGCCCGCGTATTCCTCCGAAAGTTCCTCCATCACCGGCCCGAGCATCCGGCAGGGGCCGCACCACGCCGCCCAGAAATCGCATACCACCGTCTTGCCCTGCCCCACAAGCTCATCGAGTTCCTTGCCCGAAACTTCCCTTACCATGTTTTCACCCCTCGCTTCACATATTGCGCAAGCGCGCCGAATTCTACGCATTGAGACGTCGAATCGCGCATGTTCTTTACCTGCGCCGCGCCGCTTGCAAGTTCGCTTTCGCCGATCGTCGCCACATACTTCGCACCGATCTTATCCGCATACTTGAATTGCGCCTTCACCGAACGCTCCAAAAGATCCGTCTCGCACGAAAGACCCTGCCGCCGAAGCTCCTCCGCCAGCAAATACGCCTGCATGCGCGACGGCCCGTCCAGTCCCGCAAGATAGCAATCTACCCCCTCCCTTGCGGGCATGGGCGCCCCCTCCGCTTCCATTACCATGATGAGACGCTCGATCCCGGCCGCAAATCCCACGGCCGGCGTGGGGGATACGTCCATCTGCTCGAGCAGCGTGTCGTACCTCCCGCCCGCAAGCACCGTGCCCTGCGCGCCCGCCGCCTGCGTCGTGAATTCGAATACCGTGCGGCTGTAATAATCCAACCCGCGCACCACGGACGCGTCGACCGTGTAGGCGATCTTCGCCCGATCTAGAAGCGCTTTCACTTCTTCGAAGTGCGCACGGCAATCGCCGCAGAGAAAGTCGAGAATGCGCGGCGCCGCAGCCGTGAATTTTTTGCATTCCTCCCGCTTGCAGTCGAGAATGCGCATCGGGTTTTTTGCGAACCGCGTGCGGCAATCTTCGCACATTTCGTCGATATGGGGTTCGAAATACGCTCGCAAAGCCTCGTTGTATTTCTTTCTGCATTGCTTGCAGCCGATCGAATTCAGTTTCAGCTCGATATGGGAAAGTCCCAGCTTTTTCAGAAACAGATCCGCAAGGGAGATCGTCTCCGCGTCCGCGGCAGGCCCCGCCGCGCCGTACAGCTCGGCGCCGAACTGGTGAAATTCCCGCAGCCGCCCGGCCTGCGGACGCTCATACCGGAAATTCGAATACAGATAGTACGCCTTAAAGGGCAGCACGCCGCCCTGCAACCCGTTCTCCGCAAACGCCCGCGCAACGCCCGCCGTCCCCTCGGGACGCAGCGTCACCGAACGGCCGCCCTTGTCGAGAAACGTGTACATTTCCTTCGTGACGACGTCGGTCGTCTCGCCCACGCCCCGCGCAAACAGTTCCGTATGCTCGAATACCGGCGTGCGGATCTCACGGAAATTGTACGCGCGCGCCGTCTCCTTCGCAACGCCCTCGATATATTGCCAGATGTGCGACTGCGTAGGCAAAATATCCTTACAGCCCTTTGGTATTTGAATCATGTCCGCTCCTTTTTCCGTCGCACGCCGTCACAGCACGTACTTTTTCAGATCGCGGTCTTTCGTCATCTTTTTGAGATGCTCCTCAACGTACGCGCGGTTGACTTCCACCGGGATCACCGGATAATCTCCGCCGCCCGCATTGTACGAGATATCTTCCAGCAGATACTCCATCACCGTGTGCAGCCGCCGCGCCCCGATATCTTCGCTCGTGAGGTTGATCTCCTCGGAGATCTCCGCGATCGCTTCGATCGCGTCCGGCGTGAACGTGAGATCGATGTTGTCGACGGCGAGCAGCACCGCGTATTGCTGCGTGAGCGAATGCTCCGTGCTCGTGAGGATCTGCACGAAATCTTCCTTGGTGAGCGAGTTCAGCTCCACCGATACGGGGAAACGCCCCTGCAATTCCGGGATCAGATCTTCCACGCGCGATACATGGAACGCGCCCGCCGCAATGAACAGCATGTAGTCCGTCTTGACCGGACCGTACTTCGTCATCACCGTGCTCCCCTCGACGATGGGAAGAATGTCCCGCTGGACCCCTTCGCGCGAAACGTCCGCGCCCGACGTGTTGCCCTTGCCGGCGATCTTATCGATCTCGTCGATGAAAATGATGCCGTCGTTCTCGGCGCGGCGCAGGGCCTCTTCGGTCACCGCGTCGTCGTCGATCAGCTTTTCCGCTTCCTCTTCGGTAAACAGCTTCATCGCCTCTTTTACCGTGAGTTTTCTCTTCTTCTTGCGCGAGGGCAGCATTTCGCCGAAGATCGACCCCAAATTGATCGCCGCACCCCCCGGCACCAGCTCCATGTTCTTCGGCTCGTCGCGCACTTCCGCCTCGATGACCGTAGAGTCGAACGTGCCCTTCTGCAAAGACGTAAGAAGATTTTCTTCGAAGATCTTGCGATCCAGCTCGCCGCGGTCGTTCTTTTTAAGCTCCGCAAGGATCCTCACCATGCGCTGCTCGGCCGCCTGCCGCGCCTTTACCGAGACTTCCTCCGTCTTTTCGTCCTTGACCAGCCGAATGGCGCACTCCACAAGATCGCGCACCATGCCCTCTACGTCTTTGCCCACATAGCCGACTTCGGTGTACTTCGTTGCCTCGACCTTGATGAACGGCGCCTTCACAAGTTTGGCCAGCCTGCGCGCGATCTCCGTCTTTCCGACGCCCGTCGGACCCTTCATGATGATGTTCTTCGGCGTGATCTCTTCGCGCAGCTCCGCCGAAAGCTGCGACCGCCTGTACCGGTTGCGCAGCGCGATCGCCACAGCCTTTTTCGCCTCTTCCTGTCCGATGATGTGCTTGTTCAGTTCGTTTACGATTTTCTTGGGGGAAAGATCCATGCCGCGCCTCCTTTATACCGTCTCGCAGATAATATGATCGTTGGTATACACGCAGATCTCGCTCGCGATCTTGAGGGATTTTTTCGCGATCTCCTCCGCGGAGAATTCCGTGTTCTGCGCAAGCGCGCGCGCCGCCGCAAGCGCATAGTTGCCGCCGCTGCCGATCGCACAGATCCCTTCGTCCGGCTCGATCACTTCGCCCGTGCCCGAAAGGATGAGAAGCGTATCATGATCCGCCGTGATCATCATCGCGTCCAGCTTGCGGCCGATCTTATCGCTTCTCCAAAGATCGGCAAGCTCCACCGCCGAGCGCATCAGATTGCCCGCAAATTTGTTGAGCATCCCCTCGAACCGCTCGGAAAGCGAAAACGCGTCCGTCACCGAACCGGCAAAGCCGAGGATCACCTTGCCGCCGTAAATTCTCCTTACTTTGATCGCCGTGTTCTTGAACACGACGCTCTCGCCCATGGTGACCTGTCCGTCACCCGCGATCGCCGTGACGCCCCCGCGCTTGACGGCGCAGATCGTCGTTCCGCGAAATTCCATGTGTAACCTCCCTATAATTTCGGTACTTGCCTCTTATTTACCCCAAAACTTCCCGTTTGAAACGCCCGATGTCGGAAAGCGCGCGCTCGGCAATGAGTTTTTTCCGCTCCGCCTTGTCGCATATGCCTTCATAGCCGCCGTCGAGGATCCCGTAATTGGCGTTCATGGGAGAAAAGTTTTCGTTTTCCGTCGAAATATACCGCGAGAGCGCACCCATGACCGTGGTCCCCGGCGGCACCGCAGGCTCTTTTCCGCACAGTCTGTTCAAGACATGGTACCCGCATAACAGCCCGACGGCCGCACTCTCGACATATCCCTCGACCCCCGTGATCTGCCCCGCAAAAAACAGCTCCGGCCGATCCCTGACGGAAAAATCCGCCCGCAGACACTTGGGAGATTCGAGATATGTATTGCGGTGCATCACGCCGTAGCGCTCAAACTGCGCGTTTTTCAGCGCGGGGATCATGGAAAATACCCGCTTCTGTTCCTGAAATTTCAGATTCGTCTGACAGCCGACGAGATTATATCCCGTTCCGGCTGCGTTTTCCTTTCTGAGCTGCAAAACCGCGTACGGCCGCTCTCCCCGGTATTCCAGTCCGACGGGCTTGAACGGGCCGAACCGCAGCGTATCTTTCCCCCGCGCGGCCATCACTTCGACGGGCATGCAGCCTTCGAAAATTTCCTTCGTCTCGAAATCGCGCAGCACGACCCGCTCCGCGCCGACGAGCGCCTCCGTAAACGCTTCGTACTCCGCCTTCGTCATGGGACAGTTCACGTAGTCGCCCGTGCCCTTGCCGTAGCGATCCTGCACGAACGCCTTTTCGAAATCGATGCTTTCCGCCGAGACGACGGGCGCGGAAGCGTCGTAAAAATGCAGCGTGCCGAAACGCGCTTTGATACATTCGAACAGTTTTCCCGAAGTCAGCGGCCCCGTCGCGACGACGCCGCTCTCGGGAAGCGTTTCGACTTCTTCGCTCACGACCGTGATCCCGGGGTGCCCTTTCAGCCGTTCGGTCACATAGGCGGCGAACTTCTCTCTGTCGACGGCGAGCGCACTGCCCGCAGGCACCCGCGCCTCCCTTGCCGCTTCCATGGTGATCGAACCCAGAACGCGCATCTCCGCTTTCAGAAGTCCGCAGGCATTGCCGTAGGCGTCGTCGCTTTTGAGAGAATTCGAACATACCAGCTCGCAGAACAGATCGCTCGTGTGCGCAGGCGTTCGCTTCGGCTTCATATCGATGAGTTCCACCTCGACGCCGTGCGAGGCCAGAAAGTAGGCCGCCTCGCTGCCCGCAAGCCCCGCGCCGATGACGGTGACGCTCACTCCGCTTTGGGCGCTCCTTTCGCCTTGCGCTCCGAAGGAACTTTATACGTACACTCTTTGTTCGAGCACTTCACAACGCCCCGCGGAGACCGGACGAGCGCAGCGCCGCAGACGGGGCATTTTTCGCCCGTGGGGACGTCCCAGCTCATGAATTTGCAAGCGGGATATCCGCTGCAACCGTAATACGGCTTGCCCGTGCGCGTTTTCAGCTGCCTTGTCGGTTTTCCGCATTCCGGACAAACGCCCATGAAGATCTCCTCGCGCGGCACATCCTCGAGCGGAAGCGTGGATTTGCAGACGGGATAGTTGGGACAGGCGAGAAATTTGCCGTATTTGCCCGTCTTGACGACCATGAGCGCGCCGCACTTGGGGCAGGGCGTTTCGGAGGTTTCCATCTCACCCTCGCTCACGATGTTGGAACATGCGGGATAATTCGTGCAGGCAAGATATTTGCCGTATTTGCCCGTCTTGCGCACCATGGGATGCCCGCATTTTTCGCAGAGCACGTCGGTGAGTTCGTCTCCGTCGGTATTGGCAAAGCGCAATTTCTCCTCGAACGGGGGATAGAATGCCGCGATAATGCTGCGCCAGTCCTTTCCGCCGTCCTCGATCTCATCGAGCTTTTCTTCCATATCGGCCGTGAACCCCACATCCATGACGTCGGTAAAATATTTTACCAGCATGTCGGTGATCCGGTAGGCGATCTCGGTCGGCTTCATGTATTTTCCGTCTTTTTCCACATATTTCCGCTTCGTGAGCACGGAAATAATGGAAGCGTAGGTGGAAGGTCTGCCGATGCCCTTGTCCTCCATGGCCTTGACCAGAGAGGCGTCGGTATAGCGCACCGGGGGCTTGGTGAATTTTTGTTCCGCCCCGAGTTTTTCGGCGTTGAGCGCCATTCCCTCTTCCAGCGGGGGAAGAAGGCCCTTGGCTTCATCCTCGTCCTGCGCTTTGAAATCGGCATAGATCGCGGTAAAGCCCGCAAACCGAAGCGCGCGGCCGCTCGCTTTCAGCGAGTAGGCGCCGTTGGCGATCTCGATCTGCATGCTGTCGTACTGCGCCTCGGCCATCTGCGAGGCGATGAAGCGCTCATAGATGAGTTTATACACATTGTAATGCTTCCGGTCGAGCAATTTCTTCACGGACTCCGGCGTGCGCGCAAGATCGATGGGACGGATCGCCTCGTGCGCGTCCTGCGCGCCCTTTTTGGAAGCGTAAAAATTCGGCTTTTCGGGCAGATATTCCTTGCCGTACTTCTCTTCGATGAAGGAAAGTGCCGCCTTCTGCGCGTCCTGCGAAACGCGCGTGGAATCCGTACGGATATACGTCACGAACGCGACATGCCCCTCTCCTTCGAGATCCATGCCCTCATAGAGGTGCTGCGCCATGAGCATGGTCTCGGGCGCGGTCATGCCGAGCTTGTTGGAAGCGTCCTGCTGCAGCGTGCTCGTTGTGAACGGCGCGGGCGCGTGCGATTTTGCGATCGTCTTTTTTACCCCGGCGACGACGTATTTCCCCGCGCGCAGCGCGGCGAGCACGCTGTCTGCCTGCGCACGATCGGAGACCTTGATCTTTTTGTCTTTGAATTTTTCCAGCACGGCGCAAAAAGGCGCAAATTTTCTGTCCGCATCCTGCATTTCCGCGGAAATCTTCCAATACTCTTCGGGAACAAAGGCCGTGATCTCCCGTTCCCGCTCCACGACGAGGCGAAGCGCGACGGATTGCACGCGGCCCGCGGAAAGTCCGTTCTGGATCTTATTGTTGAGCAGCGGCGAAAGTTTATAGCCGACCAGACGGTCCAGCACTCTCCGCGCCTGCTGCGCGTCGACAAGATTGTAATTGATCTTACGCGGATGTTTCAGCGCTCTCTCCACCGCCTTGGGCGAGATCTCGTTGAACTCGATCCGGTTTTCCCCGTCCTCGGGCAGACCGAGCACGGATTGCAAATGCCACGAGATCGCTTCCCCTTCGCGGTCGGGGTCGGTCGCGAGATATACACGGCCGGCGCGCTTCGCCTCGTCCGAAAGGCGCTTGATCGTCTCCTCCTTGCCGGGAGACGTCACATACCGAGGCTCATAGCCGTGCTCGATGGAGACGCCGAGCTTTTTTTGCGGCAAGTCGCGGATATGGCCGCCCGAAGCGTCCACACGGTACTTCCCGTTCAGATATCTCGCAATCGTTTTCGCTTTGGAAGGAGATTCCACTATGATCAAATCCATGTTTCACCTGAAGATCCTTTATTCTTATTCCATTGAAATTTTGTGCCTTGCCGCTTTCAGACGGCTGTGTAACGGTTTCCGCCGGCCTTGACCGCGACGCCCTTGATCTCCAACGCGGAGAGCACGGCGGACGCCTCGAAAATGCGCATGCCCGCAAGATTCGCGAGTTCCGCAAGATGCAGTTCGCCCCTCTCCCGAAGCACATGAAGCAGCTTTTCCTCTTCTTCGGAGAGTTGCGTCTCCCGCTTCGGCGCCGGCTCGATCCCGTAAACGGAGAGGATGTCTTCGGCGCCCGTTGCAACATATGCGCCCTTTTTGATGAGTTCGTTGCAGCCTTCACCCTGCGCGGCGCCCACGTTGTGCGGAAACGCAAACACGTCGCGCCCGTATTCGAGAGCAAGATCCGCCGTGATGAGCGCGCCGCTCCGCACGGCCGCGGAGAGGACGAGCACCCCCTCCGAAAGGCCCGCAAGAATGCGGTTGCGCGCGGGAAAATAAAATTTCCGGGCGCGCTCCGCGGGAGGATATTCGCTCAATATAAGGCCGTATGTCCGGATCCGTTCTTTCAGCGCCGTATGCGCGACGGGATAGCATTCGTCCAACCCGCACGGCAGAACGGAGATCAGATTTCCGCTTGACGCCGCGCCGGCGATCGCCGCGCAGTCTCCCCCCTCCGCCAGTCCCGTAACGACGACGAATTTTTCCGCCAGCTGTTCGGCGACCGTACGGCCGAGCTTCTCCGCCCACGGCGGGATCTTGCGGGAACCGACGATACAGAATTTGCGTTCGGAAAGCAGCGCGCGGTTGCCCGCTCCGTACAGGACGAGCGGGGGCGCCTCCGTATGTTTCAGCGCTTCGGGATAGTCCTCCGAGAGCAACGTGACCGCAAAATATCCCTTTTTTTTGAGATATGCGGCGCAGGCGTCCGCTTCGCGTTCCCGCGCGGGCAGCGCGGAAAACTTGCCGCGCGCCTCGGGGAGGACGGCGGGGAAGATCTCCTCCGCGCGCTCCAACAGCTCGGCCGGAGACGCCGCGCGCAGCAGCGCGACGCGTTCGCGGTAATCCGTATCCGTGCAGGCGCACAGCCACAGGTACGCCCGCTCCTGCGCAGCATCGTTTTTCATTCGGATCATCCTATCTTATCGCTGAGACGGTAGGAGACCGCCTCAAAGACGTGCTTGGGCAAAATTTGTTCCGAACAATCGAGATCGGCGATCGTGCGGGCCACCTTGATGATGCGCGCCCGCGCTCTCGCGGAGAGCTGCATGCGTTCGAAAGCGTTCCGGAGGATCTCATCCCCCTCGCGCGTGAGCGTGCAGAACGCGCTGATCTCCCGTTCCCCCATCTCGGCGTTGGTATGGATGTCCCCGCCCTCGAAGCGGTTGCGCTGGATCCGGCGCGCGGCATCCACGCGCGCCTTGACCGTCGCGGAATCCTCCTGCGCCTCCTTGGAAGTGAGTTCGTCGTAATTGACGTCGTCTACCTCCACCTGCAGATCGATCCTGTCGAGCAGCGGGCCGGAGATTTTCTTGCGGTAGCGTCTGATTTCGGCGGGCGAACAGGAACAAGTGCGCTCTGTCGAGCCGTAATTGCCGCAGGGACAGGGGTTCATGCTGGCGCACAGCATAAAGCGCGCCGGGTATGTAAAGGTACCGCCTGCGCGGGAGACGGTGATCTTTCCGTCCTCCAACGGCTGGCGAAGCGCTTCGAGCGTGGAACGCTTATATTCGGGAAGCTCGTCCAGAAACAGAACGCCTCCGTGCGCGAGAGAGATCTCCCCCGGGTGCACGACGCGATTGCCGCCGCCGCACATCGACACGGTGGTCGCCGTATGGTGCGGCGTGCGGAACGGTCGCTCCGTGACGATCCCCTCCTCGCCCAACACGCCCGCAACGGAATGGATCTTGGTGATCTCCAACGCCTCTTCGAACGTGAGATCGGGCATGATGGTGGGCAGGCAGCGCGCAAGCATCGTTTTTCCCGTGCCGGGAGGGCCGCTCATCAGAAGATTATGGCCGCCCGCGACGGCGATCTCCAGTGCGCGGCGCGCCATCGGCTGTCCCTTGACGTATTTGAGATCGGCGGAACTCTTCACGCCGGCATGCGGCACGAATTCCGCCGTTTCGATCCGCGCGAGCGGCTGCGTGCCGAAGAGATGCCGGATCACTTCCGAGAGCGATTTCGCGGCATAGATTTCCGCGCCGCCCAAAAAACGCGCTTCTTTCGCGTTCCCCGCGGGAATGATAAAGCGGGAAAACCCGTGCCCTTTCGCGGAAATGAGAATGGGCAGCAGGCCGGCGATCGGCCGAAGGTCTCCGTTGAGGGCCAGCTCGCCGAGAAAAACCGTGTCCGACACGTCCGCGCCGACCAGCTGTTCGCTCGCCTTCAACAGACTGACCGCAACCGCAAGGTCGAACGCCGCGCCCTCTTTTTTCAGATCCGCGGGCGCAAAATTGATCGTGATCCGGTTCATGGGGAAGAGCAGTCCGCTGTTTTTGAGCGCGGAACGCACCCGTTCGCGGCTCTCTTTCACCGCGGTATCCGGAAGTCCTACCATTTCATAAGACGGAACGCCCTTGTTGACGTCGGTCTCCACTTCCACGGGGACCCCCTCCAATCCGTTCAGCGAATAACAAATGATTTTCGCGATCATAACGTTCCTCCGGAATCTTTCAGAATATGCTTTCGAGAAGCGACGCCGGCAGCGGGATCGAGAACGTGAACACGGCAAGCAACGCAAACACCGCGGCAAGCAGGACGATCCCCGCCACGTTCACGGCCTTGAACGCCTTTGCCGCCTTTCCTTCATAGTCGCCGCCGAAACAGCCCGCGGCAAGAATGAACCCGAACAGCCACGCAAGCAGAATGAATACGAGCGGGGTTTTTACGCAGAGCGCCGTAAGCAGCGAGAGCGCAAGTCCCGCAAACGGAATGAGCGTACGGCGGAGTTCCGTGCGGAATTTCTTTTCGTCCGCGCGTTGTTTCCATGCGGCCGCGATCCGTACGACGGCGAATACAAGTCCGACGACGACGGCAAGCACGGCGATCCAGTTGACCATCGCGCCGGTCACGGCATAGACGGTTCCTGATCCGCGGAACAGCGTATGGAATATGCTCCAACCGGCGCCGCCCGCATACGGATTCTTGCCGATAAATCCGTTTGCAAACGTTTTCCACGACATCGCAAACAGATTCAGTTTGGGCGCCGCAGGATTATCGTAAAATCTCTGATAGGCGAAGTATGCGGGCACCATGCCGATCAGCGAGAACAGGAAACATCCCACGATCAGTCCCGCAAAAAAGAGCACGCCCGCAGAAGTATTTTTCAGACGGTATTCCGCAATGACTTTCGCCGCGCGTTTTTCACGCGATTCGGGCGCGGGCGCGGCTCCTTCCGATTCCGAAGAAGCGGGTGCAAGCGCAGGCTCCGGCTCTTCGATGATCTTTTCGAGATGATACCGTTTGGCCTTCTGCTGCCGCACAAGTCCGAGCACGAAGAGCACGGCAACGCCGGCGACCGGGATCAGGAAGGCGCCGTTCGTGCAGATCGCCGCCGCGCAGAACAATCCCGCGCCAAGGAGCGGCATCAGCGAGAGGAAACTCACGCGCTTGATCCCCGCCGCATAGAAACGGTGCGTAAGAGAGAGCGCGCAGGAGAAGAAGAACACGCCGATCATGAGGGGCGCGCCGACGTGCGCCAGAGAGAGCGTGATGCAGGACAGCACATAGAGAAGCGAAAAGGCAAACGCGGCTTTTTCGCTCCGGAACAGACGTTTGACAAAGCGGGAAAGCACGATCAGCGCGCCGAACGCCGCGAGCATCGGGAAAAATCTGACGCCGAACTGACTCATGCCGAAGATCGCCGCGCCGAGCGCAAGAAAATCCGTGCCGAATGCGCCGTAAACTTCATCCGCATGGTATGCGTGATGCAGGGGCGCGCCGGCTGCGTCCGTGGCGTAGGTATTCCGCCGCATTTCGGAGATCGTCATAAGGGTAGGGATCTCGCTCTGCGAAAAGCGCGTGTACGTGGACTGCGAAAGCGCGGGCACCGATTTCGGCTGCGCGTCTATAAGCGCTCCGGCGCGGTCGATCCCGGCCTGCGCGCTCTCGTTTTCGTGGTACGTCGCCGCATGCACTTTGACGTCCTCGATGACAAAACGTTCCGCTTCCTCCCCGCTCCCCGTCTCTCCGACAAAGACGATCTCGTTGACAAGAACGTTGGCGCCGCCCGTTGCGGTCAATCCCACATAGCAGTAGGTGCTGCTGACGCTCCAACCCGTGATTCCGAAGGGAACAAAGTGATAAAATCCGTCTTTGATCTCCGGTCCGTCGGCGTTGCCCCCGTCCTGTTCCGCGGTATAAAAGTTTTCGAACGTCAGCGTGTCGTGATACGAGGACATGCTGAACGAATTCGAGCGCGAACCGCGCTGGATCGTGAGCGCCGCGGGCGTGCCCGGCTCCGCATAGATGATCGCAACGTCGACATACACTTCGGCGAGCGTCGTATCCGAGGGCAGCGAAGAATTGTAGATCTCAAACACGACGCCCGGCTCGGAACTGCTCTCCTGCGCGGCTTCAAGTTCGTACGCTTTCCCGGGGGCGTAAACGGATCCGAGCGTGCCGAGACCGACCGCCAGAAAGGCAAGCGACAGAATGAAAAATGCGAGGAAAAACCCCTTGAACTTTTTGGATCTTGCAAAAGTTTTTTTCATGAGTTTCCTTTCCCTATTATAGAGTGATATTTTTTATTTTAACCGATTATACGCAAATTGTAAACGAATTTTCAACGGATTTTCAAAAAATCTTTCCGAACGCGGAAATTCGGCTGCGGAAGAAGAAAAAATCCGCCGTTGACGTTCGGCGGATCTCTTCTTGCGGATCATTTCTTTTCCTTGATTTTGGCGGCCTTTCCCGTAAGCCCGCGAAGATAATACAGCTTCGCTCTTCTTACTTTGCCCTGTCTCACCACATTGACGTATGCAATCTTGGGAGAATGGATCGGAAAGCAGCGCTCGACGCCCACGCCGAACGAAAGACGGCGAACGGTAAACGTTTCGCGGATCCCGCCGTTCTTTTTGGCGATGACGACGCCTTCGAAGTTCTGGATCCTCTCCTTGCCGCCCTCGATGATGCGGTAGCCTACCTTGACGGTGTCGCCGACATTGAAGGAAGGAACATTCTCCTTCATGCCCTCGGCCTCGATCATTTCGATGAGTCCCATTTGACTTTACCTCCATTTGTTACGCGGCGTTCATGCCAAAAGGCAGAGGACCGCCCGAAGTCACTCGACTATTATAAGGGATATTTTTCGAAAAAGCAACCGTTTTTTGCGCCGTTTCATAAAAATTTTGCGAATTCTTCTTAATTTCCCCTCATCGGAAACGGATCTTGCCGCAAAGAGGCTCCCTCATGGGAACGTTTCCGGTTCCGGCTCCGGCACGAGCAGCGAGGGCATGCGTTCCTCGATCCCGCGGACGCAGGAATAGGTGTCTCTTCTCACGAGCGAACGGGTAAGGAGCGTTCCGTCGCCGCCGTAGCGCAAAAGCCAACTCTCGCTCGCGATCCCCCGCTTCTGTTCCCGAAGCGTGCGGTTGACGCTGCCCTCGACGATCTCGGCGGGCGGCGGATCGATGAAAAAGAGGATCTCGCTCTCCACCTCATAGCGGCTTCCGTCCGGCGCGCCGAAAAAATGAAATTCGACGGCGCCCTTTTTTGCGCTGCCGAGCAGATATACCGGAAACGAATAGGGATTCCGGATCTTCAGATCGCTGTAATCCGATACCATTGCGTCCTGCGAGGGCTGCACGTATCCCACGGAAAGAGAATGCGGATGGCTCTCGGTGATTTCCAGTCCCGCTCTGAGCGCCGCGCCGAACAGCGTCGTGCTCGCCTGGCAAACTCCGCCGCCCACGCCCGGCACGAATTCGCCGCTCTGAATGACCGCCGCCTCTTCGAATCCGTTTTCCCGCGTGCGTTTCCCGACGGTCTCGTTGAAAGAAAGTTCTTCCCCCGGCCCGATCACCGTGCCGGACAGGCGCGACGCCGCCAAAGCGATATTGTGCGCGCGCGGCGCATTCGAGCCGTCGAATTTCGTGGAAAACTCCGAGAGAGGCTGCGTGCGCGCCCTGAGTTTTTCTTCCGTGACCTCGGGCGGAACTTCGACGCATGGAAGCGAGATCTCCGTCTTGCCCGTCTTCAAGGCCTCCTGCGCCATCGCGCAGATCCCCGTGAAATCGCAGGCAATGCCGTTGATCTCATGCGTATATTCGAACCCATCCTGCGAAAACGCCAACGCGGCGTCGACCCCGTCCCGCGCATTGGAGACGCACAGCGCGAGCAAATCCCGCTCCATTTCGACCCATTCCCGCCGCACTTCCGCCGTCAAAGATGCGCCCTTTTTCGCACGGCCGAGCACTTCCTCCACGTTGTCCGGATAATCCAATGCCGCGACATGGTCCCCCTCGGGCGTGCGAACGGTCAGCGGAAGCCGTTCCAGAGAGTTCCGCACGCGCGCCACCGCCTCCGTGTAAGGCATGCCGCCCACACGGATCCCGTTGACCTCCACGTCTTTTGCGATTTTTCCGCTTCCGCAACCCGATAAAAAAAGGCTCCCCGCGAGGAGGAGCGCCATCGTTTTCATGTATTTCATACGCTCCCGTCGAGACAAAGCAGCCTCTCGGAAAGTTCCTCGTCCGCTTCAAACAGCAAATCCGGGAGCATACTCCGTCTCTGTGACAGTATGCGTCGTATCATAGCAATCTATGCCGCCTAACGAAGCCGCAGAATCCGCTCTCACCGCACGATCCGCCCGCCCGAGATCCTGATCCTGTTGCCCTCCGCGCCGCTGAGCAGGCGCTCCGCGTGCGTACAGGTGAGAATACATTGCAGTCCGCGCACGCGGCCGAGCAGCTTTTTTCTGCGCGGCAGATCGAGTTCGCTGAGAACGTCGTCGAGAATGAGCACGGGCGGCTCGCCGGAAAGTTCCCTGAAGATCTCCGCTTCGGCAAGTTTCATAGAGAGCGCGGCGGTGCGGGCCTGTCCCTGCGAACTGTATCCGCGGGCGTCCGTGCCGTCGATCAGAATCTTTATGTCGTCGCGGTGCGGCCCGACGGAAGTGAATCCGAGGCGGATATCCCGCTCGTAATTGGCGGAAAGTTCCCCGAGAAGTTTCGCCGCGATATCCCCCTCTTCCCCCCTGTATTCCTTGTCCGGCCCGAGCGAAAGCGTCTCCGCGCCGTCCGTGAGAAAGGCGTGCGCGTCTTTTGCGAGAACGGAAAGTTCGGCAAGATAATCTCTCCGCCGTCGGACGAGACGCGCCGCGTTTGCGGCGAGCTGTTCGTCCCAGACGGGGAGCGTTTCGAAGATGACCGCGGGGTCTCTCTCCTTCAGAAGATTGTTCCGCTGGTCGAGAATGCGGTTGTAGCGCAGCAATGCGGAGGCATACTCGCGGGACGTCTGCGAAATGGAGAGATTGAGAAATCTTCTGCGCTCGTCGGGGCCGTCCTGAATGAGCCGCAGTTCCCCGGGAGAAAAGAATACGCTGCGCATGTTCCCGACGAAATCGACGCTGCGGGTGACTTTGTTGCCGTTGAGCAGAAGATCCCGCCTGTTCTCATAGATCTCCGCGCCCAGAGAGATCGAACCGTAGCGGGTTTCCGCCTCGGCGGAGATCTTCGCGCAATCCGTTCCCAATTTGACGAGCTGACGGTCGTGGCGGATGCGGAGCGAAGCGCCCGTGCAGAGATAGAACACGGCTTCGGCGCAATTCGTCTTGCCCTGCGCGTTTTTGCCCGTGAGGATGTTCAGGCCGTCGACAAACTCGAAGGCCTCTTCCTCGTAATTTCTGAAATTTTTCAGCGTCAATTTTTTTACGACCATTTCGGCAAAAACACTTTCTTTTCGGACGATTTTGTATTATAATGGGAATACCTTACTTCACCGTAAATCATATTATACCAAATTTTGCAAAAAAGCGAAAGCGTTTGAGAGGGAGAAAATGGCCGAAAAAACACAATTCGAAGTACTGTGGGAAAAAGTGAAGGAGCGGGCGCGCCCCCTGATCAACCCCGTTTCGTTCGATACCTTTATCGACGGGTTGGTCCCCGAGGACGTCGTCAACAAAAAACTGGTCCTCCGCGCGCTGACCGAAACGGGCGCGAGCACGATCATCAAGAGCCATCTCGGCCAGCTCCGCGAGGCGGTGGCCGCCGCCGACGTGGGTCTCGTCGACGTCGTGATCGTGGTGGAAGGCAGCGAGATCTATTCGCTGAACGAACAGCCGGACGCGCTCGTCGAAGTATCCGTTCAGACGGACAAGCGGTTCACGTTCGAATCCTTTGTGGTGGGGAATTCGAATAAATTTGTCTGCGCGGCCGCAAAATCCGTGGCAAGCGCACCCGGAGAAAATTTCAATCCTCTCTACATCTACGGCGGCTCCGGGCTGGGCAAGACGCATCTTTTGCAGGCGATCGCAAACGAGATCAACGAAAAGAAGCCGTCGCTGAAAGTGCTCTATACCACGAGCGAGAAATTCCTCAACGAATATGTGGACAGCATCGTTTCCTCGAAATCGGGGGAAGGCAGAGAGGCGAACGCGCGTTTCCGCAACCGCTATCGCAACGTGGACGTACTGCTCATCGACGATATTCAGTCTTGGGCGGGCAAGCGCGGCGTGCAGGAGGAATTCTTCCATACCTTCAACGAACTGTTCGCGCAGAACAAACAGATCGTCATTTCTTCCGACTGCCCCGCAAAAGAACTGACCACGCTCGAAGAACGGCTGCGCACGCGCTTCGAAGGCGGCCTCATCGCGGACATCCAGCCGCCCGACGTGGAGACGAAGATCGCGATCCTCAAGAGAAAGGCGCTGGAAAAAAAGTATATCATTCCCGACGACGTGCTCGCCTTCCTCGTAAAGAATTCCGACAACAACGTGCGCACGCTCGAAGGAAGGCTGAACACGGTGATCTTTGCCAGCAAACTGCACGAACAGCCCATCTCTCTGCAACTGGCTGCGACCGCGCTTCAGGAGGCGATCAACGTCGCGGAGCCGGAAGAGGTCACGCCGGAGACGATCGTGCGCGCGACGTGCGCATACTTCTCCATCTCGAAAGAGGACTTATTGGGACGGAACAAGCGGCAGGAGTTCGTGCGGGCGCGCCAGATCTGCACCTATCTCATGTGTGAAATGCTCACGCTTCCCCTCGTCACCATCGGAAAGGAAATGGGCGGCAAAGATCATTCCACGGTGATCTACGCGCGGGACAAGATCGCCGATCTCATGCGCGTAAACGATACGATCCTTAAAGAGGTCAACGACATCAAGAGCGTCGTGCTCAAACAATAAAGCATTCCCCGCTTGCCCGCGGCGGGCAAACGGGGATTTTTTTGCGGTGAAATCATGCAGACATTTTCCGAAGGAGCCTGCGACGCGGTCGTCGTCGGCGCAGGGCATGCCGGCGCGGAAGCGGCGCTGGCGCTCGCGCGGACGGGCCTCAAAACCGTCGTCCTCACGCTCAATCTCGACAGTATCGGCTTCATGCCCTGCAACCCCTCCGTCGGCGGAACGGCGAAGGGGCAGTTGGTGCGCGAAATCGACGCGCTCGGCGGCGAAATGGGCGTAAACGCCGACCGATGCGCGCTGCAATACCGCATGCTCAACGAAGGCAAGGGCGCGGCGGTGCAGTCGCTCCGCGTGCAGGTGGATAAAAACAAATACCATACCGAGATGAAACGCACGTTCGAGCACACCGAAAATCTGCGCGTCGTGCAGG
>CANPZD010000010.1 GCA_947589085.1 uncultured Clostridia bacterium
TAACGGCCCGGGAGGATAGGTAGCTGCCGGATTTCAGACAAAAAACACTTGCAGTTTGCAAGTGTTTTTTCTATGAGAAAGTTTAATTCCGGGCAAGTTCCGTCATTTCGACCGTCCGCACTGTCATTTCGAGCGGAGCGTAGCGAAGTCGAGAAATCTCGGTTTTGAGATTCCTCACATTCGTTCGGAATGACAGGAGGAAACGTTCGGCATGACAGAAGGAAACGTTCGGAATGACAAAAGGAAGCGTTCGGCATGACAGAAGGAAAAAACGCGGGTATAAGAACGGGCGGAGCGGTCTATCATGCAGAGCGTTTGCACAGCCGCCGCTCCGCAGTGCGCAGTCCGAGCCGAAGAATCTTTCGGCGAAGCGCGGGATCAAGCGTCCCCGACGACCTGTTTTCGCAAAAAAATCGAAAAAAATCTCAACTTTTTCCCAAAACGTATAAAAAAACAGTTTACAAAAAAAATAAATACAAATATAATTTATTAGCCTATAACAGGCGATCGGATCGGAGGAAACAATCAGATGGTGAAATACATGAAATGTCCGCGTTGCGAACTCAATTATATCGATGCGGATCGGCAGGAATTTTGCGACGTCTGCCTCAAAGAGATGAAGGGGATCCCCAGCGATATCGACGAGATCGAAGAAACGGAGGATGAGCTTCCCACCGAACTTTGTCCTGTGTGCGGGGAAAATATGATGCGGCCCGGCGAAAAGATGTGCGACGAATGCCGCAAGAAGGCCGAATATGAGGAGGAAGCGCCCGATCCCGAAGAGGACGACGAATGGCGCGAATATCTCGACGACGATACGGACGCCGAACTCGATCAGGAGATCGGAGAGATCGACGAATCCTTCGACGAAGAATTCGACAACGAAGAAGAGGATGAGAGCGAGACGTACGAAAACGAGGAGAACGATGACGACGAAGATCTCGAATACGTCACGGGCGACGACGTCTATCTGATCCCCGACGACGATGACGATGACGACTCCGACGACGATGACGACTTCTGATCGAAAGATCTTTTTTGATCCGGCGCGCTGCGCCGGATAATTTACAAATGAGGCTGTTGAATTTCCTGCGAAAACAACTCAAGCGTTACGATGATTCCCACAACTTCACGTGCGACGTCTGCGGCAGGGAAGTGTTCGGAAACGAACGCATCTGCAAAGCGTGCATGGAGCGCCTCCCGTGGAACGATCTCGAATTCTGCCCGCTTTGCGGGAGAAAGGTGCGCGAACCGGGGATCTGCATCGAATGCAAACAAAAGCCGCTCGGCGTTCTGAAGGCGCGGTCCGTATTGGTGCACGAGGGAGAAGCGGCGCGGCTCGTCGTGCGGTTCAAACGCGGGGAAAAGTATCTTTACCGAACGCTGACGGAGCAAATGCTTCCGCTTATGATGCGGGAATTCGAAGAGGAAACCGCGATCACATATGTCCCCATGACGGAAAAGGCCGAAAAGAAACGCGGGTACAATCAATCCCGCCTGCTCGCGGAAGAGCTTGCCGCGCGCAGCGGAAAGAAGTTTCTTTCTCCGGCCGTCAAGCGCAAGGAGACCGCGTCCCAGAAATTTCTCGGCAGAAGAGACCGCGAAAGCAATCTGGAAGGCTGTTTTCACGTCGAAAACAGACATGCCGTCAAGGGGGAAAGCATTCTCATCGTCGACGATACGCTCACGACGGGCGCAACCGTCTCCGAGCTTGCCGGCGTTTTGCTGCGCGCGGGGGCAAAAACGGTCAGCGCGCTCACGTTTACCGGCGTGGCGAACAAGGCGCCGTTCGGGCTGAAATCCGAATCATAACTTCATCGGCAGTACGGCCGGTCCCGATCGGGGCCGGTTTTTTTTCATATCGGGACAAAGCGGCGAATATATTTATATCAACGCGGGGCGCCGGGGAAGCGATGAAAAAACCCCGAAGTCTTTTATTTTTCGGCAAAACTCGCCCGGCAACGCGCGTGAAAAAATGATAGGATTCAGGTAGCATTTCATGAAGTTCATCACCGTCCGGTTAAAGTCGGTTGCGCTGGCGGCCGCGCTTGCGGCGCTCGTCGCGGCGGGAACGCTCACGGCTTCGGCCGCGGGAGCGGCGGAAGTCTATTGGAGCGGCGCGCGTTCTCTTCCCATTTACAGCGTCGAGCGGGACGACAATAAAGTCGCACTCTCCTTCGATTGCGCGTGGGGCGTTGATTCCACCGACGCCATTCTCGCTTGCCTCGGGGAAAAGAAAGTGCACGTGACCTTTTTCACGGTACAGTTCTGGGCGGAAAAATATCCGGAATATCTCAAAAAGATCTCCGAACAAGGGCATGAAGTGGGAACGCACAGCGCGACGCATTCGTACATGTCCCGTCTGTCGCAAACGGAGATCGAAGCGGAACTCAAAAACTCTTCCGCCGCCATCGAGCAGATCACGGGCAAGTCCGTGGAACTGTTCCGCCCGCCCTACGGGGATTACGACAACCTGCTCATCGATACCTCGAACGCGATGGGACTTTACCCCATTCAGTGGGATGTGGATTCTCTTGATTGGAAAGACCTCTCCGCTTCCGACATCGCGGCCCGCATCGTCGCGCGGACGAGGAGCGGTTCCATCATACTCATGCACAACAACGGCCTGCATACCGCGGAAGCGCTGCCCATCGTGATCGATACGCTGCGCGCAAACGGATTCGATTTTGTTCCCATCGGCGAGCTGATTTACCGTGAAAACTTCACGATCGACGCCACCGGCAGGCAGATCCCCAAAGGCAGCGCATAGCAAATAACGTTTGAAAAACCAAATGTATATTCGGAGGCACTTATGGATTACAGTACGGAAAAAAACAACAAGGTGTATATCTGCGGGGAGATCGTGTCGGAAGCGACGTTTTCCCATGAGGTTTACGGCGAGGGATTCTACGAATTTTTTGTAAAGGTCATGCGGCTATCCGGACAGGCGGACATTCTTCCCGTCACCATTTCGGAGCGCTTGATCCAGGGAAGCGATCTGAAGATCGGCAGCACCCTCTCCGCCGTGGGGCAGTTCCGCAGTTACAACAAGCTCGAAGGCGGCAAGTCGCGGCTCATGCTCACCGTATTCGTGCGCGAGCTGGTCGAGGCGGGCGAAAATAAAAATCCCAACGGGATCGTCCTTTCGGGATATATCTGCAAGCCGCCCATATACCGTACGACGCCGTTCAACCGGGAGATCGCCGATCTGCTTCTCGCCGTCAACCGCGCCTATAACAAGTCGGATTATATCCCCTGTATCGCGTGGGGGCGCAATGCAAGATTCGTGCAGAATCTGAAAGTCGGAGACCGCGTCGCGCTCTCCGGCAGGATCCAGAGCCGCGAGTATCAGAAGCGTCTCTCGGAAACGGAGGCCGTCACCATGACGGCATACGAGGTATCCATATCCAAACTTGCCGCTTTCGAGGACGGGGAAAATTTCGATCTCGACAGCGAGTTCGATCTCTATGCGGTTCCGCGGGACGGGATCGTTTCCTGAATGATCGCGGGCGTGCCGTTCCGGGTGCGTCCGCGCTTGACATAAGCCGCCCGAGCGTGTATGATAAATACATACGGCGCAAGGAGGCGGAAATTGGAACAGAAATTGCAAGCGGCGGTCGACGGGGGGACCCTGCGCCTCAATATCGGCGGAATTCCGCACGGATATCAGGCGGTGATCTTCGATTTCGACGGCGTGATCATGGATACGGAGCGGTATCACTATCTCGCATGGAACGAGGCGGCGGCGGAATTCGGGTTACGGTTTTCCGAAGAGGAATACTTTCCGCTGCGCAGTACGGGGAGACCGTATATCGCGAGCGTTCTCGAAAAAAAGCGCAAAAAACCGTTCTCCGAAGAGGAAAGAGAACACCTGTTTGCCAACAAACAGGCAGCGTACGAGGCCTTGATCGCAGGGCTTTCCGAACGGGATTTTATCGGCGGCGCGGTTGAATTTCTCCGGCTGCTTTCGGGCGCGGGGATGAGGACCGCGATCGCCTCTTCCGGAACGCTGTCCTCGGTCATGGTGGCGCGCTATTCGCTCGAACGGTACTTTACGGCAATCTTGGGCGCAAGCGATGCGCTTGCCAAAAAACCCGCGCCGGATATCTTTCTTGCGGCGGCGGAACGCCTGCATGTTCCCGCGCGACAATGCCTTGTATTCGAGGATTCGCCTGCCGGGATCGCGGCGGCGGGCGCGGCGGGAATGGAGGCGATCGCCGTGGGCGGGCTGAAAACCGACGCCAGCATCCTTTGTATCCGGGATTTTTATCCCGTTCTTTCCGCTTTTCAACCGACCGGCCCGGGTTGACGGAACAATCATGATCGGATATACGTTCCGGTTTGCCCAAACGCAATCGGGACAAGGAGGGAAACCGTGGCCATTTGCCGGATATGCAAACACAAGATCCCCGAGGGGGCGGCGTATTGCCCGAATTGCAGAAGGCAGGTCGTAAACAGCTGTTCCGTCTGCGGGACGAAGATCTACAGTGACGAGAAATATTGCCCCGGGTGCGGAAAATCGGTCCTTGCGAGTTGCGCGCATTGCGGGGAGACTTTGTACAGCGGCGAACGGTTCTGCCCGTATTGCGGGACGGAAAACCTTCCCATCGTCCGTCAGGATTCGTTTTTCGGGCCGTCTCCCTTCTTCGGCCCGTTCCCCGTTCCGTATCTGCTTCCCGCGGCGGCCGGGCCGAGACCTTTTACCGCGTTTCCCGCGCCGCAGGTCCGTGAAAAACTCGAACGTACGCGCCCGGAGCCGCTCATGGAAAAGGTCGTCGTCAAAGAGACGAAGCGATACGGCGTCCGTTACGGCGTGCTGGGAGCGATCCTGTCCGTTCTGTCGCTGATCTTGCCGTTTTTATGTTTCTTCGGGATCGCGGTCGGTGCGGTCGGGATCAAAAAAGACAAGAAAAAGGGCGCTGCGATCGCGGCGATCGTCATCGGGATCTTCGCGCTGCTGGCATGGGTCGCGCTCGCGGTGTGGTTCGGCGCATTCGGCGGGCGGGAGATGCTCGCAGCGAAGTTCCGGTAAGCAAACGTCAACTTCATTCGATCAAAAAAACGGGCGGCGCTGCCCGTTTTTATTTGACATCCTTCCGCGCGAAGAGTAGAATAAGAGAAAAAACACGAGGAGATTTCCATGGAAAATCAAAAGACGGCGATCCTTGTCGTAGATATGCTCAATGATTTTGTGACGGGCGCGCTCAAATGCGACAGGGGACTTGCCATTGTTCCCAAAACGGCGCAGCTGCTCAAAGGCGCGCGCAAGGCGGGCGTTCCCGTGATCTTCTGCAACGACGCGCACATCAAGGGGATCGACCATGAACTCGAATTATGGGGCGATCACGCAATCGCGGGGACAAAGGGCGCCGAAGTCATTCCCGAACTCGAACTCTGCGAGAAGGACTATGTAGTTCCCAAGCGCAGATACAGCGGATTTTTTCATACCGACCTCGATCTGCTGCTCAAAGAACTCGGCGTCGGCACGGTCGTGATGACCGGACTTCATGCGCACATGTGCGTGCGCCATACGTCCGCAGACGCATACCAACTCGGCTATAAAGTCGTCGCCGCCATCGACGCAATGGACAGCTTCACCAAGGAGGACTACGAGTACGGCATCAAGTATCTGCACGATACTTACGGCGCCGAACTCGTGACGGTAGACGATCTTCTCAAGCGCTGGAACGTGAAATAAAAATCAGCGGGAGATCGCGATTTTCTTACCCCATTGCGCTATTTTGAGCTGCGGTTTTTCATGGAAATCATGGAGAATTCGCAGGATGGGGCGGGATTCGGCAATGGGCGGAACGGAATACGGCTTGCAAACGACGGGGAGATTATTTCCCGCCGTTTTTTCTGAAAAAATCCGATCAAACGCTTGACAGAAATCCGAAGTCGTATTATAATTAAAATACGAAATCGGATTTCATAGGAATGTATGGACGAACGGAACTTTTTTTACCGGCTGGGGAAGCTCGTATACAGGCTCGACGGGGTGTACGACGAATACGGGCGCAACTTTCATATAGGCTCTCCGAATCTTCTGTGGATCTTATATGCCCTGAACGACGGAGAGCGGCACAGCCAAAAGCAGATCTGCGAAGATTGGGCGATCCCCAGGAGCACGGCAAACACGATCATCAAAGATTTGGAGAGCAAAAATTACGTTGCGCTTTCTCAAATCAAGGGAGAGCGCCGGGAATTGTTGGTTTCCCTTACCCCGCGCGGAAAAAAGTATGCGGACGGAATTTTGTCCGATCTCTATCGCCGGGAAGATGAAATCTATTCGGAGCTGACAGATCCTGAAGCGTTGCTTTCCGCATTGCGGGACTTATCGGCGAAAATGCAGAAGATCGCCGTGAAAAAAGAGGAAGGAGAAACATCATGAAACGGATTTTGGTAGCCTATTTTTCGGCAAGCGGCACGACCGCAAAAACGGCAGGCGAGCTGGCGGCGGCGATCGGCGCAGATCTCTATGAGATCAAGCCGAAAGTTCCCTATACCCGTGCGGATCTCGATTGGACGAACAAGCGCTCGCGGAGCAGCGTCGAGATGAGCGACAAGACGTCCCGTCCCGCGCTTGCGGATACGAACGCCCCCGTTGCGGCGTACGATACGATCTTTCTGGGTTTTCCCATCTGGTGGTACACGGCGCCCACGATCGTGAACAGCTTTTTGGAAAGCTACGATTTTTCGGGCAAAAAGATCATTCTCTTTGCAACGAGCGGCGGCAGCGGGTTCGGACGGACGAGAGAGGATCTTTTAAGATCCGCGGGAAAGAACGCGGCCGTGGTCGAGGGGAAACTTCTGAACGGCGCTTATTCGGCTGCGGAACTCAAAAGCTGGAGCGAAAAGTTTTAATCGGCGAAAATAATGATTTTCGGAGGGGATCTGAATGGAAAAGATCACGCAAGACGCGGGAAGAAAGTCGCTCGGGCAGTTTGCTCCCGACTTTGCGCACTATAACGACGACGTTCTCTTCGGCGAGAATTGGAACAATCGGGATATCGACCATAAAACGCGCTGCATCATCACGGTCGTGGCGCTCATGGCGTCGGGGATCACCGATTCCTCGCTGAAATACCACCTTGAAAACGCAAAAAAAGCGGGCGTGACGAAGCGAGAAATTGCCGCCGTCGTCACGCACGTCGCCTTTTATGCGGGGTGGCCCAAGGCGTGGGCGGTATTCAACATGGCAAAGGAAGTGTGGGCGGAATCGGGCGCGGACACGGAAAGGGCGGCTCACGAAAATCAAATGATATTCCCCATCGGCGCGCCGAACGACGCTTTCAAACAGTATTTCAGCGGGAAGAGCTATCTTGCGCCCGTTTCCGAAGAGCAAGTGGGGATCTTCAATGTGACGTTCGAGCCGGGTTGCCGCAATCATTGGCATATTCATCATGCCGAGAAGGGCGGCGGGCAGATCCTTATTTGCGTCGCGGGGCGCGGATATTATCGGGAATGGGGAAAAGAGGCCGTCGAAATGAAGCCCGGCGACGTCGTCAACATTCCCGCGGGCGTGAAGCATTGGCACGGCGCCGCGAAAAACAGTTGGTTTTCCCATCTTGCGGTCGAGGTGCCGGGCGAAAACAGTTCGAACGAATGGTTGGAGCCTGTCTCGGAGGAAGAATATCGTAAACTTCCGTGATCGAGGTGCGATATGAGTTTTACGGTCAATATCTACTACACGGGAACAAACGGAAACGCGCGCAAATTTGCCGAAGAAATGCAGGCGAGCGGTCTTGCGGATCAAATCCGCGCCGAAGAAGGCAATCTCCGCTATGACTATTTTTTGCCCATGAACGACAGCGAAACGGTGCTGCTGATCGACGGCTGGGAAAGCGAAGAGGCTCTTGATTTTCACCATAAAAGCCCTATGATGAAAAGGATCGCCGCGCTCCGCGAGAAATATCGCCTCCAAATGCGGGTGCAGAAATTCATCGAAATAAATCAGAAATGATATACGGCGCAAGCAAGGTACATGCCTGCGATGATATCATTGAGGAGTCATCAATGAAAAGAATAAAATGGGCGTCAATTCTGCTCGTCGTCATAAGCTGTTTTCTGTTTTCGCTTACGGCTTGCGGCGGCGCCGACGAGGAAGGCAAACTTGATGACGCCGATCCGTCAAAAATCCTCGTCGCATATTTTTCTTGTACGGGCAATACCGAGAGGATCGCGGGATTGATCGCGGAAGTTACGCACGGCACGGAATATGAGATCGAACCGCAAATACCCTATACGCCGGAGGATCTCGATTATAGCGACAGCACGACCCGCGCGACGGCAGAACAAAACAATCCCGACGCCCGCCCCGCGATCAGCGGAACGGTGGAAAATATGGCGGAATATGACGTTGTCTATCTCGGCTATCCCATTTGGTGGGGGGAAGCGCCGAAGATCATCTGCACGTTCCTCGAACGTTACGATTTTGCGGGCAAGACGATCGTTCCTTTCTGCACGTCCGGCGGCAGCGAAATTGCGGCAAGCGTAACAACTCTGAAGAAGCTCGATACCGGCGCAACTTGGCGAAACGGCAAGAGGTTCTCTTCCTCGGCGACAAAAAATCAGATCGAAGATTGGGTGAAAAGTTTGTTTTGATCATTGTAAGACCGAACGGTTTTGATATTGCAAGGTCAGAGACGCAGTCTGAAAAAAATCCGCGGTTCGGCGTTTGCCGAACCGCGGATTTAGATTTCGGTTGAATCCGGAGTTTTTTCAGAATGCGCACTTTTCCGCCAAAAAGGAGATCACTTCGTCGGGCGAAAGGCGGATCTGTTCCATGGTATCGCGGTCGCGCACGGTCACGGTGCCGTTTTCGAGCGTATCGAAGTCGATCGTCAGGCAGTACGGCGTGCCGATCTCATCCTGCCGGCGGTACCGTTTGCCGATGGATCCGGCCTCGTCGTAGGTCACGGAGAAGCGCTTTTTGAGTTTTGCAAGCAGTTCCTTTGCCTGCGGCGCGAGATTCTTTTGAAGAGGCAGTACGGCGGCCTTATACGCCGCGATCGCGGGATGAAAATGCATGACGTTGCGCGTTTCGCCGTTTTCCAGCGTCTCCTCGTCGTATGCTTCGGTGAGCACGGCGAGCATGAGACGGTCCGCGCCGATGGAATATTCGATCACATAGGGGATATACCGTTCTCCGCTTACGGGATCCACATAGGTAAGCGTCTTGCCCGAGTATTCCTGATGGCGGGAAAGGTCGTAATCCGAGCGATTGTGAATGCCGTTCAGTTCCTGCCAACCCATGGGATAGAGATACTGAATATCGCATGCCGCGCGCGCATAGTGAGCGAGCTTGTCGTGATCGTGGAAGCGCAGATGTTCTCTCTTGAACCCGAGATCGAGCAGGAAATCAAACGCCTTTTGTTTGAATTCATTGTAATAGGCTTCGTCGGTGCCTTCTTTGCAGAACCACTGGTGCTCCATTTGTTCGAATTCGATCGTGCGGAAAATAAAGTTGCCGGGGGTGATCTCATTCCGGAAGGCCTTGCCGATCTGCGCGATGCCGAAGGGAACTTTCGCGCGCGTTGTGCGCTGCACGTTGAGGAAGTTGACAAATTCGCCTTGCGCCGTCTCGGGGCGCAGATAGATCTTGTTCTGGCTCTCGTCCGTTACGCCGCGGGAAGTTTCGAACATGAGATTGAACGTGCGGATCGGCGTCCAGTTGAATTGGCCGCAGACGGGGCAGTTCACATGGTGTTCTTCGATGTATTTTTGCATCTCCTCGTTGGACATGGTATCGGGATTTACCGTCCCTTTGCTGTGCGATTCGATGAGAGTATCGGCGCGGTGGCGCGTCTTGCAGGACTTGCAGTCCATTTTGGGATCGGAGAACGACGTGGTATGTCCGCTCGCTTCCCACACGCGGGAATTCATGAGGATCGCCGCGTCCACGCCGAAAGAATTGTCGCTCTCGGCGACGAACCGCTTCCACCAGGCGCGTTTGATATTGTTCTTGATCTCCACGCCCACGGGGCCGTAGTCCCAGGTGTTGCCCATTCCGCCGTAGATCTCGCTGCCGGGGAAAACGATCCCGCGCGCCTTGCAGAGCGCAACGAGTTTTTCCATTGTGACCGCATTTTCTGCCATATTCTGCCATCCTTACGATTTGTTCTTGAATATTATAGTCAAACGCATGGGATCCGTCAAGCAAATTTTTTAATTTGCGGAGAAGCGAGTGAAATTTGCGCCGTCAAAAAACATGAAAAAATTTTTGAGAAAAAGAGAGCTTTGTTGCGCAAGAGCGGCCGTTGCATGTCTTTTCTTTCAAAGATGAGGCCGTTTATATTTTGAAAAGTTTGAACAGGGCGTTTGCGCCCAGCGTGGCCGCGCCCGCAAGAAGGAACCATTTTAAAAAGTAAAGTCCGTCGATCTCGGGGATAAAGAGGAAAACGGCGTATACCATGCCCGCGCACAGGGCGCCGACGGGGATACGCGCAAGCCGTTTGAGTCCCGCGGGCGCTTCGTATCGGAGCAGAGCCGTAAGGGGGAGAAATACGGCGCCGCCGCAGAGCAGCGCGGCGGTCATGAGGAAGTCCTCTCCCGGAAAGATCCCGACGAGCGGGATCAGAACGATCGCAAGTCCGCAGAGGATCATATACCGCAATTCGTACGCATAGCGGAAAATCAGATCCCATGCGATCGCAAAGATAAGTCCGAACGAAAATCCGGCCAATACGTCGGAAAAATAATGCACGCCGAAATAGAGCCGGGAGCAGGCGATCAAAAAAATCAGAACGGGCGCGGCGATGCGCAGCCAAAGGCGTTTACAGCGCGCGCAGCCCGCCGCCAGAGCGGAAGTGGAAGCCTGCATATGTCCGCTGGGAAAGGAGAGATTGTCGCCCAGACCCACGGTGGAGAAGAGGGGCGTATCGATCAGAATGCGGTCTTGCAGCAAGCCGGGAACGGTATATGGTCTGGGGCGCAGGGCGGTCGTCTTGATGAGGCTGTTCACGGCAGCGGAGGAGATCGCGGTAAAGAAGAGCTGTTCTCCGGCTTTTCCCCACAGCCAATAGAGCAGAATGACGACGCCGGCTACCGTAATGCCTTCGCCCAAAAACGAGAAAAAACCGAAGATATAGGTGAGCGGAGCGCAGTGCAGCCGCTCGAAAAAACGCAGGATCGATTGTTCCATGTCCGAATTATAGCACATTTTGCGAAAAAGCGCGCCAAAAAAGTATCATTTTCGGAAAGAATATGGTATAATTGATTCGTCATTGTATTTTACTGCCCTCATATTCGGTACAAAAAATTGCGGAGGGCGCAGGGAGACGCTATGGCGGAGGCGGAAAACTTTATTCAGGCGATCATCGAGGAGGATCTGGCGTCGGGGAAGATCTCGGCGGTTCAGACGCGTTTTCCTCCCGAACCCAACGGGTATCTGCACATCGGGCATGCAAAGAGCATGTACGTCAATTTCGGGACCGCATTGAAATACGGCGGCAAGTGCAATCTGTATTTCGACGATACGAATCCCTCGAAGGAAAAGACGGAGTACGTCGACGCGATCCGCCGCGATATCGAATGGCTGGGGTATCATTGGGAAAAAGAGACGTATGCCTCCGATTTTTTTGACGTGATCTACGATTACGCGGAACGGTTGATCCGCGAAGGAAAAGCGTACGTGTGCGATCTCTCGGCAGACGAGATCCGCGAGACGCGCGGCACGCTGACCGAACCGGGGGTCGACAGTCCGTATCGCAACAGGACTTGCGAGGAGAATCTCCGCCTGTTCCGCGAAATGCGCGACGGCAAATATGCCGACGGCGAAAAATGTCTGCGCGCGAAGATCGACATGGCGTCGCCCAACCTGAACCTGCGCGATCCCGTGATCTACCGCATTCTGCATGCGGAGCATCACCGCACGGGCAACAAGTGGTGCATCTATCCCATGTACGATTACGCTCACCCCATTGCGGATTATCTGCAGGGCGTGACGCATTCGCTCTGCACGCTCGAATTCGAGGATCACCGTCCGCTGTACGACTGGGTGGGGATCGAACTCGGATTCTCTCCGAAGCCGCGGCAGATCGAATTCGCAAGGCTGAATCTTACCAACCTCGTCATGAGCAAGCGGTATCTCAAAAAGCTCGTCGAAGAGCATTCCGTCCGCGGGTGGGACGATCCGAGAATGCCCACGCTTGCAGGCCTCAGAAACCGCGGGATCCCCGCGGAAGCGATCCTCGATTTCTGCGCCCGCGCCGGCGTGGCGAAGGCGAACTCGGAATGCGAGATCGGGTATTTCGAAGCGGTCGTGCGCGATTATCTGAATGCGCGCGTTCCCCGGGCGATGGCCGTCGTGGATCCTCTGAAACTCACGATCGTCAATTACGAGGGGAGCGAGGAAGTCGATTTTGCGATCAACCAGCTCGACGAAGCGGCCGGCACGCGCAAGATCAGATTCGGCAAGACGCTCTATATCGAGAGATCGGATTTTTCCATAGATCCGCCTCCGAAGTATCACAGGCTCAAACCGGGCGGCTATGCGCGCCTCAAAAACGCCTATATCGTGCGTGCGGACGAGGCCGTCGTCGACGAAAAGGGGGAGGTGACGGAGATCCGTTGTACGTATTTCCCCGAGAGCCACAGCGGAGCCGATACGAGCGGCATCAAGGCGAAGGGAGTGCTGCATTGGGTGAACGCCGAAACGTGCGTAGACGCGGAATTGCGCAAATACGACCATCTTCTCCGCGACGCCGAATACAGCGGACAGGATTTTTCCGAGCGGATCAATCTCGACAGCGAACATATTTTTTCCGCAAAGGCGGAACCGTACCTTGCCGAAGCGGAGGAAAATACGGCGTTCCAGCTCATGCGCACGGGATATTACAAAAAATGCACGGAGAACGGCAAACTTATTCTCTCCGAGATCGTGTCGCTGAAAGACAGCTTCAATAAGTCGTAAGTAGGGGGTTTTTATGCGTACGGAGAATCTTCTGATTTCTTCTCAGGCTACGATGGCGATCATTATCGCCGCCGCGTGCGTGTTTTTCCTTGCGCTCTTTTTCTACGGAATTTTTCGGAAATTCACACAGATGGGTTGGCTTCCGTGGCAGATCCCGATCATCTTCGGGATCGTCTATCTCATCGATTACGTGCCGAAAGATCTCAATCCGAACGCGCGTTATTTCATTTCGCTCTCCATCTTTCTTTTGGGCGCGGCGGCCGTTCTCGGGATCGGCGCGCTCGTTCGTTTTTTCATTCACAGGCGCATGCGCCCCGCGTCCGCGATCGTTTCCGTGTTCAACCGTTTGCTCGGCGGGATCACGGCGATGCTCGGATTTGCGGTCATTGTGCTTGCGATCGCCTGTTTTGCGCTCCCGCTCTGCGAATACTGCATTCCTCCCGCGCAGGGGATCCTCTCGGTCGTATTCGAGAATCCCATATGGAAGGCCGTTTCCGGCCATGCGTTCGATTTCTTCCTCGTGGCCGTCTTTACCTGCGCCGTGCAGGCCGGATACCGCGTGGGATTCGGAAGGGGCCTGCTCACGCTGTTCATGTGCGCCGGCACGCTGGCGTCTCTGGTCCTCGCCCTGTTTCTCACGGTGCGCGTGCCGTTTCTTCACTCCATCGCGCATTCCTTCGAGCGGGCGATCGCCGGCACGGCGAATGCCGTCGTCGCCAAGATCTGCGCCTACGGGCTTGTGGCATTGCTGTTGTTTCTCCTGCTGTTTACGGTGCTCTCGCTCATCGGATTTCTGCTGCATAAGCTCATCCGGCGATGCAGGTATGTGCGCGTGCTCGGATTCATCGACGGCGCGCTTTGCTCCGTTTTGTTCTTTGCGATCGTGCTCGCGCTGGCTTCCGGGATCGACTATGCGGTCGGCTGGCTCGCATACGGAGGACTGCGCAATGCGGTCGGAGAGGGAAGTTTGGACGGCATCGTCCGCTCCGTCGAGACGTATGCGGGTTCGGTGGCGCAGCTGTTCCGCGCTTCGCCGTTTTCCCGCGTGCTCTTCGATTGCAACCTTTTGAACGCATTCGGAAAATACACGCCGCCCGCCGGTGCATGATTTTGCGCGCTGCGCGCATACTGCACGCGGACTATGTTGGACGAAATTTCGGGTGCGCTGCTCGCCGCGCTCAACGAATATTGCGAGGGCGGCGGCTTCAAAATCGTGGAAGAGGCCGACCTTTTGCGTCTTGTTCCCGCCACGCAGGAGGAACTTTCGAGGCGGATGTCCTATCTTGAGGACAAGCGCTTCATCGAGTTGAGATATGCCGAGGACGGGGCGTACTGCGTGCGCATTCTTCCCGCCGGCAGAGGGTACGGCTTACAGGTCAAGCGCGAGCAGGCGGAAAAAACGCGCAGCCGCCGCGATCTGTTTTTCGCGTCGGCGCTCGGCGCTTTTGCGGGCGGCGCGCTCTCCGGAACGATCGTCCTTCTCTTGTCCCTATTGGTGTGATATGCGCAGCGACAAACTCACAAGGCGGGAGAATGCGGTCATGGGCGCCGTGTTTACGCTCTCGCAGGGCAAGACGCGCTTTCTCGTAGCGCCCTATGAGATCCTTGCCATTCTTCCCGAAAAGGCGAAATTCGACGAACAGACCCTGGAACGGGTCATGCATTCCCTTGAGATCGACGGGTATTTCGAACTCGTTTTTTCCGACCGGAAGGGAGAAAAAACGTACTGCATTCATATGCGCGAAGCGGGGTTGGCTTTCCGGAGACAGGATATTCAGCGCAAGCGCGATACCGTAGTGCGATTGCTTTTTGCGGGGGTATGCGGCCTGCTTTCCGCGGTGATCGGCCTCCTTTTGAAAGCGATCCTTTCCTGAATGTTTTCCCGCAAACGCTTGACAAATGTTGAGCGTTTGTGTTATAATCAAAACAAATGTTTGAAACATAGCAGGGCATCCGACCTATGGAACACTTCGAATTCAAATTGCATGCGCCGTTTGCCCCGACGGGAGATCAGCCGGAGGCGATCGAAAAGCTCACGGAGGGCGTGAAGGACGGGATCCGCACGCAGGTCCTCGTCGGCGTTACGGGCAGCGGCAAGACGTTCACGATGGCCAACGTCATCCGGAACGTGGGGCGGCCCGCGCTGGTGATCGCCCACAATAAGACGCTTGCCGCGCAGCTCTGCAATGAATTCCGCGAATTTTTCCCCGAAAACCGCGTGGAATATTTCGTCTCGTATTACGACTACTATCAGCCCGAGAGCTATATTCCGTCGACGGACACGTATATCGAAAAAGACATGTCGGTCAACGACGAGATCGACAAGCTTCGAAACGCCGCGACCTGTTCTCTGGGCGAGCGGGACGACGTGATCGTCGTGTCGTCCGTGAGCTGTATCTACGGACTGGGCGCGCCCGAAGAATTTTTCCGTCTCGGCGTCTCCCTGCGGCCGGGACAGGCCATGGAGCGCAACGAACTGCTTGCGCGGCTGGTGGATATCCATTATGCGCGCAACGATACCGATTTCAAGCGTTCGACGTTCCGCGTGCGGGGGGACGTGGTGGAAATTTTCCCCGCAAGCAATTCCGAAGTGGCGATCCGCGTGGAATTTTTCGGCGACGAGATCGACCGGATCTGCGAAGAGGACGTCGTCACGGGGAAAATCGTATCGGAACTCAAACACACCGTGATCTTCCCGGCGAGCCATTATGCCGTCGGAAGCGAAAAGCTCGAGCATGCGCTTGCAGCGATCGCGGAAGATCTTGAGGGCGAGGTGGCCGTTTTCGAGCGCGAGGGGAAGCTCCTCGAAGCGCAGCGGCTTCGTCAGCGCACCGAGCACGATCTCGAGATGATGCGCGAGATCGGCTATTGTTCGGGGATCGAGAACTATTCGCGATACTTCGACGGCCGCTCTCCGGGCGAACCCTCGTTCACGCTGTTGGACTATTTTCCCCGCAATTTTCTCGTCTTTATCGACGAAAGCCATATGACGATCCCGCAGATCCGCGCGATGTACAACGGCGACAGGGCGCGCAAGATCAATCTCGTGGAGTACGGATTCCGCATGCGGTCCGCCTACGACAACCGTCCGCTCACTTTCGAAGAGTTCGACGCGCGCGTCCCCCAGCTGGTGTGCGTTTCCGCCACGCCGGCGCCGTACGAGCTTGAACAGGCGGGGCAGGTCGTGGAACAGCTCATCCGTCCGACGGGCCTTCTGGATCCGCTCGTGACGGTGAAGCCCACGAAGGGCCAGATCGACGATCTTCTCTCCGAAGTCCGCGCAACGGTTTCCGGCGGCGGGCGCGTGCTCGTGACCACGCTCACCAAGCGGATGGCGGAGTCCCTTACGGACTACATGAAGGAAAACGGCGTCAAAGTGCGCTACATGCACTCGGATATCGATACATTGGAGCGGATCGATATCGTCAACGGACTGCGTTCGGGCGAATTCGACGTGCTGTGCGGCATCAATCTTCTTCGGGAGGGTTTGGATCTGCCCGAAGTCAAGCTCGTGGCCATTCTCGACGCGGATAAAGAGGGATTCCTGCGCAGCGAGACCTCTCTCGTGCAGACGATCGGCAGGGCCGCGCGCAACGCGGAAGGACGGGTCGTGATGTATGCCGACGTCATGACGGGCAGCATGGAGCGCGCGATCTCGGAGACGAACCGCCGCCGCGCCAAACAGGAGGCCTATAACCGCGCGCACGGGATCGTTCCCAAGACGATCATCAAGGAAGTGAAATCCACGCTGAATATCACGGGGAAGGCCGGAAAGAACACGGAGATCGCCGCAAAAGATATTCCCGAAGAGATCGAAAAGCTCAAAACGCTCATGCGGATCGCGGCGAACGCGCTCGACTACGAGAGGGCGATCGAGATCCGTGAGATGATCAACGAGTTGAGAAAACGAATGAGGAAATGAGTTTCCGGACCGAATTCCGGAACGGAGCGAGGTATACCAATGAAAATCGCAGTAGATATCGACGATACTCTGAATATCGTGGATCGGGTGGGGCGCGCTTCGGCCTATATCGAGCGGAACCACCTGCCGTTCAAGCTCGTCAACGACCGCTCCTGCGCCTTTGCGGAGACGTTTGATTGGAAATATCAGGACGTCCTCGAATTTATCCGTGCGGGCGGGATCGTCGCCTTTACGGACGCCGAGGCGCGCAAATGGGCGAGGGAAGTGCTTGAAGGCTGGCGAAGAGACGGACATGAGGTCGTCATTGTCACCGCGCGCATGAAGGAATGGTTCGGAAATCCCGAAAAGGTTTCCCGCGATTGGCTGGAAAAGCGGCATATCCCGTACGACGAACTCGTCGCGGATATTCCTTTCAAAGAAAAGGGAAAATACTGCGCGGAGCACGGGATCTCCGTTCTCGTGGACGACAGCGTCGAGGCCTGCCTGAACGCGCAGGAAAACGGCGTGCGCGCCGTGCTGGCCGTGGGGCGGCACAACGTGGAACGCGCAAAGGAGATCCGTTACGGCGGCGCGAACTGGAAGCAGATCGACATGGCGGTGCGGCACATTTTCTCACTTGCGCAGGAAGAATTTCCATACGCAAAATCGTAACGTTCGGACGCATAATTTATGAAAGATGAAATCTATGTAAAAGGCGCCAAAGAAAACAATCTGAAAAATATCGACGTGCACATTCCGCGGGGGTCGCTCACCGTATTTACCGGGCTTTCGGGCAGCGGAAAGAGCACGCTCGCATTCGATACCATCTTTGCGGAAGGGCAGAGGCGGTACATGGAGAGCCTCTCTTCGTACGCAAGGCAATTCCTCGGAATGATGGAAAAGCCGGACGTGGAGAGCATCGACGGCCTTTCGCCGGCGATCTCCATCGATCAGAAAACGACATCGCACAACCCCCGCTCCACGGTGGGAACGGTGACGGAGATCTACGATTATCTCCGTCTCCTTTTTGCGCGTGCCGGTACGCCGCACTGCCCGCAGTGCGGACGGGAGATCCGGCGGCAGACGGTGGACGAGATCGCCGACCGCGTGATGGAACTGCCCGCGGGGAGCAAGATCCTCGTCACCGCGCCCGTGATCCGCGGCAAAAAGGGCGAATACAAGAAGGAACTCGCCGGTTACCGTAAGAGCGGCTATGCGCGCGTGAAGATCGACGGGATCGTGTACGATCTGCAGGAAGAAATTTCTCTTGAAAAGAACGTAAAACATAATATCTCCGTCGTGATCGACCGCCTTGTCGTCAAAGAGGGCGTCATCAAACGTCTCACCGAATCTCTGGAAACGGCGCTGCGGCTTGCCGACGGACTTGTCGTCGTCGATCGCGAGGGGGAGGAGACGCTGTATTCTTCGCGCTATGCCTGCCCGGATTGCGGGATCTCCATCGAGGAGATCGAACCCCGCCTCTTTTCGTTCAATACGGTCTGGGGCGCGTGTTCGACGTGTTCGGGACTCGGCTTTACCCAAAAGGTCGACGCCGATCTCATCTGCCCCGACCGCACCAAGACGCTGCGCGAGGGGGCGATCCGCATCAGCGGCTGGAATCTCGATTCCTCCGCCGTCACGCAGACCTATCTGCTCGCGCTATCCCGCCGCTACGGTTTTTCCATGGATACGCCCGTCAAAGACCTTCCGGAAGAGGTTTTCAATCTTCTGATGTATGGCAACGACGGGGAAAAGATCGATCTCGAATACAATACCAAGACCTTTCATTCCAGCTACAAAGCGGCATGGGAGGGGTTTGTCTGCAACCTCGAACGGAGATATGCGCAGACCTCTTCCGTCAGCGTAAAGTGGGATATCGAGCGGTATATGCGCACGTCGCCCTGTCCCGATTGCAGGGGCAGACGGCTCAAAAAGGAAGCGCTTGCGGTCACGGTGGGGGGCAAGAACATTGCGGAAGTGTGCGAAATGCCCGTGCGCGACGTCGCCGGGTTTTTGAACGCGCTCGAACTCACGCCCACGCAGCATGCTATCGCGGATGTGATCCTCAAAGAGATCCGCGCGCGGCTGAGTTTTTTATCGGGGGTGGGGCTGGATTATCTCACGCTTGCGCGCAACGCCGCCACGCTCTCGGGCGGAGAAAGCCAGCGGATCCGCCTTGCCACGCAGATCGGCAGCGCGCTGTCCGGCGTTCTGTACATTCTCGACGAGCCGTCCATCGGCCTGCACCAGCGGGATAACGAAAAACTGCTCGCTTCCCTGAAAGGTCTGCGCGATCTGGGCAACACGCTCATCGTCGTCGAGCACGACGAGGACACCATGCGGGCGGCGGATTACATCGTCGATATCGGCCCCATGGCGGGGATCCACGGAGGCGAAGTGATCGCGACGGGGACGGCGGAAGATATCATGAACGAGCCGCGCTCGATCACGGGCGATTTTTTGGCGGGCAGAAGAAAGATCGAAGTCCCGGCCGTGCGCAAGAAACCGGACGGGAGATCGCTGCGCGTGTACGGCTGCAGGCAGAACAATCTGAAGGGCATCGACGTCGAGATCCCGGCGGGACTGATCACGGTCGTCACGGGCGTGAGCGGCTCGGGGAAAAGTTCGCTCGTCAACGAGATCATTCTTCCCATTCTTTCGAATGCGCTCAACGGATCCCGCCTTCCGACGGGCAAGAGCGATTCGTGCGAGGGACTCGAGTATTTCGACAAGGCGATCGCCGTCGATCAGTCTCCCATCGGCCGCACGCCGCGCTCCAATCCCGCCACATATACGGGGGTATTCACTGCGATCCGCGATCTGTTTGCCGCCACGACGGACGCCAAAACCATGGGATTTAAGTCGGGCAGATTTTCCTTCAACATTCCCGGGGGCAGGTGCGAAAACTGTCAGGGCGACGGGATCATGAAGATCGAAATGAATTTCTTGCCCGATGTATACGTGCCCTGCGAGGTGTGCGGGGGAAAACGGTACAACCGCGAAACGTTGGACGTAAAATACAAGGGCCGTTCCATTGCCGACGTTCTCGACATGACGGTGGAGGAGGCCTGCGACTTTTTCAAGAGCCATCCCTCGATCTACAACAAAATTTCCACGCTCAACGAGGTGGGACTGGGATATATCAAGCTGGGCCAGAGTTCGACGACGCTTTCCGGCGGCGAGGCGCAGCGCGTAAAACTTGCGACCGAGCTTGCAAAACGCTCGACGGGCAAGACGGTGTATATTCTCGACGAACCCACGACGGGGCTGCACAGTTACGATGTGGAAAAACTCGTGAAGATCTTGCTGCGGCTGCGCGAGGGCGGGAATACGGTCATCGTGATCGAGCACAATCTCGATGTGATCAAAGTTGCCGACCATATCATCGACCTCGGTCCCGAAGGCGGAGACGGGGGCGGCGAGATCGTCGCGACGGGCACGCCGGAAGAGATCGCGAAGGCCGAAAATTCATACACGGGTCTCTTTTTGAAGAAAGTATTGTGATCCGCCGCGCCGCGGCGGTACCGAGGAGGTCGTCATGTTCAACCGTACCATGCAATCGTTGGGAGAGACGCGTTCGGCGATCCGGGAACTGTACGAATACGGACGGGCGCGCAAACGGGAGATCGGAGAGGAAAACGTATTCGATTTTTCCATCGGGAATCCCAATGTTCCCGCGCCCGCCTGCGTAGAGGAGGCGGCGCTTCGCTGTTTTCGGGAGATTTCGCCCGAAACCCTGCATGCCTATACTTCGGCGGCGGGGCTGGACGAAGTTCGCCGCGCCGTGGCCGCCCATCTTTCCGTGCGATCCGGGCTCGAATGCTCGGAGCGATTCGTCTATATGACGTGCGGCGCGTCCGCCTCTCTTGCGATTGCACTCTCGGCCATTCTGAACGCGGGCGAGGAAGTGATCGTTCCCGCGCCGTATTTTCCCGAATATCGGATCTTTACGGAACAGGCGGGCGGAAAGCTCGTACCCGTCCCCGTAAAACGCGATTTTCATCTCGACCCCGACGCCGTCGCGCGCGCCGTTACGGAAAAGACGAAGGCGGTGCTCGTCAATTCGCCGAACAATCCCACGGGCGCCGTGTATACGCAGGAGGAAATGCGCGCGCTCGGGGCGGCGCTTCGCGAAAAGAGCGCGTCGAGGGGCGCGCCGATCTGGCTGCTTGCCGATGAGCCTTACCGCGAGATCTGCTATGGAGTTCCGCCCGTTTCTCCGTTTACGGTCTATGAAAATACGATGATTTTATATTCGTTTTCCAAATCCCTGTCGCTTGCGGGCGAACGGATCGGATATATCGCGCTTTCTCCGCAGTGCGCCAACGCCGAGGCGCTGTTTTCCGCGATCTGCGGCGCGGGCAGGAGCCACGGTTACGTCTGTGCGCCCGCGCTCTTCCAACGGGTGGCGGCAAGCTGCTTGGGACGATCCGCCGATATAGAGCGCTACCGCGCCAACCGCGATCTTTTGTACGGGGCGCTTGCGGACATGGGGTATCGCTGCGCGGTCCCGGAGGGCGCGTTCTATCTGTTTGCGGAGGCTTTGGAGCCGGACGCGGAAGCGTTTTGCCGTCGGGCGCAAGCGCGCGAACTTCTGCTTGTGCCCTCGGATTCTTTCGGCGTGAAGGGATATGTAAGGATCTCTTACTGCGTCGCCCGCGAGACGATCGAGCGCAGCCTGCCCGCATTCCGCGCGCTGATCGGAGAGTATCGCAAATAAAATAAGGAAAGCCGAACGGCCCTGCGGCCGGACCATCTGCGCAAAGAAATACGCATAGATAATGGGCGGAACGCGATCGCACGACTTCCGCATAATAATTTCTCACCTCCGCATAATGAAGTTATACGGAGGTTTATTTTATATGAAAGCAACGGGAATCGTGAGAAGGATCGACGAGCTTGGAAGAGTCGTCATTCCCAAGGAGATCAGGCGCACGCTGCGCATCCGGGAGGGCGATCCTTTGGAGCTGTTTACCGACCGCGACGAGCTTATGTTGAAAAAATATTCGCCGATCGCTTCGGTGGAGCGCTTTGCGGAGGGAACGGCGAAGTCTCTGAACGAGCAGAGCGGATATCTTGCCGCGATCTGCGATAACGACGTGATCCTCTCGGCCGCCGGCGGTGGCAAAAAGAACATTGTCGGGAAAACGGTATCCGAAAAAGTGACGGAGGTCATGCTGTCCAGAAGAAGTTACCTTGCGAGCAAGGCGGAGAGCGGGGAAGTCTTTCCCGTGGTTGCGGAGGAGGGCGGCGAATTTACGGCGCAGATCATCGTTCCCATCGTTTCCAACGGCGATTGTCTCGGCGCAGTGATCCTGCTGTCTGCCGAAGAGGGCGCCGTCATGGAAGGCTCGGCCGTGAAACTTGCCCGTCTTACGGCGGATATCATCGCAAACCAGTTCGAATAAAAACGATCCTGCCGCCGAACGGCCGCGCGCTCTTCGGCGGCGCCGACGGACAGGCCCTTACATAATGAAGCATTCGACCTTTCTCAAAAGCGTAGCGGTCATCACGGTGGGAGGACTGGCGGCCAAGGGGATCGGAGCGCTGTACCGGATCCCTCTCATGGGACTTCTGGGCGGATACGGCATGGGACTGTATCAGATGGCATATCCGCTCTTTTGCGTACTGCTTACCTTCTCGTCGGCGGGGATCCCGTCGGCGTTTTCGCGTATCATCGCGCGGGAGAGCGCGCGGGGAAGAGAGGACGGGACCACCGTAAAAACCGCGCTCAAGCTGTTTGCCTTGCTCGGCCTTGCGGGAACGGCGCTCATGTGCCTGTTTGCGCCGCACATGGCGGCTCTGCAGGGAGACGGCAATCTGCTTCCGTGCTATCTTTTGCTGGCGCCGTCCGTATTTTTCGTCGCGCTCATCGCCGTATTCCGCGGATATTTTCAGGGAAAAAACGATATGATCCCCACGGCGGCGTCCGAGATCGTCGAACAGATCTTCAAGGCGGCGGCGGGACTTTTTTTCGCGTACAGATTCCGTGCGGAGCCGGGGAAAGCCGTGGCGTTTACGCTGCTTTCCGTAACGATCTCCGAGATCTGCGCGCTCACGTATCTTTCCTGCCGTTACCGCGGCGAATGGCGGAAAAAACTTCTGCGGGCGGATTCGCCGAACGGGACGGAAATTCTCGCGTCGGCGTTCCCCGTGATGGCGGCGGCCGCGCTGCTTCCGCTCTCTCAGACGCTGGACAGCATTGTGATCGTGCGGCTGTTGTCCCGCCATACGTCGCGCGCGGTTTCGCTTTACGGCCTGTTTGCGGGCGGGGCGGTCTCGCTCGTCAATCTTCCGGCAACGCTGTGTTACGGCCTTGCGGCGGCGTCGGTGCCGGCCGTTTCGGCATGTTTTGCAGGCGGCAGAGAGGAAGAGGGAAGAAAGCGGGCCGTATATGCGCTTGCGCTCACGCTGGGGCTGGCCGTGCCGTGTGCGGCGGGACTGTTTGTGCTTGCGCGGCCGATCGTGAGCCTCTTATATCCCTCGCTCTCCGCGGAGGACGGAGCGACGCTCGTCTCGCTCATCCGTCTTTCTTCGGTTTCGGCAGCCACGCTGGCGGGCACGGATACGCTGTCGGCATGTCTTACGGGGATGGGGCGGGCGAAGCGGGCCGCGTATTCCATGCTTGCGGCGGTGGTCGTGAAACTTGCGCTTGAATTTCTTCTGGTCTCCGATCCGCGTTACGGCGTTGCGGGGGCGGCGGTCGCTTCGAATGTCTGTTATTTGATTGCTTTTTTCCTCGATCTGGTTTATACTGTAAAAAAAGGGAAAAGGCAGGGAGCATATGATCACGATCGTAAGTCTCGGCGTGCAGCCGGGCGATCTCACGCTGAAGGGGTTAAGAGCATTGAGAGCGGCGGACGAGGTTCTCGTTCGGACGAGCGAACTTTCCTCGGCGCTTGAAGAGGAAAAGATCCCGTACATCTCGCTGGATCACGTCTATGAAAAGAGCAGGAACTATGATACGCTTGCGAAGAATCTGGCCGCAGAAGTCAAGCGCCGCGCGAAGGGCAAGAACGTTTGTTATTGCGTAGACGGCGGAGTGACGGAGGATGCGGCGGCGGCAATTTTATTGCGCGGAAGGGGAGTCTGCGCCGTCGAGGGGAAGTCCAAGGCGGCGCATTTTGCTGCGCTGGCGGGGATATACGGTGGATATACTGCGGTTTCGGCGTTTGAGCTGCCGGGCCGCAAGACGGCGCTGCCGCTGATCGTATACGATATCACGCCGGACAATGCGGGGGATATCAAATTGCATCTTGCGGAAGAATACGGCGACGAAGCGCCCTGTCTGTTTCTGGGCGCGGGCGGGGCGCGGGCGCTTCCGCTCTATGAGATCGACCGGCAGCCGTGGAAACCTTTCTGCGGACTTGTAATCTGCGAGACGCCGCTGCTTGAAAAGAAGCGATTTGATTTCGAAGATTTTGTTGCGATCCTCAAGCGGCTGCGTGCGCCGGACGGCTGTCCGTGGGACAGGGCGCAGACGCACGAGAGCATTCGGATCAACTGCATCGAGGAGGCGTACGAGCTTGTGGACGCGATCGACCGCGACGATCCCGAGCGCATGTGCGAAGAGGCGGGCGATGTTCTGATGCAGGCGGTATTTCACGCGCTGATCGAGGAAGAGCGCGGCGGTTTTTCGGTGAGAGACATGGTGACGGGGGTGTGCGAAAAGCTGATTTCGCGTCATACGCACGTATTCGGGCAGGATCGTGCGGCGGGGGCGGACGGGGCGCTTTCGGTGTGGGAAAAGAACAAGATGGCGGAAAAGCATCAGGAAACGTATTCCGACGCGGTCAACGACGTGCCCGCATGTTTTCCCGCGCTGCTCCGTGCGCAGAAGATCGCCAAGCGGATGGAAAAGGGCGGCTGGGACAAGGCGACGTTCGAAAATTTCGAGAAGAAGTTCCGTGAGGAATACGGGGAACTGCGTGCGGCGATCGCGGCGGGAGAAGCGGCGCACACGGCGGAGGAACTCGGCGACGTGCTGTTCTGTGCGGTGGAACTTGGCCGTGCGGCGGGGGTGGACTGCGAGATGGCGCTGCTCGAGGCGGCGAAGAAAATGCAGAAGCGGTATACGGCGTACGAGACGCTTGTGCGGGCGGACGGAAAGGATGTAAACGCGCTCACGCCGGAGGAGCGGGAGCGGTATTACGAGAGGGCGAAGCATGATCCATGCGCTTGAGATTGCGGGCATGGTATGCCCGAACAACGTATTTTTGGCGCCGCTTGCGGGATACACGAACTATCCGTTCCGCAAGATGTGCATAAAATTCGGCGCGGGGCTTACGTTCACGGAGATGGTGAGCGCGAAGGGGCTGCATTACGGCAACGAAGAGACGAAGAAGCTGCTTTTATGCGGAGACGAATCCCCCAAGGCGGCGCAGATCTTCGGTTCGGACCCCGAGATCATGCGCGAAGCGTGCGAGAGCGAGGCGTTATCGCCCTACGACCTCGTCGATATCAACATGGGTTGTCCGATGCCGAAGATCGTAAAAAACGGAGATGGGGGTGCGCTTTCCGAAAATTTTCCGCTTGCGGAGCGGGTAATTTCGGCGTGCGTGAAGAGCGGGAAGCGGATCTCTGTAAAATTCCGGATCGGGACGGACGGCATGCACAAGAACGCGGCGGAATTTGCGCGGTTGTGCGAGGGCGCGGGGGCGTGCATGATCGAAGTGCACGGCCGAACGCGGGAGCAGTTATATTCGGGTTCGGTGGACTATCTGCAGATCGCGGCGGCGAAGGCGGCGGTACGGATCCCCGTGATTGCGAACGGCGGGATCTGGAACGAGCGCGACGTCCGCAAAATGCTGGAGCGGACGGGAGCGGACGGCGTAATGCTGGGGCGGGCGGCGCTGTTTCGGCCGCAGACGTTCTGCGACATTCTCAAGACCGAGGCGCCGCCCGAGCGGGAGACGTTTTTCGAGCAGCTGAACGAGACGGAGGCGCTGTACGGCGAGAGGTTTGCGTGCGTATACATGCGGAAGATGGCGGCGTTTTACATCAAGGGGCGAGCGAATGCGAACCGCTACAAGCGGGCGTTATTTGCGGCGGAGAGCACGCAAGCGTTGAGAGCGCTGGCCGAAGAGATATTCTGAACCCCTGTATCGATCCCCCGAACGGGGGATTTTTTTATGCAAAGCGCGGGGGGCACAGCGTGGGGTGTGATTGGAAAAAAGCGGAAAAAAATTAGAGGTTGACAAGAGAAGAAAAGCGTGATATAATCAAAAGCGGTTGGGGTGGTATTCAAGCCGGGGAGCTTGGATACGGGAAGAAAAGGAATGGAAGCACATAAATTTAATAGGTTGCTGAGCAGAATCAGCTGCGACAAAGAGGCTTTCGAGCTGTTGTATGGGGAGTACTATCTGAAAATGAAGTTACACATACGGCGGCGCTGGGGGAATCTGGTTGCGGCGGAGGATATTGTTCAGGACGTATTCGTGAAGTTGATGGAGCGCAAGCCCAAGGAATACGTCTCATATCCCACGTCGTGGCTGTATCGGATGGCGGATAATTACGTCAAAGATATCCTTCGGTCGAGCCATACGGCGGAAAGCGCGATCACGGAGACGTCGGAATCTTTCGACCTGGACGCAGTCATTATCAATGCGGACGTGCGGGAGGCTCTGCGCACTCTTGACGAGACGTCGCAAAAAATCATCTATATGAATATTTGGGAAGGGCTCACATTCAAAGAAATTGCCGACGAAATGAGCGTTTCCTATGGGAGCGTGCGCACGAAGGCCAGTCGGGCATATAAAAAATTGAGGCCTATCATTTGAGCGCGGTCACGAATGAGAGGGATATCAGTAAAACGGTATTTGATCCGCAAGGCGAAGCAAGACAGGGCGTCTGCGGAGACGGAAGAGGATCGCAAATTTTTCAAAGCGGCGAGCGAAGAGGCTGAGCGGCGGGAAAAGGCTCTGAAAGAGGGCGGCGATCCGGAGAAGGAATAGCGGAAGCCGAAGAAGGTTTTCGCGGAATTTCCGCAAGCGAGAAACCGAGAATATAATTTAGCGAAAAAAGAGAATATTGTTTAGTGAAAAAAGAGCGCTTTAAGCGCTCTTTTTTTTGCTCTGTCATTTTGCCTTTATTCTTGGCGCCCCCTCGAGGGGACAGCGAGAGTATAACAGTGGGGGCGGGCGGCCCCTGCTCCTCACGTCATCCTGAGCCGTGCGCCCGCCGTGAAGCGGCGGGCGCACTACCCTGTCATTTCGAGGGAAGCGCAGCGACGAGAAATCTCATTCTCAATACGTCATGTTGCCGTGAAGCGGCGGGCGCACTACCCTGTCATTTCGTCCCGCGCGAGGCTTCTATTGATTCTCCAAGCGCGGCACGAGCGCATAGCGCGAAGTAGCCGGAGCGCATGCGACGAGAAATCTTGCTGTCCCCTCGAGGGGAAAGTGGCGTGCCGCAATGCGGCACGCCGAAAGGGGTGGCGTACGCAATTCAAACAACACCCCCTCCGTCTCGGCTTCGCCTCGACAGCTCCCCCTCAAAGGGGGCGCCGAGTGTGGGGGCGGGCGGCCCCCGCTCCCACGATTTTTGTCACGCAGAAACAAAGAGCGTTGGGGGGCTTATTTTTTATCTCTGAAAAAATAAAATTTTATGACACAATTTGAAAAAATTTTTCGTCTGTATATTTGGGAAGCAATAGTAAACTTATCACTATTGCAAAGGGAAAAAATTATTGGGAGGTAACAAAATGAAGGCAAAAAAGTGGCTGATCGTTGTTTTTTCGCTTGTCATGGCGATGTGTGTCGGTCTCGGCGTAGCTGCGTGCAAGAACGAGCCGAAGAAGCACGTGCATGATTACAGCGAATGGGCATACGACGGCGCTGAGCACTGGAAGGAGTGTCCGGTGGACGAAGCGGCGGACGAGAGCACGCGTGAAGAACACACGATGGTAGACGGCAAGTGTACGGTGTGTCCTTATCAGGAAGCTCCTGCCGCGCATGTACATAAGTACACCAAGCTCGTTTCGGACGCGACGAATCACTGGTATGAGTGCCCGGACGACAACGATTACATCACGCAGTTCGGTCATGTTTATGAAAACGGCAAGTGTATCGTATGCGGCAAGGAGGGCACGGCGCCTGCAGACGTCGAGCTTGACGAACGCAAATGGTACGTCGTCGGCAACGGCGCGGGTTCGCTTCTCAGCATTACGTGGGAAAAACTCACCGGCGAATTGACGAAGGCGACGCAGCCGGATTCCAACGGCTACACGGTGTACACCCGCACGCTTGATCTGTACGCGGGCGACCAATTCAAATTCGTGCAGGACCTCGACTGGGACGAAGGTCTCGGCTATTACAGCCTGAGCGAAGTTGCCAACACCGCGGGCGTATTCCAGGACGGCGGCACGGGCAACATCAAGCTCATGGCGGGGCAAGACGGCACATACCAATTCATCATCCGCACGAAGCCGGATCTCGGCCCGACGTCGGTCATGGTGGAGTTCCGTCTCGTCGAAGCGCTTGAACCGCTGAATGTGGAAGAGCAGTTCGATATGTACATCATCGGGCACCTTCATTGCACGGGCGCGTTGGATAACAACACGCAGTGGAGCAAGGATCCCGGGTACATGGTGAAGATGAACCTCATGGCAGACGGCGAAACGTTCTACACGGTCGTCGAGCTGTACAGCAACGACGAGTTCAAGGTATACAACCTCAGAACGAACGCGTACTTCCCAGACGGCACGGGTAACAACCTGAAACCTCCCAAGACGACGCTCTATGTCGTTACATGGAAGATCGGCGACGCAAGCCCGGTATGGGAAGAATATCATCACGTCCATAACTATTCCGAATACAAGCACGACGCGAACGAACACTGGTGCGTGTGCGTGCAGGACGGCGAAATGGACGAAACGCACGGAAAAGCGGCGCACGAGTTCGGAGACGACAACTTCTGCGACGTGTGCGGCTATGAAAAGGCAGAGAAACCGGAGTGCGAAACGCATACTTGGGGTACGGATAACGTGTGCACGGTGTGCGGCCGTCACTGGGTCTATACCGAGGGATTGAGATATCGGATCAACGAGAAGAAAGACGGCTACTATGTGGTCGGCGTGCACGAGGATACCGACCCCGCCACGATCAAAGAGCTTGTGATCCCGCAATACTACAACGGCAAACCCGTCGTCGGGATCCTCGACAAGGCATTCTACGACGGAACGGCGACCAATCCCACGTACAGCGGGATCACGAAGGTCGTGCTTCCCGACACGGTCAAGACGATCGGTCAGGACGCGTTCCGCAAACTTGTGAATCTCACCTCGCTGAAGTTGGGCGCAGGGCTTGAAGAGATCGGCGACAGCGCGTTCCGCGAATGCAGATACGCCCGCGCGATCAATCTTCCCGAAGGGCTGAAAACGATCGGCGCGAACGCATTCAGCAACATCTGGTTCACCGAAATCACGGTGCCCGCGTCGGTCACGGCGATCGGCAACAATGCGTTCGAAGCGACGTATCTCACCGATCTGAAGTTCGCGGAAGGCAGCAAACTTGCAACGATCGGCGCCTCCGCATTCTCGGGCTGCGCCTATCTCAAAGAGGTCGCGCTTCCCGAAACGGTGACGAGCGTCGGCGCAAGCGCGTTTGCAGGCTGCAGCTCTCTCACGTCCCTCACGCTGCCGACGGCGGCGCCTTGGAAGTATGCGGCAAGCACGTCTACGGCGGATTGGATCGCGCTCGGCGATACCGCGGCGGATCCCGCGGCGGCCGCGACATGGATCAAGGCGCATGCGGCGAACTATCTCATGATCACGGAAGCGCACGAGCACAACTTCAAGCTCGGCTTCAACGGCACGCAGCACTGGTACCGCTGCACGATCTGCGACGCGCTCGAAGCGGCGAAGCAGGCGCACAAGATCTTCGATATGCAGTGCTCCGTCTGCGGATTCGAGCACACGGAACACACGTACAGCACCACGAGCTGGGCGAGCGACGAAACCGGCCACTGGCGCGCATGCCCGCTGGACGGCGCGGTGGAGCCGGGCACGAAGGTGGCGCATACGTGGAATACTGCCGGCACGATGTGCACGGTTTGCAGATTCCGTCACACGCATACCTATGCCGATAATTGGTCGTACGACGAGACCAACCACTGGAAAGACGCGACCTGCGGCCACGAAGTGAAGAACGGCAATGCGGCGCACAGATTCAACGATGAAAACGTCTGCCCGACGTGCGGCTATGAGCGCATCGTGCAGGGCGAGAACAACGGCACCCCGAATCTTGCGTTCGAATTCAACGAAGACTACACGGGCCTCATCGTCACGGGCTTCAAAGAAGCTCCCGCGAGCCTGACCGTGATCGAGATCCCCGCAAAGTGCGGCAACTGGCCGGTCGTGGAACTCGGCGACAGTGCGGCGGCCGCGTTCAAGCCGTTCGCTTCCACCGTCACGAAGGTCGTCATTCCCGATACGGTGAAAGTGGTCCGCGCGAAGATGTTCCAGAACTTCACGGTTCTCAGCGATCTTACGATCGGTTCGAGCGTGTACAAGATGGGCGACTATGTGTTCCAGGGCTGCACGTCGCTGCAAAGCGTTGCGCTGCCCGAGAGCCTGTATCAGATCGGTGCGTACGCGTTCGACGGCTGCACGGCGCTCAAGACGATCAACCTCGAAAATCTCACGAAGATCGGCGATTACGGCTTCCGGAAGTGCTCGCAGCTCGACAACATCAAGTTCAATGAGGGACTCAAGCAGCTCGGCGGCTACACCTTCCAGAACTGCACGGCCCTCAAACATGCGGATTTCAGCGCGCTGAAGGAATTGGAGCTTGGTAGCTTCGTACAGCTCGCTCCCGGCGTCACGACGTCTGCGGGCCAGGTATTCGAGAACTGCGGATTCGAAACGCTCACCCTGCCCGATAACCTCGTGGCAAGCACAAGAAGTAACTTTAAGGGCTGCGCGAGCCTCAAGAGCGTCACCTTCGGCAAGAACACGCGGTTTACGTCGGAGGACACATTCAAGGATTGCGTATTGCTCGACACGATCAACCTCGAGAATATTTCGATCATCTATAGCGGTACATTCGACAACTGCGCCTTCACGACCCTGACGTTCGACTTCGACGCATTCACGAATCTCTACGGCAGCGGCTTCTTCACGAACTGCAAACAGCTCAAGACGGTGACGATCAAGGGTACGTACAGCAAGTCGCCGAACCAGTGGAACTACTTCTGCCAGGGTTGCACCGCGCTCACATCTGTGACCCTGCCCGACAGTCTCACGGCGATCCCGACCGGCTTCTTCTCCGGCTGCACGTCGCTCACGCAGTTCACGATCCCCGCGAACTTCACGGCGATCGGAGCGTACGCGTTCCAGAATTGCTCGAAGATCACGACGATCGCGATCCCCGCAAAGGTCACGACGATCGGCAACTACACGTTCAACGGCTGCTCGCTCCTTGCAACGGTCGACTTCGGAACCGCGCAGATCACATCGATCGGCAACTATGCGTTCCAGAACTGCGCTGTCCTCAAAACGCTCGCGATCCCCGCAACCGTAACGTCGATCGGCACCTATGCGTTCAAGGGCTGTTCGCTGCTCGACGGGATCACGCTTCCCGCGGGCCTCACATCGCTCGGCAACTATGCGTTCCAGAACTGCACGTCGCTGAAATCGATCGCGATCCCCGAAAAGGTCGCTTCGATCGGCAACTATACGTTCGACGGCTGCACGTCGCTCGCGACGGTAGACCTCAGCAAGGCGACGATCAAGTCGATCGGCCAGTATGCGTTCCAGAGCTGCGCCCTTACGACGGTCACGATCCCCGATACGGTCACGACGATCGATACCCGCGCATTCTCGAAGTGCGCAAGCCTTGCAACCGTCAACCTCGGCGCAGGCGTCAAGACGATCGGCCAGTACGCGTTCAACGGCTGCACGTCGCTCACGCAGATCACGATCCCCGCACAGGTGAAGACGATCAGCGTCACGGCGTTCAGAGAGACCGGCCTTACGAGCGTAACGTTTGTGGATAAAGAGGATTGGTTCCTTGCAACCTCTTCGTCCGGAACAACGACCTTGCCGCTTCCCGGCGACATTTCGGATCCCGCAGCAGCAGCGGCGCTCCTGAAAGACAACACCGAGTCCACAAGCAGGTATTTCATGAAAGTGCCTCAGGCATGATCCTTCCCGAATAAAAGGATCTTATCTCCCCCAAGCCGTCCCCTCCTCTTTCCGCCACGGAGGAGGACGGGGATGTGCCGAGAGACCGATGAATCAAACGCCGCACGCGAACTTTCGCGTGCGGCTGTTTTGTTGTTGGTTTCAGTGGGGGAGAGGGGACAGCAAGTCCCTTTTTTTTCCTGTCATTTCGAGGGAAGCGCAGCGACGAGAAATCTCATTCTCAATACGCTGTTCGCGCGCAGCGCACTCCCCATACGTCATCCTGAGCCGTGCGCCCGCCGTGAAACGGCGGGCGCACGTGTCGAAGGATCTCATCCTTAAAACACGACGAGATTTCTCACTTCGTTCGAAATGACGGAAGAGGCGGCTCGAAATGACGGAAGAGGCGGGGCGAAATGACGGAAGAGGGCGGCTCGAAATGACAATAGGGGGAGGGGAATGCGCACTCGTTTCTTTTTCCACGTCATTTCGAGGGAAGCGCAGCGACGAGAAATCTCATTCTCAATACGCCGTTCGCGCGCAGCGCACTCCCCACACGTCATCCTGAGCCGTGCGCCCGCCGTTCGCGCGCAGCGCACTCCCCACACGTCATCCTGAGCCGTGCGCCCGCCGTGCGCGCAGCGCACCCCCCACACGTCATCCTGAGCCGTGCGCCCGCCGTTCGCGTGCAGCGCACTCCCCACACGTCATCCTGAGCCGTGCGCCCGCCGTGAAACGGCGGGCGCACGTGTCGAAGGATCTCATCCTTAAAACACGACGAGATTTCTCACTTCGTTCGAAATGACGGAAGAGGGCGGGGCGAAATGACGGAAGAGGCGGCTCGAAATGACAG
>CANPZD010000011.1 GCA_947589085.1 uncultured Clostridia bacterium
TACTTTTCGGGGGAGCCGGAGATCGAAGGGGACGAAGTGAAGTTGAGCGTGCTTGACGACAGCGTGGAACGTGTGCTGGGTCTTGCTGGGGAACTGCCCGCGCCGGTACACGGGCTGAAACTTTCGATGAAGGCGGATGAAACGCATGTGCTCGGAATTGGGATCACATACGCTTCCGGCAGCTCTGCTGTTACGATCACATTGACATTTGCCTACTGAGGCGACAAAAGGAGAATAAAATATGATGCATTGCAACCGTTGCGGCGGAATATTGCAGGAAAATGCGGAATTCTGCCCCCATTGCGGAAACGCCGTAGCGCCGATCGCGGCCTGTCCGAACTATGTCAATCCGTATGTGGCTTTTATGGGATACGGCATGGCTCCGCAGGTGACGATCCAATACAATGGGGACCCCGCCGAGCAGACGGGGTATGAAAGATATCCCGGGCACGAGGAAGTCGTCAGTATCAAGGGCCTCTGGAAGAGATATTCGCGCAAAGCGGATTGGGCGGTCTCGAATGTCTCTTTCACCTGTTACGAAGGCGAGATCGTGGGACTTCTCGGTCACAACGGCGCGGGGAAGTCGACGACGCTGAAATGTCTCGAAGGCATGCTTCCGTTCGACAAGGGCGAGATCAAAATTGCGGGATACGATATCCAAAAAGACGGCGAAAAGGCGAAGGCGCACATGGGATTCGTCACGGATAATCACGCAACGTTCGTGAAAATGACGGGATTGCAGTACATCAATTTCATGGCGGACGTCTACGAAGTGCCGAGCAAAGTTCGTGTCAAGCGGTTGGCGGAGCTGGAACGCGTCTTTCAGCTGGGGCATCCCATCGAGAATCTTATTTCGTCGTATTCGCACGGCATGCGGCAAAAAATCTGCATGATGGGTTCGCTGATCCATCAACCGAAATTGTGGATCCTCGACGAGCCGATGACGGGACTTGATCCGCGTACCATGCACGCAGTGCAGGAATTTATGCACCAATACGTGGCGCAGGGAAATTCGATCATCTTTTCGTCGCACGCGCTCAACACGGTCGCCAAACTCTGCGACAGAGTGGTTCTCATCCGGAAGGGACAGCAGGTAGACGAACTGAACGTGAAGGAGATCTACGCCGCAAATCCGAATTTCGACTTCGAGGAGTATTTTTTACGCAATGAAAAACAGTCATAACGCAAATGCGCAGGCTGCGCCGGCAGCAGGCTCGGGGAAGGGCGGCGTAAACTTCCGTACGGTGCGCGCGCTTCTCCGGAAGAACGGGCAGGAACGGCGTTCCATGTTCAGAGCGGGGCAGTTCGACTTTTTCGGATTTCTTCTCCGCATCTTGCTGATCGCCGCGATCGTCGCGCTGTTCGTCATGTTTTTCGGGCGGTTTGTCGACGTATACGTTTCGATCAAGATCAACGATAAAACGGACGTCATGGCCCGGTCCACCGAGCTTCTTACGATCCTGTATTCGGCGGTGATCCTCGGAATGGTCATCGGGGGCGTCGGGCAGATCGGCCGCGAACTGTTTGCGGCAGACGACATGAAGATCCTCTCGGCAATGCCCATCAACGCCAAAACGCTGTTTCTCGCAAAACTCATCAGCATTTATCGCGGACAGCTTGTGATCGCGCTTGTCTCCGTGTTCACGATCAACGTGACGTTTGCCCTGAAAGTCGGCGTAACGCTTGTTTTCTGGGCGCTCACGCTCATCATCTGTTTTCTGCTTCCGCTCATCACGATCCTCATCTCCGCGGTGCTTGTGCTGCCGTTTCAGGCGATCAAGCGGTTTCTGCGGGAGCGGTTCGTGCTTACGTTCATCTTGGTGACGGCGATCCTCGGCGTCTCGTTCTGGCTGTATTCCATCATCGTGGGCGGCGTGAAGCAGCTGCTTTTGGGCGATTCACTCCGATACTTTTTCAATGCCCGCGTCATGAAGTCCATCCGGATCGCCTGTTCGTGGCTGTATCCTGCGCGGTGGTTTGCCAACATCATCTCGGGGAGCGACCCGATCTGGAGTTGGCTGGAACTCGCCGCGGTTGCGATCGTGTGCATTCTGCTTGCGATGCTTGTGATCAAGAGGATCCTTGTCCGGTCGATGCAGGCGAGGAATCAAGGCTCTTCCGCGTCGATTCTCAAAACCTCTTACGTCATGGATAAGCGGAACAAATTCGTTGCGCTGCTCAAAAAGGAATTTCTGATGATATTCCGCACGCCGTCGTATATGTTCTCTTATTTTTCGGTGGCGGTCATCATGCCTCTCATGGTGTATTTCTGCATGGATGTGGGCGCATCGCTCGTGGAAAATCTCGTGGGACTTGACAGCAGTCTGGAACTTGCGCTCTTTCTCACGATTTTGTTCGGCGCGCTCACGAATATCTTCTGCGCGACGAATATCAGCCGCGACGGGGAGATGTTTTACTCGGTGAAGGCGCTGCCCTTGGATTTCAGGACGGTGTTTTTCTCCAAGATCGTGCTCTGTCTCATCGTGACGGCGTTTTCGCAGGTGGCTTCTGCGGTGCTTCTGTTTGCAACGGGGATCGTGGGGGCGGTCGACGCGCTGTTCCTCGTATTCGTGGGATTGCTGTTCAGCTTTGTGAATATTGCGGTTGCGACGCGGTACGATTTCAATCACGCGCACTTTTCGAGCGAGGACGACGGAGAGATCAAAGAATCCTCCGGAACGGTCTCGAAAGTGATTTTCATGGGCATGCTGCTGTCCTTTGCGGTGGGAGGGCTGGTTTTGATCTTAAAGATCTTTGCTCAGCTCCGGCAGTTTGCATACGGCGCGCTCACGTATATCCTCGCAGGCGGACTTGCGGTGATATCGGCGGGCCTTGCCACGCTCTATCTGCTGCTCGGACTTAAGAAAAAATATTATGAATTTTCGGGAGGAGGCATCTGATGCGGAAAACACTCATCGCACTTATCATAGTGCTTCCCTTAACGTTTGTGCTCGTACTGTTTTCCTCGCTCAATCTGGTCAGTCTGGGCGTAAATATTTCGGTCAGCGGGATCACGATCCATGCCGACGGAACGGATGAGGACGGCACGCTGTATCTCGATCTTGCGGACGACGTTTCGCACACGGTCGAAGCGGAGGTTCTGCCGAACAACGCAACGGAAAAGGGGTATTCGCTTGCCAGCAGCGATCCCGATGTGATTGACGTGACGAAGGACGGCCGCATCTTGGCAAAGCGCGAGGGGACGGCAAAGATCACGGCGACTAGCAACGATAAGAGTTTTACCGATTTCATTTCGGTCGTTGCGGTTTCCTCGAAGCCGTACGACGTTGCGTTTTCTCTCTTCGACGAGGAGGGAAACAACGTTGCGGTTGCAACACAAACGGGTTATGAGGGGAATATCCCCGCGGGAAAGTACAGTTACAATGTCGCGGTCGAGCCGATGGGCTTCCCGTACACGTTCTCGGTCGTCGACGAGACGTTCGCCGAGATCGAAAAGGGCAATAAGACGCTGTTCTTACCTTTTACGGGGGAGGCAAACTTCCGCGTGACGGTGCCGGACGGCATCAAGGGCCCCATCGAGAAAACCGTTTCGCTGAACGTGACGAAGCCTGCCGGCTCCGTCCTGATCAACGGAACGGTCTCCGAAAAATTTCAGGGGATCCGGCTCGCATACGGGGCAAAAAAGACTCAGATCTATGTGGAATGCTCGGGCGGACGGCCGAATTTCGAGGCGGACGGCGGGCAAGCGGAACTTGCGGGCATTACGCCGCTCAACAGCGGGCGCTATATTCTGGATATCAAGCTGAACGATACGGAAGAGAGTTTTTCCGGAACGGTCATTGCAGGGAAAAAAGCGATCCCCGTATTTTTCACCTTTACGGATTTTGATTTTTCGATCAGTTCGGAAGCAACCATCGAGGAAACGGAAAACGGCGGGCAGGGCGCCACGCTTCTTTCGGGCAATCCGACGTCGTTCTATGTGCTGTCGCCGGTTGCGGCCGATGACGTTGCATACACGTGGGAATTCGACGGTCCCGCGGAATATTTCACGGTTGCGGACGGCACGGCTACGGTCAATGCGAACGTGGGTAAGTATGTTCTCCGCGTGAAAGCGGTGTACGGCAGCAAAGAGATCACGAAAGAAATTGCAATCACGGTGGTGAACAAGATCAGCGTGATCCAGCCTGTCGAAGAGAAAGGGTTGGATCTTGCGGAGTGCTATACGGTCGCGGGGCAAGCGTACAACGATCGGATGGAACTCGTCGATCAGGCGTATGCGCTCAGATATCACGTGCTTCCCTCGTCGGGAACGCAGAGCGAAGATCTTCGGTTCACCGTCTCCGACGATAGCCTTGCGGAAGTCGAGATCCGAGACGGTTCTCCCGTGCTTGTTCCCAAGGGCGACGGAAGGATCACCGTCGAAGTGGCGTGGAAGTATAACAGCGCGTTCGGGTCGAACGTAAAGGCGCTGTACACGTTCAACGTGGTGAAGTCGGCCGTTGCGGTCGAAAACGCGCCGGAGCTTGTAAAGGCGGTGGGAGACGCGCGCGCAGTCGTTCTCAAGAACAATATCAAGCTGGGCACGGACGCCACGGGTGCGGTTCTGCCGCTTGAAACGCGGGCGGGCATGCTGGGGCGCATGAAGTCCACATACAATATCGAATGGTACAGACACACGTCCGACGCGCTGAGCGAGAAAGACGCATATATCTCGTACGTCATGGAATTCAAGAACGACGTATACGGCAACGGGAAATCCATCGATGCGGATAACTTTACCCATGTTCTCGACGAGGCCGGCGTGCCCGTTCTGGAACAATACAGGCGGCCGCTCTTTTTCGTGAAGTACAAAGAGATCGCCAGCGTGGCGGGGCAGGACAACTGTGCCTTTTTGATCCGTACGGACGGCGTGAAGCTCTACGGCGTAAGCCTTCTCGGGTGCAGTGACGCTTCTCTTCTCTCTGAGAATCAGGAGTACGATCTCAAGAATCTCAACTACACGGGCACGACCCTCGACGTAAACGCTTCGGCGAAGATCATCAACTGCCGTATCAGAAACGGCAGGAACGTCATGCGCACATACGGCGGGAATCGGAACGGCGACAATTATTTTATCACCGATCTGAATCGGAACACGGGCTGCGACAGCGAGCGCATCAAAGTTCTGATCGAAGGCTGCATTCTTTCGCAGGGGCGGGAATTTATTCTGAAAATAGGCGCCAACCGCGCGCTCAAAGCGTCGACGGCGGGCGGCAAGGATCCCGCTCTGACCGATGGCAGCGGCAAACCGTATCCGGAGCCGAGTACCGAAAACTACTACGGCGATCTTTGGAAAGACGATTATTTTTACCGGCAATATGTGATGACGGACGTCACGCTCAAAGACAGCGTGCTGGAGACGAGCGGCCTGTTTACCGTGGGCTTTGAGAGCAATTTCGCAGGGGAATACCTGTACGAAGGCGCAGGCAGCCATAAGTACAAGAATTTCACGGTGGATTGGGAAAGTTCTGGCGGCACGTCGTTTGCGTCGGTTCTCCATTTGGAGGGGGACGTGCGGCTGTACGATTGGAAAGATATCAAACTTGTAGACAGTTCAACGCTCATCGAATCCGTCAACGGGAGCGCGCTCAGCGGGATCCTCAAATTGGATATTCAGAAGATGCTCAACTATGTGTCCGATCTGGATGCATACAAGGGTATCATCGAAAACACGTCTGACGGCAGACAGTTCGTGCACGGGGGCATTGCGCTTTACGGCGGCGGCAGGAATTATTCGGCGTTGGATCTTTCCGAACTCGATAAAGCGTATTCGGATTTCCGGCATATCAATATTAACATTTCGGTCCTTGGCGGATCCGACGCGGGGGATATGCAGGAGCAGAGCAATGTGCTTCAAAAATGTTCCGGGCCGCATGATTTCAACTTCTTTATGTACGATGTAAACAGCAAGAACAATTACGTCAAGCAGATGAACGACACGCAGAAGTCGCTCAAATACAAGGGTGTGAATCCCGTCTCCGCATTCTGAACCCCATTCCGCAATTTTGAACTATGCCCGCCGTAAAACGGCGGGCATATATTTTGATGATTTTCGACGTCATTGAGCCGTGCGCCCGCCGAGAATCGGCGGGCGCACGTTGTCGAAGGATCTCATCATCTTGCTGTCCCCTCGAGGGGAAAATTTTGCATTTCTGCCGAAAGTTGATAACTTTCGGCGCAAAATTTTTTTGGTATTTGCCCATATGTGCGGGCAAATGCTGACCGAACGCGGGGTTCTACCCGCGCGAGACAGTGGCGTGCCGCTTTGCGGCACGCAGAAAGGGGTGGTATACGCAATCGGTGAACGCCACCCCCTCAGTCTCGGCTTTGCCTCGACAGCTCCCCCTCAAGGGGGCGCCAAGGAGAATGCGGTGATGTTTCGACTGCGCTCAACATGACGTATTGGGAACGCCCGGCGAGCGTGCGCCGCCGCTCCACACGTCATCCTGAGCCGTGCGCCCGCCGAGAATCGGCGGGCGCACGTTGTCGAAGGATCTCGCCCTTATGCAAAGGAGATTTCTCGTCGCTTTGCTCTTACTTCGCGCTGCGCGCTCGTGCCGCCCTTCGACAGCGAATAACGTGCGGGCGGGGCGAAATGACAGAGGGGGCGGGGCACCGCCGCTCCACACGTCATCCTGAGCCGTGCGCCCGCCGAGAATCGGCAGGCGCACGTTGTCGAAGGATCTCGCCCTAAAACACGACGAGATTTCTCGTCGCTACGCTCCTCGAAATGACAGAGGAGGGAGATTTATTTGCGCACGCCGAGGATATGAATGCCTCTCACGACGGCGGCGCGGTAAGAGGCAAGCGTTTTCCCATAGGCGTCGTAGGTGTGAGCGGCGACCAAAATATTGTTGCCGGAAAATCCAACGACGACGGGGGAATGGTAAAAATCGCCCGTTTCGCGGCCCAATTGCACGATATCCCCGCGTTGCAGTCGGTCCGGAGGGACGACTTCCGCATACGGCCCTGCGCCCGTGTTGCCGACGAGGAATCGATAGAGATATTCCACGCCCGTCCACGAAGCGGTGCGGTCGTCGGCGGAGCGGTAAAACCAACCGTAGACGGGCGTAAAATTCATGACGCCTGCGCCGGCAAAGATACATTGCGAGGCGAAGTTGGTGCAGTCGCCGCCGAGCGTTTCGAAGTTAAAGTAGGCGGGATTTCGGCCGAACGCCCAGCGGCGGGCGTAGGCGACGGCGGCTTCTCTGTCGTATGGAAGAACGTTGAGCGGAGGCATACTCCATGGTATGCGGAATGGGGGATCTTTTGCGCAAAAAAAGAACGGTTCCGAAGAACCGTTCTTTTTTGACCTTGGATGATTGATTAAGCCTTTCTGAGATTTTGATAATCTTGACCGTTAAAATTGATCTTGATCGCAGTGATTGTATCGGTGTCCCAAGTAAATTGCCGTTCAATCTTTCCCGTTAAACCGTCGTCCGTGACGAAAGTGATGACCATGGTCGCTTCATCATAATTGGTGATGGTAATGGTCTTACCTGCGCCGGCGCCGGTCTCCCAGGTTATGGATTTTGCGTCGATCTTGACGGACTGAGAAAGAGCAGAAGTGCCGAAATCTTTCAATTGCCACGTTCCGTACCATTTCTCGGGCAATGTACCCTGCCATGCTTGCGTATCGCCGCCGCCGCCGGATCCGCCGCCTCCTTCGCTCTCATCCTGCTTGAAGTTATAGTGATTGTCGTTCATGGAAACAACAAGCGTTTTCTTTGCCTTATCATAGACAACGGTGATAACGGTTTTCGTACCACTGAGAGTTTGGAAAGTGACCGTGATCTGCGTATCGGTATTTTCAACGCCGGTAATGTCTGCGGTGAACGAAACTTTGCCAAAAACACCCGTATCTTTGGTGAATGTAGCGGTTGTTTCGGTAAATTCGATCGTATGTGCCGCGCCATCCGCGTTCACCCACTTTACGCCGAGGATCTCCGCGGGCACGGATGCTCCGGAAAGCGTACCGCCCTCTGCGATCTTGAACGTAACGGTCGTAACCAAGTCTTCCGAGCTGTTGAGATAGAAGGTATACGTTCTGCCGTTCGTAACGTGGAATACGACTTCTTTCTCTCCGTTGAGGCTGGCGACCGCCTTGTCGTTTGTGGTATCGGTAAGCTCAAAGATGAGGTTTGTGCCGGTCGTCGTAAGCGTATACGTCTGATCTTTGGTGGCCTTGAACGTGTAGTATACAAGACCATCCGCAACGCTCTGAGACCAATCTTTTACAAGCTCGTCTTGCGTGATCTCATAGGGGTGCTCTTCGGTGCCGTATTTGATTTCGGGCGCCGAGCCGTTCTTGTAGAGATACACATAATCGTTGAGACCGCTGCCCCAGGAGAACAGTAATTGCGGAGTTTCGGAATCTTCTTTGGGCAGGGAGACGTCGCAGTCATACGTTTTGGAATCCTTTGCGTTCGTCCAACGGAAAGTATAGCCTCCGCTAAGTCCGTCCAAGTGAATGTCCTTTGCCTCGTCGCCGTTCACCGTGATCGTCTTTTCACCGATCACGATCTTGTACTTGCAGGCGTCGCCCGCAGCGTCGAGCCAGGTATCCCGATAGTTTGCCGCGATAAAGAAATCCGACTTTGTGATCGTGAACGTGACCGATTTCGTGGTGGGGTCCGACGAGCTGTTTGCGATCGCGATGCGGTACGCAGTTCCTGCGACGAGTTCGAAGGGGCCGGCCTCGCCGAAGTTCGTCCAGGCATGCACGGCTTTGAAAGGATTGTCTTTGGGATTGATCGTGACGCCGACGGAGTTGAGCGTGCAGGTGACCGTGTAGATCTTCGTATCGGTGGGGGTGAAGAGATAATAAGTGTTCTCACCATTGGGCGCCAGATCGAAATTCATGGAGCCTTCGAATTTATCCAGAACTTTGGGATTCAAAGCGCTTCCTTCGGGCGGCGTGCTGGTGAACGTGACATTGTAAGGCTCGTCTGCGTCGCCGAAATTGGCTACCAGACTCTTTTCCGCCTTGTTGTATGTGAACGTGTAGGTCGCGTCGCCTTCATCGTTTTTGAAAACGAGCACGGTGTCGTTCTCCTTGACTTCCGTAAGCGTTCCGCTCAAGCCGTTGGTCGTTGAGAACGTATTATAGGAGCCGAAAGTCAGCGTGACGTCTGTATTTTCCCCGGTGCCGTACCATTTCGAAAGCTGAAGGTCTTTGGGAAGAAGCACCTGTTCTTTTCCGCCGCCTTTTACGAGCGTGTCGAGCGGCGTCGTGGGGGAAGCTCCGTAGAGCAGGAGCACGTTATAGTCGTCGTCCTTGAATTTGAGAGAGTATTCATAGGGAACCATGCCTTCTTCGCCTGCGATCTCGCAGTAGAATACGACGCTCTCCTCTCCGAATACCTGAATATCGTACGGCTCCATAACCTTACCGTTTTCCGTGTATTCGATGGAGGTTTCGGTGACCTTAACGATGTAATCCTGTTTTCCCTCTGCGTTCAGATATTCGCTGCCCCAGTCGCCCCAGAACACTTCGGGGATCTTGAGACCCGGCTCCTCTCTGGTAAATACGAGGGGTTCGTCTTCGTCCATATAGACGGCGAGCATCTGGTCTTCTTCCACATACACGCAGTTGTAAAGTGTTCCGTCGAAATCGAGTACGAGATTGCCGGAATCTGCGTCATAGCTCTTTACGGTACCGTACATGGGTTCCAAGCCGGACGAGAGTTCAAGCATGACGTCCGTACCGACAAAGGTAAGCGTGCTGTCTGTAGCGTACCATGCGCCTTCGATCGATGCGGGAAGGTCGACTTCGCCGGGATCTTCTGTTTTTACAAGTCTGTCGATGAAATTGTCCGGATCATCGTTATTAAAGAGCGTCACCACGTCGGTTGCGCCGTTTCTGAACTCCAGACCATAGGTATATTCGAAAGACTGCCCTAAAAGAACTGCGCTGTAGGTGAACAGAACGCGATCCGCGGAAAATTCAAAGTCATAGCAATCATATTGCCCGTCGGGCGTATAGAATTCCACATTATCCCTGCTGACAACGACTTTGTACTGTTCGCTTCCGTCCTCGCTGGCCCACGTGCCGATAAACGCAGCATGCACGGCGGGAGGAGTGAGTTTAACTTTGGCGGCCGGTTTGGTTTCCGTCAGGGTCGTTTCGGGATATTCGTATCCTTCTTTCAATCCGGAGAGCTTTACGGTATACGTCGCGGGTGCGAGCGTAAACGTTGCAATTCCGTCTGTGAGAGGCTGGGCTTCACCGGCGGTTTTGCCGTCTTGTTTCAGAAGTGAAACCTGAACGTCTGCAAGCGCGTCTTCGTCTTCGCATTCTACGATCACGGTGTAATTGACATAGCCGTACTCGTCGTCGCAGGCGGCGGCGAATACTACGATGCCGAGCGTCATGCAAAGCGCGAGAGCTGCAAGCAGGATCCTCTTAATTAGCTTCATAGATACCTCCAAATAATGATTTGTTTGCGGACCTTCCGCAAATAGTATCTGTATTTTATCACTTTTTTATGAATTTGGCAAATGAATTTCCGTACATTTCCGTAAAAATTTATAATATTATCGTATAATCACTGTTATAAAATGAAAATATTCAAAAAAGGTTGGTTTTTTCAATCATGCGCCCCGCACTTGTCATTTCACCTGCCGTACTGTCATTTCGAGCCGGAGCGTAAGCGAAGGGGAGTAAATCCCCCCGGTCGTTGAAAAAGGGCGAGATACACTCGCTAACGCTACTTTGCCTTCGGCTCGTGCCGCGCTTGAATAAACAATAGAAGCCTCGCGCGGGGCGGTATGACAGTGTAGCCGAGGCAAAACGACTAAAAAGAGGGCAGACGGGGGCAAAAAAAAGCGCGATCCGCAAGGATCGCGCCCTTCAGGGTTTTCGCTATTTGGTCAGCACATAGGTCTGCGTATCGCCCAGCACGGAAACCTGCAACGTATTTTTTCCGTCCTGCACCGTAAGTTTCACGACGTAAGTTACGCCTTTGCAGGTAAAGATGAGACAGTTGTCGTCCTTGCCTTTCCAGATCTCCACGCTCTCGCCGTTCCATTCTGCGCGAGCAAGCGTGAATTTCAAGGTCGTGGCGGCGTCCGCCGTCTTCCATGTGCCGAGATAGGTCGACTTGAAATTGGAAAGCGCGTTCGATTTTTGGAACATACAGGATTCGCTGCCGTCCGTCTTTGAGAGTTTCAGATTCGCGTTGACGAATTCGAGGCGCCAGAGCGCGTTGTCGATGACGACGATCGTCTGCTGCAAATCCGATGTGGCGACGCTCACACGGGCGCGCGACCAATTGATATAGTTCTCGCCGATCGCAAGCACTTCGTCGGGGTCGGCCGAATTCAGCCATACGCCCTGATAGTATCCGTGAATTTTGGGCGCGGCGGCCGGTACGGGCGTAAAGCTGATCGTCTCTCCGCCGTTCTCCGCCGTGAGCGTCGCGCCGGAAAGTTTCAGCGTCCACACGGCGCCGCCGATTTCCAGCTTCACTTCGCTCTCGCTCGCGCTCTTCAAGGTCGCCTTTGCGCCGTTCCAGAGCACTTTATACTCGGAAATAATCGCCGTTTTCGTCTTGTCTGCGGTGTTGTACCACGTGCCCCGGAAAACAGAGGGGATGTGCACCGTTTCCACGGGCGGACGGTCGCCCTTTGCCACGGAGAAAGAGACCGTGAGCGGAGGCAGACCGCGCATGCTGTTCGCCGGCTGCGCGCAGACGTAGAACATGTACGCCGTATTCGCTTTGAGCGTAAACGTTTCATAACGCGTGTCCGGAATGACGGAGATCCAATTCACGAGCAGCTGTTCCGTGCCGTCCGCTTGCAGACCCGTATAGATGGAAAGCGAAAGATCGTAATCCTGCACCGTGGAGTCGGGATCCCAAACCGTATACGTTTCGTCCTGCTTGGGCGTGTATTTCAGATATTGCGCCACATAAAAATATGTCGTTTCAAAGCTGCTGCTCGATGAGGATTCGGTTATTTTCAATTCAAACGAATAATTTCCTTCCAGCTGATCGAGCACACGCGCGTCCGTCTCCGTGCCAAGCCCGGTTTTGATGAATTCCGTCTGCGTGCCGTTCTGCGCAAGATATAAGATCCCGTTGTCGCCGTGATAGCTGAGTTCGTAGATCTTTGCCGTGACCAACGTGATCAGATCGTAACTTGAAGGCGTGTCTGCGTCCTCAGAAGCGGTTTTTTTTTCCGTCACCGCAACAACGTGTCCGTCCTCGCCGTTCGGCGCCGTGAACGTGTTCCCCGTAAAGTAGAGCGTTTCGCCGCTTGCGTCGTTCGACCAGGTCCCGTTGAAGAGATCGGGCACGGTGACATAGGAAAGTCCCGCTTTCGGGATCAGAAGTTCCTGCACGTCGTTAAAGGAAAGCGTGAGCGCATTTTTGATCGCGGCATGGCGCGTAAGCGTGTATGCCGTTCCGCCCACGGTGAACGCGATCGTTCCGTCCGTTTCCGAGGCTCCGTTCACTTTTTCGCTGCAAAAATACAGCGTGCCGTCTTCGATGTCGAGCGTGTAGGTCTTGCCGTCGAGGCTCAGCCAGCTTCCCGTAAGGGTAAGAGAACTGCCGGCGGCCGTCAATTTCACCGTTTTCGTGTTGTCGGTCTCAGACATGGTATAGGCCTTATTGTCGAACGTGTAGCCGTTGAGTTGATCCTGATTGTCTACATGCACTTCGTATACGCCGGGATCGAGTTCCAGCACCGCGACGCCGTTTTTATCGGTGAACGCAGGGTAGCACGCCTGGTTCTCTTCGCCCGTCACGGATGTGCAGAGAGACACGGCCCAATCGGCAAGCGGAGTTCCGTCGGGATACTGCACCGTGAGCGTATACGTGACGGTGTCTTTCGTCTGTTTCGCCGTCAGCTTTACGGTGGCGGAGGGCGCCGATTCGGTCACTCTCGTTTCGGGATACGTGTACGCATCCAACCCGTCGCCCGTGAGTTTTACGGTATACGTTGCGGGAGCCAGCGTAAACGCCGCTTTGCCCGCCGCGTCGGGAGATTTTGCGTCCGCGGCCGCGGTGCCGTCGGATTTCAGCAACTGAACTTTCACGGCGGAAAGAATTGCCGCATCGTCGCACTGCACGGTGACGGAATAATCGATATCGTTTTTGGGCTGACCGCATGCGGCGGCAACCGCAACGATTCCCGCAGTCATGCAAAGGGTAAGAGCCGCAAGTAAGATCTTCCTTAATAATTTCGTCATAACAACCTCCGGAACAATTTTTGTTCCCACAATTTCATTGTAGCACATTCTGAAAAGTTATGCAAATAAATATTAACTTATTTTCGGCCGATTTCAAGAAAATCTTGCGAATGTTCCCGAATTACGGCCTTTGTTTCTTGACAAAACCGTATGAATTGCGTATAATATAAAAAAAGTTAAGGCTGCCTCCGCGCTTGCGGAGACCGGAGGAAGATATGAAAATGAAGAGGTTGCACACACTTTTTTTCGGAGCGGCGCTCATTGCGGCGGTCTGCGGCGCGTCGCTCGCGGGGTGCGGCGAGCATCAGCATAAATTCGGCAGCTGGATCGATTCGACTCCCGCAACCTGCACCGAAGCGGGCGTTGTCGCGCATAAAGACTGCAAGGGGTGCGGAAAGCATTTCAACGCGGAAGGGGAAGAGATCTCGATCGAGATCCCGCCTTTGGGGCACGACCTCGACGCAGGGGTCCTGAGCACGCCGCCCACATGCACGACGCCCGGCGTCCGTACCCGCACTTGCAGACGTTGCAGCAAGCCGGTGGATGAGCCGGTCTCTCCCTACAACCACGATTGGGACGACGGAGAAGTGATCGAGCCTGCCTCTTGCAGCAAGCAGGGACTTTCGAAGTTCACCTGCCTGCGCTGCCAAACATCGGAAAACCGCCCGACGGATAAACTTCCTCATACGTGGGACGTGTCTCTCACGGTGCGCACGGAACCCGAATGCGAAAAAGACGGCAGCGAAAAGAAAACCTGCAAGATCTGCAAAGAGACGGTCACGGAGATCCTCCCCAAACTCGGGCATGAACTCGGTTCCGTGATCGCGCTCGAGCCTGCCACCTGCGAGAAAGAAGGCTCCCGCACCAAACAATGCACGCGCTGCAAAAAGACGGTCACGGAGAAGATCGATGCGCTCGGCCATAACTGGCAGGGCGATTACACGATAGACGTCAAACCGGATTTCGGGAAACCCGGATCCAAATCCTATCACTGTTCGCGCTGCGACCAGCGCCGGGGCGAAGTGACGATCCCCGCGCTCTCCCACGGCACGAAGATCGAATACGAATTCATCACGCTGCGCAACACGGGAGAGAGGATCGACGCGTCCGGCGCGGTCATTACGGTATACAACGCCGCCGGGGATCCCGTTGCGACCAGCACGCGCTCCACGCTTGTGAACGGCTCGTTCAAGACGATGCTCGAACCCGAAACGTATACGGTGAAAGTCGCGGGACTGCCGGCGGGATATTCCGCCGAAACGAGCTACACCGTGATCCCGCAGGAACCCATCTGCCGGCTATGGCTCACGGCCTCGCCGATCGCGTCGCCGGCAAGTTCCTCCCTGCGCTATTCGGTGGGGGATGTCATGCATGATTTCACCTATAAAACCGTTTACGGCGAAAATATCAGCCTCTCCGCTCTTCTGAAAAAGAAACGGCTTGTGCTTCTGAATTTCTTCTATGTCAACTGCCAGTGGTGCAATGCCGAATTCCCGGGGTTGGTCGAAGTTTACAAGAGATACCGTGACGACGTTGCCGTGATCGCGATCGATCCCTATCTCGCGCATCACGACAGCGAGGACGCCGTCCGCAAATACGCGGAAAACTATTCGATGGCCTTCGACGGGATCGTATGGGACGCCAACTTGGAACTGAATGTGAATTTCGGCGTCACGAGCTATCCCGCAAATATCGTGATCGACAAGGAAGGGGTGATCACGATGCTGCACCACAATTCGCTCGTCGAGTCCGACGGCAACGGCGGATACGATTCCTCGCGGCTGTATGCCAATCTCTTCGACCGGTATCTTGCGGATAGCTATTGGCAGAATCGGCCGGGCGCAGCCGTATCTTTGCAGCAGCGCTGCGAAGTCGCGCTGCCGGCAAAGCGCGAATCGGATTGACGGCGATCCCCCCTCCTCGAGGGGGGATCCCTTTTTCAAAGAAAAAGAATAAATACAAATTTATTTGCGTTTATGCAAAAATAATTGTGGAAAACCCGTTTGTTTTTTCGTTTATGCAGGGTCAAACGGTTGACAAGACGGGGGGGATCCATGATAAAATATAGAAAAGAGTTATTTCTTTTCTTATGGAGGTCTCATGAAGAAACTTCGCAAATTTTTCCTTGTTTTACCGATCACGGTATTTTTGGTTGCGCTCGGTCTTCTGGCCGCGGGCTGCAAGGGCGATTCCAAGGTCACGCTCAAGTTCGAATCGAACGGCGGAACGGCCTGCGAGCGGATCGTCGCCGAACCGGGAACGACGGTAGAACTTCCCGAGTCGACGAAGGAGCAATTCGCACTCGAAGGCTGGTACGACAATAAAGAGTTGGAAGGAACGGGCGTAAAGGGATCGATCACGGTTCCGGAAAAGAGCACCACGTACTACGCAAAGTGGGTTACGGGGTATCGTCTTACGCTTGATCTCGACGGAGGGACGCTCTCGGAGAGCGCGCCTTCCTTCTGGCTCGCGGAGGGCGCGAGCGTGCTCGGCGCAGTGCGGGATCTCGCGCCGTCCAAGAGCGGGTTCACGTTCGGCGCATGGTTTGCGGACGGCGTCGAAGTCACCGGCTCGTACCGGATGCCCGCCGCGGAACTTACCATCAAGGCGCGCTATAAAGTGCAATACACGATGGAAACCTATTTGCAGAACGTCGCGCGCAACAGCTATGTCAACAATCCCGAGTTTACGGCGTACGGCAGCGATTACGTGGGAGATACGGTATCTCCCGAGGCGCCGCTCGTGCTGCATTTCACGGCGACGGATGCCCCGGAGGGGAACGCTGCGGACGGGAAACCTTATACGCCCGTCACGACGCAAACGCTTTCCGAAGATCCGACCCAGAACATATTCAAATTCTACTATACGCGCAATTCTTACACGGTGACCTATCGGGCGAACGCGCCGCTCGGCCTTGCGTCGTCGGGCAGCGTTGCGCCGCAGAGCGTGGTATATCAAGGCTCCGTCAACACCTCGCCGAACGCGTTTTCCGTATATGGGTACCGATTTGCGGGTTGGAGCACGCAGGCGGGCGGCGACGTCGAGTATCAGGCGGGCGCACGCATTACGGTCACGGACAACACCGATCTCTATGCGGTATGGGATCGCGGCTATCGGGATCGTTTCGGGACCGAAGACGTGATTTTCTTCCCGCGTCTGGAACCGGGAAAGGCGATCTTGTTCCGCGGCGGCCGCGAGTTCGAAGGCGTGCGCACGGAAAATCAATTCTCTTTCGACCGTCCGGCGGGGAAACTCACGGGCATGGTATACGGCAACATGTTCTCGTACGACCGCGCGGACGTCGCCGGAAAGTATGTATTTTATAACGGAAGAGACAGTTTCCCCGGCGCCGACGAACCGGACGGGCGCTATGACGAAAAGCGTTTCGATCCGAAGATCACGTTGGAGATCGATAAGAATCTGAACGCCACGTACACCAAGGGCGATCATGTCTGCAAGGGATATCTGGAATTTGATTACGAGAACGGCGACTATGTATTCACCGGCTCCGACGAGACGTTCCGCGTACTGTTCAGCAAGAACGGCGCGCAGGCCGGCGCGAAGTATCAGAATATTTTCTCGATCGGCGGAAACGAACTCGGCATCTACGAGGACTTCGTGATCACGAATCCCACGCTCGGCGCAGGCTTTTCGACTGGGCAGATCCTCTTCCTCGACGGCTACGGCAACGCTTCTCTCTATGTTGCGGCCTCGGGCATGGGGTATCTCCAATATGACGGATTTTACAGCATAACGGGCGAAATTTCCCAGAACGGCGTGGCGCTTTACAGAACGGAATGCTGGATCTACGATCCGTTGGGCGCGCTCGGGGACGAACCGGGTTGGTATTTGCAGAGCTTCTACACGATGCCGCTGGCAGGCGGAGATTCCGAAGTGCATTACGACGCGTTCATTACGGCGAACGAATTCATCGGGGAATACACGGGCGCGAACGGCGCGAAGCTCACGCTCGACGGGATCGGCTTCTTCTCGGACAGCGCGGTCTACGTGGACGGCGGCAAGACGTATGAAGGCACGTTTACCTATCTGCGCGACAATAAGAGCGGATTCGTCGTCACGATGACGACGGAGAACAAGACGTTCCGGTTCCGTTTGAATATCACCGCCTACGGAACGGGCACGTTCGAGCCTTTTACCGAGAAGGAATCCTATCACGAATATTATCTTCTGACCAACCAACTCGACAGTCCTCTGCTCGTGATATACGATACGCCGACGGACGGAAAGTACAAGGCGGAGCTGTACGTCTCCAAAGACGACGGCATGACGTACGAATCCGAACCCGCCGCGACCGGATATTGCACCAAAGAGGGGACGGATTATGCGCGCTATACGTTCACGCGCACGACCCTTGCGGAGGGATATACCGATCTTCCCGCTAAAATCGTGTTCTATATCACCGAGGTATTCAGCGCCGAAACGTTCCGCAGCCAAGACGTCTATTGCGCGTTCGAATACGGCAGCGAAGTGTGGTATCGGGAATATCAGACGGACGACGGCGGCAAGATCTGGGCGAATCTGCGCGTGGGGCTGGAGGGCGTCGGCTCTCTCTACTTCACGGCGGACGGAAGAGTGATCGAAGGCAGCGCGACCGTTGAAAGAAGCGAGAATTTCGAGGGGACATATCTCGAATTCCTCTATGGCGACGCGATGGGGAATTCCACGGTGCTGCGCTTCCGGGTAACCGAACAGGACAACGGAAAATTCCTTGCAACGCGAACGCAGGGCGAGGAAATGAGTCTGTATATTTACGTCTATTGGGAGGATGACGGCACGGCGCTGTACGCGCAGGACCTGATCCTCGACGATGTGGTGCTCGAAGGCGCAAGCGTCGGGCACAAGGGCGCCGCGCGCTTCAACGATGCGTTCGGCGAGGGCACATGGCAGAACGCCACCTATGAGCTGATCGGCTCCACGCCGTTCGGCGACAATGTTTTCTCGCTCACGGTTGGCGGGGTTGTACGCTTCAAATTTACGATCTTCCTGATGGGGAACGGTTACGGCGGCTACACGCCCGTTTATTTCCGTTACAACACGCTTCCCACGGGTACGCCGATCACGGGCGCTTCCCTCGACGGCAAATACAAGGCGGAGGGCGGCGGCGATCTCGAGCTGGACGGCTACTTCTGGGCGGCCTATACGGACGCAAAGGGCACGAATTACGCGGGAACGTATTCGCTCGATCCGGAGGGAAAGCTGATCTACTTCACGCCTGTGACGGGCGAGGCGTTCTATATCTCCATCGACAGAGAAAACAAGACGTTTGTCGCGCTCGATGAGGCGTACGGCGTCTATGAGCTGATCGACGCGAATTACAATCCCATCAACAATGCGGTCATTACGTTCGACGGAAAGGGGCACGTCTCCATTGCGTTCCAGGGCGACGTCACGCGAACGGGCGAATACACGCTGCTCGACGCGGCGAAGCAGGAATATATCGTCCATGCCAACTTCGGCGATCAGTACGGCCTTGCCGATTGGCACGTCATGCTTTTCAACGGCGCCTTGGCCAACGGCTGCATGGTATTCGACGAGAAACGCAGCGGAACGTTTATCAACGATAATTGGGACGTTCTCTCGCTCGACGGTTTCGGCAACGGCTCGCTGTATTCCGCCGACGGTTCGCTTGCGGGAAGCGGATTATACACGATCGCTTCGGAGGAGAGGGGATTCATTATCTTCTCGTTCGATGATTATTCGACGGAGGCGCTTCTCGTCATGGACAGCGCGAAGCACACGTTCGAGATCCTCGATTTCACCAAATTCGGCAATCTGTATCTTTCAAACGAGATGGATTATCTTGCGCTCTGCGATAACGGCATCATTCGCATCGGCCGGCTTGCGGGATACTATTTCTATACGTCGGAAGCGATCTATGCGTTCGTTACCGACTATGAGACGAATTACAAGTGGGTAGAGCTTCCCTTGCCCGTTGCGGGTTCCTCCACATATACCTACAACCAAAAGACGTATTATCTCTGGGACGGGAAAGCGGTCACGGTGGACGGCAAGATCGAATTTTACGATAAAGACGGAAAGGCGCAGCAGGTCGGTTCGCTGGACGCGACGTTCACGTTCACGCCCACGGTCGGCGGGAATTTCAACCTCCCGGCCCGGTTTACGGTAAAGGACGGCGATCATCACGGCGATTACGACGGATTCCTGTTCAATATCTACAGCGGCGGAAAGCTCAATCCCCGCGTGACGTACGAAGGCGTGGATTATTATATCACGTTCGACTACAAGGGAACGGCCGCAGGGAGCAGTTTCACCGTACGCGCCGGCTATGTCGAAACGCCCATGCAGGATTATTATGCCGGCTGGCGCGACGACGACGGCGGACATCACGGCGGACTTATCACGCGGGAGCGCAACGGCTTCGGTCCCATCGATCTTGCGGGCGCGACATACAGCGGCAAATTCCTGTATCATAACGAGGCAACGCCCGGAGCTGCCGCAATGCCGTGGACCTTTACGAATGTATCCGTTTCGGATATTGCCGTGATCGGCTATCGCGTCGGATTGGGGAACTGCTATGAGATCGTGTTCGAGCACGAGAGCAAGAAATATGCGATCGATTTCTATGAGGCGACCTCCGAGGATCGCGGCCCCGTGTATGTTCTGCAAGGCTTCTATGAATACGATGAATTTACCCTCACGGATTACACGGTCAAAGTGAAATATCTCTATATTGCGACCACGCCGAACTCGCCCGGTTACGGCGACGACGATATGGTCGGAAGGCCTTGCGCGGTCACGCTCATTCCGACGGCGACGCAGAAGGCGATCGTCAACGGCGACAGCGGCATCTCGATCAACCGCGACGTCTGGTTCTGGGAGTTTAAGGGAATCAGCGATAAAGGCACTGCCATTGCAGGCCCCGCCTATCTCGTCAAGTTCACTTACGACGATGTAGACGGCAAGAAGGTGAAATCCGTTGAAGTCAATCAGTATACGCTCAAACAGGCAAGCCCTTCCGGCTATATGATCAACTACCTTGTCGATGAGAACAACAACGTGGTAGACATTCTTATGGTCGCATATCAGGAGAACCAAGGCCACTATTGGCTCAGCAATACGCACGATCTCGAGCACGAAGAAGGGTCGGAGACGTGGACGTTCTACGGCACGGAGGGCGAAGCGAGTATGGAGCAGAAATACATTCTGCAATTCGTCCCTGAAAAAGACGATGCAGGCAAGATCATAGGATACACTGTTTCGATCAAGATCGACGAAGCGGGATCATAAGGAACAAAACATGCGCCCCCGCGGAGAACCGCAGGGGCGCATATTCTATGAGGGGAGAAAAAATGTACCGATACGAAACGCACTGTCATACCCGGCGGACGAGCGCATGTTCGCAGCTTAGCGCGGAGGAGATCGTCTCGCTGTACGTTGAGAACGGTTATGCGGGCGTATTTATCACCGATCATTTTCTGAACGGCAATACCACCGTGAACGCGGCGATCCCGAACGCTTCCTATCGGGAAAAGATCCGCGAATTCCGCAAGGGATATCTGGAAGTCAAGGAGTGCGCGGGGGATAAGCTGCAAGTGTTCTTCGGGTTGGAATTTTCCGACCGCGGCACGGATATTCTGCTTTACGGATGGAATGAGCGGGAACTCGAGGATCAGGAGTGCATTCTCGGCATGGAACTCGGCGACCTCTGCCGCTATTGCGCGGGGCGCGGGATCCTCACGGTCCATGCGCATCCGTTCCGCAACGCGGAGCGGGCGGAGGGGTTCCGCATGTGTCCGCAGGCGGAGGGCGTGGAAGTGTGCAACGCCGCGCGTTCGCCGCTTTCCAACCGCCTTGCCGAGACGTACGCGGCCGGCTGCGGTAAACTTCGGCTGGGCGGCTCGGATACGCATGCTTTTTCCCAAGCGATGCTTTCCGGGGTCTGTTTCAGGGAGCCGATCTCCTCCGAACGCGATTTCGCGGAACGGATGCGAAAGGGCGAGGGGACCGTGTTTCGCAAGCAAAATAAATGCGCGGGCCTGTGATAGAATGCAGGCAAATCGGAGAAACTGACGGTATGGGAAAAGTTTACGACGTGGCGATCGTGGGCGGCGGGATCGCAGGCTATACTGCGGCGCTCACCGCGAAACATCTGCTGCTCGACTACATCTGGCTGGGAGAAAGTTTGTTCGGCGGCAAGCTCCGCGCGGCCGAGACGGTCACGAATTTCCCCGCGATCGCGGGCGCGGGCGCCGACTTTGTCGAAGCGCTCGAGAGGCAGCAAACGCGCGAAGGCGTGCATTTTACGAAGGCGCGGATCGACGGGATCTATGCTTCCGGCGGGAAATTTCTGCTCACATCCGGCGCGGAAACGTTCGAGAGCCGGAGCGCGATCCTTGCGACGGGGCTGGAAGTCAAGGGACGTCTGAAAGGCGAAAACGAATTTCTGGGCCGCGGCGTGAGTTATTGCGCGGTCTGCGACGGTGCGCTTTACAGAGGCAAAAGGATCGCCGCCGTGCTTTCTTCGGCCGCGTTTGAGGAAGAGGCGGAGTATCTCGCGCGTTTCGCCGAGAAAGTGTACTGTTATTGTTTATATCCCGGAAACAACTTGCACGGAGAGCGCGTCGAAGTGTGCAGCGGGATCCCGCTCGCCGTCGAGGGAACGGATCGCGTAAATCGGCTGATTACGAGCGAGGGCGCCGTTCCCGTTTCGGGCGTATTTCTTCTGAAAGAATGCGCGCCTCCGCAGGCGCTCGTCGGGGGACTTCACACGGACGGAACGCACGTTTCGGTCAACCGCGACCTCTCCACGAATCTGCCGGGACTGTTTGCCGCGGGCGACGTGACGGGACGGCCGTATCAGTACGCCAAGGCGGCGGGGGAAGGCTGCGTCGCCGCGCACTCCGCGCGGGCGTTTCTGCGTCAGACGCATGAAAAAAGCGATTGATTCGCAAGAATTCCCTATAAAATTCTTGTAATTTCACGAAAGGAATAGTATAATAAAAATGCAGCGGTAAACCCGCAACGGAGGTTTTTGTTCGCATGGACGGCGGCGACATAGGTCTATTGGTCGCATTATTGGTTCTTATCGTACTTTCCGGTTTTTTTTCCGCCACGGAGACGGCATATACGAGTTTCAGCACGGTGAGGATGCGGCGTTTTGCGCAGAAGCGTAAGGCGGCGCGCGTCGCGCTCTCGCTCAGCGAGGACTACAATAAAGTTCTTACGACGCTGCTCATCGGCAACAATATCGTGAATATCGCGGCCGCAACGATTGCGACCGTGCTTTTTACAAAACTCATGGGAAGTGATCTCGGCCCCACGCTCTCCACGGTCGTGCTTACGGTGGCCATTCTGATCTTCGGCGAGATCACGCCGAAATCTCTCGCCAAAGAGGCGCCCGAGCGATTCGCATGCTTTTTCGCCTATCCGCTGCTCGTTTGCAGTTACATTTGTCTGCCCTTCAATTACCTGTTCTCGTGGTGGAAGAAATTTATTTTTCTGGTTTTCGGCCTCAATAAAAAGAAGAAAAAATTCACCGAAGAAGAATTCAAAATGCTGGTTTCCGACGTTCGGGAAGAGGGTGTGCTCAACGAGACGGAACACGATCTCATCACCAAAACGCTCCGTTACGACGAATTGCACGTCGGCTCCTGCATGATCCCGCTCGACCGCGTGATCATGGCGGAGATCCGCGATGATTCGCATCTCATCTATAAAATTTTCCGAGAAACGAATTTTTCCCGCCTGCCCATCTACAAGGGAACGCGGCAGAACATCATCGGGATCCTGTACCGCGCGGACTTCTATGAAAATCTGCTCGCGGGCAGAAGGGACTTCGGAAACATCGTGCGGCCGATCTCCTATACCCAGACGGACGAAAAGCTTTCCGACCTCATGAAGTGGATGCAGTCCCGCCGTGAGCATATGGTGATGGTCGGCTCGGAAGGAAATGCGCTGGGACTTATTACGCGCGAGGACATCATCGAAGAACTTTTGGGCGATCTGGACGATAAATACGATCTTACGCCGGTCACATCGCCCCTGCAACCCTTTATCCCGGAGCCGGAACCCGCCGATCCGGAGACGGTAGACGAGACGGAAGAATAAGGTATGGAGATCCTCATTCCCGTCGCCGCCGGGATCGAGGCGGCGGCCAAACGTGAAATCGAACGCCTCGGTTACGGACATGCCCCCGCCGTAAGAGGTCGCATTGCTTTGCGCGGCGGTTGGGAAGAGATCGCGCGGCTCAATGTTTGTTTGCGCGCGGGAGAGCGCGTGCTTCTTCTCGTCGGAACATTTTATGCGGATACGTTCGACGCGCTCTTCGAGGGCGTTTACGCCCTCCCGTGGGAAGAATTTTTTACGCCGCACGTCAATATCCGGATCGACGGCAAGAGCTATCGGAGCAAGCTTGCCGCGCTGAAAGCTTCGGGTGGGGTCGTAAAAAAGGCCATTTTGACCCGTCTCAAAGAAAAACTCCGCGCGCGTTCTTTCGACGAGCGGGGGGAACGGGCGATCGTGGGATTTTCCGTCTATGAAAACGTCGTGCAGATCACGCTCGACACGTCCGGAGAGGGACTTCACAAGCGCGGCTACCGCGTTCTGACGGGGGAGGCGCCCCTTCGGGAAACCACGGCCGCCGCGATCGTCGAGGATTCTTTCTATCGGCGCGACAAGCCGTTTGCCGATCCCTTCTGCGGCAGCGGAACGATCCCCATAGAGGCCGTGCTGTATGCGCGGAACATTGCGCCGGGCAAGGCGCGCAATTTTGACTTTACGGCATGGAAATGCGTGCCCGCGGGCGTTTTGGACCGCGTGAAACGGGCGGCGCGGGAGGAGGAATACGGCGGAGAGATCGCGCCCGTTTTTGCTTCCGATCTGTCGCCGGAGGCAATTTCGGCAGCCAAACAGCATGCGGCGCGCGCGGGCGTGGAAAAAGATATCCGTTTCCGCGTTGCGGATATGCGGGATTTTACGGCAAACGAGCGTTTCGGCGTTCTCATCTCCAACCCGCCTTACGGGGCGCGCCTGAAAGGAGATCTCGCCTCCCTGTACCGCGATTTCGCGCAGATGTTCCGGCGCCTTCCCGATTGGAGCGCGTATTTTATTTCCGCCTATGAGGGAGCGGAACGCGCCTTCGGCAGGGCGGATAAGCGCAGGATCCTTTTTAATGCCGATCTGAAATGCAGTCTGCTTGCCTATTTTGGGAAAAAACCCGGAGCGAAGCAATGATTTCTCCCCGTGTAACGGGGAGATTTTTCTGCGGAGGGGCATGACACGGCGCAATTTTGTTGACATAACTTATCAAAAAAGTTATAATACGAAGAAATCACACAGAAGCGGGGATGAACATGGAACAGGGTATGGAACCGAATGAATATCTTATGAAACTTTCCCGCATGATCAAAGATCTGGCGGGATTGGATCTGTTTGCGGGCGCGCAAACTCTTTCCAAAACGGAGTTCCGCCTGCTGCGCGAGATCGTCACGGAAGAGCGGGCGGGGAAGGGCATCATTTCTTCGGAACTTGCGCGCCGGCTCGGAGTTACCCGTTCCGCGGTCTCTCAGCTCGTCACCAAGCTCGAAAAGCGCAATATCGTCATGAGAACGCCTTCTCCCACGGATCGCAAGATCGCCTATATCCGGCTTTCGGACTGGGCGCTGGAGGAATACGAAGAGCAATGCCGGCAGTCGAATATCGTCATGGATCGCGTGCTGGAAGAGATGGGCGAGGAAAAATTGCAGCTGCTCATTGCGATTTATGACGAATTTTCCGAAATTTTCGGTCGCGCATTGAAAGAATGCGCGCATATGGATAAACAGAATGGAACAAACCGAAAGCAGGAGGATAAACAATGCTGAAACTCACCGATATCAAGAAAGACTATAAAGTCGCGTCCGGCGTGGTCAACGCGCTGCGCGGCGTGAGTCTCGAATTCCGAAAGAACGAATTCGTATGCATTCTCGGTCCGAGCGGCTGCGGCAAGACGACGCTGCTCAACATCATCGGCGGACTCGATCATTACACTTCGGGCGATCTTGTCATTCAAGGAAAGTCCACAAAGCGATTCAAGGACCGCGATTGGGACGTTTATCGGAACCATCGGATCGGTTTTGTGTTCCAAACGTATAATCTGATCCCGCATCAATCCGTGCTTTCGAACGTGGAGCTTGCGCTCACGATCGCGGGGGTCGGCAAAGAAGAACGCAAGCGCCGCGCCAAAGAGGCTCTGGAGCGCGTGGGACTGGGCGAAGAGCTGAATAAGCGGCCCAACCAGCTCTCCGGCGGGCAGATGCAGCGCGTCGCCATCGCTCGCGCCCTCGTGAACGATCCCGACATTCTGCTTGCAGACGAGCCGACGGGCGCGCTCGATTCCAAGACGAGCGTCGCCATCATGGATCTCATCAAGGAGATCGCGGGCGAACGGCTGGTCATCATGGTCACCCACAATCCCGAACTTGCCGAACAGTACGCTTCCCGTATCGTGCGCCTGAAAGACGGCTGCGTGGAATCGGATTCCAATCCCTATCACGGCGAGGATGAGGGCGCCGCGGCCGCGGAAGCGACGGCCCCCGCAAAGGGGAAGCGGGGAAAGAGCCGCGCGAAGATGGGATTCTTCACTTCGCTTGCGCTCTCCTTCAAAAACCTGCTCAGCAAAAAGGGCAGAACGATCATCACGTCCATCGGCGGGAGCATCGGCATCATCAGCGTCTGTCTCGTTCTCGCGCTTTCCAACGGGTTCGGCAACTACATCCGCAAGACGGAGGAGGATATGCTCTCCGCCTATCCGCTCGAAATTTCGGAGAACACGTTCGATCTTTCGGCGGTCATGAACGGCATCATGTCTCCTTCGGAGATGCCCGATCTCAAAAAACTGGGCGATAAAGTTTACATCAATTCCTTCCTTACGGGACTTGCGCAGGGCATGGCGATCAAGAATAACGTCACGCCCGAATATGTGGAATATCTCGAGGCGGGCAAGAATGCAAATCCGGAAGATTATGCGGCCATTCAATACAGCTACGGCTTTAATCTCGCCGACGCGCTCTTTACGCCCATGGCGACCGTCAATCCCGACCAGCCGGATAAAACGGCCGAAGATCGGTTTACGACGCGTTGTTTCTCGGTCAACGACCTCAAGCAATATCTGATCGACGAACTGATGGCGGAGGCCGACCAATATTCCACCCTTTTGCAATTCGTGCACTACTTCACCGACGTCATCAATAAGATGCCGGGCACCTCGGATTTTGAGGATTCCGACCACTTTGCAGAATATGTCTCTTCGCAGTACGATATCGTCAACGAGGGCGGGCATCTTCCCCGAAATGAACACGAGGCCGTCATGGTCATCGGGCCGAACAACGACGTGATCGACCTCACTCTCGTCCAGCTCGGCTTCCTCGACGAAGATCAATTCCTCGATCTCTTCCGCGACGCGCAGGCGGCCGAAGAGGGCATGGAGGAGGCGGCCAAGGCGAGCGCGACCACCGTCACGGAGGACGGGGAGACGCTCACCCCCGAGGAGGCGAAGAAGCGCCTTGCCTTCTCCCGCATCCTCGAACAAAAATATGTGCTCTATTACACCGATTCGCTCTACAAAGCCACGCCCGGGTTCACCACCTTAAATGCGTTCAGCGGCGCGCATCCTTTCGAGTATCAGGGCGAGTTTTCCGAAGAGGACTTCAACGCGGCGTATGAAGATACGGAGGACGAGAAGGGCATCGGATTTAAGATCACGGCCATTTTGCGCCTCAAAGAGGGGCTGTCCTACGGCTGTCTCGAAGAGGGGCTGAACCTGCCCGAAGCGACGGTGACGCATTACATCAAAAACAATATCGAGCGGGCTAAGGAGAACCCCGGCGGCATCGTTTCATGGATGCTGAACGGCACGGGGAACATCGATATGTTCCTTTCGCTCATCATGCCCAATGCAGCCGAAAAGGGCATAAGCCTCTTCATTTCGCCCGCGGAACATCTCGACGGTTACTATACGGAGATGAAGGGAAAGATCGAAAGTCCGTTCTTCCCGTCGGGATCTTACGACCTGTATGTCACGAGCGACGAAAGTTCTGTTCTGCACGCGCTCGGCGGAAGCAACGATATCTCTGAACTCTCCATCTATCCATCGGGATTCGAGGGAAAACAGCATATCAAGGACTATCTCGACGCATGGAACGACAGCGTCGATTCCCGCAACGAAGCGTGGGAAGCGGAGCACCCCGGAGAGGAAGGACCATATCAGAATATCACGTATACCGACCAGATGGGGGTCCTCATGGGCATGATCGAGACCATCTTCAATCTCATCTCCTATGTGCTCGTGGCGTTTACGGCGATCTCACTCATCGTCTCCTCGGTCATGATCGGCATCATCACTTATGTTTCCGTCGTCGAACGCGTCAAAGAGATTGGCGTTCTGCGAAGTCTGGGCGCGCGGAAGATGGATATCCGCAATCTCTTCAACGCCGAGACCTTTATGATCGGCCTCACCTCGGGGATCTTCGGGGTCGTCGTCGCCTACATTTTCAGCAGCATCATCAGCGCGGTGCTCTTAAAATATACGGGGATCGCGGGCATGGCTGCCCTTGCTCCGCTTGCGGCGCTCGTCATGATCTGTGTCAGCGTCGTCTTGACGCTCATTTCCGGCCTCATTCCCGCACAGGCCGCCGCCAAGAAAGATCCCGTGATCGCATTGCGGACGGAGTGAGTTTCCGGCGACATTCGCGCGTTTCGCATAAAGCGCGCGGGAACCGTCCATACTTACGTCAGAACAAATGCGAGGGGAAGTATGGCGAAGAAGAAAGTCAAAAAACTCACCGACGAGGAATACGAAGCATATCTTCGCAGACTGCTGCAAAAATAAGAAAAACGGAGCATGGCTCCGTTTTTTCATACTCTCCCCGATTTCGACAAAAAAATCCCGAAAATGTACGTACGCAGTGTGGTATCATACCCGAAAACGCGCGCGCGGAGGAAATCATGGCGAGAAAAATCGTGATAACGTCGGGGAAAGGCGGCGTCGGCAAGACCACGGTATGCTGCAATCTCGGCGTGCAGTTTGCAAAGCGCGGATACCGCGTCGTCGTGTGCGATCTGGATTTCGGCCTCAACAATGTCGACGTCGTGCTCGGCGTGGAAAATCTTGCGGTTTACGACGTTTCGGATGCCGTGGAAGGTCGTTGCCGCGCAAGTCAGGCGCTCGTACGGCACCCGCGCTATGCCACCCTCTATTCGCTTTCGAGCAACCGGATCTCCGAGCGGTATATCTCCCCGCAGGCGATAAGACTTGTGCTTGAAACGCTTTCTCCCCGCTTTGATTTTATTCTGATCGATTCGCCTGCCGGGATCGACGAAGGATTTCATCGCGCCGCTTCCTGCGCGGAAGAAGCGGTTTTGGTGACCACTCCGCACATCTCCGCCATGCGCGATGCGGACAGGGTCGCCGGCATTCTCAAAAGTTATCGGTTCCGCGATATCGGACTTGTCGTCAATCTTGTCAGACGGGATATGGCGCGCAAAGGGGAGATCCTCTCCGGAGAGGAGATCTCCGAAGCTCTGCGTCTGCCCGTCCGCGCGATCATTCCGGAGGAAGATGTGTTTTTTCTCGATAATATCGCCGATCGCTCGCGGGCGTTTCGGCAACTCGCGGAATTTTATCTGAATCATCCGCAGGAAAAATCCGGGTTTGCATTCGGGAGGTGGCACCGGTGAGAGGAGAAGAAAAGGGGAGGCTTCTGCGCCTTTTAAGCCAGGATAAAGCGGAAATCAACGAAGCGTCGCGGCAAGCGGCGATCCGGGACTTCAAGCGCGTTGCCGAGGAATATTTCGAGACGGACGGAGGATTTCTTCTCACGACGCGCGAAGGCAAGCACGGAGCTGAGGTTGTGATCACATTCCGCATCCTGCGCGTAAAAAATTTCACCCCGATCCAATAGAGACCGCAAAAACGCGGTCTTTTTTTCTCGCGGCGATACGTTTCGATCGAGCCGTAAAAACGATTGCAAAATTTTTGGGATATGATATAATGATATTGTTGGAAAGTTGGCAGAGCGGTCGAATGCGGCGGTCTTGAAAACCGTTGAAGCGCAAGCTTCCGGGGGTTCGAATCCCTCACTTTCCGCCATTAGCACCCAATTTGAACCCAAGCGGTTGAAGTCGGGTGCTTTTTCTATGTTCGGGGCTTTTTAACTCGTCAAGTTCGTCCTTGTCGAGTTTAACTTTTGTTGGCGCGTCGGGCGAAGTGTTGTAAAAGATATAAACGCAGTCATCAAAGAGGACAACACGATAGATGAACGAGTTGAAAAATTCGTTTTTCTCCTCGTCGTTTTGGTATTTCTTCTTTGCAAAGTAAGTCAAGAATGCCTTTACCGTTTCGTATTGGAGCGGTTGAATTTGCCTTGCTTTTTCCAAAGCGATCTTTTCTTCGAGAATGTCATTTTGCTGTTCCAAAGCAAGCAATCTTTCTTTCGTGGACTTTGTAATAATCCCCTCCGCAATGGCGTTTAGAAAGCCGTTTATGGACTTTTGAACCTGCTGTTGCTCCTTTTCAAGCAAAGTAAGCGAATCGGATTTTGTAATGCTACTGTTGAATTTTTCCACGACCGCCGAGGCGATTTTTTCTATTACCTGCGGTTTTAAGACATAATCTATCGTCTTTTCAAAGACGAGGTTTTCGAGCTTTTCTTTGGTGATGTTGCTCTTGTTGCATTGCTCTTTGTTCTTCTTGCGATTAAAACACTTGTAATAGTGATAGATCTTACCGGTATGACTTGTTCCGTCCTCGGCAGTCATGAGCGTACCGCAGTTTCCGCAGAAAAGTTTTCCGGATAAGACGTATTCGCTGTGTTCTTGCACGGTCTTTTGCTTGTGCCGTTGATTGTCCATGATACGGTTGCAGGCTTCATAAGTATCCTTGTCCACGATAGCGGGAACGACGTTTTCATAGGTTTCGCCATTGTTGATGACAATTCCCGCATACTTGCTGTTGCGGATAATTTTGGCAAAAGAATTGACCGTAAATGCCGCGCCGCTCTTGTTGTGAATACCTTGTGTATTCAATCTGTCCACAATGCTTTTTGCTTTCTCTCCGCTCTTATAACGAGCGAACATATCTCGCACAATCTCTGCTTCGATGGGATTGATTGACCAATGTTTGTCCACAATGTCATAGCCGAATAAGCAGTTCCCACCTATGAAATATCCTTTTGTAAGGCTCTCTTTGATACCTCTTTTTACCTTTTGGCTTAATTCGGCGGAGTAGTATTCCGCCATACTTTCAAGAACACCTTCAATGAGTATGCCGCTCGCATCCTCGGTTATATTTTCCTTTGCCGAAAGAACTCTCACGCCGTTTTTCTTTAACTTTGCCTTGTAATTTGCGCTGTCATAGCGGTTACGAGCGAAACGGTCTAACTGATAGACGAGAACGTAATCGAACGTCTTTTTCTTGCTGTCATCGATCATTTTCAGGAACTGCGGACGTTTGTCCGTAGTTCCCGTCAATGCTCTGTCTATGTATTCGCCAACGACAGTCAAGTCTTGCCGCTTGGCGTAATCGTAACATTCGCGGAGTTGTCCTTCAATGGATTGCTCCGTCTGCGTGTGCGAGGAAAACCTTGCATAAATAACCGTTCTCTTTTTCATTGTTTTCTCCTTTGCCCGAACACCTTGCTCGGCGTTAAGTCATTCATATCGCCGCCGCTTTTCATATAGTCGAGCAGTATGTTTGCAAGTATCGTCGCACTTGCTTTCAGTTTCTCATCGGGGAGATTAAGTTCCCCATAAGTTGTTTGTTTAGTTTGTAAATCTACCTTTGCACAGTTTTGTTTCAATTCTCCTTATTTTTCTATTTGTGCAGTTACGATGTTCTCTGGCTGAATGGATACAATGTTCTCTCTCCATATTCACAAAAATCCTCCTTTTTAGATTTTGTAAATTGTGGGTAGAAACAGTTTGTTCAACCGAACTCTATCCGTTTTGTCGGTGTAAAATTATTTCTCGGACTTGTCCGACTCAAATCCGAAGAAATCATCATAGCCGTCCATAATCTTTGCAAGAGAAGTGTCGTGTTCCGCCGCTTCGTCGAGCAAAGTCCTATAGCCGGCTTCTATTAGTTGTATTTTGGTGTACCCGTACTTTTTGAGAAAAGCGTTGATGTTCTCAGCTGTTTCTCTCGGCACACTCGTTCCCCACGAAAGGCTCTTTTCCTTACGTTCTGCCTTGTGTTTTTCCTCATAACGCTTGTCCTTGATCGCTCTCGGTTTCTTTTCCATAATAACCTCCGTGAAATATATGTGTCGTATGAATACGATTATATCTTTTTCTTTGAGGTTTGTCAAGAGATTCAAGCGGGATTCTTAATAACCATCATAATAAAGTTCGTCGTAAAGGTCTCCGTCTGTCCGATGGTAACGCTTACGCTGACTTTCCACAGTATTCTTGATGAGAGAGAAGCTCTCGCCGCGTTTCGCTCCGTATTTCTCGGATACTTCCTTGAAGAAGTCCTCTTGCAGAGCGGAGTAAGATACTAATCCGCCGCGCGCTTTCCAAAATGCGCTGTGGGAAAGCAATGGTTCGTCTATCTCCTCCCGATGCCTATACATAGGCATATCGTACTCATCGCGCAGTTGAAGTCTGTTGCCCGCTTCGCTTTTATCGTTGCTCATGATCTTTTCTTGCCATACTTCCGTAATGGGGAGATAGTAGACGAAGAGGCTTCGCCTGTTCGGCTCGGTGACAATCACGGCGCAGATGATGTTCTCATGTGTGCGTAAGAAACCTATTTTGTCTATGGCGTATTGGTAGCAAACTTTGAAATAGTTTCGTATGTCCTGTTCGGATGCAAAGCCGTCCCAAAACTCCCGATTGCCGCCGAATTGCAGACATTCCAAGACAATGTTCTTGCCTCGGAAGTGGTAGGCGGCGTTCGTAGACTTCATCAC
>CANPZD010000012.1 GCA_947589085.1 uncultured Clostridia bacterium
TGGCGCAGAAGGCGGGATTTGAACCCGCGCTGCCGTTATCCAGCACTACTCCCTTAGCAGGGGAGCCCCTTGAGCCTCTTGGGTACTTCTGCATGCGAATCAAATTCGCCATATCAATATAACACAAAATCGCTTGCTTGTCAAAATATATTTCCCGAAAACGCCGAAATTTTTGCGAAAAATTTCACGCAGATCCGGCTGCGCGCTGCGCTCCGTTCAGTCGATGAAATTCGTCGAGATGCGCGGCTCCGCTGCGGGAAGCGAGATCCCTTGATTTTTTCCCGCTTCGATACATTTCAAAAGCCATGCCGTATATCTTGCAAGCGTGCGCATGGTCTGCAGCCCCTCTCCGTCTTTTTTTACGTCTGCGGGCGTAAACCCATGCACCTGATTCCAATACTGCGAAGAGACGACGGGCATACAGTTGATCGTGAAATATTTATTCAGCCGATCGAATGCCGCCGACGCGCCGCCCCGTCTGCAACTGACGACCGCCGCGCCGAGTTTGCCCGCAAAACCGCTTCCCGCATAGAACAGCCTGTCTAAAAAGGCCGTGAGCTGTCCGCTCGGCCCGGCGTAATAGACGGGCGATCCCACGATGATACCGTCGTACTCCGGAAGTTTTTCGATCGTCTCGTTGACGGCGTCATCGATAAAGCATCTGCCGGTTTTTTTGCAGCGCATACATGCGATGCACCCTGCGATCGGCTTTACGCCCAACCAGAGAAGTTCCGTTTCGACGCCCTCCTGCCGCAACGTGCGGGAGATTTCATCGAGGGCGGTATATGTGCAGCCCTTTTCGTGGGGACTTCCGTTGATCAATAAAATTTTCATGCCGGCCTCCTCTTCGAAATGCGAACGATCTTACGACCTCTCTATTGCTTTTCTTTCCGATCCTCTTCGTTCGCGTGGAAATATTTCCGATACATTTTGCGGCAGTACCGGCAGATCTCTTCGTCTTTGGCCGGCTCGCCGTTGAACGTGTATTGTCCGTTTACCCGCCACAAATTGAACACCGAAATGCGCACGGCGTCTTCCGGGCAGCCGAACGCGCAGGCCATACAACCGACGCAGTGCATGCCGAACTTGGGCCGTCCGTTTACCATGCGGATATTCCCGCGCGGGCAAAGTCCCACACAGGCGCCGCAGCCGATGCACTTCTTTTTGGAGGCGTGGAACGTCTTTCCGATGACGGGCATCGCGGGATGCTCGACGCGCACGACAAACGCCGCGGCGCGGCGGAACGGCCCCACGCGCATACATTCTCCCGCGCCTTCGACCACGGTCTGCGCATCCTTGGGGATTCGGGTTTCCACGGTCTGCCACATGCGGGCAGCCATTCCGTCCGAATGGCGGAAAATGATATTGTACGGCATTACGTACACGAATTCGCCGCGCACATTGTAACCCCGCCGTTTGAGCATGCGGCGCGGCGTGATGCCCGCGGCATGATTGAGCTTGGAAGGCTCGCCCGACGTGCGCAGAAGATAGGCGGACTTCCCCTCGGCCGCGGGGAGCTTTTTCAAAAAGCGCACGACCGCGGAGGGCGCATTGAACGCATGCACGGGATACCCGACGATGAGCAGGTCGTACGCGCCGTAATCGGGTTCGGGAGCGTCTTTCCGGATGAGATAGACCTCCGCTTCATGCCCGAGCGCGCGCAATTCTTCCGCGAAGCGTTCGCCCACGCGCTTTGTATTTCCCGTCCCCGAGAAAATGCAAAAGAGCGCCTTCATCCTTCGTTCTCCCCGACGTTGCGGATGACCGCGGTATCGTTTTGATCCAGATCGTAAACACGGTCCTCGTCTGCGTCGTGCGAATCATACCATACCTGCGCGATAAAGGGATTGTGTTTGGCGATCCGGTCGAAATCCCACGGCAGGGGCATGCAGCAATGCGGGCACCAATGTCCGCCGCGAAGAACGGTATACGGGCTGGCCTCGAACGTGTGACCGTCGTGGCACTTCCAGACGAGCTTGCCGTAAATATCCCCTTGATAATCCCCGGAAACAAGTTCGCCGCCGCGGAACGCCGCCGCCTGCCGGAAATCTTCTGCCGTCCATTCCTCGGGCGTCTTGCTCTCGTCGTAGCCGTGCGAGAGCAGAACGGCATTGGCGGGATCGCGCAGTTTATCGTAATCGCCGAAATCGTTCTTTGCGAGCAGCTTATAATCTTTCCAATCCTCGGAAAGCTGCGGTGCCGCGGAGCCGAACGTCGCAATCACGCGCGCGGTATCCCCGTTTTTGATCCATTGCCGCGGCGAATTCGGATGTTTGAGCAGCCTTCTGAACAAAAACAGATGGATCAGCTTCTTGGGAACGATCTTCCCGAGCGCATAGATCTTATGGTGCGCGGCGATCTCTTTCCAATATCCGGTCGCCGTATCGCGCTGGTAGGAAAAGAGCTTTTCCAGCTCGTCGCCGTCGGAAAACCACATTCCGTGGAAATTGCGCGACGCCATCCAGTTGGGTTTGAAAAATTTCTCCGCGGAACCGCCGATGATGGCAAAACCGTCGTTGAACGTATCGTAACCCGTCTCTCTGCCTCCGAATCCCGCGCCGATATTGTAGATCTTCTTCCAAAAACCGGGCACTTCACCTTTCGCGTCTCGCTCCAAAATGCGCTTGATGAGCAGGCCGCTGTCGCGCGAGCTGACCCATTCGAGCGGTGCGTTGAGCGCCGTATGGAACATAAGTCCGTCGGAGATGTTGTCCTTCATCATGTTGGGATGAAGCATGGCCGTCTGCCGCAGCACGGCCCAGCAATCAAGGCCGGCGTCGAGGCAGTAGCGCTCCCCGTAGAGCTTGTCCATGGCGTAACGGTCGAACGGACTGACTACGAGCGGATCTCCCACCCGCCCGAAAGGATGTTTTTCGTTGCGGTTCCCGTACAGCGCGACCGTGGAAATGTGAATGTATTTCGGCTGCGGATCCTGCGCTTTGACCGCGTCGATCAATGCGACTGCGCCCCGCCGGTTGCATTCCTCGCTCGCCGCATGGCTCGCGTCGGAGGCGGGCGGAATGACGGCCGCCATATGTACGACATAATCGACGCCCTTTATGAGCGCTCTGCACACCGCGGGATCGGCCACCGTGCCCATGACGAACCGGACGCGTGCCCCGTATGTTTTTTTCAGCTCTTTCGCAAGCTTGATATTTTTCTTTTTATGGGTAAGGAGCAGGCGGACAAATTCGACTTCGGCAAGCTCGAGCGTCTGCTTCAAAGCTTCCCGCCCCATATTGCCGCTGGCTCCCGTCATAGCAATTTTCATCATGCGTTCCTCGCTTCTCTCATTTGCGTCGTTATGAGATACAGGTACATTATAACCTCTTTCCCCCGCGCTTGTCAACTCTGTAATCCTTTTTTATGACGTTTTCCCGCAAAATCGGCTCCGGTAATTCTTTCCGCGAAGCCGGATCATGCGATCCCGTTGAGTTTCTCCTTCCGCATGGTAAGAGAGATCCTGTTCTTCTTTTCGTCGACTTCCAGAACCCAGACCGTCACCACGTCCCCCACCGAAAGCACTTCCGAGGGGTGCCGGATAAAGCGGTCGGAGATCTGCGAAATGTGAACGAGTCCGTCCTGATGCACGCCGATATCCACGAACGCGCCGAAATCGATGACGTTGCGCACCGTGCCCTTGAGTTCCATGCCCGGCTTCAGGTCCTTGATTTCCAGCACATCCGTGCGCAGCACGGGAGCCGGCAATTCGTCGCGCGGGTCGCGGCCCGGTTTCATGAGTTCGGCCGCAATGTCGTTGAGCGTCGGCACGCCTACGCCGCATTCCTCCGCGGCTCTCTCCACCCGATACTCCTTGATCCGCTCGCGCAGACCCGAAAGTCTGCCGGCGCGCACGTCCTCGGCGGTAAAGCCGCAAAGGGAGAGAAGTTTTTCCGCCGCGGCATAGCTCTCTGGATGGACGGCGGTGTTGTCGAGCACCTGTTTGCTCTCCGGCACGCGCAAAAATCCCGCGCACTGTTCAAACGCCTTTTCGCCCAGCTTGGGAACTTTCAGGATCTGCCGCCGCGACGTAAACGATCCGTTTTCTTCGCGATATCTGACGATATTTTCCGCGACGCCCGCATTCAGCCCGGCAACGCGCGCGAGCAGCGGCGCCGAGGCAGTATTCACATCCACCCCGACCGCATTGACGCAGTCCTCCACAACGCCGTCGAGCGCCGCAGAGAGGCGTTTCTCCGGCATATCGTGCTGATATTGCCCGACGCCGATGCTCTTGGGGTCGATTTTCACAAGCTCCGCAAGCGGATCCTGCAACCGCCGCGCGATCGAGACGGCGGAGCGAAGATTGACGTCGTACTCGGGGAATTCCTTGGCCGCAAGCGGCGATGCGGAATACACCGAAGCGCCGGCTTCGTTGACGATCATATACGAAACCCCGGCACCATGTCCCAGAGAGGCGATGAGTTCCACGGTCATCTGCTCCGTTTCGCGGCTGGCCGTCCCGTTGCCGATGGCGATGTGGCGCACCTGATATTTGCGGATCAGCGCGGAAAGTTTTGCAATGCACTCCTGTTTCTGACGCTCTCCGTACGTGGGATAGACGACAGCCGTATCGAGCACCTTTCCCGTTCCGTCGATCACGGCCACTTTACAGCCCATGCGGTATCCGGGATCCAACCCCATGGTGACAAATCCTTTCACGGGCGGCTGCATGAGCAAGGGTTTGAGATTGAGCGCGAATTGCCCGATCGCCCCTTCCGAAGCCGCATCCGTCAGCATGGAACGGATCTCCCGTTCCACGGAGGGAAAGATGAGCCTGTCGTATGCGTCGGCGGCGGCAGCTTCCACGAACGCGGAGGAATTGCATGCCGGCTTCTTTACGACGCGCCGTGTGACAAGCCCCAGCGCGACCTCGCGGTTGATTCCGACGGAAACTTTCAGTGTTCCCTCCCGCTCTCCGCGGTTGACGGCGAGGATCTGGTGCCCCTGCACCTTGCAAACGGGGGATACGAAATTGTAATAATTCCGATATACGGTGTCACCGGGATCCTTTTTGGCGGCACAGACGACGAGATCCGCATACTTGATGAGAAATCCGCGCAGCGCCTTGCGCACTTCGGCGTTATCGGAGATCCATTCGGCGACGATATCGCACGCCCCCTGCAGAGCTTCTTCCGCCGTATTCACCTGCTTTTCGGGATCGACATAATTTTTCGCAGCCTCTTCCGGCACGGGACAATCGGCCTCCTGCGCAAACAGGATCTCGGCAAGCGGTTCCAACCCTTTTTCGCGGGCGGCCGTGGCGCGCGTTCTGCGCTTCTGTTTATACGGGCGGTAGAGATCTTCCACTTCGGCAAGGGTGGCGGCGTTGTCGATGGCCTCTGCCAAACCGGGCGTGAGCTTGCCCTGCGATTCTATGGAATTTTTCACCTCCGTTCTGCGCGCGGCAAGGTTGCGAAGATATTGCAGCCTGTCTGCGAGCGTGCGGATCGTCTGATCGTCCATCGCGCCGTGCATCTCCTTGCGGTAGCGCGCAATGAACGGCACGGTATTTCCTTCATCGAGAAGCGTGACGACGTTTTGCACGTGCGCTTCCGTCTGATCGAGTTCTTTTGCCAGAATTTGTACGATTGTATCCATGCATTTCTCCGGATCGTTATCTCCGGAATATTTTATCATATCTCCGCGGAAAAGACAAGAAATTTCGCATATGAAAATCCCCGCCGCGGGGGCGGGGAAACAAGCTCAGAGCATCAGCAGGATGCTTGCAAATTGCAGGCCCGTTCCGAGCAGAACGAACAGATGCCATACGGAATGAAAATATCGCACCTTTTTCCCGAACGCGAAGAATGCAATGCCGGCCGTATACGCGATCCCGCCGCAGAGCAGAAGCCAGAAACAGGCCGCCGAGACCATCGGGAGGATCGTGGGCAAAAACACGATCGCCATCCAGCCCATCACGACATAGAGGGCCATGGAGATTCCCTTTACCGCCTTCGAACGCATGGAAATTGCGTTCATCACGATCCCCGCCGCCGCGCAGACCCACTGCGCCGCAAGCACGGCCATGCCGACCGTCGTATGAATGAGAGGGATCAGGCAATACGGCGTATAGGTGCCTGCGATGAGCAGAAAGATCGTACAATGATCGAAGATGCGGAACACGCGCTTGCCCCTTCCCGCGGGCAGAAAGTGATAGAGCGCGCTCATCGTGTAGAGGATGATGATGGAGATCGCAAATACCGAAACGGCGAAACGCGCCATGGAAGTTTGCGCCAGTAGGCCCAGAACGATCCATGCGGCCAACCCGAACGCCCCGCCGACAATGTGCGAAACGGCGTTGAAGATCTCTTCTCCCTTGGTATATAACGGTTGATATCGCGTGTTTGCGACTGCGGTCGCGGTTTGCATAAAAGACTGTCTCCTTCCTTTGCTTCGAGTATAAAACGGCGTACGGCAAAAAGGCAACCTACTTTCGTTTTTCCCTTCGCTACAAGTCGTTTTGCGTTTTCCACCTGCAATTTTTACGTTTCTACTCGAATTTCATACGCTCTACTCACGGTAGAATCGCGCTTTTTATCCGCTTTTTTGCTTTTTCGACAAGGGTAGACGATTTCCCCGCATGCTCTTATCCGTTTTTTCCTTATAATTGCGGAAAAGCCGCAAAGAGGATCTTTTTCATGAAAAAAATACGCATCCCGACAAAAACCGTTCTCACCTATGCCGCAATCGCCGCCGCCATGGTATTTCTCAACTTCGCGCTGCCGCAGAGAGAGCCGCTCTCGTTTGCGCTCCTGTTCGCCGCGATCGTATGCCGGCTCAATCCCTTTGTGCTGTGCGCGGAATATCTCGCCGCTTCGGCCGCCGCGCTCTCGCTGTACGCAACGCTTTCCGCCGCGATCCAAGCCGCGTTTTTCCTTGTTCTGACGAGCGTGTACCGACGTTTCCGCCGCAGAATGAGCTATGAACGCGCCCTTTACGCCCTTGCGGCGCAGCTCCCCTTTATCTTTCTGTTCCCGCATACCGGCTATGCGCTCCTTCCCCTTTCGCCCATCCTGCAAAAACTCATTCTCGGCGGAATGATCACGCTGCTTTCGCTGCTCTTCGAGGGAGGGCTTTCGGCGCTTCTGAACAGGGCGTTCCGCTGCAGGCTTTCCGCGGGCGAACTTGCGGAACTCACGCTCATGTGGCTGTTTGCGGGTATGGGCGTGGTGTTCTCGCTCGGCAGCGCCGCATTTTACGCGGTCTCGCTCACGGCGCTGCTCTTTTCCGTCGTGCTGATCCGCAACGCCGCGGCGGCGCCCTTTTCCGCGGTGCTCTCCCTTCCGCTCTGCGTCGCCGCGGGAAGCGCCGTCCCGCTCGCCGAATACGTGATTTTTTCCTGCGCCGCGCTGCTCTTCTGTCCGTATGGAAAAACGGTCTCCGCGCTTGCGCTCATGGTGGTCTTTCCGGCGGCAATGTATTTCGAGGGACTGTACCGGCAGGGAACGATCGAGATCGTTTTCACGCTCCTCGCCTGCGCGCTCCCCGTGATCCTTGCGATCAGTCTGCCCGAAAAACTCTTTCGAAAGGCCAAAAAAACGCTGCTCTTCTACCGCGAACGCACGCTGCCGCGCATTGCCGTCAACCGCAGCCGCAGAGCCGTCGGCGAGCAACTCTACGAAGTATCTTCCCTCTTTCGGGAGATCGAGAGCGCGTTCAATCTCAGGGAGACGCCCGACCGTGCGGGACAGCAGCTGCAGGCCAAACTCGTCGCAAGCCTTTGCAGCGGGTGTCCGAACCGGAAGGAATGCGAAAGAAGCGGCCTGTACGACAGCCTCGAAAAACTCATCGCCGTGGGAAAAGCCAAGGGACGGGTCAATCTCATCGATCTGCCCGTGAATCTCTCCAAATCGTGCAATAACTCGGCCGGACTTCTGTTTGCGTTGAACAAACAGCTTGCCGATTACAGCCGCGTGTCGCTTGAACTCGAATCCGCCCGCGAGGGAAGAAGGCTGCTCGCCCAACAGGCGCACGGCGTGAGCGAGATCCTGCGCGATATCGCGCTCGAGCAGAGCGAAGAATTTGCCTTTTCCGACGAAGAACAGCTTCTCGCGAGCGCGTTTGCAAAGGAGGGTTTTTTGAGTTCCGAGATCTTCCTCTACGGCGAAGGCCCCGGATTTACCGTTTCGCTCACGCTCGAAAACGAAGCGGCCGGCAAACGCATTGCGGAGATCGCTTCCCGCGCGCTGGGGATCCCCCTCGCGCTCTCCGAAAAGATCCCGCTGACCTCCGACCGCGCATGTTTCATTCTCAAACGCAAGCCGAATTTCGACGCCGCCTTCGGGATCGCCTCCCGTCCCAAAGAGGGAGAGTTCGCAAGCGGAGACACCCATTCGATCCTTAAAATCGACGAAAGAAGATTCATCGTGGCGCTCTCCGACGGAATGGGCAGCGGCGAACAGGCGCGCGAAGTTTCCGACCATACGCTCACGCTGCTCGAGAGCTTCTATAAGGCGAAGATGCCGTCGGAAACCGTACTCGGGACCGTCAACAGCCTTATCGCGTTCTCGGCGGAAGAGACGTTCTGCTGTCTGGATCTCGCCGCCGTCAATCTCGATACGGGGATCGCCGACGTCGTAAAGATCGGTTCTCCGGTCGGCTTTGTGCTCTCCGGCGAGACCCTGCAGGTGTTGGAGGGAGAATCTCTCCCCATGGGCGTGCTGGAAGCGGTGCATCCCGCGGTGCTGCGCGTGGAACTGAAAACGGACGACTTCCTCGTCTTTATGAGCGACGGCGTGACCGCGGCGTTCGGCTCTTCCTCGGAACTATGCGCCTATCTCTCCCGCCTGCATCCGCTCAATCCGCAGTCGCTCGCCGAGGAAGTTCTGAAAAACGCACTCGAACGGTATCAGGGAAAAGCCGAGGACGACATGACGGTGCTCGCCGTAAAACTCACCAAAGCCGCGTAAACGGCCGAACAAAAAAAAACCGCCGCCCGACGCAGATTGCGTCGGGCGGCGGTTTCATATTCCTTTATCGGAGTTCCGCGCCGAGATTGTATTTCAGGCTGCCCACGATCTTCCGGAAAAACGCATCCACCGTCTCCGGAGAGAGCGGCTTTTCGGCCAGAGGATCCGGCGCAAACGTGATCCGGAACGCGGTGCTCTTCTTGCCCGCGCCCAGCTTTGCGTCACGGTAGACGTCGAACAGCTCCGCCTTTACCGCGGACTTGCAGGCGCGGAGAATGCAGGCCTCGAGCTGTGCGCAGGTGACGTCCTCTTCCACGACTACGGCAAGATCCCGCTGCACGGACGGAAATTTCGGAACGGGCATATAGGAGATATCCTTGCGGAATTTCCCGCAGACGGCCGCATAATTCAGTTCGCCAAGATATACTTTCTTTTCCAGCGCAAGGTCGGCTGCGATCGAAGGATGCAGCTCTCCCAGCCAGCCGACTTCCCGCCCGCCGAGCAGAACGGCCGCCGTAATGCCGGGGTGAAGAAACGACTTTTCGCAGCGCACATATTCGAATTTCAGGCCGAAACTCTCCGCCGCCGCCTCAAACGCACCCTTGAGGTCGAAAAAGTCCCCCTCGCCCCACACGGCAAGAGAAACGTGCTTCTCTTCGGCGGGCAATTCGCGAAGCGGAAGTTCCTTTGCAAGATAGACGTTGGCCAGCTCGAACAGCCGTCCTTCTTCGTTGCCCCGCCGCACATTGCGCACGACGTTCGCGAGCATGGTGGGCGCCAAAATCGTCCGCATGACGGAGAGATCCTCGCCGAGCGGATTTTTGATCACGATCGCCCGGCGTTCCTCCGCTTCGGGCGGGAGCCGCAGAAGATCGAAATCTTTCGGAGAATAGAACGAATAGCCGTATGCCTCGAAGAACCCCTCGTCCGCCAGCGTCTGTTTGAATTTGAGTTCCTGCTTCTGCGCCGTCGTCAGGCCGCCGTGCGTGACCGCCGCCGTTTTGAGGAAGGTGGGCGAAAGATGCCCGTAACCGTACATGCGGATGACCTCTTCCGCAAGATCGGGATATCCCTCGACGTCGCCGCGCCAGAGCGGAACGGTCGCCGTAAAGGCATCCCCCTTTCCTCTGACCGTGAACCCGAGGCGGGCGAGAATCGCGTTCACCTCTCCTTTCGGGACATGGATCCCGAGAACGGCGTCGATCGCGCGATAACTCGTTTCGATCTCTTTCGCAGCGGGAACGCCCGCGCCGGCAACGCTCACGGCGTCGGTCGGCGTGCCGCAGCCGAGCTTCTGCATGAGGCAGAGCGCGCGCGCCATTCCCATTTGCGGATAGATCTCATACACGCCCTTTTCGAAGCGCGAGGAGGAATCGCTGCGCTGACCCAGCGCACGGGATGTCTTTCGCACGCTGTCGCGCGCAAAGACCGCCGCCTCGAAGAAAACTTCCGTCGTGGTTTCCTTGATCTCGCTGTCAAGTCCGCCCATGACGCCCGCGAGCGCCACGGGGCCTTCTCCGTCGCAGATGAGAAGATTTTCCGGGGTGAGCGTAAATTCTTTCCGATCGAGCGTCACGATCTTTTCGCCCTCTCTTGCACGGCGCACGACGATCTTGCCGCCGCGTAAAAAGTTGCGGTCGAACGCGTGCATGGGTTGGCCGATCTCAAGGAGCACATAGTTCGTAATATCCACGACGTTGTTGACGGAACGCAGTCCCGCAAGCGCGAGACGGCGGCGCAGCAGGCGCGGAGATACGCCGATCTTCACGTCTTTGACATAACTTCCCATGTAGAGCGGACAGAGCGACGGATCCCGCACTTCGACGGAAACGGCCGCTTCCGCATGCGCCGTCTTATAATCGGTCTCGGGCGGAACAAGGGGCCGGTCGAGGACGGCGGCGACTTCCCGCGCGATCCCGAAAATGCTCTGGCAGTCGGGCCGGTTGGCCGTGACCGCGATATCGAAGATATAGTCGTCGATCCCCACGATTTTGCGTGCGTCCTCGCCGAGCGGCGTATCGGGGTCGAGAATGAGAATGCCGTTGACTTCCGCACCCTCGTAAAAATCGTCGTTGATCCCAAGCTCCTCGCCCGAACAGAACATGCCTTCGGAAAGGACGCCGCGAAGTTTCCCCGTCTTGATCTTCTGAACGCCTCCCTCGTGGAGGACGGTCGCGCCGTCGAGCGCGCAGGGCACGATCGCGCCCTCGAACACGTTGACGGCGGCGGTGCAGATCTGCCTGTTTCCGTAGGCGCCGCAATCCACCGTACAGACGGTGAGCCTGTCCGCGTCGGGGTGCTTTTCGCACTTCGTGATCCGTCCCGTCACGACATGTTCCACATCCTTCCCGAGATATATCAGCTCTTCGACCTCGAACCCGCATGAAAAGAGTTTCTCCCGAAGTTCCTCGGGGGTAATTTCGATCTTTACAAAATCTTTTAACCAACTTAACGGCGCTTTCACGATCGTATCCTCCTCAATCCTCGAATTGCTGCAAAAATCTCAAATCGTTTTCCGTGAACAGGCGGATATGGTTGATGCCGTATTTGAGCATTGCGATGCGCTCGATCCCCATGCCGAACGCGAATCCCGAATATTCGTCGGGATCGATCCCGCAGTTTTCGAGCACGCGCCGGTTCACCATGCCCGCGCCGAGGACTTCGATCCAGCCTGTCCCCTTGCAGAGCGCGCAGCCGCGCCCGCCGCAGGACGCGCATGAGACGTCCACTTCGACCGAAGGCTCGGTAAACGGAAAATATGAGGGACGCAGGCGCGTTTTGCTCGTCTCAGCAAACATGGTCCGCGCAAACTGATCGAGCATGCCCTGCAGATCGCACAGCGTGATGCCGCGATCCACGACCAATCCTTCCATCTGGTGAAACATCGGCGAATGGGTCGCGTCGTCGTCCGAGCGGAACACGCGGCCGGGCGAAAGCATCTTGATCGGCGGTTTTTTCTTTTCCATCAGACGGATCTGCCCCGCGCTCGTCTGAGTGCGGAGAAGAAATTCGTCGGTGAGATAGAACGTATCCTGCATGTCGCGCGCGGGATGATCCTTGGGCGTATTGAGCGCCGTGAAATTATAGTATTCGTTCTCGATCTCCGGCCCCTCGAATACCTCGAATCCCATCCCCGCGAAGATATCGATCAGCTCGTTTTTCGTGCGCGTGATGGGATGAAGACCGCCCTTTTTCCGCCGGCGCGCGGGCATCGTGACGTCTGCCCGCTCCTCCGCGAGCCGCGCTTCGAGTTCGCGCGCCTTTACCTTTTCTTCGCGCGCGGCAAAGAGCTGTTCGAGTTTTTCGCGCAGGGCATTGATCTGCTTGCCGAACGCGGGCCGACGCTCCGCGGCGATCTCCTTCATGCTTTTAAGAAGCGCCGTCACCTTTCCCGTCCGCCCCAAAAATCTTGTTTTGACTTCGTAGAGCGCTTGAGAATTTTCCGCCTTTTCGGCCTCCGCCTGCGCTTCCTCCGCAATTTTTTCGGTATCTTCCATACAGTCCTCCTGCAAAAAAAAGTCCTGTCCGGAACGGACAGGGCGTAAAATCACGCGGTACCACCTGCTTCGCGCATAACCATGCGCCTCGTTGCCCTTAACGCGGGAGACGGCTCCTCTTGAAGTTCCTTTCGGAGAAGCGGCTCGCGGGGGAATACCGCGCCGTTTTCATGAGGACCCTTTCAGCCGCGGGATCCCCTCTCTGCATGAAAAACCTTGGCGCGTCTCTTCCGCTTCAAACGCCTTATTTGCCTATATTATAAGCGCATGCGGGCGGATTGTCAAATGTTTCGGCGCCGTTCATCCGAGGAAACTTCTTCGGATCGGCGCTTTATTCCAGACAGATCTTCCGCATGAGGGCGCCCGAACCGACCACTCTGCCGCCGCCGAGCACGACGGCCGTATGCACGTCTCCCGCAAGATGCGCCTCCATCTGCAATTTTTTGGAGACATAATCCGAAAATCCGGCCAGCGCGCACACGCCGCCCGCAAGGCAGATCCCGTTCTTGCACATCGCGGCGGAGACTTCCGCGGGAAGCTTTTTGAGGACCAGCTCCGCGTATTCGAGGATCTTATCCACATACACGCGCACGGGGAAGAGAATGTCCTCCGAAGAGACGGAGACGGCGCGGGGTTTGCCCGTCGTGACGTCGCGCCCGTTGACCACCGTGCTCTGATAGTCGTTTTCGATGAGACTGCCCACCGTATTTTTGAGTTTTTCCGCAGACAGCGCGCCGATCTTCAGATTGAAGAGATCGGCAATATGATCGATAATATGGATATCCATATTATTGCCGCCCACGTTCATCGTGAGGCCGGCGATCGTTCCGTCGAGCGAAAACGCCGCGGCCGAAGTTTTCCCCGCGCCGATATCGATCGCGAATACGGGATTGGATTCGGAGAGCGGAATATCCTGCCCCAGCGCGACAAGATAGGGCGTTTCCGCAAAGTTCACCCGCGAGATCCCCGCGGATTTTGCGACGCGATAATATTTCTCGCGCGAGGCCGCGGAACAGCCCGAGGGCACGCAGAAGAGCGCCTCGATCCCGAAGGCGCGTTTCACGACTTTGGAGAGAAAATATTCGAGCAGAGCGGCCGCATACTGTTCGTTGACGATCTCCCCTTCATAGACGGGAAATACGACGTTCGTCGCCTCGGCCGTCTTTCCCAAGAGGCGTTTCGCTTCGTTGCCGTACGCGCGGATCTCCCCCGTCTCTTTGGATACGGTCAGCGCCGTCGCCTCGGCAAGAACGATCCCGCTGCCCAGCCGGAAGATCTTCGTATACGACGTGCCGAAATCAATCGCAAGTTTTACCATTTGTTTCCTCCCCGCGCCGCAAGCATGGCGCGGACTTCTTCGACGGGCAGTCCCATGACGTTCGTGTAGCTGCCCTCATATCGTTTGACGAGCGGATATCCGTCCTGAATGCCGTATGCCCCGGCCTTATCGCGCGGTTTTCCGCTTCTCACATATGCTTGGATCAGATCTTCCGTAAGATCGTAAAAAACGACCTTCGTTTCCACGGTGCGCTCTTCGCGGAACCCCGCCGCCAGAAGACATACCCCCGTGAACACCGAGTGCGTTTTCCCCGAAAGGAAACGGAGCATTTGCGCGGCTTGCCCGTCGTCGGCGGGTTTGCCGAGGATCTCGCCTCCGCAGGAGACCACGGTATCCGCGCCGAGTACGGTGCAGGCGGGAAATCGCGAAAAGACCTCCTCCGCCTTGCCCCTTGCGAAACGCTGCGCCGTTTCCCGGGCGGAAAACCCTTCGGCGCGTTCCTCGAAGCGGGAAGGCTCCACGAGAAAATTCTCGGCGATCGTCGCAAGGAGTTCCCGTCTGCGCGGGGAATTGCTCGCAAGAATGAGCGCGCTCATACGCCGTTTATAAAATTTCGAGATTCTTTTTGAACGCGCGCTTGAACTCTCCGTTCGCCGCCATCGCCTGCCGCAGCTCGAGAGAGGCGTCGCCGGCGAGTTCCGTCTTCATGATCACGGAATCGCCCAGAACGTCGCAATTCAGCCCCGTCACCATTCCGAGACCGCTTCGGTCGAGACATTCCGCGATGCGCAGAAGCACGCCGAGCTTGCGCACGATATCGAGATCCTCTTCGTACACAATATCTTTATAGCGCGCCCAATCCGCAGGGGAGATATCCTCCTTTCTGTGACATCCCGCCACGAACGCCGCAAGCACGATCTCCCGATGCGTCGCGCCGTAGATCCCGCTGTTGAGGATCATATACCGGCTGTGCAGCTGATTGTTGTAGTAACGGACGCGCAACCCGCAGTCGTGAAGGCTGGCCGCGATCTTCAGCACTTTCAGATAGATCCGCGGGAACTTATGCAGCACGCGGAGCTGTTTGAAGAGCTGGATCGAAAGATGCACCACGTGTTCGACGTGTTTTTCGTCGCAGCCGTAGTATTTGACGAGCGTGGACAGCGAATAGGAAAGCACGTCGGAAATGGGCCGTTCCACCGTAATGGGGAGCGCCTGATTGAACATGATCCCCTCGCGAAGTCCGCAGCCTCCGATCGTGAAATTCTCGACATGGAGGTAGGAAATGAACGATTTGATGATGGCAAGCGCCGCGGGCATGATATCCGCGCGCGCCGGCGAAAGGCCGCGAATCCGCATCCGCTTTTCCACGTCGAGAACGCGCACCATCTCGTAGACCGCATTGAAATCGTCCGCCGAGAACTGATAGTTGTGCACGATATTCAGCGGATATTTGCGGATGATCCGGTTGATCTTGTAGAGATTGCGGAAAGACCCGCCCACCCCGATCATCTGCGTATCCGGCTCGACCTCCGAGAGCCATTCGATCTTCTTGAACTGCTCGGTGAAGAATTCTTCGATCTTCTCCGTCTGCTTTTCCGGCGCCACGCTGTCGTCCGCGAACAGATCGTTGAGCGTGACCGCGCCGAAAGGAAGCGTGACAAAGTTCAGAATGCAGCGGCGGTTGTAGTAGATGATCTTCGTGCTGCCGCCCCCGATCTCGAGAATGATGCCCTTCGGCACTTCCATGGAATTGATGACGCCGCGATAGACGAGCGTGGCCTCTTCCTCTTCCGAGAGCACGTTGACGCGAATCCCGCAGGTCGCCTGGATCTCGTCGAGAAACGAGCGCTGATTCTTCGCCCGCCGTACGGCCGCCGTGGCGACCGCGATGATCCTGCCCACGCCGGAAGCGTCGCACAGACGCTTGAACATTTTGAGCGTTTTGATGGTTTCCGCGACTCTTTGCGGCTTGAGAAACCCGTCCCGATCCATATCCTGACCGAGACGCACGCTCTCTTTCAGCTCGTCCACTACCATAAAATGCCCGTCCTCGAACATATCGACGATTACGAGCCTCGCAGAATTGGAACCAAGATCAATGATGCCGATTTTTTCCATGCTGATTTGTCCCGTCCTTGCCCGGTTTTCTGCGGCGAATGCGCAGGCCGAAAATTTCCCGATTCTAACGTTTTTTATTCTAACATAAGTTTTCGGGTTTGTCTATACCCTTTTTGAAAATATTCTCTGTTTTTCCGCATTTTAACGAACTGAAGGCCCGTCTGCGGGTTTCAAAGCGCTCCGGAACTGAAAAAATGATAAGATCACAAGAAAGACCCCGAAGCCGCGCTTGAGCATTCCCGCGGGGATATGGGCCGCCAATAACGAAAAAAGCAGGGAAAACAGCAGCGCGGGCAGAATGATCCATCCCAGTCCCCGCCGTTCAAGCAGGCCGCTCTTTGCGTGCACGGAGAGCGCCAATGCCGACATCGGGAGAAACGATACAAGGTTGATCCCCTGCGCCGCCGTCTGCGGCACGCCGCAGAAGATCGTGAGCAAAGGAATGAGCACCGTGCCGCCGCCCATACCCATGCCCCCGAGCACCCCGCCCAAAATGCCGCACAGGAAGAAAACGAGAAACGCCATCAGAGCAGCATCCTTATCCCCGCCGCAAGCATGAGTACGGCAAATACGAACGTGGCGCAACGGGATGTGACGCGCGCCAGAAGTTTTGCGCCGAGCAGCCCTCCCAGCGCGACGCCGAGCGCAACGGGGATCAGCACGGAGAGGGGCACAAGGCCGTAAAAAAGATACACCGCGCCGCTTAAAACGGATGCGGGCAAAATGACCGCGATGGCCGTGGCGTGCGCGCTCCGCGCCTCCCTCCCGGCCGCTTTGAGAACGGGGACGGCGATCATGCCGCCTCCGCCGCCGAACAATCCGTTCGCCGCGCCGACGGCGGCGCCGCCCGCCAGATAAGTTGTACGCATGTTTTTCTTCATGGTCGCCAAAGATCGGTCCCGCTCTGCGGGATTTTTATGAAAAGTTTGTGCCAAACGAAAAAAAAGTTTTCCTTTTTTTGCCGATTTGCCGCGAAAGTGCTTGCAAGTCGCGACGATTTATATTAAAATAGAAAAGTATCTCTCGATAAAATACCGGAGCCGGCGGCAAAACATGCCGGACAAGCTCCGAAAACTAAGGTGTTATATGGCAAAAATTTTTGATTCGGAAAAACGGAAAAAGCGTCTTACGGCAGCGCTCTGCGCGGCGCTCTCCGTTACCCTTTCCCTGGGCGTCGCTTCCGCTTGCAAGAGCAAAACGGAAAACAAAAACGAAGACGAAGATACGGCTTCCATGCCCACGGATACGCAGGTCATCAAAAACGGCAATTTCGAATTCTTCAGCGAAATGACGAAGGAAGAGATCGACGAACGGCGCACGTTCATCAACTCGCCTGCCAACTGGACGTTCTATGCGGGGACCCCCTCTTCGTATACGGCTTCCGGCATCGTCAACGCAGACGAGTGGGACTACATGACGAAGAGTTCGTTTTCGCTCATCCGCGACGGAGACCGTTATGTCGAGGACGAGGACGGAAACAAGACCGAAGCCGGAAAAGGCACGGTAAAACTTTCGGACGCGGCCTCCGCCTATGCCGTGGAAAATTGGGACAAGGCCAGTCTCTACGATCGTCTCGAATTCTATGATTTCTACGGGATCGATTCCGAGAGCGAGTTCGAACTCTATAAAGATTACGCCTATACCTCGATCGACTTCGAAGACGTGAAATACCTGCGCGAAGAAGCGGGCGAAAAGCTCTCGCTTTACGACGACGCCAAACTCAGCGACGCCGACGGCGCGAAACAAGAACCCGGCGTGCTCATGATCCACAATCACCGCACTTCGGACGACGTCCGCGGCACGGCGCAGTACTACACCTCCGGCACGACGATCACGCTCAACGCCGGCACCGCCGCCAAAGTTTCCGTTTGGGTCAAGACGATGAGCCTTTACCACTTCGGCGCGACCGAGGACGGCAAAAACGACGTGCCTGCGACCAAGCGCGCGGGCGCCTATATCGGCGTGACCAACACGGTCGGCGGCACGACGCTCGACCAGATGCAGATCAAGAACATCAATACGGAGGGCCAGGTCGAAGAGAACAACGGCTGGGCGCAGTACACCGTATATATCCGTGCGAACACGTTCGCCAGCACCACGTTCCGCATCGTGCTCGGCCTCGGGCAGGGAAGTTCGGACAATCGCTATGAAGCGGTCGACGGCATCGCCCTCTTCGACGACGTGGAATGCTCGGTCATCACCGAAGCGGCTTATCTTGCGGCGACCGAGGGCGTGAAGGGCAATACCGCCGCGGAAAACAAGGACCCCGTCGTTCCCAAAGCCAACATCTGCACCCTTACGAGCAGAGAGGCGGACAGGATCTTCTCCGCAACGCAAAAAAATACCGGAAAACTCCTTGCCGATCGCAACTATGCGCTGGATCTTCAGGCGTCGTTCGAACGGTTTGACTTCAATCATTACGACGATGTGGAATTCGGCCTCACAAAGCAGCTCTCCAACAACCGCGAATACACATCCGAGACCATCGATCCGTCGCTCGGAGACAACCGCACGACGGGCGGCCGCAGAGCAAGCGTCACCGGAAAATACAAGCTGGATTCTCTGAAAGACGCCGCCAAGAACAACGGCTTCCTCGATCAAATCGTGAAAAACGATTTCGGCGCCAAGTACCCCTTCGCGGAGGATGCGGATATCATCGTCCTGCTCTCCACGAACAAAGCGGCCTACTCGGCGATCCTTCCCACGATCAAGGTAAACGCCAACACGCGCATGCTCGTTTCGTTCTTCGTCAAGACGAGTGAGATCCGTACGGGCAAGAGCGGCGCGAGCGCCACGCTCGTGGACGGCGACAACGAGGTGCAGATCAGCGCTTTCGACTCGCACAGCGCGCCCACGGTGGACGTCGACGACGATACCAAGGATATTTACGACGGCTGGGTACAGTGCTTTTTCTTCGTGGAGAACGATTCCGACGACGTCAAGCAATTCCATCTCAAACTTTCGTACGGTCCTACCGCGATCGAAGGCTCCAAGGCAAGCGATTACACCGACGGCTATGCGCTGTTCGCCAATTTCGAGATCAAGGAAGATCTCACGAAGGCGCAATATTCCTATGCCTCTTCCGGCAGCTATGTGCAGAAAACGACCCTGACGGACACCGTGACCGGATCCGACGTGTTTGACAGCGCTTCCGCCAGCGGCAACTCCCTCGAGGACGGACTTGCCATTCCCACCGGCTACAAGGGCGCCCTTTCCGGCAGCAATATCCTCGTCAGCGGCGGCGAAAAGAATCCCAACCTCGAACAGCTCGCCTCCGAATACGGCATCTATACCGGCTTGCTTTCCCACGAGTACGCGGAAAATTATATTTCCGGTACGGAGGCATGGAACACCTTCCTCAACGAAAAGGCCGGCTCCACGGACGCGGACGTGTGGTGGAAGAATCTCTTCGGAAACAACAAAACCGCCGCAAATCCCGCCTATCAGCCGTTCGTCATGCTCAATACGAGCGCGAAGGATCAGCCCGCATACGGCATTTACGCCACGAATAAAGCGACGGTGGAAGCGAACAGCTCGAGCACGATTTCCGTGCGCGTGAAAGTTTCCGCAAACGCAACGGCCTATCTCTATCTGATCGACGCATCCAAAAATCCTTCCGAGGGATATCAGCGGGGCCTCTCCACGAACCTGCCCGCCGTCACCTATTGGTACGACGACAAGGGCAATATCGTGGATCGGGATCCTTCCTCCGATGACTTCGACGAGTCGTCGATCGTGTACACCCTCGAAGAAAACGGCCTCTATCGGCGCGTCGGAGACGAGAGCGGCGAATACTTTGCAAATCTCGCCAACTACGACCGCGACGAGGAGAACAATTACGTCGTCAAGAGCGGCACGCCCGCGTTCTACTACAACCCCGACGACGGCAAAGCGTACGCGTACCGCGAAGGCGACGAAGGCAATTACAAATTCTCGACGCCCGTCTCGGCTCTGCCGATGAACGGCGATATCGTCCGCTACAACGTTACGGATCAGCCCGAAGCCGTGATCAAGGTCACCGGCTCCGAAAAGAACGCGGATCGTTGGATCACGGTCAACTTCTTTGTGCAGGCGGGCAACGCCGACAAGGAATACCGCGTGGAACTTTGGGCGGGCGCGCGCAGCGACAACGCTTCCACCGCGGCAAAGGAAAACGTATTCCCCGCCGGCGGCTATGTGTTCTTCGACCGCTGCACGACCACGTCTCCCGACTTCCACACGTTCCTCGACGGCGTTTCCGACGCAATGCTCTCCTATCGCGACGCGCACAACAACTATCCGTTCCGCGCGGAGGATCCCGCCAATAAGGGCGAACAGCTTCGCGACAAGCTCTCGGCGCAGGTCGCCCGCTACTATGCCTTCACGTTCTATGATTCCCCCGACTATCTCCGCTACGACGCCACAAAGGACGACGAGGGCCGCGGGAATCCCTGGCGCAATTACGTGCAGTCCGAACAGGAAGAGGAACTTTCCTATCTCTACTGCGAAGATCTCGACGGCAACATCCTCGAAAGAGGCGCTTCGATCAATCTGTTCCTCAATTACGAACAGAACGATGTGACCGTAGAAGCCGTCTACGACGAAGGGAACGACACGGACAACGACGATAACGATACCGATACGGACGATTCGACCAACGCGGAGCAGAATATCTGGATGTATCTTGCTTCCGGCGTTCTCGTGGCAGCGATCGTCGTCGCGATCGTCGCCGTCGTCTTCCGCAAACTATGGAGCAAGCGCAAAAAGCACGCCGGCCCCAAGGCGAAGAAGCCGCAAAAGCAGCGCGCGCCCAAGCCTGCAAAGGCGCCCGAAAAACAAGAGAAACCTCAGGCGCCCGAAGAGCCGACGGACGAGAACGACCCGTATAACGAATAATGACCGATCCCGGCGGCCGAAAGGCCGCCGGGATTTTTATAACATGCGCTCTATGAAACGTCTGAAAACTTTTTTGCGTTCGTTTACTTTGACGGAATCTCTGCTGTGGGCGGCCTCCGTAACGGCCGTTCTGCTTTCGTTTTTCCTCTGCGGCCGCAGCGACTATCTGAACCTCGCCGGCTCGCTCATCGGCGTATGCGCGCTGATCCTCGTGGCAAAGGGCAACGTCGTCGGGCAGATGCTCTGCGTGCTCTTTGCGGCGTTTTACGGATTCGTCTCCTTCCGCAACCGATATTACGGAGAGATGATCACCTATCTCGGCATGTCCGCTCCCATCGCGGTCGCCGCCGTCGTCGCGTGGCTGCGCCACCCCTTTCGCGGCAACCGAAGCGAAGTGACCGTCAACAGTCCCTCTCTCGGGGAATATCTGATCGTGCTCGGGGCAGGCCTTCTCGTCACGGTCGCTTTTTACCATATCCTTACGGCGCTCGGAACGGCAAATCCCGTATGGAGCACCGTATCGGTATTCACGAGCTTTGTCGCCGTGGCGCTGACCTTTCGGCGAAGTCCCTTTTACGCCGTCGCATATGCCTGCAACGACGTCGTGCTCATCGTACTCTGGGGACTTGCCGCGCGCGGCGATCCCGAAAATATTTCTCTCGTCGTATGCTTTGCGGTCTTTCTGGTCAACGACCTCTATGGGTTCGTCAACTGGCTGCGAATGCGGAAAAAACAATCGAATGCCGTCAAATAATCCGCCCCCGTACAAGGAGCGGTTTTTTTTACCGTATGAGGCGCAGTCCCTTGGGCAAGTGATTCTTCGCCACCCCCTCCGTGACCTTGGCAAACCCGAGCGGAAATTCTTCCACGCAGACGACGCACCAGCCGTTCGGCAGATCCGTATTCAGCGTCTCCCCGCGCAGATATGCCGCGCAATCCTCTCTCGACAGCCGCAGCTTGCGGCGCGCCTGCGTTCCGTACGCCATGGCAAGCGCGTGCGCCGGACGGAAGAGTTTTCCGTCCCACTCTCCCAACTCTACGCCCAGCCGCAGCGTGCGGACGCCCGGCGAGGGCATTCCGGGAGGCGGAAGATACATCCGCCCGTCGGCAAGCGCCGCGATCTCTCCCGGAAATTCCATCTCAAAACAGTCCTCCGCGAACGCGCGGAATGCCTGTTCGGCACGCGGATCTCGGCGGATCGCATAAGGTTTTGCCGCGGAGATCTCGCCCGAAACTTTGCGCATCCGCGCGGCAAAGTGCCCTTCTCCCCGGATTCTTTGCGGATATAATTTTTCTTGCGCGCACAGAACAAATTCGGAATGCTCCCGCAGAAAACGCTCGATCTGCCATTCGTCCTCTTCCTCCGCAAAGGTGCAGGTGGAATAGACAAGTTCTCCGCCCGCCGCGAGCATGGAAGCCGCCGCCTCCAGGATCTCATATTGCCTTGCGGCGCACATGCGAACGTTCTGCAAACTCCAATGCGTCAGCGCTTCCGGCTCTTTTTTGAACATGCCCTCCCCCGAACAGGGCGCGTCGACGAGGATCAAGTCGAAATACGACGGGAACCGTTCGGAAAGCTGCCGCGGCGCGGCGTTCGTGACCGCACAGTTGACCGCCCCCCATCGCTCGACGTTCTGAGAAAGGATCTTCGCCCGCGCGGGATCGATCTCGTTGGCGATGAGAATGCCGCTTCCCCCCATTTGCGCGGCGAGCTGCGTCGTCTTGCCCCCGGGCGCCGCGCAGAGGTCGAGAACGCGCGTTTTACGGCATGGCTCCGTCATCTTGCCGACGTACATCGCGGAGGGTTCCTGCAAATAGTACAACCCCGCAAAATGGTAGGGATCGCGCCCCGCTTTTTCCTCCGCATGATAGTATCCGCACCGCTCCCATCCGATCTGTTCGCCGAGCGGAAACGGCGCGCGGGAGAGAAAGTCCTCGCGATCGATTTTCAGCGGATTGATACGAAGTCCCTTTTGCGGCGGACGGTCATAAGATCGCAAAAAGGCCGGAAATTCCTCTCCCAGCCTCTCCTGCATTCTGATAAGAAATTCTTGCGGCAGAATCACAATTTCCCCAACGCCTCCGCGACATTTTCCAGCGGAACAAACGCCGCGCCGCTCGCGATCGCGCTCTCAAAGCGCACGCCGCCCTGTCCGCGCGCGATGTAGACGTTGCACTCCGCCGGATGCGACGTATATTTGCCGCCCGAATTGAAGATGCTCGCCACAAGCATGACGGACATCGGCACATCCGTCTCCACGTCCTTGGCAAAGCAGAACACTTTCCCTTCCAGCGCGCCGCCCTTTTTGCGGCGGTGCATGTGCTTGTTGACAAAGCGGTAAAACTCTTCATGCGCGCGATGATAGGCTTCGCGCTCTTTTTCCCGCTGGGCATAGTATGCCTTCTGCCCCGCGGAGGAAGCCGGCTGCAATCGGTGATCTTCGATCCTTCCCGCGCGGATATGATGGTGCGCGATCAGTCCCTGTACGTTTTTGCCTTCGCGCCGGCAAAGCGCCTCGCAGACCCGCATCGTGGCATAGGCGTCGTCCACCGCGCGGTGCGGCGTGAATTCCACGTTGAGCGCCTCCGCCATGACGCCCAGCCCCACTTGCTGGGAATATTTCCCGGTCACGTTCATCCAGAAAAATTGGGTATCGTAAAAATCAAAGCGGAACGAGGGAAGCCGGAACCGCTTCGTCTCGAGATTCAGATAGTTTACGTCGTTCATCGTGGCATGCCCGAGTACCAAAGCGTCGGGATCTTCGAGCAGCGCCTTGATCCTGTTGTACTCCACGGGAAACAGCGGATATTTTTTGAAATCCTCGTATTCGTAGGGAAGTACCAATCCCTCCCGCCCCTTGCGGTCGGTCAGATGAAATTTGCCCTTGGGGTTCAGAAGGATATCCTCGCGGGCAAGCACTTCGAAATTTTCATTTGTCTCGACATAGCCGAACGCGCAGATCTTGGCGACGTTCTTGAATACGCATGCGCATTCGATATCAAAAAAAACATACTTCACGGCTTGGGTACGATCTCCTTTTGTCCTCCCATGTACGGGCGCAGAACCTGCGGGATCTCTACGCTCCCGTCCGCCCGGAGATGGTTTTCGAGAAAGGCGATCAACATGCGCGGCGGCGCGACCACCGTATTATTCAGCGTGTGCGCAAAACGATTCCCGTTTTCGCCCTTGATCCGGATCCCTAAACGGCGCGCCTGCGCGTCCGTCAGATTGGAACAGGACCCGACCTCGAAGTATTTTTTCTGGCGGGGAGACCATGCTTCCACGTCGACGCTTCTGTATTTGAGATCGGCAAGATCCCCCGAACAGCATTCGAGCGTGCGCACGGGGATCTCCATGGAAACAAACAGTTCCACGGTGTAATTCCACATTTTATCGTACCACGCTTCGCTGTCCTCCGGCTTGCAGATGACGATCATCTCCTGCTTTTCGAACTGATGAATGCGATAGATCCCGCGCTCCTCGATGCCGTGCGCCCCCTTTTCTTTCCGGAAACAGGGCGAATAGCTCGTCAGTTTCAGGGGCAGCTGTTTTTCATCCAGAACGGTGTTCATGAAACGGCCGATCATCGAATGCTCGCTCGTGCCGATGAGATACAGATCTTCGCCCTCGATCTTATACATCATTCCGTCCATTTCCTCGAAGCTCATGACGCCGGAGACCACTTCCGAACGGATCATGAAGGGAGGAATGCAGTACGTAAAGCCCTTTGCGATCATGAAATCGCGCGCATAGGAGAGCACCGCGGAGTGCAGCCGGGCGACGTCGCCCGTAAGATAGTAAAAGCCCTGCCCGCTCGTTCTGCGCGCGCTGTCCACGTCGATGCCCGAAAGTTTTTCGAGAATGTCGAGATGATAGGGAATGTCAAACGCGGGCACGCGGGGTTCGAGAAAGCGCTGCCGCTCGACGTTTTCCGAGTCGTCTTTGCCGATGGGCGTTTCCTTCGAGATGATATTCGGAATGCGCATCATGACCGCTTTCAGCTTTTCCGTCGTCTCGGCCGTCTCGTTTTCCACGGCGGCCAGCCGTTCGGCGTTGCGCGCGACCTGCTCTTTGATCGCATTCGCCTCCTCCGTCTTTTTTTCGCGCATGAGGACGCCGATCTGTTTGGAGAGCGTATTGCGGGAGGCGCGCAGGGCGTCGCCCTCGGTTTGCAGCGCGCGTCGTTTTTCATCGAGCGCAAGCGCTTCGTCTACAAGCGGAAGCTTGTGTTCCTGAAATTTTTTGCGAAGATTCTCGCGGACGAGTTCCGGCTCGCTGCGAAGAAGCGCAATGTCGATCATAACAACCTCTGATTTTTTTTCGATTTCCCTTATTATACACCTTTTTGCGGCAAATGGCAACGCTTTGCTTCGGGTCTGCCGCGCAAGTTTTCAAAAAAAACGGAAAGGACGAAAAGATTTTTTGACTTTTCTCCCTTTGAGGAGTATAATAGAACTATCATGCACCGAAAAAACTTCCCCGAGGAGAATGCAATGGACCCCGAAGAATCGATCCCGAAAGAAGAACGCAAAGCGTCCCGCGAGCCGGCGGAAAAGCGCGAACCGTTTTCTTCCCGTGTTCTCGGCCGATCCGCGCAGAAATCGGACAAAGCGCGGACAAAGAGTCTGAAAAAGAAATTCCGGCGCGCAAAAAACATTCCCTCCGCGGAGGAAGTCGAACGTTTTACGCCGCGGCTCGGAGAAGGCCTCAACGCCGAACAGGTCGAGCTGCGCCAAAGCCAGCTTCTTTTCAACGACGTCAATAAGAAATATTCCAAGTCGTATGCAAGCATTTTCATCGGCAACATTTGCACGTTTTTCAACCTGCTGTGCGTTCTTGTCGCCGTAGCGCTCATCTATGCGGGCGCGAGTTTTACGCAGTTTTTGTTTGCCGGGATCTTCGGGATCAACCTGCTCATCGGGATCGTTCAGGAAATTCTCGCAAAGCGGCAGATCGATAAACTTGCCGTGCTTGTTTCCTCCACCGCGAAAGTCATGCGCGGCGGGATCAGGACGGAGATCCCCGTCAAAGAGATCGTGCTCGACGACGTGATCCTGCTCGAAGCCGGCCAACAGGTGCCCGCCGATTGCAGGCTGGCGGACGGGATCGTGGAAGTCAACGAATCCCTGCTCACGGGGGAATCGGTGCCGGTCAAGAAAAATCCCGGGGATATTCTCTATGCCGGTTCCTTTATCGCGAGCGGATCCTGCCGCGTGCGCGCCGATCGGGTCGGCGCGGCGACCTATCTCAATTCGCTCACGGCGAAGGCAAAAAAATACAAGAAACCGCACTCGGAGATCATGAACTCCATCCGCTTCTTCATCCGCGTTATCGGCGTGCTCATCATCGTGATCGCCGCGCTGATGTTCTGGCGCACGTGGGATTCGATCGGCGAATCCATGCTCATGCAGGCGGGTGAAATCGATACCTGGGAGCGGATCGCGCAGTCCATCATGCGGACGGGCGCGGTCGTGATTGGCATGATCCCATCCGGTCTCATGCTTCTCACATCGCTTGCCATGGAGATCGGCGAACGGCGCCTTGCCAAGCGGCAGACCCTCGTACAGGATCTCTATTCCCTCGAAATGCTCGCGCGCGTCAACGTGCTCTGTCTCGACAAGACGGGGACGATTACAGACGGCCGCATGACGGTGAACGACTGCATGATCCTCAACAACTATACGGATTTTTCTCTCGAAGAGATCATGGGAAGCATGCTCTCCGCGCTCGATGACAACAATCAGACTTCGATCGCGCTCAAAGAGAAGTTCGGGCATTCCAACGCGCTTTCGGCGACCGCCGTCATTCCGTTTTCGTCGCGGCGGAAGCTTTCGGCCGTCTCTTTCGGCGAATCGGGCACATTTGTATTCGGCGCGCCCGAATTCGTGCTGCGCCCCATGCCGCCGAGGATCGAAAAGATCGTAAAACAGTATGCGCAGGCGGGATTGAGGGTGCTCGTGCTCGCGTATTCCCCCAATCAGATCGCGGGCGACAGGCTGCCGGCGCTTCTTCGGCCCTCGGCGATCATCACGCTGGCCGATAATATCCGTTCGGACGCCGTGGAGACGATCAAATGGTTCCGCGAGAACGACGTGGACGTAAAGATCATCTCGGGCGACAATCCCGTGACCGTTGCGGAAGTCGCGCGCCGCGTGGGCGTGAAAAATGCGGGACAGTACATTTCACTGGACGGACTTACCGATCTCGAAGTGGAAAATGTGGCGACGCAATACACGGTGTTCGGCCGCGTGACGCCCGAGCAAAAGGCGATCCTCGTGAAAGCGCTCAAAAAGCAGGGGCATACCGTGGCGATGACGGGGGACGGGGTCAACGATATTCTTGCGCTCAAAGAAGCGGACTGCGCGATTTCGGTTGCGTCGGGGGCGGAGGCCGCGCGCAACGTCTCCCACCTCGTACTGATGGACAATAACTTCATGAATCTCCCCTCCGTGGTATATGAGGGCAGGCGGGTCATCAACAATATCAAGTCGTGCGCGTCGCTGTACATTACCAAGACGCTGTTCATCACGATGCTTGCGATCATCTGTATCGGGTTGGGCGAGCCGTACTTCTTCACGACGAACAACATGCTGCTGTTCGAAGCGTTTGTTGCGGCGCTGCCCTCGTTTGTGGTCTCGTTGCAGCCGAATTCCGAGCGGGTCAAGGGGAAATTCATTCCGTACGTGCTTTCGAAATCCGTGCCGGGCGCGGTGACGCTGATCTTATGCGTAATGTCGGTATATGTTGCGGGGCTGATCCTGCCGGCGGGATACGGCTTTGCGGTACCGCAGACGCGAAGCGCGCTCTTTGTGGTGACCGTCACGTTCGGCGGGATCGTGATTTTGTATCGGATCCTGCAACCGTTCAATCTGCTGCGTGCGGTCGTGTACGGCGTTTCGCTTGCGATCTGCATTTTCATGCTTGCGGTGCCCGTTCTGGGCAATCTGGTATATTCCTACCGCGACGCGCTGACCGGCGCCGTTACGTATTGGAAAGATATCCGGTTTACGTTCCCGCAGATCCTTTTTATCATCTGCGTGCTGTTGGCGGCATTTCCGATTTCCGGGATCCTGCTGAAGCTTTGCGATCTTCTGAATCCTTCGCAGGAATCCTGAAGCGGGAACGCGTTCTGCCGTAGCTTGACAAGCGGCGTTCCCCATGATATAATTTGCACATGCCGCTGTGGCGGAATCGGCAGACGCGCGTCGCCGCAAGTTTCGCTCCGACCCCTTCCCGCAAGCGGAAAGGGATCACACGCTCCGCTGCGTCTCCTTTCCCCAAAAAAATACTTCGTCTTTTTTCGGGGACCCCGATCTGTCCGTCCCTTGCGTCATGGGGAAACAGACCTGTCGGAATTTTAACAAATCAATTCATTATGCCGCTGTGGTGAAATTGGCAGACGCAAGGGACTTAAAATCCCTCGGTAGAAATACCATACCGGTTCAAGCCCGGTCAGCGGCACCAAAAAGACGACCCGATTCGGGTCGTCTTTTTGGTGCCGAAGGGCGGGCGTAGCCCGTGCGAGGCGAAAGCCGAAGCCATCGAGCCGCAGGCGAAGATATCAGCGGCACATCGCCGCAAGGCGGGCGTTATCTTTTATACGGCCGAAAGAAAAAGTATAAAAAAGCATAGCCTCTGCGAGCAGAGGCTATGCAGGCGCCGTACAGACGCTGGAGGCGCCACCCGGATTTG
>CANPZD010000013.1 GCA_947589085.1 uncultured Clostridia bacterium
CTCGGCGGCATGTTCGGCGTCGGCTGCGGCGCCATGGGCATGCTCTCCTTCGTCGCGGCGACCGTCTCCGTCGATACTTACGGTCCCATTTCGGACAACGCGGGCGGCATCGCAGAGATGAGTATGCTCGACGAGGAAGTGCGCGATATCACGGATAAGCTCGACGCCGTCGGCAACACGACGGCCGCGATCGGCAAGGGGTTTGCGATCGGCTCGGCCGCGCTTGCTACCCTCTCCATGATGTCGAGCTACCTCTATGCCGCGGGCGAGAGCTTCATGCAGGACGGCGCAAATCTCCTGCTCAACATCATTCGCGGCGACGTCATCGTCGGCGCGATCCTCGGCGCTGCCATTCCATTCCTGTTCTCGGGCATGCTCATCAACGCCGTCGCCAAGGCGGCGAGAAAAATGGTGGATGAAGTCCGCCGTCAATTCCGCGACAACCCCAAGATCCTGACGGGCGAAGAGGATCCCGATTCGACCAAGTGCGTCGAAATTTCCTCCAAGGGCGCAATCCGGCAGATGATCGTTCCCTCCGTCGTCGCCATCGCCATTCCCGTCGCATGCGGATTCATCTTCGGCGCGGGCTTCGTGGGCGGCATCCTCATCGGCGCGACGCTCGCCGCGATCATGCTCGCGATCTATACGGGCAACGCGGGCGGCGCGTGGGATAATGCCAAGAAGTATATCGAAAAAGGCGGCGTCGAGGGCGTGAAGAAGGGCGAAGAAGGGTACGACGTTGTGCACGATGCGGCCGTCGTCGGCGACACCGTGGGCGATCCTTTGAAAGATACCGTCGGCCCGTCGCTCGATATTCTCATCAAGATCATGTCGACGGTCTCGCTCGTCTGCGTGGTCGTGTTCCAGCATTACAACCTTATGTCCGCCTGCGGCCTCGGTTCGCTGTTCGGCGCATAAAAACCGGTTGTCGACGAATTGCCGACAACGGAAATCAAACAAAGAGGGGTGTCCAAAGCGCGGCGCCCCTTTTCATAAGAAAACAAAGGAAAAAGCCATGAGTTTTATCGACGTTTTGCTCGTCATCTTCTTTCTGTTCTTTGTAGGCTCGGTCATCGGTTGGTGCATCGAGGTCGTTTTCCGCCGTTTCTTCACCGCCAAAAAGTGGATCAATCCGGGCTTTCTCACAGGCCCCTACCTGCCCCTCTACGGATTCGGCGTCGCGGGACTCTTCGGCATCTCGCGGATCCCCCTGCATACGGGCATGGTCTGGCTCGACGCTCTCCTTCTCATCCTAATCATGGGGGTCACGATGACGCTCATCGAGTACGTTGCGGGACTGATTTTCATCAAGGGAATGAAGATCAAGCTCTGGGACTATTCGAAGCGGTGGGGAAACATTCAGGGGATCATCTGCCCGCTTTTCTCCTTTTTATGGCTGCTCGTCGGCGCGGCGTTCTACTTCGTATTCGACGGGCCGGTCCTGGAAGCGGTCTTATGGTTCGTGCGGAACATTGAGTTTGCTTTCGTCGTAGGCATCTTTTTCGGCGTTTTCTTTGTTGACCTCGGCCATTCTTTGCACCTCGCGACGCGCATCAAGAAGTTTGCAGAAGAGCGCGGCATCGTCGTCTATTACGAAAAGCTCAAGGAGGAGATCGGCGCGCGCAAGGCGGAAATCAAGGAAAAAGCGAGCTTTATGTTCCCATTCAAATCGCTTGACCAACTGAAGGAGAGCCTTGCCGAACGTTTCAAAAAATTCTCGTCCGAGAGGAAGTCGCGGGCCGAGGGGCAAACAACGTCCGAGACAATGCCCGAAGAGGATGCGGCCATGTCCGAGACAGCCGCAACCGAGGACAGGGTCGAACTCACCCCGCCGGAGGAGAAGGATAAGGGCGCGGATATGTAATTAGCCCTGCCCGCCGCGAGCAGTTCTTTCCCTGCTATACAAAAAAACTCCCGCTTTCTCTGCGGGAGCTTTTTTGTACAGCGTCGTTACATGACGACAATGTTGCGGTTCGTGAACCGATCTTTCAGATCTGCGGGGAAGTTGTCGTCGGTGATGAGCACGTCAATGTCCTCAAGGCGGGCAAACGTATAGGGCATGATCTTGCCGATCTTGGAACTGTCGAGCATCATGTACATGGCCTTTGCCTTTTTGCGCGTGAGTTTGAGAAGATCCGCCTCGATCTGCGAGGCGCACGAAAATCCGTTCTCGGGCGTGAATGCCGCCGCGGAGATGATGGCGAGTTCGAAATTCGTGTTGTCGAAGTAGGCCTTTGCGACGGGGGAAGCGGTGGAAAGGTTGTCTTTCAGAACCTGCCCGCCGAGGATCGTGAGATGGATATTCTTTTTTTGCGCAAGTTCGATGGCGACGGCGAGGCCGTTCGTGAACACATGTACGTTGAGATCGGGCAATTCCTTTGCGAGGTACATGGCGGTGGTGCCGCCGTCGATGAAGAGGGACGTGTTTTCGTCGATGAGGCGCGCCGCCTTTTGAGCGATTTTGATCTTGGCGTCCGTTTGGATCGCCGTTTTTTTGGTGTACGGCTCACCCGAGACCTTCTGCACTTCCTTCACGGACATGGCGCCTCCGCGCACGCGGATAATGCGGCCCTCCTGTTCCAGCTGAAAGAGGTCGCGCCGGAGGGTCATCTGCGAGACGTGCGGGAAATAGTCGTCGAGCTGTTCGAGCGTCAGTCTGCCGCGTTTGTCCAGCAACTCTGCAATTTCTTCAATACGATCGCGTTTCATACTTAAACCTCCTTATGTGTAAAATTCTAACACGCTTTTGCAAAAAACGCAAGCGGTTTTCAATAAGTTATGACATGATTTTCGGAAATTAAACGTAAATTTTCAGGAATTTTTTACCATTGAATAAAATAAACGAAAAATTATAACAGAAAGAGGCGCAAATCCCGGAAATTATAAAAAAACGCTTTCAAAAAGCGTGAAAAAACGCGGAAAGCGCTTGATTTCCCGTGCCGGGGACGCGCGCAAAGCCGCCGCAAACGCATAAAAAGAATGCCGATTATGGGGGAAAGGAGTGAATTTTAACCGATTTTGATATTTTTTTTATTAAAAGTACTTGACAAAGGAATAAACCGCAGGATAAAATAGATACAATCATATGTGTCCACCTTTGCGGGTGAATATGAAAAAATGTAAAAGGAGATTGTAACTATGTATTGCAAAAATTGCGGTGCGGAGAACCCGGATGGGACGAAGTTCTGCAGCAAGTGCGGTCAGCCCCTCGACGCGGCTCAGCCTGTACAGCAGACGGTGATCGTTCAGGCCCCGGCTCCTGCTGCCCCCAAGAAGAACGTCGCTCCTCTTGTGCTGGGGATCATCGGCATGATCTTTGCCTTTGTTGGGGCAATCATTTGGGCCGTCATCGCGGGTGCCGCGAAGGACTGCTCTGCGGCAGCGGGCTTCAATAACGCTGAAGCCACCTTGTATCTTGTGATCTTTATTCTTTTCGGTTTTGGCGGCGGGGTGCTCTCGCTGGTCGGATCGATCCAGGCGTACACCTTCAAGAGAGGTCCCGCAATCGGGCTTTCTTTCGCAGGCTTGGCGCTTCAGATCGGCTGCCTCATCGCGCAGTGCGTCTGCATTAGCACATTTTCTTTCCTTCTGTCGTTTTGGACGCTCATCGCGGTCATCCTTCTCTTGGTTGAGGCAATCCTCTCCATCAGAAAGGCTCCCCAGAACTGAATCTAACCAACAAGCATGAAATCCTCGTTCTCCTTGGCCGGGATTACGCTCTATCCGTACATGTTGCTCCTGCTCTTCGGGGCATGCGTATGCATCGGCATCTTTGTCGGGCTTACGTTCTACCGTCATAGAGGGAAAGGCGCGGAAAACGGTTTTGCAATCGGAATGCTTGCAATCGCTATGGCGGCGGCTTGGCCCGCCGCCATGGTTTTTGATTCGCTTTTCAAGATCGCCGAGAACGGCGGAAAATTCATTCTGAAAGGGGCGACGTTCTACGGCGGACTTCTGTGCGCGCTCGCGATCTGGCCGCTGCTTCTTCTCACGTGGAGAAAGCGCACGGTCACGATCTACGAACGCCTTGCGGATATCGCTCCCGGCATTCCCGCAGGACACTTCTTCGGCAGGATCGGCTGCTTTTTGGGCGGATGCTGCTTCGGCGCGCCCACAGACGGGCCGTTCGGCGTCGTGTTCCCGGAAGGCTCCATGCCCTACGAATTTTACGGCGGGCCGACGGCCGTTCATCCCACGCAGCTCTATGAGGCGGCGGCGCTACTTCTCATCTTCGTCATTCTGTTCTTTTGGGGAAAGAAGAACGCCTTCCCGCTCTATCTGATCCTGTACGGACTTGCGCGCTTCGGGATCGAATTTCTGCGCGCAGACGACCGGGGATTCATTCCCGGAATTCCGCTGTCTCCGGCGCAGTTCATTTCCATCGTGCTGATCTTCCTCGGAGAGGGCATCTTGCTCTACCGCGTGATCAAAGCAAACAGGCGGCCTCCGAAAACGGCATAGAAAAACGACGCGATCCGCGCCGTTTTTTCTTGCCCCGCTTCGATCCTGCGCGCCGCGCGAAAAATATTCCGTCCCTATGCCGGGGCGGATATTTTTGTGGATTGAAATTTGTTGCTTTTTTTTCCTGTGAATGGTAAAATATCGGCGTGACGGGAACCGGCGCAGACACGGCGCGGGTCTATCGCATATAATAACGTATGTTTTTCAAAAAACTCCGAAAAGATATCGCGGCCGCCAAACGCAACGATCCCGCCGCCCGCAACGCATTCGAGATCTGGCTCACCTACTCGGGCGTGAGAGCGCTCATCTGGCACCGCCGCGCCGCCGTTCTGTGGAAGATCCGCTTCAAATTTCTCGCGCGCTGGGCTTCGCAGTGGGCGAAGTTCCGCACGGGCATCGAGATCCACCCCGCCGCGAAGATCGCGCCCGGCGTATTCATCGACCACGGCGCGGGCGTCGTGATCGGCGAGACGGCCGAAGTCGAAGAGGGCGTCGTCATCTATCAGGGCGTCACGCTGGGCGGAACGGGAAAGGAAAAGGGCAAACGTCATCCCACGGTCAAAAAGAACGCCGTCATCGCGTGCGGGGCGAAAGTTCTGGGCGGCTTTACGGTCGGCGAGGGGGCGCGGATCGGCGCGGGCGCCGTCGTATTGAAGGAAGTGCCTCCGTACGCCACCGTCGTGGGGATCCCCGCGCACGTCGTGCGGATCAACGGCGAACGCACGCAGGATCTTCTGCCCGAAAAGGAAGATCCCGTGATCAAAGAACTGTGCGCGCTGCGCGAGCGCGTGTTTGCGCTGGAAGAGGCGCTGAACCGGAACAAGGAAAAGAATGCAGACCATGAAGATCTATAATTCGCTCACGAGAAGAAAAGAAGAATTCGTCCCGCTCGAAGCGGGAAAAGTAAAGATGTACGCCTGCGGGATCACCGTTTCGGGCGAAGCGCATATCGGGCACGGCTTTCAGGCGCTCGTCTATGACGTGTTCCGGAAATTTCTCGAAAAACAGGGATATCAGGTGACCTATGCGCGCAATTACACCGATGTAGACGATAAGATCATCGCAAAGTCGCGCGAAACGGGCATTCCGGCAGACGTGTACGCAAAAATGATGATCGAGAAGATCGACGAAGTGATGGCGCAGGCGAAGATCGACGAACCCACGCTCTGGATCAAGGCGACCGAACATATCGGCGATATCATTGCGTTCATCGGCGGCCTCATCCGAAAGGGACATGCCTACGAGGGGGGCAACGGCGACGTTTATTTCGACGTCGATTCCTTCCCCGCCTACGGGCAGCTCTCGGGCAGGAGCAAAGAGGATATGCTCGACGGCGTGCGCGTGGAAAACGACGAAAACAAGAAAAACGCTTACGATTTCGCCCTCTGGAAGGCGGCCAAGCCCGGAGAGATCTGCTGGGATTCGCCTTGGGGAAAGGGCAGGCCGGGCTGGCATATCGAGTGTTCGGCGATGAATTACGTCGCGTTCGGGGAACGCATCGATATCCACGGCGGCGGCAGGGATCTCATTTTCCCGCACCACGAGAACGAGATCGCTCAGACGGAAGCGCTTACGGGCAAAAAATTCGCCGACTATTGGATGCACAACGGACTTATAAAAGTCAACGGACAGAAGATGAGCAAGTCGCTCGGAAACGTCCTTCTGATGAAAGACGTGCTGGCGCAATATTCGGACGAAGCGCTCAAATTCGCTTTGCTTTCGGGCAATTACCGCGCCGATCTCAATATCACGGACCGGCTGTTTCCCGATGCGGAAGCGCATCTCGTGCGGTTTTATACGCTCATCGAAAAGATCGAGCGCGCCTTCCCCGACGAAACGGAAAAGGAAGTCTCCGTCGACGAGAAATTCAACGCGGCCATGCAGGACGATTTCAACACGGCGCTGGCGATCTCCGAACTCTTCGGCGATTTCCGGGAGGCGGGGCGGCTGCTTGCCGAGAACGATCCGCGGGCGCGCAGGATCGTCAATCAGATCCGCGAGACGTATGCGCTTTTGGGGCTGTTCCGGCGGGACGCCGCGGAATATCTTGCGGCATATGCGCCCCGCGGCGAGGAGATCCCCGCGGAGGTGAAGGCGGTCGCCGAAGCGCGCCTTGCGGCGCGGGCGGCAAAAGATTGGGGAAGATCCGACGCGCTCCGCGAACAGCTCAAAGAGATGGGTTACGCCGTAAAGGATTCCAAAGACGGCTACACCCTCGTCAAACTTTAAGAAATAAGGAAGGGATATATCATGAAGATCACATCCGCAGAATTGCGCGGCAAGTGGCTGGAATTTTATAAGAGCAAGGGACATGCGGATATCGGCGCGGTTTCTCTCATCGGCGACGGAACGACGGGCGTCATGTTCAACGTGGCGGGCATGCAGCCGCTCATGCCCTATCTTTTGGGCAAGCCGCATCCCGCGGGGAAGCGGCTGTGCAACATTCAGGGCTGCGTGCGCACGATCGATATCGATTCCGTCGGCGACGCGTCTCACTTCACCTTCTTCGAGATGATGGGGAATTGGTCGCTCGGCGATTATTTCAAGCGCGAAAAGACCGCATGGACGGTGGAATTGCTCACGAACGTGTTCGGCCTCGACAAGGACAAGCTGTGCACGACCGTATTCGAGGGCAACGATTCCGCCCCGCGCGACGAGGAGACGGCAAATCTCGTCATCTCTCTCGGGATCAGACCGGAGCACGTCTTTTATCTCCCCAAAACGGACAACTGGTGGGAGCTTGAGGGCACCGAAGGAACGCCCTGCGGCCCCGACAACGAGTGGTTTTATCCGATCAGAAATTTCGATCGCCCCGTTTTCCCCGACGACTATGTGGAAATCGGCAACGACGTATACATGCAGTATAAAAAGACGGCGGCGGGGTACGAACCGCTCGCCAATAAAAACGTGGATACCGGCTTCGGCTTCGACCGCATGCTGCTCTTTCTCAACGGTCTGACGGACGGCTATAAGACCGATCTCTTCGCCGGAGCGATCGCCCGTCTCGAAGCGCTGTCCGGCCAAAAGTACGACGACGGCGGGGAAGCGCGCCGCGCCATGCGCATCATTGCGGACCATACCCGCACGACGCTCATGCTCATCGGCGACGCGAACGGCATTCTTCCCTCGAACGTGGGCGCGGGGTATATTTTGCGGCGGATCATGCGCAGAGCGATCCGTTACTGCCGTCAGCTCGGGATCTCCTCGGAGGCGATGTGCGAGATCGCCGGGATCTTCATTCACGACGTGTACGGCCGCTCCTATCCGCTTCTTCTCGAAAAAGAGACCTACATTCTGGAAGAGATCAAAAAAGAGGCGGAGCGCTTCGAAGCGACCCTTCAATCCGGCATGAAGGAATTCGAAAAGTGCCTTGCGGGGATCGCGCGCAAAAACGAATTCATGAAAAAGCAGGATCCCTCGTACAGGGAGGAGACCGTCATTGCCGGCAAGCAGGCGTTCCGGCTGTACGATACGTACGGATTTCCGCTCGAACTCACGGAAGAACTCGCCGCAGAACGCGGACTTTCGGTGGACAGAGCGGGATTCGACGCCGCGTTCCGGGAGCATCAGGAGAAGAGCCGGGTGCTCGCAAAGGGGCAGGCCAAGGGCGGCCTCGAGAGCAGCTCGGAGACGGCGACGAAGTACCACACCGCGACGCATCTTCTGAACGCTGCGCTCAAAGCCGTCCTCTCGCCCGATTGCAATCAGAAAGGGAGCAATATTACGGACGAACGCATGCGCTTCGACTTCAATTTCCCGCGGCCGATGACGGAAGAGGAGATCAGGGCGGTGGAAGATCTCGTCAACGAAAAGATCGGAGAGGATCTTCCCGTCGTATTTCGGGAAATGAGCCTCGAGGAGGCGCGCGCCGAGCATTTCGTCGGCGTGTTCGACAGCAAATACGGCGATACCGTAAAAACGTATTCGATCGGGGAATTTTCCAAAGAGATGTGCGGCGGGCCTCACGTGGAACGGACGGGCGTGCTCGGGCATTTCAGGATCGTGAAAGAACAGTCGTCCTCGGCGGGCGTCCGCAGGATCAAAGCCGTGCTCGAATAATCCGGAGAGCGTTATGACGGAAAAAGAGAAAATGCTTGCGGGGGAGCTGTACGACAGCTCGGATCCGGAACTCAAAGCGCTGCTCGCCCGCGCGCGCAGACTATGCGAAGAATACAACCGCACCCCGGGCGACGACGGGGTGCGTCAAAAGGAGATCCTCAACGCCCTTCTCGGGGGCACGGGGAAACACGTGCATATCGAGCCGCACATCTGGTTCGATTACGGCTTCAACACGACGGTCGGAGAGAACTTTTACTGCAATCACGATTGCGTGTTTCTGGACTGCAACCGGATCACGTTCGGCGACGACGTTCTGATCGGGCCGCAGTGCGGATTTTATGCGGCGGGGCACCCGCTGGACGTTTCCGTGCGCCTCACGGGGAAAGAATATGCCGCGCCCATTAAGGTGGGGAATCGCGTCTGGATCGGCGGCGGCGTAAAGATCATGCCGGGCGTCACGATCGGCGACGATTGCGTGATCGGCGGCGGTTCCGTGGTCGTGAAGGATATCCCGGCCGGCTGTCTTGCGGCGGGCAATCCGGCGAAAGTCATCCGCAGACTTTCGGGCGGCGGAAACTGAGCCGTTCCGCGCCCGTGCGGCCGCGGAAAGAGATTTTTTCGGAGCGTCATGCGCGCCCGAAAGCCCGGTCGCGCAGTCGGATTTACCGCAAAAAAAATATTTTGTTTTTTCCGAAAAAATCGTAAAACAAACCCAAAACAGCTTGACGGAACGCGGCCTTCGCCCTATAATAGAGGAAGTGGTCGGCAAAAAAGAGGCAGCTTTGCGCCGAAAGGCGCTTTCATCGGCAGGCCGACGGGAAAGGCGGCTGCCTTTTGATCAGTGCAAGGAGTACGGATATGAAAACCTATATGGCAAACGCGCAAACGGTGGAGAGAAAATGGTACGTCGTCGATGCAGACGGAGTTCCGCTCGGGCGGCTCGCCTCGAAAGTGGCGGCGGTTCTGCGCGGCAAAAATAAGCCCACGTTTACGCCCAATGCGGATACGGGCGATTATGTCATCGTTGTGAACAGCGACAAGGTATTGCTCACGGGCAAGAAACTCGAAAACAAATTTTACCGCTATCATACGGGATTCATCGGAGGACTGAAAGAAGTCTCTTACGGGAAAATGATCGCGGAGCGGAGCGATCTTGCGGTTTACGAAGCGGTACGCGGCATGCTTCCCAAAAATTCTCTGGGCAGACAGATGATCAAGAAGTTGAGAATTTATAAGGGTGCGGAACACAATCACGCGGCGCAGAAACCCGAGACGCTGAAATTATTTTAAGGTGAGGATTTAGAGTAATATGGCAAAGGCGACAATCAAAAAGAAATTGCAGTTCTGGGGAACGGGCAGAAGAAAGAAGGCGATCGCGCGCGTACGCCTTATTCCCGCAGGCAGCGGCGCCATCGTCATCAACGATCGTACGCTCGAAGATTATTTCCCGCAGGGCACCACGCAATATGTCGTGAAACAACCTCTTGCCGAAGTCGGCGCAGAGGGGAAATACGATGTTTTCGTCAACGTCATCGGCGGCGGATTCACGGGTCAGGCGGGTGCGATCCGGCTCGGGATCGCGAGAGCGCTTCTCGAAGCGGAACCCGAAACGCGTCCCGCGCTCAAAAAGGCCGGGTTCCTCACGAGAGATTCCCGCGTCAAAGAGAGAAAGAAGTACGGCCTCAAAAAAGCGCGCCGTGCACCGCAATTCTCCAAGAGATAATGCAAAACCGACCCGTCCGGGTCGGTTTTTTCGTGAGATGCGTTCAGGATTTTTTCGCGCGCTCTTTCGCCGCGTCGTGGCGGGCCATAAAGGAGCCGAGCGCGGTGTTCTGCGTTCCCGCGGGAGTCTGTTCGGGCGTCCCGTAAGCGGGGGGAGCGAAGGCTGCGTCGGGCGTTTTCTTCTTTTTTTCCGCCGCGGGTTCCGCAGAGGAATCCTTTTGTTCCGCTTCGCCGGACGGGGGCGCGGCGGCGGTGATCGCCGAGAGCGCGTCCAGCAGTTCAAAGATCCCGAATTTTTCCATAACAGACCTCCCCAATGGGCATTTTATGCGGCCGCGGCCGCAAAATTTCCCCCGAATCGCAAAACAATCTCAAAAAACCCGAAGAAAAAGTGTAAGATTTGCGGGTTTTTGATTGCAAAATGCCTTAATTTAGTTTATAATAAAGAATGTATCGTTAGAACTATCAATTTCCGAAATGCGGAAGGATGGAAATATGCGTAAATCAATCAGGAACATTTTAACATTCGCGTCGGCTGCGGTCATGGCTTGCGGCGCACTCTCTGTCGCGGCATGCGCGAACAGTTTCGTTCCGCCCGAAGGGCTTCCCGAAGGCTATGAGAACGTGCAATCCAACGGCGGTTTTGTCGTTTCGGTGGGGGACTATTACTACTTCATCAACGGCGTCGAGACGTACACCGCGGACAACACGTACGGGAAACCCGTCAAAGGCGCGCTCATGCGCGTGAAAAAGGCGGACGTCGAAAACGGCGAAGGCGACAAAGCGGAGATCGTCGTTCCCTCGTTGATGGTCACCGGGACCAATTACAACGGCGGCATTTTCGTTTACGGGGACCGCGTCTATTATGCGACGCCGACCAACGTCAAGAATACCGAAGGCAACGTGCAGAACTCGTATCTGGACTTCGTGAGCGTCAAGCTCGACGGTTCGGACAGAAAAGAGCACTTCCGCGTTTCCTCGAACTCCACCGATTACCGCTATGTGCTGGCGGGAGAAGGGGAGAACAAGGCGGTGTACGCGCTGTATTACGATTCGACGGCAACGACGCTGCATTCCTTCAATACGGCCGCGGACGTGGATACCGTGCTCGCGAAGGACGTCACGTCGTACGTGTTCAACAGCGCGGACAAGCAGGATCCCGTCGTGTATTATACGATGGAAGTCACCGACCGCGCGGACAGCGACAATCCGAAATCGTACGACAGCTACAACCAGATCTACCGCGTCGACGCAAGCGCGACCGAGGCGCCCTATGAGTACAAATGGGATCAGGAATGGCTCGACGAGAACAACGAAGGCGAAGCGCCCTATGTGAACCTCGGCGAGATCGTGCTCGACGGGATCGGCGCCAACCATATGAAAGAAGAGAACGGCGTATGGGTAGGCACGCAGTTCAATCACGGAAAAACGGAGCCGGAGATCCCGGGCGGCTACACGTATACGCTGAATTCCTATCAGAACGACGGCCTCTATTTTACCCGCAAGCAGACGGATATGGAGACGGTCGGCGCAGACAACGCGCTCTACTATCTGAAAAAGAGCGCTGCGGACGCGGATTCGTGGGATTCGATCGGCGGAAATTCCGTCGGCAAAAACGATTCGCTCTCGCTCGTCGCCAACGCCGTCGTCACGGCGAAGATCACGGCGACCGACGCGTCCACGCTGTATTATATCGATGACGCCGGCCATCACTTTGTTTACGTGCGGGACGAGGGCATCTGGCGTGCGGACGCGGCGAAGAACGGCACGATCGCAAACGAGGTCGAGATCGCCAATTCCGTCAGCGGCGCCACGCTCATTTCGCTCGACGGCGCTTCCGACGAAAAATACAAATATGTCTATTATTCCCTGTCCAACAGCGGCAGCCGTTCCGTCGAACGGGCCGTCTATAACGGGAAGGCGGAGGACTACAACGACCTTGTCAGTTCCGACGACACGGAAGATAAGGCGCTCTATCATGCGCAGACCGTGCTCGACCTGCAGCACGCAAGCTCGTGGTACAACTTCGAGATCATCGGCACGACGCTGTTCTTTGCGGACGCGGACGCCGTGGCCTACGGCAGTTCCGCGCTCAGTTATGTGAGCTGCGTGGATCTTTCCAATGCGCAGAACAAACTTCTGAACAATCTGGAACTCAAAGCGCTCAACGAGAAATACGACGAGATCCTCGGCGACGAGGGACTTCTCGCCGAGGTCAAGGATGAACAGGAGAACGATCTGCTCTCCGAGGCCATGAAATATTACTTCTACACCGGGGAAACGACGCTCTTCGAGGAAAACATCCGGGAGGCGGCCGACGGCAACGACGGCGATACCGAGTATCTGTATTCGCAGGAAGTACAGGATGCGTTCAAGGCGTTTGCCGGGAACGAGGAAGTCACGTACGGCGGGAATACGTACAAATTCGTAGACGAGGCGGGCGTCTCCTACAGAACGCGTTCGTACTTCGTCACCCGTCTGGGCAGAATGAACGATGCGGATCGGGATTCCTTTGAAAATTATTGGAAGACATCCGTCCTCGAGCATTACGAACCGCCCGTTGAAGAAGATAAGGGCCTCGAAGGTTGGAAGATCGCGGTCATCGTGGTCGCGTGCGCGCTTGCGGTTGTCGCCGCGGCGATCGTTACGGCGGCCGTGCTTCTCAAAAAGAAGCGCAAGCAGAATGCGCCCAAAGAGGAGCGCATGCATGTCGATACGACCGACGATAAGGATATCGACGTCTATGCCGACGACGATCGGGAAGCGCCCGCGGACGAGCTGGTCGAAGAATACAAGGAACCCGAGACCGGCGAAGAAGAGGGCGAGGAGCCGGAAAATCCCGAGGATCCCGAAAATCCGGAAAACCCGGAAGATCCCGACGCGGAATAATTTCCATCAACGGAATATTACAAAAAAAGAAGGCATATGCCTTCTTTTTTATTGCGGAAAAAATCCGTAAGTCTCAATCGAGGAGCGCTTTGGAAAGTTTCTCCGTCAGACGGATGAACGCCTGCGCGTCCTCTTTGCCGATGATCTCCACGATCTGCCCGACCATTTCCAACGTCCGCTGATGCACTTCCAGATATTCGTGCAGATTCTCCTTCACGGGCCGCACAAAGGTCGTGCGCCGGTCGGTTTTGCCTTCGCAGCGCTGCAGCAGATTCTTTTTGACGAGGGAGTCGATGGTGCGGTTGACGAGGGATTTCAGCATATTCGTTTCCGCGACGATCTCCTTGAAGGACACGAGGCCCTCGCCGTCCTGTTCGTATCTGCGGTTTACGATGAGCATGATGATGGCTTCGTTATAGATCATGCCCTGCGAAAGGCGCGTATTTTTGAGAAGTCCCGTGAGTTTCACCCACGCGGCGATTACTTCTTCTTCCAATTGCAGATCCTGTTTCATGGAAATTCCTCCCCATGCCGAAAAGCATGCATATATTATATCGCGGGGAAGCGGTTTTGTCAAGTTTTTCCCCGCGGGCGCGTGCGGCAGACGGCCCGCGCTTGCAATTTCCGAAAAAATATGCTATCATGATAAGGAGATGAAAACAATGCCGGACGACAGTTATATGTTATTGAGTTTTATCAATACCAAATTGCGCGACGAATATGCGTCGCTCGGCGCGTTCTGCGCGGACTACGGCTGTCCGCGGGAACTCATCGAGGAAAAACTTGCGGCGATCGGATACTTCTACGACGAAGCCCGCAACGCGTTCCGCTGAGCCGCGCGGAGGAGATCGTATGAACAAGTGGGATATGATGAAGCTGTTTTCCGAATTCGAGGAGCTTTCGGAAGGAGACTTTTCCCCCGAGGAGATCGAAGCGTATTATGCGTATTTGCAGGGAGAAGAGCACCCGCTTCGTCCCCGCGATTGGAAGGCCGAATATTTCGCGTTCTATGACGACGTGAAGGATAAGAGTTTGAAAAAACAGGATTGGTAAACGAATGACGGCCGAACAACGCACCTATCGGTATCTTATTTTCGACGCGGACGACACGCTGGTCGATTACGGAAAAGATTCCCGGCGCGCCTTCCGCGCGGCGCTCTCCGCGCTCGGGCGGGAAAACGACGAAACGCTCATGCGTGCCATGGTCGAATTCGATTACGGAAATTGGGATGCGGTCGGCCTCTCCGACGTGCATCTTCCCGCCGTGCAGACGGCATATCACGATTTATACCGCACCCATGTCCGCGGGATCTTCGAACATGCGGACCGTACTTGCTCGCTCGAGGGCAAGGCGCGGCAGGCCGAGGAAGCGTTTCTGGACGCATTCTCCATGCCCGGGCAGGAGATCCCCGGGGCGCGGCGGATCATCGCCGAACTCCGCAAACGGTATCGCGTGTATGCGGCGACCAACGGACTTTCTTCGCTGCAGCGGCGGCGGCTCTCGGAATTTTCGCTCGACGGGATCTTTATCTCGGAGGAGATCGGCGCAATCAAGCCGAATGCGGATTTTTTCCGATATATTCTGCACGCTCTCGGCGCTGCGCCTTCGGAATGCCTTGTGGTGGGGGATTCGCTCTCTTCGGACATCGCGGGCGCGCAGGCTGCGGGGATCGACTGCGTCTGGTTCAATCGGGGCGGCGTCTGTCCGTCCGGCGTGCGGGAGATCAAAGATCTCGCAGAACTTCTCACGTTTTTATAAAAATCCCCGCCGACAGGCTGAAAAAAAGCCGAGACTTCGTTATTTGCCGAATAAAAAAAGGAATGGATTTGAACGCGTCGGATCCATTCCTCGAAAATTTCTGCCGGAACCCGCTGTTGATTCGTTTACGTGGCGGCCGGCTCTTTTTCATTTTGCGGCTTTTTTCCGTCGCAGAACACGCCGACGCCCTTTTTGCGCATCCGCGCGATCAAAAGATAGAGCGGGGTCCCGAGTCCGTAGATCCAGAGGCCCTGCGAAAGGCACATGGAGCCGAAATTCACCCAATATGCGACGGTGGGGGCGTAATCTCCGGTATCCTTGCACAAGAATACGATCACGACGGGGATCAGGATCGCGTTCACGATCACCGGGAAGAATCCTCCGAGGGCCATTCTTGCGACATGGGTGCCCGTTTTTGCGTTTTGCTCGCGCAGCAATCTTCCGACGAAGAAGGTGAGAAGCGAGGCAAGAAGCGTGGCCGCGCCGCCGATCGGAACGTCGTACACGATGAACGGCGAGGCGAGATTGGAGAGCATGCATCCGATCCACAGTGCCGGAACGGCTTCCGGGAAGAACAGGGGAAGGATGGTGAGCGCTTCGCCCGGGCGGATCTGCATGATCCCCTGATAGGAAACGGGCATAAAAGCGTAAGTAAGCGCAACATACAGTGCGGCGATGACGCCGGCACGGCAGATGCGCTTTGGGGTAAAGATGTGTTTCATGAAGTTGTACCTCGGTTTTTTTATTCGGAAGTGTTGACCGAAAACCTTCCGTACGGTTTATCTTACACGGTTTCTCGGGGGGAGTCAAGCGTTTTCGGGCGATGCGTAAAACTTTTTCCGATGCGCATACTGCCCGTATGAAGCTCACGACTATCATTTGTTCGGCGATCCTCATCCTGTTCGGGATCTTTGCGTCCGTATATGCGCTTGCGGGATTCAACGTCCTGCTCTTTCTCTGCGCGGGGAACGCCGCCGTCTACCGCGGGATCCTGTCTCTTGCGGGGATCGCGGCGCTGTGGCTGCTCTTCTGGCTGATCGCGTTCCGCCCGCTGAAATTCGTCTCCTGAGTATCAGAGCAGATTTTCAAGCACAAGTTTTTCGAAATCCACGGATTCCATAAAATCCCGCCGGCGGAACACGACGTGACGGAATTTCGCATAATTGAAGATATGCGGTTTCAGAAGGACCGGCGTGGGGATATCCAGCGCGTCGCAGATCTCCGCGAGATATCGGAAAAAATGGGAATAAGTAAAATTCTCCTCTCCCTCGTAAGTGATCTGTCGTACGATGTGCTCGTTCGAGTAAACTTTCGCCCAAATGCGGAACATGGCTTTATTATACCGAAAAACGCGGCGGAATGCAAATGCATTCGACAACATTTTGCGGCCGGATCTTTCAAAAAATTCACGAAAACCGTGCAGGTTGCGGCAAAGTAATTGACAAAATCGCCCGAAAAGGGTATAATAAAAAAAATGAGCCGTGATTTCCGCATGAAATCACGGTCGTATTTTAGAAATTTTGCGCGGAGCGCAAAGAGAGGTATTTCATGGCAGATCAGTTCTATATGACGCAAAAGGGATACGAAGAGGCGGTCAAGCAGCTCGATTATCTCACAAAGGTCAAGCGCGCGGAGATCGTGGAACGCATTCAGGAGGCGCGCAGCCACGGCGATCTTTCCGAAAACGCCGAGTATGATGCCGCCAGAAACGAGCAGGCGGCCAACGAAGGGGAAATCGCCGAGCTTGATTATAAAATCAAAAACGCCGTGATCATCGAGGAGACCGACGATAATTCCGTCGTTCATCTCGGATCGAAAGTGACGGTTTACGACGAGGAATTCGAGGAAGAAGAGACGTACACCATCATGGGCACGACGGAAGTCGATCTCGCCGAGAACGTCATTTCCAACGAATCTCCCGTGGGGGCCGCGCTTCTCAAACACAAAAAGGGCGAGACGGTAGTCGTCAAGGCGCCCGACGGCGAATTCAAACTGAAGATTCTCAAAATCGACTGAGGAACACGCATGGAAGAGAATACGAATCCGCAGGAAGAGCTTGCGGAACAGGCGCGCATCCGCCGCGAAAAGCTCAACAAACTCGTGCAGGAGGGCAACGACCCGTACAGGCTCACGAGCTATCCCGTCGACGCCGATTCCTCGGCGGTCAAAGATAATTTCGCTTCCTTTGAGGGGAAAACCGTCGTCGTTGCGGGGCGGCTCATGTCCCGTCGGATCATGGGCAAGGCGTCCTTTTCGCATATCTCCGATCGCAACGGGCAGCTGCAGATCTACGTCACCCGGCAGGATGTGGGCGAAGACGTGTACGCCGCCTATAAAAAAGATTTCGATCTCGGCGATATCGTCGGGGTGAAAGGCTATGTTTTCAAAACGCAGACGGGGGAAGTGACCGTTCACGCGCAAGAGCTGACCTTGCTCTCCAAGGCGCTTTTGCCGCTTCCCGAAAAATACAACGGTCTGCAGAACGTGGATACCAAATACCGTCTCCGCCACATTGACCTCATCGTCAATCAGGACGTGCGCGAGACGTTTTTCAAGCGGGCGAAGATCATCCGCGCCATCCGCGAATTTTTGGACGCGCGCGGCTTTATCGAAGCGGAGACGCCCATTCTTCTGCCCCTCGAGATCGGCGCCGACGCGCGTCCGTTTAAGACGCACCACAACGCGCTCGATCTCGATATGTACCTGCGGATCGAGACGGAGCTGTATCTCAAACGTCTCATCGTGGGCGGATTCGAAAAAGTCTACGAGATGGGGCGCATCTTCCGCAACGAGGGGATGGATTCCAAGCACAATCCCGAGTTCACCACGGTTGAGATCTATCAGGCATATGTCGATTATCATGCGGTCATGGATCTCGTCGAAGAACTCTACCGCTATGTCGCGGAAAAGGCGTGCGGAGGGACGAAGATCGTCTATCAGGGCGTGGAGCTTGACTTCTCGCATTGGGAGAAGATGACGATGACGGAGGCGGTGAAGAAATATTCGGGCGTGGATTTTTCGGCAATCGCGACCGACGAAGAAGCGCGCGTGCTTGCAAGCGAAAAGGGCGTCGCGACGGAAAAGGGAAAGGAAACCAAAGGGCACATTCTCGCCGCGTTCTTCGACGAATTCGTAGAGGACAAGCTGATCCAACCCACATTTATTTACGAGTATCCCGTGGAGATCTCGCCGCTTGCCAAGCGCAAGCCGGACGATCCCTCGCTCACCGAACGCTTTGAATATTTTATGATGGGCATGGAGATGGGCAATGCCTTTTCCGAGCTGAACGACCCGATCGACCAGGAGAAGCGCATGAAGGAACAGGCCGCGAAAAAGCGCGCGCAGGGGACGAACGCACAGGTCGACGAGGACTTTATCGACGCGCTGAATCACGGCATGCCCCCTACGGGCGGGCTGGGGCTTGGCGTGGACCGTCTCGTCATGCTGCTCACGGACAGCGCGAGCATCCGCGACGTGTTGCTGTTCCCGACGATGAAACCGAAAAAATAACCCCCGGATGCGCTTTTTCAAGCGCATCCGGCTCGTCATACGACCGGAGGTCTTTCGGGTGAAACTGCACATTGCGGATATGCTCCGCGGACAAGCGAAAGAACATATTTCCTTTCATACGCCGGGACATAAACGTACGGGGGGCGATATCACCGAACTTTCCTATTCGGACAATCTCTACAACCCCCGCGGCGCGATCGCGGAGGCGGAGAGGGACATTGCGCGCATTCTCGGCGCGGAGCGCAGCTTTCTTCTGACGGACGGCAGCACTGCGGGCGTATTCTCCATGATCTACGCGCTTCGGCTTTCGGGGCGGCGTTCGGTTGCGGCGAACGCGTATTCTCATCCGAGCGTTTCCCACGCCTGCAAGGCCTTGGGCATGGACTTCGTGCCCGCGGAGCAGGAGGTTGCGTACGGGATCCCGCGGCAGCCTTCGGCCGAAGCGCTTTCCCGGGCGCTCGAAAGAGCGGATGCGCTTTTGCTCACCTCTCCCGACTATTACGGTTTTTTCGCTTCGCTGAAAGAGGCAAGATCGCTCTGTCTTGCGGCAAAAAAACCGCTCCTGATCGACGGGGCGCACGGCGCGCATCTGCACGGCTGCCCTTTGCATGCGGGGAATTTTGCCGATCTTTGGGTAGATGGGGTTCATAAAAGCCTGCCTGCGTTCACGCAGGGGGCGGCGGTCTCCGCGCGGAACGGCTGGTCGGAATCTCTCGCCGAAGCCGTGCATACGTTCCGCACCACGTCGCCCTCCTATCCCATCATGGCGAGCGTGGAATACGGCCTGAAATATCCGCGCAACGAGGCGATCGAACAGGCTTCCGAAGCCTTGAAACGCAGACATGGTTGCCTCAAAAACGATGATTGGACGAAGATCGTTGTTCCGTTCGGGGATCGGTGCGGCGCCGCGCAGGCATTTTTGGAATCGCACGGCGTATATCCCGAATTCAACGACGGAAATTATCTGATGTTCTATCTTTCCCCCTGCACAAAGCCGGAGGAACTCGAACGTCTCTCCGCATTGCTTGCGGAACTTCCGCGGGGAGAAGTCCATTTGGATGCGCCCGCCGGGGGCATCCCGATCTATTCGGAGGCGCCGTGAAAACTCTGATCCGGGCAACAACCGCATACCGCCGCATTGCGGCGGAGGCAAAACAGGAAAATACGGCGCATACCACGCTCGTTCTCTTTCCGGACGCGCAGTATCTCCGGCTCTTTCTCACGGAATGCGCCAAAGCGTTCTTTTGTGCCGAAGAGGGGAGCAGGCTCGCGGCGCTCATCGAAAAGGAAGCCTTTTCGGACTGTCTGTTCTTCCCGTCTCCGGACGAAAAACTTACGGTCGACGACGCTTCGCGCATCGTGGACGAGAGCCTTCTGCGCCCCGTGGAAGGCGAAAAAAAGCTGTTTGTGCTCGACGGGTTGGAAAGTGCCGCGCCCCTCGTGCAGAATAAACTTCTAAAGGCGCTCGAAGAGCCGACGGCGGGGACGTACTTTCTTCTCGGGGCGGTCTCCGAACACGCGCTGCTGCCCACGGTGCTGTCCCGGGCAAAGAAAATTGCCGTGGAGCCGTTTGCGGAGGGGGACGTCGAGGCCGCGCTGTTGCGGAAATATCCGGGCGCTCCCGGTGCGCGGGAAGCGGCGGCCGCGTGCGGCGGGATCTTTTCGGACGCCGAGGAATTGCTCGCGAGCGGCGGCGAGGACTTCCGTCTGGCGGAGCGGTTCCTTTCGGAAGAGAACGTTGCGGGTCTCTGCCGCGAAATCGGAGAGAAACGCGCAAAGTCGTTTTTTTCGGCGGTCAAACTGGTATTGCGGGACGTATTGTTTCTTGCGACGGGGAACGCCGGCCATTGCGCGCGCAATACCGCCGCGCTGCGGGAGCTTGCGGGAACATATCCCGCGGGCGCGCTCGTTTCCGCGATTGGATTCGTATCCGATGCGGAGCGCGAAATCAAGTTCAATGCGAATCCGGGCCAGGCGGCGCTTGTGCTTGCCGTCAGGATTCGGGAGGAAAGAATAAAATGGCAAAAGTTGTCTTGATCAAATTCAAAGGGAACAGCAAACCCTATTATTTTTCCGCGGGAGATCTTGTGCTGAAAAAGGGCATGAACGTGATCGTGGAGACGTCGCGCGGGCTGGAATTCGGCAGCGTGCTGGAACCGGAGACGGAGGTCGAGGACGAAAAGCTCACGCTTCCGCTCAAACCCATCCTTCGCGTCGCGACGGAGAAAGACGAGGAGATCGTGCGCCGCAACGAGGCGCGCCGCGGCGAAGCGATGAAGATCTGCAAGGAAAAGATCGCCGCGCGCGGGCTGGAGATGAAGCTCATCGATTGCGAATTCACGTTCGACGGCAGCAAAGTCGTGTTTACCTTTACCGCGGAGGGGAGAGTGGATTTCCGCGAGCTGGTAAAGGATCTCGCTTCCGTGTTCCATCTGCGGATCGAGCTGAAACAGGTGGGCAGCCGGGACGAAACGAAGATCCTGGGCGGCATTGCGCCGTGCGGAAGAGTTTGCTGCTGCGCGGGCTGTCTGCCGGAATTCAAAAAGGTCAGCATCAAAATGGCGAAGAACCAGGGACTTTCGCTCAATCCGGGCAAGATCAGCGGCCTGTGCGGGCGGCTGATGTGCTGCCTTGCGTACGAGGACGAGTACTATGCCTCGGTCTGTAAAAAAGTTCCCAAGTTGGGCGCAACGGTCACGACGCCCGAGGGAAAGGGCGCGGTGATCGCGACGGATATGCTGAAAATGACCGCGCGCGTGAAGATCGAAAAGGACGGCGCCGTATTTTATCGGGATTTCCCCGTTGCCGATCTGGGGTTCAAGCGCGCCGCGGAAAAGGACGAGCCGCAGAGGGAAGAAGAGGACAAAAATCCCGAAGAATCATAATATTTTGACGAAAAAGTCTTTACGAAACGCAAATCTTGTGATATAATACGGATAAGATTTTTATGGAGGTGGACCCCATGGCTCACAAAATCACGGATGCTTGCGTTTCCTGCGGCGCATGTGAAGCGACGTGCCCCGTCGGAGCGATCGCTCCCGGCGATACGACGTATGTCGTCGATCCCGATGTCTGCATTGACTGCGGTGCATGCGAAGACGGTTGCCCTACGGGAGCTATCAAAGCAGCGGAATAAGCCGAAAGGTTGAAAAGACGCGGGAACACGCGTCTTTTTTCTTTGAAAAATTATGGAAGTGATCGAATCTCTCCTCATCGGGGATTACAGGATCGTGCAGGATACGGAAAAATACCGTTTCACTTCGGATTCCGTGTGTCTGGCGCGGTTTTTGAAGGCGAAACGCGGCGAGGACGTCGCGGATTTCTGCGCGGGAAGCGGCGTGGTCGGCCTGCATTTTTTTGCCGAGAACAGCGCGGTGAAGCATGTCACGCTCTTTGAAGCGGACGCCGGCCTTGCCGAAATGAGCCGAAAGACCGTGGCGATCAACGGTCTCGGCGATAAGTTCACCGTCGAACAGACGCGTTTGCAGGATATTCCCGCCGTCTATCGGGAAAGATTTTCTCTGATCCTCTGCAATCCGCCCTACGAGCGAGGCGGATTCGAAAAAGCCGAACCGCAGATCGCGCCCTGCCGCAAAGAGCTTCTGCTCACGCTCGAAGAGCTTGCGGCTGCGGCGAAGCGCTGTCTCAGGACGGGCGGAAGATTCGCGCTCGTGCACCGCGCGGACCGGGTTTCGGAAGTGCTGTGCGCGCTTCATGCGGCGGGACTCGAACCCAAGCGTCTGCAATTTCTCGCGGGCAGAGAGGGGCGCAAGCCGTACGCCGTGCTTGTGGCCGCCGTCAAGGGCGGGAAGCCGGGCGTGGAAGTTCTTCCCCAACAAATCAACGGATAGGAGGAGGGTATGATCACATTTGCGGCAACGCCGATCGGGAATCTCAAAGATATCACGTTGCGCGTTCTGGAAGAATTGCGAAGCGCAGACGCGGTCTTTTGCGAAGATACCCGCCGGACGCTCAAACTGCTCACGGCCTATGAGATCAAAAAGCCGCTGTTTTCCTGTCATAAATTCAACGAGCGGGAAGCCGCGCAGAAGATGATCGCGCTCTCGCGGGAAGGCAAGCGCGTGGTCGTCGTCTCGGATGCGGGGATGCCCGTTGTCTCCGACCCGGGCAGCGCCGTCTGCCGCGTGCTCAAAGAGGCGGGCGAGCCGTACACGGTGCTTCCGGGCGCGTGCGCCTTCGTGTGCGCGCTCGTGCTCTCGGCCTTTCCCGCAGACAGATTTACGTTCGTGGGATTTCTTCCGGAAAAGGCGTCCGAGCGCAGGGAACTGCTGAATCGGTATACCCATGTCCGCGACACGCTGATTTTTCACTGTGCGCCGCAAGATCTCGACGCCTATACGGGCGCCATGCACGAGGCGTTCGGGAACCGGCGGGCATGCGCCGTGCGGGAAATCACCAAACTTCACGAGGAGAGCACGGAATTTTTCCTCGCGGAGGGGTACCATGGCGAGAGGCGGGGCGAATTTGTGCTGCTTGTCGAAGGAAGCGGGGATGAAGAAAATCCGCTGCTCTCCCTTTCCGTGCGCGAGCATGTAAAGGCGTACATGGCGCAGGGGATGGAGAAAAAAGAAGCGCTCAAACGCACGGCAAAGGACAGGGGCGTCTCCAAGAGCGAATTGTATCGGGAGACGTTGGATCTGTAAAAATTTCTTAAAAGACGAAGCGCAAGGCGTCCGCGGAGCATTGGAAACAATCCGCGGACGCCGTTCTGTTTCTTCATAAGTTGTTCGAAAGTATCAATTTTCGGCCGTCTTTTCATTCTGTGTCGAAAAATGGGTAAAAGAAATCGAATTCACTTATAATGATAGTATGTTGCTCTGTCTATTTCCGAAACTGAAAACGTCGAAGGCGGTCTCCGCGCTGCGGGAATTTTTCAGAAGTCCGTTTTACCTTGCGCTCATCGTGCTGCTCATGGCGGTGAGCGAGATCTTCGGACTGGAACTTGTCGTGCTGTACCTCTTCGTGATTCTGGCGGCTTGCGCGCTGATGGTGACGGACGATTCGCTTGCGACCGTTCCGATCGCATGCTGCGGATATATGACGATTTCTGCGCCCAACAATACGGCGCGCTATCCCGGAAAGACGATTTTCAACGATCCGCACTTCAATGTGCAGCTGATCTTTCTTCTGGCGGTCGGCGTGGCGCTCCTGTTGACGCGGCTGGTCCTTTCGATCCTGCAAAGGAAGCCGCAAAAGAGGATCCCCCGCCTGCTCTCGGGATTTTTGTGGCTGGGGGCGGCATATCTGCTCGGCGGACTGTTTACTTCCTATTATTCGGGAAGAACGATGCTCTTTGCCTTCACGCAGCTTGCTTCGCTTGCGGCGTTCTATGTTTACTATTATTACACGATCGATTGGAGCAGCGTTCCGAAGTGGTATATGCCCGCGCTCTTCATGGGGATCGGATTCGGCATTTTTGCCGAAATTTGCGGCATGTATGCGCTTCCGGGGGTATTTACCGCAGACGGCGTAGACCGCACGGCGCTCATCACCGGCTGGGGCGTATATAACAATGTGGCGTGCATCATGGCGATGTGCCTTCCCGCGCCGTTTTATTTTGCCGTGACCCGAAAGAACGGATTTCTGTATCAATTCGTCGGCGATCTGTTTTTGCTCGGCGTGCTGCTCACGCAGAGCCGCGGGGGAATGATCTTCGGCATCATCGTATATCTGATTTGTGTTATTTGGACGCTGTGCGTTACAAAGGGACGAGAAAAATACAATCATTTCGTTGCGGTGATGATCACGTTGGGCGCGGCGATGATCGCCTCGAGCGTCTTTTCCCGTCAGATCGGAAAACTCTTTGCCTCCGTCATCAAGATGGGTATGGATTCCAGCAACCGGATCTCCATTTACCGAGCCTGCTGGAAAAAATTCCTGCAATATCCCGCGTTCGGCGTCGGATTCTATCAAACGCCGGGTTTCGGTTTCGAATACAATATGAATCACGGCGCATTCATACCTCCGCGGGCGCACAACACGGTCATGCAGCTGTTGGCGACGGGCGGCATCGTTGCGCTTGCGGCGTATGCGATTCATCGGTGGCAGACCGTAAAGCTGCTGTTTGGGCGGCCCACGAAGCTCAAAACGTTTGTTGCGTTTTCCGTGTTGGCGCTGCTTCTCACAAGTCTTTTGGACTGTCATTTCTTCAATATCGGCCCGGGGATCCTGTACGGGATCCTGCTCTGTTTTGCCGAGAACGAAAGGAAACAGAAAAAACTTTGCTCCCGTGCAATGCGGCCGGCGTAAGATCGCAAACGGCGAATGGAAAAGCAAACCCCCTCGGAACTCGCGCTCCGAGGGGGTCTGCATATGATAAGGGGGAAAATTATGAGCAAAAGTACCAGAGCTTTCGCTGATTTATGAATTTATTATATCGGAATTACACGGCAAAGTAAATCGGATTGACATAATTTTTTCCGACGGAATTTTTCCAAACCGTGTTATCAAGTCTTGTTACGATTTTACACGGGAACGGGGGAAACAAGAAAATCGTTCACAAAATTCATTTTAAGATCTTATAGGACGCGGCAAAGCAGACAGCCGACGACGACGCCGATAAAATTCGCAAACAGGGCAATGGCCGTGGGCAGCAGAAGTTTCTTGTGCTTGACGCCGGCAAAATAGACGGCGGAGATATAAAAGACCGTCTCGCTGGAACCGTACGCAACGCAAGCGCAGCGGCCGATATAGCTGTCGGCGCCGTAAGAGGAGAGAAGTTCCGAGAGCAGCGCGGTGGAGCCGCTGCCCGAGAACGGCTTGATGAGCACGAGGGAAGAAATTTCGGGCGGGATCCCGAGCGTGCGGAACACGGGAGAGAGCAGCGAAGTGAGATAGCGCGAAAGTCCGCTTGCCTCGAACAGCGCCGAGAGCATGAGGATCGTCGCCAGATAGGGAAAGAGGGAGAGCGCGAGCGGCACGGCTTCTTTCACGCCGGAGGTAAAGCAGTCGTAGAGTTTTACTTTTTTGAAGAGCGCGTAAAAAAAGAGCGCAAAAAAGAGGACGGGGATAACGAGCGCGACCCATTTCATTTCTTTTTCCTCTTGCGCGTGAGAAAGACGAGCGTGCCGCCGACGGCCGAGGAGACGAGCGTTGCGAGCAAGGTCGGCAGAAAGATATCGGCGGGGAAAGCGGAACCAGCGGCGAGGCGCAGGGCGATCACGGTGGTGGGGAGGATCTGCAAACTTGTGGCATTGAGCACGAAGAGCATGTCGGCCGCATAGGAATTCCCGCTCTCGATGAATCGTTTTGTTGCCTTGACCCCGAGCGGGGTGGGGGCGCCGGGCAGTCCCAGCAGGTTGGCGGAGAGGTTTCCGCCGGCGAGGAAGAGGGCCGTTTGATCGTCGGAGCGGAACAGACGTTTTGTGACGGGCATGCTCCAACGCGTCAGTTTTTGCGAAAGTCCGCTCTGTTCGAGCACTTTGAAAAATCCCAGCCAAACGCAGTAGACCGCGAGCAGGGAGAGGGATAGTGTGGCGGCTTTCTGCCCGCCGGAGAGCAGGGCGGCAAGGAACCCGTCCGGTTCGGTGAAGAGAAAGAGCGCGCAGGAAATCAAAAACACGACCGCGAAAATCGCATTCATAGGCTATCATACGCTTCGTTGCGCGCGATTATGCGGACAAGCGGCTTCTTCCCGTCCCGCTTTTTCTCGTCATTCCGTCCCTTGCTGTCATCCCGCCCGCGCCTTTTTGTCATCCCGAACGAAGTGAGTGGATCTCGCCCTTTATCAATGACCGAGGGGATTTGCTCGCCTTCGCTTACGCTCGGCTCGAAATGACAGTAAGAGTCGCGCACCCCATACGTCATCCTGAGCTGTGCGCCCGCCGTGTAAACGGCGGGCGCACGTGTCGAAGGATCTCGCCCTTATGCACCGAGATTTCTCACTACGTTCGAAATGACAGAAGAGAGGACGGGGTCTACCCGCGCTGTCATCGCCCCGCCCCCCACTGTCATCCCGTCCCGCGAGAGGCTTCTATTGTTTATCCAAGCGCGGCACGAGCCGAAGGCGAAATAACGTTAGTGAGTGGATCTCGCCCTTTATCAATGACCGAGGGGATTTGCTCGCCTTCGCTTACGCTCGGCTCGAAA
>CANPZD010000014.1 GCA_947589085.1 uncultured Clostridia bacterium
CACACGCACGCGTATACCAATCTTGTTTCGGACGCGACGAACCACTGGTACGAGTGCCCGGAGGACAACGATTACATTTCGCAGTTCGGCCATATCTATGAGAACGGCAAGTGCATCGTATGCGGCAAGGAAGGCACGGCGCCGACGGGCGTCGAGCTGGATACGCGCGTATGGTACATTGCGGGCGCCGGCGCAGGCGATCTCAATCAAAATGCGAGCTGGACGGGGCTTGGGGACGCCTCGAAGTTCACGAAGGCCGAAACGCCGGATTCCAACGGCTATACGGTGTACACCTATCAGCTTAGCCTGTATTCGGGCGACGAGTTCAAGCTTGTGCAGGATCTCGACTGGGACGAAGGTCTCGGCTATTACGGATTCGGCAATCTTGCGAACGGATCGGAAGCGTTCCGCGACGTCGGCAGCGGCAACATCTCCCCGTTGAAAGGACACGACGGGATCTACCAGTTCATCATCCGTACAAAGCCGGACGGCGGCGCGACGGCGAACATGGTAGAGTGGAGATTGGTCGAGCCGCTCGAAGCGATGAACGTGGAAGAGCAATATGAGATGTATATCATCGGCAACATCAGCGCGACGGGCAGGAACCAGTGGAAGAAAACGCCCGATCAGATGGTGAAGCTGGATCTCATGGGCGACGGCGAAACGTTCTATACGGCGGTACGGCTCGTGCTCAACGATGAATACAAGCTCTACAACTACAAGACGGACAGCTACTACCCGACGGGTGAGAACAACAACCTGAAGTGCAACAAGACGGCGCTTTATGTGGTGTCCTGGAGAGTCGGCGCGGCGACGCCCACGGTGGAAGAGTATCATCATATCCACAACTACGGCAACTATGCGCACGACGCAACGACCCACTGGAGATCGTGCGTGCAGGACGGCGAAGCGGACGAAGCGTACGGGAAAGTCGAGCATGCGTTCGGCGACGACAACTTCTGCGACGTCTGCGGCTACGAAAAAGCAGATAAGCCGGAGTGCGAAACGCACACGTGGGGTACGGATAATGTGTGTACGGTCTGCGGCCGCCACTGGGTATACACCGAGGGGCTTGCCTATCAGATCAACGCGAAGAGAGACGCCTACACCGTGAAGGGATTCCAAGAGGACGCCGACCCCATGTCGGTCAAAGAGCTTGTGATTCCCTACTATTTCAACGGCAAACCCGTCGTCGCGATCGCGGACAACGCGTTCTACGACACCGCGGCCGATCTCAACGGTGCGATCAACACGAAGCACAGCACGATCAAGAAGGTCGTTCTGCCCGATACGGTCAAGACGATCGGCAAGAACGCGTTCCGCCTGATGATCCGTCTCAACTATGTGCAGTTGGGCGCGGGGATCGAAGAGATCGGCGAGAACGCTTTCCGCGAAAGCGTGTACATTCTTTCGATCAATCTGCCCGAGGGGCTGAAAACGATCGGCAACTATGCGTTCAGCGACGGAATCCGTTTGATGACCTTGAAGTTCCCGGCTTCGCTCGAGACGATCGGCAGCTATGCGTTCCAGAATGCATACCTCATGGACGTCACGTTTGCGGAGGGGAGCAAGCTCGAAGTGATCGGGACGCGCGCATTTGATTCCTGCACGTATCTCGAAGAGCTGAACCTGCCCGAAGGTCTGAAAGAGATCGGCAACTATGCGTTCAACGGCGCTTCCGCATTGGCGAACGTGAGCATTCCCGCCTCGGTGACGAGCATCGGCACAGGCGCGTTTGCGGTGGGCGGCACGGCGCTCAAGAACGTCACGTTTGCCGCGCCCGAAAATTGGCAGTATGCGACAAGTTCCTCTTCCGCGGATTGGATCGTGCTTGCGCCCGCAACGGCGGCAGATCCCGCGGCGGCCGCAACGTGGATCAGGGCGAATGTCGCGGATTATCTCAAATCCGTCACAGCGCACGAGCACAACTTTATTCTCAGCTCGAACGAGACCCAGCACTGGTTCCGCTGTGCGGAATGCGACGCGCTGAAAGAAGCAAAGCAGGCGCACAAGATCTTCGATCAGCATTGTTCGGTCTGCGGCGTTGCCCATACGGAACACACCTACGATACCAAGTGGACGACGGACGGAACCAACCATTGGCACGTCTGCAAGATCTGCGGGGCGGTGCAGTCCGGCTCCAAAGCGGCGCACTCGTGGAATTCCGCCGGCACGACCTGCTCGGTTTGTTCTTACAGACACACGCATACATACGCTGCGGATTATTCGTACGACGAGAACAACCACTGGAAGGCGGCGACCTGCGGTCACTCGGTAAAGAGCGGCAATGCGGCGCACAGGTTCAATACGGATAATATCTGCACGACGTGCGGCTATGAGCGCATCGTGCAGGGCGAGGACAACGGTACGCCCGGCCTTGCATTCAAGTTCACCGACGACTACACGGGTCTCATCGTCACGGGCTTCAAAGAAGCTCCCGAGAGCCTGACCGTGCTCGAGATCCCCGCAAAGTGCGGCAACTGGCCGGTCGTGGAGATCGCGGCAAGCGCGGCGACCGCGTTCAGCGCATTTGCTTCCACCGTCACGAAGGTTGTCATTCCCGATACGGTGAAGGTGATCCGCGCGAAGATGTTCCAGAACTTCACGGTTCTCACCGATCTTTCGATCGGTTCGAGCGTGTACAAGATGGGCGATTATGTGTTTGCGGGCTGCACGTCGCTGCAGAACGTCACGCTGCCCGAGAGCCTGTATTCGGTCGGCGCATATGCGTTCGACGGCTGCTCGGCGCTCACAACGATCAACCTCGAGTATCTCACCTACATCGGCGAGTACGGCTTCCGGAAGTGCGTACTGCTCAACAACCTGAAGTTCAGCCAGGGACTCAAGCAGATCAAAGGTTATACGTTCCAGGGTTGCGCGGCGCTCGATACGGTCGACTTCGGCGGCGTGGTGACGTTCGGGCATTTCGAATGGAGAAACGCTTCCAGCGGCAGTTCGAAAGGGTATGCGTTCGCCGGCTGCGGCTTCAAGACGCTCAAATTGCCCGATAATTTCGTGGATGAAGGCGGATACGCTTTCTCGGCAAACAAGAGCCTTACGAGTGTGCAGCTCGGCAAGAATTCCTCGCTTTCCGGCACGACGTTCAACGCTTGCTCTGTGTTGGAATCGATCAACTTCGAGAACATCGTACAGGGCGCTTCGTTCAGCGGCTGCGCGTTCAAGTCCGTCACGCTGGATCTCACCGTCGAAGCGCTGTGCAAGGTCTCTATCACGAACAGCTCTGCACTCACGACCGTGGTCATGACGGGCAAGCCTGCGACAAAACTCACCTGTTCTTTCTCGGGCTGCACGGGGCTTACCTCTGTCACGCTGCCGGAAGGGGTCACCAATATTCCCTCTTCCTTTGCCTACGGCTGCACGGCGCTCACAACGATAAAGTTGCCGTCGACGGTCACGGAGATCGAAAGAAATGCGTTTTACGGCTGTGGACTTAACAGCATTACGCTACCCGCGGGACTTCTGAAGATCGGCGACTATGCGTTCAAGGGTTGCGACAAGATCAATCCCGTGCTGCCCGCAGCGCTTACGGATATCGGCACGAACGCGTTCCAGAACTGCACGTCGATTACGACGGTCACGATCGGCGACAACGTAAAGAAGATCGGCCAGTATGCGTTCGACGGCTGCACGAGCCTTGCCACGGTCACGCTGGGCAAATCGCTCGAAACGATCGAACAGTATGCGTTCCAGAAATGCGCGATCAAGTCGATCGTGATCCCGGCTTCTGTGAAAGTGATCGCGCTCTGCGCATTCAAGGGTTGTGCCGACCTTACGTCGATCACCCTTACCGTAACAGAAGGCTGGCAGACGGCCGCAACGGCAAGCATGACTTGGGGCAATGCGATCAAAGACGTAGATTTCAAAGATCCTGCCGCAACGGCAGAGTGGTTCAAGACGAAATCGAACTCCTATCAGATGACGTACTATATGTTGCTTCTGAAGTAATTCGGCTTTCGTTGCGGGCGCGGGATCATCCCGCCCAAGGCATAAGGAACATGCAAATTCGTCCGAGGCAAATTTGCATTTGCCTCGGACAATCAAAAGCCATTCCTCCTCGGACTTGTTTTAAGAGTTTAAGTCCGACTTTCTCCCAACCTTTCTCCCTGCCCTCCAGCAGGGAGAAAATTTTTTTTGCCGCCGTGCGCAAAAGGGCGAGATTTCTCACTCCGCTAACGCTACGTTCGAAATGACGTGGGGGGGGCGGCCTGCGTATTCTTTTCCCTGTCATTTCGAACGAAGTGAGAAATCTCGCTGTCCGCGCCCTCTGTCATTTCGAACGAAGTGAGAAATCTCGCTGTCCCCTCGAGGGGACAGCAAGGTGATGAGATCCTTCGACACGTGCGCCCGCCGATTCTCGGCGGGCACACGGCTCAGGATGACGGAAGGAGGCGGGACGGTATGACGGGGGGAGAGCGCACCCGTTTCTTTTTTCCCTGTCATTTCGAACGAAGTGAGAAATCTTGCTGTCCCCTTGAGGGGAAAGTGACGTGCCGCAAAGCGGCACGTCGAAAGGGGTGTTATACTCATGATGAACGCCACCCCCTCAGTCTCGGCTGCGCCTCGACAGCTCCCCCTCAAGGGGGCGCCAAGGAGAAAGCGGTGATGTTTCGACTGCGCTCAACATGACGTAATGAGAACGAGATTTCTCACTCCGCTAACGCTGCGTTCGAAATGACAGTAGGGGGAGCGCGGGGCGAAATGACGGGGAGAGCGCACCCCGTTTCTCTCTTTCTGTCATTTCGAACGAAGTGAGAAATCTCGCTGTCCGCTCCCTCTGTCATTTCGAACGAAGTGAGAAATCTCGCTGTCACCTTGAGGGGAAAGTGACGTGCCGCAAAGCGGCACGTCGAAAGGGGTGTTATACTTATGATGAACGCCACCCCCTCAGTCTCGGCTGCGCCTCGACAGCTCCCCCTCAAGGGGGCGCCAAGAGAATGCGGGGCGAAAGGACAAACAAGGGAGAGAACGCATCGAACCGCCGCCGCATACGATGAAGTAACCGTACTTTTACGGCTTTACGGGGGTTTTACTAATGCAGTGGTTTCTTGGTCTCCGGGAATGGCAGCAGGCGCTTCTTGTCTCTCTTGTGCTGTATACGGCAACCGCGCTCGGCGCCTGTCTCGTATTCTTCTCCAAAAAATTCAATCGCGCGGCGCTCACGCTCCTCACGGGATTTTCCGCAGGGATCATGATCGCGGCAAGTTTCTTTTCTCTGCTGCTGCCCGCGCTTGAATATCAATCGGCGCTCCCTTCCTATCTTACGGTCACGCTGGGATTTCTGGCGGGGGGCGCGCTCATCATCGTTTCCGATCTCATTCTCACGCGGCGGCGCAAGGAATTCGGCCCGCTCGGCGTGAAAAACGGCCTTATGTATCTCGCCGTGACCATTCACAACGTGCCCGAGGGAATGGCCGTGGGCGTGGCGCTGGCGGCCGCCGGGCACGTCTCCGGGCCGACCGTGTCTGCGCTGCTCTTTGCGGTCGGGATCGCCGTGCAGAACTTTCCGGAGGGCGCTTGCGTGGCGTTTCCCTTGCGCGCAAAGGGAATGACGCCCTTGAAGAGCTTCCTGTTTTCACAGGGATCCGGCGCGGTGGAGATCCCCGCCTGCGTGCTCGGCGCGGTCGCGGCGACGCTCGTGTCGGGGCTTCTTCCGTGGGCGCTCGCCTTTTCCGCAGGGGCCATGATCGCGGTCGTGTGCTCGGAATTGATCCCCGAATGCTTTTCGGGGAACAAGACGGTCGCCTCTTCGGGCATTCTGTTCGGATTCTGCCTCATGATGATCCTCGATCTTGCGCTCGGCTGATCAGAGGGTCATTTTTTCGTCTTGACGACCGCCTTGATCTGCACTTGCGTGGAGGACAGAAAATTATCCTTCCATTCGGCGTATTTTTTGAGCGAGGACCGGTACAGCGAACGCTTGAGCTGGAAAAGATCGCATCCTTTCTCCCTGCAAGTATTCCAGAGATCGTTTACATATCCGGTGACGATCGTCTGCGCGCTCTGCAGACTTTCTTCGGGAACGGTATCGACGGTGACTCCGTCGATGGCGCCCGAGGAGCCGCGGCAGCACAGCCGGACAAGCAGATCCAGCGAAAATTTCGCCTTGGGAACGGGTTTGCATTCCAGAGAAACGCCGCCGTCGTTCTTCAAAACCGTGAGCGTCACCGCTTCGTCGCCCTCTTTCACGTTGAACGTCCCCGCAAATACGTTCCCTTTGAGCAGACTGAACGCAAAGGTCTGTTCGCGCGGGAGAAGTCCCACCATTTTGCCCCCGCGAAAGATCGCTGTTTCCTCCGCGCTGTAAATTTTTTCCTCTTCCTGCGAACCGCTTTTTGCGCCGCCCGAGCCGCTACCGGCCGTCTGCTGCGCGCTCTGATTGCTCTCCTGCGAGGACGCGCGCACAAAGGGAAGATATCCGCTTTCGGAGACGCCGAAATAGCTGATCGCAAATTCGCGGAGCGTATTCGGCATGACCTTTCCGGACTTTACTGCCGCGTCCGAAAACAGCTTGTTGATGGCAAGGGACGACGCGTCGTCGATGGCGCTCTGCGAGGAGAGCATGTCGCCCGCCTTGCCTTCGCAAACCGCCATGAGGCAGGAATCCGGCATGTATTCGTTGCGCAGGAAAAAGTTGAGACTGTGCATAACGTCCTCTTTCGCCGCCTCTTCGCCGATCAGAATGAGATTGCAGAACACGAGCTTCGGCACCCAGCCCGTCTTGGCATAGATGAGAGAGAGACAGTCGGATACGGTTTCGCCCTCGGCGTCGATCTCGACGCTCGAAGTGCCGCCCGTCGTACGGTCGCTTCCCTTGGGGACCGCGATCTGCGTGGTGAGAGAAAATCCCGATTCGGCCTTGTCGATCGCCGCGGCAAGAATGATCGCGGTCTTTTGGATATCCACAAGTCCGAAGTCGTTGGAAAAGAACGCATAGAGGATCACGATCGTGAGCAGAAAATAGAGCTTCAACGGGATCGTTTTGATAAATTTACGCAGTTTCATGTCTTTTCCTCCCGAGTAAAAACGAAAGCGCGGGCACGAGCAGGAAAAAGATCGGAAAGATCCAGAACAGCGTCTTTGCGATCACCTGCACCACGTCGTTGAATTGATAGTCGAGCGTGACGACGAGCGCGACAAATCCCGCGTTGATCAAAACGGAGAGGATCGTCCGCAGATATTTGTGCGTTCCGAAGGCCTCCATCGCGCAGTCGATCCCGCCCTGCAGGGGGAGAACGGTATAGAACGCCATCACGAGCGCAAGGGCGAAAATAAACACATAGTCGATCCTCCCGAGCACCGTAATGCCGGAAAAATATTTCGAGGTCTGCGTGAAGGCAAAGAGCTGATTGGGGGCGATTTCCGCAAAGATCCCGTAAAAAGTCGCATAAAAGAACAGGATCGCGGCGCCGCCCGCAAGATAGCTCAAAGCGCCCTTCCACGCCATGCCCTTTTTGTATTCGTACTTCCCCATAAACGTGAGAAGCAGCGCCGCGTCGAAAAACCATGAGGTGGCGTCGGCGGTCGAACGCAGAAACCCCGAGCCGCCCGCGGCGCCGGCGGGCGCAAGCGCGGAATAATCGGCGCTCCCTGCGGACAGCAGCATGATGCCCACAAATCCCACGATGGCGAGCGGCGCAAGCAGATCCCACGTTCGGCCGAACGAGGAGAGCGGCTTGGCGCACACATAGGCGCTGAAAATAAAGAAGGGCGCAAACGCGATGAGCGAGGGGAGCGTGTCGTAGAATACGCTCTGCACAAAGAGTTTCTGTTCGAGCAGGGGCAGCAGCGCGGCGAATAAGAGAAACAGCCCGTAGATCGCGATGAGGATCTTTGCGGCGATCCTGCCGAACGTGTTTTCCAGAAGTTCATAGAAAGACATGCCCCGCTTGGAGAGCAGCAGTACCAGAAATACGGCCAGCGTCTGTACGAGGATCTGCGCAAGAATGGGGAACAGCAGATCGTTTTTTGCGTCTTTCGCAAGCAGGGCCGGCAAAAAGAGAATTTTTCCGACCGGGGCGACGCAGGCGAGAAAGAAATAAATTTGTCGGGAAGAGATCTTTTTCATCCGAGTCTCCTTTTGTTGGGACTTTTGAGCGTTTTGGGACGGGTCGGCAGAGACCCGAGATTGTATTTGAACAGCGAATCGCGCAGATCCCTGCCCACGAGCGGCGAGAAGGGAGAAAAGAGGGGTGTCCCGAAGTTTTCCGTCGTTACGAGATACAGAAGCGTGAAGGCCGTGAGCAGTATGATCCCGTATGTGCCGACGCTGCCCGCAATGAGCAGCATGGCAAGCCGCAGCACGCTCGTCTGTTCGATGAGATTGGGCACGGCATACAGTCCGATCCCGCTGAACGCGATGATGATGATCGCGGGCGTCGAAACGAATCCCGCGGAGACGGCCGTCTCCCCGAGCACGAGCGCCCCCACGACGGACAGCGCCATGCCGACGTATTTGGGCATCCGGATGGAGGCTTCGTTGAGCACTTCGAGCACGAGCAGCACGAGCAGCATTTCCAGCGACGGCGAAAACGGAATGTCGCGGATGCTTCCCGCGATCGTTAGCAAAAGCTTCACGGGGAAGAGCTGCAATTTGAAGAGCTGCCCCGCCACATAGAACGCGGGCAGATAGATGGCGACGATGAGCGCAAACAGGCGCAGAAGCCGCGTGAACGTCGCGCGGTAGGGCGGCACGAAATAATCTTCGCTGGACTGAAAGTCCTCCACCAGCATATAGGGCGCCGTGAGCGCAATGGGGGAACCGTCGACGATCAGTCCGACGCGGCCCTCCGCAAGTTTTGCGCAGAAGATATCCGGTTTTTCCGTCGTGCCGATCTGCTTGACGAGCGAGTACGGCCGGGAAGCCAAAAAGTGCGTGATATAGGAGGAATCCGGAACGACGTCGATGTCGATCTCCCGGATCTTCTTTTTGATGTCCTCCACGGTCTTTTTGACGGCCGTGCCCTCGAGATAACAGACGGCGATAAACGTTTTCGAGCGCCGTCCGACCTCCAGCATTTCGATTTTCAGTTCGCCTGTTTTCAGACGGCGGCGGATAAGCGAAGTGTTGGTTTTTACGTCCTCGATAAACCCTTCGCGGGGGCCTTTCACGGCGACGTCCGTCGAAGGCTCGGAGATCGCGCGCGTGAATACTTTTTTGGTTCCCGCGATCACCGCTTCGTCCATGCCCTCCCACAGCAGCACGGGATTGCCCGCAAGCACTTCGGCAGCGAGCTTTTCGAACGATTTTTCCGTTTTCATCTCGGGGGACGTGATGTGTTTTCCCACCTCGGCCGCCGTTGGCTTTCCGTCGAAATGAGAGAGCGCCCGCACGACTTGTTCGCCGAGCAGTTCTTTATCCGTGATGGGGTCGGCAAAGACGACCGTAAATTTCAATCCGCGATCCGAAACAAACTCAAAGGTGAGAATGTCCTCGGCGGGAAGCAATTTTTTGAGGGTCTCCGTATCCTTTTTGAGATCACCCGTTACGTTTTTCATAAAAGAAGTATGAAGAGAGGAAAAATTTTTATACGAAAACCCCCTCTCCGCAAACGCGGAGAGGGGGAAAAGACGGTCATTTCTTTTTGATCGTTTTGAGAAATCCCGCAAGAAATTTTGCAAAAGCCGCAAGCTCTTCCCGCGACATGGGCGGCTCCGCGTACTTTTCCAGGGTGTCCCGCAAAAAGTCGGGCAACGCTTCTTCCGGCATGTTTTCGCAGCCTGCGCAGAGGGCTTCCGCCGCCTCTTCCCGCTTTTCCTCCGGCACGATCCCTTCGAGCAGCGGACAGAGCGGAGAGACGCGCTTTCCGCGGAGGAACTGTTCGTAGATTGCATGGTAGAGGGTCGCGGCGCAGCCGCAGGCGAATCCGCGTTCCAGCGTGCGCCCGATCTCCGCCGTGAACGGATCCGCGCTCAACGTTACGAGACAGCGGAACGCCGCGTAATATACGAATCCGATGAGAAAGGGAAGAAAAACGAACGCTTTTCCGGAGACGTTTTTCATGACCGTCTTTTTGAGCAACGCCACGGTGAGCGTCACTCCGAGCGCGAGTAAAAGAACGTCCGCACCGTAAGCGCGGAACGTATTCAGTATCTGAACGAATGACATTTGCCACCTCTTGATCCCCGCCGCAATTCCATGATAGCGGAAAATTCGGGAAATAAGGGGCATATATGCCGTAAATTTTATAAAATTTTTCGTTGCGGCAAAATTCAGATGCGGCTGTATCCGTAGGAATTGATGAGCGCGTCGATCTTTATGCCTTCCTTGCAAAGCGGGCATTCGCCGGGTTTGTACGAGCTGTACGCGGGCAGATCCTCGATGCCGACGAGCTGTTTTACGGGCAGACCGGGGATCTCGAATTTCCCGCCGAACACCGTGGCCACGCCGACGGGATCGCCGTCGTAATAGCGGATGCCGCGGATCGCGCCCATCGCCGTGATGCCCGTCGTCGCGGTCGCGGCAAGGATCAGCACGTGGCGGTTCTTCACATAGGGCACGAGATTGTCGCGCAAGATCAGCTTTTCGTCCGCCGTGAATTCCGGAGAGATCACCGCGATCTCCTGTTTCATATTGATGCCGGAAGAATGCGCGAATTCTTCTGCGAGAAACGCGCCAACCATCTTCATGCGCTCGAGCGTGATGATCGTGTCCACGGCGACGCCCGAAAAACTTTCCGCGAACAACTTGGCCGCGGCGCGGGCGAGGGGCGCTTCCGTTTTGACGCGCGTCAGATCGACGCAGTAGTTGACGTGCGAGTGCTGGGTTACGAAATGGCCGGGCATCACCCGGATGCTCACCTTGCGATTGCGTTTTGCGAAGAGTTCGTATGCATTGGTTTCCATGCTTTTCAGCCTCCGTCTTGTTTCATTGTAATATAATTTTTGCCGCTTGTAAAGGGAGAAATACAAAAATTTTCCGGGCGGCGGAATTTTTTTGCGCAAATCCGTTTAGAATGGAAAAAACTTTTTTATATATAAAGTAGGAAAACGGACAAAGGAATTTGCAAGTGACCAAAAAGAAAGAAACAGAGACGGCGCAAGAGACCCCCGCCGCCGAGGAACCCGCGGAAATTTCCGCGCAAACGGAGCCGGAGGCCGCGCAGCAGCAGCTGGAAGAGGCGCGCGCGCAGGCGGAGGATTTCAAACGCAAGTGGTATTCGGTTTCCGCCGAATATGAAAATTATCGCCGCCGTACGGCGAATCAGAATGCACAGCGCTATGCGGAAGGGCGGGCGGACGTGGTCTGCAAACTCTTTCCGATCGCGGATAATCTCGACCGCGCCGTGAAAAGCTGCGCCGAAGAAAAGACAAAGCAGGGGATCGAGATGGTGATCAAGGCCTTCGAAAAGATCCTCGAAGAAGAGAAGATCGTTGCGATCCAACCCGTCGGAGAACAATTCGACGCGGAGAAATGCGAGGCCATCATGGCGGTGGAACCCCGCGAGGGCGAATCGAGCGGCACCGTGCGGGAAGTGTATCTCAAAGGATACGAGCAAAACGGCAAAGTGCTTCGTTTCGCACAGGTCGTCGTCGTCAAGTGATTCCGGCGGCCGTTCAATCATAGAAATAAAAGGAGAATAGAGTATTATGGGAAAAGTAATCGGAATCGATCTGGGCACGACCAATTCGTGCGTCGCGGTGATGGAAGGCGGCGAACCCGTCGTCATCGCCAATGCGGAAGGCAGCCGCACAACGCCCTCCGTCGTTGCATTTCAAAAAGACGGCTCCCGCGTCGTCGGGCAGGTGGCAAAGCGGCAGGCGGTTGCCAATCCCGATAAGACGGTCATTTCCATCAAACGCAAGATGGGGTCGGATTATAAAGTAAGTATCGACAATAAAACGTATTCGCCGCAGGAGATCTCGGCCATGATCCTCTCCAAACTCAAAGCGGATGCGGAGGCCTATCTCGGCGGGAAAGTGACGGACGCCGTCATTACTTGCCCCGCCTATTTCACGGATGCGCAGCGTCAGGCGACAAAAGACGCCGGCAAGATCGCGGGGCTGAATGTGCTCCGCATCATCAACGAGCCGACGGCGGCCGCGCTTTCCTACGGTCTCGATAAAGAAAAAGAGAATAGCAAAGTTATGATATACGACCTCGGCGGCGGCACGTTCGACGTCTCCATTCTCGAGATCTCCGACGGCGTGTTCGAAGTGCTGGCGACCAACGGCAACAACATGTTGGGCGGCGACGACTTCGATCTGCGCCTCATGGACTACATGGTGGAAGAATTCAAGAAGTCGCACGGCGTGGATCTCTCGAAGGATAAGATGGCGATGCAGCGTCTGAAAGAGGCGGCGGAAAAGGCGAAAATCGAGCTTTCGGGCATGACGACCACTTCCGTTTCGCTTCCCTTTATTTCCATGACGGAAGCCGGCCCCGCGCACCTCGAACTCGAGATCACGCGCCAGAAATTCGAAACGCTCATCGCGGATCTCATCGAAAAGACCGCGGAACCCATGCGCCTCGCCATGAAAGACGCGGGTCTCAACTACAACGATATCGATAAAGTCATTCTTGTCGGCGGATCGACGCGCGTTCCCGCAGTCGTCGCAAAGGTCAAGGAGATCACGGGGAAAGAGCCGTTCAAGGGGATCAATCCCGATGAATGCGTCGCCGTGGGCGCGGCGATCCAGGGCGGCGTTCTCACGGGCGAAGTCAAGGATGTGCTTCTTCTCGACGTCATGCCGCTCTCTCTCGGCATCGAAACTTTGGGCGGCGTGTTCACCCGTCTCATCGACAGAAACACGACGATCCCCGTCAAGAAGTCGCAGGTTTTCTCCACGGCCGCGGACAATCAGACGAGCGTCGAGATCCATATTCTGCAGGGCGAGCGCGAATTCTGCCGCGACAATAAGACGATGGGCCGCTTCATGCTCACGGGCATTGCGCCCGCGCCGCGCGGCATTCCGCAGATCGAAGTCACGTTCGATGTAGACGCCAACGGCATCGTGCACGTCGAGGCGAAAGATCTCGGAACGGGCAAGAGCACGGATATCACGATCACGTCCTCGACCAATCTCTCGGAGGACGAAATCAATAAGGCCGTGAAGGACGCCGAACAGTATGCCGAAGAGGACAAGAAGAGAAAGCAAAAGATCGATGCGCACAACAAGCTCGACGGTCTGATCTTCTCCGTCGAACAGACGATCAAAGACGGCGAAGGGAAACTCTCCGACGAAGATAAGCAGATTTTGCAGTCTGCGGCAGAGGAAGCGAAAAAGTCGCTCGACGCAGACGACGAGGCACAGTATCAGGCCGCATTCGACGAGCTTTCGAAGAAGATCCAGCCCGTGATCGCAAAGCTGTATCAGCAGGGCGCGGCGGGCGCGCAGGGCGGCCCCGAAGGCCCCGCGGACGGCGGAGATACGGAATTCCACCAGTAACGAAAACTTTTATAAAACGCAACGAAACGCCGGAAGCCGCGCAAGCGGCTTCCTCGGCATAAATCGGTAAAGATATGGCAGAGAAAAAAAATTACTACGAGATCCTCGGCGTCAGAAAGGACGCGTCGGAAGAGGAGATCAAGGCCGCCTATAAAAAATTGGTCAAGCAGTATCACCCCGATCTGCATCCGAACGACGCCGCCGCGGCCGAAAAATTCAAAGAGATCAACGAGGCAAACGAAGTGCTCTCGGATCGGCAGAAGCGCGCCGCATACGATTATGAACAGGAACATCCCGGGATGGGCGGCATGGGCGGTATGGGCGGCGCGGGATTTTCGGGCGGCTTCGGCGGCTTCGAAGATTTCGTAGGTTCCATCTTTCAAGGATTCGGCGGCTCCGTACAGAGGGACACCTCCGGAGACGACGTGAAACTCTATATGGACCTCTCCTTTATGGACGCCGCAAAGGGCTGCCGCAGAGAGGTCACGTATCTGCGCAACGAACCCTGCCCCGCCTGTCGGGGCACGGGCGCCAAAAACGGAACGGCGTACAAGACCTGCCAGAAATGCGGCGGGCGCGGACAGGTGCGGTTCGCCACGGAGACGCTGTTCGGAAGAACGGTTCGGGTGGGGGCATGTCCGGATTGCGGCGGAACGGGAAAGATCATAACGGAGAAATGTCCCGACTGCAAGGGGCGCGGCTATATCCGCCGCGAGACGAAAGTCACGCTGGATATTCCGGCCGGCGCGGATACCAATTCGTATATCTGCAAGCGCGGGTACGGGCAGGCGAGCACCGAGGGCGGCCAGCCGGGCGATCTCATCGTCGTGTTCCGCGTGCAGCCGCACAAGCTGTTCAAGCGCAGCAATCTCGATCTCTTTGTCGATTTGCCCGTGCCGTTTCTCACGGCGATGCTCGGAGGGAAGATCCTCGTACCCGGGTTAGACGATACGATCGAGTATGAGATCCCCGAGGGAACGCAGAGCGGCATGACGTTTACGATCCGCGGAAAGGGGATCAAATCGCGGAACGGGGCGGGAAATCTGATCTTACGCGTGTTTGTGGAGATCCCGTCGAAGCTCTCCAAAGAACAGAAGAAGGCGCTGTCGGACGCGGCGGGCGCGATCGATCTGAGACAGTTCGATCAGGCGAAGAAATACGCGGACGCGGTCAACGCGCTGTACGGGAAAGACGCATACAGAAAATAAGTTTCTATCAAAAAAAGCCTCTCCGAAGAGAGGCTTTTTTTCAATGGCAAAGAGTTACGTCAGAGCGAACATGGCAAGGAAGAGCACGCCGATGATCCACGTGGGAACGGTAGTTTCCTTGATCTTCCCCGTGCAGACTTTGACGAAAATGTAGAAGAGGATCCCGATGCCGATGCCTTTGGAGATCGAATAGCCGAGCACCATCACGATAAAGGTCAGGAAGGCGACGATCGCGTCGAGCGGATCGCTCCAATCGATCTTCGTGACGGAGGACATCATGAGCACGCCGACCCAGATGAGCGCCGTTGCCGTCGCGCAGCTCGGAATGAGTTGGGCAATCGGCGAGAGGAACATCGCAATCATGAAGAACACGGCCGTGGAGAGCGCCGCAAAGCCCGTCTTGCCGCCGGCGGCAACGCCCGAGGAGGATTCGACGAACGTCGTAACCGTCGAAGTGCCGGCGATCGCGCCGATGCTCGTTGCGATCGCGTCGGAAAGCATCATGCGTTCCATGCGGATGGGCGTGCCGTTTTCATCGAGCAGATTGCCCTTTGCGCATGCGCCGTAGAGCGTGCCGATGGTATCGAACATATCGATCATGCAGAGCGAAAGGGCGGACGTCAGAAGCAATACGACGAGCGTCCCCGCATTATTGCCTTTGATGCCGAGGTATTGCGTGAAATTGAAGCCATCCGTAAAGACCTTACCGACGGATTCCGTGCCCCAATGCTTGAATGCGTCAAACGGATTTGCGACGCTGACGGAAGCAAAGAAGTTGTTTGCGCCGGCGGAACCTACGCCGTACGCGATCCCGGCAAAGACATAGAAGGCGGCGGCGGAACCCAAAATTCCCCAGAGCACGGCGCCCTTGATCTTCTTTTTCGAGAGGATCGCGATCACGCCCACGCCGAGGAGCGCAATGAACGCGGGAAGCATGCCGCCGACCGAGCCGTCGTCGTAGCTCAAGAAATGATTGTTCTTATCCAAAAAGTTAAAGGACGCGAAGGAAACGAGCGTGGAGTTGTTTGCAACGATGATCCCGGCGTTCTGCATGCCGATGAAGGCGATGAAAAGTCCGATCCCGACGGGGATCGCATGGCGCACGCCCGCGGGGATCGCCTGGAAAATTTTCTTTCTGAGTCCCGTCACGGTGAGAAGAACAAAGACCAGACCTTCGAGCAGGGTGAACATCATGCAGTTTGCATAGGTCAGGCCGGAGTTGCCGAGAATGAGCGTGTACACGATGAAGGCGTTGATGCCCATGCCGGAAGCCTGCGCGAGCGGCATTTTCGCAAGGAACGCCATGAGCAAGGTCCCGGCGACGGCGCCGATCGCGGTCGCGATATAGATGCCGCCGAATGAGATCCCGTTTACGATCTGAGTCCCGTCGTCAAGGGTTGCGGTGAAGATCGAGGGATTGACCATAAGGATATACACCATTGCCATGAACGTCGTAAGTCCTGCAATGATTTCCCGTTTGAAATTGGAACCGCTCTTCGTGATCCCGAAGAAACGGTCCACTGTTCCGAGAAATCCCTTGCGGGGACTTTTACTTTCGGGGCTGCCGGGAGGGGGAGTTTCTTGGCTTTGTTCCGTGGGAATTTTTTCTTCCGGAACGTTTGAAGTTTCTTCCATCATTTTTCTCCTTTGTAAAAGATTACTTCCATTGTAACACGGAATTTTCATTTTGCGCCGTTTCGAAAAAAAATAATTTCAATATTTTTTACGGGATCGCGTTTCCCCCTGTCAGCGCCGTACGAAGCTTTTTCTTGACAAATTCCCGCAGGAAGCCTATAATAGGGTGCATGAAATATATCGAATTGACCATCCGCACCACGAGCGAGGCGAGCGAACTCGTTGCGGATATCCTTTGGAATGATACGGAAGGCGGGGTCGCCGTTTCGGACAGCGCCGACGTGATCGCCCTGCAATCGGGCAAGAGCGGCGTCTTTTGGGATTATCTCGATGAGGATCTGCAAAATATGCGCAAGGAGACGCTCGTAAAGGCGTTTTTGCGGCCGGAAAAGGAGAGGGAGATCCCCCGCATTATGCGCGAAATCTACGCTTGCCGCGACCGCGCCGCCGGGGAGATCGATTTCGGAACGCTCGAAGAGAGCAAACGCGTGATCGACGGAGACGATTGGATCGAGATCTGGAAAAAGCACTTCCGTCCCTTACATATCGGGCCGCGCGTCGTCGTGGTCCCCGCATGGATCGCCTACGAGCCGAAGCCTCACGAGACGGTCGTGACGCTGGATTCCAATATGGCGTTCGGCACGGGGGAACATGAAACGACCTCGATGTGCCTCGAACTGTTGCAGGAATATCTTCAAAAAGACTGCGCCGTGCTCGACGTCGGCTGCGGAAGCGGGATCCTCGGGATCGCCGCGGCAAAGCTGGGCGCTGCGCAATGCTTTCTCACGGATATCGATCCCATCGCCGTGGAGAGCGCCGCGCACAATGCGGAGAAGAACGGCGTCGAGGACCGCGTCGTTGCCGTAAAGAGCAATCTGATCGACGACGCGTCCATGAATGCGGATCTCATTCTCGCCAACATCACGGCGGAGATCCTCGTATCTTTGGCGCCCGCCGCCGCGGCGCATCTCAACGAGGGGGGCACGGTGATCCTCTCCGGGATCATTTCCGACCGCGTCGAACGCGTGCGGGAGGCCTTCCGCGCCGCGGGACTTCAAACCGTAAGGGAAATCGCGAAAGGCGAATGGTATGCGCTCGTCTTGAAGGAAGCGAAGAATGTCCGCGCCTAAACGATTTTTTGTGCAAGAGATTTCCGAAGAGGTCGCTCTGGAGGGCGAGGAACTGCGCCACGCAAGAAATGCGCTGCGTTTGAGCGAGGGCGACGAAGTGACGCTTCTCGACGGCAGCGGAGAGGAGTATTCCGCCGTCGTTGCCCGCACGGAAAAAACCCGGATGATCCTTCACGTCACGGGTAGGCGCGCTTCGGACCGCGAGCCTCTGCGGCAATATTGCATTCTGATCGGCGCGCTCAAGGGGGATAAAACCGAGCTTGTCGTTCAGAAGGCCGTCGAGCTGGGCGCAAGCAGGATCTTCGTGTTTTCTTCCCGCTATTGCGCGGCATATCTCAACGAAAACAAATTGGAACGGCTGAATCGCGTGTCCAGAGAGGCGGCCAAACAATGTTTGCGCACGGTTGCCCCTCCCGTGGAGTACGGAAGTTTCGAACAGGCGCTTCAAGCCGCGCGGGAATATGACACCAAACTCTTTGCCTGCGAATTTCTTACGGAAAACGAGGCGTCCATGTCCGCGATCAAGGGTTCATGCGCGGTCATGGTAGGCAGCGAGGGCGGCTTTACGCGCGAGGAGTTGGAACAGGCGCGCGCGGCGGGGTTTGCGGGCATTACGCTGGGTAAGCGCATTCTGCGCGCGGAGACCGCGGCGATCGCGGCGGTGGCGCTCGTCGCGTATCACATGGGGGAACTCGGATGAAGGCGTGCGTATTCACCCTCGGGTGCAAGCAGAACGAAGCCGAGAGCGCTTCGCTCATGCGCGGCCTCGAGACCCTCGGCTATGAGACGACGGACGCATTGGAATATGCGGATCTGTATCTTCTGAATACGTGCGCGGTGACGGCGGAGGCGGAACGGAAGTCGCGGCAGGCGGTCGCCCGCATGCGCAAATTCAATCCGAACGCGAAGATCCTTGTGTTCGGCTGCGCCGCGCAGAATGCGCCGGAGGATTTTTTGCGGAAGGAAGGCGTTTCGCTCGTCGCGGGCGCCATGCGAAAGGACAAAATCCTCGGCCTGCTCGAAGCAGAGGGGACCTTTTGCGAAGCGGAGACGGACTTCTGCGAACTGCCCGCGCCCAAGCGGAACAAGACGCGGGCCTGCCTGCGCGTGCAGGACGGCTGCAACCGGTTCTGTACCTACTGTCTGATCCCCTATCTGCGCGGACGGTCGCGTTCCCGCGGGCTGAAGAGCGTCGTGGAGGAGGCGAACGCATGCGGCGCGAAGGAGATCGTTCTGACGGGGATCGATCTTTCGTCTTACCGCGACGGGGAAAACGATCTCGGCGACTTGCTTCTGGCGCTCAAAGACGTTCCCGCGCGGATCCGGCTCGGCTCTCTCGAAGAGGGGATCGTGACGGAGGAATTTTTGAACAAGATGCGGGCGGCCGGCAACGTTTTGCCGCATTTTCATCTTTCCTTGCAGAGCGGATCCGATTCCGTGCTGCGGGCCATGAACCGCCGCTATACGCGGGATGAATATCTTCGGACCTGTCGGCGCGTCTATGACGCGTTCCCGGACGCCGCGATCACGACGGATATCATCGTGGGATTTCCGACCGAGACGGAAGAAGATTTTTTATCTTCGGTCGGAATTGTAAAAGAGGCGCGCTTTGCGCATGTGCATGCGTTTCCTTTTTCGGCGCGCAAGGGAACGGCCGCGGCCCGTTTGCCGGATCTTCCCGCCGCGATCAAAAAGGAGCGCACGGCGCGCATGCTGCAGGTCTGCGCCGACGCGGAGGATGCGTATATCTCCCGTTTTTTGGGGCGGAAGCTTACGGCGCTCTTCGAGGACGACGGCGGTTACACGGAGAATTATATCCGCGTGTTTGCCGCAGGGGCGGTCCCGGAAAAGCTGTACGAAGTTTTGCTTACGGAGCGCATTCCGGGCGGGGCGCGCGCCCAAATCGTACGGGAAATCTGACCGTCTCTTGCCGAACGCAACAGACGCGCAATAAGGAGTTATGATCTATGGAAAACTGTATCTTCTGTAAAATCGCGGCCGGGGAGATCCCGTCTGCAAAGGTCTACGAGGACGAAGAGATCCTCGTTTTCAAGGACATCAATCCCCTCGCGAAGATCCACCTGCTGTGCGTTCCGAAAGAGCATTTCCGCACGGTCGCGGAACTCGACGGCGAACGCGCCGCGCTTTTGGGCCGGGCATTGCGGAAAATCGGCGCGCTTGCTCCCGCATGGGGGCTTGGATCCGGATATCGCCTTGTGATCAACCAGGGCGAGAACGCGGGGCAGACCGTTCCCCATCTGCACATTCATATTTTGGGCGGCGAGACGCTCTCGTGGGAAAAGTAGAACGCGGTTGAAACAAAGAAACGAGGTATAAAACCGCGCGGCGGCGTTCATAATCCTTCCGGAAATTTTCGGGAGGATTTTTTCATGCGGCGGTTGTTGAGCGGAATCAAACTTGCGGCGATCTTTGCGGGCGTTGCGCTCTGCGCCGTCTGCGCCTATCTCATCCGGCGGTCGCCGGTGTTCGAAGAGGGAGAGGCGTACGAATATTATTTCGGCGCGTCGTCCGCGGAGATCCTTTCCTCCGAAAATCCGTTGCTGGACAAGCTTTTGCACAAGGGGATCCGGGGCGAGAGCGTGCGCTATGAGGGAGACCGATACGAAGAAGTCAAGTCGCGTCTGAACGCGAAACTGCTGTTTACGGAACAGGCGTGCGGGATCACGAATTACTATCTGTATTCGCCCGCGCTGGGGGATTGCGTGATGCTGTGCGGAGAGGCGGTCAATCTTCACATTGCGGTGGGGAACGGCCAAACAGCCGCGGGCACGCCCTTGATTTTCGGCGGATTTTGATTTTTTCGTATATTTTTGCGGAAGGCGGTCCATGATTTACATAAATTTTTCCGGAGGATATTATGAAAGAGGAAAAGACAAAAAGTAAAAAAAGTTTTATCTACTATCTGATTCTGGGGATCTGCGTGCTGCTGATCGTTACGGCAACGGTGCTCACGATCTATTTCGTGACGCAGAAGAATACTTCTACGCTGGAGGGGCCTCCCGTAGACGATCCCGACAAGAACCCTGACGACGGGGATAAGGACGATCCCGATAAGCCGTCCGACGGCTCGGATACCGTGAAGTTCGTCGTTCCCTTGAGCAACAACAATAAGTACACCATGGCATACGGCGAGATCTGGCACAACGAGACCGTGGATACGTGGTACCGCCATTATGCGCTTGATTTTCTTGCGGACGCGGGCACCGAAGTCGTGGCTATGGCAGACGGCGAAGTGCTTCAGGTGAGCACGATGGAGGAGACGGGAAACCTGATCGTGATCGATCACGGCGACGGACTTGTGACGAGCTATCGGTTTGTGGAACCCGTAAAAGGTCTTGGCAAGGGCGACGAAGTGAAGAAGGGCGATAAGATCGGCGAGATCGCCGCGCCTTACGGCTCGGAGGCGCATGTGGGCGAGCATCTGCACCTCGAGGTCACGCTGAACGACGTCTATGTCGATCCCGGCAAATATATCGAGGTCGTGCTTCAGGAAAAGTAAACAAAGCCGAAACGCAAAACTCCCTGTAAATGCAGGGAGTTTTTGTTGTTCCGCCGCGTTCTAAAAGGGACGGCGTCTTCATAGAATAGCCTGAAATACGGGAGGTCATCTATGAAAAAATTCGTAAGTCTCGCACTGGGGAGCGTGCTCGCGCTTGCGGCGGCGGCAGGTCTTGCATCCTGCGGGAAAAAGCAAAACAAACGGTGCGGTTACAATATCAAAGCGGAATATCTGCCGGACACGCAGACGCTTTCCGCGGAAATGACGGCAAATATCGTGAATCCGACGGACGCTTCCGCCGACGAGCTGAAGTTCCAGCTGTGGCCGAACGCTTTCCGGGAGGGCGCGCAGAACAAGCCGGTTTCGGATCTCTATCGGAAGGCCGCGTACTACGGCGGCGAGAGTTACGGCGGCATCACCGTGACGGAAGTCGGGGGCTGTGCGAGCTTCGACGTTTGCGGCGAGGATGAGAACATTCTGTCCGTCAAGCTGAAATCCCCGCTCGGAGCCGGCAAGCGCGTATCTCTGACGTTTACGTTCGACGTGCAGCTTGCAAACGTCAATCACAGGCTGGGCGTTACGGAGGGCGGCGTCAATCTCGCCAACTTTTATCCGGTGCTCTGCGCCGTCAAAGACGGAGCGTTCTGCGAATATCTGTATTCGGCGAACGGGGATCCCTTCGTCAACGAGATCGCGGATTACGACGTCACGCTTACGCTTCCCGCGTCCTATACGCTCGTTTCCGGCTTCGGCGCAAAGGAGAACGAAGAATCGGCGACCGAGGGAAAAAAGGCATACCATGTCCGCGCAGACGGGGTCAGAGATGTCGCCTTTGTATTCGGAGAAGATTTCGAATGCCTGACGGAAAACGCCGACGGCGTGGAGATCTCTTATTATTATCCCGCGGAGGAAAGCGATCCCGCGTCCGTCCTCCGCGCCGCCAAGGAAAGCCTGTCGTTCTACTCGGAAACGTTCGGGGGATATCTCTATCCGCGCTACACCGTGGTGACGACGGGCTTTGTGTACGGCGGAATGGAGTTTCCCGCGCTGTCGATGATCTCCTCCGGATTGCGGCAAAGCGAGATCCCGTCCGTCGTCGCGCACGAAACGGCGCATCAATGGTGGTATTCCATGGTCGGGAGCAACCAATACGAGTGCGCGTGGCAGGATGAGGGCCTCGCCGAGTATTCCACGGCGCTGTTTTTGGGCGCACATCCCGATTACGGCGTGACGTACCGCGATTTCATATCTGCGTCGGAACGGTCTTTCCGGGCGTTCTATTCGGTCTTTTCGCAGGTCAACGGTTCGGCGGATACCACGATGAACAGGCCGCTCACCTCTTTTTCTGGCGATTACGAATACCGCAATATCGCCTATGACAAGGGCGTCATCCTCTTCGACCGCGTGAGCGGCGCTATGGGGGAGCGCAAGTGCAAAGCCGCCCTCAAACGTTATTTCGAAACATACAAGAACCGGATCGCAACGCCGGAAGATCTCATTGCCTGTTTCGAGCGCTCGAGCGCGGGCATCTCCGAGCTGTTCGCTTCCTTTATCGAGGGAAAGTGCGTGATCTGAATGTTTGAGATCCCTTCGCAGAAAAAAAGAGACCTTAGAAACAGGTCTCTTTTTTATCGGCGCGGATAGGGTGTATCGAGATCGGTGATCCCGAGGATATAGTCCGTCGAAACTTCGAAATGACGCGCAAGTTATCTCTTGTTGATCGGCTCGCTCGGCGCCGCAGCGGCGTTGCTCCTGTTCTTTTTTCTGTTGAAAAATATCATTCGGAAGGGGCTTCCCGCAGACGCGTTTCGTCTGGGCGGCAAAAAGCCGGAGCCTGAAAGGGGCACGAACGCTTTTCCGGAAGAAAAATTGCGCGAGCTTGAATGTCTGCGCGAAAACGGCTTGATCGAAGAGGAAGAATTTTTGAAAAGGAAAAAGGATCTGATCGAGCGGCATCGGGGACAATGACCTGTTTTTACGGCCGGGGATTTTCCGGCGAACCCATTCAAAAACGTTGTCAAAATCAAAGTGCGGGTGTATAATAGATCCGTCGCCCGAAAAAATCAAATCCGGGCTTCGAGGGAGATTCATGCCCATCTATTCCTATCGATGCAAAAATTGCGGTTTTTCTTTTGAAGAACTTGTCAAACGATACGATCAGGAGGTACCGTGTCCGAAATGCGGCGCCGTGTCCGAGAGGACATGGTATGGTCAAATGCACTCCGCGACGGGCAAACCGGTAAAAAAGTGCAGCGGCAAATGCAGCGAGTGCAGCGGCTGTAAGCCGTAAACATTCCGAAGCTTTTAAGAGCATTTGCCGGCAATACGAAAGCGGTTTTTCGGCCCCCATGGAGGAATTTCATCTCCATGGGGGATTTTTTTGCGGCAAAACAAACGTTGCCGCAATGTATTTCCTGCTTAAACCGCCGCAAGCGCACGGCTCCTATCGCAGGACGGCTTGGAAATTTATTTCTTTTTTTGCTTGTACTTTACTTTTCCGTGTGCTATAATTGTTTCAGCATGATCAGTTCATCGGGAGATATGCCATGAGAATTTTGGTTACGGGCGGCACGGGGTATATCGGCAGCCATACGGCGGTCGAATTGCTGAATGCCGGCCATGAAGTCGTGATCTTTGACAACCTTTCCAATTCCGACATCGAAGTTGTGGATAAAATCAAAAAAATCACGGGGAAATCTTTGGTTTTTTATTACGCCGATATGCTCGACAAACCGGCGCTCGATAAGATTTTCGATCAAGAACCGATCGACTGCGTCATTCATTTTGCCGGACTGAAAGCGGTAGGCGAGTCTGTCAAAAATCCCTACTTGTACTATCACAACAACATCGTCGGCACGCTGAATCTCATAGAAGCAATGCAAACGCACGGCGTAACGAATATGATTTTCTCTTCTTCCGCCACGGTCTACGGCACGCCGAAGAGCGTCCCGATCGACGAGACTTTCGAAAAGGGGCAATGCGTGAACCCTTACGGCTGGACGAAGTCCATGATAGAGCAGATCCTTACGGATATTCAGCGCGCGAACGCATGGAATGTCGTTCTTCTGCGGTATTTCAACCCGATCGGGGCGCACCCCAGCGGATTGATCGGCGAAAAGCCGAACGGCGTTCCGAATAATCTTATGCCGTATATTACGCAGGTCGCGATCGGGGAGCGCAAAGAACTCGGGGTATTCGGCAACGACTACGATACTCCTGACGGCACGGGGATCCGCGATTATATCCATGTCGTGGATCTTGCGAACGCGCACGTCTGCGCCTTGAAAAAGATCGGCGATCGTTCCGGCCTTTCCGTCTATAATATCGGCACGGGAAAGGGGTACAGCGTGCTGGAAGTGATCCGCAATTTCGAAAAAGTCAATGGGATCCCGATCCCCTATTCGATCCGTCCGCGCCGCGAAGGGGATCTTGCGTCTTACTATGCGAATGCGGACAAGGCCAAGCGCGAGCTTGGCTGGCAGCCGAAATACGGCATAGAGGATATGGTAAGAGATTCGTGGAATTTCCAACAAATGCAAGGCCGTTCCGTTTCATCGGAACAAGATTCCTGAGAGCAGAGAAATGAGTGAAAAAAAATTAAACGTCGGATTGTTTCTGGATACGTTCTATCCCATGGTAGACGGGGTGATCATGGTAGTGGACAACTATGCAAGGCGGCTGAGCGAATTCTGCAATGTCACTGTTTTTACCGTGAAACCGCGCGGATATAAAAAGTGCAGCAAGACGTTTCCCTACAAAGTGGTCCAATGCAAAAAAATGATCGTTCCGTTTCTCGATTACGATCTGCCCACGCCCAAGTCGGACAGAAAATTCATGAAGGAACTGAATCATGCCGACCTCGATATCGTGCATATTCATTCTCCCTTTACGATCGGGAACGCGGGCATTCACTATGCCAAAAAACACGGCATTCCCGTGATCGCGACCCTTCATTCCCAATTCAAAAAGGATTTCTACAGGGCGACGCACAGCAAACTTATCACGCGGTCGCTGCTGAACGGGATCGTGAAAAAATTCGACGAATGCGACGAATTTTATGCCGTCAATCAGAACCTTGCCGATCTTTTTTATCATGATTACGGCGTGGATCACCTGCCCAAGGTGCAGAAAAACGGCACCGATATGCTTCCCGTAAAGGATCGGGAAGCGGCGGCGGCAATGGTCAACCGAACCTTCGGCATCGAAGAAGATACCCGCGTTTTCCTCTTTGTAGGCAGGATCAACAAGCTGAAAAATATTCACTTCCTGCTGGAAGCTCTTAAATACGTAAAGGGCAATTTCAAGATGATCTTCGTGGGAGAAGGGCAGGATCTGCATGAATTCAAGCGAAAGGTCGCTTCCAACAAGATGAACGATAAGATCCTGTTCACAGGCAAGATCAGCGACCGCGAATTGCTGACGGCGCTTTATGCGCGGGCAAAACTTTTTCTGTTTCCCTCGCTCTACGACGCAAGTTCGCTCGTACAGATCGAAGCGGCGTCGCAGCACACGCCCACGGTGTTTCTCCGGGGATCCGTGACGAGCGGAACGATCACGGACAACGTAAACGGATTTTTAAGCGAAAATTCGCCGTCGGCGTTTGCCGAAAAAGTCGATATGATCTGCGAAGACGACGAACTCTATAAAAAGGTAAGCGAAGGGGCGTTCCGGGATCTCTACATCACGTGGGACGAATGCGTACGGGAAATGATGGAGAAATATTCCGAAAATATTTGCCGTCACGATCGAACAAAATAGAATCGTTCCGCATTCTTTTGTACGGCGATTCTTTGTGAATTCCCATATTTTGTGTGGAATTCCGATCCGATACATAGATATACCGTTCTTCCGAAATTTTCCGAATTTTCCTTAAAAAAATCAAAAATAACTTCGAAAATTGCTTGACGAATCAATTCTGAAATGCTATCATATGTAAGCTGTCTCAAAAGGACGGCTTGCTTTTTCTCGGAAAAAGCGCAAACGGAGCCGGGAGCTTCGGGACGAAGATTGACAACTGCATAGCAAATACGGAGTAATATTGTTTTTCCGGAAGGGAA
>CANPZD010000015.1 GCA_947589085.1 uncultured Clostridia bacterium
GTATCGACGGAGACGGTCGCCGCGACGAAGGAGAGCATGCCCATGGCGCCGCAGCCGACGCCGAACATGCCGCCGAGGGCATAACTTGCAAAGATCGCGACGCCGAGCATGACCACGGGGAGCATGCACGAGATCATGCCCGTCGCCATGCCCTGCGTGACGGTGAGGGCGGCGCCCTCCTTGCTCGCCTGCGCAATGTTCTTGGTGGGTTTATGGGCGTCGCTCGTGTAGTATTCGGAGATGATCCCGATGACGATGCCCGCGACGATGCCGATCGCCGCGCACACCCACGGGGTAACCGTTCCCGCCTTGAATTTGGCAAGTTTGAGCGCCGCGGCGTCTTCCCCCTTGAAGAGGAAGATGGAGAGCAGCAGACCGCCGATAAGCGTCACGCCCGCCGAGATCCATGTGGAGAGGTTGAGTTCCAAATGGGGGTTATCCGAGAGCTTGCGCCGAAGAAGCGGATAGGAGATCCCGATCACGCAGCCGATGAGGCCGATCCCCGCGAAGATCAAGGGGAACAGAACCATCTTCTGCAGGACGGTGGACGGAAGTCCGCTCGAGTGGGTAAACAGCTCGATCGCGAGAATGACGGTCGCCATGATCGCGCCGATGTAGCTTTCCAAAAGGTCTGCGCCGAGGCCCGCGACGTCGCCCACGTTGTCGCCCACGTTATCCGCGATGGTCGCGGGGTTGCGGGGGTCGTCCTCGGGAATGTGCGCTTCCGTCTTGCCGACGAGGTCGGCGCCCATATCCGCGGCCTTGGTGTAAATTCCGCCGCCCACGCGGTTGAAGAGCGCGATGATCGAGCAGCCGAGCGCATAGCCGGAGAGAATGATCGAAAGATTATACGATTGCCCCGTGATGGGGTTGGTATGCTCGACGACGATATCGGCAAGCTCCGCCCCTTTCACATTGATCATGCCGCCCGCCCAGCCGAAGCAGCAAAAGACGATGATCGCGCCGAGAAGCGCAAATCCCGCCACGCACAGGCCCATGACCGAGCCGCCGCGGAAAGCGACTTTGAGCGTCTTGCCGACGTTCCTCGTCTCGTTGGCGGCGTTGGTGACGCGCACGTTGGCGTACGTCGCGATCTTCATGCCGATAAATCCCGCCGTGGCCGACATCAACGCGCCGATGAGAAAGGCAACGCCCGCTTCCCACGCAATGAACAGTCCCAACACGACGGCGACGACAGAGCCGATGATCGCGACGATCTTATATTCATAGAAGATGAACGCGTTCGCGCCCTCGCGGATCTTGGCCGCAATATGCTGCATGCGCTCGCTGCCCTCTTTCAGCCTCTTGGTGAGGTAGAAGTTGAGCGCGGCATATCCCAGCCCGAGCACCACCGCAAACATCACGATGATCATAAGTAAATTGAGATCCATACTTTGCTCCTTGCAAAATAAAATGTGATACTATTATAGCACGTTTTGAAAAAGTTGTCTATTTTTCGGAATGTTCCGAAAAAATTTCTTACGTGACATTGTATTGAATGGTGAACGGTCATCGCGGCGTCGAGATGAGGACAAAAACAAAATAAGAAACGTAAATCGGCTTCCCGTTGAATGGGAAGCCGACTTTTTACGCCTCAACCGTAAGCGTTACAGACTGTCCGTCGGAAAATATCAGTTTTATCGCCTTCCCGCAAGAAAGACATTCTGCGACAAAATATTCCCTTAAAATGGGGAGAATTTCCTCTACGATCTCTTCTGCGTCGATCTTTGTTTTTTCCATAACATTCCTCCTTTTTGCTTTCGGACCGCGCGCTTGATCCTTGTGACAATATTATACCCCAAAGAACAACGCCAAGGCAAACAAAATGGCGTAGTTCTTGGAATAGAATAATGTCGAAAAGGGGGAAGTTTATGGAGAATTGGTCGATTTTTTCGGAGAGGCTCAAAGAACTGATGACGGAGCGGGAAATGCGTTCGGAGACGCTTGCGCGGGAAACGCACATCGCGGGTTCTTCCATCCGCTCGTGGCTGCGCGGGAATTCCTACCCCACTTTCTCAAGCGCGGTAAAACTCGCCGACTATTTTTCTTGTTCCCTCGACTATCTCGCGGGACTTAACGACAAGTTCGAAAGCGTTTCGCCGCGCCCGCTCCCGCCCTTCTACCCCCGCCTTCGCCGCGTCATGGAGGAACAGGGCGTGACGCGATTTGCAGTCACCGAGCACACGCAGATCAAAGACGCGTTTTTTACAAATTGGTCGCACGGGCAACTGCCGATACTGCCCACCCTCTGTACGCTCGCAAATTTTCTGAATGTCTCGTTGGACTATCTTGTCGGAAGAACGGATTATTGATTTGCGCTCTTGGGAGACAAAACGGCCATACCGTGTCCGAATATGGGCATATGAAAAGACGGCGGAGAACCGCCGTCTTTTCCGATCCGATTTACTTTTCGCAATTTGCCTTCAAGGTCGCAAGGCTTGCGCGGAGTTCTTTGGGAAGTCTGTCGCCGAACTGCTTGTAATATTCGGCGATCTCGTCCGCCTCGGCAGACCAGCGCGCCTTATCCACGGAGAGGATGCTTTCCAGCGTCTCACGCGAATAATCCAGCCCTTCGAGATCGATATCCTTCGCATAGGGCACGTACCCGATCGCCGTCTCACGCGCGTCCACCGTTCCGTCGCAGCGCTTCAGGATCCATTCGAGCACGCGCATGTTGTCGCCGAATCCCGGCCAAAGGAATTCGCCCGCAGGACCTTGACGGAACCAGTTGACGTTGAAGATCTTCGGCGGGTGCGCGACTTTCTTGCCCATGTCGATCCAGTGCTGGAAATAATCCGCCATATGATAGCCGCAGAAGGGTTTCATCGCCATGGGGTCATGCCGCAGAACGCCCACCGCGCCCGTAGCGGCCGCCGTCGTTTCCGAACTCATGATCGAACCCACGAACACGCCGTGATCCCAATCGCGCGACTGATAGACGAGCGGCGTCGTCGTGGCTCTTCTTCCGCCGAAAATGATCGCGTCGAGCGGAACGCCCTCTTTGGAATTGAATTCGGGGGAGAGGCAGGGGCAACCCGTTGCGGGAGCGGTGAACCGGGAGTTCGGATGCGCCGCCTTCACGCCGCTCTCGGGCGTCCACTCGTTGCCCAGCCAGTCGATGAGGCGTGCGGGCGCCTGTTTGGTGAGGCCTTCCCACCACACCGTATTGTCGGCGGGATCGATGGCCACGTTCGTGAAGATCGTCCCCTTTCTCGTCGCGGCAAGGGCATTGGGATTGCTCTTCTCGTTGGTGCCGGGCGCCACGCCGAAGAATCCGTTCTCGGGGTTGACGGCCCAGAGCCGCCCGTCTTTGCCCACGCGGATCCATGCGATATCGTCGCCCACGCATTCCACTTTATATCCCTTTTCGAGATAGTGTTTGGGCGGAATGAGCATTGCAAGGTTGGTCTTTCCGCAGGCGGAAGGGAACGCCGCCGCGAGATATTTCTTCGTGCCGTCGGGGAACGTCACGCCCAAAATCAGCATGTGTTCCGCCATCCAGCCCTCGTTCTTGCCGAGATAGGAGGCGATCCGCAGCGCAAAGCACTTCTTTCCGAGCAAGACGTTGCCGCCGTATGCCGAATTCACGGAGATGATCGTATCGTCCTCGGGGAAATGCATGATATAGCGCTTCTCGGGGTCTACGTCGCACTTGCAGTGGAATCCCTTGATAAAGTCGCCGTCTTTTCCGAGCTGATCGTAGCAATCCGTGCCGACGCGGGTCATGATCGCCATGTTGCACACGACATAGATGGAGTCGGTCACCTCGATCCCGATCTTGGAAAACGGCGAACCGACCACGCCCATCGAATAGGGAATGACGTACATGGTACGCCCTTTCATCTTCCCGCGGGCGATCTCACGGCAGAGCGCATACGCTTCGGCGGGATCCATCCAATAGTTGATGGGGCCTGCGTCATCCTTGTTTTTGCAGCAGATGAACGTGCGGTCCTCGACGCGCGCTACGTCGTTCTGCGCCGTGCGATGATAGTAACAGCCCGGAAGTTTTTCCTGATTGAGCTGAATAAACTCGCCCGATTCCACCGCTTTTTTGCGAAGCCGGGCAAGCTGCGCCTCGCTGCCGTCGATCCAGACGATCTCATCCGGCTGAGCAAGCGCGGCGCTCTCCGCCACGAAATCGAGCACTTTTTTATTCTCGGTAAGAGCCATTTATATTTACCTCCTTGAAGTCCGCTTTATCGGGGCGAAATACCCTTTTCGTCCCATTGTATATTATACCACAAAATTCCCGAATTGTAAACAAAATCCGCGCGGGTTTTCGCGCGGAAAGATTTCGAATCGCTCTTCCTGAAAAAGAACAGCGTTTTGTTCAACTGTCCGAAATCGTGACGTACTCGCCGCTGTCGGCGGACTGAAATACGACCCAGAAACCCTCTTCCTCCGAATAGGGCGAGGCGGGAACGAAACAGCCGTGTTCCTTCATCTCCGCGGGCGGATCCCCCTGCGCAGGCACCGCAACGCAGAGAAACTGCGGGATCCCCTCTTTGTAGATCACGCCGAGCAGCGCGCTCTCCGCCTGCACCCATTCCGACTGCGGAAAGACGGCTTTCAGACGGTCGTCTTTGGGAAAGCGCCGGAACGCGTCCTGTAATTTTTCGCAAACGGTGCGGTAATATGTAAGCGTTCCGCGCGGACGGAACAGCACATCGCCGTCATCTGCGTCAGCCGAAGCCCCGTCCGCTTGCGCCGTTTCGTCTCGCGGACCTGCATGGAGAGCCGCCGCATCGCCATCAAACGCACCGCCGAAGTAGTTTTCTGCCGCAATGGCCTCGTCGTCGTATTTTGCGGAGGCCTGCTCCCGAAAGGGGCGCGCCTCTTCCTCCTTGCCCGGCGGAGTAACAACGGGCGCGTTGGGCGCAAACGGCAGCGGAAATTCCGGAGGCGGGGGCGGCGGCGGAACTTCTTTTTTTCGCTTTTCCGCCCGGGTGAACGCCGCAAGCAACGCGGTATGTTCCCGCGGCGCCACGCCGCAGCTGCCGTAAGCGACCGGCTCCGGTTCTCCCCGCAAAAATACGAGCAGCGCGGCGAATCCCGCTTTGATCGAGGGAAAGTCGCCGAGCTTGAGCGGCGCATTGCCTTTGAGTTCGAGCACCGCCGTTTCACCCTCCGCATACACGGCAAGCGCATAGCGGCCGTCTTTTACGGGCGCTATGCCTAAAATTTTCGGAGTCACCGTAAGCTCCGTACCCAGCCGTTCCGCATAAACGGCTCCGGAGAGCGCGCCGCCGTCCGCGGAAAATCCTTTCTTGATCTGTTTTAACACGCAGACGCGTTTTTCGTACGACATGCCGTCCTCCCGTGAAAATCTGATTCGAAATAAGAATACAACGGGGAGCCGTGCGAATCCGGAAAAAAAACAAAAAAAAGACGCGGTTTTTGGAGAAAAACAACGTCCTGCAATCAAATTTTCACGATCGTTACGCCGCACCGCTCCGCATAGCGCACGGTATATGCGGCTCCGCCCTTTTCCCGCACGCAATACGCGAGAAGCAGATCGCATTTTTCGACCATATATCTGTCCCGCGCAAGAAAGCAACCCGGGAAGTATCGGGGACTCAATACGGTTTTTTCATCGCAGAAAGAGAGCAGCTCCTTATATCTTTTCCGATCCGCCGCGGGAAAACCCGTCTCCTGCCCGGAATAGGGTATGCACGCCTCTATGCGGACATGGTACCTTTGTTTCAGGTCGACGAGGCAATCCAGCGCCTCCAGATCGAACCCGCGCGCCATGCCGCAGCAAAACGTTTCGTATCCTTTTCCGACAAGAGTTGCAAGCGTGTCGTATAAAATTTCGCGCCGGAACGAGCCGGGAAGCTTTCTGTGTCCCGTGAGCGCGCAGATCCGTTCGTTCATAGAGGCCGGTTCCTTTCCGCCCCGTTGCCGCGCGGATATGTAAACGGCGTGGGTTTGATTTTTTCGATTGCGATCAGCGTCCGCGCGCCGAAGCCGGACGGCAGTTCATAGGAGATCTTCTGCGGCGAGCCGCCTCCCAATATCGCAAGCGCCCGCCATGCCTGTTCCGGCTCCGCGCCCTTGTAAGCAAGAAACAGCCCGCCTTTTCTGACGAGCGGCATACAGTATTCCGCAAGCGACGGCAGCGGCGCGACGGCGCGCGCACAGCAGAGATCGTATTTTTCACGATAGGCAGGATCCTTTCCCGCGTCTTCCGCCCGCATACATGCAACTTCCGCCGAAAGATCCAATTCCTTTATGACTTCTCTCAAAAACGCACATTTCTTTCCCGTGCTTTCGATGAGCGTGAACCGGAGATCGGGACGCACGAGCATCAGCGGTACAGACGGAAATCCCGCGCCGCTCCCGACTTCCGCCGCGTATGCGTTCTGCGGAAAAAACGCTTCGCCCGCCACGGAATCCAAAAAATGTTTTCCTTCCGCTTCGTCCGGATCGGTCACGGTCGTCAGATTGAACTTTCGGTTGTAAAAGAGAAGAAGCGAAAAGAACGCGTCGAATTTTTCTCTGTTCTGCGCGATCATGCCCTTCAGCTTTTCAAAATCCGGTGTCTGATACTTCATGATTCCATTCTATCACAGCGCACTTTTTTTTTCAACGGATTGTTCAAAAACTTGTCCGATTTTTTCCACAATGTTTAATTTTCGGTGGACAAGTTTTCTTTCTCATTTTCTTCCGCTTCTTCCGGTTTGATTTTTCTTTTTCCGTCCGTGGAAATATCTTTTTTCTTTCACAGGTTGTCCACGGGAATTCGACAGATATTTCCCTCATCGAGTTTTGGAAATTGCAGAAAAAAAGCTTGAAATTTCAGACGTTTTTTTATATAATAGAAAAAAACGGAAGGGCGGAAACAACTTGTCCACCTTTCCACACATCTCATTATTATTATCGGTTAAATTTATTTATTAACCATCATCAAGGAGGAACCTCATGAAATTTGTCTGCGACGGCCTCACGCTCTCGGAAGCGGTGTTGAAAGTGAGCAAAGCGTGCGCGGTCCGTACGACCGCTCCCATTATGGAGTATATCAAAATCACGGCGGACGGCGAGGGAGTTTCCCTGCTCGCCACCGACGGTGAGATCTCCATTCTCAAACAGATGAAAGCGGAAGTGCTCGAAGAGGGCGAAATCTGCGTTCCCGGAAAACTGTTCGCGGATTTTTCTTCGAAATTGCCGGAAGTGGAGATCTCTCTTTCCACGGGAGAGCGCGGCATGGAGATCAGATACGGCGATTCCGTTTCCTATATGCAGACGCTTCCCGCGGAAGAATTCCCCGCGATCAACTTCGGGATCGGGGAAAATTCCTTTGTCATGAAGCAAAACGCGCTCAAAAAGATCATTGCGGAAGTGACGTTCTGCTGCGCGCAGGACGATTCGCGGCCCGTCCTCAAAGGGTGCCTCATGGAATTCGGGGACAAGCTCGAAATGATCGCGCTTGACGGATACCGTCTTGCGCTCTCCTCCGCGGAGATCGTGTCGAAGAGCGGAGAAAAGAGCATTATCTGCCCCGCGAGGACGCTTCTCGAAATTTCGCGCATGCTGCCGGACGGAGAGGACGAGATCACGCTCTACACGCAGGGCGGCATGCTGCTCATCGGCGTGGAAAACATGACGCTCGTATCCCGGCTCTATCAGGGAGAATTTATCCGCAAAGAAAACGTGATTCCCGGAAAATTCACGACGGAAGTGCTGGTCAACCGCAGCGAACTGATCGCCAGCGCAGAACGGGCGAATATCCTCAACAGGGGCGACAAAAACAACCTCGTGACGCTGGACGTCGGAACGGACGGCATAAAAGTTTCTTCCGTCTCCGAATACGGAAACGTATCCGAAACGGTAAATGCCTCCGTGACGGGTTTGGATCTTGCGATCTCCATGAACGCAAAGTTCCTTCTCGACGCGCTCCGCGCGATGGAAGAGGAAGAGGTCGTTTTGCTCTTCAACAATGCGATTTCCCCCTTCATTTTGCAAAACAAAGAAAAGAAAGACAGCCTATATTTGATTTTACCCGTCAGAAACGCCGCATAATCGCTTGACGGAAAAAGCGAAATTCTTTATAATCAAGGCGTATTACCAACAACAGCAACAAGGAGACACAGAAAATGAAAAGAACTTATCAGCCCAAAAAGAGACAGAGAAGCAAAGTGCACGGATTCCGCAAGAGAATGGCTTCCAAGGGCGGACGGAATGTTTTGAAGAGAAGAAGAAACAAGGGAAGAAAGCATCTTTCCGCATAATTTTTGGCGCAATGAATTATCTGCGGCTGAAAAAGACCAAACAAATTACAGCGGTTCTGCGGGGGGGAAAGCGCGTCCACGAGCGATCTCTGACGGTGGCGTACCTTCCCGCCGAAACGACCGCGATGGCTGTCTGCGTCGGCAAGAAATTCGGCAAGAGCGTACAGAGAAATCGTATCAAGCGCCTTCTTCGGGAGGCGTTTCGCGGCTTTATGCCGCTGCGTACGCCCTGTTCGGTCTTGTTGATCCCCAAGGTCGCCGGTGAATATTCGTTTGCAACGTTCCGGCGCGATCTCGGAAAGCTCTTCGAAAAGGAACATCTCATTGAAAGCCGCATTCCGTAAACCGGCCGACGGGAACAGACATGCGCTTCGGCGCGCAATCTTTCGCCCCATCCTGTTTGTGCGGGGAATTTTTATCCGGATGATTTTATTCTATCAGCGGCGGATTTCCCGGCATACCTGCCTTTATCGGCCCACATGCTCCGAATATACGAAGCGGTGCATCAATAATTGGGGCGTGATCGTGGGGATCCTGCTCGGGATCTGGCGCATTTTACGGTGCAATCCCCTCTCGAAGGGCGGGATCGATCCCGCTCCGGAGGTTTTCTGGAAGCGTCGGTGGCTTTTATAATCAAGATACAAGGATAACGGATCATGAATATTTTTGCGGATTTTTCCATCATCCCGCAGTTCGGCGCCGGACTTGACTTTCTCGGAAAGTTTGCGCGTGCCATCATCGAAGGCGTCGGCATCATCGGCGTCGGCATCATCGTGTTTACGCTGGTGCTCAAGGGGATCACCCTGCCCTTCGATATCTACCAGCGCTATAAAATGAGAAAACAGACGCTCATCATGCGCAACATGAAAGACGATCTGGACAAGCTGCAGAAACAGTACGCCAACGACAAAACGACGTACAACCAGAAGATGGCCGAGCTGTATAAGAAGAACGGTTACAGCATGTTCGGGGCCTGTCTGCCGATGATCATCTCGCTGGTCATTCTCATCGTCGCATTCCAGGGCTTCAACTCTTATTCGAGATACGCCAACGTCCAGCAGTTCGTGAATATGGCGGAAACCTACAACGCCGCCATTCTCGAACACGCCGCCGGCGGAGAAGATTATATCGTCGGACAGATCACGGACGAAAACGAGAACGTCGTCGGATTTCAGCTGACGAACAAACAAACGCAGGAGAAACTGTTTGAATTCGATCCCCTCTCGCAGGGCGCAAAGAATCGGCAATGGTCGGACGAAGTCGCAAACTATGAACTTGTTTACGGCATCGACAACGATGGGGACGGGATGGAGGACGTCAGAAAGGTTTCGATCGAGACCGACGGACAAGTCGTAACGCGGGAAGCGTTGGATCCCTATCTCAAGGTGACGCCCGTCGCGGAAACGCCGGAGCTTTATCTGATCTATTATTGTTCGCTCGGCGCGTTCAATTACGAATATCGGCCGGAAGATCCGCAGGCGGACGCGGATAAGATCGTCGTTTCGTTCGTTCCAGCGGAGACGATCGAACGGAAGTATCAGATCGATGCGGACAGGCTGCTCGCATACCTTGCCACCCGGCCCGAGACGGAGACGGACGTCGATGGAAATTCCGCCCCCACCTTTGCAAAAGAGACGAAAGACGCCATTGAAAACGCCTATAACGATCCGCAACTCGACGAGATTTCCAAAAAGGAAGCCGTGCGCAACGCATGCAGAGCGTACGTCGTAAAGACGGGCGCGCTCGCGGCAAAGGATTACTTTTTCGATAAGAGCAGAAAAGACAATCCCGCATTCCTTTGGATCAAGAACGTCTGGGAGGCGGACGCGACCTACAAGCACCCCGTGCCCAAAAAGACCGTCAGCTCCAAGCTCGAACAGGACCAATACGAAAATCTCATTTCGGAACTTACGCCGCAGACGAGTTCGCACAACGGCTACTATATTCTGATCATCCTCTCGATCGGGACGATGGCGCTCTCGCAATTCATTACGATGCGCAGCCAGAAAGAAAGCAACAAATATCAGACAGCGGACGGACAGGGCGCGAAGTCGCAGAAATTCATGCTCATCTTCATGCCCCTGCTGTATGCGGTATTCGCCTTTTTGTACAGCGCCGCATTCTCGATCTATATGATCATGAGCAGCGTGATCTCGCTGGCCGTCACCCTGATATGCAATCTCATCCTCGGGAAAATTTTCAAAAAGAAAGAGGAAGAAGCCGTCAAAGCGCAATACGGCCGCAAACTTGCATGGAAAGACGGCGGCAATCAAAAAAATAAATCCAAAAACAATCGCGCAAAGAAGCGCTGAAAAAGAGGATAAATTTTATGGAATTTCAAGGGAAAACGGTAGAAGAGGCGATCGAAACCGGCCTCGCAGAGCTTGGGATCTCCCGCGACGACGCGGAGATCACCGTTGTCGATCCGGGCAAAAAGAAGCTTTTCGGATCTGTTCCCGCGCGCGTGGAGATCGTCGCAAAGGAAAAACTTTCGGACGGACAGAGAGCCGTTCGATTCCTTGCCGGGCTGTTCCCCTTTCTCGGTACGGAAGCGGAACCCGTCCTCGCTTCGGAGGATGAGAAGATCCGGATCAACCTCGAGGGCGAAACGAAAGGGATCATCGGCCGGAGAGGCGAAGTGATCGACGCATTGCAGGTGCTTGCGGGCGCCGTTGCCAACATCGGCAGAAAGGAGTACAAGCGCGTTGTTGTGGATTGCGGGAACTACCGCGAAGAAAGGGAGGAGACGCTGCGCCGTCTTGCGCAGAAGCTGGCCGCCAAGGCCGTGCGCATCGGCAAACGCGTTCGCCTCGAACCCATGAACCCCTATGAACGCAGGATCATCCATTCCGCGCTTCTGGAAAACGAGGAGGTGACCACCCGCAGCGAGGGAAAAGAACCCGCCCGCTACGTCGTGATCACGCCGAAGAATCTCAAATCGTTCGGGGGACGCAACAAAAACGGCCGCAGGGGCCAGAGAGGCGATCAGGGACGCGATAAACCGCGCACGAAGGGCTTCCGCGGAGAGAAAAAGCCGTATCCGAAGCACGAGCTGCCCGCGGAGAGCACGCCGGAAACTTCCGGGACCAGCTTTTCGCGCGGAGGCACGCCCGGCTACAAAAAGGGCGGCTTTACGGGTTTCTTCGGGACGTATCTCGGGAAGTCGGAAGATCCCGCGCCCGCACAGGCGGAGCCTTCCGAAGAGAGCAAGGGGACCCTTTTCGATCCCGACAAAGACTGATCCGACAAAAACAGAAAAAGGAACGCAACTTTGCGTTCCTTTTTCCGTATAGAGGAAGTTAGTTTTCTTCTGCCCATTTCAGGGCTTTTGCCTTTGTGTACGGTGTGATGTTCTCCGTCGGATAGAGAGAAGCGTTTCCGCCGTTCGTGTAGAGGAAATAATCCCCTTCCTGCGTGCGGAACATTACCATTTCGTATCCTGCGGGATCTCCGTACGTCCCGAACGTGACTTTTCTCACGACCGTCGCTTTTTCGGTATCGTACGTCTTTGTCTTTGTCGTCTTGACCACGGTATGACCTCCTTATTTATTGGTTTATTTCAGATTTCTTTCAGCCGTCTTTTGGCGTTTGTTCCGGTGTAAGTCTTGGATTCCTTATCCGCGTAGGCTTCCGCCTCGCTGCCGTAGGTATAGAAGAACGAGTCCCCTATCGGCGTATGGAATATAAAGATCTTGACCATAGCCTCTTACCTCCTTCTGGGAAATTGTGGCTCCATTATAAGGAATTTCAAGAAGCACGTCAATAAAAATGATAAAAAATTTCAAATTGAATCAAATCTGTTAATTTTTATCATTTCAACTTTGTGAATTCTAAATTTATTGTTATTATGAACAATTTTTTTGTTCGTTTGGCCGATATACAAGGGAAGAAAGCGCGCCGGATACGCTTTCCGCCATGGAATAGATCATGTTCAGCCGCGTGAGATTGAGCAGCGAATAGGAAAAGGCGGATTTCTGCGCCACGATTCCCAGCACCGATACGTCCCCTACCCGCCCGAGACGTTTGTTCGCCCCGGAACCCGGTCTGAGCGGGCCGCACACCACTTTCAGAAGGCCGATGTCCGCCGGATCCCCCACCGCCGCGTCGACCGCGATGATCTTGCTGCCGGGATGCGTTTTTCTGAGAAAGCCGTCCATATATTTGACTTCCTTGGCCGTGACGGGCGTTTTCAACGTGCCGTAAACAAATCCGTTGAAGCCGCCGCGTTTCTGACGGAGCATCGTTCCCGTGATCGGCCCGAGGCTGTCCCCCACCGCAAGATCGCTGCCGACGCACAGCACAACGGGCGGCGCTTCCAACGGGCCGAGCGCATTGCAGAGAGCCATGTAAAGTCCGGTCTCCGCCAGCGTGTTATGAAAATGAAATGCGTATTCCATGCGTTCTCCTTTTGAAAGAGTTTTCGCCCAAAATGCCTGATTTTATAATCTGTTTCCGAAAAATGTATGACTTTTTTCTTATTTGGTGATATAATAACTAAAACATAAAAAGGAGGCACCGTGGAACATCTTTTATTGATCAAGGGCGCATGGATCCTTGACGTTATCTTTTTTGTCGTGATCGCGCTCGGGATTCTCATTGGCGTGGCGCGCGGTTTCGTAAAAGGGATCTGCAAGCTCGCAGGAACGTTCTTCGCCGTCGGATTTGCCGTTTCGTTCTGCGTCCCGCTGAAGAATTCTCTGGAAAGTTGGTTCGGCCTTACCACCGCGCTCGGGAACGCCATCAAAAGCGCAAAGATCGCAGGCTGGCTCTCGATTGCAATCAGTTTCGTTGCGCTTGTGATCGTGATTAAGCTGGGCGCATGGCTGCTCGGGAAAGCCGGGTCTGCGCTTGTCGGTCGTTCGGCATTTCTGAAAACGGTAGACCGCTTTCTCGGCGGGCTTCTCGGGATCGTAAAGGCTTTGCTGGTTCTCTTCATCTTGCTCGCCATTTTCAAGTGGATCTCCATCCCGTCGGTCAACACGTTTATTGGAAGCAGCAGTATTGTGGGAAGGATCTACAACTCCGCGTGGTTCACCCGAGCCGTCCGGCTCCCGTAAATTGCATGATTTATCCGAAAAAAACCGCAGAAATGCGGTTTTTTTATGGATCCAAACAGCAAAAAACGCAGAGAAACATTGCGCAGGCACATATTTTTAGCACCTAATGTTTCACGTGAAACGGTAAAAAATCGAAAAAATTCGGCGGAAGTTTCATGTGAAACATTTTTAAGGCCAAAAACCCCCGTTTTTGCGGACTTTTCAGGGGGTTTTCGTGAAAAACAGGCCAAATCGGGGATAAATATGAAATTTGGAAAATAATTATTTCAAACACTTGCCATTCCGGCCTTGCTGTGATACAATATAACTATCCGGCATTGCACATACTGTGTGCATGAATTTAAGATAAAAATTCCAAAAAGGAGATGTAAGTGAGTAAGTCAATCAAAGTCATTATTGCTGTGATTCTGGTTGCGGCTTTGGGGATCGGGGCATACTTTTTGATCACCTCGCAAATCAAGAAGAGCAAGCATGTTGACACGTCGGTATTCGATGAGTATATCGAAGATCCGCGTGGAGACGAGGATCACGGCGAAATTGAAGATTCAAAGCAGATCGTAAAGGTTTATGTGGACGGATACAACGTGTACGGTTACACGAGTTTGAATGCCGGCTCGTACGCCTACTGGACCAATTATGCCGATCTTTATGACGCAGACGGATTCCGTCAAATTGTACAGGAAACGTGGCACGATATCTACGGCGTCGAGTACAATATGGCAAATCCGAACGCCGGAAGCGGATGGAGCAATTTCATTTATATTGCCGTTCTGGTTCTCGGCGTTATCATGTTTATCGTGGTGATTCGTGCGACAAACGGCGGAGGAAAGATCGCAAACTTCGGAAAAACGAAAGCTCATGTAACGTCGCATATCAAAGTGCGGTTTTCCGATGTTGCCGGTGCTGAGGAAGAAAAAGAAGAGCTTGCGGAAGTTGTGGAGTTTTTGAAGAATCCCAAGAAGTTTTCCGATCTGGGTGCCAAAGTGCCGAAAGGCGTGCTGCTTGTCGGTCCTCCCGGAACGGGAAAAACGCTGTTTGCGCGTGCCGTAGCAGGCGAAGCGGGCGTTCCTTTCTTCTCGGCGAGCGGCTCCGATTTCGTGGAAATGTATGTCGGCGTCGGTGCTTCGCGTGTGCGCGACCTATTTGATCTTGCCAAACGCAATCAGCCGTGCATTATCTTCATCGATGAAATCGATGCGGTCGGCCGTCAGCGCGGAGCTGGTCTCGGAGGCGGACACGACGAACGCGAACAGACGTTGAACCAGATCTTGGTTCAGATGGACGGATTCGAGACGAACGAGGGGATCATCGTGATGGCGGCGACCAACCGCGCCGATATCCTCGACAGCGCCCTGTTGCGCCCGGGCCGATTCGACCGTCAGATCTATGTGAATTTGCCCGATGTTAAGGGCCGTGAACAAATTTTGAAGGTCCATGCGCGCAACAAACCGCTTGAGCCGAACGTGAATTTTAAGGTGATCGCGCGCATGACAAGCGGATTTTCGGGCGCAGATCTTGCCAATTTGCTCAACGAAGCGGCCATTCTCGCGGCGCGTGCCGGCAAAAAGATGATCGGCAATCTGGAGCTGTACGAGGGCATCAATAAAGTCATTATGGGGCCTCAGAAGAAGAGCCGCGTGGTGACGGAGGCAGATAAAAAGGGCACTGCGTACCATGAGGCGGGGCATGCGATCCTTGCGAAATTGTGCGAATACAACGATAACGTGCAGGAAGTTTCGATCATTCCGCGCGGAATGGCGGCAGGCTATACGCTTACGCGGCCCGAGGACGATGACAGCCGCTTTACCGTCAACCGTCTGAAAGATTTCATCTGCATGGCCTTGGGCGGCAGAGCGGCCGAAGAGATCGTGATCCACGACGTCTCCGCCGGGGCCTCCAACGATATTCAGAAAGTCACGCAAATGGCCCGCAAAATGGTTACGGAATGGGGCATGAGCGAGCGTCTCGGCCCGATCGCCTACACGAGCGACGGCCCGGTGTTTTTGGGGCGCGATTTCGAAGAACGGAATACCTATTCCGAGGAAACCGCCGCGATCATCGACGAAGAGGTCAAGTCGATCGTGGAGGCCGCCTATGCGCGCGCGAAAAAGCTTTTGACGGAAAACCGAACCATTCTCGACAATATGGCCCGCGTGCTGGTCGAACGGGAAACGATCTATACCGCGGAAGTGGATATGCTCATGAAAGGCGCAAGCTACAGCGAAGTTCTGCAGTACATGGAGGCCCATGACACAGACGCGCCCGACAATCCCTTCGGCAGGGTCGCCGCCAACGTGGAGGCGGAGGAGAATCCGGCGAAATCGGAAGCTCCTGTTGCAGACATGGCGCCCTCCGATTCGGTCGAACCCGAAAAAGAGGCCCCCCATGCCGAGGATAGCGACAAAAAAGACGCAAAAACCGACGACGACAATAAATCCGAATAGGAGATCGCGGACATGGGTAAGGTGATTTCGTTTTCAAATCAAAAGGGCGGCGTCGGCAAGACGACTACCTGCGTGAATATGGCGGCGTATCTTTGCCGGCTCGGGAAGAAGGTTTTGCTCGTCGATCTCGATCCGCAGGGAAACGCGACGACGGGATTGGGCTTTTCGAAAAGTACCTTGAAAAAGTCGGTGTACAATGTGATCGTGGAAGACGAGGGCGTCGCGGAGAATGTGCTCCCGACGGAATTGGAAGGCTTCAGCATTCTTCCCTCGAACATCGACCTTGCGGGCGCGGAAGTCGAGCTTGTATACAAAAAGAGCCGGGAGTTCATGCTGCGCAACGCGTTGGAAAAAGTGAAAAGCAAGTACGATTATATCTTCATCGACTGCCAGCCTTCTTTGGGCCTTTTGACCATCAACGCGCTTACGGCGGCAGACGGCGTGATCATTCCCATCCAGAGCGAATATTACGCCATCGAGGGACTTTCGCAGCTCATGAACACGATCGCGCTTGTACGGCAGCGGCTCAACAAAAGTTTGAAAGTCGAGGGCGTCGTGCTGACGATGTACGACGGCCGGTCGAATACCTCCAAGCAGATCGCCGCGGAGATCAAGAAGTTTTTTTCCAAAAAGCTCTATGAGATCGCGATCCCGCGGAACATCCGTCTTTCCGAGGCGCCCAGCCACGGGAAGCCGATCATGCTGCACGATCCCAAATGTATGGGCGCGCGCGCGTACTGCGCACTTACGGAAGAATTCTTAAAGAAACAGAGAGAAAAAGGAGAATAGAGTATGGCAAAAGGATTAGGACGCGGACTTTCCGCACTGTTCAGCGATACGGAAGAAGCGTACCAGAATGCGCAGGGGGAGACCGGAGCCACGACGGAGGTTCCCATTTCCAAAGTATATCCCAATCCCGACCAGCCGCGAAAAGCGTTCGATGAGAACTCCCTGAATGATCTTGCAAAGTCGATTCGGGAACACGGCGTGATCATGCCGCTCGTCGTCAACAAGAACAGCGACGGCACGTACATGATCATTGCGGGCGAACGCAGATACCGTGCGGCAACCAAAGCGGGACTGGAATACATTCCCGTCATTATACGGGAGTTGGACAAGCGTGAGATCCAGGAGATCTCCCTCATCGAAAACCTGCAGCGCGAGGATCTCAACCCCATCGAAGCGGCGTACGGCATGAAACGGCTTCTGGAAGAATATCATCTCACGCAGGAAGTTCTCGCCGAGAGGCTGGGTAAATCCCGCCCTGCGATCGCAAACACCATGCGCCTCCTTACGCTTGCCGAGGAAGTTGTGGCCCTCGTCAAGGAAGGCAAGCTCTCTGCGGGGCATGCCCGCACGCTCGTTCCCGTCCCGAAGGAATCGCAGGTCGAACTCGCAAGGGAATGCGTGAAAAACGGCTGGTCCGTCCGCGACATGGAGCGAGCCGTTAAACAGGCGCTGAATCCGCCCGAAGTGCTTGCAAAGGAAAAAGAAAAGAAGAACGCGCTCGCCAATGTGGAACTGAAACACCTCGTTGAACGGCTGCGCGAGACGTTCAAAACGAAAGTTTCGCTGATCGGCACGGAAAAGAAGGGCAGGATCTATATCGACTACTATACGCGCGACGATCTGGACAGGCTGTCGGAGATGCTCGACATTCTCGACAACGTAAAATAAAGCATGCGGGGGCGCAATTTTGCGCCCCCATGTTATGAAAAGCAAGCATTTACTGCATAGGCTTGCCGGGTGATATATGGAATTCAAACCGCTGGATCCAACAGAGCAAACGGCGCTTGCGCCGTATTTTGCCGCGCAAAAACTGCATATCAGCGACTTTTCGCGCGCATTTCAGTTCATGTGGCACGACGCATTGAAACCGGATTTTGCGTTTGCGGCAAACTGCCTGATTCTTCGGGAATATTATACGGGAAAATATTATTTTCACTACCCGCTTTCTTTGCGCGGGGACGCAGGCGAAGAGCTGGCGGCGATCGCCGAGATCGAAGCGTATTGCCGCAACACCGGCGAGCGGCTGTATTTTACGAATGTGCCAAAGAGCCGGATCGCCGCCTTAACGGCGCGCTATGCGGAGGCGCATCTTACCGACAACCGCCGCTGGCGGGACTATCTGTATCTTGCCGAAAACTTCAAAGAGTACCCCGGGAAAGTGTTTTCCGGGCAGCGGAATCACGTGCGCAAGTTCGCGGGACTGTATCCCGATTGGCAGTTTTTCAAAGTCTCGTCTTCGAACATGGTGGCCGTGGAAGCGTTTTTGAAAGAGTACGAACAGGTGCAAAACAGCAAGCACAACTACCTTGCGACGGAAGAGATGAAGGAGGTTTTTTCTCTTCTTCCGTATTTGGAAAAGCTTGATCTGTTTGCGGGGGCGCTCACGGCGGGCGGCAAGATCGTCGGCCTCTCCGTCGGAGAACGATGCGGGGATATGGTGATCGTGCACGTGGAAAAGGCGCTACGCGGCTACGAGGGGGCATATCCGTTCCTTGCGCAGCAATTTGCGCGCATGTTTTGCGGAGAGGAGATCCGGTATCTCAACCGCATGGACGACGCGGGCGACGCGGGATTGAGAAAATCCAAATTGCAATATCATCCCTGCGAGATCGTTTCCAAATACAACCTGATCCCGCACCGGCCCATCGACGGCGTTTCGCAGCTGCCGTTGCTGCACGCGCCGCGCCTGACCCTGCGGGAAGTTCCGGAAGAGGACGCGGCGGAGTATGCGCGCCTTGCAAAAGACGTCGATCGCAACCGCTATTGGGGATATGATTGGCGGACGGATTGGAACGGGGACGGCGCGCCGGAAAACGGTTGGTTTCTCGAAGGCGCGAAGGAGGATTTCAAAGCCCGCCGGGAAATGCCGCTCGGGATCTATTGGAACGGCGCGCTGGTCGGCGAAACGACGCTGCACAGGTTCGGGTATACGGCGGAAGCGGAGATCGGCGTGCGCCTTCTTCCGGAGTACGAAGGACGGGGTTTTGCCGCAGAAGCCGTGAGCGCCTATGCGGAATACGCCTTTCTGAAACTCAATCTCGACCGTATGGAAGCAAAATGTTTCCGCGAGAACGAACGCTCGCGGCGCATGCTTTCCGCTGCGGGATTCCGCAAGTGCGGAGAAAACGAAACGTATTATTTCTTCGAGAAAACGCCTGAAATGTAGGAATGGGGTCGAAAAAATCAAAGAAACACAAACATACGCCCGCAATTTTAAGCGGGCGTATGTCATTCGGCCTTTTTTACGGGTTTTACGGAGACGCTCCCGCAGAGCACTTCCGCATACGAGTAAGAAGTTTTGCCGAGGAAATTTTTATCGTTCGGCTGCACGGTGAAGAGCGCCGGATAAACGCCGGACAGCTCGCCGCAGAACCGCAGCACTTTGTTTCTTCCGAGGTTGACGGTGACGTCGACCTGTTTTTTGAAATAATCGGCGATCGTGCGCTTGACATGCGCGATATCGTGTTTCGGTTTGATCATACGCAAATTTTTGCCGATTTTCCCCAAATTATACTTCTTTGCCCCGGAAAAGTTGCCCGATATTATGAGCCTTTCGCCGTCCGCCTCCGCGATCCGACGGTTTGCGACAAAACTTCCTTCGGATTTTTCTGCATATCGCGGACGTCCGCCGCATACGATGAAGGGAAGTCAAAACAGGGAGAGGTTGTTTATGATGAAAACGGAAACGCAAACTTTCCGCGGGTACGGGAAGCGCAAGGAACTGAATGCGCAGACGGCGGTGGAGTGCAGGTTCGGGCAGGAAGTGGAGACCGTGCTCACAGTACATTGTTCCGCAGTGCTCACGGGAGCGGACGTCGGAAACGGCGAAGTGCGGTATTTCGGCAAAGCGCATTTTTCTATTGTATATGAGGACGCGGAAAAACGCGTTTGCCGTGCGGAAAAAGGCGTTGAGTTTTCGGCGTCGGTCAAGGACGAATTCTGTTTCCCCGCACTCACGGCCCGCGTTGCGCTGAGCGTGGAAAATATTGCCGTCAGAAGAGAGGGGGCCAGCGTGTATGCGCAGGCGCTTCTCGGCGCAGACGTTTCCTTGTACGGACAGCAGACATTCGACTATCTTTCGGGCGGGGATCTCGTGCTTCGGCGCGAACCCGTGAAAGTGCTTACGGCGCATCTGGTATCGGGAACGGCCGAGACCGACGACGAGTTCGAAACGGAATTCGTCGGGGATATCCTGCAACATGCGGAGACCGTGAATCTCAGCGAACTTGTTTGCGAGACGGGACTGTTGAAGATCGAAGGCGAAATCAACCTGTGCGTGCTTGCGCTCAAATCGAGCGGCGTTCTCACGTCCTTTGAACGGTTGGTCCCGTTTTCCATCGAGATCCCCTGCGAAGCCGCGTCGTTCGGCGCGAGCGCCGAGGCGCGCATCCATGTGATGAACGCTTCCATTCACGCCGAGGCAGACGAGGAAAAGGGAAAGTGCCGCCTGTTCGCCGAGTTTACGCTTGCCGCCGAAGGATGCGTGTATGAGGAAACGGCGGTCGACGCCGTGACCGACGCTTTTTCGTTGACAAACGCGGCCTCGCTCACATTCGCGACGGCCGAAAGCGGCGGCGTGGGCGATATCCTCCATGTGACGGAGCGGATCTCCGGCAAATGCGCGCTCTCCTCCCCCGTTGCGTTCTCCGACGTCTTGCAGGCCGTGACCTTGCAGCGCGCGGAGGCGAATCTCGTGAACACCGCGGACGGAAAACGCGTGGAAGGCGTCGCCATGGCGACCCTGCTGGTGCTCGGCGCAGACGGATCGCACCGCGGCGTCGAACTCAGTCTGCCCTTCTCGATCGCCGTCGACGCGCAGAACGCTTCGGTTTCGGTCCTCGTATGCGGCATGTCCGCGCGTCAGAAGCAGGAGGGCGAGATCGACGCGGAGGCGACGCTCAAGATCACCGTGCAGGAGAGGCGGAAAATTTCCGCGCGGCTGGTGGCAAACGCGGAGGAGGGAGAACAGCTTCCCGTGTGCGACAGCGCGGTCAGCGTGTATATTCCGCGCGCGGGCGACGGACTTTGGGAACTTGCCAAGAGCCTGAAAAAAACGCCCGAGGACGTTTCGGCCAGCAACCCCGACATCGAGTTTCCCGTAAAAGAGGGGCAGCGCGTGATCGTGTACAGAAAAAAATCGGTGATCCGGTAATGGATATCGAACGGCCGCGGCATTCGCCGCGGCTTGTTTTTTGAAAAAATCCTTGCAATCGGGCAGGTTTCATGATACAATAAAAACAATGAATACCGTCAAGCTCAACGCCTATGCAAAGCTGAATCTTACGCTGGATATAAAAGGCGTAAAAAATGGCTATCATATGCTTGACTCGCTCGTTACGACGGTGAACATCTCTGACGGCGTAACGCTGAAAAAGAGAAACGACGGGATCGTCCGCGTCGTGATGCGAGGCGCGGGAAGTTCTTCCGTGCTTCCAGAAGAGAACAATGCGCAAAAGGCGGGCGACGCGTTTACGGCAGCGTTTCAAACGCGCGGAGCGGATATTTTCATTCATAAAAACATTCCCTTAAGCGCAGGCATGGGCGGTTCGTCCGCAGACGCGGCGGCTGTGATCGCGGGCATGGGTATGTTGTATGGCGTCTCGGACATGGGTGCCATGAAAGCGCTGGCAGACAGCCTCGGGAGCGATACGGGATATCTGCTTTCCGGCGGCCTTGCGCGGCTGGGCGGCCGCGGCTGCGAGGTAGAGCTTCTGCCTTACAGGCAAATGTATTTTTTGATCTTATTTCCGCGGGCGGGGATCCCGACGCGGGAATGTTATGCGGAATTCGATCTCTGCGGCACGCCGGGCGCGCGGACCGAACGCGCGGCGGCGGAGCTTGCGGCGGGAAATTTGCATTGGGCGGCGAAGTGCTTCGGCAACGATCTCTTCGAGCCGGCAAAGAAGCTGCTGCCCGCCGTGGAGGACGCGTATCTTTCGCTGCGCGCATTCTCTCCGCTGGGCGTCTCCATGACGGGTTCCGGCAGCGCGGTGTTCGGCTGTTTCGAAAGCCGCGAACTGTGCGAATGGGCGAAGAGCAGATACCGCGGAAAATGCCGTGCGGTCACGGCAAAGAGCGTAGACCCATTCAATCCGAAAACAAAAAGAAATCCCTTCGTCCTCGGTGCGGAAGAAGGGCGGGAGTGATCGATTATGGAAGAAAGAATCATCGAAAAAGACGAATCGAGAAAAATCAAGATCAAGCATACGGCGGAGGGGGACGACGTCGTCGACGATCTTGCGCCGGACGATGCGGCAGAGGCGGCGGAGGACGATGCGGCGGACTATTCGGTCGAGCTTCCCGACGAGGAGTACGATGAAGATCTCGTGGGGCTGACGCCTTCCCAGCTCAGCGCGCGGCTGGAAGCGCGGGAACGGGCTGCCGCACGGGCGCGGGAGGAATACCGGAAGATCCTCGAAGAGGCGGAGCCACTGTTGAAAGAGGCAAATTATTCCGCCGCGGAGCCGCTCTATGCGCAGGCCGCCCTCTATGAATACGACGACGGGACCGCCAAACGCGGACTTTGGATCTGCCGCACCGAAAACTTCACGAAAACAGATATATTTTACGATGAAGATATGGCGCAGGAATTTTATTGGCTGGATGCGCCGATCCGCGAAGAAGCGCTCGCCTCGCTCGGAGACGCCGTGCGGGAAGCGCGCGCGTCGCTTGCGGCAGAGGCGGAGCCGGTCAGGAAGCGTTATGAAGCAAGCAAACAGGAACGCGGAGAAGCGTTTCTTGCAAACCGGAACTTCTATCTCGTACGGTTTGCGATCGTGTTGGCGGTTGCGGTCGCGGCAGGGATCGCCTGCCTTGTGAGCGCTCTCTATATCTTGCGCCGCAGCGACAACCTTGCTTTGATTTTTACGGTCATATTCGGCGTGGGAACGTTCGTCATGCTCATTCTTACGTTGATCTACGCGTTGAAACTGTTCCGCGCGATCCGGTTGTGCCGTGAAAACGAAAAACCCGCCAGCTCGACGGAGGGCGCCCGTCTGGAAGAATTGGAAAAGAAGATCGCCTGCCTTGACCTTGTGCTCGGCAAACAGAACTGAACGAAAACCCCGCCGGAAGGCGGGGTTTTTTGACGGGCGTCCGTTGAACGACCGGTTGATCCTTTATATACTATTATGTACGCGCGCGAGGATCGTCGTTTTTTTCTTCTTTTGCGCGAATCTCGGCGTTTTTTTCCTCCGAATTCATAAAACTGACCTGCTCGGGCGGCGCGGGGTCGGATTTATTTTTTGCAAAGAGCATGATCACGGCAAACAGCGCGGCCGCCGCAACGGGGACCACAATATATCCGAGCGGCAGAAAAAGCCCCACGGGAACGACGGCCGCAACGCAAGCGCAGGCCAGAATACAAGATACGATGCGCAGAACTTTCATATACTTCTCCCGAAATTTTATGTATAAAGTCTTTTTCATTGTAGCATAATCCAAACAAAAACACAACAGCTTGTGGTCTGGAAAAATCAACAAAAATTTCCAAAAAAATCGTAAAAAAAAGTGTAAAAATCAGTTGACTTTCCAAATTCCTTGTGATATTATGTACAAGCTGTCCGAAAGAAAGCGGCAAACTTCCCGTGATTTTGAGAAAATCACAAAAAGTTCGAAAAAAATTTGTCGTATTTGCTTGACAGAGTGATTTCCTTTATGATATAATAGGAAAGCTTTCTCTGCCAAAGGGGACGGCCCGGACTGTTGTTCGGTCAACGAAGTTTAAAATTGAATAAGAAAGAAACGATTTTTTGTAACACATTTGTAAGCAAGAAAAA
>CANPZD010000016.1 GCA_947589085.1 uncultured Clostridia bacterium
ATCATTTTTTGGGGAGAACAAAAGGTCGCCGGTTCAAGTCCGGCCAGTAGCTCCAAAAAACAGAGACGGGTTTTGCCCGTCTCTGGTTTTTTGGAATTTGCTTGAACGGATTGAACCGTAAGACCTGCTGATTTATATATGGGGATCCCCAAAGTTGATTATAGATAATCGTTAAATAAATAAAATCGCAACTACTGTTTCAAAGTCTGTTCTGATCTCCCCATTCGCACATCATATCGAGAATGGGCATCAGCGATTTTCCGCGCTCGGAGAGACGGTATTCCACTTTCGGCGGGATCTGCGGATATTCTTTACGAACAATCAATTTGTCTGCTTCAAGTTCTTTCAGCATTAAGCTCAACGTTTTATAGGAAATCCCCTTAATATATCTTTGTAATTCGTTGAAACGCACCACGGAAAACTCCATGAGCGTATAAAGAATCGTCATCTTATATTTTCCGTTGATGAGCGATAATGTGTACGAAAAACCCGTGTCCGCAAGTTTTTCATTGGCAATGCAACGTTCCATAATGTTTCTCCTATACTTTCTTAATAGTAAGTACCATACATTTATGTGCGTACTTGACAAATGAATTATATCTTGATTAAATATGTATGTCAATGAATTTCAAGGAGATTTATTTATGAGAGCGACATTGAAAGACTATCAAGACGTTGAAAAAGCGGCGATGAACTTCGTCAAGAGCGTAGCCGAGGGCAACAGCAAATACGCAAAAGAACTTTTTACCGATGAAGCTGTCTTGTTCGGGATCCTCAACGGCGAGCTTGAACACGGTTCTATCGAACAGTTCTACAAAAATGTGGATACGGTCGGCGCGGACGAAAATTTCAAAGCAAGAGTGGACGTTATTACTGTGGAGGAAACGCTTGCCGTTGTCCGCGTGTTGGAAGAAGGTTGGGGCGGCAGTATCGATTTTACCGACTATTTGCTTCTTCTGAAACTAAACGGCGAATGGAAATGTGTTGCCAAAGCCTATAACCAAAATTCCGATACCATCAAAAAATAAATGAGATGCAATCATGGGCAAAGAGTACTTATTTGTACGAAAATTCCGAGGAGGAACGGCATGCAAGCGCTCTTGAACGCCTTGCCGGGGTTGAACGGTAACTGAAATTTTATCTAAATTATCTTTCACAAAAAACAGAGATGGGTTTGCCCGTCTCTGTTTTTCGATTGTTGCGGTTTCTTTGTTTCCGGTGACGATAAAAGCGTACTTAAAAATTGAGAGTAGCGCTCGCGCGGGGAAGGGAACGGCCGGTTTTCGTTTGTCTTAATCTTGCATTTGCTTATTTACTTTCCCGAAGGAATATGCTATAATACATCTAAATAAGGCTGAATAATCACGGAGGCGTATATGGACAAGAAAAGAACACTGTCCATTATAATTTTCTTTCACGCGGTTTTTCTCTTACTTGGCGCGGGTATTTTATCTGTCGGAATACATCATCCCGCCGATGTCTATGCAACCGGTTTAAGCCGGGAAGCCGAGGGAATAAATGAACAGCCGCCGAGGGACCTTACAGACCTTCAAAATGCAGGGGAGAGACAGCTGAACGATTGGGCAGAAAACCTTGAAAGTTTTGACGGACGAAAATTCAATTACATAACATCTGAAAAAAACCAGGGAAGTTTGGGGATATGCTGGGCATATGCTGCCATTGGTGCAATGGAAGCAAACATTTTGCGTGACGGCGTTGATCCCGGCGTAGATAGAACAAGCCTTGATTTAGATGAGATCATTGCCGCATATGTTCGATTTAATCGAGAGGGAGAGAACGACCCTCTTCATCTCACAACAAACGATATCTACAGCGCGGAAAATTGGAGATCGAGTGGCGGCCATGCGCATGATGCCTTTATGGCGATGAGTCAGGGATTTTCCCCCGACCAACAAACAGTAAACAATCAAGGTGCAAAGGACTGGTATATCAAGCAAGGGATTTCGCAGTCAAAATACTTTGTTCAAGGCTTTAAGCAAATCGATCATACCGAAGCTGCGATCAAGCGAGCGATACTTGAATACGGCTCGGTTACAATGGAGTATAAGTCGCCGGATACTATTGGCCAAAAATATGTGTATCACGAAGGCAATGATCTTGGACATGCATCGCTGATTGTGGGATGGGATGACAGCATTTCAAAAACTTTGTTCAGACCCAATCAAGCTTCCTCGAACGGTGCGTGGATCGTTAAAAACAGTTGGGGCTATGGCGGTGACGGCGGAGTAAATGGTACCTGCTGTTTTTACCTTTCTTACGATGCATATATGAGCAACAACCTTTATGTTGTTGATATGGGGCTAAGAGAAGATTATCAAAATATCTATTATTACGATGGTCACATAACGGATAATTCCAATCGAAGTTATGCAGAAGCCTATGGCGCTATCTATCAGGCAAAACTCTCAAGCGCAACAAAGCAAGAGCAACTTTCGGCGGTGTCGTTTGGCCTTACAAATTCACAGTCAACGGTTGATATCGAAATATATAAGTTGGATCAAGCAAATCTTGCCAATGTAAACGATGAAATGAACAAACCGGATTCCGGCACGCTTATCGGACATAAAGATAAAGTTTATTTTGAAGACGACGGATTTTACACCGTCGATTTAGACCGGCCCATAAATTTAGAACAAGGCGAAATTTTTTCAATCGTTATCAGCGGCAAAGATTCGCGTGGCAGTTTTATAAGTCCGATGATTGCCTTTGATAATGCCGAATCAGTCAACGATATGACTTATAGCAGATATGATGGGCAATGGACAAGTTTCAAAGGATATAAAAACACATATGTGGACAACTCGCCGGGGTCATGCGTGCGACTGCGTGCGATAACGAACTTGGTCCCAAGAAGCCAAACGCTTGATAATGATCTGCAATATGCACGGATAGACCTTGCATATAATTTTGTTTATTACGAAAAGGGAAAATCGCAGGAGCCGGAGATAACGGTTTATTTTGACAATAAGATCCTGGAAGAGAACGAGGACTATCGCGTTCAATACAATAACAATGTAAAACCGGGGACTGCAACGATAAAAATTTCCGGGATGAATCAATATAGCGGGGAAAGAATGCTCGCTTTCGAGATTGCAAAACCAAAGTTGCCGCCGGGAGCAGTAGATAGAATCGAAGTGTATCATGACATTACTCGTCTCAGACAAGTTCCGCTCCCAAAAGATTGGGAATGGAACGAAGGGGATATTGCGCTTGTAAACGGCGATTCAGGATGGGGATATTCGATAAAATACATTGGCGATGACGCTGATTGCTATCAGAAGCAGACCCATAGCGTTCACATTTACAGACACACAACAAGCCGCCCCGAAACGCTGGACATTGCCGACGCCGACGTGACCGTTGAAGGCAATTATGTATATACCGGTTCGCCGATAATTCCAAAAGCGAGAGTGTTCTTAAAAGGTCATGAGTTGGACCCGAATGAGGATTATACGTTGGATTATTCTGAAAATATCAATGCAGGCAAAGCCATCATAATTGTGAAAGGACACGGGGTATATACAGGACAAGCGACAAAGGAATTTGAAATTAAGAAAGCACAATGGCCAAGTGAAAGACCAAACAATATCATAAAGGTCGCGGAAGGCGTCACCGATATCAATCAAATACCGCTGAATTGTTCCGGTTGGTCGTGGCGAGTGCAAAATCAGAAGATCGAAGGAGATGAATTTCAAGCAATCGCCATTTATGTCGGGCAAGGATTAGATAATTATATCAACACGAAAATGAATATTACGATCACGCGCGGGACGCCAAGCGATAAAAAAGAAATTGCTTCGCTGGATCAACTGACGCTCGCACAAACGCTTTTCAAATACAACGGCACAGCATGTACGCCCGACGTGATTGCCCGAGATGGGACTTACAACCTTCGGAAAGGCACAGACTATGAAGTAGAATATCAGGAGAATACGAATGCCGGAAGAGCAAAAGCAATTATTAAGGGTAGGAATCATTACGCGGGAACAATAACGCTGTATTTTACCATTGACAAAGCAGATATTCAAGGCTTTGCGGTGTCCCAACGAGGGTGGACATATGGCGATGAAATAACGCCAACTCCGAGCATCGAGGGGGAAGTAGATATTGCAAACGTAACTTTCCTTTATTCAAATGAAGAAAATGGAACATATACTCCCGACAAGCCGAAAAATGCCGGCACATATTGGATAAAGGCTGAGATTGAGCAGTCGCAAAACTATAACTCCGCTGTGGCAACATCGCGATTTGTGATTGCAAAGGCCGACCATCCGGATCAGATGCCGGAAAGGAGCATGACGGTCGGCAGAACGGTAAAAACTTTGCAGGCGGTTACGCTTACTGCTTCGGGCTGGCAGTGGGAAGAGCCTCTCACAAAAATCGAGGCGGAAACGATTAAGGCTTGGGCGGTTTATTCCGACAGAGAAAACTATGATACCTATCGCATTGAAATCGCATTAACAAAAGAAGCTCCCAAAGATGTCTCGGAGTTAAGTGTTGATCTCGAGGTTAAAACCTTTGTCTATGATGGAACAGAAAAAACCCCGAAAATTCTTGCCAAGGACGGGGAATCGCCGCTTACTTTGGGAGTGGACTATGAGGTTCGATATCAAAACAACAAATTTGCGGGTCAGGGCAACGCGATCGTTACATTCAAAAATGATTACAAAGGAACAAAAGAACTCGATTTCACAATCGCGCAGGCAGACGAGCCGAGCGTGAATCCTACGATTCATTGCAATCAAAAGGCCGCAAAACTGTCCGATATTCCTCTTCCGGATGGATTTGTTTGGGAGGACGAGAGTTTGGGAATTCGGGGAAATCGTATGACCGCCAAAGCCATTTATAAAGGCGAAGATGCAGGCAGTTACAAAACAACCGAATTCACCTTTGAAATTATCATGGCTGAACAGCCGAATCAACCGAAACAAAAAAGTCTGGTTTGGCCGGCGATCGTTATTCCGGTTGCGGTTTTGATGATTGCAGGGATAGGAATTGCAATAGCCGTACATCGGCACAAGAAAAATTGATTTTGCCGATTCCAAGGGTGCTGTCGCACTTCGGATTGCACGGCTTAAAATGGCTGTCAAAAGGTGAAATAAAGACAAAAGAGCGAGACGGGTTTTGCCCGTCTCGCTCTTTCTGTGCGGGGACTTTTTCCGGAACCGCGAGAGCAGCGGGGAATTCATTGACATTCCCCGCGGAACGGATTATAATATTCGTATGTTGAATCGTTTTTCGCGAACGGAGCTTCTTCTCGGGAAGAGCGCAATGGAAAAACTTGCCTCGTGCCGCGTGGCGGTATTCGGGATCGGCGGCGTGGGCGGGTATGCCGCGGAAGCGCTTGCCCGCGCGGGCATCGGCGCGCTCGATCTCATCGACAGCGACAGGATCTGCATCACCAACATCAACCGTCAGCTACACGCCACGTCAAAAACGGTGGGAAGATTCAAGGTGGATGTTGCCGCCGAGCGGATCGCGGAGATTCATCCGGATTGCACGGTGCGCGCGTTCAAGACGTTCTACCTGCCCGAGACGGAGAAGGAATTCGATTTTCACGACTATGATTACGTCGTCGACGCGATCGATACGGTGACGGGAAAGATCGCCCTCGTGCGGAACGCCGAGGCATGCGGAACTCCCATAATCAGCTGCATGGGGGCGGGAAACAAGCTCGATCCGACCAAGTTCGAAGTTGCGGATATCTCCCGCACGTCCGTCTGTCCGCTTGCGCGCACGATGCGGCGGGAGCTGAAAAAATACGGCGTTGAACATCTCAAAGTCGTCTACTCAAAGGAAGAGCCCATCCGCCCTCTTCCCTCCGAGGAGGAGAGCGGCAAGCGGGAGACGCCGGGGAGCGTCTCTTTCGTACCCTCCGTCGCCGGGCTGATCCTTGCGGGCGAGGTCGTCAAGGATCTGATCGGGTATCATAGAGAGAAATGACGGATTGCGTTTCGAGCCGCCATACGGCGGCGCCTTTCAATTCCGCACGGAATCGGAAATTGCCGTAAACATCATGAACGAATTTGAGATCACAACCGAAGAGCTGTACAAAATGAACGCGGACGAATATACGCTCGTCGACGTGCGCGATCAAAGCGCGTATGCGCTTGGCCATATTCCCGGGGCGGTGCATATCCCCGCGGAAAAGATCGCGGAGAGGGATTTTCCGAAGAACGGAAAGTTCGTCTTCTGCTGCCGCACGGGGGCGGTCTCCGAAGAGATCGCGGGATCGCTGCGCGAACGGGGCTGCCGGGCGTATTCACTTCGCGGCGGGTATGTATCGTGGCTGAAACGTCACATCGGCGAACGCACGGGGAGCGAGACGGCCGAAAAAATCGAGGGAGGTCTGCGCACGAAGTTTGCCAAAAGGCTTTTCAAACCGTTTGCGAAGGCGATCGTCGAATACGGCCTTGTGAAGCCGAACGATAAAATCGCCGTCTGCATTTCGGGCGGAAAAGACAGCACGCTCATGGCGAAGCTCTTTCAGGAGCTTAAGCGGCACAACAAATTTCCGTTCGAGCTTGTCTTTCTCGTCATGGATCCCGGATACAGTCCGGAAAACCGCGAGATCATCGAGCGAAACGCCGAAATGCTCGGGATCCCCATCACGGTTTTCGAGACGGATATCTTCGAAAACGTGTTCGGGATCGAAAAGTCTCCCTGTTACATCTGTGCGAGAATGCGGCGCGGACATCTGTATGCAAAGGCAAAGGAACTCGGCTGCAACAAGATCGCGCTCGGACACCACTACGACGACGTCATCGAGACCATTCTCATGGGAATGCTCTACGGCGGACAGGTGCAGACCATGATGCCGCGGCTCAGGAGCACGAATTTCGAGGGAATGGAGCTGATCCGCCCCATGTATCTCGTGCGGGAAAAAGACATCATCGCATGGCGCAACGAAAACGAACTGCAATTTATCCAATGCGCGTGCAAATTCACGGCCTGTACCTCGTGCGGCAATACGGGATCGAAGCGGCAGAAAGTGAAAGAACTTATCAAGGAACTGAAGCGAGAGGATCCCCAGATCGAGCAGAATATCTTCAAGAGCGTGGAAAACGTGAGCCTTGCGACGGTCATCGCCTATAAAGATAAGAACGGCGTGCGGCACCGTTTCGACGAAGAAAATTTTTAACCGAACGGAAAAAATAAAATCCTATGCAGAGCGCCCGCCGGAACACCGGCGGGCGCTCTGCATAGAACGAGCATCGGGCGATTCTTCAAAGATATTTGCAGATCGCTTTGAGCTGGCGGTCCTGCAATTCGATGAGCCGCCGCGTAAAGTCCTTGGCGCGCCCTTCCGCCGCGCCGTATTGGTTGAGGTATTTATTGAGGGATTTGATCCCCATGTTGCAGCCGTCCGTGATGAGGTCGGCGATCGCGGCGTCCGAATCCTGTACGGCCATCGTGAAATTTGCTTTCAGCCACGCCATTCCTTTGGCGAGGGGATTCGGGTCTTTGCCTTCGTCGTGACAGGCATGCAGAACGCCCTGAATTTCATTCTGAAGCTGTGCGTATTCCCGCTGGTAATCGTCGAGCATTCCCTTGAATTCCGCGTTTTCGACGTGATCTTTCACTTGGTCGATTGCGGATATGCCCATCTGAATCCCCGCGTCGCATTCGCGCAGCAGTTCGATCGTATCGTGTTGTATCATGGTTTCCTCCGTGAAAGCAGTTTGCCCGGATGCGAAGCGTTTCATTCGAGAAAATTCCCGCGGGGAGATCGTGTATATAAAAATTTATAAAATTACTCAAAAATAAAAAATCATAAAAAATAATCTGTTCAGGGCAAAAACGCCGCCAAATCCGCCGAAAACGTACATGATTTCACGGAAAATGTAAGAAAATTGCAAATCTTAAAAAGTTACGGGCAAACTTTGATTAGCTTGACAGGGTGGAATTCCTATGATAAAATATTTACAACTATCCTTATATGATGTATAAAAATTCAATTATGCGCATAGTCGGGATGAAAACGGAAACAAACCAAGAGGAGATTGTTATGACGAAGTTTGCAAAACGGCTGGTCATATCCCTGTTGAGTGCATTGCTCATGCTGTCGCTGATCGCTGTGGGCGCATGCAGCGGCGGGAAGAAGGCGTCGCTCAAACTCAATGCGGGCGACGGCGGCGCGTTCGGGAATAAGGCCGAGGCGGAATATTCCGTAAAGATCGGGGACGATCTGAATGAATTCCTGAAAGGGAAAGAGCCGACCCCCGTTTCCGGCGTCACGTTCGGCGGCTGGTTCGAGGGGAACACGCAGCTTGCCGCGGACGCGGTCATGCCCGAAGAGGGACTGACGCTTACGGCAAGATACCTTGCCTCCTACACGCTGAACGTCTATCTGGAAAACGAGAGCGGAGAGTATGAAAAATCCGAAACCAAGACGGAGTCGGGTTGGTATCATCGTCCGTTCTCTGCCGAGACGCAGGCGCCCACGGGGTACGAGCTTGACGCGGCGCAAGAGAACGTATATGAGACTTCTTCTCTCGAGCCGAACGCCGTGTTCAACGTTTGGTACAAGCGTGCCGCGCTGAACGTGTTCTATCTTGCAAACGTGCCTCAAGGCGCGGAGATCGGCGGCACGACGGCCGCCACGGCTTTCCGCTACGGGGAAACGCCGACGGTTGCCGAAAACGGATATACCGCGCCTGCGCAATACCGGTTTGCCGGTTGGTCGGAAGATCTCAACGGCACGGGGACCCGTTATCATGCCGGGGACGTCTTGGAAAATCTCTCCGCCAACGTCACGCTGTACGCGATCTGGGATAAAGGATATACCGATCGCTTCGGCGGGACCGACGTGGTCTTTTTCCCGAGCGACGAAGAGGGCGTTGCCGTGCTTTCGCGTGCCGGAAAAGAATTCAAGGGGACAGCGGGAGAGGACGGCGAAAGCTTTACATTCACCCTGACCAACGGAAAAACGCTTTCGGGCAAGACGGTGGGATCCACCTTCTCTTTCACGCGCGAAGAGGTCGCGGGGACCTATTATCAATACTCCAATTACGTCAAGGTTCCGAGCCTGGCTTCCGGGATCGTTGAGCCGGAAGGCTTGAGCAGCGTGGCCAAGATGGTTCTGGATGCGACCTATTCCGCAGAATGGACCTATGTCGGAGAGGACAGCGGCTACTTTACCGTAAAGGGGACCTATTCGTACGACCGGGAGAACGATCTGTATACATTTACTCCTTCGGCAGACGCGGGCAACGTGCAGCCGTTCCGCTTCTTCCTGTACGAATATCTCACGGGCGACGATCCCGTGACCGTGAATTCCGCCTTTGTGATCCTCGGAGAAGAAGAGGGGGAATATGTGCAGTTTATTCCGACTACGATGACCGGATACGGCAGAATCGGCAGTATCGGGGTCGTGCTCTCGGGTTACGGCCTCATTCTGTACGAGGATGCGTACACCAACGAGCAAAGGATGGGCTACTATTATATTTCCGGCACGAAGAATGCGGGATATATGATTACGGCATATTTGCTGACGAGTGCGCAAAGGGCCGAAGAGTTCAATTTTTATACGACGTCTCTCTCGGGAGATCTCAAAGCGATCGTTATTCGGAATCAAGAAACGAATATCACCCTGCAGGGGACGATCGACGGCAGCGCGGCCACGCTCGTTCTCGACGGGTACGACGGCGCAACGCTCACGATCGACGGAACGCCGGAAGAGGGCGCTTTCTTTGCAACGGATACAGAGGTATTCGGCACGGTGGTGCATTATGTCGGGAGCAGCGGGGAACGTTGGTTCCGTCTCGTCACCGACGCACAGGGAAATACCGCATTCGAAGTATTTTATGAGGTCGAAGAATACGCACGGCTCGCCTGGCTGGAGCCGGAGGACGGTCAACCCTCCAACTATCGGATCTATCACATGCTCGCGCTCTTCGCCGACGACGTGAAGGACGCGAACGGGACCGTGCTCGGCAAGCACGCCGCGATCTATGCGAGAACCGCCGAAGGCTATGAGTTGGTTTCGGAGGGCTATGTGAAAGACAAGGAAGGCGGGATTTTCCAAGTCTATACGCGCCAGACGCTTACCGAAAGTCACGCAGAGGACGACGAGTTCTATGCGAAGAACACGACGTTCTCGTTCCGTCTCTCCGATGCATTTTCGCCGAGCGTCTACCTCATCTATGAGTTCGACGATCAGCCCGACTACACGAAGCTCAGCGACGCCGACGGCGCAAGCTATGTGCTGCGTTTCAACGGCCTGAAAATCGATTCTTACGGCGACCTTCTCGTGCTGAAAGACGGCACGGTCTACGAGGGCAAATTGTACGAGGGGACCTCGTCGTACTTCACGACCAAATACGACACGCATTATTATGCCTTCGAGGCGGATGCCTCCGGGGCGGACAGCGTGGAGTTCTGGATGGAAAAGAAAGATGATACGACATATTATACGTTGGAATATGCTCCCTACTCGCTGTTCTTGCAGACGGAAGACGGAACGGTGAAGCAGCCGGCGTTCATGTATTTGGACGGAAAAGGCGGAGCGGATGTTTATTCCGAACCTCCCGTCAATTTTGCAACCGCCACTCCCGTGAGAGGGAAGGTCGCCAAGACGGGCGAGGTCACGCTGTTGGGCGACGACGTATGGCAGTTCACCCCCACGGAGACAAGTCAAGCCGAAAGTGCATTCAAATTCATTCTGGAGATCGTCTCTGAAAATACCACGATCTACCATAAGTACTACGGCGAGGGAAAGACGTTCACGTCCGAAGAGGGATCGCTCACGATCGACGGCTACAATTATCGCGCGGAATTCGAAGAGGACGGTACGGTTTACAGAGGACAATGCCATATTACAACGGCGGATAATCTGGAAATCGAGATGCCCGAAGGATTCGAGACGATCTATATCATGCAGTTGGAGAACGGACGGCTCATCACGTTCTTCTTCAAAGAGGACGGCAGTTTCAAGATCGGAAGTCTTTACGGCATGTATATGCTTGCCGACGAAAACTACGGGGCATATAAAAATAATGTTTATATCCTGATGTTTGACGGCGTAGGCGGGTTCACCATGATGGGTTCGGACGAATCCATGTTTACCGGCACGTGTGAGGCGGTGGATCTTGACGCGGGAACCTATATGTTCAAAGTGACGTCGAAAACGGGCGACGAAGGCAATCTCATTCCCGAAGAATTCCTTGCGCAGGTTCTGGACGCGGGTACTATGGGGCCGATCTGCGTGGTCCACAACGAATCTCTCGATACGCAACTTGTCGCGGACGACTGGTCTGTGCTCAACCTCGACGGATTCGGCAACGGAACGTATACGGACGGCATGGGCGCCACCCGTCCGATCGCCTATCTTTTGCTCGAGGACGGCGTAGGCGTCGTCGGGGACAATACGTGGCAGCAGATCTTCACGTTCGATAAGGCCAAAAAGACGTTCGCGCTCGTGGATCATACCGCCTATGTTACGTCGTACTATGCGGCGGATCTTGCTTCCGTCGTGTTCACGCAGACGATGGCGTACGTCAACGGCAAGAATTCGTACTATACCGTTTCGGGAAGTACGGTCACGCTCTATACGCAGACGGAGTCCGGCAATTTCGAAAAGTCCACGATGACTTATCCCACGGCAGATACGCTCACGATTTCCGAGAAAACGTTCTACCGTTATAAGGGCGGCGAGCTGCAATTTACGGACACGCAACATCAGATCCCGATCTCTTTCACGCCCAACGGCGCGAACTTCCGGGTCGCGATGACGTTTGCCGACGCGAAGTACGACGGCTATTATCTGATGCAGGTCGGCTATAATAACGGGAAACTCGTTACGGAGATCCTCTGCGCAACGGATGAAAGTTTTGCCGTCACCTTGAACTGGAATCAGAGCGGCGACAGCACGTTCACGTTCGCGGCGGAGCCGACGGAACATGTGGAAACGTATACCGACTATATGTCCGTCGCCGAGATCGAGGGCAAGGAAGAAAAGCTGGGTACGATCACGCTCAAGTATAATACGTACGGCGTCTATGTCGTATCGGGCACCGTGACAGGCGACCTTGCCTATGCAACCGATACAAACGGCAACCCGCTTTCCTTCGAGGTAGATATCAGCGAACTCCTTCTCGTCGAGGAAGATGTGAACGTCGGCGGCATCGCGCTCGACCGCTATATCGTGAGCTTTACGGGCAAGGACAATATCGAGTACGTCGTTTCCTTCCTGATGGGCGGACTTACTTTAAAAGATACCGAACAGGATCTGTTCATCCTGTACATGATCAATACGTACAGCGAACTCGAAGCGCCGACGGATTTCACCGTCGTTGCACAGCAGTATGTCTATTCCAACTTCTATACCATCGATGGGATCAAGAAGATGGATCTCATGAGCGTGTCGCTGTATCTTTCGACCGAGCAGGGGGATGTGAGACTTCAAGCCGCCGATTCCATGCGCGCAACGCCGGATAACAAGCATGCGTTCTTTACCGCTGTGATCGGCCAGCAGCTCTACCAGTTCCGGATCGATTTTGAATTGGACGATAAGGGCCATATCACTTCGGTTACCGCCGTGGATCAAGTGCAAGTTTACTTCGATCTTGCCTATCTGAGCGGTCAGGCGGAATTCGGCGCGGTCGTTCTCGGATATGCGTTCGATGAGGAAGGAAACGGCACACTCTCAAAATACACATTCTACTATTACGGTGCAGAGGGCACGGATAAGCAGCCGCTGATTATCACTGCGGATGCCGCGGATATCCTTTCGGCGGGGACGACGGCGGAGAATTATCGGCTTCTTCTGGCGCCCGGCGTGGGTTCCGACGAGCAGGAATATGCGGTGATGTTCGTTTCCGGATTGCGGATGCAGAATTCGAATACGTTCCTCTCCATTCTGCACAGCGTATATCGCGTCAATGAGCTGACGCAGAAAGTGAGCGATACGACGTATGTCGTCCAAGTCGCCCAGTGCGTGTATGCAAACGCATACGAAGTGCCTGTCGGCTCGGTTTTGACGGTTTCGCTCTATGTGCGGACCGAGAAAGACGGCGAGAGCACGGATACCTATCTCGACCCCGATCTCGACTCGTACGACGCGGAAAAGAAGGAGCTTACGTGGGTCTGGACAGACGAGAAGGGCACGCATTCCGTCCTCGTCAAGTTCACGGCTGGCACCGACGGAATGTTTACAAGCTTCACCGTCGTCGATCAGACACCTGCAGTGACTACCTATAACGACGCAGACGCCCCCGAAGGACAGGCGGGCACTCTGAAGATCAGTTCGGTGAACGGCAGCGCCGCTTCCTTCGAATTCGATCTTCCCTATGTGAAAGATACTGCCGGGACCGGCCTTAAATTCACGCTGAGCGCGGACGACCTGCTGCGCAGCTCCGAGCTGGACGCAACCAAGGGCTATCTGTATCAGGGCACGTTCCAGGCGCAGGATAAAAAGACCTATCAGGTGCGGTTCTACTACTATCAGGCGTCGGATAAGAACGTTTTCGAGATCCTTCTGATCAGCTTGCGCGCGGAACTGACGGCCGCTTACGGCGAGGGCACGAATTTCAATGCCTATCTGTATCAGAAGTACTATGCTCCGGATCTCAATGAGGAAGATAAGGGCGATCTGCTTTCCGCAGGGCTATATCTCGGCCAGACGTATCTGACGCCCTATCTGGCGTGGTTCGATCAAGAGGGCAAGTGGTTCGTGTGGAGCACGGCTCAGGGACAGAATATGTTCTACTTCTATGTGGAGATCACCTACGGCGAAGATAAATGGGCAACTTCCATGACAGTCACGCAGGGTTCGGTGGCCGCGTTTGCCGCGAGCGGCAATCAGTACGGCGTACGGATCTTCTACTATCTCGATGACCAGAAGAAACCCGTGGTCTGCGCGCTCCTCGATTTCGGCACGCTCGAAACGACGCAGGAAGGCACCCGTGTCAATTTCTATACGGGATCCGTGATCACCAAGACCGCGGATGGCACATGGACGGTCGTCACGCCGCAGAATGGCACGTTTACGGTCAAGATCGCCGTCAATGCGGCCGGGACCGGATTCGACATCACGGTGACGTCCGTTCCGGCTTCGGCTTCGGCCGTCGATTCGCCGGATGAAGATGACATCGCGGCATGACCGATCCGAATTTCAACAGGCCCCCAGCGGGGCCTGTTTTTTTGTCCCGCGGAAGCGTTTCGCAACGGGCGGGGGCGGGGACGGCGATTATTTTATCGAAAATGCCTTTACAATCTCTGAAAATTGTTATATAATATCCGGGAAAGGAGAGCGCATGTGTACCGCATTCGGACATTGGAAATACATTGTCAAAAATCTTTGGCTGGTACTGCCGTTTGCCGTGCTGCCGGCGGTTTTTCTCGCGCTCTGCCTCGACTATTCAAGCGTGAATGCCGCCGTGCGCGCATTTTCTTCCGGGGATCCGCGGCTCGGATTTCTTGAATTTTTCCGCACATGGAGCCTGATCCGTACGGATTCTCTGCTCGGCGGGATCTATACGCTGCTTGCGTTTTTCTGCATCATCGTCTGCGCGGTCCCCATGCTCGTGCTCGTGGAAAAACATATGCGGATCGGAAAGCGCACTCTTTCGGGACTTCTGCCGCAGTCGCTGCATCTTTTGTTTTCCGCGGTCGTGATTGCGTTTGCCTATCTTGCGCTCTTCGAAATCTTTGCGATCCTGCTCTCGGCGCTGCTCTTTGTGATCTCTGAAATTTCGATCACCGCGCTCGTATACGTATTTTTTACGATCGTGGTCCTCTTGCTGGTGTTTGCTCTACTGTATGTTGCCACGATTCCCTATCTCTGGCTCCCGTGCAGGCAGGCGACGGGCTTTCGCGCGTACGACGCGTTCGTGTATTCCTACCGGCTCATGGCGGGCGTGCGCTGGAAGCTGATAGGGGCATTTACGGTCTCGTTCTTTGTGTCCATGGCCGTGACCGCGGGTTTTTCCATGCTTCCGGAAGCGGTATTCCGCATCGTGCTGGTGATTTTGTACGCCGCGCTCTTTCTCAGTTTTTTCATCCGTATGGAAACCGTTTATTACGAAACGGATAAGCTCGACAGAGAGGATCTGCTCCTCAGTTACAGGGGGTATTGAATGCGATTTCGTCATGCCGTAAAACTCACGATCGACGAATTTTCGAGCGTTTTCAAGTCGCTGCTCTATCGGCTGATCACGGCGGTCGTTTTTTTCAGTTTGTCGTATGTCATCATTCATCTCGGACTTGCGACGATCGTGAACAGTGCGGAGCTTGCCGAACTCAAAACGCTGTGCAGCGGATTTCTGCGGTCGCTGTTCGGCGGAAATTATCAGGCGTTGCAGGCGTTTCCCGAGCAATTTCATGCGGCGGCGAGGGCATTCTGGCATCTTTTGGGCGCGAACGTCGGTTCCATCGTGGGGGCGCTGATCGGCGTATGCGCGATGTATCTGCTACTGCGGTATTTCGACGGGCTGGCGCAGTTTGCGCTGGGCGGAACGGTGAACGACCGCATGAGCATGAATGCCAAAACAAGTTTTTCCGCTTCGTATTTCCGCAGGATCGGGCAGGCATCGCTGTATCAGCTGGTGTATGTGCCGCTCACGTTCGTATACGATATTGCTTCGGTGCTGGCGTGCGTGTTGCTGATGTTCTATATTCCGTCGCTGTTTACGGCGTGGAATCTGTTTTCGGTACTGGTCTCGCTCTCGCTTTCGCTGACGCTGATCCTCTGCACGCAGGCGTTGAAGCTGGCGTTTGTATCGGCTTGGCTTCCTGCGATGATCGCGGGCGGCAAGTCGGTCGGGAAGGCGCTGAAAGAGACGGCGCACTGCAAAAAATCCTTCGGAAAGCGGTTTGCGGCGTTTTTGTCGGCGAACTATCTGATCGCGGTCGTGAACGTGGGATTCGGCATATTCACCCTCGGGAGCGCGTTGCTCATCACGGTGCCGCTCTCCTATTTCTTTCTCATCGTGTTGCAATTCGTGAACTACTATCACGACGCGGGGAAAAAGTATTTTATTTCCCGAACGGAAATCGCGGGAGGGGAGGCCCCGGAAACGCTCAATCTCAATTGAGAGGCGCGCGCGTGTGCGCGTAAAAATACGGAAAGACTATGGATTATTCGAGACTTTATCTAAGTTGGCTAAGCGACGGTCGTTTGTGCGAAGAGGCCCGTAAAGAGCTTTCTGCGATCGCCGACGAAAAGGAAAAAGAGTACCGTTTCGGCGGGGAACTCGCGTTCGGAACGGCGGGCATGCGCGGACTGATCGGCTACGGAATGAACATGATGAATGTTTACACGGTGCGCCGCGCGACGCAGGGACTTGCGGAATATCTCAAAACGCTTCCCGGGCGGGGATACGAGCGCGGGGTGGTGATCTCGTACGATACGCGCAAAAACTCGCGGTTATTTGCGGAAGCGGCGGCGGGCGTGCTTGCGAAGAACGGCGTTCCGGTGTATCTGTTCGACCGCGTGCATCCCGTGCCCATGCTGTCGTACGCGGTGCGGCGGCTGAACGCGGCGGCGGGGATCATGATCACGGCTTCGCACAATCCGAAGGAATACAACGGGTACAAGGTATACGGCGCGGATGGGGCGCAGATGTCGCCGGACGCGACGGCGAAAGTCGTGGAATATATCGAGAAGATCACGGATTATCTTTCGGTGACGGGCGACGGGCAGAGCACGCTGATCCGTTCGGTGCCCGCCGAGGTAGACGACGACTATATCGAAGAGCTTTCCCGCCTTACGCTCTCGGCGGAAGCGGTGAAGGCCTGCGGAAAAGACCTGAAACTCGTCTATACGCCCGTGCACGGTTCGGGATATGTGCCGGTTACGCGCATTCTGAAGAAGCTCGGGATCCGCGTGACGGTCGTGGAAGAGCAGACGGCGGAAGATCCCGCGTTTTCGACGGTGGCGGTGCCCAATCCGGAATTCAAGGAGACGCTTGCGCTCGGGATCGCGCGCGCAAACGAGATCAATGCGGACGTGGTTTTCGGGACCGATCCGGATTCCGATCGGCTCGGCGTAGCGGTAAAGGACGGCGCGGGGGAATTTGTTGCGCTGTCGGGCAATCAGGTGGGGATCCTGCTGCTCGAATATATTCTCACGCGGCTGAAAGAGGAGCGCCGTCTGCCTTCGAACGCGGCGGTGGTGAAGTCGTTTGTCTCGACGGGAATGGCAAAGGCGATCTGCGATGATTTCGGGGTGAAATTATTCGAGACGCCGGTAGGGTTCAAGTTCATCGGCGAAAAGATCAAGGAGTGGGAAGAGAGCGGGGAGTACGAATTCGTATTCGGATTCGAAGAATCCTGCGGATATCTGCGCGGCGTACACGCCCGCGACAAAGACGCGGTAGTGGCTTCCATGCTGTTTGCGGAGATGGTGTGTTATTACACATACAAGGGCAAGACGGTATACGGGAGATTGGAAGAGATCTATCAAAAATACGGGTACGTGCTGGATAAAAACGTTTCCGTGCAATACGGCGGACTGAATGCCATGAAGGAGATGAATGCCGTGGTCGACGCGCTGAAAACGGCGGAAGTTACGAAGTTCGGGCCGTTGCAGGTTTTGGCTGTGCGGGATTATTCTTCCGACCTGCGGCGCACGCGCGACGGCAAAACGGAGCCTTTGGGCATTCCGAAATGCAACTGCGTTTATTACGAGCTTGAGGGCGGAAGTTTTGTGTGCGTACGGCCTTCGGGTACGGAGCCGAAGTTGAAGTTCTACTATTCCATCCGCGCAAAGAACAGAGATCTGGCGAACGAGCAGATGAGCGCGGCAAAGGCGGACGTAAACGCGTTGCTGGATCGATTGAAGAAAAAGGAATAAATCGATTGATCGGAAAAACATATAAAGAAAGGAAAGGCAAATCGGGGAATTTTCCCCGATTTTTTTTGCCATGTGCCCGCGGGCGTTCTCTTTTCGCCTGTTTTTCCGTCATTCCGAACGTTTCCTCCCGTCATTCCGAACGAATGTGAGGAATCTCAAAACCGAGATTTCTCGTCGCTTTGCTCCTCGAAATGACATAGGGGGCGGCCGCGGGCGTTCTTATTACGTCATGTTGAGCGCAGTCGAAACATCACCGCTTTTTCTTCTTCCTGTCATTTCGAGCCGGAGCGTAAGCGAAGGCGAGCAAATCCCCCCGGTCGTTGAAAAAGGATGAGACCCACTCACTGCGTTCGGGGTGACAGAGAGAGGGGAAAGCGAGAGTATGACAGTGCGGGCGGGGCGCGGCCGCGGGCGCTTTCATTACGTCATGTTGAGCGAAGTCGAAACATCACCGCTTTTTCCTCTTCCTGTCATTTCGAGCCGGAGCGGAAGCGAAGGCGAGCAAATCCCCTCGGTCGTTGAAAAAGGATGAGATACACTCGCTAACGCTCGGTATGACAGAAAGGCGCTACTTCGCGCTACGCGCTCGTGCCGCGCTTGGTTACACAATAGAAGCCTCGCGCGGGGCGGTATGACAGGGGGATACACTCGCTAACGCTCGGTATGACAGTGTGGGCGGGGCGGTATGACAGAGAGAGGGGGCGCCAAGAGAAAACGGGAGGGTGAAAAAAACAAAAAAAACCGCGGGAAAAGCGGTAGGAAAAAAAATAACTCTCCCAAAAAGTATACTTTTTGAGAGTGCGGAAATCGGGTGGTGAAATCGTGCTCCCGGCACGTT
>CANPZD010000017.1 GCA_947589085.1 uncultured Clostridia bacterium
CGGCGAAGCAGGCGCACAAGATCTTCGATATGCAGTGCTCCGTCTGCGGATTCGAGCACACGGAACACACGTACAGCGAAACGAGCTGGGCGAGCGACGAAACCGGCCACTGGCACGAATGCCCGCTGGACGGCACCGTGGAAGCGGGTTCGAAAACGGTGCACTCGTATAACAGCTCTTACAGATGCACTATCTGTAAATATCGTCACACGCATACCTATGCCGATAATTGGTCGTACAATGAGACCAATCACTGGAAAGACGCGACCTGCGGTCACGAAAGCAAGAGCGGCGATGCGGCGCATACGTTCGGCGACGACAATATCTGCACGAGATGCGGCTATGAGCGCATCGTGCAGGGCGAGAACAACGGCACGCCGGATCTCGCGTTCGACTTCAACGACGACTACACGGGTCTCATCGTCACGGGATTCAAGAAAGTTCCCGAGAGCCTGACCGTGCTTGAGATCCCCGAAATGTGCGGCACATGGCCCGTCATGGAACTCGGCGACGGACTGGCGACGGCGTTAAAGAAGTTTGCTTCCACGGTCACGAAGGTCGTGATCCCCAACACGGTGAAGATCGTCCGCGCAAGCATGTTCCGGGACTTCACAGTTCTCAGCGATCTTACGATCGGTTCGAGCGTGTACAAGATGGGCGACAATGTGTTCCGCGGCTGCACGTCGCTGCAAAGCGTTGCGTTGCCCGAGAGCCTGTATCAGATCGGCGCATATGCGTTCGACGGCTGCACGTCGCTCAAGACGATCAACCTCGAACACCTCACCTACATCGGCGAGTACGGTTTCCGCAACTGCTCGCAGCTCAACAACGTCAAGTTCGGCGAAGGGCTTACGATGCTCCGCGGCTACACCTTCCAGAACTGCACGTCGCTCGATACGGTCGACCTCGGCGGCGTGGTGGATATCGGATATGCCAAGTTGGAAGGGTATACATATCGCAAAGAAGGGCAGGTATTCGAAAACTGCGGATTTACAACGCTTACCCTGCCGGATAATCTCAATCTGGCGGCGGACAGCAACTTTTCAAAGTGCGTGAAACTCAAGAGCGTCACGTTCGGCAAGAACACGAGGATCAATGCGTCGACAACCGGCACGTTCTCCGGCTGCACGTCGCTCGATACGGTCAACTTCGAGAATCTCGCGTCTTACGGGAGTTCCACGTTCACGGATTGCGGCTTCACGACGCTGACGTTCGACTTCGACTGCGGCGCGATCCTGGGCAACTACCTCTTCCAGAATTGCAAGAAGCTCACCACGGCAACGCTCAAGGGCACGTACAGCAAGACGTCGAGCAGCTGGAACAACTTCTTCCAGGGTTGCACCGCGCTCACCACGGTGAACCTGCCCGATGATCTCCCGCGGATCCCGAGCAGCTTCTTCTCCGGTTGCACGTCGCTTCGGACCTTCACGGTCCCCGCGGGCGTTACGGAGATTCTGGACTATGTGTTCTACAACTGCGAGGCGCTTACAACGGTCAACTTCGGGACTTCGAAGGTCACGAAGTTCGGCACGTACGTGTTCAGCGGCTGCAAGACGCTCGCACAGTTCACGATCCCCGCAACCGTAACGTCGATCGGCAACTATGCGTTCAAGGGCTGCACGAATCTTGCAACGATCGACCTCGGCAAGATCGAGACCATGGGCAACAACGTGTTCGACAGCTGCACCTCGCTCACATCGGTCACGTTCCCCGGTACGCTCAAAGCGATCGGCGAATATGCGTTCAAGGGCTGCGAGAAAACGCTCAAGACGGTTACCTTCAATAGCGGCCTCGAGACGATCGGCCGGTATGCGTTCCAGAACTGCACGGAGATCACGTCGATCACCCTGCCCGAAACGATCGTGGAGATCCAAGCGTACGCGTTCTACGGTTGCACGGGACTTACAACGATCCGCTTCCCCGCAAGCGTCAAGAAGATCGGCATCACCGCATTCCAGAACAGCGGGCTGACTTCTGCCTATTTCACCGTCGGAACGGGTTGGAAAGTGCAATTGATCAATTCGTCTACAACAATTGATGATGACATTTTCTCGGATCCCACGAAGGCGGCTGCACAGTTGCTGTCGAAAGGGTACAGCGGCTCTTCTACGACGTACAATTCGTATTATCTCGAGCAGTAAAAACGCCATTCCTCCAACGGACTTGTTTTAAGAGTTTAAGTCCGACTTTCTCCCAACCTTTCTCCCTGCCCTCCAGCAGGGAGAAAATTTTTTTCGCCGCCTTTTTCCCGCTGTCATTCGCCCCGCCCTCCTCTGTCATTTCGAGCCGAAGCGTATGCGAAGGCGAGCAAATCCCCCCGGTCGTTGAAAAAGGACGAGATTTCTCACTCCGCTAACGCTTCGTTCGAAATGACGTGTAGAGGGGACAGGGGGATACACTCGCTTCGCTACTTCGCCTTCGGCTCGTGCCGCGCTTGGATAAACAATAGAAGCCTCGCGCGGGACGGTATGACAGTAGGGGGAGCGCGGGGCGAAATGACGCGGGGGGAGAGGGCGCGCATTCTTCTCTTTTCCCTGTCATTTCGCCCGTCCTCCCCTGTCATTTCGAACGAAGTGAGAAATCTCGCTGTCCCCTCGAGGGGAAAGTGGCGTGCCGCAATGCGGCACGCCGAAAGGGGTGTTATACGCAATGCGAAAACGCCACCCCCTCAGTCTCGGCTGCGCCTCGCCAGCTCCCCCTCAAGGGGGCGCCAAGAGAATGCGGTGATGTTTCGACTGCGCTCAACATGACGTAATGAGAACGAGATTTCTCGTCGCTTCGCTCCTCTTCCGTCGTTCCGAACATTTCCTCCCGTCATTCCGAACGAATGTGAGGAATCTCAAAACCGAGATTTCTCGTCGCTTCGCTCTTACTTCGCGCTACGCGCTCGTGCCGCCTTTCTGTCACCCCGAACGCAGTGAGTGGGTCTCGCCCTTTTTCAACGACCGGGGGGATTTGCTCGCTGTCGCTTGCGCTCCGGCTCGAAATGACAAGAGAGGGGACAGGGCGAAAGGAACGCCACCCCCTCAGCCTTGCTTCGCCTCGCCGGCTTCCCCTCAAGGGGGCGCCAAGAAAAAAGCGGCGGGCAAAGGGAACGCGTGCCAAGGGAATGCGAAGAGAGGGGCGGAAAGAAAAAGCCGGGAGAAAGAACGCATGCCGCTTTTTCCGCATGCATACAATAGAAAAATGAGGCTCAGAGAGGAAATTTTCAAGCTGCTCGGCGGAGAGGGGGAAACCTCCCGCGTGCAATATACCGTCGTCGACGGCAAGGGGGGCTACTTTCAGAACGTGAAGCGGCTCCCCGAATTTTCCGAGGGCTGCGTCGTCTTACGCGGCGCGCACGGCGCCGTCCGCGTCGAAGGGAATCATCTCTCCCTCGGCAAATACTGCGCCGGAGACGCCGTCGTGTTCGGCGACATCGTGAGCGTAAAACGGGAAGAATAAATTTCCGTCCGAAAAAGGAGGCGCAAGTGTTCGGATCCGTCGAATTCACCGTGGAGAGCCTGAGCGCGTACCGCGCGATCGATAAACTTGCCCGCGCCGGGATCCCCGTGATTTCCGCCCGCAGCGTCGCAAAAAACGCCGTCGTTTTGCAGATTGCCGGCAAAGATTGCAAAAAAGCTTTTGCAATTTTACGCGGTTCGTGTTATAATGTAAAAAATGTGCGCCGCCGCGGCATTTTGCGCCTCGGCAGCGCCTGTCTGCGCGCCGTCGGACTGCTCGCCGGTTGCGCCGTATTTACGGGCGCGGTACTTTTTTTTCAGAGCCGCGTTCTCCGCGTGGAAATTTCCGGAAGCGGCGCATACTACGAACAAGACGTGCTCGCCGCACTCAAACGTCATGGCGTCGCGCAATTTTCCGCTCTGCCCGCCGATACCGGCGCGCTCACCGCGGAGATCCTCGCTCTCCCGCACGTGGAATTCTGTTCGTTCCGCATGCGCGGCGGCGTGCTTACGGTCAACGTCGAGGTCAGCGACGAGGCGGAACGCCTCAAATCCGCGCCTCTGCTCGCCCCCGCCGCCGGGATCGTGGAAGAACTCGTCGTCGTGCGGGGCGCCCCCCTCGTGAACGTGGGCGACGAAGTTGCGGAGGGGCAGCGCGTCGTGGATAATTTCGTCGCGTTCGGCCCGGCGCAGCGCGCCGTCGCCGTGATCGCAAAGATCAGCGTGCGGTTTTCCGTCTCGCGCGAATACGCCCTCGGAAAAGACGAGGCGCTCGCACAGGCCTTTCTCGACTTCGGCGAGATCGCGGAACTTCGCACGGAAAAAACAAATGATGGCTGGCTCGTCTCGGGAACCGCAGTTGCCACGGCGGCCGCCGGCCTCGATTAGGAGGATTGCTTCTTTGACTTCGGTGGATACCGTCACGCTGGACAAGCTGCAAAAAGTGCTCGGCGTGTTCGACGAAAATCTCGATCTTCTGTCCCGCGAGCTGGGATTGATCCCGCACGTGGACGGGACCGCGATCTCTTTCGAAGGACCCGACGACGCCGCACGCATCGGCGCCGAGGTCGTCAAAAGTCTGCTCGCCGTCGTCGAAGCCGGAGAGACCGTCGATAAATCCCGCTTGCTGTACTGCATCGAACTCGCCCGCGAAGGTCGGGCTTCCGATTTCGAAGGCGTGCTCAAAGACGCGGTCGCCGTCACGTTCCGCGGAAAACCCGTGAAGTGCAAGACGGTCGGCCAAAAAAATTACGTCGAATCCATTCGCAAAAATACCGTCGTGTTCGGCGTCGGCCCCGCGGGAACGGGCAAAACGTATCTCGCCGTGTGTCTCGCCGTCGCGGCCTATAAGAGCAAACAGGTCGAAAAGATCATTCTCACGCGCCCCGCGGTGGAGGCGGGCGAAAAACTCGGCTTTCTGCCCGGCGATCTGCAAACCAAGGTCGATCCGTACCTTCGGCCGCTCTACGACGCCTTGCAGGAAATGTTCGGGCAGGAGACCTATCAGAAACTCATGGAGAAGGGCGCCATCGAAGTCGCGCCTCTCGCCTATATGCGCGGCAGAACGCTCTCCGACGCGTTCGTCATTCTCGACGAAGCGCAGAACGCCACCCGCGAACAGATGAAAATGTTCCTCACCCGTCTCGGCGAAGGCAGCAAAATGGTCGTCACGGGAGATCTCACGCAGACCGACCTTCCCGAAGGAAAGACGAGCGGCCTCAAACAAGCCGTGAAACTCCTCGAGGGGATCGAGGATATTGCCGTTTGCCGGCTGAACGAACGCGACGTCGTGCGGCATCCGCTCGTTTCCCGCATCGTGCGCGCCTACGAACGGGAAGAAAACAAACGAAAGAAAGGGGAGAAACCATGAAGAAAATCAAAACTTCGCTCGGCGAAAAAAAATTGATTAACAAACGCCGGCTCATCGGCAGCGGTTTCATGTTTGCGGCGTGCTATCTGCTCGTTCTGCTCGTCGTGTTCATCATGATCGTCGTCAACGACATCCACGGCTGGGTGAACTTTTTCGTGGAACAGTATTCCGATATCCTCTCGCTTGTCGTGAGCATTTTCTTCCTGTTCGGGATCGGCTTCTTTTACTTCTACTTCGAGGACAGGGAATTCCTCTATAAGTCCTCCAATATCGTCTTTTATTTCTCGCTCGTCATCGTCTCCGTCATTCTCTGCTACGTTTTCGGCCGCTTCGTCAATATCTATGCGCGCCCGTACGCCATGTTTGCGGTCCTATGGCTGTTCCTCAAAAACCGCAGACAGGCGCTCTTTCTCAACTTCATCTTTATCTTCCTCATCTTTTCCATCGATCTGTTCGCCAACGGCCGCTCCGTCAACGCCGATATCGAAGCGTATTCCACGCTTCTGCTCGGGTTTGTGTGCGGCACGTTCGGCGTGTTCTTCGCCAATAAAGTGCGCACCCGCTCCGAACTTCTGCTCACGGGCGTATTTCTCTCCGTGCCCACCGTATTCATCATTTTCTTCTTCCAGATCCCCAACGCCCAATACGACTGGATCGACTATGTGTCGTCGGCGGGCTTTCAGATCCTCGGTTGCGTGATCTCCGCCGTGCTCGCGCTCACGTTTATGCCCATCTTCGAGGCCGTTTTCAACTGCCTCACCCCGTTCCGGCTCAGAGAACTCACGAGCACGAACGCGCCCATTCTCGTGCGGCTGAATTCCGAAGCGCCCGGTACGTTCAATCATTCGCTCATCGTGGCGCAGCTCGCGGAGACCTGCGCGGTCGCCATCGGGGAGAACGCGGAACTCGCCCGCGCCGCGGCGTACTATCACGACGTCGGCAAACTCCGTCAGCCGGATTGCTTCACCGAAAACCAGTCCGGTTACAACCTGCACGACGAGATCACGCCCGAACTCTCCGCCGATATCATCCGCTCGCACACGCGCGACGGGTACGATCTGCTCGTTCAGAACCACCTGCCCAAGGTGATCGCCGACGTCGCCCGGGAACATCACGGCACGCTTCCCATCAAATATTTCTACGATAAGGCCATGCGCTATTCCGGCGACGCGGATATCAAGGATTTTTCCTATCAAGGGCCGATCCCGCAGAGCAAGATCGCCGCGATCATCATGATCGCGGACGCCGCGGAGGCGGCGACCCGCGCGAGCGCGGACCGCTCTCCCGAAAAGGTGGAACAGGTCTGCCGAGGCATCATCGAGGAACGCATGGATCTGCGCCAATTCGACGAATGCGACATCACGATGAAGGAACTCAATATCATCAAACAGACGCTCGTGGAGGCGCTCTCCGGCATCCATCATCACCGCGTCGAATACCCGGATATCCGCTTCAACCGCGAGAAAAAAGCGGTGAAAACGGAGGAAGATCATGAGTAAATTTCTCGTCGACTGCGACGCAATGCCGGATACGGAGCGCGCCGCGCTCGAATCCGCGCTTGCGCCGCTCGCCGAATCCGATCTTCCCCTTGCCGTCGAGCTTCTGTTCGTATCGGAGGAGGAGATCCGCGCGCTCAACCGAAGGGAACGCCGCGTCGATTCCGTCACCGACGTGCTCAGTTTTCCCGCCATGGAGCTGGTTCCCGGCGCGCCCGTTCTTTCGGAAGAGCACGGCGAATGCGTGGAATCTCTTCCCTGTGGAAACGGGGAGCGCTCCGAAGATTCCAGAATGTACCTCGGCAGCGTCGCGATCTGCCGCAGGCGGGCGGAGGAACAGGCCGAAGAATACGGCCATTCTCTTGCGAGAGAAATCTTCTATCTTGCCGTACACGGCGTGCTGCACTGTCTCGGCTACGATCATGAATCGGACGGGGAAAAGCGCGCGATGCGGGCGCTGGAAGAGGAAGTCATGGTGCGCCTGAATCTGGGGAGAGAATCATGAAAAGCGGAACGGTCGCCGTCATCGGGAAGGCAAACGCGGGCAAGAGCACGCTGGTCAACGTGCTCGTCGGAGAGAAAGTTGCCATCGTCTCCCCCAAACCGCAGACGACGAGAAACAGGATCCTCGGCGTGCTCACGCGGGAAAACTATCAGATCGCGTTTGCGGATACGCCCGGCCTCTACCGGCAGCGGAACGCGCTCACCGCGCTCATGATGAAGACCGCCGAGACCACGGCAAAAGAGGTCGACGCCATTTTGTACGTGCACGACGGACATGCCGGGCTGAGAGAGGACGACATTGCGCTCATGCTCCGCTATTTCCGTTCCGGAACGCCCATGATCGTGGCGTATACCAAGATCGATATCATGCCCAAGGAAAAGATCCCGGCGGAGATTAAAGCGCTGTACGACGCCGGCATGACCGCAGACGTCTACCCCGTGTCCGCAAGAAAGGGGCAGAATATCGCGCGGCTGGAAGAGGCGATCGCCGCGCTGCTGCCGGAGGGCGAACCGCTCTTTCCCGAGAACGTCGTCTCCGACCGCAGCGAAAAATTTATGGTTGCCGAGCTGATGCGCGAGAAGATCCTGCTCAAATACGAAAAGGAGATCCCGCACGGCGTCGCCGTCGTCGTCAATACGTTTGAGCGGCACGAGAACGGCGCGTATCAGATCGACCTCGATATCGTTTGCGAAAAGAAGAATCACAAGGCGATCCTCATCGGCAAACAGGGCGCCGCGCTCAAAGAAGTCGCGTCTTTCGCCCGCAAGGATATGGAAAAATTTCTCGGCGGCAAAGTGTTTCTCACCGTGTACGTCAAAGTGCGCGAGGACTGGCGCGACAAGGGAAGCCTGATGAAAGAGTTCGGGTACGCGCCCGAGGAATAAATTCCCGAAATCTTCGCAAACTGCCTGCATGAAGGAAGAAGAACACGGGAAAAAATCCAAAAACGCCAAAGATCTCGTCTGGGATCTCTTCGAGCAGACGGGGAATTTCAGCTACTATATGCTCTACAAACGCTTAAAGTAAGCGCGGCCCCGGATCGTTTGGGCGGGCCTGCGCCGCATGAGGATCCATGGATTTCAAGACGGACGCCCTGCTTCTCAGGGCTGCCGATTACGGCGAAAACGACAGAATGGTGACGCTTCTCACGGCCGGGCGCGGCAAGATCGGCGCGGCCATGAAGGGCGTTAGGAAGGCGGGCGCAAAGCTGAAGTTCGCGGCGCAGCCTTTTTGTTTTGCCGAATACGTCCTTGCCGAGCGCGGCGGAAGATATACCGTCACGCAGGCTTCTCTGCACGAAGGTTTCTATGAGATACGCAGCAGCGTGAACGCCTATTACGCGGCGGCTTGCATCACGGAGATGTGCGCGCTCATCGGGTGCGAGGGCATGCCGAGCGGGCCGCTTCTGGTCTGCGCCGTGAGCGCGCTCGAAGCCATCGAATCGGATCCGGATCGCCCCGATCCTCCGCTGGTGAAATTTCTCACGGAGGCGGCGGCGCTCGCGGGATATCCTCTTTCCGCGGGGGATTGCCCCGTCTGCGGCAAAAAGATCGCGGGGCGGCGGTATTTCGATATGGCGAGCGGCGCGTTCAACTGTTCTGCCTGCGCGCTCGGCGTACAGGCCAGCGAATCCACCTATGAAGTTATCCGCTGGGCGCAGCCTTCGCAGCTCCCCGAAAGAAAGCCGGCGCCGGAAGGGGACGGATTCGTCCGGGCGCTGCGCCTGCTGAAAACTTACATTTCCTATCAGACGGACGCGGAACTTTCCGCGCTGAACCAATATCTGAAGCTCTGAAATGCGAGAAAGTTTGCGATCTTTTCAAAAAATCTCGTAAAAATGTTTCAAAATCGATTGACAACATCCCGTCGGCTGTGGTAAACTCTGTTTACGCACCTGAGGGGTGTAATTTTTTTGTATGGAGTTTTCACGCAATGGCTGTTAAATCCACGAGGATGAAAGTCACGTTCGAGTGCACGGAGTGCAAGAACAGGAACTACGATAGCTTCAAAAACAAGAGGAACGATCCCGACCGTCTCGAACTCAAAAAGTATTGTCCCGTCTGCAAGAAGCACACGGTGCACAAGGAATCCAAGTAAGCGCCCGGCGCAAACGGAGTAGAGTTATGGCAAAGTCCAACGAAAAAGACCTCGAAAAGAAGGGGAAAGAAGCCGAGAAAGCGAAGGTTTCGAAGAACGACAAAAACAAGAAACCGAATATTTTCGTCCGCATGGGCAGAAGGCTCAAAGAGACGTTTTCGGAGCTGAAACGCGTTACCTGGCCCACCCTGCCGAAGGCGCTCAAAGCGACGGGCGTCGTGCTCGTCATCGTGCTGATCTTCACGGTGGTGGTGACCTGCGTGAACGTCGGCTTTACGAAGCTGCTCGAACTTCTGACCGATATCGGCGGCAGCACGGGGGCATAAAGCATGATACCGAGCACCGATACCGAGCCGAAGTGGTATATACTTCACACCTACTCGGGATACGAGGCAATGGTGAAGGAGAGCCTCTTCCGGCTCATCGAAAACAACAATTTAAGCGAACAGATCGTCGATGTGAAGATCCCCACGGAGCAGACCATCGAGGAGAAGGCGAACGGCAAAAAGAAAGTCGTCGAGCGCAAGCTTCTTCCCTGCTACGTGTTCATCAAGATGATCTATTCCAACCAGCTTTGGTATCTTGTGACGAACACCCGTGGCGTTACGGGTTTCGTCGGTCCGCAGGGGCGTCCCATTCCCATGAAGGAAGAGGAGATCCGCAAAATGCGCCTCGAGGACTATGTCGTGGACGCGGATTTCAAGGCGGGAGATCGGGTGACGATCGACAACGGCCCGCTCGAAGGATTCATCGGCACGCTCAAAGAAGTCAACGACGAAACGCAGCGCGCAAAGGTTTCCATTGTGATGTTCGGGCGCGAGCAGGACGTCGAAGTGGAATATATCCAGATGACGAAGATCTCCGCCGACGCGGTAGAGATCCCCAAAGACGAAGAATAACGCAAATTCAGGCAAGGATCGCCGCGCTTGCGGCGTTGCAGTGGGAAAGACGGTAAATCTTTTATGCCGTCTTGCATGTACCACAAAGGAGAATTACTATGGCAAAGAAGATCACCGCAGTCGTAAAACTGCAGCTTCCCGCCGGTAAAGCCACCCCCGGACCGCCCGTCGGTTCGACGCTGGGTCCGCACGGAGTCAATATCCCCGGCTTTACCAAAGAGTTCAATGCCAAAACGGCATCGCAGGAAGGACTCATCATCCCCGTCGTCATGACGATTTATCAGGACCGTTCGTTTACGTTCGTCCTGAAAACGCCGCCCGCACCCGTCCTCATCAAGAAGGCGCTGGGGCTTGAATCCGCCTCGGCCACGCCCAACAAGACGAAGGTGGGCAAGCTCACCAAGGCGCAGGTGGAGGAGATCGCCAAGACGAAACTTCCCGATCTCAACTGCACCACGCTGGAGAGCGCGATCAGCATGATCAAGGGAACGGCCCGCAGCATGGGCGTCACGGTCGAAGAGTGAGGGGGTACGCAGCATGAAATACGGTAAGAATTATTCCGACAGCCTCAAATCTTACGACAAAACAAAGGCCTACGAACCCGCGGAAGCGATCAAAGTCATGCTCGGCACCGCCAAGGCGAAGTTCGACGAAACGGTAGAGCTTCACGTGCGTCTCGGCATCGACCCGAGGCAGGCGGATCAGCAGGTCCGCGGCGTGTTGGTGCTTCCCAACGGAACGGGCAAATCGAAGAAAGTTCTCGTGATCGCAAAGGGCGAAAGAGCGGACGCGGCGCAAGCTGCCGGCGCGGATTTCGTCGGCGCGGAGGAGATGATCCAGAAGATCCAGACGGAGAACTGGTTCGGATTCGACGTCATGATCACGACGCCCGATATGATGGGCGTGGTCGGTCGGATCGGCCGTCTGTTGGGTCCCAAGGGACTCATGCCCAACCCGAAGTCCGGTACGGTCACGATGGACGTCGCGAAAGCGGTCGCCGAAGTGAAGGCCGGTAAAGTGGAGTACCGTCTCGATAAGACGGCGATCATTCACTGCCCCATCGGGAAGAAGAGCTTCGGGCAGGAAAAGATCCTCGAAAACTTCAACGCGCTCATGGAAGCGATCGTGAAGGCAAAGCCCGCTGCCGCAAAAGGCCAGTACGTCAAGAGCGTCACGCTCGCAAGTACGATGGGCCCCGGCGTGAAAGTGGCCTATACGAAAGCCTGAAATTTCCCCGGGAAAAACGCTTGACATATTTTTTCCGAGGTGATAAACTGAAATAAAGTCAAACCGCAGACAACGGGCGCCGTTGAGGCTCAATCTCCCGTCGAGGTTCGCTTCTTAAATGCAATTTTTAAGAATCGCTCCGTACTGTCTGCGTACGGAGCTTGTTTTATTCGGCGTGTTCGCACGCTTACGGAGGTAACTATGTCGGCAAATCTGGAAGCAAAGAAAGTTGTTGTCGAAGAGATCAAAGAAAAGATCAAGGCTTCGAAGTCCGTCGTTCTCACGCATTACGACAAGCTGACGGTTTCGGAGGTCACCGGGCTTCGCAATCAGTTCCGAGCGGCATCCTGCGAGTACAAAGTATATAAGAATACGCTCGCAAGAAAGGCGTTCAACGAACTCGGCGTGAACGGTTTCGATAACGACTTGAACGGCGCAACGGCATTTTTGTTCTGCCCGGACGAGACGAGCGGCTGCTCGATCCTCGCCAAGGCGATCAAGGATGCTCCCGCGCTTGCGGAAAAAGTCGTCCCGAAGAGCGCCTATGTCGACGGCGCCTATGTGGACGCGGAAGGAATCAAAAAGCTCGCGGCAATCCCTTCGAGAGAGGTGTTGATCGCAAAGATGCTCGGCTGCCTGCAGTCGCCCATCGCAAACTTCGCGTACGTTCTGAAAGCGATCGCGGAACAAAAATCTTAAAAAATATCGGAGGTCTAATATGGATGTTCAGAAGTTGATTGAAGAAGTCAAGGCGATGACGGTCGTCGAGCTTAACGACCTTGTGAAGGCGCTTGAAGAGGAGTTCGGCGTATCCGCCGCTGCTCCCGTGGCTGTGGGCGGCGCGGTCGCCGGCGCAGCGGAAGCCGCTCCCCAGGAAGAGGAAAAGACGGAGTTCGATATCGTGCTCAAAGATTTCGGCGCAAACAAGATCGGCGTTATCAAGGTTGTGCGCGAATTCACGGGTCTCGGCCTTGCGGACGCGAAGAAGGCCGTCGAATCCCTCGGCGTGCTCAAGGAAGGCGTTCCGAAGGCGGATGCGGAAGCGGCTCTTGCCAAACTCAAGGAAGCCGGCGCAACTGCGGAACTCAAATAATTTTTCGGAAAAGAAAATCCCCGCCGAAAAAGCGGGGACTTTTTTTGCGGATCGGCAAAGACAGGCAGATTTTTCCACAATTTCAATCTGAAATCGCCGAAAGCGCTTGACGGATCGAAAAAATACGGGTAAAATGTTTGTGTATATCGAGCCGATCGAGGAGGCAAAGTATGAACAAAAAAATTCTTCGCCGTGCAGGGATTTTGGCGGGCGCCGCAATTCTTTCGCTGGGCACGCTCGGCATGTTCGCGGGCTGCACGAGCAATCATCCCGAAGTGACGGTCACTTACGATTTCGACGGAAAGACCTACGAAGTGGAATACGTTCTTTCGCGCACAGACGCGCCCAAGACGGTCAAGCACTTCATCGAGCTTGCGGACGCAGGCTACTATGATTACGATGAAGAGACGGATACGGGATTCTGCATTCACGACTACACGGAAGAATATCTTCTGACGGGCGGGTATAGGCTTTCCGGCGGCGAACTGGAAGAGGTGGATTACTTCAGCATTCTGCGAAATCTGGAAGAAAAGACGGGAAAAATGTTTACGCAGTCTGTCTGGCAGACGGGCGGCACGGCGGCGCATCCCGAAAAGGGTGAAGCGCTGTATACGTTATACGGCGAGGGGAAACTCAGTCTCGAACACGGCAGCCGCGAATACCGGCACAAGAAGGGCGCGCTGGTCATGTATTATACCGACAAGGGCAATTTCTCGGGGCAGGTGACCGTGGAACGCTCGGACAAGGGCAAATACAACGACGGCGAACCTCTGCACTATGAGGGATATGCTGCCAACAGCGCGACGTCGCAGTTTTACACGTGGCTTTCCTCGACGAACCCTTCCGAACGCAGTCAATACATTGTATTCGGCATGGCGAAGGACTACGAGGGTCAGCTGGAAGACGGGCTTCTGAAAGCGATCTCGGATTATATCGACGCGCATAAGACCGACGACGAATATTCTTTTACGGAGACGCAGGAGAACGTCCGGCTGAACAAGTACGATCCGTTTGCGGATATCCGCAGAGGGGACGTGACGGCGACGTTCGAAACGCCCGTGTCCGAACCCATTCTCATTCGTTCCGTCCGCGTGACGAAATATTGACGAAAAGACCGTAGTACAAAACGAAGCCGTCCGCAGTTGCGGGCGGCTTTTTCATGACCGGATGACAAAGACGGCGCCGATGAGCGCCGTTTTTTATGTGTCCGAAGGCGTGATATTCGAAATTTTCCCGTCCTCGAGAGTCACGCGGAAATAGCGCACGTCGAACACGTTGTTGCATCTTCCGGGATAGACGAGGCCGACCTCTTCGGGATCGTCGGTGAGCACGACGGAGACGAACGCGCCGAGAAACTCTTTGAGCGCGTGCGCTTTTTCTTTGAGGCATTCGGCGAGAAAAGGGGTGCAGTCGGCGCCGATCAGCGCGGATTCGAAGAGGGCGAGCGCAAAGGTAGAGGGGGTGGGTTCGCGGCGCGCGCGGACGGAGCAGGCGGTCAGTTTGCCGTTTTCCCATTCGCAGAGGGCGGAATGGCCGAGGCTGTCGCGGAAGGGGATTTCCGCGGCGACGACGCGGCCGCGGCGCGAGACGGTGCCGTCTGCCTGAACAAGGATCTCGCCCGTGCGGGAGAGGATGCAAAAGGCGTTCGGCGCTTCAAGCAGAAAGCAGTCGCCGGCGGCAAAGATTTCGGCCTGTTCGAGCGCGTCGTCGAGATCGACGAGGCGGAAACCCGAATCGTTCTGCACGGAGAGCTGAACGCGGCCCTGCACGAAGAGGGTAAGGCGGACGCCTTGCAGATCGGACTGTTTCACGATGCGCATGGCGGGATCGCTGCGCGGAAAGCCGGAGCAATAGACGGCGAGGCCGTTGCGGGTATAATAGAGCCGAACGCCGGGCGGGGGAGCGAGGAGAAAGTTTTCGTCGAAGCGAAAGCGTATGGGGAGGCGATCTACGGGTTTGAATTCCACGAAGCAAGCGTCCTGCGGAGAAATTTCCGCGGAGCGTTCGAAGCCGTCTACCGTACCGAGGAAGAGTCCGTTTACGGAGAGGGCGCAGAGTTGGTCGGCCAAAAAATAAACGTGCATCGTTATATAAAATGTATAACGGGACAAAATTATGTCAAGAATTTTTGCGAGGTGGTTATGATGAACAAAATCAACGGCTACACGGAAGAAGAGGCCATGGGACTGATCGAGTACATTTACACGGGGAAGAACGCGGGCAAGACGCTCTCCTATTTGTTCGAGACGTACGGCAAGGAACACAGCCGGGCAAAGGGAAGCGTGCGCAATTACTACTATGCGTTTTTGAAGAAGCAGGACGATTCTCGCGTGAAGCGCATTCTCGAAGGAAAAGATCTGCATGCGGGCACGATCCGGCCGTTCACGGATGAAGAGACGGAGGAGCTTCTCGATAAGGTGATCGAGGGCAGACGAAAGGGGTATTCGATCCGCAGGAGCATTATGGAGGCTTCGGGCGGCGACGAAAAGCGCATGCTGCGCATGCAGAACAAATACCGAAATCTCTTGAAGAAGGAGCCGGAGCGCGTGGAGAAGGCGGCGCGGGAAGCGGGCATGCCCATCAGTTTTCTGCAAAGGCGGCTCGAGCGGGAGATCGACGCGCTTTACGAGCGGATCGCCGCGGATCTGCGCAGTGAAAACGCGCGGCTCAAAGAGGAGCTTGCGCGCTTGAAGGGATCTTCGGGGAGAAATTTCCCGAAGAGATAAGAGGCGGAGGAAATCCAAAAATCCCCACAGAAAAGCGTGCATAAGCGGCGTATTCCTTCACAAACTGCGAGTATGGAGGACGGTATGGAAAAGCTATTTTGTCTTGGAGTTGCGCTCGGCATGGTGGGGGGCGCGCTGCTTGTTGCGAACAGTTACAAGGCGCGCTCGCTTGTCAAGAAGAGTCAGGCCGAAATCATGCAAAAGGTAGACGAAATGATGGATGAACGTCTCAAAATGATGGAAGGCGGCGACGAAGAGAAGAAAACCGCAACAAAGAAGAAATAATTTTTTACAGAAAAGCGCACGGCGAATGCCGTGCGCTTTTCTGTTGATTAGGCCGTATGCGCCCCGCCGATTCTCGCCGTGCGCACTTTCACGTCATTTCGAGGGAAGCGCAGCGACGAGAAATCTCGCTTTTTCTTCTTCCTGTCATTTCGAACGTCTCCTCCCGTCATTCCGAACGCATGTGAGGAATCTCATTCTCAATACGTCATCCTGAGCCGTGCGCCCGACGTGGAACGGCGGGCGCACGTGTCGAAGGATCACCGCTTTTTCTTCTTCCTGTCATTTCGAGCCGGAGCGTAAGCGAAGGCGAGCAAATCCCCCCGGTCGTTGAAAAAGGATGAGATACACTCGCTAACGCTCGGTATGACAGTGCAGGGGTGCGCCCGCGTTCTTCTCCTGTCATTCCGAACGTTTTCCTCCCGTCATTCCGAACGAATGTGAGGAATCTCAAGACCGAGATTTCTCGTCGCTTTGCTCCTCGAAATGACAAAAGGGGTGCAGCCGCGGGCGTTCTTATTACGTCATGTTGAGCGCAGTCGAAACATCACCGCGTTCTCTTGGCGCCCCCTTGAGGGGGAGCTGTCGAGGCGAAGCCGAGACTGAGGGGGTGTTGTCGTTCCGATTGCGTACGCCACCCCTTTTGGCGTGCCGCATGCACGCCACTGTCTCACGCGGGTAGAATCCCGCGTTCGGTCAGCATTTGCCCGCACATATGGGCAAATGCCAAGAAATTTTGCGCCGAAAGTTATCAACTTTCGGCAGAAATGCAAAATTTCCCCTCGAGGGGACAGCGAGAGTATGACAGTGCCGGAGGGGTGAAAAGACATGAAAAAAACCGCAGGAAAAGCGGTAGGAAAAAAATAACTCTCCCAAAAAGTATACTTTTTGAGAAAAACCTCTTGACAGCAAAAAAAGGGTGTGATATACTCAAAAACGTGCCGGGAGCACGATCTCACCACCCGATTTCCGCTCTCTCAAAAAGTATACTTTTTGGGAGAATTACATAAAGGCGGGCGGGCGAATTCCCTCATAAAACGCGGAAAAGCACGCAAAAAGCACGCAAAAAACGCTGTTTTTGCGTGTTTGCGGGCGCGAAGAGAGGCGCTTCCGGGGCAAAAAAACACGGAAAATTCCGAAAGGAATAAATAAAGGAGGAAGGATATGAAGAAAAGAACCAGACTTTTGCTCATTCTCGTAGCGGCTCTGTGTTTGTGTCTCGGATTCGGCGTATTTGCTGCATGCAAGAACGAACCGAAGAAACACGTACACGAGTATACGGCATGGGCGCACGACGGCACATACCACTGGAAGGAGTGCCCTGTAGACGAAGCGGCGGACGAAAGTACGCGCGAAGAGCATACGATGGCCGACGGCAAGTGCACGGTGTGCGGCTATCAGGAAGCTCCTGCCGCGCATGTACATAAGTACACCAAGCTCGTTTCGGACGCGACGAATCACTGGTATGAGTGCCCGGACGACAACGATTACATCACGCAGTTCGGTCATGTTTATGAAAACGGCAAGTGCATCGTATGCGGCAAGGAGGGCACGGCGCCTGCAGACGTCGAGCTTGACACGCGCAAATGGTACGTCGTCGGTAACGGCGCGGGTTCGCTTCTCAGCATTACGTGGGATAAACTTGTCGGCGATATGACGAAGGCGACGCAGCCGGATTCCAACGGCTACACGGTGTACACCCGCACGCTTGATCTGTACGCGGGCGACCAGTTCAAATTCGTGCAGGACCTCGACTGGGACGAAGGTCTCGGCTATTACAGCCTGAGCGAAGTTGCCAACACCGCGGGCGTATTCCAGGACGGCGGCACGGGCAACATCAAGCTCATGGCGGGGCAAGACGGCACATACCAATTCATCATCCGCACGAAGCCGGATCTCGGCCCGACGTCGGTCATGGTGGAGTTCCGTCTCGTCGAAGCGCTTGAACCGCTGAATGTGGAAGAGCAGTTCGATATGTACATCATCGGGCACCTTCATTGCACGGGCGCGTTGGATAACAACACGCAGTGGAGCAAGGATCCCGGGTACATGGTGAAGATGAACCTCATGGCAGACGGCGAAACGTTCTACACGGTCGTCGAGCTGTACAGCAACGACGAGTTCAAGGTATACAACCTCAGAACGAACGCGTACTTCCCAGACGGCACGGGTAACAACCTGAAACCTCCCAAGACGACGCTCTATGTCGTTACATGGAAGATCGGCGACGCAAGCCCGGTATGGGAAGAATATCATCACGTCCATAACTATTCCGAATACAAGCACGACGCGAACGAACACTGGTGCGTGTGCGTGCAGGACGGCGAAATGGACGAAACGCACGGAAAAGCGGCGCACGAGTTCGGAGACGACAACTTCTGCGACGTGTGCGGCTATGAAAAGGCAGAGAAACCGGAGTGCGAAACGCATACTTGGGGTACGGATAACGTGTGCACGGTGTGCGGCCGTCACTGGGTCTATACCGAGGGATTGAGATATCGGATCAACGAGAAGAAAGACGGCTACTATGTGGTCGGCGTGCACGAGGATACCGACCCCGCCACGATCAAAGAGCTTGTGATCCCGCAATACTACAACGGCAAACCCGTCGTCGGGATCCTCGACAAGGCATTCTACGACGGAACGGCGACCAATCCCACGTACAGCGGGATCACGAAGGTCGTGCTTCCCGACACGATGAAAAAGATCGGTCAGGACGCGTTCCGCAAACTTGTGAATCTCACGGAACTGAAGTTGGGCGCAGGACTTGAAGAGATCGGCGACAATGCGTTCCGCGAATGCAGATACATTCGTGCGATCGATCTTCCCGAAGGGTTGAAAACGATCGGCGCAAACGCATTCAGCAGCATCTGGTTTACCGAAATCACGGTGCCCGCGTCGGTTACGGCGATCGGCGACGCTGCGTTCCAGGCGACGTACCTCACCGATCTGAAGTTTGCGGAGGGCAGCAAGCTCGAGTCGATCGGGCAGAGCGCGTTCTCGGGCTGC
>CANPZD010000018.1 GCA_947589085.1 uncultured Clostridia bacterium
GACGTTTCGGGCGTCAGCAAGGGTCACGGCTTTACGGGCGTTATCAAAAGTGGAACCAGCACCGCCTCAAAGAGACGCACGGCGTAGGCCCCGTTCACAGAGAGCCGGGTTCCATGGGATCCATCAGCGATCCCTCGCGCGTGTTCAAGCACAAGCACCTTGCGGGACACTGGGGCGTCGAGAACGTCACCATCCAGAATCTCGAAGTCGTCCGGGTGGACGCGGCGAGAAACGCGATCCTCGTCAAAGGCGCGATCCCCGGTCCGAAGGGCAGCGTCGTGACGATCCGCACCACCGTGAAGTAAGGAGAAGGAGCGAAGAATAATGGCAAGCGTAAAAGTTTACAACATGAAGGGCGCGGAAGTCGGCTCCATCGAACTCAACGATTCCGTTTTCGGCGCCGAATATAACGAACCCCTCATTCATCAGGCGGTCGTCACATATCTTGCAAACCAGCGTCAGGGCACGAAATCCACGCTTACCCGTACGGAAGTGCGCGGCGGCGGGGCAAAGCCCTGGAGACAGAAGGGCACGGGACGCGCGCGTCAGGGTTCCATCCGCGCGCCGCAGTGGACGAAGGGCGGCGTTGTGTTCGCACCCAAATCCCGCGACTTTTCCAAGAAGATGAATGTCACGGCTCGCCGCGGCGCGTTCGTCTCCGCACTCTCGAAGAAGGTGGCGGACGGCGAATTGCTCGTCGTGGACGAACTCGCGGTCTCCGCTCCCAAGACGAAGGAGATGGAGGCGTTCAGAAAGGCGTTGAAGCTGGATAAGAAAACGGTGGTCGTCATGGATCAGCCCGACGACAACGTGATTTTGGCGGCGCGCAACCTTCCCAACCTGAAAACGATGTCCGTTTCGGAGATCAACACCTACGAAGTCGTAGCGAATGCCGTCGTGGTCCTCACGAAGGGTTCGGTGAAAAAAATCGAGGAGGCGTACTGCTGATATGGCACCCGAGGATATTATCTTGAAGCCCGTTCTCACCGAAAAGGCGACGGACGGCATTGCGGATAAGAGATACACGTTCTCCGTTCTCAAAACGGCGAACAAGACGCAGATCAAGATCGCCGTCGAAAAGATGTTCGACGTAAAGGTGAAAAGCGTCAACACGATCACCCGGCGCGGAAAGCTCAAGAGAATGGGCAGGAACGAAGGGTACACTCCCACCACGAAGAAGGCCATTGTCACGCTCACCGCAGACAGCAAGGCCATCGAATTCTTCAGCGCGTTGCAGTAACGGAGGAAACGGAACATGGCAGTCAAGAGATATAAACCCACCTCTCCCGCGCGCCGTCTGATGACGGTCCACGCCTACGGAGAGATTTCCAAGGCAAAGCCCGAGCGTTCTCTGCTCGAAGATCAGAGGAAGTCGGGCGGCAGAAACAATGCCGGCAGGATCACGGTGCGCCATATCGGCGGAGGAAACCGCCGCAAGTACCGCGTGATCGACTTCAAGCGCAATAAGGCGGGGATCCCCGCCACGGTGAAGTCCATTCAGTACGATCCCAACCGCAGCGCGAACATCGCGCTCCTCGTCTATGCGGACGGCGAGAAGAAATACATTCTCGCTCCCGTCGGCCTGAACGTGGGCGACAAGGTGATGAGCGGCGCAGGCGCGGATATCAAAGTCGGCAACGCGCTTCCTCTTTCGGAGATCCCCGTCGGCACGACGATCCACAATATCGAGCTGAAACCGGGCCGCGGCGGACAGATCGCCCGCAGCGCCGGAATCGCGGCGCAGCTGATGGCGCGCGAAGGCGCGTTCGCGACCGTGAAGATGCCTTCCGGCGAAATGAGACTCATCCCCGTCGCCTGCAAAGCGACGATCGGTCAGGTCGGCAATGTCGAGCATGAGATCATCCGGGTCGGGAAAGCGGGCAAGACCCGTCATCTCGGCACCCGTCCCACGGTGCGCGGTTCGGTCATGAACCCGAACGATCACCCGCACGGCGGCGGCGAAGGCAAATCGCCCGTCGGCCATGCCGGACCCGAGACGCCTTGGGGCAAGCCCGCGCTCGGCTATAAGACGAGAAAGAAGAAGAATCCGACGAGCAAGTTCATTCTCAAGAGGATCAATTAAGGAGGGAAACGGAGATGTCGAGAAGTGTCAAGAAAGGGCCTTACGTCGAAGCGAAGCTGCTTGCACGCATCGAGGCGATGAACGAGGCCAACGAGAAAAAGGTTTTGAAGACCTGGTCGAGAGCGTCGACGATTTTCCCCCAGATGGTCGGTCATACGATCGCCGTATACGACGGCAGAAAGCACGTGCCCGTCTACGTTACCGAAGATATGGTCGGATGCAAACTCGGTGAGTTTGCGCCCACGAGGACCTTCAAGGGCCATACGGCGAAGAGCACCACGCCCGGGAAATAAGGAGGAGAAATATGGCCGGTAATATGAAGAAAAAGACCGAGAGAGTTGAGGAAAAACGCGAAAAGCGTCCTTACGCGGTCGCAAAATATGTCAGAGTTTCTCCCTATAAAGTGAGAACGGTCCTGAGCCTCATCCGCGGCAAGAGCGTGACGGAGGCGGAGGCGATCCTGGATCATCTTCCCAACGGCGGCGCCGCCCCGACGAAGAAAGTGCTCATGAGCGCGGTCGCGAATGCGGAACACAACCAGGGCATGGACAGAGGCGATCTGATCGTTGCGGAGTGCTTTGCCGACGGCGGCACCAGTCTCAAGCGCATGCAGCCCGTTTCCAAGGGCAGAGGTCATGCGATCCTGAAAAGAACGAGCCACATCACCGTCATTCTTGACGTGAAGAAAGCGGAGGGAAAACTCTAATGGGACAAAAAGTAAATCCTCACGGACTCAGAGTGGGAATCATCAATGGCTGGGATACGCAGTGGTATGCCGATAAAAAGGAATTTGCGGCATATCTCAAAGAGGATCACACCATCCGTACTTTCATCAAGAAAAAATACTTTGCGGCGGCGGTTTCCCGCATTCTCATCGAGAGAGCGGCGGGCAAGATCGTCGTAACGATCCACACGGGCCGTCCCGGCGTGCTGATCGGCAAGGCCGGCGCGGAGATCGAAGTGATTAAGAAAGATCTTGCGAAACTCACAAAGGGCAAGCAGGTCATCATCAACGTCATCGAAGTGAGAAAGCCGGATACGGACGCGCAACTCGTTGCGGAGAGCGTTGCGGCTCAGCTCGAAAAACGCACTTCTTTCCGCCGCGCCATGAAGCAGGCGATCGGAAAGACGATGCGCGCGGGCGTCAAAGGCGTCAAGATGCAGGTCAGCGGCCGTCTCGACGGAAGAGAGATCGCGGGCACCGAGCACTATAACGAGGGGTCGATTCCCCTTCAAACGCTTCGCGCGGATATCGACTACGGCTTTGCGGAAGCGCACACCACGTTCGGCATGATCGGCGTGAAGTGCTGGATCTACAAGGGCGACGTCCTCAAATCCGCAAAGAAGCCGGAAGGAGGCAGATAATGTTAATTCCGAAGAGAGTCAAGAGAAGAAAGCAGCACCGCGGCAATCTGAAAGGCGACGCGCATAAGGGAAATAAGATCGCGTACGGAGAATACGGGCTTGTTGCCGAAGAAGCCGGCTGGATCAAGTCCAATCAGATCGAGGCCGCCCGTATCGCCATGACGCGTTTCATCAAGCGCGGCGGGAAAGTCTGGATCGATATCTTTCCCCATAAGCCCATCACCCGTCACCCCGCCGAGGCCCGTATGGGTTCCGGGAAGGGCGCCGTGGAATTCTGGGTCGCCGTCGTCAAACCGGGCAGGGTCATGTTCGAAATGGCAGACGTCACGGAGGACGTAGCGCGTGAAGCTATGCGGCTCGCGGCGCACAAACTTCCCGTCAAGTGCAAATTTGTGAAAAAAGAGGCGGCTGCGCCCGCCGAAAATACAGAAGGCGGTGATGTGTTATGAAGAATGAATTCCACAACATGACCGACGCCGAGCTTACGACGAAGCTTCAGGAGCTTAAGAGCGAGCTTTTCAATCTCCGCTTCCGCCATGCGAGCGGCCAACTCGAGAATCCCGTTTCGATCCGGATCTGCAAGCGGGATATCGCGCGAGTGAATACCGAGATCCGCGCACGGCAGGCGAAGGCGTAAGGAGGCAGACATGGAAAGAAATTTGAGAAAAGAAAGAGTCGGCGTCGTTGTGTCCGACAAGATGGATAAAACGGTCGTCGTCGCGGTCACGGACAAGGCCAAACACCCCGTCTACAAAAAGACCATTACCCGCACGAAGAAGTTCAAGGCGCACGACGAGCTGAACGAATGCGGCGTGGGCGACAAAGTGCTCATCGTCGAAACGCGCAAGCTCTCGAAAGACAAGAATTGGCGCGTCGCCGAGATCGTCGAGAAGGCGAAGTAAGGGAGGAGCGGTATGATTCAACCTCAAACAAGACTTAAAGTAGCCGATAACTCGGGCGCGAAAGAGATCATGTGCATCCGCGTGCTCGGCGGCAGTTTCAGAAGGAGCGGGAATATCGGAGACGTTATCGTCGCTTCCGTCAAGACCGCAAATCCCGGCGGCGCCGTGAAAAAGGGCGACGTGGTGAAAGCCGTCATCGTGAGAACTTCGAAGGGCATCCGCAGAGCGGACGGCACATACATTCGGTTTGACGACAACGCGGCCGTGATCATCGACGCACAGAAGCAACCCAGAGGGACCCGTATCTTTGGGCCAATTGCGAGAGAACTCAGAGAGAAAGATTACATGCGTATCATCTCTCTGGCTCCCGAGGTACTGTAAGGAGGCCCGAAGTGAAAGTCAAAGTAAACGATAACGTGCTCGTTATCACGGGCAAATATAAGGGAAAGCAGGGGAAAGTCTTAAAGACCGATCCCAAGCACGAAACCGTCATCGTCGAAGGCGTGAATCTCGTGAACAAGCACGAGAAAGCGAAGAAATCGAACGAAACTTCGAGGATCGTCACGGAAGAATCGCCCATTTCCGTCTCCAACGTCGAAGTGGTGTGCGACAAGTGCGGAAAAGCAACGCGCGTCGCGCATGCGTTTGTGGACGGCAAGAAAGTCCGCATCTGCAAGAAGTGCGGCGCCAGCCTCGACAAGGCTTTCGCAAAGAAAGTCAAGGGCAAAGCCGAAGAGCCTGCGCAGGAAGAGGCGCCCAAGAAGCGCACGAGAAAGCGCAGCCAGAAGGCAGAAGCGGAAGAGAATAAGGAATAAAGGGGGCGGAAACAGATTATGGCAGAGAAAAAAACCGTGAAGAAAGAAGCTCCCGTAAAGGCAGCGGCGCCCGCCGAGAAGAACAGGGTTCGCGTGCAGTACGAGACGGAAGTCGTTCCGTATCTCATGAAGAAATTCAACTACACTTCGGTCATGCAGGTCCCGAAGATCGATAAGATCGTCATCAATACGGGTCTGGGCGACATCAAAGACAATCAGAAATCCATGCAGACGGTAGAAAAGGAGCTGATGCTCATTACGGGGCAGAAACCCATCTACCGCAAGGCCACGAAGTCGGTCGCAAACTTCAAACTTCGCGAAGGCATGAATATCGGTCTGAAAGTGACGCTGCGCGGCAGAAGAATGTACGACTTCTACGATAAGCTCGTCTCCATCGCGCTTCCCCGCGTCCGCGATTTCCGCGGCGTATCGGATAAGGCGTTCGACGGCAGGGGCAACTTCGCGCTGGGTCTCAAAGAGCAGCTGATCTTCCCCGAGATCACCTACGATCAGGTGGAAAAGATCCGCGGCATGGACGTTGTGATCGTCACGACGGCAAAGACGGACGAAGAAGCCAGAGAGCTTTTGAAGGCGCTCGGAATGCCTTTCAAGAAGTAAGGAGAGACGGACATGGCAAAAAAATCTATGATCAATAAACAGCAGAAAACGCCGAAGTATTCGACCCGCGCCTATACGCGCTGCTCGATCTGCGGCAGACCTCACGCGGTGCTCAGAAAGTACGGGATTTGCCGTATCTGTTTCAGAGAACTTGCATACAAGGGGCAGATCCCCGGCGTGAGAAAGGCAAGCTGGTGAGGAGGCAAGAGATGACGGATCCTATTGCAGATATGCTCACAAGAATCAGAAACGCGCTCGCGGTCCGCAAAGAGAAGGTGGAGATCCCCGCTTCGAACATGAAGAAGGCGATCGCAAATATCCTTCTCGAAGAGGGCTATGTCTCCGGGGTTGAATTTGCGGAGAACGATCACGAGGGAAGCATCGTCGTCACGCTGAAATATGCGAACGGCAAGTCGGTCATCGGCGGCCTCGAGAGAGTTTCCAAACCGGGTCTCCGCACGTACAGCGGCGCAAAGAATCTGCCCAAAGTGCTCGGCGGATACGGGATCGCGATCGTATCCACGAACAAGGGCATCATGACGGATAAGCAGGCAAAGGCGGCCAACGTCGGCGGCGAAGTGCTCTGCTACGTCTATTAAGGAGGGAGCTTTATGTCGAGAATCGGTAAAAAGGTGATCGCAGTTCCCGCCGGCGTCAGCGTGAATTTCGCAGACGGCGTTGTTGCGGTCAAGGGTCCCAAAGGATCGCTTTCCCGCAAGATAACCGGCAATATCGACGTCAAAAGCGAAGGCGCCGAAGTCCGCGTCGTCGCGCTTGACGAGAAAGAGAATACCAATGCGCTTCACGGCCTGTACCGTGCGCTGATCGCGGATATGGTAAAGGGCGTTGCGGAAGGATTTGTCCGCGGCCTCGAGATCAAGGGCGTCGGCTGGAAGGCGCAGATGCAGGGCAATAAACTTGTGCTCAACGTCGGTTTCTCTCATCCCGTTGAATTTGTGCAGCCGGAAGGCATCAAGATCGAATGTCCCAGCCCCACGGAGATCTCCGTTTCGGGGATCGACAAGGTTCTGGTCGGTCAGGTTGCGGCAGACCTTCGGGCGATCCGTACCCCCGAACCCTATCACGGCTACGGCATCCGCTACAAGGGCGAGCATGTCGAGCATAAGGAAGGCAAGACTTCCGGTAAGGGTAAGAAGTAAAGGAGCGTGAATTATGATAACAAGGATCGATAAAAACGCGGTCAGACAGCGTCGCCATGCGCGCGTCCGGAAGCTTGTTTCCGGAACGCCCGAGTGCCCCCGTCTGAACGTTTACAGAAGTTCGAAAAATATTTACGTTCAGTTCATCGACGACGTCAACGGCGTGACGCTCGCCTCCGCTTCCACTTTGGAGGCGGCCGTCAAGAGCGAAGTCGCGGGAAAGACCAAGACGGAAGCGGCGAAGATCGTCGGCAAGATCGCAGCGGCGCGCGCAAAGGAAAAGGGGATCGAGAGCGTCGTGTTCGACCGGGGCGGTTACAACTATACCGGTCGCGTACAGTCGCTTGCGGACGGCGCGCGTGAAGCCGGCCTCAAATTCTGATAGGAGAGAAGTTATGGCAAGAGAAAACAGACCTCAGAGAAGACAGGAAGAGAGCGACGGCCTCATCAAGAAGCTCATTGAAATCAACCGCGTCAGCAAGACGGTAAAGGGCGGCAAGAACATGCGGTTCGCGGCGCTCGTCGTCGTCGGCGACGGCAACGGCAAGGTGGGCTACGGAACGGGGAAAAGCAAGGAAGTTCCCGAGGCGATCGAGAAAGCGACGCAGGCGGCGAAGAAGAATATGATTTCCGTTCCGGTCGTCGATACGACGATCCCGCACGAAGTGCTGGGGCGGTTCGGCAAGGGCGCGGTGCTGATGCTTCCCGCCGCCGAAGGTACCGGCGTCATCGCGGGCGGGCCTGTGCGTGCGGTGATGGAAGCCGCGGGCATCAAAAATATCAGAACAAAGTCTCACGGAACGCAGAATCCCGGGAATTGCATCAAAGCGACGATCGCCGGGCTTGCGGAGCTGAAAACCGCCGAGGAGATCGCGGCGCTTCGCGGCAAGACCGTTGAAGAAATCGTGGGTTAAGGAGGCAGAAAATGATCAAGGTTACGCTTGTAAAGAGCACGATCGGCGAAGTAAAATCCGTAAAGGAAACGATCGCCGCGCTCGGCTTGAAAAAGATCCGCTCCTTCCGTACCTTTCAGGACAGTCCCGCGCTTCAGGGTCAGCTCAAAAAAGTTGCGCACCTCGTAAAGGTTGAGACGATAGAAGGAGACGGCAATGAGAATTGATACGATTTCTCCCGCAGAGGGAGCGAGAACATCGGAAAAGCGGCTTGGGAGAGGCATCGGTTCGGGCCTCGGCAAGACGAGCGGCAAAGGCCACAAGGGCCAGTGGGCGCGTTCGGGCGGCGGCGTAAGGCCGGGCTTCGAGGGCGGTCAGATGCCGCTTGCCCGCAGGATTCCCAAGCGCGGTTTCCACAATAAATGGGGCAAGGCATACGTGATCGTGAACGTTTGCGTGCTGAATGCTCTTCCCGCAGGTACGGTGGTCGATTACGGCTTCGTGCTTTCCAACGGACTTGCAAAAGATGTCAAGCACAATGCCGGACTCAAAGTGCTCGGAAAAGGCGAACTCAAAGTTGCCCTTACGGTGAAAGCCGCGAAGTTCTCCGAGACTGCAAAGTCCGCGATCGAAGCCGCAGGCGGCACGGCGGAAGTCATTGAATGAGTTCCGCTCTTGCGGTTTTATGCGCATGAAAGGAGTGAACTATGTTTGAAACCATCAAAAACGCCTTTCGCAACAAAGATATCAGGAAGAAGATCCTCATAACGCTTCTCCTGCTTCTGGTGTTCCGCCTCGGGTGCTATATTCCCGTGCCGGGACTTGCGAGAGGACAGTTTGAGGCCGTCGTCAACGACAATGCTTTCCTACAACTCATGAGCGGCATCACGGGCAATGCGCTCGCGAACGGCACGCTCTTTGCGCTCGGCATCGGACCGTACATCAACGCGTCCATTATCATCCAGCTTCTCTCTGTGGGCATTCCGTATCTTGAACGGCTCTCCAAACAGGGAGAAGAGGGCAGAAAGAAGATCACGCTCTATACGAGGATCCTCACCATCATCCTTGCCATCGTGCAATCGGTGGGTATCATCGTGAATTTCGCAAACACCAGCGGAGCGCTTCAGGTCTCGCTGTTCTACGACTCCAAGTGGTTTGCGGGCATTTACATGACGGTCGTCTATACCGCAGGCTCGATGCTCGTCATGTGGCTCGGCGAGCGCATCACGGATTACGGCGTCGGCAACGGGATCTCGCTGATCATCTTCATCGGTATCCTTTCGACGGCGGGCATGTCCCTGCTCACCGAATTTGAAAATCTGTTCGGCGGCGATCTCAACAGCTTGCTTTCGATCGGCCTGTTCATCGTCATCGCGATCGTGATCTTCTTCCTCATCGTCTACGTCGATCTGGCGGAACGGAAGATCCCCGTGCAGTATGCAAAACAAGTGCGCGGGACCAAGATGTACGGCGGACAAAGCTCCGTCATCCCCATGAAGATCACGGGAAGCGGCGTCATGCCCCTCATCTTCGCGTTTGCGATCCTGTCGTTCCCGTCCATGATCGTCAGCCTCTTCGTCAAATCGGAGAAAGTACAGACGGATCTTGCAAATTGGTTCTCCGGATCCTCGCCGATGTGGTACGGTCGCGTGATCTACTCGGTTGCGCTGTGCTTGCTCATCTTTGCGTTTGCGTTCTTCTATGCGCAGATCGAGTTCAATCCGGACGACGTCGCAAAGCAGATCCAGGGCAACGGCGGATTCATCCAGGGCATTCGTCCCGGCAAGCCGACGGCGCAATATCTGAGAAAGATCAACAAGCGCATCACGCTTTTCGGCGCGATCTTCCTCACCCTTGTCGCATTCGTTCCCTCCGTTGCATTCAGCTGGACGGGAAGCCAAAGTCTCGTCAACGTGTTCTCGACGACCGGGATCCTCATCGTCGTCTCGGTGGCGCTGGAGTTGGATAAACAGCTGCAGTCGCAGATCATGATGAAGACCTACAAGGGATTTTTGAAATAAGCATGCGAATTTTGTTTCCGCCCGAAGCGGGAACAAAATTCCGTGGACAAAGGCGATCTGCTGCCTTTGTTTCCATCGTCTCACGGAAATTTGTTTGAAAACGGATCTCCGTGAAGAAAAGGAGTTTTTATGAACCTGATTCTTCTCGGCGCGCCCGGCGCAGGCAAGGGCACGCAGGCGATGAAGATCGCCGAGCGCTACGGCCTCGTTCATATTTCCACGGGGGATATCTTCCGCGAAAATATCCGGAACGGCACCCCGATCGGCAATCTGGCGAAATCCTATCTCGATAAGGGAGAACTTGTTCCCGACGAGGTCACGTGCGAGATCGTCAAAGACAGACTTGCCCGGCCGGACGTCAGGAACGGATATCTTCTCGACGGGTTCCCGCGCAATCTTTACCAGGCGGCCGCGCTCGATACGTTCGCAAAGATCGACGGCGTCATCAATATCAATATCGATCAGTCGTTGCTGCTCGAACGGATCTGCGGCAGAAGGACCTGCAAACAGTGCGGTGAAATTTATCACGTATCCATGCTGAACGGCGCAGAGAACTGTCCCCGTTGCGGCGGCGAGCTGTTTCAAAGGAAAGACGATAATCCCGAAACGGTCGCAAGCCGTCTGAACGTGTACAACGAGCAGACCGCGCCGCTCATCGATTACTACACAAAGAAGGGCCTGATCCTGAATTTCACGGGCACGGAAGCGCCGGCCGAAGTGCTGTTCGAAGAAATCAGATCGGCGCTCGACGGATTGGGCAAGAGACCGTGAACGTCAAGAGCGAAGAAGAGATCGCATTGATGCGCGAACCTTGCGCGATCGTCCGGGATTGCCTGAAATTCGTAGGCGACCGGATCCGCCCGGGCATGACGACCGGCGAAGTCGACGCGATCGTATACGAATTCATCAAGGCAAGCGGCGCAGAGCCGAGCTGCCTCGGATATTGCGGCTATCCCGCTTCCGCCTGCGTTTCCGTCAACGAGGTCGTCGTGCACGGCATACCCGGCGACCGCGTCATCCGGGAGGGCGATATCGTCAGCGTGGATCTGTGCGCCTATAAGAACGGTTTTCACGGAGACGCGGCGCGCACGTTCCTGATCGGAGAAGTTTCCGAAGAGAAGAAGAAACTCGTGCGCGTCACGGAAGAGTGCTTCTTCCGCGGCATCGAAGGCTTGAAGGCCGGCACGGCGCTCTATGATATCGGTTACAGCGTGCAAAAGCATGCGGAGAGCAACGGCTTTTCCGTGATCCGCGCCTATACGGGGCACGGGATCGGCAGAGAGATGCATGAAGATCCCTCCGTTCCGAACTACGGCAAGAGGGGCACGGGTCTCCGCCTTCCGGCGGGCGCCGTGATCTGTATCGAGCCGATGATCGCGGCGGGGACTTTCCGCGTGAACGTTCTTCCGGACGGATGGACGGCCGTCACTTCAGACGGCAAGCCTGCGGCGCACTATGAAAACACCGTCGTGATCCGGGAGGACGGCGTGGAGATTCTTACCCTGTAAGGGTGTCGAGGAGGAACTATGTCGAAAGACGACGTGATCGAAGCGGAGGGCAGAGTTATCGAAGCGCTTCCCAACGCGACCTTTAAGGTACGGCTTTCCAACGGGCATGTGATCATCGCGTATATCTCGGGTAAGTTGAGATTGAACAATATCCGCATCATAGAAGGCGACGGCGTCAAGTTGGAAATGAGTCCGTACGACCTTACGAAAGGCCGCATCACCTGGAGAAGCAAAAACTGAACTTCCGTGCAAAGCGCGCGGAGCCGCACAGGTTGCCTGTACGGCGCGACAGAATCAAATAACAGTTACAAGAGGTATCACGAATATGAAAGTCAGGCCTTCGGTTAAGCCCATGTGCGACAAGTGCAAAGTCATCAAGAGAAACGGCAAAGTGATGGTAATTTGCTCGAAAAATAAGAGCCATAAGCAAAGACAGGGCTAAAATCAGTTGACAGAATTTATTCGGCGTGGTATATTTTACCCGCGGCTTTTCCGTAAAGACGCGTAAAACTGAGCAAAAAGCTGAATTTCCGCAAAGGTGAAGTGCGGAGAGTCGGCTTGCTTTGCTTTTCAAACGCCGACAAAAATGAAAATAACCGCCCGGAGGCGTCCGCAATTTCCACTGCGGCTCCGCGGGAGAGGATGAAATATACAATCAAATTTTACCGAAAACACGGAGGTTAGAAATTACATGGCACGTATTGCCGGTGTGGATTTACCGAGAGAAAAGCGGGTGGAGATCGGTCTCACCTACATCTACGGGATCGGACTTGCGACGTCCAAGCAGATTCTTGCGGCGACGGGGATCAATCCCGATACGCGCGTCAAGGATCTTGATGAAAACGACGTATCGAAATTAAGAGAATATATCGATCATAATCTTACGGTCGAGGGCGAACTCAGAGGACAGGTCAGCCTGAATATCAAGCGTCTGATGGAAATCGGATGCTATCGCGGCGTGCGCCACAGAAAGGGGCTGCCCGTTCGCGGACAGAGTACCAAGCGCAACGCAAGAACCCGCAAGGGTCCCCGCCGCACGGTCGCGAACAAGAAGAAGTAAGGAGGGGATCGTATGGCAGTTCAGAAAAGAACGGTTGTTTCGCGCAAACGGAAAGAATTGAAAAAAGTAGACAGGGGACAGGTGCACATTCAGTCCACCTTCAACAACACCCTTGTCACCATCACGGATATGAACGGCAATGCGATCTCGTGGTCGAGCGCGGGCGCGCTCGGCTTCAAGGGATCGAGAAAGGGAACCCCGTTCGCGGCGCAGATGGCTGCGGAAACCGCGGCAAAAGCGGCGAAAGAACATGGGCTTCGCAGCGTCGAGGTCTATGTGAAGGGGCCGGGCGCGGGCAGAGAATCCGCGATCCGCGCGCTTGCCAACTGCGAATTGGAGGTCACGCTCATTTCCGACGTTTCCCCCATTGCGCACAACGGATGCCGTCCGCCCAAGCGCAGAAGAGTTTAAGGAGGGACAATCATGGCGGTTTACAGAAATGCGAAATGCAAACTTTGCAGAAGAGAGGGCGGCAAGCTCTTTCTGAAAGGGGACAAGTGTTATACGGAAAAATGTCCCTTCAACAAGCGGCCTCTTCCCCCCGGGCAGCACGGTGCGGACAGAAAGAAGGTCTCGGAGTATGGCAAACAGCTCCGTGAAAAGCAAAAGACCAAACGGATCTACGGGGTGCAGGAAGGGCAGTTCCGCCACTACTACGAGCTTGCGGAGCGCATGAAGGGCATCACCGGCGAGAACATGCTTCAGCTTCTGGAGCGCCGTCTCGACAACGTGGTGTTCCGTTTGGGCATCGGCGCGTCCCGTACGCAGGCAAGGCAGCTTGTCAACCATGCGCACATCACCGTGAACGGGAAGAAAGTTACCGTTCCTTCCTATATCGTGAAGGCGGGCGATGTGGTCGCGGTCAAGGAAAACAGAAGAAACAACAAATTTTTCGAGCAGCTCAAAGGAGCCAAGGTCGGTACGCTTCCCAAGTGGTTGGAGTATGATTCCGAAAAGCTCGAAGGAAAGGTTTTGGCGCTTCCCACCCGAGAGGACGTCGATAGTCAGATTGCTGAGCATATGATCGTCGAGTTGTACTCCAAGTAATCATTCTAAAAAGGAGATGACAATATGATCGAAATGGATATGCCCAAGATCGAGGTTACGGAGAACGAGGATAAAAGCTATGCCAAAATCCTTGTTGAACCTCTCGAAAAGGGTTTCGGTCTTACGATAGGCAACTGTCTGAGAAGAATATTGCTGTCGGCGCTTCCCGGTGCCGCCGTGCAGGGGATCAGATTCATGGACGGGACCGTAAAACACGAGTTCTGCGCCATTCCGGGAGTCAAGGAAGACGTTACCGAGATCATTCTCAATTTGAAACTCCTCGCCGTCAAGACGAAAGTGACCGATAAGGATTTCATCAAGACGTTGCATCTCAAAAAGTCCGTCGGGCTTGGCGAAAAACCCGTGCAGGTCACTGCGGCGGATATTTCGCAGGATGCGGAAGTGGAGATCATCAATTCCAACCAATATATCTGCACGATCGATGCGGGCGGTTCGATCGATATGGAAATCACCATCGGCCGCGGCCGGGGATATCATCCCGCCAAGGACAACAAAAAGCCGCAGATCGATTATATTCCCATCGATTCCATCTATACGCCCGTCAAGAAAGTCAACTACAACGTCGAGCCTGCCCGCGTCGGACAGAACATCGATTACGACCGTCTCACGATCGAGGTATGGACGGACGGGACTTTCTCGGGCAAGGAGATCGTTTCGCTTGCGGCGAAGATCATGCAGGATCACATCAATCTGTTCGTCAACCTCTCGGATACCATCAAGGATCTGGACATTCTCGTCAAGACGGACGACGACAAACAGCAACAGATTCTCTCCATGAAGATCGAGGATATGGACTTTTCCGTCCGTTCCTACAACTGCTTGAAGAGAGCGAATATTCACACCGTGGAAGACTTGACCCGCAGATCGGAAGACGATATGCTCAAAGTGAGAAACCTTGGCAAGAAGTCTCTCGACGAAGTGATCCAAAAACTGGAAGCGTACGGTCTTTCGCTCGAAAAAAAGGAGGATTAAATCATGCCGGGTAAAATGGGCAGACCCACAAAGGAGAGACTCGCCATTCTCAGAAATCAGGCGTCGCAGCTTTTGTGGTACGGAAAAATCGAAACGACGTTGGCTCGCGCAAAGGAATTGCAGCCCTATGTCGAAAAACTCATTACAAAGGCCGTAAATTCGTACGAGGACGTCGTGGAAATCGAGGTCATCGCGAAGGATAAGAAGGGCAAAGCGATCAAGACGAAGAACTATAAAGACGGTCCCAAAAAGCTTGCCGCACGCCGCGCGATCATGGCAAAGACGTACGACTTGCAGGAGATCAAAGAGTTCAACGAAAAGAAGAGCGATTACAAAAAGCGCGTGGGCAAAGTGCAGCATCCGCTGATGGAAAAGCTGTTCAACGAGATCGCGCCCAAATATGCGCAGCGCAAAGAGGAGCTTGGACAGGGCGGCGGATACACGAGGATCTATCTGCTCGGCGAGCGCCGCGGCGACGCAGCCGAAACCGCGATCATCGAATTGGTCTGAAATTCAGGCAGGGACGTTTGTCCCTGTCTTTTTCAATCTTCCGCATATGCGCGGCCGCGCAGATCGCGCATACGGGGACGTCAAATGCGCAATACTGCACGGGAACGGGGGGACATATGAAAATCGCATTTTTCGACGCCAAGGATTACGAGATCCCGTGGTTTACGCGGGAAGGGGACAAAAACGGGATCGAATTCAAGTTCTTCGAGACCAAACTCTGCGAGGACACCGCGGAGCTTGCGCGCGGCTTCGACGGCGTTTGCGTGTTCGTCAATGACGAAGTGAACGCCGCCGTTATCGAGAAACTTTACGGGTTCGGGATCCGCGTTGTGGCGCTCCGCTGCGCCGGCTACAACAACGTCGCGCTCGAGCACTGTTTCGGGAAGATCCACGTCTTTCGCGTACCCGCCTATTCGCCGTACGCCGTCGCAGAACATACGGCCGCGCTGCTGCTCGCGTCGGTCCGGCGGATCCATAAGGCGTACAACCGCACGAAGGACTTTAATTTCTCGTTGAACGGTCTCATGGGATTCGATCTTCACGGCAAGACGGTCGGCGTCGTCGGCACGGGAAAGATCGGCAGGATCTTCATCGAGATCTGCAAGGGACTTGGCATGCGGGTGCTTGCATACGATAAATTTCCCGGCAAAGAGGAGGGGTTCCGCTATGTCGGCCTCGGGGAACTCTTGGAGCAGAGCGACGTGATCTCGCTTCATTGCCCGCTCACCGAGGAGACGTATCATCTGATCGGTGAAGAAGCCATCGGGCAGATGAAGAAGGGCGTCGTTCTGCTGAACACCTCGCGGGGAGCGCTCATCGACGCGGAGGCGCTTCTCGACGGCATCAAGAGGCGCGTGATCGGCGCCGCCTGCCTCGACGTGTACGAGGAAGAATCCGATCTCTTCTTCCGGGACTTTTCCGGACATATCGTGGACGACGACGTGCTGGCGCGGCTGATCTCCATGCCCAACGTCATCGTGACGTCCCATCAGGCGTTTCTCACCGAGGAAGCGCTCTCCAATATCGCGGAGACGACGGTGCAAAATCTTGTTGCCTTTTTCTCGGACAAGCCGTGCGAAAACGAGCTATGTTACCGCTGCGGCAGGATCGAGGACTGCAAGAAACAGCGTTCCGGCAAATGTTTCTGATCTTAAAAAGGAGTTCTGCAAATGATAAAAGAATTGCGAAGCGCGGAAGATCTGGCGGCGCTCGTGGAGGAGGTTGGCTTTCTTCCCTTTTTCAAGGGAGAGATCCCGGGATTTTCCGTCGAGGAACATACGCCCCGCGAACTCTGGTGGGAGGGCGAAGAATGGGCTGCATGGGAATGGAAAGGCCCCGTCATCCGCTTGAGCCAATGCGCCTACGGGAAGTTTTACCGCGGCAAAGCGATGTATATTTCGCGCGTGCTGTTCCCGGATTTTGCGAATTTCCGCCGCGACGGCTATGATTACGACGCCAGAGTCGACGAAGGAATTGCCCGCGGGGAAGATACTCCCGTCATGCAGGCGCTGCTGAAAACGCCCTCGCTTGTTTCGAAACAGTTGAAGGCGCGCATCTGCTTTTCCAAGGAGAGCGGAAAGCGTTTCGACGCTTCGCTCACGCGCTTGCAGATGCAGGGCTATCTCAATATCAAAGATTTCGTCTATCCCCTCGACCGCACGGGCAAACCTTACGGCTGGGGGCTTGCGGAATACACCACGCCCGAAGCGTTCTACGGGGAAGAATTTACCTCCCGCGTATACCGCAACGCGCCGGAGACCTCGTACGGGATCCTTGCGGCCCATTTGCAAAAGCTGCTGCCGCATGCGAGCACGGCGCAGATCGACCGGATCCTGCGCGGTTAGCGATCGAATACGCACATACCATGTTCGGAACATATGCTTATGAGAACAGTTGAGCGGGAATTTTCTCTCTCTGCGCATTCATGCAAATGTCGCGGAGAAGATATGTGCAGGATCCGCAAACATGCAGACGATTTTTTTCGGATCCGCGATATTGTTTGCTTTTCGGCGCACGCCGTGCTATAATGATAGCGAGATCCCATTGAAATGAGGTAATGTATGTCGGAAAACAAAAAAACCTTGCAGGAACAACTTTCCTATCAAAAGAAAAACTATTACGAAACCGCGTCTGCGGAGGAGCGCGAAGCGATCTTCGCTTACGCCGAAGGATACAAGGCCTTTCTGGACGCCGCGAAAACCGAGCGCGAAGCATGCGACTTCGCCGTGAACGCGGCGCGGGAGAAGGGTTTTACCGAGTATAAATTCGGCGATCCTCTGAAACCCGGCGACAAGAAATATTTTATCAACCGCGGGAAATCCGTGGTCGTATTCCGTGTCGGCGCCAAGGATCCGGAAGAGGACGGGTTCCGTCTCATTGCGTCGCATATCGACGCGCCCCGCGTGGATATCAAACAGAATCCGCTCTATGAAGAAGGGGGCATGGCGTTCCTGAAAACGCACTACTACGGCGGGATCAAGAAATATCAATGGACGGCCATTCCGCTTGCGCTGCACGGCGTCGTCGTGCTCAAAGACGGCACAAAAGTCGAACTCCGGGTGGGCGAAGAGGAAACCGATCCCGTGTTCTATATCAACGATCTTCTGCCTCATCTGGGCGCGGAACAGATGGGGGGAAAGGCCGCCAAGATCATCGAGGGAGAACAGCTCAACGTGGTCGTGGGCGGACTTCCTTGCGGCGACGCGGAAACGGGCGACAAAATCAAACTCACCGTTTTATCGCTTCTGCATGAAAAATACGGCATGTGCGAAGAGGATTTCCTCTCGGCGGAACTCTCTGCCGTTCCCGCGTTCCGTGCGCGCGACGTCGGCTTCGATAAGGCGCTCATCGGCGCGTACGGCCATGACGACAGGGTTTGCGCCTATCCCGCGCTTACGGCGGTGCTCGACAACGATTCCGCGCATACGGTGCTTGCCATGCTCGTGGATAAAGAGGAGATCGGCAGCGAGGGAACGACGGGGATCCAATGCAAGGTGTACGAGGATCTCATGGAGGAAATTTCCCTTGCCCTCGGCGCAAATTTCCGCAAAGTGCGCGCCCGCTCGAAGTGTCTCTCTTCGGACGTTACGGCCGCGTACGACCCGAATTTTGCAGGCGTCTACGAGAAAATGAATTCCGCGATCCTCTCCTGCGGGACGGCGCTCTGCAAATTCACGGGGGCGCGGGGCAAGAGCGGCAGCAACGACGCGAGCGCGGAGTTCGTGGGCGAGATCCGTCTTGCGTTCGCAAAAGAGGGCGTCGTATGGCAGACGGCGGAACTCGGCAAAGTGGATGCGGGCGGTGGCGGCACGGTCGCGAAATTTGTGGCCAATCTCAACATCGATACGGTGGATCTGGGCGTACCCGTAATTTCCATGCATGCGCCGTGGGAAGTCGTTTCCAAGGCCGATCTGTACAGCAATTATCGCGCATTTCTGGCATTTATGAAGTGAACGGGCGTGCCCCGGAAAACGCAAAAAAAAGTCGGCCGCATGGGTGGCTTCGATAGGGATTCTATGAATAAGCGGTTTGGCGGTTAGTCAGACCGCTTATTCTATTGTCCTTGTTACGCCGCAACATCCGCTTGCGCGAAGTC
>CANPZD010000019.1 GCA_947589085.1 uncultured Clostridia bacterium
CCCCCCCCGTCGTTTGAAATTATCTTAATTTGTTATTTTATATCATTTTATTGCATAATTTTCAGCATATTTTTTAATTTTGATTTGAAATATTACAAAATTCGAGCGATTTGGCAAATCCCGCGCGCGCCCATCAAAATACGCGCGTACGTAAAATCGGGCGTTTTTCCTCTTTCGCCGCCTCTCCACACGTCATCCTGAGCCGTGCGCCCGCCGTGGAACGGCGGTCGTCTCCTCTTGTCATACCGAGCGTTAGCGAGTGTATCTCGCCCTTTTTCAACGACCGAGGGGATTTGCTCGCCTTCGCATACGCTTCGGCTCGAAATGACAGGAAGAAGAACAGCGCGAAATGAACAACACCCCCTCAGTCTCGGCTTCGCCTCGACAGCTCCCCCTCAAGGGGGCGCCAAGAAAATGCGGTGATGTTTCGACTTCGCTTTCGCTCCGTTCAACATGACGTAATAAGAAGAGGAGCGGCAAGCGGCAAAAGGATAGCGGTTGCCAAAAGGCAACCGCTTCAAAACGTCGCTTTGCCGCGACGATGGCGCAGAGAAAGGGATTTGCGCCTTTGGCGGCGCGCCCCGGTGAACAGCACGCTGTGCTGTTCAGTTTGCGGCATACTCTTCTGATTCCATGCAATTCGCCCTCAAACCGCTCGCTCCCGCTCGCGCCTCCACCTTCAAATCCCTTTCTAATTCCGTTTATCACCAAAATAAGCGGGACGGAAAAAATTCCGTCCCGCTTATTTTGGCGCAGAGAAAGGGATTTGAACCCTTGTATACATTCCTGCATAACACGATTTCGAATCGTGCGCGTTCAGCCGCTCCGCCATCTCTGCAAGTTATTCCATTTTACACGATTCCCTTCGAAATTGCAACCGTTTTGCGTCACGTTTCCCATTTTTCGAAGAAAATTATTTTATTTTCTCGGCCTCATTTTTATTCTTCTTCACAAGCTCGGTAAAGGATCTGAGCGCAAACGAGACGACCGAACGCTTCGGCAGCGCCATCCCCACGGAACGCGGAGGCATCGCGGGCTGCACGTACAGTTCGAACAGTTCCCCCGCCGCCAGCCGCCGCAGCGCATATTCCCGCGGAAGGCAGCCGATCCCCATGCCTTCTGTCACCAACCGCTTCATAAAATCCCAGCTGTCCACTTCGACGGCGGGCTGCAGCGTGGCGCCGAGACTGCGGCAGAAATTATCGAACGCATTGCGCGCAACGGTCTGTTTTCCGAGCAGCAACAGCGGATATTGCTGCAGATCCCACAGTTTGAGCTTCGCGCCTTTCAGCTCCGAAAACGCATCCCCCGCGACGAATACGTCGTTCAGAATGCGGATCGGATCCCCCAGCGTGATGCCCTCGTCCTCCGCAACGGGCAGATTCAGAAATCCCACGTCGCAGCGATCCGTTTTCAGCATCTCGATGATCTTGGGCGAAACATCGGTGATCAGCTCGATCTTCACCTGCGGAAACGCCTTGTGATACGCTACGATCGTTTCGGAAAGTATATACTCGAAGATCGTCTCCGACGCGCCGATCCGCAGCGTACCCGTCGCCTTGTTCCGCAGCGCCGCGAGGCGTTCTTCCGCGCCGTCGAGAAGCCGAAGCGCCTGCTCGACGTCCTGATAGATCCGTTCGCCGCCCTGCGCCGTGAGTTCCATGCCCCTGTGCGTCCGCGTGAAAAGCGGCGTGGATAACTGCATTTCGAGCTGCTTGATCGCCTGTGAAACCGCAGGCTGCGAAATATACAGTTCCTCCGCCGCCTTGGTGAGACTTCCGCACCGCGCGACCGCACAAAATACTCTGTATAGATCGAGATCGACCATCGTTTCCCTCCGTTTTCGGGATCACTTTCCCACGCAGAATTTTTCGAAAATTTCGTCGATGACGCGCTCGGTCGCCGTTTCGCCCGTCAGCTCGCCCAGCGCGGCGTACGCCTCCCGCAGATCCTGCGCGTATAGCTCCGCGTACAGTCCGCCCCGCACCGCTTCCAGCGCGCGGCGCACGGCCATAAGCGCCCGCTCCGCCGCCCGATAGTGCCGCTCTTCCAATAAAAACGTCTCTTCGTTTTCCCTGCCGTAACCGCGTTCATAGAGCAGCTCCCTCAAGCGGTCCAGCCCCTCTCCGGTCACGGAAGAGACGCATACGTCGCAGTCCTCCCGGCGGATGAGATCGCACTTCGCGCCCACGGCGATCACGGGCGTGCCCGCAGGGAACGTGGCGGGTTCGTCGTCTTTCAGCCACATGATGACGTCCGCCCCGGCGATCGCCTGTTCCGCGCGGCGGATGCCCTCGCGTTCGATCGCGTCCGCGCCCTCGCGCAATCCCGCCGTATCGGTGAGGCGGAACAGCACGCCGCGGATCTCGAGCGTTCCCTCCAGCGTATCGCGCGTGGTCCCGGGAACCTCGGAAACGATCGCGCGGTCGTAGCCGAGAAGCGCGTTGAACAGCGTGCTTTTGCCCGCGTTCGGCTTGCCGCAGATCGCCGCGTTGACCCCGTTTTTGATCTTGCGCCCCGCCGCATACTGCCCGCAGAGCGCCGCAAGCGCCGCTTCGGCTTCTGATAGCGCCGCCCCAATCTCCTTGCGCGAATCGACGTTGAGATCCTCTTCCGGATAGTCCACGTCGGCCTCCACGCTCGCCAGCGCATTCAGAAGAAGCGCTTGCAGCCGCTTGCCCTCCTCCGTAAGCTTTTCGCCGTAGAGAAGATATCCCGCCCGCACCTCCGCCGCGGACGACGCGTTGATCATGTCGACCATGCCCTCCGCCGCCGAGAGCGAAAGTTTGCCGTTCAGAAACGCCCGCTTCGTGAACTCGCCCCGTTCGGCAAGCCGCGCGCCCAGATCGAGCGTCCTGCGCAGGACCTCGCGGGCGATCTCCGTGCCCCCGTGGCAATGAAATTCCACCGTATCCTCGCCCGTGAACGACTTCGGCGCACGAAAGTATACGCACATTCCGAAATCCCGGAATGCGCCCGCGTCGATCTCGCCCGCATACATGACGTTGGGAACATATTCCGCCTTGCGGGAAAACATTTTTTTCGCGATCCCGAGCGCGCCTTCGCCGCTCATGCGGACAACGGCGATCCCGCCCCTGCCCTGCGCCGTGGCGATCGCAGAAATGACCATAACGATAAGCTCCGCTTTGTTTTCTCCCCGGATTTTGCATTCGGGTATAATTTTTGCTTATATTATAACAGACCTGGCCGCGTTTGTAAACCGAATGAAAAAGATTCTTGACATTTCCGAAAAATCTGCTATAATCTATGTAACATCATCGGAGGTGGTAAAATGTTTTGTCCGCAATGCGGAAATAAAACGGACGACAACGCACGGTTCTGCATTCGCTGCGGCCATTCGTTTGAAACGGCGCGGGAAACTCCCGCGGAAAAAACCAAAAAATATTGCACCCATTGCGGCAATGAGATCGATAAAAACGCCGTGGTCTGCCCGCATTGCGGCGAGGTCCTGCGGCCCGAAGTATTCAATCCCCCCGCTCCCGCCCCTCAGCAGGAGACTTCGAACGTTCTCGCCATTCTCGGACTGATCTTTTCGTTTCTCATGCCCGTCGTGGGGCTTATATGCTCCATCATCGGCCTCAACCAGGCCAAAAAAATGAACGGGAACGGCCACAGCCTTGCGCTCGCCGGGGTCATCGTCAGCGCGGTCTTGCTCGCGCTCTGGTTGATCCTCTTCATGATTTTTTTGATTCCCGTGTCGTGCGGTCTCGCCATGCCGTATTTGTACGGTTGCAGCTACATGTAACGAAAATCTGCGGCGCGACGCCCGTTTGATTTTCGGAATGCAAATGCGATTTTCTTACCCCATTCTGTCATTTTGAGCCGTGTGCCCGCCGAATAATCGGCGGGCACACGCTTTTTTTATAAAGTTGAAAACCGGTTTATTTCAGGGCCGTCAAGCCGATGCAATCGAGCGCGGCGGGCAGACGCCTCTTCCATGCGCCCTCGTTGTGCACGGCGCCTTTTGCAAGACGGAACGTAAAGTTCGCTCCGCTCTCCGCAAGCGCGTTTACGGCGAGCAAAAGGCTCTCCTTGATCGCCGCATGGTTGCCGAGTTCCTTTTCCCCGTAGTCGAAGTACACCTCGCAATCGGCGGGGATCCCTTTCAGCAGCCCGGCCATTTCTTGCGCCGACACCCACACGCTGGGCGAAAACGCAAGCGCCGCGGAAAACACTTCCGGGAATACGGCAAGGCCGTACAGCGACATCAGTCCCCCGAGAGAACTGCCCGCCAGCATGGTGTGCGCGCGGTCCGTCCATGTGGGATATTCCGCGTCGATCTTCGGTTTCAGCACGCGGACCAGCCATTCGAGATGCGCGCGCCCGCCGCCCGAAGAATTTCCGTAGGGCGATTCGAACGCAAACGGGGAATATTCCGACATCCGGTTGACCTTATCCGCTTCCACGGCGACCACGAGAATGCGCGCGCCGCGTTGATCCAGAAGTTCGCCGAGCCGCAAACTTTCGCCGTAGGGCGCGGTCTCGTCGAAAAAGGCGGTCTGGCCGTCGAACAGGTACATGACGGCAAGGCGCTCCCCCTCTTTGAGATCGTCCGGCAGATAGAGATATTCCGTCCGCTCCTCATCGCCTGCGGGCGCGGGTACGGTGATCGAAAAACGTTTTACCATAATTTTCCTCCTCATTTGGATTATATCGTACCGAAATATGTCTGTCAAGAGCAAAATCCGACTTTTCCGTTTGAACTGTTTGACAAAATTTATTTTGCATTTTATAATAAAAACATGGTAACCGTACAAAACGTTCAAACGAAAAAACAACGCAAGGAATTTATTGCGTTTCCGCTGCGCCTCTATAAGGGCAATCCGTATTTTGTTCCTCCGCTCTACGGAGACGAAAAGAAGATCTTCCGATCCGATTACCATTATTACGACGACGCGGAAGCCGTGTACTTTCTGGCTTACCGCGACGGCAAGACCGTCGGCCGCATCTCGGGGATCTTGCAGCGCGCAAGCAATCTGAAATGGAATCAGAAACGCGTCCGCTTTACGCGGTTCGACTGCATCGACGATCAGGAAGTTGCCGACGCGCTCTTTTCCGCCGTGGAGAATTGGGCAAGGGAAAAGGGCATGGAAGAAGTCGTCGGCCCTCTCGGATTTTCCGATCTGGAACGCGAGGGTCTGCTCATCGAGGGATTCGACCGGGTTTCCACCTTTGAGGAACAGTACAACTTCCCCTACTATCAGAAGCTCATCGAACGACGCGGGTACGAAAAGGATGTCGATTGGATCGAGCACCGGCTGTCGCTGCCGAACGGGCCGGACGACCGTCTCGACCGCATCTGCGATAAGCTGATGACCCGCTACAATCTTCACTTCGGCGCGGCGAAGAATACCAAGGATTTCCTCGACAAATATGCGGATAAATTCTTCGAAGTGCTCGATATCTCCTACCGGGATATCTACGGCACCGTGCCCTTTACGGACAAGATGAAAAAAGAACTCATCAAAAATTTCAATCTTGTCATCGATATCCGCTTCGTCCGCATCGTACTCGACGAAAACGACCGGCCGGTGTGTCTCGGACTGTGCTTCCCCGCGCTCGGCGGCGCCCTTCAGAAATCCAACGGCCGTCTTACTCTGCCCGCCCTGTTCCGCGTCTTGCGCGCGGTGCGGCACCCGAAAGTCATCGACCTCGCGCTCGTGGGATCGGTGCCCGAATACACCAATAAGGGGCTTGGATCCGTTCTCATCAACGAGCTTGTCCATATGATGCACGAAGGCGGCGTAGAATACTGCGAAACCAATCTGAACCTCGAAGATAACCACAATATCATCAATCAATGGAAGATCTTTCACGCCGAACAGCACAAGCGGCGGAGAGCTTACGTGAAAAAACTCTGATCGCATGCGCCCGCCGACCCGGCGGGCGATCGACTTTTGATTACCGTTTCGGAGGGATCCTATGAATGAACTTTCCCGTTTTTTGGGAACTTCTTATACCTGCTATCAGGCGGTGGAGAACGCCGCCGCCCTGCTCGACCGCGCGGGTTTTATCCGCCTCGGCGAACAGGAAACGTGGAATTTAAGGGAGGGCGGCGCGTATTATACGGTGCGCGCGGGCGCAAGCCTGATCGCATTCCGCTATTCCCGCAAGGGAAACTATAAATTTGTCGTCTCGCACACCGATTCTCCCTGCCTCAAACTCAAAGAAAACCCCGCCCTTTCCGACGGCGCGTTTACCCGCCTGAATACCGAACCGTACGGCGGAGGCCTTTGGTATACCTTCTTCGACCGTCCGCTCGCGCTGGCGGGAAGAACGGTGCACGCCGCAGAAGGCGCGCTGCGATCCCGCCCTTTCGTGAGCAAGTTCCGCGTCGTGCTGCCCTCGCTCGCCGTGCATCAGAACCGGGAGGCAAATGAAAAGTTCGGACCGAATTTGCAGACGGAACTCCCGCTCTTTGCGCTCGGGAAAGCGGAATTTTCCGCGATCGTTCAGGACGCGCTCGCCTACGATCTCTTCCTCGTCCCCGCAGAAGCGCCCTTTGAGAGCGGCATAAACGGAGAATTTCTCTCTTCGCCCCGCATCGACGACCTTTCGGGCGCCTACGCGTCTCTGTGCGCGCTCGCGGGCGCGAAGCAATTTGAGGGCACGCTGATCGCCGCGCTGCTGGACAGCGAAGAGATCGGCAGCTCGACATACCGCGGCGCGGGCGGCGATTTTCTCGCTTCCGCAGTCGCGCGCATTGCCGCCGCGCAGGAGAGGAGCGAACAGGAAAAACTCTGCGCGCTCGCTTCCTCTCTGCTCGTTTCACTGGACAACGCCCACTCGCTCCATCCGAACCATCCCGAAAAATGCGATCCCACCAACCGCGCCGTCATGGGCGGCGGGATCGTGATCAAGAACCATGCGGGCGGCGCGTACACGACGGACGCCATGACCTGCGCCGCCGTGAAAAAGATCTTTTCCGACGCGGGCGTGAAATTTCAGAGCTTTTACAATCGCTCCGATCTGCGCAGCGGCGGAACGCTCGGCGCGATCTCGCTCGGGCATGTGTGCGTGCCCTCCGTCGATCTCGGCGTCGCGCAGCTCGCCATGCATTCCGCGACGGAAACGATGGCAAAATGCGACTATGAAGAACTTGAAAAGGGACTCTCCGCCTTCTTTGCAAGCCGCGTGAAGTTCGTCGGCGACGCCGTAACATTTGATTGATCCGATCCCTTCTCCGCCGCGCGGGACTACCGCGCGGCGATTTTTTATATTTTTTTCAAAAACACATGAAAATCGCTTTACAAATTTCCGGCGGTGTGTTAAACTGACCGTATACTTCATCACATTAAAGCGATAAAGTAAAGGAGATTTCACAATGAAAAAAATGATTGCGGGAATTCTGGCAGTTTCACTGGCCGTAGCCGGATCGGCCGTCGCGCTCGGCGCATGCAAGGGCAAGGATGAAAATACCCTCGTCATCGGGTACACGGAATACGCGCCCATGAACTATCGGGACGAGGCGGGAAAACTCGTCGGGTTCGATACGGAATTTGCGGAAAAGGCCTGCGCGGAACTTGGCTATACCCCGAAATTTCAGCTCATCGAATGGGACAGCCGCTTTACGGAGATCCAGACCAAACAGATCGACCTCATCTGGAACGGCATGACGATCTCGGAGGAGCTGAAAGAAAATATCGCCGTCACCGACGCCTATCTGGAAAACAAACAGGTCGTCGTGGTCAAGACGGAGAATGCGGCAAAATTCACCGACGCTGCGAGCGTGGGCGCCGCGCAGTCGATCGCGGTCGAAAAGGGTTCCGCCGGCGCAAGCACCGTGACGGACAACGGCTATTCCTGCAAAGTGAACGAGATGCTCTCGCAGGCCGCCTGTCTGCTCGAAGTGAAGGCGGGGACTTCCGAGATCGCGATCCTCGACTATACGATGGCAAAGGCCATGACGGGCGCCGGAACGGAATACGAGGATCTGACGTATCTCGACGTCGGCTATGCAAAAGAGGAATACGGGATCGGCCTTCGGAAGGAAGATACCGAATTGCTCGAAAAACTCAACGAGATCATCGCAAAGTATAAGACCGACGGCACATTCGACGAACTGACGAAAAAATATCTGGCATGACGACGTTTCTGAAAATCACTCTGGAATTGCTCGAAGGCTTCGGCAAGACGTGCGAGATCTTCTTCGTCACGCTCGCGCTCGCGCTGCCGCTCGGGCTGGTGATCGCATTCGGCTCGATGTGCCGTTTGCGCCCCGTGCGCGCCGTGGTACGCGCGATCGTGTGGGTCGTGCGCGGCACGCCGCTCATGCTCCAGATCATCGTGGTATTCTACGGCCCCTCCCTCATCTTCGGGGTCTACGGATTCGACCGCGAACTCGCCGCGATCGTCGCGTTCGTGATCAATTACGCCTGTTACTTTTCCGAGATCTACCGCGGCGGCATTCAGAGCGTGCCCGTCGGCCAGCGGGAGGCGGGACAGGTGCTCGGCATGTCGAAAACGCAGATCTTCTTCCGCGTGACGTTCATGCAGATGATCAAACGCATCGTGGCGCCCATGTCCAATGAGATCATCACCCTCGTGAAAGACACTTCCCTCGTGCGGGTGATCAGCGTGGTGGAGATCATCATGGTCGCCGAAACGAGCATGAGAAAAGGCCTGATATGGCCCCTCTTCTATACGGGCGTATTCTACCTGCTCTTCGTCGGCCTGCTGACCCTGCTGTTCCGCTATGCGGAGAAAAAACTCGAATACATCAAGATCTGAATATGGAATATTATCATGTCGAGGGCTTCCGCAAGCGGTTCTCCGAAACGGAAGTGCTCAAAGGTATCGGCTTTGACCTGCCGAAAGGAAAAATCATGGCGATCATCGGCGCTTCCGGAAGCGGAAAAACAACGCTCTTGCGCTGCCTGAACTTTCTGGAAAAACCCGATGAAGGAAAGATTTATATCGACGGAGCGCTGCTCTTCGACGCAAAGGCGCGCTATTCCGAACGGGAACTCCGCGAAAAACGGCTGAGATCCGGCCTCGTTTTCCAGAGCTTCAACCTCTTCCCTCACTACCGCGCTTTGAAAAACATTTCGCTCGCGCCCGAGTTGCTTGCACGCAGGCACATTCGTGCATATCGCAAAGAACAGCTCGAAGCAAGCCGCGGCGAACCGTTTTTCGCGCGCCGCAAACAGGTCCGCCGGCGCACGCGCGCCTATGCCAAAGAACTCAAAGAGACAAACCGGGAACGCGCGGAATCCCTGCTCGCGGAAGTCGGCCTCGCGGATAAGAGAGACAGCTACCCGCACGAGCTGTCCGGCGGCCAACAGCAACGCATCGCCATTGCGCGTGCGCTTGCCCTCTCGCCCGACGTGCTTTGCTTCGACGAACCCACCTCCGCGCTCGACCCCGAACTCACGGCCGAAGTGCTCGGCGTGATCCGCAGGCTCAAAGGACAGACCATGATCATCGTCACGCACGAAATGTCCTTCGCGCGGGAGGTCGCGGACTATGTTCTGTTCATGGCGGACGGCGTCGTCGAGGAAGCGGGCACGCCCGAAGAGATATTTCTGCATCCGAAGAGCGAAAAAACCAAGGCGTTTCTCAAATGCCGGGAGGAAAATTCATGACGGAAACATCACCCGAAGAACAGCACCGGGAGCTGTTCGAAGCGATCCTGTCCCTTCGCACCCTCGAAGAATGCCGCGTGTTTTTCGAGGATCTTCTGACGTACACCGAAATGGCGTCGCTGACCCAACGCGTCCGCGCGGCAAAATTGCTGATGCAGGGAAAAACGTATGAACAGATCATCGCGGAGACGAACATCTCTTCCGCGACCCTCTCCCGCGTCTCCAAATGCGTGCGTTACGGCAAAGGGTACAAAACCGTTCTCAACCGCTGATTTTGCAAAAAAAATCTCCCCGCCCAACCCGGCGGGGAGATTTTTTTATAACGTTTATTCCAACTCGAAGGCGCCCGTATAGAGCTGATAATATTTGCCTTTCAGATCGATGAGCTGTTCGTGCGTACCGCGCTCGATGATGCGGCCCTGTTCGAGGACCATGATCACGTTGGAGTTCTTGACCGTGGAAAGGCGGTGTGCGATGACGAATACCGTTCTGCCCTCCATCAGTTTATCCATTCCGCGCTGGACGATCGCCTCCGTGCGCGTATCGATGGAACTCGTCGCCTCGTCGAGGATCATGACGGGAGGATCCGCCACCGCCGCCCGCGCAATGGAGAGCAGCTGCCGCTGTCCCTGCGAAAGATTGGCGCCGTTCTGATGCAGCGTCGTATTGTATCCCTCCGGCAGACGGGTGATGAAATCATCCGCGCCCGCAAGTTTCGCCGCGGCGATACATTCCTCGTCGGTCGCTTCCAACCTGCCGTACCGGATATTGTCCATCACGGTACCCGTAAAGAGATTGGTGTCCTGCAAAACCATGCCGATCGCGCGGCGCAGTTCCCCTTTTTTGATCTTGTTGACATTGATCCCGTCATAGCGGATCTTGCCGTCCGCGATGTCGTAAAAGCGCGTCAAAAGGTTCGTGATCGTGGTCTTTCCCGCGCCCGTCGCGCCGACGAACGCCACCTTCTCGCCCGGCCGCGCATACAGGCTGATATCGTGCAGAACGATCTTATCCGGCGTATAGCCGAAGTCGACGTCGAACATGCGCACGTCGCCCCGCAGACGTTCGTACGTGACCGTGCCGTTCTCCTTGTGCGGATGTTTCCATGCCCAGATCCCCGTGCGTTCGGCGCATTCGGTGAGCGTGCCGTCCTCGTTCTCCTTTGCGTTGACGAGGGTCACATAGCCTTCGTCGGTCTCCGGCTGCTCGTCGATGAGCGCAAAGATCCGCGAGGCGCCCGCAAGTCCCATCACGACGGAATTCACCTGGTTGGAGACCTGGTTGATGTTGTTGGAAAATTGGCGCGTCATTTGCAGGAAGGCCGCGACGGTCGCCGCCGTGAACAGACTCGCACCCGGATCGACCAGCAGGATCAACCCCGCATTGTGGATGTTCCGGAGAATGAACACGCCCCCGAGGATCGCAATGAGAACATAGAGCACGTGCCCGATATTGCCGAGAATGGGCATGAGCATATTCGCATAGCGGTTTGCGCGATCGGATTGATCGAAGAGATGTTCGTTGACTTTGTCGAAATCCGCTTTCGCCGCCTCTTCATGGCAGAATACCTTTACGACTTTCTGGCCATTCATCATCTCTTCGATGAACCCCTCCGTCTGCGCCATGGCGCGCTGCTGACCGAGGAAATATTTGCGCGCGCTCCCGCCCACAAACTTTGTCACGAACAGAATGATGACGACGCATCCCAACACCACCAGCGTGAGCCACACGCTGTAATAGATCATGATGCAGAACAGCGTAAAGACCATGATGCCCGACGTCATGAGCTGCGGAATGCTCTGCGAGATCATCTGACGGAGCGCGTCGATATCGTTGGTATAATAGCTCATGATATCGCCGTGGTTGTGGGTATCGAAGTAACGCACGGGCAGTTCCTGCATGCCGTTGAACATCTGTTCCCGCATGCTCTTCAAAAAGGCCTGCGTGACGATCGCGAGCAGTTGATGATAGATGCCCGTCGCCACCAGAGAGAGACAATAGAGTCCGATGAGCGTGAGCATGTTGCGCGTGATCTCCATGCCGTACGCCGCCCAAAGTCCGTCTGCGGCAACGGAGGAATCTTCGACCGCACGGTTGATGATCGTAAAAATCCTCTCCATAAAGATGGACGGAAGCGCGCTCACGACGGCATTGAATACGATACAGACGACCGCGATCGTCATCATCTTGGGATAGAAATGGAACAGCGCCTTGATGATCCGTTTCAGGACCCCCTTCTTCTTGGGGAGCGCGGCCGCGGCGTTCTCTCTTTTCCTTCTCGCGCGGAGTTTCAGGATCATGAAGAGATCGGCGGCGAGAAGGAGCGCGACCACAACGGACAATACGACCGCCAAAGCAATCTTACTCATTGCCTTCACCTCCCATCTCCGCGCGCGCGGGATCCGCACCCTTGTTCTGGGTGTTGTAAACTTCCGTATAGATGGCGTTGACGCCGAGAAGTTCCTCCTGCGTCCCCACCGCGTCGATCCTGCCGTTGTCCATGATCACGATGCGGTCCGCGTCCTCCACCGAAGAAGTCCGCTGGGCGATGATGATCTTGGTCGTCGAGGGGATATATTCCCGGAACGCCTTGCGGATCATCGCGTCGGTATGCGTATCGACGGCGCTCGTCGAATCGTCGAGAATTAGGATCTTGGGCTTTTTGAGCAGCGCGCGCGCAATGCAGAGCCGCTGCTTCTGCCCGCCCGAGACATTGGTGCCCCCCTGTTCGATATATGTATCGTACTTTTCGGGGAATCCCTGAATGAATTCGTCCGCCTGCGCAAGTTTGCATGCCTCGACAAGTTCTTCGTCCGTCGCGTCGGGATTTCCCCAGCGCAGATTCTCCTTGATCGTGCCCGAGAACAGCACGTTCTTCTGCAATACGACGGCCACCTGATTGCGCAGGGATTCGAGATCGTATTCCCGCACGTCTCTGCCGCCCACCTTTACCTGCCCCTCCGTCACGTCGTACAGGCGGGAGATGAGATTGACGAGCGAGGTCTTTGACGACCCCGTCCCGCCGATGACGCCGATCGTCTCGCCCGATCGGATATGCAGGTCGATATTTTCCAGAACGTTTTTCTCCGCCGAAGCCGAGTATTTGAACGAGACGCCGTCGAAATCGATGGAGCCGTCCGCCACTTCGTAGACGGGATCCGACGGACTTTTCAGCGTGGATTCCTCATGCAGAATCTCGCAGATACGCCGCGAACTCTCCACAGACATCGTGATCATGACAAATACCATGGAGAACATCATGAGCGACATGAGGATCTGCATTCCGTATACGATGAGTTGGGATACCTCCCCGATCCGAAGTCCGCCGACCGAGTTGGGAACGCGCAGCACTTCGATGTTGTTCGCCTTGAAGATCAGATACGACCCGATAAACAGCACGGAGGACAGCACGCCGTAAAAGAATACCTGCATGACGGGTTGGTTCCACGCAAGAATGCGCTCCGCCTTCGTGAAATCCATCTGCACGTCGGTCGCCGCGCGGTCGAACTTCTTCTTTTCGTAATCCTCGCGCACATAGGATTTTACGACCCGCATCCCCTTGATGTTCTCCTGCACGGATTCGTTGAGATTATCGTACTTCTTGAACACGCGGCGGAAGAGCGGCATCGCACGCTTCATCAGAAACAGCAGAATGGCCGTAAGCGGAGGAATGACGCAGACGAAGATCCATGCAAGATTCCCGCCGATGACGAACGCCATCACGACCGAAAAGATCATCATGAGCGGACAGCGGATCGCAACGCGGATGATCATCATGTAGGCAAGCTGCAGGTTCGTGATATCCGTCGTCATGCGCGTAACGAGCGAGGGCGTGGAGAATTTATCGATGTTTTCGAACGAAAAGTCCTGGACCTTATAATACAGGTCCTTTCTCAGATTCTTCGCGAATCCGGCCGAGGCCTTGGCGCAGAACGCGCCCGCCAGCGCGCCGCACACCAGCGAGGCAACTGCCATCGCCACCAAAATCCCCCCGTACATGAGAATGTTCGAGAGCTTGATGGTCGCGCCGACCGAAACGTCGATCGAATTCACAAGTTTTGCGATGATGAAGGGAATCATACATTCGAGCACCACTTCGAACGTCACGAAAATCGGCGAAAGAATGGAAGGAACTTTATATTCCCTGATACTTTTCATCAATGTTTTGAGCAAAAAATCACCTCCGCGATATCGTAAAAAAAAGCATAAAAACGTAAACTTCGCGCAGAAATTTACGTTTCCCGTTCCGATAGTTTCTATATTAACATTTTTTATGAAAAATGTCAAATCCGGGGCAATGAAATTTGTTTTTTTCATGAAAAAAACATAGTTGATAAATTTAGGAAAATTTCTAACATATTCAGAGTAAAATACGAACAATGTGCGTTTGTATGCCCCGCGCTTTTATCCCGCCTATATTTTTGCTGCTTTCGCGTTTTTCGGGCATACCATGTCCGAGGATCAGCCGTTCAATTCTTTCCTGAACTGCGCCATGATCTTGCTTTCGATCCGAGAGATCTGCACCTGGCTCACCCCGATCGCCTTCGCCACTTCGCTCTGCGTCATGTCGCGGAAATAGCGGAGAAAGACGATCTTTCTCTCGCGTTCGGGGAGTTTTTCGATCGCCTCTTTCAGAACCATTCTGTCGAGCATTTCTTCCTGCCCGTCTTTGGCGGGAAGTTTTTCCGCAAGCGTCGCCGCCTTTTCGTCCTTAAAATCCGTCTGTTCGTAGATGGATACCGGCATGCGGGAAGAGCCGAGCGTGAACACGACGTCGGCCTCTTCCATCGAGAAGGCCTCCGCCAACTCCTTTACCGTGGGCTGATTTCCGTGCGCCATCGCATAATTTTCGATATAGCGGTTGAGATCGCGCGCCGTTTTTTTCATGGCGCGCGAAACTTTTACGCTGCCGTCGTCGCGCAGAAATCGTTTGATCTCCCCCGCGATCATCGGCACCGCATAGGTGGAAAACCGTACCCCGAAGCTCTCGTCGAATCCCGCAATGGCCTTCAAAAACCCGAGGGAGGCAAGCTGAAACAGATCGTCGTACTCCACGCCTTTGCCCAGATACCGCCTCAGAATACTTTTGAGCAGGGAAACGTTATGCGTCAGAAGAAGTTCTTTGGCTTCGTTATCCCCTGTTTTGGCACGGCGGAGAAGCGCAACGGTCTCCTCTTCACCCAACATTCCTTTCCGCCTTCACGGTGAAATCCTTGCACATTCTCACCTTTGTACCGGCGCCTTCCGTCGATTCCACGGAGAATTCCGTCATGAACGTCTGCATGATCGTAAAACCCATGCCCGAACGCTCTTCCGAGGGCAGCGTGGTGTAAAAGGGTTCCAGCGCCTTCTTGATATCGCGGATCCCGCGGCCTTCATCGGAAATTTCCACTTCGAGACGCACGCCGTCGGTCCGGCATGTTACGGTGATCCAGCCCTCGCCGCCGCGATACCCATGCACGATGCAGTTGGTGACCGCTTCGGAGACCGCCGTTTTCACGTCCGAAAGTTCGGAAAGCGACGGATTGAGCGGAAGCGCAAACGCGGCGACCGCATTGCGCGCAAAAACTTCATTTTCCGACTTCGCGGGAAACTTCAAAACCATTTCGTTCATATTCGGTCTCCTAAATTTTGGGCATCAGCGAATAGAGTCCGCTGAGGGAAAGAATTTTGTCTGCGCCGGCTTCCGGACTTTCGAGATACATCGTCATGCCGTATTTTTTCAGACGTTTATAGCGGCCGATGAGAAAGCCTATGCCCGTCGAATCCATAAAGCGAAGTCCCGCCAGATTGAATACCGCGCGCGACAGACCGGCATTTTCGTCGATCAGCCGATCCGCACTTTCGCGAAGCGCAACGACGGAATGCTCGTCGAGTTCGCCCGAAAGATAAATGTAGAGATTATCTCCCTTCCGGCTCCCCTGCAATTTCATAAAAATCCTCCCGTTTTGTCTCCAAGCATTGTAGCACGAACGGATCAACGGTTTTTCGCGGATAACGGCAAATATTGGGGAAGAAAGGCGAAAAAAAATTATAAAAATGCGCGGAAAATCACTTGACTTTTATTTGCATTTATACTATGATAAACAAGCATTGCGGTTTGCCGCACTTTGCCTAAGGGCCTTTAGCTCAGTTGGTCAGAGCAGTCGGCTCATAACCGATCGGTCCGCGGTTCAAGTCCGTGAAGGCCCACCAGACGGTACCTCCAATGCAAACTCCATGGCCCAATAGCTCAGTTGGTTAGAGCGCCAGCCTGTCACGCTGGAGGTCGACGGTTCGAGCCCGTTTTGGGTCGCCAAAAAAGGAGCCTCATTCCGAGGAATGAGGCTCCCGCCTTAAAAGGCATACGGCTTGGTAGCTCAGTTGGTAGAGCGGAGGACTGAAAATCCTTATGTCGGCGGTTCGATTCCACCCCAAGCCA
>CANPZD010000020.1 GCA_947589085.1 uncultured Clostridia bacterium
CCTTGCGCGCCCGTCTCACCTTTTTCGCCTTGAGGGCCTTGCGGACCTGTTTCGCCTTTCTCGCCTTGAGGGCCTTGCGCGCCCGTCTCGCCCTTTTCGCCTTGGGGGCCTTGGGGACCTGTCTCGCCTTTCTCGCCCTGGATCCCCTGTTCCCCTTGGATCCCCTGCGAACCTACCTCGCCGCCTTTGCTTCCGCATGCACAAAACAGTGCGAACGAAAGAAGCATGACCAAGCAAACGATGAGATACCTGACTACATTTTTTTTCATGCTACCTGTCTCCTTTGCGTATTTTGCACCTATATAAGTGCAAAAAATTATAACACAAAGCTATAATAAAGTCAAGAGTTTTTCTGATAAATTATGAATTGGGACACAGAGAAAAAAATCGGCCAAAATATATGTCATTTGCGGGAGCGGGCGGGTATGACGCAAGAACTTCTCGCAGTTAAAATGCAGATAAACGGCTGCGACATCACGCGCAGCGCCATTGCGAAGATAGAAGTCGGGCAGAGGCATCTTTATCCCGATGAGATCGTGTTGCTCCAAAAGATCCTCGGCGCGACCTACGAAGAGATCTTTTCCATTTGAATTTTACGCGAAAAAAGGCTTACCGATGGGTAAGCCTTTTTTGTAAATCCGTAAGGATCGCCGGTCAGAAGCGATGATTACGCCTTCTTCTTTATGAACAGGAGAACGATGCAGACAATCGCGCCGGCAAGGAGAATCGAGAATACAACGGATACGGCAGTAATTGTTGTGTTCAGTTTGTCGATACGGGAGTTGAGTTGCTCATCAGCCTTGTTCATCTTCTCTTCAAGCGCCTTGACAGCGTCGTCGCTCGCCTTCTTGGCAGCTTCGAGATCGGAAGTCAACTGATCGATCTTGCCTTCAAGCGCCTTGACGGCGTCGTCGCTTGCCTTCTTGGCAGCTTCGAGATCAGACGTCAACGTGTCGATTTTGCTCTGAAGATCTTTCTTGGCGGCATCGAGGTCGGAGGTCAACTTATCGATCTTGCCTTGAAGTTCTCCGTCGGCCTTCGTGAGAGCATCCTGAGCGGCCTTGATCTTGCCTTCAAGATCGGTCTTGGCACTTGCGAGTTTCGTGTTCAGGTCACTGATATCGCCTTCGAGTTTGGTCTTGGCGCTCTCAAGCGCTTGAATTCTTCCGTCAAGAGCGGGGATCGTCTCTTCGTTGAGCGTCTTGAGCGAGTTCTGAAGTTTGGTGATCTCGGCTTCGAGAGCAGCCTTCTGATCTTCGATCTCTTTCTTAAGCTCTGCCTTCAAAGCCGCGTCGGCGTCTTTGTAAGCCTTTTCAAGTTCCGCCTTCAAAGCCGCGTCGGCGTCTTTATAAGCCTTTTCAAGTTCCGCTTTCAAAGCTGCGTCGGCGTCTTTGTAGGCCTTTTCAAGTTCCGCTTTCAAAGCTGCGTCGGCGTCTTTGTAAGCCTTCTCAAGTTCTGCCTTCAAAGCTGCGTCGGCGTCTTTGTAGGCCTGCTCAAGCGCTGTAAGGCCGGCTTGCAATTCTGCGATCGTACCCTCGAGTTCTTTCACTTTCGCGTCGTACTCGTCTCTCAACGCCTGAAGATCTTCGCTTACCTTGCCGAGAGAAACCGCAGAGCCGTTTTCAACCGCAGCGTCAAATGCCGCTTGAACAGCCTCCATCTTCTCGCTGTAGTCGGTGAACTGAGCCTTGATCTCGGAGGAGAAACTATTGTAAACGTTTCTTACAACTGCGATGTAGTACCCGGTAAGCGCGGAGATATTGCCGTTGGTTACTACCTGCTCATAGAGTTCGGTGTACATACTGTGGAAAGCATCGAACGCAAGTTTGTCGTCGACGGCTTCCTGGAATTGCGTGTAGTTCTCAATTTCATCTTTCTGAGATTGATGCAGTTTTCCGTAAATATCCTGGATCGCCTGCACTTCATCGAGGTCGGCAGAAGTAAGACCGGTTGCAACCTTTGCGTTGATATCATTGATACGTTTTTGCAAAGCTGCCTTAGCGGTTTCCCAATTTGCCTTTAACTTATCGAGGGCATCGTGCGCCGCTTTCACATACTTTTGCTCATTATTATGCTCATCCGTATCGAAAGCCGTATACTCTTTTTCAAGCGATACCGTTGAGAACTCGCCATTCTTAAATTCCTCGGGTTTCTTTGCGGGATCGTAAACATTGAGCGGATATGCGTAATCGGTAAGTTTGGCAAATGCCGCTTCAAGCGCCGTCGTAAGAGAAGCGCCCGTCAGATCTTGAAGTTCCGCCAGTTCGGCTTCGGTTGCATAGAGCTTGTAAACTCTCAGCATCCAATCGTTGAGGGTTGCAACAAGTTCATCAAAAGCAGCTTCCGCGGCTTCCAAAATTGCGTAGTTTCTGATGTCTTTCTTGGTTTCGATCGCGACATTATTGATATACGCATCGTAAAGTTTACGAGCTTCTGCGATATCTTCTTTGTCGCCGAGAACGACATCCTTGACGTCTTTGGCTTCTGTCAAACCTGTTTTGGGGGTTTTGGAGAGTTTGTCGATAGCGGCTTCCACTTCGTATGCCGCCTTGTAGCTCAAAGCAAGCAGGTACTTTTCATAGACTGCCGCATTTTGCTCTTGCAGATATTCCTGCGCGCCGCTGAAGACGACGTTTTCGGCGCTCTTCTCATCGCCGATCGCATCGTACGCCGTTGTCGCGGCATCGACCACCGCCACCCAATCGGGTACGTCGGGAAGATCGAGATCTTTTTCCGGGATCGTGATCGCCGTCATAGCCGTAACCGCCGCTTGGATAGCATCCTTCAAAGTCTTTCTTGCCGTCAAGGCAGCCTGATAATCAACATATGCCTGATCGATATCTTTCCCTTCAGCGTCGCCGGAACCGATAGTTTTACCGGCATGCGTTCCGCTCACAAGCGCTTGCAACGTCTTGCCGCCGTCGGAAGGAGTCGTTGCGCCTTCTGCACCCACGGTTACGTGCAGGATCGCGTTAAACGCCGTTTCTGCTTCATCGACAAGGTTCCAATTTGCAACGGAAACGGGAAGTTTAACAGCTTCTACCTTGGCAATCCATGCCTCGATCAGTTCATCCTCGGCTTTTACTTCGGCCTCCATTGTTACGAGGTCGTCGTAACGGGTTACGTACGGTGCGGCTTCGGGGGTTATCTCGATCAATTCGTCGTACGTCTTTCTGAGTTCCGCCACTTTGGCGCGTTGCGAATAAACGCAAAGTCCTTCATTCACAGTTGCATTGTAGAGAGCTTGGATATCATTGTCCAAATTGGACGTCAAAGCCTGCATTCTATCCACGAAGTTGCTGTAGTAGGTCATTACCTCTTCACAGGTAGACTTGCCACCCTGAAAGTCAACCTGTCTTGCTTTGAAAGCATCTTTCTGTTCGGTCGTCAACTGAGTGGGGTCTGTATATTTGCTGTTGATTTCATTGAACTTATCGGTGATATTCTCATGTGCTTCGTCGGCAGCGATCATGGCTTCAACTTTCTTGACAAGTTCATCGACCTCATCCTTCCACGCGTTATATTGCGCACGTGCTTTCTTCATCACGTCAAATTTATCAACGATAAAGGACTTATTGAATTCATCGAATTCGCCGCCAAAAGTCTCGCCGGCTACAACATCCTCATATGTACCTTTCCCTGCGGCATCGGTTGCATATCTTGCCTCGTCGTAAGCTTTGACGTCTGCGTCAAGTTTTTCCCATTCATCTTCCGCTTTTTTAATTGCCTTGTCGTAGTCGTCACTGAACTTTGCTTCTTGGCTTTCGAGCGTGACAATCAAAGCCTCTACAGCGGCAATCTTGGTCTCAAGATCGGAGATGTACTGTTCCATGGCTTGCAATGTTGCATAATTACTTACAAGCCCCTTCAAATCATTGTGACCGGTCGTATCTTCCAACGCATCATAAGCCGTCCGGCATGCGTCGATTTGTTTTTGAATCGTATAATACTTTACGTTATCCGTTTTATTATCGAACGTCTCTTTGATCAGATCGATAACATTCTGCGCCTTCTTTTTCTGCTCGGCGAGATATTTCTGAGCTGCCTCATAGACGTCCCAATTCTCAACAAATGCTTTGTCAACAAATTCGGTAACGGTCACATCGCCCAAAGTTTTACCTGCGGTTACAGTGCCGCCCGCCGTAGTAATAGCGGTTTCAACAGCCTTGATCGTCGTTTCACTGTCGATCACGATGTTGGTATTAACTTTCTCGGCGCCGCCTGCTTCTACAGAATACTCGGGAGAAGCGGTCATATCCGAACCGTTGTAGTATTGAATGGATTTGATTGCCGAAACGATAGCGTCTATGTTCGCCTTGAGTTCTGTCATGCGCGCTTCTGCCGCTGTAAGGTTTGCCAAATAGTTGGTTTGACTTCCCACATATTCTTGCTTCGCTTCGCCATAAATCGGATCTTCTGTCTTAAGGTTGTCGTAGGCGGTTCTGGTTGCAACAACTTTTGTATTGTCCGAATATGTATTGCTCTTGTCAAGTCCGTACAACGTAGAGTTGATTTGCGCCACAATCGCGTAATACTTGCCCATAACCGCGTCTACTTTATTAAAAGTAGATCCCGCATCGCCGAGAGCGGCTTTATCTTCGGAACTGAAGTTCCCGTACAATCTCTTTGCGCCTGTGTAAGCATTCCACAAGCCATACTTGTACGAAGTCTCCGGTCCTTCGGTTTTGCTGAAAAGGGTTGCATCATCGAATGTCTTTACGTCTTTGAACGAGTCCATATATCCTTTGAACTGATCGACGTATGCCTGATTGACTGCCGCCTTAGCGGTGCCGAAGGATGCGTAAGACGCAAATCCCAAGCCGATCGCAACAGCCATAACAACAAACAACACGACTAACAAGCCTTTTTTCATTGTTTTTGTCATACAATTTCTCCTTTTTTTATTTTGATAATAATTTTTTTGTGCGTTTATGTTGCCTTAAAGAGTTACCTTTATGCCGAAATCATTCTATCGGCACATCAAACATTCCTTTCGTCATAAATTCGCTCTCCTTTTTTTATTGCAAATATCCCGTTTCTCGGGTAAAAGGCGATGCCGACCGACCCCCATAAGGGGAAACCGATCGAAGCGTCTCTTATTGCCAATTTTGAATTGTTCGGCAGAGGTTCTGCCGCCGCCTGTCCACGCTGCAAGGCATACGAGAAACCCTACCTGTTTTCTCGCTGCAGAAAGTATTTTTTTTGATCCGTCGTACAAACTTTAGTTTGTGACGATACTACTTTATCACAAACTTTTGGAGAAGTCAATGAAAAAACAAACAAAAGTTGGTATGATTTTGAAAAAAGTTTGAATGGAGCAATATAATAATGAATTACGGTCAACGCATCAAAGAATTGCGGGAAGAGCGCGGTTTGTCGCTTATGGCGCTTGCAAAGGCAATCGGCGTGAGCGATACCGCGGTTTGCAAATGGGAAAATCAAATTGCCGAGCCGAAACTCTCTTATATCGTGAGGCTGGCAGACTTTTTTAACTGCTCTGCCGACTTTTTAACGGGGCGTTCGGACGATCTCGGATGGGTCGTTCAGCCATACCTGCTCACGCAGGAAGAGAAACTTTTCCTCGACATCATTCACGATCTGTCCCCTCAAATGAGGAACCTCGCCCTGCAAACGCTGAAACTCTGGAAAGATAATCACTATGTATAGCAAACGCCGTCGGAAATCCGACGGCATTTGCTATGCAAAAGCATACTGATATGTTTGAATTTTTTTCTGCAAAAATTTTTGCGAGATTGACAAACAGAACGGAAATTGTTATAATTGATATGTTTCAAACTTTTTGCGGAGTTTTTTTATGAATCATTTTGAAAGAAAAACGAAATCCGATCAACCCATTCTTGCCATATGTTATGATTTTGACAAAACTCTGACTCCGGATGATATGCAGGCGCAGGGATTTATTCAGGAAGTCGGCTATGATGTGGATGACTTTTGGAAAAAATCCAACGATCTCGCAGAACAGAACGATATGGATCATAACTTGGCTTACATGTTCATGATGATCACCGAATCGGAGGGAAAATTTTCCGTAAATCGAAAAAATCTTGAGTCCTACGGCGCCAAAGTCAGTTTGTTTCCCGGCGTTGATACCTGGTTTGAACGGATTCGCGCATACGGACAAACAAAAAACGTGATCGTCGAACACTATATTATTTCTTCCGGTTTGAAGGAAATGATCGAAGGTACTTCTGTCGCCAAAAACGGAGCATTTGAAAAAATTTACGCCAGCTCATTCTATTTTAATGAAAAAGGCGCCGCAAAATGGCCCGCGCAAGTTGTGAATTTTACGAATAAAACACAGTTCCTTTTCCGGATCGAAAAGGGAGTTTTGGATGTAAACGATCCTGCGGTAAATGAGTATTTTCAGCCGGAAGAAATCAGAGTTCCTTTCCGGAACATGGTTTATATCGGCGACAGCGATACCGATATTCCGTGTATGAAGCTGGTCAACTCATTGGGAGGGCACTCCATCGGAGTATTCAATAAAGATACGCAGGATAAGACCAAAGTCTATAAAATGATGCGTGAAAACCGAATCAAATATTATACGCCGGCCGATTACTCTGAAGGGTCTGCGCTCGATAACTTGGTAAAAGCGATCATAGACGCAACCGCAGCCAACGAAGTGTTGGAGCGCAACTATTGTGCGTGCAAAAAAGAAAACATGGAAGCGGATCGGTTGTACACGGAAGAGGGAAGAAAAAAAATCGACCTCATCAATTCACTCGTCTCAAGTTACAGTTTCGCAAACACTCATGCGGTTATCGGCGAGTTGCAAAAAATCGAAACATGGACTATGGAAGAAAAAGAAATGTTATTTGAAATTGCTCTCTGCAACAGTCAGGTAAAACTGATTTTGAAAGATCCGGATCTCCGGGCATTTTTCTCGGGTCTTTTGAAAGACTTAAAAACGTTTACGGAAAACGCCAAAGCCATCATGGCGCTGCTGGAACAAGCAGGATAAAAGAAACGAAAAAAACGGCAGAGGCTCCGCCATACGGCGGAGCCTCTATTCTATTCAGGCCTTTTTGAACATCGGCATGGGACTGATCTTATGCAGATTGTTCCAATGCAGCCGGTCAATCTTTTCTTTGACGGCCATGTCGTCGATCTCTCCGGTTTCGATATAATGGTCGAGCACGGCGTAAGAAAAGCCCATATTCTCCTCGTCCGACTTGCCGGAAAGCCCGTCCTCGGGGACTTTTTCGATGAATTTTTCCGGCAGGCCGAGTTCATAGCCGAGCGCTTTGACTTCCTTCACCAAAAGATCGCCGATCGGGCTGAAATCCCCCGCGCTGTCGCCGAATTTTGTGGAATACCCCACGTAATCCTCGGATCGATTGCATGTATTGACGACCCTGCCGCCGAAGAGCGCGGAGATCCCGTAGAGAACGGTCATGCGGACTCTCGCGGGAGTGTTGGACGTATACGCCCGATTGGAACGCACCTGCGCTTCCGCGATCTTCCCCTCCTGCGCGATCGCCGAAACGAGCTGTTCGCAGACCTTGCCGATATTCACAACAAAATGCCGGATCCCGAGAAAGTCCACGAGATCGTAAGCGACCTGAATATCATGCTGAGTTCCCTGCGGCATCAGAACGCCGATCACTCTGTCCGGGCCGAGCGCTTCCTTCAAAAGCGCGGCGCACACGGAGGAATCCTTTCCTCCGGAGATCCCCACGACGGCGACGCAATCCTTTCCGTTTTCCTCGAAATAGTTTCTGATCCAAGCAATGATCCGATCTTTCATACTGCCTCCCGAAGCAGACCGTTACCACCGCGGTTTCTCGCGGAATACGCCGCAGATCTTGCAAAGAGAAAATCCCGCGACAAACAAGAGCGCGATGACGGTAAGCAAACTTGCAATCTTTACGTATTTGATTTTCTTTAATTTTGCGGCGTTGTGAAGATCCAGCGTCGCAATATGGATATCCTCGTCCGATCCGTTCTCGGATTTGACGCGCATGGCGACGCAAAGAACTTCCTCGCCCTCCGTCAATTCCTTTTCGTGGTCCTTTAACAGAAACAGGATTTCCCGATCCGCAGACAGTTCCGAGAGAATTTCTTCGGAAACGACGTCGTCCTTTTCAAAGAACAGCGTACATGCAACGCCCGGCTTCTGTTTTTTTGCGTCCGAAAGGCGCGCGTTGTTCAGCGGCAGAACATAATATTCCTCCCGCTCGGAGAGATCTCCCGCAACGGCCGCCTGATATTCCGTTGTGTTTTTCGAGCTGTCGAGGCCGAATACGTCGGAGAGCTTAAACGAGAAGATGAGGATCGCAAGATCCAGAACAACGCAGACGATGAGAATGACCAGATATTTGATTTTTCCTTTCCAGAACATGCACCCGCTCCTTTACGCGCAGCCGCGTCCGAAAAATTCTTCGTATACCGCTTTCACGGTCCGATCGTAATTTTCGTTGTCGACCCCGACAATGATGTTCAGCTCGGAGGAACCCTGATCGATCATGCGCACGTTGACGCCCGCGCGCGCGATCGCCTGAAACAGCCGCGCGGAAGTGCCGACCGTTCTGTTCATGCCGTGTCCGACGACGGCAAGGAGCGCAATATCGGCGAATACGTTCATCTTGTCCGGCCGGACGGCCTGACGGATCTCCTCGCAGATCTGTTCGAGCACGCCGTCTTTGAGTTCCTCGCTGTCGATGACGAACGACATGGTATCGATCCCGGAAGGCATGTGTTCAAAAGAAACGCCGTGCTGCGCAAGCACGGTAAGCACCCGGTGGGCAAATCCGATTTCCGCGTTCATCAGGGATTTTTCGAGATAAATGACCGTAAAATTTTTCTTGCCCGCGATCCCGGTGACGGTGCGCCCGTCCGGCCGATATTTGGAGACGGGAAGAATGGCCGTGCCCTTATCCTCCGGGCGGAACGTGTTCAGGATCCGGATGGGAATATCCGCTTCCCGCACGGGAAAGATCGCTTCGCTATGTAATACGTTCGCACCCATGTAGGAAAGTTCCCTCAGTTCCTTGTAGGAGAGCGCGTCGATGCCGACGGGATTTGCTACAATGCGCGGGTCGCATGCAAGAAACCCGCTGACGTCCGTCCAATTCTCATAGAGCTGCGCGCCGACCGCGCGGGCGACGATCGCGCCGGAAACGTCGCTCCCCCCGCGGGAAAACGTCTTGACGCGGCCGTTTTCATCCTCGCCGTAAAAGCCCGCGACGACGGCGCGGCGCAAGCCCTTGAGCGCTTCCCGCACCAGCGCATAGCTGCGCGGCGCGTCCAGACGGCCGTTCGCGAATTTGATGACGTTCCGCGCGTCGATAAACGGGATCTCCAACATCGCCGCGGTCACGCGGCCCGCGAGATATTCTCCGCGGGAAGCGACGAAATCCGCGGAAGGGTCGCGTTCGATTGCGCTTGCGGTTTCGGACAAGAGCGCGTCGATCTCGAAATCCAATCCGAGTTCGCGCACCGTGGAGCGGAATCGCGACGCGACGCGTGCGAACGCGTCGCCGACATGCCCCGTCTCTTTTACTTCCCGCGCGGTCTCGTACAGAAGATCGGTGACTTTGGAATCCCCGCCGTAACGTTTTCCGGGCGCAGAGACGACGACGTATCTTCTTGCGGGATCGGCTTCGAGAATTTTTTTGATGCGCAGCATATTCATGCCGTCGGCCATGGACGTACCGCCGAATTTACACACCTTAATCATAGCTGATCTCTCTGCCCTCCAGATAGTAGCGCGCCTCGCGCGCTCTGCCCACGGTAAATGTGCTTTCGGGAAGCATGGCGCCCCCTTTCAGCGCCGGGAATAAATTTTCCTTATCGAATTTGGGAAGCAGGATCCCGACGGTCCCCTCCTGCCCCGCAAGACGTTTGAGTTCCGCGCTGCCCGAAATCCGGCGGATCGTTCCGCCGTTTTGGCGAATATAGGTTGCCGCGGCTTTGTCGCTTGCGGCGACGGCCTCCGCTCCGGACGCGGCGGGCGTAAGAAGATTTCCTTCCTGCTTGCACTTGACCGAGCGCCGAAAGAAATCGCAGAACGTCTCGGGATCCACGCCTTCGACAAGCCTGTGAACGGGATACAGTTCCACGGCGTCATCGCACAGATTTATCAATTCCGCGAGCGCAAGGCGGGCCGGATGCCAGACGCGTTCCTCTTCGGTAAGAGATGGTTTGAGCGCTTCCCAATGCGCTTTGGCAGCGGCGATGGCGGCGTTGCCCTCCGCCACGGCGAAACACGGATCGCCGCGGACGTGCATTTCGTCCGCCGCCCACGCGGAAACGGGTTCCGGAACAAAATATCCCTTGATCTTTCCGCCGCCCTCCATGAGATCGAACTCATAGAGAAGTTCGGGTTCTTCCTCTAAAATGCGGCGCACGATCTTGCACTTTTTATCGCGGTAGAACGCGACGGCATGGGAAAATTCAAGCGGCGCGTTTTTGCGGGCTGCGGCATAAGCTTGCGCCCGCTGCGAGGAAAACGCCTGCGCGGGGCGCACGGCCGCGGAAACGCCGGGTTCGGCGGCGTACTGTTCGAGGTCGAGCGCGGCGACGATGCCGTAACGTATGCCGTCGGAAACGGTCCGCTCGGTGAGTATGAATCCGCGCTGGAGCTTTTCCATCCAGTCCTCTTCCAGAGCGAGGTACATATTTTCGCGGATCTCCGAAAAGGCGGCTTCGTCGTCCTCTCCGGCGTAGACTTCGGGAAGGATCATGCGGAATGCGGACGGCGCGTCATGAACGGCGCGCGCGACGCCGTCCCAATAAGCGCGGTCATGGGAAAAGCGCTCGGCGGAGATCACCGACCATTTTTCGAAGTCCCCGCGCGGGATAAACAATCTCGGGATCCGGATGCAATTCTTCATATCGCGGCGTGGATCACGACAACGCAGACGGCCGCCACGACGAGCGCGAGCAGTTTGAGCGGAATATTATGCGTAAAAAACTTTTTGAGCGATTCGAGGAATTTCATGATTTCTTGCCCTCCGCGTTGAATTCTTTCCAATAGTATTCTTTCAGGAAGCGTTTCAGCCCCTCCGAGTCGACGAATCTCGTGATCTCGCCGCGTTTGACGTACGAGACGATCCCCGTCTCTTCCGAAACGATGATGGCGGCCACATCGGCCACCTCGGTCACGCCGATCCCCGCGCGGTGGCGCGTGCCGTATTCCTTGGGGAAATCCTTCTGCGTGAGGGGAAGGAAACACCCCGCCGCCTGGATCTTATCGCCGTAGATGATCATGGCGCCGTCGTGCAAGGGCGCCTTGGGAATGAAGATCCCCTCGATGAGTTGGCTGGAGATTTTGGCGTTGAGCGTGACGCCGCTCTCGATGATCTCCTTCGGAAGATTGCCGTTGGAGAGCACGATGAGCGCGCCGATATCGTTTTTGGAGAGGTTCTGAATGGCCTTTACGATCCCTGTGATATATTCGTCGGCGCGCACGGCCACGGCGGTCATGCGGGCGGTCGTGACGGACGACGCGGTGATGGGATTGCGCTTGCCCGTATTCCAGATGCCGCGTTTGAGTTCGACGTTGAACAGGAAGAGGAAGAACAGCGACCCGATCAGCAGGAACGCGATGAATTCCGTGACCGTGATGGGTTCGGAAAACAGCGTGATGAATCCCGCGACGAGAATGAGCAGAATATACGCGATGATAAATCGTTTGGCGTTATTCTCCCAAAGCGTTTTGAACACCATGTAAATAATGATGCACAAAAAGAGCGCTTCCACGACCATGATCCATTGGAACGGCAGCGTAAAGACGGCTTTGATTTTTTCCCATACCTGAACAGGGGTGAGCATAAGACCTCCTCGTTGAAATGCGCGGCGCGCGAATCTACTTTATTATAGCTGTTTCGCGGAAAAATGCAAAGGCTTTTACCGTATTTTGCGTCATCCGAAAAATATTTTTGCAACGGCGGCGGACAGAGCGCCCGATTTGGAACAGATCCCGCTGCGCATCTCCGCGGAGAGCGTATAGAGGCGAAGATAGAGTTCTTTCACCCTGTCTTTGCCCAGCCTTGCGAGGGCTTCCCGGCTCTTTTTGAGCGGATACGGCTTGAGATTGAGCGTTTGCATGATCTCTTCGTCCGTTCCGCGCAGATCGGCAAGCTCGCACAGCGTACGGAAATACGACGTCAGCGAGGCAAGCGCGGCGTTCTCATCCCAACCCTTTTGCAAGAGATCGTGCAAAATTTCGCCGAACGCGGAATAATTCCCGCGGGCTGCGGCGTCGGTGAGTTCGAAAATTTTATATTCGACGTCCTTTGCGACGTATTTCTGCACGGTCTCACGGGTGATCCGCCCGCCATGTCCGAGAAGAAACCTGCATTTTTCCGTTTCGGTTTTCATGCGGGCGGCGTCGGAATTGCAATATCGCACCATGAGGGACGCGGCGTCGGCGTCGAGATCCAGTCCCATGCGCCGCGCGACGCCGAACAGCCAGCGGGCGAGCGTTTCTTCCGATTCTTTTCCGCAATCCACATAGCATACGCCGGATTTGCGCTTGATGTCGCACCCCTTTTTGGCGCCCGCGTTCACGATGACGAGCACCGTGGAAGCGCAGGGAGCGGCGCAGTACGGTTTGAAAACGCGCTCCCATTCCCGTTCCGTGGGATAGTACTCATACAGGCGCACGAGGCGTTTTTCATCGAAAAAGGGCAGCGTGCGGAGCTGGGCGGGGAGCGAAGAAAGTCCCTCGCCCTTGAGCGAATCGCCTTCGATGCGCACGTCGTTGAACGCGGGCTGTGCGATGGCGCAGGCGGCGCGGATCGCCGCGACCGCATGATCGCGGAAGTACGTCTCTTCGCCCTCGAGGAGGTAGACGGGCGCGAGCGACCCTTTGAGGCTGTTTGCAAGCTGAACGAACTTCATATCTTTTTTATTATACCACGGGAAAAGGAAAATTTCAACCCTCCGCAGCCCGATCCGATGAACAAATCGGCGCCGAGCGCGGCAGAATTTTCGTAATCGAACTCGACGACGACCCCTTCGGCCGCGAGCGAAAGTTTTCCGCGCGCCGCATAGCGGAAAGAAAGTCCCTTGCATTCTGCGGTTTCGCCGAACGAGAGCGGCGTTTCGCGAAGTCCGGTGGCGATCTCGTCGCGGGCGTAGATCGTCTTTGCGGGAAGATACGCCGCGCGGTTGATCGCGCTGAGTTCGTCCTCCGAGAGCACGAACACGGCGTCGAGGGAGCCGGCATGTCTGCGGTTCAGAAAGTCGCCGAGGTTGTCGAGGGAGATCTCGCCGTCGATGATGAGCACGGCGGCCGAGCGGGTGCGGACGAGGGCGGCGTTCCCCTTTCCGTAAGCGCAGGTATCGACGCGGCAGCCGGAAAAAACGACGTTTTCGAAGAGGACGGTCAGCGTGAACAGCAGGGCAAACCCCGCGGCGGCGAAGAGGCGCGGGCCGAGGCGCAGGCGGACGCGTTCGGAGAGAACAACGCAGGCCGTGAGCCACACGACGGACCCCGTGCCGAGCGAAAATCCCGTGAGCACAAAGGAAAATCGTCCTGCCGTGACGACGAGCAAAAAGAGAGAAAGCAGGCCTTCCGGCACGGCAAGAAAGACCGCGGCGGCGGGCGGAACGGCGAGCGCGAGGAAAGAAAATAGCAGAATGGGTAGAAAAAACGCAGGCAGCAGCGGGATAAACAGGAGGTTGGTGAGAAAGCTCCACACGGAAAAATATCCGAAGCAGTCGAGCAAGATGGGAAAGGTAAAGAGCTGCACGGAGAGATTTGCGGCAAGGTACCCTGCCACGGCGCGCGGGAAGTGCGGGATCCGGGCGAACGCGCGCCGGAAAGTCCCCGAAAAGAGCGTAAGGCCCGCGCAGGCGCCGAAGGAGAGGCGGAACCCAGCGGAGAGGAAATCCGCGGGGCGGAACGCGAGCACGACGAGGGCGGCGAGGGAGACGGATTGCAGAAAATCGTATTTACGGCCGAAGGCGCGGTAGAGGCCGGCGGCCGCGCACATGATGAGTGCGCGCGAGGAAGAGACGGAAAATCCGCAGAAGGCGGTATAGAGAGCGGCGAGGGCGAGCGCGGGGATCACGGCGTATTTTTTGAGCGGTTTTTTGAAAACGAGCATTGCGGCGGCGAAGAGAATGCCGATATGCAGGCCGGAGACGGCGAAGATATGCGCAATGCCGCCCCTCTGGACTTTTTCGAGGATCCCGGCGTCCATGCCGTGGGAATCGCCCGTGAGCAGCGCATAGGCGGTGAGCGCTTCGGAGGCACCCATGTCCGAAGTGAGGCGGTCGTATAGCGCGGCGTTGAGGCGAAGAAAGGGATTTTTGCTTTTTCCGACGCGTTCAAAGGTTTGTCCCACCGCGGTGTAGCGGAGATCGCGGGAAAAGAGGTATTCGAAGGCGCTGTTGCCTGAGGCGGAGGACCTTTCGACGCGGGATTCAAACGAAACGATATCGCCGGGGCGTACCTCTTCGGATGGGAGCACGGCCTGCATTTTTCCGCCGACGGAGCGGCCGTCGAAGACGAGGTCGGAGAGAACAACGTCTGCGCGGCCGTTCCACACGACGCAGGAGACGACGGTCCCCGCGACGGCATGATCCCCCTCCTGCGGGCCGGCTGCAAAGTTTTTGGCATAGAGCGCGGAAGCGCCGGCGCCGAGTCCTGCGAAGAGCGCAAAGGCAAGGGCGACGGAAAGGAAGCGTTTTGGGGAGCAGGGTTTGAGCAGAAAGGCGAGCAAAACGGCGAAAAAGAAAAAGTCCGAGGGCGTGAGGCCCCCGAACCGGATGCGTAAAAAGAGAAGAATGCCGAAAATCATGCCGCAGGCGGAGACGGTAAACACGCGGAAATTCACATGCGGCAGACGTACAGGCGTACGGACGGTGCGGATCTTTTTCGTTTGGAATTCCGTCGCCATGGCGATTCCTCCGGGAAGTAATGAAATGATGCAGCTTTGTAACACAGTATAGCAAAATTTTTGCGGAAAAGCTATGTTTTGGGCGAAATTTTTTTTGCGAATGCGATTTTTTTTGAAAGGGCGAGATCCTTCGACACGTGCGCCCGCCGTTCCACGGCGGGCGCACGGCTCAGGATGACGTGTGGGAGTGTGCGGTGCGCCCGCCGGGCGGGCGTCCCCTCCTCTCCTGTCATTTCGAGCCGAAGCGTATGCGAAGGCGAGCAAATCCCCCCGGTCGTTGATAAAGGGCGAGACCCACTCACTGCGTTCGGGGTGACAGAAAAGCGCTACTTCGCCTTCGGCTCGTGCCGCGCTTGGTTACACAATAGAAGCCTCGCGCGGGGCGGTATGACAGGGGGATACACTCGCTAACGCTCGGTATGACAGTGTGGTGGTGTCCCCCCGCCCTCTTCCGTCATTTCGCCCCGCCCGCACGTTCTATTCGCTGTCGAAGGGCGGCACGAGCGCGTAGCGCGAAGTAAGAGCGAAGCGACGAGAAATCTCCTTTGCATAAGGGCGAGATCCTTCGACACGTGCGCCCGCCGAGAATCGGCGGGCGCACGGCTCAGGATGACGTGTGGCGGCAAAAAAAAATTTCTCCCTGCCGGAGGGCAGGGAGAAGGTTGGAGAAAGTCGGACTAAACTCTTGGAAAAGTCCGTCGT
>CANPZD010000021.1 GCA_947589085.1 uncultured Clostridia bacterium
ATCTCGGAGGTGAGAAAATAACTGCCCTCTACTGCCGTCTTTCGAGGGACGACGAGAACGAGGGCGACAGCAACAGTATCGTAAATCAAAAGGCAATTCTCGGCAAGTACGCAAGTGAAAAGGGCTTTCCCAATCCCCAATTCTATGTGGACGATGGGTACAGCGGCACGAATTTCAACCGTCCCGACTTTATGCGACTTATGGAAGATGTCAACGCAGGTAACGTCGGCACTATCATCGTAAAGGATATGTCGAGGCTCGGCAGGGACTATCTGAAAGTAGGAGTTTACACCGAAATCACGTTTCCCGATGCGGGCGTTCGGTTTATCGCAATAAACGACGGCGTGGACAGCGAGAGCAACGTGGACAACGACTTCACTCCCTTCCGCAATATTATCAACGAATGGTACGCGAAAGACACGTCGAAGAAAATCCGCGCCGTGTTCAAGGCAAAGGGTATGTCAGGCAAACACCTCTGCACGATCCCGCCCTATGGCTACAAGAAGGACGAGAACAACAAGGAACATTGGGTTGTGGACGAGGAAGCCGCGACGGTCGTCAAAGAGATTTTCAGACTGTGCATGAAAGGTTTCGGTCCGACGCAGATAGCGCGGATGTTGACGGAACGGGAAATCGACACGCCGACGATCCATAACCGCAAATACGGCCTGCCCGCAACTTCGCTTCAAATGGAGTATCCAAACATTTGGTGTACGGAATCGGTCAAAGGTATTCTCTCTAACCCTACCTATCTCGGACATACGGTAAACTTCCGAACAAGGAAGAAATCGTATAAGAGCAAGAAAAAACTCGACCTGCCGCCCGAAGAATGGGTAACGTTTGAGAATACGCAAGAGGCGATCATTGATGCAGATACCTATGAAACGGTTCAGCGTATTCGCTCGGCAAAACGCCGTCCTGCGGATATGGGCGAAATGAGTGTGTTTTCGGGACTTGTGTATTGCGCCGACTGCGGGAAGAAGATGTATCTCTGTCGTTGCACGACGATGAAGCAAAAAGAGTATTTCAACTGTTCCACCTACCGAAAAAAGAAGAAAAACCTTTGTAGTTCTCATCAAATAACGGTGGAGGCAATCGAGAGTATCGTGCTTGCAGACTTACAGCGGATATTCGCTATGGCGAAGGAACACGAGAAAGAATTCCTCTCCATGCTCCAAAACAACACCGACAGGGAGAACAAAAAACTTCTTGCGGAGTATGCGCAGGAGAAAGAGAACGCCGAACGGCGCGTACAGGCTCTTGACCGCATCATCCGAAACCTCTACGAGGACAAGGTAAACGGCAACCTCTCCGACGAGCGTTTCCGAAAGCTATCGCAAGAGTACGAGGAAGAGCAGAAAACGCTGAATGAGAGGATTAGAGAATTGCAAGAAATTTTAATGAAGGCAAAGGAACAGTCCGACAACGTAAATCGCTTTATGCGACTTATTCGCAAGTACACGGAAATAACGGAGCTTACGTCCGAAATCGTGCGGGAGTTCATCGAAAAGGTAATAGTTCATGAGAAGCAAGTGATTGACGGCAAGCGGACACAAGCGGTGGAAATCATCTACAACTGCGTGGGAGCAATTCCCGACCTCGCGCAGGAAGAAGCCGCTTAAACTTCGGGAAGGACAACGAATAAGCGGTTTGACTAACCGCCAAACCGCTTATTCATAGAATCCCTATGGACACCCGCCTTTAGCAGTCCGTTTCGCTATGTGATTTTGGATATTATCAATAATGTATGGAGTAAGAAATCGCACAAATAATGAAGCAATAGAAGAGCGCAACCGCGGCAAGCACGATACCTGCGATCGCAAATCCACGACCGAGGGCGTCGCCCGTCTTTTTCGCTTCATAGATGCCCAAAATGCCGAAAACAAGTCCCGCAAGTCCGGGCAGGATCGTGAAGATGTCGCTGCAAGAGCGTCCGAAACACATGCAGATTGTGACAAGGACAAACGTTGCAACAAACGAAATCACAGAGAGCGTAAAACCCGTTATGGCGCAAAATCTCTTCTGCGGCGCCCCCGTTGCCCGTTCGGGTTTGCGCACGGGGATGTACTCCGTCGGCGTGCCGCAGTTCGGGCACATCATGGCTTCATCGGAAAGTTCTTTTCCGCAGTGTCTGCAATACATTTTTTACCTCCGTATGTTTTGTGTTCTTTGATTGTATCACAACTTTTGTTGTATGTCAAATTTTTCACAAGAATAGTTGTAAACTTTTTTTATGCAGGTGAAATTTTCGGAAAATTTGAAAATTTTGCGAAGAGAACACGGCCTTTCGCAGGGGAAACTCGCCGAGGCGGTGGGGGTCACGCAGCAGTGCGTCAGTAAATGGGAGAGGGCAGACGGCGAACCGACGCTCTCATACCTTTGGAAACTTGCCGACTTGTTTGGGGTGTCTATCGACGTATTGTGCGGGAGAAAAGATTGGTAAATTTGCAGATTTGTGTATTTTTTTCGTGCGGAAAACTTTTCCGCCGCGGCGTTTGGGCAGAAACGGTTGACAATTTTTCGCGCCGGGTATAAAATAGCAAACGACGGATCGCAATACGGGCCTGTTACGGATTCGATTGCAAGCGGATCTCGTCGGATGCACGCCGGAGGCTCGGCTCCGCAAAAACGGAAAAATTTTTAATTGCTGACGATAAATCCAGCAGACGCGCTTCCGCGCGCAGAGCTTCGGCTCGCCGCGTAGCGCTTGCGGCTTAACAGCGTTAAGCTCCGTCCTGCTCCGGAGGCCTACGGCCGGAGAAAGGGCGTAATCGAGTAGGGAACGTTGCGCAGCGGCTGACTTCCCCCGCGGCGCGATGACTTGCGGAGGCATGTTTCGGAAAAAGTTTGTCCGCGGACTTTTCCGGAACGAGATCTGACCACGGACTAAGCGTGTAGGATCCGAGTTTGAACCTTGTAAGACCGCAGTTCAACTCTGCGCAGGTCCACCATTCTGCCGCATATGTGCGGCGCAATACGGCGTCAAACTCCGCTTGCCTTGGGTCATTTACGCCCAGTAAACTCCCCGTCGGCAATGCTCGTTTTCCTTGTCTTGCTTGCATCTCTGCGACAGAAAGCGGGTGGATTTGACGCCGAAAGTCCGCCACGCCGCGGCAAAGCGGCGTTTTCGCAATTCAAAAATTCCTTGCCGTTTGGCAAGGAATTTTTCAAAAACCGAACGTCGGAGAGTTTACAAAAAATTCAAATCATGAGCACGAGCCGCAAAACGCCGAGCGCCGCTGCGAGCGCGGGGATCGCAACGCAAACGCCGAGTTTGAGAAATTTCAAATAGCCGAACCGGATCCCGTGGCGGGACAGGATCGAACTCCACATGATCCCCGCAAGCGCGCCGACGGGCGTAAAGAACGCGCCGAGATTCGAGCCGATCGCCGTGGCATACATGGCACCCATGCCCGCGTTCGAGGTGCCGATCATTGCGGAAAACAGCACGCTCATGGGGATATTGTTGATGAGATTTGCGCTCAAAAAAGAGAGAGTTCCGTATTTGAGAACGGTGAGATCGGAGCCGAGAAATTTCCCGATCGCGGCGGTAGTGCCCTGTTGATTGAGCGCCATTGTCATGACAAACATGGAGAGCAAAAACGGAACCAACTGCCACGGCGCGCGTTTGCAGCAGCCGAGGAGCGCGCGGGGCGCCTTTTTCCGGCAGGCGGAAATGATGCAGATAAAGAGAAACAGGCTGCCCACCGAACAGAGCGCGATCAACCACATTTCGAGGCCGAGATACGCGCTGACGGCAAGCATAACGGTGCAGATCCCGAGGTGCGCCACGCCCACGCCGAGGGAAAGTTTATCCGCGATCTCCACCCGTTCCGTTTCCAAGGCGAGGGGAGAGGAAAGTTTTTTGCGGAACAGCAGCCAAAGCAAGAGCAGGGAGACGCCGCCGGCGGCGACGGTGGGAAGAATGCTCACCGAGAGGTACGAAACAAAGTCTATCCCGTACGAGGTCGCGAGATAAATGTTGGTCGGGTTGCCGATCACGAGCGCCATGCTCCAGGTATTTGCGGCGACGAATTCCGCGGCAAGATAGGGAATGGGGTCGATTTTCGCGTCTTTTGCGAAGTAGCAGATGAACGGCGTAAAGGAGAGAATGATCACATCGTTGGAAGTGAATAATGTGAGCAGCGAAACCGTGAAATACAGCAGAAAGAACAGCCGTTTTTGTCCGCCCCGCGCATGCCGCAGGGCAAAGGAGGCGAGTGCGCGGAAAAATCCGAGTTCATCGAGGAATACGGATAATACGGTCATGGAGAGAAAAAGAACGAGGATCTTCAAGGGGTTGACCGGCGTATTTTCGATGAGCGCTTTGCCTATGGAGGCGGCGTCCGTCTGGCCGCAGATAAGGATGAGGACGGCGCCGACGAGCACAACGACCCAATAGCTGTCGATTGCGATCTTGCCGATGCGGATCTTCGGAAAGAAGAGCACGGATAAGATCATCAAAAGGCATGTCGCGGCGCAAATGATGAGATTCAGCATACGCTATATTCCGTAAAATCAAACGTTGCAAATCTTATCACGAAACGGCGGGAAAGTCAACGTTTTCGCACAGATTATCGCAAAAACGAAAAAAATTTGTTTTGGATTTTTCGATTACGGAAATTCAAGACGGAATCGCTTGCATTTTTTCGGGCGATGATGTAATATAGGAATAGATTTTTCCGTTTACGGGAAGAGAAAAAAGCTTCCGTAGTTAAATGGATATAACAAGCCCCTCCTAAGGGCTAATTAGCAGTTCGATTCTGCTCGGGAGTACCAAAAGAGAGACAGGTTTTTACCTGTCTCTCTTTTGGTACTCCCGATGTCGCTCATACACCCGGGATGACGTGCGAAGCGGCGGCAAATGAGGGGCGGAAAATAAGCGGTAAATAAGCCGCAAATAATATGTGCGCGCGCGAAGAAGATACAAAATGTTAAATTTCAAGCAAAACTGAAAAATAAAGCAACGAAGAGATATGTATTTATTAAAAATTGAAACAAATTCCGAAATTTTCAAACACGGGTGGGGGTGCAGAAACCTGATCGGAAAAAAACCTGCTTTTTCCGACAAAATTATGATAAAATGCAAAGTGCATTTCAGAATAAAACGATTCGTGCAAAATAATGCGGGAAATGCGGAAAATAAAATTTGAATGAGGAGAGGAAAAATGGAAAAGACAAAGAGGAAAATTTTGTTTGCTATTTTGTCGTTTCTTTTTATCTCGATTTTTACGTTTGCGCTGATTGAAGTTCTTCCCACAAGCGCGTCGGCGGCGACGACCTATACAACGCACACGCAGGCGAATGGCTTGCAGATCGGCGTTTCCGACGGCGATCCTGCCCTTTGGACTCTTGATAATGATACAACGCCCTACAAATACACCGCAGTAAAAAATACTAAGACAACGCCTTCTTTGAAGTTCACCATTGAGGGCGAGCAATATTTTTCTTTTGAGTATCATTTTACGGCGAACTCTTCCGCGTCATCGACGACGAAATATTTTACCGTCGATATCGACGACGTTCAGCAATGCAAGGTTAGTAACACAGGCGCAGAGAATACGGCGCAGGAATATATCATGAAAACGCGCGGCGAGGGTACGCATACCGTCGTCTTGTGGGCAAACGGAGCAAAGAATAAAACTGAAAAAAAACAAGTTGAAATGTATTTCCAAAACTTCCGCCTGCGCAATGAAGGTGAGTTTACAAAGCACAACCTTACAATGGATTACAATGAAAAGTTTTTAGCAACGTACATTGTAGAAGGCGCCAATGGCGGTTGGAATGGAAATAAAGACACAGAAGAGCAAATCAAAGCGGCGGCGACCTATCTTGTCCCCAATCAAGTCTATCCCATTCCCGAGGGTATTTCTTTTTGCTTTATTTCATATCCCAAAACTTACGTTTCGTCCATAAGCGGGGAAGAAGTCAGATCCCCTATGTTATCAGACCACATTCAATCTGCCGACGGAAAGAGGCAACTGACAAGTTCCAGCGGAGCCGCGGAAACTAAAGTGACAGGTTGTAAAATTACCGAGACGGGAATCAGACAAGCAATGAATGCCCATGCGGATACAGGTAGAACTTCTTGGCAATGCGACGGTTATGATTTGAAAGATATCACCTGCGAGCTTGCGCCGCGGCCGCAGATTTCCTATTATGAAAACAACGACGCGTCTCAAGAGGAACATGTTCTTGAGGCAAATGAAACGGTCATTCTGCCTTATGGAAAGACGTCTCTTCCCATACGCATAAAATCGGTGCTGAATAGCTATACCGACTATTATAAAGTCAAAGTAAACGGCGTGGAAACCGAAGTTGAGTGGGAGAGGAAGGACGAAACTACGATCGCGAGCGCGATCACCGTGGAGCAAAGGTCTACGGTCCTCGTTTCGGGCTGGTTCGGCGAGCAGTATATCTACCAAAAAAATGGCTCCACGAGCGGTACTCTCGGAACGGACTATTTAACGAAAGAACAGCCAGATGAGTCAAAAATAGACACGGAATTATCCGTTCAGTTCAATATCGACGTGCTGACGGAGAACGGCGTGAAGGACGTCCTTGCCGATCCTCGGGCCGACATCTCGATTGCGCAAGATGAACAATATCCTTGGTATTACGACCCCGCGAGGAGCGATGGGGGCGTGGCGTTCACCTCCGGTCTTTCGGGGGCGAGCGCAGAAGCAGAAAAAATCTCCCAGCTCGGCTTTACGGTAAAGGGAAGCGGCACTTTGATCTTTGAGTTCCAGATCGACGGCACGGGGAATATCACCCAAACAAAAAACAGTTGGGCGGCCTATAATTTGAATGAAAAGATATCCGCTTCAAGTTGGACTTCAAGTACTTTGAGCTCGGGGAAAGATAAAGATTTTCACGCCTATTACGGGTTCAACAATAAAAAGGCGACAAACATTGCATACGGTCTATCCAACGATTCGCCAGCAAAACACAGGCCGTCAAACCCCGTCCATGCGGAATGGGTTGACCCCGACGATTCAACGACCAAACACGACGTTTCAAGCCCTAATTACGAGGCGGCAAACCCCCTTCATAGTACACAGCTTCTCGAAAAAACCTCCGATTCCGAGTGGTATCGCGTAACCATACAGCTGAAGGATAAACAAGATACTGACGAGACGACGATCTATCTCGCGCATGCGGTTTACGATGTTTCAAGCAAATACACTGCGGCGAATGGTTATAGCGGCGAACGCATGACCATCCGCAACGTCGGCTTCTATCCAAACGATACTTCTGTGAGTTTCGGCGTAGAAAACGGCGAGGGGACTTCCGCTTCGCTCGTCGCGATCTCCGTAAAGGCAGACGGCGAGGCCGTAACCCTGACATCGGAAGGAGACCCTAAAGATAAAAATTCGATCGGTCTCGGCGCGCGCCTTACCCTGACCGCAACCCCCTCTGAAAGCGATTTCTTCTACGGTTGGAAAGAGGTCATCGATGGGAAAGCGAGGATCTTCTCTTTCGAAAAGGAAACGGGTTATTCCGTCATGGCGGCTGAGGTCAAAATCGTCGCCATCATCGCGCCCAAGGGGACCTATGCCGTGCGAAACGGCGACAAACTCTATAAACCCGAAGAAGTGCAGTCCGCTTTTGACGCGGCGGCAAGAGACGGGGCAGAGAAAGCGGTCATTGCAGTCGATAACGTCACCCTCGAAGGGACGCTCTCCGTCCCCGCGGGCGTAACATTCATCATTCCTTACAACACGAAGGGAGGATATTACGAAGAAGGAAATTCGAAAAACGCCACGGACCGCGTCTCGTGGTGGGAAAGCGGGAAATATAAGACCCCCTTCTTGAAAGTCACGCTGAAAGAGGGAGCCTCGCTCACCGTAAACGGAAAATTCTATGTGGGCGGCGTTCTTCACTATCCCGACCAAAGCGCGCAGGGCCACACCTCGGGCGCGTATTCCGAATTCGTCAACGACGGCACGGTCACGGTCAAAAGCGGCGGCGTGACAGACGTCTGCGGACGGGTCACGGGCAAAGGCTCCATCGATGTGCAAAACGGCGGCAAGCTCTATCAGCCGTTCATGATCCTCGATTATTCGGGCGGCACCAACACCGAGGCCATGTTTGATACTGCGCATGTCACGCCGTTCAAGATGTATTCGATGGTGAATATCCAATGCACGGGCGGCTTTACCATCCACTTCGGGGCAGTCCTCTACGGCCACGCGAGCCTCTACTTTTACAGTAGCATCACGAAGCTCGATCAGCCTTTCGTCACCTATAAAGGCGCGAAAGACGCCAAAGGCGCTGACGAGACGTCGCTCATCATTCTCGAAAAAGAGGGAGCTTCCGCAAAGTTCGTCTATGACGATACTCATGCCCGCCCCGATATGGGAAGCGCGAACAACGCGCAGGACGTCGGCAAGACCACGGTCACCCTCACGGGTGGCGCAACGGCGGGATATATGGATTTCGTCAGCTTTGCGCAGACGAATGGCGTGTTTTTCTCCATTCCCTACAACTTTGCGTTGATTCTGCAGACGGGCGACTATACAATGCCCTATCCCTATAAGCTCATGCCGGGTGCTTCGCTCACCGTCGAGGAGGACGCAACGCTCACCGTATGTTCTCCCGCCGACGAAGAACACCCCAACGGCCTGCACGTCTATGACAGCTTCTACGGCCCCGCGTTCGCAAAGCGCGAATATCCCACGGGCGAACAGCTGAAAAAGGCGAATTACAATCCCTATGCGAGCCTCATCGTCAACGGCACGATGACGATCAAGAAAAACGCAACGTTTGTCGGCACGGTTCAAACCGAAAACACGAAAGGAAAGATCGTCATCGAAGCGGGCGCAAAGCTCTCGGCAAGCCTCCACGACGGCGTTGCAACGCAGTATGGCTGCAACTATACGAAGTACACGCTCAAAGCGCAGGTGTATGACAGAGTGCACAACAAGCTGGGCGATTTGACTGCGGGGCACACCTATCATTCCACCTATCAGGAAGGCGTCAATTTCACGCTCCCCGGGATCAAATTTGAATACGAGAGCAAAACGAGCCATACGTCGGGTGCGCATTCGCTTCAAAGCCTTACGACGGCCGAAGCCACTGGCCTTGTCGGCTCGTGGATGATCGAGCATGAAGACGACGTATATGATTGGACGCCGAAAGCGGATGATCGTTTGCCCGAGGGTACGCTTTATAAGAAGATCACGCGGATCTGCACCGCGCTGGGATGCGACCATGAGGCCGAAAAATATCTCTTCTCTGTCCCCGATTCGCTCGGCAGCATTCCGTTCCGCAACGCCGCATTCGCATCGGAAGATCTTGAATTGCTCTTCAAGAATTGCTTCACGAAGAACGCTCCCGATACCTTCCCCGCAGACGTCACCGTGAAGGCTTCCGAGCTTGGCGGCGACACGAAAGTCGGGGAATACACGGTCACCGTTTCGCTCAACGATAAGGGCGTTTGGCTCGACGGAGATCGCTATATCAGCACCAAACAACTGAAATGGAGCATTGCGCAGCTGAGCCTTGAAAATGGCGTCGGCACGGCAACGCCTTCGCAGAGTACGACCGAGTACAACGGCGTAAAAACGGAAAAGCTCGGCGTAACGGTCAAGGCCAAGGGCATTGCGGGAGACCTCAAAGCGACGACGGACTACACCGTCAGCTACGACGGGCAAGATACGACGAACGTCGGCACCGTCATCGTCACAGTCACGGGTACGGGAAACTACACGGGCACCATCACGTGCACGTATCAGATCACGGCGAAAAAGGTCAACCTCACGCTGGAAAAGCAGACGGCGACATACAGCGGCGCCAAACCCGAGATCAACGGAACAAAATACAAGACGACAGACATTCTCGCAGGCGATGAGGACAATGTGGCGATCACGCTCGATATCACGCCCAAGGGCGACGTCTGGAACGTCGGCTCTTACGATCTCACGGCGAAGCTTTCGAATACCGGCGGCCACGAGAACTATGTGCTCGGCACGGTTGACGGTAAGAATATGTTTGAGATCACGAAGGCTGCCGTGACAGTCACCGTGACGGCGCAGCATACGACGTACAATGGCAAGGAGCAGTCGTTCAGCGGGACGTGGGAGGCCGAGGGTCTCGTGCACGAGGAACAAAAGAGCGTGCTCGGCGTGAATCTGAGTGCGGCGGGTACGGCTGCGAAGGCGTATGACGTGACGGCTTCTTACAACGAGCGGGGCAACTACACCGTGAAATTTGTGGGGTGCGACGGGGCGTTTGTCATCGACGCGCTCGACATTTCTACGGGCGCAGACATCAAGGCCGCGGCGTGCACCTACAACGGGCAGGCGCAGGAGCCGACGCTCACCGTCACCAAGGACGGCTTGACCCTTCAGCTGACGACGGACTACACGGCAAAGTATTCCAACAACACGAATGCGGGCGCGGCCGACGTGACCGTCACCGCCACGGGCAACTTCAAGGGCACGGCGACAACGACGTTTGAGATCCAAAAGGCAAGCGTGACGGTGCGCGCGGAGGATGCGCACACCGCAGAGGGCGATGAGCTTGCCGCGGACTTTGATTTTACGGCCACAAGCGGCACCATTTACAATGACGACAAAGCCGTGTTGAAGGAATTCTTCAAATTTACGACCGGCGCGACCAAGGAAAACGCCAAAGCAGGGCAAAGCTTTGAAATCACGATCGAATTCAAGAGCGAGGCAAGACCCGGGAACTATGAAGTCACGTTCGACGAGACGAAGGGCGTCTACTATATCGATGAATCCGTCTATAAGAACGTGACGTATGAAGATCTCACGTTGACGTATAACGGCCAAAAACAGATCTTTAAGGTCGTCACCGCCGATCTGCCGGGAGCCAGGGTGACGCTGAAGCCGGAGGGCCGTGAGGAAGAATTCACGGGCGCAACGGACGCAAAACAGTATCGCATCGACGTAACGATTTCACTCGAGGGACACAACGACTATAAAACGACCGTGACGTTTGAGATCAAGGCGAAGAACATCGAGGGAGCGGACATTGCGCTCGCCGAGGCCGACCTGACCTACACGGGCGAAGAGATCCGGCCGGATGTTACAAAGGTTTCCGTCGGCGATCTGGAGCTGAAGAACGGAGAATACAGCGTAAGCTACAGTTCCAACACGAACGCGGGCGAGGCAATGGTGACGGTCACAGCCAATCAAGGGAACTTCACGGGCACGGCGACAACGACGTTTATGATTGCGGCGCGGTCTATCAAGGACGCGGCAGTGACGGTCGCAGGCAGTTTCACCTACAACGGAAGAGAGCAAACGCCCGACGTGACCGTGACGTTACAGATCGGCGAAAAATCGGTCACACTCGGCAAGGACGACTTCGTCGTCAAGTATGAGAACAATAGGCATGCGGGCGCGGCCTCCGTCACCGTGACGGGGAAGGGCAATTACAGCGAGAGCGTCGAAAACGACCAAGCCTTCACGATCGCAGCAAAGCCGATCGCCGTGACCATCCGCGAACAGCAGACGGTATACACGGGCAAGGCTCCCGAGCTGCAGCAGAACGGCGATCGCTGGTTTACGACATCGGATGCCATCTGTGAAGACGACAACCTTCAGATCACGCTCAAGGCCTTAGCAAAGGGCGACAAGTGGGGCGCGGGCACGTATGAAATCGACGGCGAATGCGTCAACAGGGATTACGCGGTCACGTTCACGAAAGGCACGCTCACCATCGATAAAAAGGCGATCACGGTCACCATCACCGATAAGAGCAGCGAATACGGCGCAGAATACGCCGAATTGGCGTGGACGGTCGACGAGCAGGCGCTGTGCACGGGTGATACGCGCGAAACGCTCGGCATCACGCTTGCCATCAAGGATAAGACAGACCGTCTGCCTGCCGGCGCCTATAAGATCGAGGCGACGACAACGGCCGCCGATTATGCGGTGACGTTTGCTGGAAGCTGGAAGGCGCAGGCGGGCGAAGTGGCCGGCGGCACGTATACGGTGAGGAAGAAGGCGATCACGATTACGCTGCAGGCGCAAAGTTCGGTGTATAACAACGCGGTGCCCGCGGTCGGGCAGGTCAAGGATACGGCATGGAAAGTGACCGTCGGCGAGATCCTTTCGGGCGACGAACTTTCGGTGCAACTGTATCTGGAAACGCCGGGCAAAGACGTAAAAGCCGATGGCTATACGATCAAGGGCAGATACAGCAACGACAACTACGACGTCACGTTTGTGGACGGGACGTACACGATTACGGCGCGGCCGGTGACGGTGAAGATCGCAGATCAGGAAGCTGTGTACGATTATACGCACAAGTACGCGTTCAACGACGCCGCGTGGACGCTCGAAGGCGCGCTCGCGGAGAGCGAGGAGAAAGGCGTTCTCAACGTTGCCCTCACGAAGCCCGAACTTACGGACGTAGGCGAATACGAGATCGCGGGCAAGTGGAACAACAAGAATTACGCCGTGACCTTTGCAGGAACAAAGGGGCAGACGGGCGTGTACACGGTGAAGCAGAAAGACGTCGGCGACGGAACGGAGGACGAAGCGGTGTTCCTTTTGGTCGTCGGCGAGGGCGGAAACACGTCGGAAGGCGAGCGCAAACTGCGCGTGCAGATGAGCGGCGATTCTTTGCATGTGGTATGCACGGTTACGGTGTATGAAGGCACGGACGAGAAAACGCTGGCATGCAAGATCGATCCCGCGGAGCTGAAAGCGCTCGGCGAGCAGACCGTCACGGTGACGATCGAGGATCAAAATTACAAGGGCAGCGCGGTATTCACGGTGGTCGTGACGGACGCCGAGGGATATACTCCGGAGATGAGAGAAAAACTGCAACAGTTGGAGACGCTGGCGGAAGGAATGGATGCGGAAGCGTTGAAAGCGGAGGATTTCCAGAATCTGAAAGAGATCAACGCGCTTTTATCGACGTTGAGCGAAGAAGAGCGCGAAGCGCTGGGCGAATCTTTGGAGCCGTACGACGAGTTGGTAGCCGCGTGGCACGAG
>CANPZD010000022.1 GCA_947589085.1 uncultured Clostridia bacterium
TGTTTCGACTGCGCTCAACATGACGTAATGAGAACGAGATTTCTCACTCCGCTAACGCTCCGTTCGAAATGACGTGTGGGGGACGACCTGCGTATTCTTTTCCCTGTCATTTCGAACGAATTTCCCTGTCATTTCGAACGAAGTGAGAAATCTCGTTTTTTTCTTGGCGCCCCCTTGAGGGGAAAGTGGCGTGCCGCAAAGCGGCCCGCCGAAAGGGGTGTTATACCAAAACAGAACGCCACCCCCTCAGTCTCGGCTGCGCCTCGACAGCTCCCCCTCAAGGGGGCGCCAAGGAGACTGCGGTGATGTTTCGACTGCGCTCAACATGACGTATTGAGAAGCGGGGCAACATGACGTAATGAGAACGAGATTTCTCGTCGCTTTGCTCCTCGAAATGACAGGGGGGGGAGAAATCTTGCTGTCCCCTTGAGGGGAAAGTGGCGTGCCGCAATGCGGCACGTCGAAAGGGGTGTTATACGCAAAACGGAACGCCACCCCCTCAGTCTCGGCTGCGCCTCGACAGCTCCCCCTCAAGGGGGCGCCAAGGAGAATGCGGTGATGTTTCGACTGCGCTCAACATGACGTATTGAGAAGCGGGGCAACATGACGTAATGAGAACGAGATTTCTCGTCGCTTTGCTCCTCGAAATGACAGTAGAGGGGCGCGGGGCGAAATGACAGTAGAGGGGCGCGACGAAGGATCTCGCCGTTGCACAGAACTTTTTCACGGAAATTGCACATGCTCTCGGTATGAAAACAAAGGGAAAATTCAAACGCGCTTTCCGAAAAATCAAATCCGCCTACGGGACCCTCGTCGCCCATCGGTATACCACCCTCGCCGGAACTCTCACGTTTTTCCTCATTACCTCTCTCGTTCCCTTTCTCTTCTGGCTTACCTTGCTCTTCGGCAGCTCCGCACGCATCGAGGACCTCTTCGACCTCGAACTGTTCGGCTGGGCAAAAGATCTGCTCGTCTTGCTCCGCGATAACGCCGAGGGCGCAAAGAGCGGCGTGACCGTATTTCTGCTCGCCACAACGCTCTGGTCCTGCACCGGGTTCTTTTACCACCTCAGAAGAAGCGGAGAGATCATCTACGACTATCGCCGCCTCAAACACGGCTGGAAAGTCCGCCTCTCCGCAGCCGCGCTTACCTTTGCCGTTCTGCTCTATTTCGCCGCCGCCGGCGCCGTCGTGCTCGCAGGCGTCTATGCCGTACGCTTTCTTTCGCCCTGGATCGCCTATCCCGCGCAATATATCCTGCTGTTCATCGTCGGCTTCTTCGCCGCGTGGATCCTCAACGCCTATATCTGCCCGTACCGCCTCTCCGCTTCGGAAACCGCCCTCGGCAGCCTCATCACCGGCGCGCTCTGGCTGCTCGCTTCCGCCGCGTTCTCCGTGTATCTCCGCTTCTCCGGCAGCGAAAAACTCTACGGCGCGCTTTCGCTCGTCATCGTCTTTCTGCTCTTTCTGTATTGGCTGATGATCTGCTTCACCGCGGGCGCCATTTTCAACCGCAGCCGCGTCGGCGTGAAAGGGCGGCTCCACAAAGCGCTTTGATCCGAGCATGTCCGCCCGATTTCCCGCGCCGTTCCGCCCGACCGCGGACATGGTTCCGCTTCGGGAAATTTTGGCATTTTGCGCGCTTTTTGCCGTTTCTTCCTGCTTGCGGACGCCGTTCCAATCGTTCAAGGCCAAAAAATCGGGATTTTCACAAAAAAAATTCCATAAAAATATTTACAAGCTTGCTTTTTTAGTGTAAAATAAGACGAGAGATAAAATATCTTCGTCATGGTGAGAGGTGAGTTATGTCTGATTTCAAAAACTTTGAAGAACGCAACGCAATCGTTCTGGAAGGCGTCTATAAAGGGCTGTCCGCGAAAATCGAGGAAGTCCGCGGTTCTCTTCGCAAAGAGATCCAGTTCAGTGCCGCCCAACAGGCTTCTACATACGACGCGATCGACGATAAAATCAATCAAAAAATCGAACCCCTGCTCAGAGAGATCCGCTTCCTCGAACAGCAGATCAGCACGATCTACGACGCCGATAAACGCGATCTGCTCGCCACGAAAGACGGCCTTGTCGATCTTCTCGGCCGCAAAATCGACGACGCGCTCGCCCGGATCGATCAGAAAATGTCCGAACGCCTCGATATCCTCCGCGAGGAACTCTTCTTGCGCAATGCCGAAGAACCTGAACAGTCTGCGGAAGATGTTTCCGACTCCGCCGCTCAACCCGCCGAGGAAACGTTCGATTACGACGTGCTCGCCGAAAAAATCGCCTCGATCCTGCCCGAAACCGATTACGACCTCATCGCCGATAAAGTCGCCGCGGCGCTCCCTCAAACCGATTTCGATCTTATTTCCGATAAAATCATCGCCGCGCTCCCCGTCGTCGACGAGGTAGCCGTGGCAGACAGGGTCGCCGAAAATATCGCGCCCGTCGATTACGAACTCATCGCAGCCCGCGTGGCGGAACTGCTCGAAGAGAAAAAGAACGAAGAGACCGCGGAACCCGCAACGGAAAATTCCGCCGAAACACAAGAGTCCGCCGCCGAATCCAACGAAGAACCCGTTGAAGAAACGGTTGAAGAGACGGTTGAAGAAACGGTTGAAGAAACGGCGCCCGCCGTCTGCGAATGCACCGTGGATCACGAATTGATCGCAAACCGCGTGGCGGAACTTCTTGCCGAAAAGAAGGCGGCCGAAGAGCCGGCACAGCCCGAAGCGGCTTTTGCGATGGACTACGAGCTGTTGGCAAACCGCGTGGTGGAACTTCTCGGCGAAAAGAAGGCAGCCGAGGAGGCCGCCGAAGCCGAACGCGCCGCCCTCGAAGCCGAGGAAAATGCGGTCGCCGAAGAAGCCGCAATGCCCGAATCGTTTGCCGCGCCCGCCGAAGAGGACCTCGCCGCGCGCGTTGCCGAGGCGGTCGAGCAAAAACTGACGGCCGCGCAGACCGTGGAAGTCGAGGTGGATTACGAAAAGATTGCCACCCGCGTCGTGGAATTGCTCAAACAGGAAGGACTGTTTGCCGTCGTTTCCGCGGAACCCGCGCCCGTTGAGGAAGAACCCGCGCCCGTCGAAGAGGAGCCTGTTCCCGCGGAACCCGCACCCGTCGAGGAAGAACCCGCGCCCGTCGAGGAAGAACCCGCACCCGTCGAAGAGCCTTCTTCTGCGGAAGAAGAGCTTGCCGTGACCGCGGCCGAGCCTGTCGCCGTCAAGCCTGCCGCTCCGGTCATTGCGGTCTCCGACGATCCCAATCTGACGACCCGCTACAAGCGCAGCTTCACGGCGAAGATTATCGAGAGCGACGAGGAGATCAAAAAGTATTACAGCGCGCTGAAAAACGCATTCCTCGCCTATCCCAAGATGAGTTCGCAAATCAATTGGTCGAACGACCGCTTTGCTTACAACAACGAGACCGTGGGCAAGATCGGCGTGCGCGGCAGAACGCTTTGCGTTTACCTCGCGCTCAATCCCGAGGAATTCCCCGAGTCCGTCTATCACCAGAAATTCGCGGGGGATACCAAGATGTACGAAAAGACCCCGCTCATGATGAAGGTCAAGAGCAACGTCGCGCTCAAACGCTCGATCCGTCTCATCGAACTTCTCGGCGAACGCCTCGGCGCCGTCAAGGAGGCGTTCGAACCCGTCGATTATGCGGCGCAATACGCGTACCGCAGCGAGGAAGAACTCCTTCGCGAGGGACTCATCAAAACCGGGCTAATGGAAAAATCGGACCTTAATTTCTGACATCGCTTCAGTTCGGAAAGCTCGGATTCAAAAAAAAGGATGCGGAGAGCCGAAGGTCGGCTCTCCGTTTTCGGATTTCAGGAGTAGAATTTGAATAATAAGAAAAATCAGAACGGAAATATCAAAAATGCGGACGCCGTCGAGCTTGCGATCCTCAACGGCATCGAGGCGTTCCGCCGCGAACAGGAAAAACCCAAGGCGAAGAGCCTCGGCGAATCGCGTTCGGCGGAGGCCATGGCGGAAGCCGGTTTCAAGCCGCGCCGCCCTTCCCGCGCAAAGGGGAAGGGGACGGCGTTCAACGCGCCGCCTGTAGATCGCAAAGAGCCGCACAAGGCGCCCGCCCCTGCCAAGCAGCAGAAAGCGCCTCCGGCGCCCCGCCCCGAGAAGTCGGCAAAACCCCGTCAGAAGGGCAAGAAACCCATTAAAATTCTGTTCTTCGGGGGCGTCGGCGAGATCGGCAAAAACATGACCGCCATCGAATACGGCAACGATATCATCGTGATCGACGCCGGGATCATTTTCCCGACGGAAGAAATGCCCGGGATCGACCTCGTGTTCCCCGAGATCACCTACCTCGTGAATCACCGCCGGAAAGTGCGCGGCGTATTTTTGACGCACGGCCATGAAGATCACATCGGCGGCGTGCCCTATCTCATGAAAGAGCTTCTGCCCGAAACGCCCGTCTACGGCACGAAACTCACGCTTGCGCTCGTGGATAACAAACTGCGCGAACATCGCATGAACAATGTCCGGCTCATCACCGTGAATTCCAAGGACAGGATCAAAGCGGGCGCGTTCGCCGTGAATATCGTAAACGTCAATCACTCGATCGCCGGCGCGACCGCGCTCGCCGTCGAAACGCCGTACGGCATCATCTTCCACAGCGGGGATTTCAAGATCGATCTCACGCCCGTTGCGGGAAAACCCATCGACCTCGCCGAAATCGCCGAATACGGCAAGAGAGGCGTGCTGCTCTATCTCGGCGAATCCACGAACATCGAGCGCCCCGGCTATACCATGAGCGAAAAAGTCGTGGGCATCACGCTCGAACATCTCTTTGCCGAACATGCGGATCGCCGCATCATCATCGCGACCTTTGCTTCCAATGTGCACCGTCTGCAACAGATCATCGATATCGCAGCCAAGTTCAGGCGCAAGGTCGCGCTGTCCGGCAGAAGTATGTTCAATGTCGTGGAAGCTGCGGCAAAAATCGGCGAGATCACCATTCCGGAAGGTATGCTCGTAGACGTCGAAAAGACGAAAAATTATTTCGATCGGGAGATCGTGATCGTCTCCACCGGCTCGCAGGGGGAACCCATGTCCGCGCTTACCCGCATGGCGGCGGGCGAATTCAACAAAGTGACGATCGGCAGCAACGACGCCATCATCATCTCCGCCAGCCCGATCCCCGGCAACGAGCGCATGATCTACCGGGTGATCAACAACCTTACAAAGCTTGGCGCAAAGGTCGTGTACGAGAGCCTCGAAAAGATCCACGTCTCCGGCCACGCGTGTCAGGAAGAGCATAAGATCATGCACGCGCTTCTCAAACCGAAATTTTTCATTCCCGTTCACGGGGAATACCGGCATCTCGAACGCCACGTCGCGCTCGCCCGCGAACTCGGCATGCAGCCGTACTGCACTTTGATCCCCGAGATCGGGAATTGCGTGGAAGTCACCGACGAATCCTTAAAGCCGGGCGAGAATTTCCCCGCCGGCGCGCGCCTGATCGACGGGAGCGGCTTCGAGGATCTGGGGACGAGCGAAGTGCTCAAAGACCGCGTGCGTATGTCGGAAGAGGGCGTGTTTTTGGTCAGCGTCGCCGTCTCGCGCGGGGCCGTGTTGGGCGACGCCGTCGTCGAAAGCAGGGGATTTGTGTTTGCCGACGAAAAAGAGGAGCGCGAGGCGCTTCGCGAACTCGGCAGCATTGCGGAAAAAGCGATTGAAAACGTTCCCGCCGGCGCAGGCAAGGGCGAAATGGAGAACGCCGTTCGCCGCGCCGTCAAAAATTATATCTTCAAACGCACGAAACAATCTCCCATGATTATTCCGCTGATCAACGAAATCTGATCGCGCAGGAGGAACCGCATGAAGAAACGTCTGTTGATTGTCTGTCTGGTTTTGGGGTTTTGCAGCGCCATTGCCGTTACGGTCGCGGCGCTGGGATTTGCCTTTGATATTCTGGCGCTCGGCATTGTCGGCTGTATCGCGGCGGCGGCAGCGCTTTGGTTTCTTGCGGGAAATATTTATCGCGACGTATTCTACGTTCGCACGACGGCCTTTCTCAAAGAAAAGGATTTTGCGGGCGCCCGCGCGATTCTCGACCGCGCCGAATCGAATGCGATCTTCTATCCCGTCGTGCGGACGCTCGTGTTTCAGCTCGGTCTGCGGACGGCGATCGGCCTCGACGACGTTCCCGAGGCCGCGCGGTACGTGGAGAATCTGCGCCACCTCGGAGGCGCAGAATGGCGGTACAGAACGGCCTATTTCGTCGTCATGTTCAATCTCGATTGGGACGACGTTGCCGCCGCGCGCGAAGAATATACGGATTTCCGCACCGATTGCGGGGAATCGGAAGTCTACCGCGAGCAGCTCGAGATCCTCGACGCCGTGTTCGCGCACATCGACGGCTACGGCGAAGATCTGCCGGAGAGCGCCAAAAATTCCGAATATCCCATTGTGCAGCGCGTTTTGAGGAAATATTGCTGAATATGATCCCGGAAGATCGATTTTCTCGCCTTGCCGCCCTGCGCGCCGCCGCAAAACAGGGCAGAGATCCCACCGCGGCGGATGAGACGCTTGCCTTGCTCCTCGAAGAGGCGAACCGCGTATCCGCTCATAAAATTCTCGAGATCGGCGCAGGCGAAGGGCTTACGTCGATTGCGCTTTTTTTATACCTGGGGGCGGAAATTACGGCAATCGAGTGCGATCCGGTCCGCGCGGAGACCGCACGGAGAAACATTGCGGAATTCGACGCCCGCGTCCGGCTCCATGAGGGCGACGCGGCGGAGATCCTGCCCTTGCTCGACGCGAAATTCGATCTGATTTTTCTCGACGGCCCGAAGGTGCAGTACAAACGTTATTTTCCCGATTGCAAGCGCCTGCTCCGCGGCGGCGGAACGCTCGTCTCGGACGACGTTCTTCTCTTCGGTTGGGTGCGCGGCGAGCCGCCCAAAAAGCGGAGAATGCTCGCGCAGCATCTCCGCGAATATCTCGGGATTTTGCAAAACGATCCGGATTTCGATACGGTCTTGTATGAATACGGCGAGGGCGTCGCCGTGAGCAGAAAAAAGCGATGAACAAACCCGAACTTCTTGCCCCCGCGGGCAATCTGAAAAAATTGAAACTTGCGTTTTATTTCGGCGCCGATGCGGTCTATCTGGGCGGAAAGGATTTTTCGCTACGCACGTTTGCCGAAAATTTCAGCGAGGCGGAGCTTGCAGAGGGCGTCGCATACGCCCATGCGCGCAAAAAACGCGTCTATGTCGCGGCGAATATCTTTGCGCGGAATGCCGATTTCCCCATGCTCGAACGCTATTTTTGTCTGCTTGATTCGCTTGGCGCCGACGGCGTGCTCGTCTCCGATCCGGGCGTATTCCGTCTCTTGCGCAAAACGGCGCCCGCGCTGCCCGCGCATATCTCCACGCAGGCGAACACGCTGAATGCGGGATCCGCCGCCATGTGGTACGAACTCGGCGCAAAGCGCGTCGTTCTCGCGCGCGAGATCTCCGTTGCCGAGATCGCCGAGATCCGCAGGGCCGTTCCGAAGCTGGAATTGGAGGCGTTCGTGCACGGCGCCATGTGTATTTCATACAGCGGCAGGTGCTATCTTTCCGACTATCTGGAAGGAAGAAGCTCCAACCGCGGCGCATGCGCCCAGCCTTGCCGCGACGCCTATGAACTTATACGCAGGAAGGGGGGCAATCCGCTTTCCCTCGAAGAGGACGGAAAGGGCGTCTATCTTCTCAACAGCAAAGACCTCAACATGGGCAAGTATCTCAATGAGCTTGCCGCCGCGGGGGTGTGTTCCTTCAAGATCGAAGGCCGTATGAAGAGCGAATTTTATCTCGCCACGACGGTCAATTCTTACCGCCGTATCATGGACATGGGGTGGTCGGAATCGCTCGAAAAGGAACTTGAAACGCTCACGCACAGGCAGTACACCACGGCCTATGCTTTCGGGAAAAACGGGGATACGGTCTCGGCGGACGGATCGCAGATCGCGGGAACGTGCGATTTCATCGCCGTCGTTCTGGGGTGCGAAAAAGGCAGGGTGCAGGTGGAGATGCGCACCCGCTTCCATGAGGGCGACGTTCTGGAAGTGCTGTCGCCCGACGAAAATTTCACAAAGCGCGTGACCGTCGAGGACCTCCGCGACGGGGAGGGGAACGTCTGCCCCGACGCGAAACTCGTGCAGGCAAAATACACGTTCGCATGCCCGCTTTCCCTTCGGGAGGGGGATCTTCTGCGCCGCCGCCGCGTGCACGACATGACGCTGCGACCCGCCCCGTTTGCGAAGATCAAGGCGGGGAAAAAGATCTTCGAGATCCGATTGAACGACGAGAAACGCCGCGCGGTCAAGACGGGGGACGTCATCGAGTTCACCGAGACGGAGAGCGGAGAAAAGCTGCGCGTTGCGGTCAAAAGTCTGCATCCGTTTGCCACATACGGGGATTTGTGCCGCGCTCTTTCCCTGCGGGAATGCGGCTACGAGGAGGGCGAAGCGGCTTCCCCGCACGATATGGACGCCTACTATTCGCCCGAGAAACAGGAACGATACGGCTTTCTTGCGATCGGGATCAAATTGCTCTGAAAGCGCCGCCCGAATCGGGCGGCGCTTCGATTTTATCAGGGAATATGCCTTCAATCCTTATATTCCTTTCCTTCCTCGAAGTAAGCGAGCTTGCGGACGTAACGCTTATATGCCGCCCGGTATGCCCGATACGTCTTGCAGTCCGCGCGGTATGCCTCTTCGAGCGCGGGGACCGTTTGAGGTTGCGGCGCGCCGTAGATTTTGGTCGCGAGCGCCTTTCCCGCCTTCATACATTTCAAAGAAAAGATGCCGTTCAGGAGAAAATAAAGCGTGATCGCGACGGCGAGTACAGTCAAAAAGATGCCGGCGGGGAGGGCGGAGTGCAAGAACCCTGTGGGCGAGAGCGTATAAAAAGCTACCGTTGAGATTCCACCGGCCGCGATTGCGGCCCATATGAAGCTGTAGATCGCCGCAGCAAGAATTCCGCGCCGTTTGTAGACCTTTTTCGCAGCTGCATCTTTGGGATTCTTCGCGCCCGCGAAACGTATTATGAGCAGAATATTTGCGGCAAGAAACGCGCCGATCACCAATAGGGGCAGGATCGTCATTGCCATGATCGCTTTCCCGCGTTTCTTCTTGACATGGGTTTCGATCTCCTTTTCAAGGTCGGGCGTAAGGGGGATCGCGGTGCGGTATTCGGGCTTTTCGGTCACTTCGCTCTCGGGTTTTACGGGCCGTCCCATTTCGGCGCGCGCTTTTTCGGCGCGCTCTTTGAGGAAGTTTGCAAACGCGGCGTTCTTCTTGGGAATGAGGTAGTGCGCGAGCATCGCCCCGACGGAGCAAAGCGCAAAGAACAGGGAGAAGATCATCGTGCACAGGGGCGCCGCGCCGGGACTTCCCATAAATTTCGTCTCGGCGATGAGCACGGCGGCGACGATGAACGCCCCGAGATAGAGCGCATAGGCGGCGTATGTAAGAACGTCGAGGACGCGGGGACCGCCGTTTTTTCCGATCCGCTTCACGCGCAGGGTGATCCGAAAGCAGAAGAGGAGCATCATGCCCGCGAGCGTGAAAGAAAGAACGGAAAGTACGATCAGCACGATGCAGAGCGAGGCGACGGTATCTCCCATGGGGAGCATACCGTACAAGCTTCCCAATCCGAAGCCGCCGATCGACGTTACGGGACCGAGAAAGAAGAGGAAAGACAGCGCGGCAAAGAGCGTGAACAAAAGGGTGGGGACATAGGGCAGCAGATCATAGAATTTCATGGCGCCCGCCGGGACCATGCCGCGGTTGGAAGCCGGACCTTGCGGTTGAACGTTTTCCCGTGCCGCCTCGGCGCTCTTTCCGCAGTTCGGGCAGAAGTTTCCTTCGAACTCCATGCCGCAATCAGTGCATTTGTGTTTCATAACTACCTCCGAAAAGTTTTTTTGCGGGCTGCGTGCACTTCAAAAAAAAGCGCCTCCAATAAGGAGACGCCCGCACAAGGTACCCCTTATTGTTTGCGCTACAATATTCCTAAACGTATAAGGAAAAAAGGATACACCGATGCCGTTGCATTGTATCTTATACGTTTAGTATTACATTGTAGCGCACATTTATTCTACCATAGGGGGCATAAATTTGCAAGGGTTTTGCGATAAATTTCAGTGCGAAAAAAGCGCCTTCCCTTTGGAACGCAAAGTCGTATTTCGGCTTAAAAACGCATATCATAGGATATGCGGATCCGGTTCAGGCGCGCGGGGATCCTGTTCTTCGCCACCGTTTTTTTCTTTTTCATAGCCGTCGGGATCTTTGTCGGCGTCTTTCAATGGCGCGGACGCGCGATCGCCACGGTAGAACTCGACCGGGAATACTTCTTTCTCGTGCGCGAGTGCGACACGCCGACGGCGGGCGCCGTTGCGGGGGATTCCTATCTCGCGGGCGGGGCGGGATATCTTCTGGAATCGGAAAACGCGGTCGTTCTCGCCTGCTATTATAAAAAAACGGACGCCGAATTTGTGATGGAAACCATGTCGGCAAAGGGCGTCGAAACGCGCGTTCTGACCCGAAAAGCCGATAATTTTTCTCTGCACGGGAAACGCGCAAAAGAAAAGTCGCGCATTCGGGACAACGCCACCACGGTCGATTCGCTTGCGCATATTCTTTACGACGCGGCGAACGGCCTCGAACGTTCCTCCCTCTCGCAAAACGCCGCGAGAACCGCTGTAGAGGGCGTTGTAAAATCACTGAGCGGGCTTGCGACCGGGAACGGAGAGGGGATTTATGCGCTTTGGAACGTCGAACTGCGGCGCGCCATGCGCAGGGGGAAAGAGATCGCCGCGGGCATTCTCTTTGCAAAGGACTTGCGCTATCTTCAGATCCAACTTTGTTTTGACGTGCTCGGCATTTCCGATTATTTTTGATAAATTCTTGCTTTTCGACGTTTTTTCTGTTATCATGAGAGCGTGAAATGTCTGTTTTTGTACAATCCGGAGAGCGGAAAGGGAAAGGTGAAGAAACATCTTCCTCTTATTTTACGCATGCTGTCCGAAAAGTACGAAACCGACCTTGTCGCAACGTCGAGCGGCGCCGACATGGAAGAACGCGCGCGGGCGGCGATCGGCGTATACGATCTTGTGGTGTTTTCCGGCGGCGACGGAACGTTTCATAACGTTTTGCAGGGCATCGGAGACGCGGACATGCAGCTTGGTTATTTGCCCGCGGGAACGGTCAACGACGTCGCGCGTTCGCTCGGCATTCCCAGAAGGATCAAGGGCGCGCTCAAGGTGATTCTCGGCGGAAGAAGCGAGCTGCTGGATTGCATGCGCGTGAACGGAACGCACTATTGCATGTATGTCGCCGCGCTCGGGACCGCGACGAACGTGACGTATGAAACGCCGCAGCGCAGCAAACGCGCCCTCGGGTGGTTTGCGTACGCGTTCCGGGGGCTTCGCAGGAACATGCGTTTTAAGATCTTCCGCATTCACGGCGTCTGCGGCGACGAAGAATTTGCGCATACGGGCGTGCTCGCGCTGATCATGAACGGAAGATCGGTGGCCGGATTCAAGGTAAACCGCGGCGCAAGCATGCAGGACGGAATGTTGGAAGCGGCGATCGTCAAACAAACGGAACGCCCCAATCTTTTTCGGAAATGGGGCGCGTATTTTGCGGTGGCCGGGCTGATGCTCGGGGGGATCAAGCGCAGAAGAAAGCGCGTTGCCGTGTATCGCGGAAACAGGATCCTGATCGGCGGAGTTTCGGACATGGTATGGGACTTTGACGGCGAAAGAGGGGTCGCGGGCGATATCGAGGTGGAAGTTCTGCCCAAGCGCGTGCGCCTGATGGTTCCCGCGAAGAGGAAGATATGAATGCGTGCGCGCCTGCAAGATTCGTTTGCGTACGAAAAGAATAAAAATGTTTTATGAGAAAATTTGAAAAATTCCCTGCGAAATCGCTTGCTTTTTTATTTGAACTTTTCTATAATGAATGAGCGTACGAAGCGTATTTCGTGTGAAAGAATGCTACTGTGGCTCAGTCGGTAGAGCAGCTGATTCGTAATCAGCAGGTCGCCGGTTCAAGTCCGGCCAGTAGCTCCAAAAAAACAGAGACGGGTTGTTGCCCGTCTCTGTTTTTTGGAATTTGCTTGAACGGATTGAACCGTAAGACCTGCTGATTTATATACGGGGGTCCCCGAAAAATGATCGAAGAACGCAAGCGGGAGGAGAGACTGCAGAGCGATCATTTTTTGGGGAGAACAAAAGGTCGCCGGTTCAAGTCCGGCCAGTAGCTCCAAAAAACAGAGACGGGTTTTGCC
>CANPZD010000023.1 GCA_947589085.1 uncultured Clostridia bacterium
CACACGCACGCGTATACCAATCTTGTTTCGGACGCGACGAACCACTGGTACGAGTGCCCGGAGGACAACGATTACATCTCGCAGTTCGGTCACATTTACGGCGAAGACGGCAAATGTATCGTATGTAAAAAAGAGGGCACGGCGCCGACGGGCGTCGAGCTGGACGAACGCGAATGGTACGTCGTCGGCAGCGGTTCGGGCGATCTGTTCACGCATGCGAGCTGGACGGAGCTTCAGAACGGGGCGAAGTTCACGAAGGCCGAAAAACCCGACGCAAACGGTTACACGGTGTACACCTATCAGATGAAACTGTATGCGGGTGACGAGTTCAAGCTCGTGCAGGATCTTATGTGGGACAACGGTCTCGGCTATTTCAGCTATTCCGATCTTGCGAACGGTTCGGCGGCGTTCCGCGACGCAGGCGGCGGGAACATCACGCCGCAAAAGGGGCACGACGGGATCTATCAGTTCATCATCCGCACGAAGCCGACTTCGGGCGCGACGGCGGCCATGGTGGAGTGGAATCTCATCGAAGCGGTGGATCCGCTGAACGTTCCCGAGCAGTACGAAATGTACGTCATCGGCAACATGAAAGCGACGGGCAAGAACAACTGGAGTACGACGCCCAGCCAGATGCTCAAATTGGATCTCATGAGCGACGGCGAAACGTTCTATGTGGTGGTCGAGCTGTTCAATGATGATACCAACGGGATCGACGCGTTCAAGCTCTACAATGTGAAGAGCAAGAGCTACTATCCCTCGGGCGAGAACAACAATATCAACGTTTCGCAGAGCGGCATCTACGTGATCACGTGGAAGGTCGGCGCGCTGACGCCCACGGTGGAACTCTACCATCACATCCACAACTATCTGGATTGGGCGCACGACGACGCGCAGCACTGGAACGTCTGCGGCGAGGACGGCGAGGCTGCCGCGGACGCCGTAAAGACGGACCACACGTTCGGAAACGACAACTTCTGCGACGTGTGCGGCTATGAAAAGACGGATAAGCCCGAGTGCGAAACGCACACGTGGGGTACGGATAACGTGTGTACGGTCTGCGGCCGGCACTGGATTTACAGCGATGGGTTGAGATACAAGATCAACGATAAGAGAGACGGCTACTATCTGGCGGGTCTGCACGAGGACACCGATCCTGCGGCGGTCACGGAGATCGTAGCTCCCTATTACTACAACGGCAGGCCCGTCATCGGGGTTGCGGAGAATGCTTTCAGCGGCGGATCCGCAACGATTCAAAAGGTGGTTCTGCCCGATACGGTCAAGACGATCGGCAAGAACGCGTTCAAAGGCCTTACGGGGCTTCTGAAAGTGGAATTCGGCGCGGGTCTTGAAGAGATCGGCGAGAGCGCGTTCGAGAGCTGCTCGCATCTGGAAAGCGCAAAACTGCCTGAAGGAGTAAAAACGATCGGCACGAAGGCGTTCTACAAGTGCAGCGTATGCCGCGAAGTGGTTCTTCCGGCGACGCTTACGGCGCTCGGCAATTCCGCATTTGAGGAAGCCGGCGTGATCTATCTTACGATCGCAGAGGGCAGCAATCTCACTTCGATCGGGGCGTCCGCATTCCGGACCTGCAAGTATCTTGACGGCGTTGTTCTTCCCGAAGGGTTGGAGACGATCGGCGAATACGCGTTCAGCGGCTGCATCGCGCTGAAAAAGATCAACGTTCCCGCAACGGTCAAGAGCATGGATTGGCACGTGTTCGACGGCTGCACGCTGTTGACAAGCCTTGAATTTGCGGCGCCCGAAAATTGGGAGTACGCAGCATTCGACGACAAGAATAATTGGATCCTGCTCGACGCCGCAATGCTCGGCGACCCCGCGGCGGCTGCGGAGTGGTTCACGGACAACACCACACGTTATTTCAGAACGTACGAGGCGCACGAGCATGATTTTGCGCTGCGCTACGACGCAACCTACCACTGGTATCGCTGCCAGACCTGCAACGCGATTACCGACAAGGAAATGCACGAAGTCGACGCGGATATGATCTGCAAGGTCTGCCGGTTCGAGCATACGGAGCACCAATACGAGCGGAAGATCCTCGGCGACAGCGGCCACCAGCAGACCTGCAAGATCTGCGGCGCAACGCAGGCGCTCGAAGCGCACCGCTACAACGTTGCGTACACCTGTACGACATGCTGGTATAGCCACAAACATGTCATCGACGAAGAGACGTGGCTGTCCGACGAAACGGATCACTGGCATCCCGGCCTGTGCGGGCACATCACGGGCAAGTATCAGGCAAAGGCGCACCAATTCGGCGACGACAACATCTGCAAGACGTGCGGCTATGAGCGCATCGTGCAGGGCGAGAACAACGGCACGCCCGGCCTCGCGTTCGAGTTCAACGAGGAGTATACGGGCCTCATCGTCACGGGATTCAAGGAAGTTCCCACCGACGCAACGGAGATCGTGATCCCCGCAAATTGCGGCACGTGGACCGTTCTCGAGGTCGCGGCGGAAGCCTTCAAGGATGCAAAACTTGCGACGGTCAAGAAAGTCGTGATCCCCGATACGGTGAAGATCGTCCGCGAAGGCGCGTTCCGCGGACTTACGGGACTTGACGATCTTACGATCGGTTCGAGCGTGTACAAGATCGAACAGTACGCGTTTGCGGAGTGCACGGCGCTTCCGGCGGTCACGCTGCCCGAATCGCTGAAAACGCTGCCCCAGTACGCGTTCAACGGCTGCACGGCGCTCGCCTCGATCAACCTCGATAAGCTCACGGATATCGGCAGGTATGCATTCCAGAACTGCGCCGCGCTCGATAACATCAAGTTCTCCGAGGAACTTACGGTCGTCCGCAACTACACGTTCGACGGCTGCACCTCGCTGAACACGATCGACTTCGGCGGCGTAACGCAGATCGGCGAATACGAGCTATCGAAAGATGCAAACCCGTTCCGCAACTGCGGATTCGTGAATCTCACGCTTCCGGATAATCTCAGCTTCTTCGGGCAGGGCGCGTTCCAGGGCTGCCTCAAGCTGACGACCCTCAAGATGCCTTTGGCATGGGATGGAAGCAAACAATCTAAAGAAGGCCCCGGCACGTACGGGTTCGACGGCTGCACCTCGCTTGCCACGGTCGATTTCAACGGCTGCACCTATCTTCCCTCCTACATATTCCGCAACTGCGGCTTCGTCAGCCTGACGCTCCCGGCCGGCATGAGGGGCAACGCGAGTATTTTTGAGGGCAACCTGAAGCTGAAAACGCTCACGTTAGAAGGAACGACTGTCGGCGGCAGCAGCGCGTTCAAGGGTTGTACGGCGCTCGAGACGATCACCTATACCAGCAAAACGTTGACCAATATCGGGTTCGGGAATGAAACGTTCACGGGTTGCACCGCGCTCACGACGGTCAATCTGCCCACGCAGGTGACCGAAATGACCGGATACAGATCTTTCTACGGCTGTACGTTGCTCAAGAATGTGGACTTCTCCAACATCCAAGGGATCCTCGGCTCGACGAACTTGTTCTCCTACACGGGCTTCGAAACGCTTTCGCTTCCCAAGCTTGTCTCCTTCTTGAACGGAAGTACTACGACAAGCGGTCCTTTCTCGAACTGCGTGAATCTCAAGTCCGTCTCCATGCCTCTGGCGCCGAACGTCGTCTCCACGATGTTCTTCAACTGTACAAACCTTACGTCCGTGGAACTCAATCCCGCTTTGACGAAGATCGATACTTCGGCGTTCTCCGGGTGCACGTCGCTTGCGGAAATCACGATCCCGTCGACGGTCACCGCGATCGGCGGTTCCGCGTTCAAGGGCACCGCGATCACGACGGTCACGATCCCCGCGGGCGTGACGAAGATCGACAGCAGCACATTCGAAGGCTGCGCGCAGCTCGCCACGGTGAACTTCGGCACGGCGCAAATCGCGGAGATCGGCAACAGCGCGTTCAAGGGCTGCACGGTCCTCGACGGCGTCACCCTGCCCGCAACGGTTGCAAAACTCGGCACGAATGTATTCCAGAACTGCACAACGCTCAAGGCGATCACGATCCCCGAAAAGGTGACTGCGCTCGGCAACTATTCGTTCGACGGCTGCACGTCGCTCGCAACGGTGAACCTCGGCGCAGGCGTCAAGACGATCGGCACGTACGCGTTCCAGAACTGCACGTCGCTCACATCGATCACGATCCCCGCACAGGTGGATACGATCAGCGTGACGGCGTTCAAGGGCGCGGGCCTTACGGAAGTGACGTTTGCGGAAGCGGCGGATTGGCTCGTCGCAAGCTCCGCAACCGCAACGACGGGTACGGCGGTCAAAGACGACCTTACCGATAAGGCAGCTGCGGCAACGCTTCTGAAAGAAAACAGCGAAAGCACGTCGAAGTATTTCAGAAGAGTGCCCAAGGCTTAAGGAACATGCAATTCGTCCGAGGCAAATTTGCATTTGCCTCGGACGGTAAAATCGCCATTCCTCCTCGGACTTGTTTTAAGAGTTTAAGTCCGACTTTCTCCCAACCTTTCTCCCTGCCCTCCAGCAGGGAGAAAATTTTTTTGCCCGCCTTTTTTCCGCTGTCATTTCGCCCGTCCTCCCCTGTCATTTCGAGCCGGAGCGTAAGCGAAGGCGAGTAAATCCCCCCGGTCGTTGAAAAAGGATGAGACCCACTCACTGCGTTCGGGGTGACAGTGGGAGCGCGGGACGGTATGACAGTGGGGGAGCGGAAGAGGGCGCGCATTCTTCACTCTTTCTGTCATTTCGAACGAAGTGAGAAATCTCGCTTTCCCCTTGAGGGGAAAGTGACGTGCCGCAATGCGGCACGTCGAAAGGGGTGTTATACGCAAAACGGAACGCCACCCCCTCAGTCTCGGCTGCGCCTCGCCAGCTCCCCCTTAAGGTGGCGCCAAGAGAATGCGGTGATGTTTCGACTGCGCTCAACATGACGCGTAATGAGAACGAGATTTCTCACTCCGCTAACGCTACGTTCGAAATGACGTGTGGGGGGAGACCCACTCACTTTGTTCGGGGTGACAGTGGGGGGGGAGAGGGGGGAGCGCACCCGTTTCTCTCTTTCTGTCATTTCGAACGAATTTCCCTGTCATTTCGAACGAAGTGAGAAATCTCGTCATTCTGTAAAAAAAAGCGGCTTTTCCGAAAAAGGAAAAGCCGCTTTGCAATGATCGCGCGCGCGATCCCGTGCCGCCGTTCATTCCGCACGATACTTGCGCATCTGCTTCACAAACGCCTTGGAACTGAATACAAGCACTCCCGCAACGATCACGATCGCAATATCCGCAAATACAAACGAATTGTATGCCAAACTGTACGGCCACGGCTGCATGCCCGCGTCCGCCGCATACGCCGAAAAGGCAAATACGCCCGAGAGCACATGGCTGAAATATCGGATCGCGCTCGCAACCACCGCGCCCAACGCAAACTGCACCTGCGGCGCTTTTTCGAGTTTTTTCACGCCCGCAAACATGCCCGCAAGTCCGATCGCCGCAAACGCCGCGGGATAATCGAGAATAAATTGCGCCGGATGAATGATGTACGGATCCTGCAAGGCCTGCAAAATCCCGTAGATAAAGCCCGCAAACACGCCTTTCTTCGTTCCGAACATGTACGAGTAGATCATGAGCGGCAGAAGAGAGGCGACCGTCACAGACCCGCCCTGCGGAAGTTTGATGATGCGAATGTACGAGAGCGCAAAGCTCATCGCAATACATACGGCCGCATAGGCGATCGAACGGGAATCGAATTTTTTCTTCCCCTTGTCGAAGAGGAACGCGCCGAGAATTATTGCCGCGCACAGCGCGACCGCGCCCACGTACAGCACGATCTGATTCACCGACGCGATCTCCGAATTGTAATATCCGTCGTTTTTGATCTGCGCGCCGTAATATACGCCCATACATACCAGCGCCGCCACCGCCGCCGCGCACGCAATACAGCCGCATACGATCCGGGTGAGCCTGCTCCGCTTCAGTGCAAACGCAAGCGCCGTCGCCGCAACCGCCAGCGTCAGCACGAGCAGGGGAACGAACAGGATCGTCTTGATCCCGTCGTCGACGAACGTCAGAATCAGGAAGATCACGCCCAGCGCCGCCGCGTAAACGATCCCCGCGATCAGGGAGAGCTTCAGAAACTGCGCGCGCGTTTTTCCGCGGAAGATCAGCGCGATCACCGCGATCCCGACCGGCAGCAGCACGGTCGCCCAGAACGCCATAAAACGCAGAATGTCCATGGGACCGCTTCCCGTAAGCACCGGGTAAAATACCCAGGCGTTCAAGAGTGAAAGTTGCATCCTTTTTTGCCTCCTTGTTGTTTTTGCCGCCCGCGGAGCATAAAAAAACCCGCAATCCTGCAGGTTGAAAATACGCTTCGAACCGTTCTTTCGTGCAAGCATTGCCTTGCCCGATTCCAATGGTATCATCTCAGCCTTCCGGCACCCACGACGGATAAAAACAAATTTTGAATTGTTACTTCAATTATATTTCCAAACCGCGCAAAAGTCAATTGTTTTTTTGCGGTTTTTGTGATATAATGCCTCTGTCGCCGCATGCTTATAAAAATCTTTCTGCGGCGGGAAAGCGAGGTCTTTGCATGGATCGTTTTTACGCCTATCTCGACAGAATGAAATTCATCAAACGCTGGCAGCTCATGCGCTCCACCCGCGAGGAAAATATCATGGAGCATTCGCATTCCGTCGCCGTTCTCACCCACGCGCTTTGCTGCATCGAAAACGCCGTGTTCGGCGGCAGCGTCGACGCCGAAAAAGCCGTGCTGTACGCGCTCTACCATGAGGTCGGCGAGGTCATGACGGGGGACCTGCCTACCCCGATCAAATACTTCAACAGCGGCATTCACGGCGAATACGAAAAACTCGAAACGCTCGCCGTCGAAAAAATCGCGGATACCCTGCCCCCCGAGCTGAAAACAAGCCTGCTGCCTTCGCTGCTGCCCGAAAAACAGTCGCAGGAATACCGCTTCGTCAAGGCCGCGGATAAACTCTCCGCTTATATCAAATGCCTCGAAGAACTCCGTTCCGGCAACGCCGAGTTCTCGCGCGCCGAAAAAACCATCCGCAAGGCGCTCCAAGAAAAAAAGATGCGCGCCGTCGATTACTTCTTCGACCACTTTATCCCCGCCTTTCAACTCACCCTCGACGAATTGGAGGGTTTGTAACGGCCGCCGGACCGCCGCGCAAAAATATTATTTTTTCATCGAAAGATACACCATGAGCACGGCGATGTCGGCGGGGGAGACCCCGGAAATGCGCGACGCCTGTCCGAAATTCAGCGGACGGATCCGGTTGAGCTTTTCGCGCGCTTCCAATCGCAGCCCGGAGATTTTTTCGTAATCAAGATCGGGAGGGAGAGGTTTTCCCTCCGTTTTTTTTGCCTTTTCGATCTCTTCTTCGCTGCGCTTCAGATATCCCGCATAGCGGATCTCCGTCTCGCAGGCCGAGAGCACGTCTTTGGGAACTTCTCCGAATTTTTCAAACGACGCGCAGATCTCCCCGATCGGGATCCCGCGGCGCACGAGATCGGCATAGGTCACGCCGGCCGTCAGCGGGGGGAATCCGAATTTCTGCACGACCATGTCCGCGATCTTCCGGTCCGCCCGCTCGTTGAGCGCAGACATGGTATCTTCCTTTTGTTTCTTCCGCGCGCGATAGCGTTCGTACCGTTCCCGCGTTGCCAATCCCGCCGCATATCCGATCTCGGTGAGCCGTTCGTCGGCATTGTCCTGCCGGAGCGTGAGCCGAAATTCCGCGCGCGAAGTCATCATACGGTATGGCTCTTCCGTGCCCTTCGTCACGAGATCGTCGATGAGCACGCCGATGTACGCCTGATCGCGCCGCAGGATCACGGGCGGCTTTCCGCGCAGCGCAAGCGACGCGTTCAGACCGGCCATAAGGCCCTGCGCCGCCGCTTCTTCGTAGCCGCTCGTGCCGTTGATCTGCCCCGCCGCGTACAGCCCCCGGATGCGTTTGGATTCGAGCGTGGGCAGAAGATCGAGCGCGTCGATGCAGTCGTATTCGATCGCATAGGCATAGCGCGCGATCTCGCAGTGTTCCAACCCTTTCACCGATCGGTAGATCTGCTTTTGCAGATCGTGCGGCATCGAAGTCGAAAGTCCCTGTACGTACACCTCCGTCGTATCCGCGCCCTCCGGTTCCAGAAAGAGCTGATGCCGTTCCTTGTCGCTGAAACGCACGACTTTCGTCTCGATCGAGGGGCAGTACCGCGGCCCGGCGGAGGAGATCCCGCCGTTGTACAGCGGCGCACGGTCGAGATGATCGAGAATGATCTCGTGCGTCGCCCGGTTGGTGTATGTGAGATAGCAGGAGGTCTGCCGTTCGGGCAGACCGTCGCTCATAAACGAAAAGGGATATACCGCCTCGCCCTTCTGTTCAGAGAGTACGGAGCGATCGACCGTGCGGCCGTCGAGCCGCGCCGGCGTGCCCGTCTTGAACCGCCGCACCCGGAATCCGAGGCGGACGAGCGCCTGCGTCAGAAGCGTGGCGCGCTCGAACCCGTTGGGGCCGGTTTCCCTGACGTATTCGCCCGTGATCGTCCGCGCGCCGAGATACACGCCCGTGGCGATCACAACGGCACGGCAGGAAAAAACGCCCCCATATGCCGTTTTTACGCCCACGACTCTGCCTTCTTCCACGAGAATATCCGCCGCTTCGCCCTGCACGACGCGCAGATTTTCGGTGTGCTCGAACGTGCGTTTCATCTCGGTATGGTATTTGTTTTTATCCACCTGC
>CANPZD010000024.1 GCA_947589085.1 uncultured Clostridia bacterium
GGGGTTATGGCGCAGTTGGTAGCGCGCTTGAATGGCATTCAAGAGGTCACGAGTTCGAATCTCGTTAGCTCCACCACGAAAGGGACGGCAAAGCCGTCCTTTTTTTCCTAAGCGAATCAAAAAAAATCCTGTCCGGCTTCGCGGACAGGATTTTTTTATCGTAAAACTTATCTGCCCAAGCGGGCGACGGTATTCGTGTGTTTTCGTTCGAGGTAGTCTTTCATGGAGATATTTTCCTCATTGCTGGCGAAGTTTTTCGTGCCCTCCTCGCTGAACGCGAAGCGATCGGGTTGGATATTCGCGCCGCACTGGGCAATGATCTTATCCGAAGGCCGGGCGAGGCTGCTGTAATTTGCCCGATAGGCGTTGTAGATGGGCTGGAAATTCTCATAGGTGAACCAAGTCCCGTCGAGCACATCGCAGAGCGCGTTATGATATTTCAAATAATATTTATTGATCCCGCCGCGGAGAATGGTTTTCTGATAGAGCGGATTGTTGATGAAAGTATTAAAGCTCTGGGCGGCATAGGGATCGGCGTCGGTCATGCTGTTATGGAGCGGATTCCAATCCTTATTGATCCCGAAGCATCTGTCGTAATCGTAGGGAATGAGATAGGTTTTCCCCGCGGGCGTGAAATAGATATAGTAGTTGTTGGCGTTATTCCGGATGCAATCGGGGTTGCCGACGAGGAAGTTGACGGCCTCGAAGCGAGCGAAATAGTCCATATCCATGAGCGACTCGAGTTTTTCCTCGAACTCCTTTGATTTTTCCATTTGCAAGGTTTCGAGGAAGTCGATGAGATACTTATGGTTGTTGAAATCTTCGGGGTCGTCGTTGGTTTTGAGGTTATACACATAGCCGTCGTCGATGCCGTAGCCGGAAACGGAACTCATATCGGCGGGATAACCGCACTTATAGAGATCTCCCCCCTTGTTATCCTTATCGAAGTTGCGTTTGATGAACTGTTTGTCGATGAGTTCGTAGAGGCCGCCGACGCCGAGGTTTTCCATTGTGTCGCCCTGTTTCATCTGGAACTGGGTGAGCGTGATATGGGGCGCGAGAATGCCGTACGCCTGGAACATGCGGTTGGTGTACACTTCGCGGATATACGTTTGATCGTAGTTTTTATTCCACTTATAGTAAAATTTTTCCATTGTGGCGAAGGAGCGGTCTTTGCGGAGTTTGCGCGCGTCCTTGTCGTTGGACCAGTCGTGATACAGCTCGTTTGCCCACGAACCTTGCTCGTACTCTTCGCCGTCGAAAGTTTCGGTGAGCGAAAAGCGGAAATGCACATAGGCATAGATCGTTCCGTCGTTGCTGCAGAAATCCCGGCGGGAAGTGTTGCCGCGCATGCGGATGCCCACTTCTTCATAGACGTAATCATTTCCGTTGACGGTGATCGTGAGGTTGCATTTGCGATAGGTATCGCGTTTAAGGGTATCGCCGCTGTAAAAGGCCTCGTTGATTTTGGCGAGTTCGTAACCGGAAATATCCACCTTGACGGAGACGGTGGTATCTTCCGACCACAGGGTGTAGAAGAGTTCCTTTTCCTCTTCGGGATAATCCTTATAGAAGTTATCGTTGAGTTTGCTCACGGGATCGCCGAACTCATAGGGATAAACGTCGGGGTCGTCGTCGGTGTGATCAGGATTTTTGTGATCGTTGCCCTTGCCGCACGCCACGCAAATGACGCAGAGGATCGCGCATAAAAGCGCCGCCAAAAATTTTTTCATGGTGTCTCCTTCGAATTTTTTAGATTGCGCATAGTTATTTTATCATAGAAATAATCGTAAGGCAAGACGCTCCGGGAAAAAATTCGTGAAAAATTCAAAGAAATTGTTTTTTCCAAACAATTTTGCCGTATTTTCCTCCTCTTGGCGCCCCGCCCTCCCACTGTCATACCGCCCCGCCCCCTCCCGTCATCCTGAGCCGTGCGCCCGCCGTTTACACGGCGGGCGCACGTGTCGAAGGATCTCATCACCTTGCTGTCCTTTGAGGGGAAATTTTGCCCATATGTGCGGGCAAATGCTGACCGAACGCGGGATTCTACCCGCGTGAGACAGTGGCGTGCCGCAATGCGGCACGCCGTAAGGGGTGGCATACGCAATGCAGAACAACACCCCCTCAGTCTCGGCTGCGCCTCGACAGCTCCCCCTCAAGGGGGCGCCAAGAAAAGCCCCCCCGCTCCCCCCGCGTCATACCGCCCCGCGCGCCCCGCCCCCACACGTCATCCTGAGCCGTGCGCCCGCCGAGAATCGGCGGGCGCACGTATCGAAGGATCTCGCCCTTTATCAACGACCGGGGGGATTTGCTCGCCTTCGCTTACGCTTCGGCTCGAAATGACAGAGGGCGCGGACAGCGAGATTTCTCACTTCGTTCGAAATGACAGAAAGAGTGAAGCATGCGCGCCTTCTCCCTCTCCCCCTACTGTCATACCGTCCCGCGCGAGGCTTCTATTGTGTAACCAAGCGCGGCACGAGCCGAAGGCGAAGTAGCGAAGCGAGTGTATCCCCCTGTCATACCGCCCTGCGTCCCCACACGTCATTTCGAACGTAGTGTTAGCGGAGTGAGAAATCTCGTTCTCAATACGTCATGTTGAGCGCAGTCGAAACATCACCGCATTCTCTTGGCGCCCCCTTGAGGGGGAGCTGGCGAGGCAAAGCCGAGACTGAGGGGGTGGCGTTCATCATAAGTATAACACCCCTTTCGACGTGCCGCTTTGCGGCACGCACTTTCCCCTCAAGGGGACAGCGAGATTTCTCACTTCGTTCGAAATGACAGGGAAAAGAGAAACGGGTGCGCGCTCCCCCCCCCACGTCGTACCGCCCCGCGCCCCCTCCCGTCATCCTGAGCCGTGCGCCCGCCGAGAATCGGCGGGCGCACGTGTCGAAGGATCTCGCCCTTTACGCAAAGGAGATTTCTCACTTCGTTCGAAATGACAGGGAAATTCGTTCGAAATGACAGGGAAAAGGCGGTAAAAAAAATTTTCTCCCTGCTGGAGGGCAGGGAGAAAGGTTGGGAGAAAGTCGGACTTAAACTCTTAAACAAGTCCGTTGGAGGAATGGCGAATTCATCGTCCGAGGCAAATTTGCATTTGCCTCGGACGAATTTGCATGTTCCTTATTCTTCGGGTGCAGTCCACTCGTAATAGTTGCTTTGGCTCGTGCCGAACGCTTTCGACGTCAACTGCTGCGCCACCGTAGCGGAGTCGCCGGAGAAGTCGACCGGCGTTTGCGCACCGCTCAATTTGACATTCCAGCCGGTTTTATTGGCAAATGTGGCAGAAGTGAGTCCGCTGTCTTGGAACGCTGTGATGCCGATCTTCGTAACGCTTGCGGGAATCGTGATCTCTTTGAGCGACGTGCAATTCTGGAACACACGATACTCGATCTTCGTAACTCCCGCGCCAATCTTCACCGTTGCAAGATTTGTGCAGCCGCTGAAAGATTCGTACGAGATGGTCGCAACCTTATCCGGAATCGTGATCGCCGTGAGCGCCGTACAACCCTTGAATGCTTGGCCGCCGAGCGACGTGAGACCCGCGGGCAGCGTGACGTTGTTCAGTAACGTACAACCGCTGAACGCACTGCTTCCGATCGACGTAACGCTTGCGGGGATCGTGATCGTTGCGAGCGAGGTACAATTCTTGAACATCGAAGAGCCGATCGAGGTCAACGTATTCGGCAGCTTGACGTAACTGAGGTTCGTGCAGCCGCTGAACGCCGAACCCGTGACCTCCGTTTTCTCGGGGATTTCGATTCTGCTGAGCGAGGCGCAGCCGTTGAACGAAGAGGCGATCTTCGTAAGCGAAGCGGGCAGCGTGACGTTGTCCAGAAGTTTGCAGTTTAAGAAAGCTTGATTCCCGATCTCCGTGAGTTTCGTGGAGAACGTAACGGAAGTAAGCTTTTCGCAGTAACGGAACGCATACTGGCCGATTGTCTCGACTTCATCCGTCATGATAACTGTATGAAGCGAAGTGCAACTCTCGAACATGGAGTTGACCACCTTACTCACAGTAGCGGTTTCAAGTGCAGGACACTGCCAGAACGGATTGCCCGCAACAGTCGTGCTCTTTACGGTCAGGGTGCGAAGCTTTGTGCAGCCCCTAAACGCGCCTGATCCCTTAATCGAGCACGACGCGGGGATCGTGAGATCGACAAAGCCGCAATTCGCAAACATGGCGCCTCCGGTCACTACTACATTCTCGAAGTTCACGTCGGCAAGCGAGGTGCAGCCCTCGAACATATTGCTGCCCTCACTATTCCCCCATGTGCATTCCTTCGGGAATACGACCTTCGTCAGCTTCGTGCAATTCTGGAAGGCGTACTGTCGTATTGTTGTAATCCCTTCCGGAAGCGTCAGCGTCGTAAAGCCGCAATTACGGAACGCATAACCTTGAGGCAACATAGCCGAGCCGACGGAATAAGTATCACCGATCTCTTTCATACCGCCAAAGTCGATCGTGTTCAGCGAGGTGCAGCCGTCGAACGTGTAGCCGCGGACGACCGTAAGGTCTTTCGAAAGCTTGACGTTGTCGAGCGACGAGCAGTTCTGGAACGCATACGCGCCGATATCCGTGATGTTTTCGAGGTTGATCTTGGCGAGCGCCGTGCAGTTACAGAACACATATTGGGGCAGCGTTTTCAAGGTTTCGGGCAGCGTAACCGCCGTAAGAGCCGTGCAGTACTCAAACGCACGATCTTCGATCTTGTACACATTTGCGCTCATCGTAAGATCGGTCATTTTAAGGTTGCGGAAGGCACTGTTACGAATGATCTTCACCGTATCGGGGATCACAACTTTCTTGACCGTTGCAAGTTTCGAGTTGTTGAACGCATAGCGCGCGACCTCCACGACGGGCCAGTTTCCGCACTTTGCGGGAATGATGATCTCCGTCGCGTCCTCGGGAACCTCCTTGAATCCCCTAACGATGAGGCCCGTATATTCGCTGTTGAAATCGAATAAGAGGCCGGGCGTACCGTTGTTCTCGCCCTGCACGATGCGCTCATAGCCGCAAGTCGGGCAAATGTTGTCCTCGCCGAATGCGTGCGCAGCGCTTCCGCTCTTTGACGACGTGTGCCCGCAGGTTGAAGCATGCCAATGGTTGGTTTCGTCGTACGTCCAATCCTCGGCATAGGTATGCGTGTGAGTGTAATAGCAAGCCGTGCACATCGTGTTGGTGGAATTCCACGTGTGTTTGACTTTCGTGCCGGGTTGCTCCGCGCCGCAGATCGTGCAAGCGTGCCAATGGTTGGTTCCGTCCGTTGTCCACGCGGTGGAGTACGTGTGTTCCGTGTGTTCGATGCCGCAGACCGAACAATGCTGATCGAAGATCTTGTGCGCCTGCTTTGCTTCTTTCAACGCGTCGCAGACTGCGCAACGGTACCAGTGCTGGGTCGCATTCGAGCTGAGAATAAAGTTGTGCTCATGCGCTTCCATTAAGGCAAGGCAGTTGCTTGCTTTCTCTTTGATCCATGCCGCAGCCGCCGCGGGATCTTCCGTCGTTGCGGGTGCAAGCACGATCCAATCCTCCGAAGATGCGCTCGTTGCATATTTCCAATAGCCGGGCGCTTCGAACGTAACGCTCGTCAGCGCGGTGCTTGCAAATGCGCCTGCGCCGATGCTCTTCACCGAGGCGGGAATGTTTGCTTGCGCCAACATTGTTGCGCCCGAGAATGCGCTTGTGCCGATCTCTTCCAAGCCTTCCGGCAATACGATCTCTTTCAGATACGTCGAAGCAAACACATTTTCGCCGATGGTTTTCAGTCCGATGCCGTCCGCAAATGCAATGTCTACAAGATATGTTCCCTCAAACGCATGGCCGCCGAGTTCCGTGAGCGTGGAGGGAAGCGCAAGTTCCGTAATTCTCACTCTGCTGAACGCATATACGCCGATCTTTTTCAGCCCTTCGGGCAGGTTTACGGTCGCAATGTACACGCTGTCGCGGAACGCATTAGCGCCGATCTCTTCGACGCCCGCGCCCAGCTTCAGGGAGGTGAGATTCGTGAGCTGACGGAATGCGTTAGTTCCGATCTTTTTCACCGTATCGGGCAGAACGACCTTTTTGATCGAGTTGAACTTCGTCGATCCGTTATAGAACGCGTTTTCCGCGATCCCGACGACGGGTTTGCCGTTGAAATAGTAGGGAACCACGATGTCTTTAACCGTGGCGGGATCGGTATCTTCGTGAAGTCCGACCACATTATAGGCGTCTCTCTTCGCATTGATCTGATAGGCAAGTCCCTCGGTATATACCCAGTGGCGGCCGCACACCGTGCAGACATTATCCGTACCCCACGTATGCGTTTCGCACTCCGGTTTATCTGCCTTTTCATAGCCGCACACGTCGCAGAAGTTGTCGTCGCCGAACTCGTGCGCCACTTTGCCGTATTTCTCGTCCATCTCGCCGTCCTGCACGCATACGCGCCAATGCTCGTTTGCGTCGCGCAGGTATTCGCCGTAATTGTGGATATGGTGATACTCTTCGATCACGGGAGCGCGATCGCCGACCTTCCATGTGACAACGTACAGCGTCGTCGTGGGCACCTTCAGATTGTTGCCCGTGCCGTCCGGGAAATAGCCGTTTGACTTGAGATTGTAGACCTTGAATTCATCGTTGGAAGCAAGCTCCACGACCGTATAGAACGTTTCGCCGTCCGCCATCAGATTCATCTTTACCATCTGATCGGGCGTAGTTATCCACTGATTGTAGCCAGTCGCCTTCATTTTGCCGATGATGTACATATCGAACTGCTCTTCCACATCCAGCGGCTCGAGCGCTTCAACGAGTTTCCACTCCACCATGACCGACGTGGGACCGAGATCCGGCTTCGAGCGGATGATGAATTGGTAGATCCCGTCGTGCCCCGCCTGCGGCGTGATGTTCCCGCCGCCTGCGTCGCGGAATACGCCCGAAGTGTTCGCAAGGTCGGAGAAGCTGTAATAGCCGAGACCGTCGTCCCAGTCGAGATCCTGCACGAGCTTGAATTGATCGCCCGCGTACAGCGTCACTTCGAACGTCGTATATACCGTGTAGCCGTTCGCGTCGGGCGTTTCCGACCTCGTCAGAGCGGCGCCTAAATGATCCCACGTAACGCCGAGAAGCGAACCCGCGCCGTTGCCGACGATGTACCATTTGCGTTCGTCAAGCTCGAATTCTTCGGGCGCCGTGCCCTCTTTTTCACACACGATACATTTGCCGTCCTCGCCGTAGATATGGCCGAACTGCGCAATGTAATCGCCGTCGTCCGGGCACTCGTACCAGTGGTTCGTCGCGTCCGCCTGAAGCTGCGTATATGCGTGCGTGTGCGCGGGCGGCGCCTCTTGATAATCGCACACGGTGCACTTGCCGTCTACCATCGTGTGCTCTTCGCGCGTGCTCTCGTCCGCCACGTCGTCCACCGGGCACTCCTTCCAATGGTATGTGCCGTCGTGCGCCCATGCCGTATACTCGTGCACGTGTTTCTTCGGTTCGTTCTTGCATGCCGCAAATACGCCGAATCCGAGACACAAACACAGAGCTGCTACGAGAATGAGCAAAAGTCTGGTTCTTTTCTTCATATCCTTCCTCCTTTATTTATTCCTTTCGGAATTTTCCGT
>CANPZD010000025.1 GCA_947589085.1 uncultured Clostridia bacterium
ACGATTTCACCACCCGATTTCCGCACTCTCAAAAAGTATACTTTTTGGGAGAGTTATTTTTTTCCTACCGCTTTTCCGCGGTTTTTTTCGTTTTTTTCACCGCCGTCTTCTCTTGGCGCCCCCGCCCCTTTTGTCATTTCGAGCCGGAGCGTAAGCGGCGGCGAGCAAATCCCCCCGGTCGTTGAAAGAAGGACGAGATACACTCGCTCCGCTCGGTATGACAGGACGGCGCGCTCGCCGCCCCCTATGTCATTTCGCCCCTCCCCTTTTGTCATTTCGAGCGAAGCGAGAAATCTCGGCCTTGAGATTCCTCACATTCGTTCGGAATGACGGGAGGAAACGTTTGGAATGATGGGAGGAAAACGCTCGGTATGACGGAAGAAGAACGAGGGGCGTGCCCTGCCCGCACTGTCATACCGAACGCAGTGAGTGTATCCCCCTGTCATACCGCCCCGCGCGAGGCTTCTATTGTGTAACCAAGCGCGGCACGAGCGCGTAGCGCGAAGTAGCGCCTTTCTGTCACCCCGAACGAAGTGAGTGGGTCTCATCCTTTTTCAACGACCGAGGGGATTTACTCGCCTTCGCTTTCGCTCCGGCTCGAAATGACAGAAAGAAGAAAAAGCGAGATTTCTCGTCGCTGCGCTTCCCTCGAAATGACGTGAAAGTGCGCCCGGCGAGAATCGGCGGGCGCACGGAAAATAAAGGATCCTCAAGATAAAAACCTCCGGCGTAAGCCGGAGGTTTTATGCTCTGTAAAAAACTATTTTCTATAAAGTATGATGAGTATGATGATCACGACGGAGATCACCGCGCCGATCGAATACGTGATCCATCGGATCTTACGGATCTTCTTTTCGTCCATCGGCTGATAACCGCTCGGTTTCAGCTCGCCGTGGCACTTCGGACATTCCGTCATGTGGTCGAGCACCGGGAATCCGCAATGCGGACATGCCACCGTATGCTTTTCGAGATTGCTGCGCTTGTTTTTCATATTTTAATTATACCATAATTTGCGATCCATTACAAGCATTTGGTCAAATTTCCCGCTTCCTCCGAACAGGGAAATTCCCCGAATGACTTTACAAACCCGAAATTTTGTAGTATGCTTAATGCAATCTTCATGGAGGAGCTTCCGGTGAAAAAGAAACATATGAATCTTTCCGAAGAACCCGAAAACGGAAAGATGACGATCTACGACTACGAACAAAAATACGTCAAACGCCAGAATGCCCGCGGCGCAAAAATTTTTCTGCGCCTCTCGGCCGCCATTTTGGGCGTGTTTTTATTCGTCATTCTCCTGCTCGTAACCCTCCGCGTTTACGATATCAATCAATACGCCGGTTACGGCGTCGGCGCGGCCTGCCTGCTCGTCTATATCCTCGTCTTTATCGTCCCCGTCGTGAAAATTTTGCGCACCGGATATTTCGTGACAAACGTCAATGCCTATAACGCCGGAAAAGCCCAGCGCCATAACCGCAAACTCCGCCACCAGATCGCCGATAAGATCATCGATTTCACCGCCAAGGTGGACGGCGTCGGTTGGTACGATTCCGAACTCGTCGGCAAACTCGCCATCGCGCTCAAAACGGGCGACGAAGATAAACTCAAATCGACGTTGACCGCGCTCTATAAGGGTTCCGTCAAGAAATCCGCCAAGTCGCTCATCGCCAAAAGTTCGATGAAATCCGCCGCCTATTCCGCCATTTCGCAGACCGCCAAAATCGACGCCGCCCTCGTCGTCGTCGTGAATTTGCAGCTCATAAAAGACATCGTATTCCTCTATGGGTTCCGCCCCTCCGACGCCCGTCTGGCGCGCATCTTCCTCGCCGTTCTGCAAAACGCCCTCATCGCCTATGGATTGGGCGGCGCAAACATCGGCGGCGCCGTCGCTAAAACCATGAGCGGCGCGCTGAAAGGGATCCCGCTGCTCGGCTCGGCCATTTCGGCGATCGTCGATTCCTCCGTGCAGGGACTGGTCAACGGTACGCTCACGACCGTTATCGGTTACCAGACGATCAAATATCTCAACAAAGAATATCATCTTCAAAATATTCTCGACGGGGTCGACGTTTCGGAAACCGAGGCCGAATTGCAGCAGGCCTGCGAAGAACTCGAAACCCAGCTCAAAGATAAAAAGAAACTCGCAGCCGCCGTCTGACGGGGTCGAACTTTTAATCATTGCAAACAAAAAGACGACGAATGTTTTCGCCGTCTTTTTTGTTCTTTTCCGCCTTATTTCAGATAGCTGCCCTGCGCGCTCTGACGTACGCGGTAAATGCGCACTTCTTCGCCCGTCGAGGCGTCGAGATATACGATATATTCGCCGTCCGCGTATTTGCAGGCAAATTCCCAAGCGAGCACTTCCCGGCCGTCTACGGGGATCAGCGCGAGATGCGCCGCATAGGGTTCCAACCCCGCCGAGAGCTTTTCTTTCGCCTTCGATTCGGAAAGCGACGCGCTCAGCTCGTGATCCTGATCGTTGAGAAGATACCCTCTCGCATCCATTCCGATCACCCGGCCCTTCTCTTCGCAGACGCGGATGCGGATGATCTCCGGATAAATCCTTACGTTGTTCTCCACCGAAGTGTACGTGAGATTTGCAACCATGCCGCCGTCGGAAAGCCAGACCGCTTCCACGTTCTCGATCCCGAGCGTTTTCAGATACTTTTGCGCGATCGCGTCGCAGGTCTCGAGATCGAAATTCTTTTTCGTGCATTCCTCGTAGGTGTCGAAGAAGGCAAGTTTTCCGCCGTTTTTGGTGATCTGCGCGAAGATCTCAAGATCGTTCTCGTCGGTCAGAATGAAGTTGTAGCAGGTCACTTCCTGCGCCACGGCCTCGCCCGTGAACTTTACATCGCGGACATGGTAGCCTTCAAACAGCTTGCGGACCTTTTCTTCCGCTTCCGAAGAACTGATCTCTTCAAAGCGCGCAAGACGGTTTTCGCCGATGTTTCCTTCGCCTGAGAAGGGAGCGTCGACCGCGTCTTCCGGCTCGGTTTTCGCCGTGTTGCCCATCTCGCCGAATTGTTCGGAGATCGTGCCCTGCTTGCCGTTTACGAACTTTCTCAGATCGCTGCCCTTCATACTCGTGGCAAGTTCGTTCAGCTCATTGTACAGCTTGTCGTTCACCTCATAAAGATAGGAAACGGTTTGCATTTCCCGCTCGGTCAGCGTGCTGCCGGCAGCGATTTTGGCGAGCAATGTGCGCGCATAGGAGTTCGTTTTATTGACAAACGAGGAGATATCCGTACTCGTCGCCTGATCGACCGGGATCTTTTCCAGCGCGTTTTCCATGAGCGCGGTATCCACGAGGATCTCCGTAAGAAGCTGCCTCTGCTCGTTCGCACCCGACGAGACGCGCAATTTGGAAAGATTGTCGTCAAGCTCTTCGGACGCGGAGACCATCTCATAGAGCGTGGAACGGTAGCTGTTCTCGCTCGCGACGGAAATATCGTTCATGCGGATCGCGCCCGCCGTGACGACCGTAGCCAGCACCAGACATGCCGTGCCGAGAGAGATCACCGCGGCAAGCCAACCGCCGAATCCGGGGGCATGTCTGCGCTCGGCGCGCTGTTCGCGCTTGTGCTTTCTATCCTCCGCCTTGCGGACATGCGCCGCCTCTCTCGCCTTGCGCTTTTCCGCACGGGCCTTTTCGCGCGCTTCGTGCTTCTTCGCCTTTAACGCGTAGCGCTCCTTCTTTTCGCGGGCGAGCCGCTTTTGCTTTTCCGCCTTGGATTCGTTTTTCAACATTTCCTTGCGCGCGACGCGTTCGGCATGCTTTTCCACGCGCTTGTTTTTCAGATCGGCCTTTTTCTGCTGTTTCTTTTCCAGACGCTCCGCCTTTTTCTTGGCAAGCATCTCCTTGCGCGCAAGCCTTTTCTCTGCGATCTTCTGTTTCTTTTCGAGTTTTTTCTGTTGCAGCGCGGATTTCTTCTCGATCTTCGCCTGTTTGAGCGCCGCCTTCTTCTGGATCTTGGCTTCCTTCTTGTCCGCGCGGGCCTTTGCCGCTTCCACGCGCGCGTCCGCCGCCGCATGCTCCCGCTTGACCGCGGTCTTCTTCACGGAAGTGTCTTTCGAAGCGGATTTCTTTTGCGCGGGCTTCTTTTCCTGCTGAACGCGCTTTACTTTTTTTGCGCCGCTTGATACGTTTTTACCGATTTCCTTTTCCATATCTCCTCCTTAAATGGCAAAGACGTGCTTGCCGATCACCGTCACCGTTTTGCGGTTGAAAATCCAGGAACTTGTTGCCACAGCCGGATTGTAATAATACAGACATCCGTAGGTGGGATCCCAGCCGTTCATCGCGTCGCGGGCGGCGTTATATGCCGTTTGATTCGGTTCGAGATTGATCTGTCCGTCCGTGACCGCCGTGAACGCGCCCTGCTGATAGATCACGCCCGAAATGCTGTTGGGGAAAGACGAACTCTTCACACGGTTGATGATCACCGCGCCGATCGCGACCTGCCCCGTATATACTTCTCCTCTTCCCTCCGCGTAGATCGCTTTCGCGAGCAGATAGAGATCGGACGAGGTATAGTTGGACGGAACCGTCCCCGAGCTTCCCGAGCCGCCCGAACTTCCCCCGTTGAGCGAATTGTAAGAATCCGTCATGCCGAGCGCCTTATAGGTGGCTTTCCCGACAATGCCGTCTGCTTTCAGACCGTTTTTCTGCTGGAAAGCAATGACCGCTTTCTTCGTCCCTGCGCCGAAAATGCCGTCTACGGAGCCGTTATAATAGCCCCATTGTTTCAATCTTCTCTGCACTTCACGGACCTCGCTCCCCGTGCTGCCCTGACGGAGCACCGCCGTCTCAACGGCTGCGGTTTCCGCGGCAGGCATCGCTTGTATGCTTGATACGGCATATCCGAAGCACGTTGCCGTAGAGACAAGTGCCAGCGAGAGCGCCGTGACCAACAAAAACTTCTTCATAATTTCCTCCTATGCGCAATGTGTGCAGGAGGAAAATTTTTTATGCGAAAAAACAAAAACACGCTCTTTTCAAGCGCAAAAAAACACGCGCCCGACCGCCCGAACGCGCATGAATTTTTTATCGGAAAAACAAAGCGGAAAACTTGCGCTTCCATAGGGAATAAAAAAATTTTCGGGAATGATCCTTTGCAGCGAAGAGACCGTTTGCCGAAATCTTTTTTGATTTCTTTACAGACAAAAACGCCGGGAAATTTCCCGGCGTTTCCATGCGTTTTTTTCAGTAGGCAAATGTCAATGTGATCGTAACAGCAGAGCTGCCTGAAGCGTACGTGATCCCGATCCCCAGCACATGCGTTTCATCCGTCTTCATCGAAAGTTTCAGCCCGTGTACCGGCGCGGGCAGTTCCCCAGCAAGACCAAGCACACGTTCCACGCTGTCGTCAAGCACGCTCAACTTCACTTCGTCCCCTTCGATCTCCGGCTCCCCCGAAAAGTACAATTCGTCCAGATCCAGCTTCACCGTGAACTCCGCCTTCGCAACTTCCCGCGCAGGCAGCTCCGTCTCCGTGTACTGCTCTTCCGCGTCAAGATCGTTCATCCGCTTCGTCGTCTCTTCCAGCGTATAGCCGCTCTCCGTGCCCGTATACGTCTTTTCGCTCCTGTATTGCAGTAGCTCCCCGCTCTTGATCTCAACCGTCTCCGTGATCTTCGTCGACTCCGTCACCTTTGCGTACTTCGTCTCCAAGATCCCGAGCGGCGTTTTATCCGGATCTTTTCCCGGTCCCTTTCCAGGATCCAACGTCGCACACCCCGCAAGGATCCCCAAACTCATTCCCAGCGCCATCAGCGCGATCAGTACTTTCTTCATTACAGGAGTCCTCCTTTCATTACGATATATCCCAGCACGGCAAGCGCGCTCACCACCGCCGCGGCCTCATACAGCCCGCGGATCGGCGCGTTCCCGATCGCCTCCGCCGTCTCGATGATCTCATCAAGATCCGCAAGCTCGTGCCACGCGGCTACCAACTCGTCGTACGGCTCCAAAGATTCGCCCAGCGCTTCGCGCTCTTCTTCGCTCAACGCCGTCAAAAGCG
>CANPZD010000026.1 GCA_947589085.1 uncultured Clostridia bacterium
TTTTTATCCTTATGTTTGATATTGACGAGAAGATTCGTGAGGATCCCGAGGATCAGCGCGCAGGCGACGGAAGTGATCTTCACCTGCCCGAAGGAAAGAACAAGTCCGCCGACGCCCGCGATGAGAATGACGGAGACGACGAAGAGATTCCTGTTCTCGTTGAGGTCCACTTTCTGGATCATTTTCAGGCCCGAAACGGCGATAAACCCGTACAGAGCGATACAAACGCCGCCCATGACGCAAGACGGGATCGTGGAGAGGAACGTGACGAACGGGGCGACAAAGGAGACGACCATTGCAAAGATGGCGGTGATGAGGATCGTGATGACGGAAGCATTGCGGGAAATGGCAACGCAGCCGACCGATTCGCCGTACGTGGTATTGGGGCAGCCTCCGAACACCGCGCCCGCAATCGAGCCGACGCCGTCGCCGAGCAGCGTTCTGGAAAGGCCGGGATCTTTCAGAAGATCGGTTTCGATGATCGAAGAAATATTCTTATGGTCGGCGAGATGTTCCGCAAAGACGACGAACGCAACGGGGATATAGGCGACGGCGATCGAACCGATATACCCGCCGATCGAGCCGCCTTCCACGGCGAGTTTGCCCGAAAAGATCTGCACGAACGCGAAATCGGGATACCATTGCATATGTTTGAAAAGATCGAAGTTGATGATCTTGAGCGCGTCGCAATGGGCGGCATAGCCGATGCCCGTAAACATGGCGGCGAGGGCATAGCCGGAGAGAATGCCGATGATAAAGGGAATCATCTTCATGAGCTTCTTTCCGTAGACGGAGCAGACGATCGTCACGGCGAGGGTCACGAGGCCGCAAACGAGGGCGGCATACGGCGAGCAAGCCATCACTTCGGCGCCGTCTGCGACGATATTGACGTTCCCCTTCATCAGATCGCCGATCGCGTTCCCCGCGAGGGAAAGTCCGATGATCGCGACCGTGGGGCCTATGACGACGGCGGGCATGATCTTATCGATCCATTTGGTTCCGGCGAATTTGACGGCGACGGCGATCACGACGTATACAAGGCCGGCAAAGGCCGCGCCGATGATGAGGCCGAGATAGCCGAGCGACATGGAAACGCCGCCTGCGAACGCCGCGGCCATGGAGCCGAGAAAGGCAAACGAGCTGCCGAGGAACACGGGGCTTTTGAATTTTGTGAAGAGCAGGTACACGATCGTGCCGATTCCCGCGCCGAACAGCGCGGCGGACGGCGACATGCCGTTTCCGATAATCATGGGAACGGCGATCGTTGCGGCGAGGATCGCCAGGAGCTGTTGCAGAGCGAACAAAACGAGCTGTAAAGGCTTTGGTCTGTCGCTTACGCCATAGATCATTTTCATACCGGTTTCTTCCTTTGTGATATAGTTACGGATCGCTCCGCATTCACCGTTGACGCTGTTTTCATGATATCACACCGCGGAAACATTTTCAAGGGGCTGAAAGAAATTTGCGGCGGATTTTTTCGAAACGGCTGCGCCCCTTTCCGCAGACGGAAAGGGGCGCAAAAAAACCGATCGATTTTGAGACAGGCTTAAGATCAAATGATGTCGAACGCCACAGGTTCATAGAACAGCCGTTCGATTTCGTCGTTTTCGGCAAAGGCGAGCAGCCACATGAGCTTGGCGACGGAGGCTTCGAGCGTCATGCTGCGCGCTTCGAGGACGCGGCCGAGTTTTTTGAGTTTGCGGCCGACCTCGTATTTATCGAGCGCGCTGCCCTCCCGTTCGACCTGCGTGGTAAAGACGACCGTTTTCCCCATGCGAAGAAAACATTCGAGCCGTTGTTCCCAGCCGCCGTAGGCGGGAAGTCCGCCGGTGCCGAACGATTCGATGATGAGGGCATTGCAGTGGGCGTCGAGGAAGTCGAAAATTTCCGATTTTGCCCCGGGGATCATTTTGAGCGCGAACACGCTGTCGTCGAGCGTGCGGTAAAATTGGGGAGGGCCGCCGGGTTTTTCTTCGCGGATATAGTAGAACGGTTTCCCGTCTTTCATGACGGCGACGTCGGGGAAATCGATGCTTGTAAAGGCGTTGAAGCTGCGGGTGCGGGTTTTTTTGGCGCGCGTGCCGAGAATGACGTTCCCGTCGAACACGACGTGCACGCCGCAGGCGCCGTCGTCGGCGCAGTAGATGAACGCGTCCGCGAGATTCTTGCGGGCGTCGGTATCGCGGAGATAGACGGACATCTGCGATCCCGTGAGCACAATGGGCTTGGGCGAGCCTTGAATGAGGTAGGAGAGCGCGGCGGCGGTATAGGCCATGGTGTCGGTGCCGTGCGTGATGACGAATCCGTCAAAATCGTCGTACCGTTCCTCCACGATCCGAGCGATTTCCAGCCAGTGCGCGGGGGAAACGTTGGTGCTGTCGAGATTGAAAGGTTGGATCTCCACGACATTGGCGACTTTTGCGATCTCGGGAACGTAAGAGAGCAATTCGGCCGTTGTGATCGAGGGAGCAAGCCCGCTGCCGGTTGGTTTGGAGGCGATCGTGCCGCCTGTTGCGATAAGCAAAATATTTTTCATGACGTAAAAATTATATCCTCTTTTCAAAAAGAATGCAAGCAATTTGCGCATTTCGCCCGCACACGACGATCCGTACAGCGAAAAAATATATTTCGATGATAATCGAAATAATATCATTTGATATGTTTTTTTTCAAAAAAACATGTAAAAACTTCCGTTTTTACGTCATTTTGCCCCGCCGCATTCTCTTGGCGCCCCCTTGAGGGGGAGCCGGCGAGGCGAAGCCGAGACTGAGGGGGTGGCGTCCCTTTCGCCCCGCCCTCTTCCGTCATTTCGAGGAGCAAAGCGACGAGAAATCTCGGTTTTGAGATTCCTCACATTCGTTCGGAATGACGGGAGGAAATGTTCGGAACGACGGAAGAAGAGCAAAGCGACGAGAAATCTCGTTCTCATTACGTCATGTTGAACGGAGCGTAAGCGCAGTCGAAACATCACCGCATTCTCTTGGCGCCCCCTTGAGGGGGAGCTGGCGAGGCAAAGCCGAGACTGAGGGGGTGGCGTTCATCATAAGTATAACACCCCTTTCGACGTGCCGCTTTGCGGCACGCCACTTTCCCCTCAAGGGGACAGCGAGATTTCTCACTTCGTTCGAAATGACAGGGAAATTCGTTCGAAATGACAGGGAAAAGAATACGCAGGTCGTCCCCCACACGTCATTTCGAACGTAGCGTTAGCGGAGTGAGAAATCTCGCCCTTTTGCGCACGGTAAAAAAAATTTTCTCCCTGCTGGAGGGCAGGGAGAAAGGTTGGGAGAAAGTCGGACTTAAACTCTTAAAACAAGTCCGTTGGAGGAATGGCGAATTCATCGTCCGAGGCAAATGCAAATTTGCCTCGGACGAATTTGCATGTTCCTTATTCTTCGGGGCCAAGCCAATTGAAGAACCAGCTATTGCCGCCTTGGTTAGTGACCAACTGTTTCGCCGCATTTGCGGGATCTGTGAAATCAATCGAGGGGAAGCGATTTCCGTTCGTTGCTTTCAAATCCCAGTGTGTTTTATTGGCAAACGTGGCGGAAGTGAGTCCGCTGTTCTGGAACGCTCTTGAATTGATCGTGACAACATTTGCGGGGATCTCAATCGTTGTGAGCGCCTTGCAACCGTAGAACGCGCGTTGATTTATCCTCGTAACGCCGCTGCCGAGGTTCACCGTCGCAAGCGCCGTGCAGTTTTCGAAAGTGCTGTTATCGATGATCGTAACCTTATCCGGAATCGTGATCGCCGTAATTGCACAGTTCTGGAACGCATACTGGCCGATCGACGTAACGGTTGTGGGGATTACGAGCGTTTCGAGTGCAGAACAATTCTGGAACGCATACTGACCGATCGATTCGATCTTGCCGAGATTAACCGTCGCAAGGCGCGAGCAACCCTTGAACGTATATTCGCCGAGCGCTTTGAGCGTATCGGGGAACGTGACCGTTGTGAGCGACGTGCAGTTTTCGAACACTCTGCCGCCCATGGTCTCGATCTTGCCGAGGTCGATCGTTGCAAGATTCGTGCAGCCGCTGAACACGGATTTACCGATCGACGTAACGGTTGCGGGGATCGTGAACTGCGTGAGCGACGTGCAGCCGCTGAATACGGAGTCGCCGAGCGACGTGACCTTCGCGGTCCCAAAGTTGACCGTCGTGAGGCTCTTGCAGTTGTTGAATACACTATTTCCAAGCGACGTAATGCTTGCGGGGATCGTGTAGGATACGAACGAGCAGCCGCTGAAGAAGTAGTTCGGAAGCACGGTGAGGCTGTCAGGCAGGGTCACAGATGTGAGCGAGGTACAACCGGAGAAAAAACTGCTCCAATTGGTCGACGTCGTCTTGTTGTACGTCCCCTTGAGCGTCGCTGTCGTAAGCTTCTTACAGTACGAGAAGAAGCCGGTCCCATTGATTCGATCGAATGCGTCGAAGTCGAACGTCAACGTCGTGAAGCCGCAGTTGTTGAACGTATCGGTATAGATCATCGAAATGTTCTCGAGGTTGACCGTGTCGAGCGACGTACAATTCATAAAAGTACCATCGGTTGTAAACTGCGTGTTCTTGCCGAACGTGACGCTCTTGAGGCTCGCGCAACCCATAAAGTTGTACCTTGCGGTTACCACAAGATTATCGGGCAGGGTGAGCGTTGTAAATGCGCAGTTCTCGAATGCGTTACCGGACGATGCGAAGGCACCGGGACCGATCTGTTTTTTGCTGCCCAGCTCCAATTGTTTCAGCGCGCTGAAATCCGCATTCTTGAGCGACGTGCAGTTCTGGAAAGTATAGCCGCAGATCTGCACAAGTCCTTCGCCGAACTTGATGTTGTCGAGCTGCGAGCACTTCCGGAAGCCGTAATCGCCGATGTAGGTGAGATACTCGAGGTTGATCGTCTTGAGCGCCGTGCAGCCGTCGAACGCGTACTGGCCGATCGAATACAAGCTTTCGGGCAGCTTGACATTCTGCAGCGACGTGCAGCCCGCAAACACATAGTCGCCCATCTTGTACACGCTCGAACCGATCGTAAGATCGCTGAGCTGTGCAAAGTTCTGGAACATCTTCGCGCGGACCACCTTCACCGTATCGGGAATGACAACCTTCGTGACGGTGGAAGCGAATGCGCTGAACGCGGCCGCCGCACTGTCGCCGAGTTCCACGACCGGCCAGTTGCCGCACATTGCGGGGATCTCGATCGCGGTCAGGCTCTCGGGAGCTTTCTTGAAGCCCGTGACGATGAGGCCCGTGTAGTCTTCATTGAATTCGAACGAGAGATCCGGCGTGCCGTTGTTCTCGCCCTGCACGATGCGCTCATAGCCGCACGTCGTGCAGATATTGTCGTCGCCGAATTTGTGCGCCGCATTGCCGCTCTTGCTCTCGTGGCCGCAGGTCGCGTCTTTCCAGTGGTTGGTCTCGTCGTACGACCAATTATCAGCATAGGTATGCGTGTGAGCGTACGAACAAACAGTGCATCTGTAAGAGCTGTTATACGAGTGCGCCGTTTTCGTATCCGGCTCCACCGCGCCGTCCAGCGGGCATGCGCGCCAGTGGCCGCTTTCGTCGCTCGTCCAGCTCGTGGTGCTGTACGTGTGTTCCGTGTGCTCGAATCCGCAGACGGAGCACTGCATATCGAAGATCTTGTGCG
>CANPZD010000027.1 GCA_947589085.1 uncultured Clostridia bacterium
GCAATCTTGCGAACGGATCGGAAGCGTTCCGTGACGCGGGCAGCGGAAACATCACGCCGAAGGACGGCAAAGACGGCATTTACGAATTCTATATCCGTACGAAGCCGGACGGCGGCGCGACGGCGAACATGGTGGAGTATCGGCTCGTCGAAAAGGTGGACGCCTTGGCGGTGACGGAGAAGTACGAGATGTACATCATCGGTAAGATCGCTTCCATCGGCTCGAATTGGGACACAAACCCCGACAAAATGATCAAGATGGAACTGCTTGCGGACGGCGAAACGTTCGAGGCGGAGGCGGATCTTGTTCCCGAAGACACATTCAAAGTCTACAACCTCAAGACGAACAACTACTATCCGACGGGCACGAACAACGACCTGCTCGTAAACCGTGCGGATAAATACCGCATCACGTGGAAGATCGGCGATCTCATGCCGAAAGTGGAGGAGTGGAAACACGAACACCGCTTTACCTCGTGGGCGCACGACGACACGTACCACTGGGGCATGTGCCCGGTAGACAACGCGACGGACGAGAGCAACAAGGCGGCGCACGACTACGGCAACGACAACTACTGCGACGTGTGCGGCTATGAAAAGGCGAACAAGCCGGAGTGCGCAACGCACACCTGGGGTACGGATAACGTATGTACGGTCTGCGGGCGGCACTGGCGGTACACGGAGGGGCTTTCCTTCGCGCTCAACGAAACGGAAGACGGCTATATCGTCACGGGATTCGAAAGCACGATCCCCGAAGATCTCACGGAACTCGTGATCCCCTACGGGTACAACAATCAACCCGTTGTGGCGATCGGCGACAAGGCGTTCTACGACAGCAAAAAGGTAAAATATGCGACGATCACGCAAATCACGCTGCCGGACAGCGTGACGAAGATCGGCACGTATGCATTCGCCGCCATGACGGGGTTGGAGAGCGTAACGTTCGGCAAGAATGTCACAGAGATCGGCACGTATGCGTTCAATGGTTGCGAAATGCTGCAGACGGTGGAACTTCCCGACGGGATCAAGGTTTTGCCGGATGGCGTATTCACCTCCTGCAAGAGACTGTATTCCGTGAAGCTGCCCGCCTCGCTCATATCGATCGGCGAAAGCACATTTGCCGCTTCGCGGCTGAGCGAAGTCGAGATCCCCGCGAGCGTCACCTCGCTCGGCTTGAGCGCGTTCTTTAACTGCAGCGCGCTCACCACGGTCACCTTTGCGCCGGGCAGCGAGCTGAAGACGATCGGCGAGAGCGCGTTCTCCAAGTGCGTATTGCTTCAAACCATCGAGCTGCCCGAGGGCCTCGAGACGATCGGCAAAAAAGCGTTTGCGGGTACTTCCACCTCCAGCGGCACATCGCAGGTGCCCTTGAAGTCGCTCCGCATTCCCGCGAGCGTCAAGGAGATCGGAGGGAGCTGGCTGGCTTATAACCAGACGCTGCAGAGCCTGGAATTTGCCGATCCGCAGAACTGGGTGCGCCTGTGCGAGTCCTTCAACGGTTGCCCTGTAGACGCTGCAACCACCTACATTGCGATGGACGCCTCGATCCCCATCGGCGACGCGCAGGGCATGGCGGCGTGGATGCTCAAACACGATACGGTCGGCTTCAAGAAGATGGCGGTCGACAGCCACGAGCACAACTTCCTCGTGCACTCGAACGAGACCTATCACTGGATGCGCTGCTCCGTGTGCGGTCTGCTGAAGGCGGAGATCGAGAAGCATGACGACTGCTACGACGCAGACTTCTATTGCACCGTCTGCAACTACAAGCACGAGCACACGTTCGCATCGGCTTGGACGACAAGTGGATCTTTACACTGGCATGCATCCACCTGCGGGCACGATGTGGTGAGCGCACGCGCACTTCACCAATTCAATAAAACAACATCGCAGTGCACGATCTGTAAATATCAGCACAAACACACTTATGACGAAGAGAAGTGGAGTTCCGACGCGTTCGGCCATTGGCATGCCGCCACTTGCGGCACCGACCCTCATGCTGCGCTCGCTCCGGAACGGGTCGCACACGTCTACAACGAAGGAAACGTGATCTACGATACCTGCCGGATCTGCGGCTACGAGCGGGTATGGCAGGGCGAGAACAACGGCACGCCGAACCTCTGGCTCGAGTTCAATCAGAAGCACACGGGGATCATCGTGAAAGGATTCTTGTCGTATCCCGAGGATCTTTCCTCGTTCACGGAGGTCGTCATTCCCGATGAGTGCGATGGATTGCCCGTCGTGGAGATCGCAGGCTATGCGTTCAGCAATAGATACTCTTGGTCTCTCCAAGATGCTCCGGCGGAGGCCAATCCGAAAGGTAAATTCGATAATGTTACGAAACTGACGATCGGCGCCAATGTCAAAACAATCGGCGCACAGGCATTCCAGCAGTGGAAGGCGCTCGAAAAAGTGGATCTCAAAAATGTAGAGAGCCTCGGAACCTACGCATTCAGCGGCTGTTCCAACCTCCAGGAGGTAACTTTCCCGAAAAATCTGAAGGATTTGTCTGCCGCCAATGTATTCTCGTCGTGCAGCAAACTGACGAAAATCGTGTTCGCCGAAGGGACGACCCGGATCGGAGACAACTGGTGCTACGGCCTCTCCAAGGTGGAATCCGTCGAGATCCCCGCAACCGTCACCTCGATCGGCGAAGCCGCCTTCAGAGGCTGCTCGATTCTTACAAACGTCACGCTGCCCACAGGCCTCAAGACGATCGGCAAAGACGCGTTCAACGGCTGCCGTGCATTCACGGAGATCAAGATCCCCGAAGCCGTCACCGAGATCGGCGCGCAGGCATTTGCAAACTGCTCGAATCTTGCAAACGTCACGCTGCCCGCAGGCCTCAAGACGATTTCGATCAGCATGTTTGCGGGTTGCGCATTTGAAACGATCTCGCTGCCGGCCGCTCTCGAGACGATCGAACAGAGCGCGTTCAGCGCGTGCTCCAAGCTGCAGACGATCGACCTTTCAGGCACGAAAGTCACCGAACTTCCCATGACCGCGTTCAACAGATGCGCCGCGCTCACGGCGGTCACGTTCCCCGCAGGTCTCAAAACGATCGGCGAGCAGGCATTCAACGGCTGCGCGGCGCTCGATAACGTCACCCTGCCCGAATCGGTAACGGAAGTCGGCGCAAGCGCCTTTGCCGGCTGCACGCAGCTGAAAACCGTCAACCTCGGCAAGGCAAATGCGATCGGCGCAAGCGCCTTTTCCGGCTGCACCGCTCTTGCGAATGTCACCTTCTCCACCGGGTTGAGAACGCTCGAAGCGGGAACGTTCCAGAACTGCGCCGCCCTCGCAACGGTTTCGCTTCCCGCGAACCTCACGGGCATCGGCGACAACGCATTCAACGGCTGCGCGCTGCTCAATACGATCAACCTCGATAAGGTCATTACGATCGGCGCAAGCGCGTTCAAGGGTTGCGCCGCGCTCACGACCGTTACGCTTTCCGCAACAACCGAGATCGGCGCCAACGCCTTCGAAAATTGCGCGCTGCTCGGGAACGTTGCACTCGGGAAAACCGCTACGCTCGGCAACTATGCGTTCCAGAACTGCGAAAAACTTACAACGGTCAACTTCGGCACGGCACTCACCACGATCGGCAGCTATGCCTTCAAGGGTTGCGCACTGCTCGACAACGTCACGCTTCCCGCAACGCTGACGACCCTCGGCAGCTACGCATTCCAGGATTGCGCCGCGCTCAAAGTGATCGATCTCGGCACAGGTCTGACCTCGATCGGCAGTTTCGCATTCTGGAATTGCACAACGCTCGACAACGTCACCCTGCCCGCAACGCTGACGACCCTCGGCAGCTACGCGTTCCAGAACTGCACGACGCTCAAGGCGATCACGATCCCCGAGACCGTCACTGCGATTGCAAACTACACCTTCAAGGGCTGCACCGCGCTCGCGACGGTCACGCTCAACAAGGTCGCAACCATCGGCCAGAACGCGTTCGAGGGCTGCTCGCTGCTCGCAACGATCGATCTCGGCTCCGCGCTCACCTCGATCGGCGCAAGCGCGTTCAAGGACTGCGCCGCGCTCGACAACGTCACGCTGCCCGCAATGCTCGAAACGCTCGGCACAAAGGCATTTGAAAACTGCACCTCGCTCAAGGCGATCACGATCCCCGAAAAGATCACGACGATCGGCACCTACTTCACGGGTTGCACGTCGCTTGCGACGGTCACGCTCACCAAGGCTACCGCGATCGGCAACAATGCGTTCGAGGGATTGGAAGCGCTCAAAACCGTCAACTTCGGCACGGCGCTCATCTCGATCGGCAATTCCGCGTTTAAGGACTGCGCACAGCTTACAAACGTCACGCTGCCCGAAACGCTCGAAACGATCGGCAGCTCCGCGTTTGAGAACTGCACCGCGCTCACGACGATCACGATCCCTGCCTCGGTGCACACGATCAGCGTGACGGCGTTCAAGGGTTCCGGCCTTACGACCGCAACGTTCGCCGATCCCGAAGGCTGGCTCGTCGCCGCAAGCGCGAACGGCTTCGAGGGCGACGCTGTCGAAAAGACGACGCTCACGACCGCTGCTTCTGCCGCAGAACTTCTTGCTTCCAACGAAGAAGCTGCGACGAAGTACTACAGAAGGATCGTAAGAGCCGATTAACGTTCGCCATTCCTTACGACGGACTTTTCCAAGAGTTTAGTCCGACTTTCTCCAACCTTCTCCCTGCCCTCCGGCAGGGAGAAATTTTTTTTGCCGTCTTTTTTCCCTGTCATTTCGAACGAAGTGAGAAATCTCTTTTTTTTCTTGGCGCCACCTTGAGGGGAAAGTGGCGTGCCGCAATGCGGCACGTCGAAAGGGGTGTTATACGCAAAACGGAACGCCACCCCCTCAGTCTCGGCTTTGCCTCGACAGCTCCCCCTCAAGGGGGCGCCAAGAGAATGCGGTGATGTTTCGACTGCGCTCAACATGACGTAATGAGAACGAGATTTCTCACTCCGCTAACGCTCCGTTCG
>CANPZD010000028.1 GCA_947589085.1 uncultured Clostridia bacterium
GCAGCCCGAGAACGCGCTCTGCCCGATCGACTCGAGCTTGCTGCCCTCCGCAAACTTCAGATCGGTGAGGTACGTCGACTGGAACGCGCCGTTGCCGATCGCCGTGACCGTAGAAGGCACCGTGAGTTCGGTGAACCAGATGCCGTTGAATGCGTTCGCGTCGATCGCTTTCAGCCCTTCGGGCAAATTGATCGCACGGACGTATCTGCAATCGCGGAACGCGCTGTCGCCGATCTCTTCGACGCCCGCGCCCAGTTTCAGATAGTTGAGGTTCACGAGCTGACGGAATGCGTTCATCCCGATCGTCTTGACCGTATCCGGCAGAATGACCCGCTGGATCGTGCTGTGCTTGGAGTTATTCGAAGCCTGATCGTAGAACGCGTTGTCCGCGATCCCGATGACGGGTCTCTTGTTGTAATAGTTGGGCACCACGATTTCTTTGATCGTGGCGGGGTCGGTATCCTCGTGCAGGCCGACCACATAGTAGCCGTCTCTCTTTGCGTTGATCTTGTATTTCAACCCCTCGGTGTACACCAAGTGACGGCCGCACACCGTGCACACGTTATCCGTACCCCACGTATGCGTTTCGCACTCCGGCGCGTCCAGCTTCTCATAGCCGCAGACGTCGCAGAAGTTGTCGTCGCCGAACTCGTGCGCCACTTTGCCGTAATTTTCGTCCATCTCGCCGTCCTGCACGCACACGCACCAGTGTTCGTTTGCGTCGTGCTTGTAATCGGAATAGTTATGGACGTGATGATATTCTTCCCACACCGGGTTGCGATCGCCGATCTTCCATGTAACGACATAGAGCGCCGTCTTTGCGGGTTTCAGGTTGTTGCCCGTGCCGTCCGGGAAGTATGCGTTGGATTTCAGGTTGTAGACCTTGAATTCGTCGTTATTCCATAATTCCACAACGGTGTAGAAGGTCTTTCCGTCTGCCATGAGGTTCAACTTCACCATGTACGCGGGATCCGTTTTCCATTGCGTGTTCTGATCCAACGCGTTCGTGCAATGAAGGTGCCCGATGATGTACATGTCGAACTGCTCTTCCACTTTGAGCGGCGCGATTTCTTCGACAAGACGGAACTCCACCATGACCGACGTGGGGCCTGCGTCCGGCTTCGTACGGATGTAGAATTCGTAAATGCCGTCTTTCCCTTCCGAGAGCATGATGTTGCCCGTGCCGCCGTCCTGGAATACGCCAGCGGTGTTGGCAACTTCGCCCAGACTGTAATAGCCGAGTCCTTCGTCCCAGTCGAGATCCTGCACGAGCTTGAATTGGTCACCCGCGTACAGCGTGAGCCGATAGGAGTACACCGTATAGCCGTTGGAATCCGGCTGTTCCGCCTTCGTCATTTTGCCGGTGAGTTTATCCCACGGCAGGTTGAGAAGCGAACCCGCGCCGTTGCCGACAACGTACCATTCGCGCGTGTCAAGCTCGGCGTCTGCAGGCGCCGTGCCTTCCTTGCCGCATACGATGCACTTGCCTTCCGCGTCGTAGATGTGGCCGAACTGCGCAATGTAATCGTTGTCCTCCGGGCACTCATACCAGTGGTTCGCCTGATCCGAAACGAGATTGGTATACTTATGTACGTGCGCGGCAGGAGCTTCCTGATAGCCGCACACCGTGCACTTGCCGTCGGCCATCGTATGCTCTTCGCGCGTACTTTCGTCCGCCGCTTCGTCTACAGGGCACTCCTTCCAGTGGTATGTGCCGTCGTGCGCCCATGCCGTATACTCGTGCACGTGCTTCTTCGGTTCGTTCTTGCATGCAGCAAATACGCCGAATCCGAGACACAAACACAGAGCCGCTACGAGAATGAGCAAAAGTCTGGTTCTTTTCTTCATATCCTTCCTCCTTTATTTATTCCTTTCGGAATTTTCCGTGTTTTTTTGCCCCGGAAGCGCCCCTCTTCGCGCCCTCAAACACGCAAAAACGACGTTTTTTGCGTGTTTTTCCGCGTTTTATGAGGGAATTCGCCCGCCCGCCTTTATGTAATTCTCCCAAAAAGTATACTTTTTGAGAAAAACCTCTTGACAGCAAAAAAAGGGTGTGATATACTCAAAAACGTGCCGGGAGCACGATCTCACCACCCGATTTCCGCTCTCTCAAAAAGTATACTTTTTGGGAGAGTTATTTTTTTCCTACCGCTTTTCCGCGGTTTTTTTCGTGTTTTTCACCCCCCGGCACTGCCTTGGCGCCCCTCTCTCTGTCATACTCTCGCTGTCCCCTCGAGGGGAAATTTTGCATTCTGCCGAAAGTTGATAACTTTCGGCGCAAAATTTCTTGGCATTTGCCCATATGTGCGGGCAAATGCTGACCGAACGCGGGATTCTACCCGCGTGAGACAGTGGCGTGCCGCGAAGCGGCACGCCGAAAGGGGTGGCGTACGCAATCGAACGATAACACCCCCTCAGTCTCGGCTTCGCCTCGACAGCTCCCCCTCAAGGTGGCGCCAAGAAAATGCGAGATTCCTCACATTCGTTCGGAATGACGGGAGAAGAACGCCCGCGGGCGCGTCCGCATGACCGTAAAAAAATGCCCCGCGGGTGCAGGGACATTCATAGTTTTTTTTCGATGCTACAAACTTTATTTTGAGGTGTTTTTATGTGTACCGCTCTTTCTTTTACAAATCATGCGCATTACTTCGGCAGAAATCTCGACCTCGAGGGTTCGTTCGGCGAGGGCGTAACCATCGCTCCCCGCCGCCTAAATTGGAATTTCCGCATGGAAAAATCTCTCGCAAATCATCAGGCCATGATCGGCATGGCGATCATCAAAAACGGCATGCCGCTCTTCTACGACGCCGTCAATGAAAACGGCCTCTGCGCCGCCGGCCTCAACTTCCCGAAAAACGCCGTCTATCTTCAACAAATCAAGGGCAAGATCAACCTCGCCCCCTTTGAATTTATTCCCTATCTCCTCCTCGCCTGCTCGAATCTTGCCGAAGCAAGATCGCTGCTCGAAAATATCAACCTCGTCAACCTCCCCTTCGGCGACGGCCTGCCCGTCACCCCGCTCCATTGGCTCATCGCGGATCGCTCCGCTTCCATCGTCGCCGAACCCACCAAAGACGGCTTGAAAATTTATGAGAATCCCGTCGGCGTCCTTACCAATAACCCGCCCTTCCCCGTTCAGCTCCAACGGCTCAACGACTTTATCAATCTCTCGCCCTATGAACCCGTCAATAGATTTGCGGAATCCCTCTCCCTTACCTCGTACAGTCGCGGCATGGGCGCCATCGGCCTGCCCGGGGATTCCTCTTCCCCCTCCCGCTTCGTCCGCGCCGCCTTTGCCCGCGCAAACTGCATCTGCCCGCCCGACGAACAGCAAAACGTCGCCAACTTCTTCCATATCCTGCAAAACGTCGCCATGATCCGCGGCTGCGTTCGCCTGAACGATAGCCTCTGCGAAGAAACCGTCTACTCCTCTTGCTGCAACACCGACTCCGGGATTTATTACTACACGTCTTACAGCAATCAGAACCTCTGCGCCGTCGATCTCCACCGCGCAAACCTCGACGCCGATTCCCCCTCGTTCTATCCGCTCAACCGCAACTTCCATGCTTTCTTCGACAATTGATTTTTTTTCTTCGGAAAATTTTGCAAAATTATACGAAAATGCTTGATAATTTCGAAAAGGTTTGATAAAATTTTATCTGTCAATTCCATTTTGGGGTGTCGCCAAGCGGTAAGGCAACGGACTCTGACTCCGTCATTCGTTGGTTCGAATCCAGCTACCCCAGCCATTGGCCCTACATTTTGTGGTTTTTAGCAGAAACTACACAAAATGCAGGGCTGTTTTTTTGCCGTTTTGGGGACTAATTGGGGACCAAACCTTTTTATCACAACTCATACACCACCTTTTCGCCCTCTTTCTGCATAAAGTCCCGCGAAAAATGCGTGTAAACATTGCTCGTTTGCGTGCTATCGGGCGCGTGGCCCGCCCATACGGAAACTATTTCCCGGGAGACCCCGCATTCTCTACATCGTGTGATGAAAGTATGACGCAATTCGTGCAGGTGATGCGACGGCATAAGCCGCTTGAAAGCCTGCGTAAGCGCATTCGGGCGCACCGTGCGAAGAGCTGCAAGATCTTCAGGAAGATATTTTCTCAACATGGGCGTGATCGGAATGATCCTCCGCCGCTCTCGATACCCTTTGCGCACTTTCGAACAGACCACCGAGATAAAGCCGTCCTCGATCCTTGCGCTCGCAAGCTCGCTCCGCCGTATGCCCGTATAAAGCAAAAACTGCAGCGCACCCTTGATCTCATCGGTACAGCCACTCGTCTCGAGCTTTGCAAGAAACTCCCGCTCTTCTGCGATCGTAAGCGCGCAGCCGGTTTGCTCCTCGTACTTCGGCGGGCGCAGCATGCGCACGGGCGACTTCTCGATCAGATCCTCGCCCACCGCAAAATCAAATACGGCTTTCAATGTCTGATAGATCTTCATCGCCGTTCTCCACTTGCTCTGCAACGTGTAAACATTGATGAGATCCTGCACGTCTGACTGTCGGATCTCGCGCAATTCCCGGCCGCCGAGAACCGGCGAGAGATTTGCGTCAAATAGCCCCTCATAGAAATGGCAAGTATTTCCTTTGATCGTCGGACGCTTAAGCTCGAGCCAGCGCGTAAAAACCTCGGAAAACAGCGGTGAGGCATTCTCATCGGCGCGAAGCTCCGCCGAAGCCGGCGACGCCTGGCATGAGAGCGAAGCAAGAAATTTACTTTTAAGATCCTCATATCGAAGCGACGACACGCAGATATTATACCCGTACTTACGAAAACGAGCCTCATATACACCGTTCAATTTTTGGCGAACATGCACGGGCAATTCGATTGTAAAAATTCTTTGGAATTCTGTCGGCATTTTTTTGATCTCCTTTTTGGTGAAAAAAATGACCGACTTTGGCGCGATGTTTTTCTCTTCTTCTACCTCCTTTTGCATGCCGGGGAAATGGACAAGGCGAAGCTCGTCTCTCCGGGCAAGATAGCTCTCGGCGCGGCCTTGCGCGAACGAGATGATCTTCAGTATGCTTTCCGCGGCATTTGCAACCGCCGCGGCCTCCGCCTCCGTTAGATCCAACGACATAGATAAAACCCCTTTCCCGGCGCCTGCGTCGGGAAAGTCATTTTATCATGGCTTATTTTTACGGTTAAGCGGTTTCTGCCAGATATCCGATCCGGATAACAACCCCTCTCCAAAGGCAATCAGACGGGACCGCTGCGTTTTGGACATGGCCCGGAAGAGCATGACGATCTCCTCTTCGTCGGGCGCCAACACGGTTGATCTCACGCCTCCGGCCCCCTCTTCAGATAGGCCGAGAAGATAGTCAACGGATACTTGGAAGCAAGCGGCTAATTTAAGCAAAAAATTTTTATCTGGCTCTGATCTTCCACGCTCCCAATCGCAAATACTACTATTTGTAGTTCCCAACAGTTCAGCAAGTTGCTTTTGGCTCATGTTTTTTGAAAGGCGTAAATCTTTAAGCCTTTGTTGAAAAGTCTCCATATTAATTATTTTAGGGAATTTTCCTAAAAAATCTTGACATTAGGAAAATTCCCCATTATAATGAATCCGATTAGGAAAATTCCCTAATTTACGCGCGGGCGCCCGCGCATTGTGTAAGGAAAAGTTATCAACAGGAGGAGCAAAAGCTATGCAAAAATGCGAGAGGTTCGATAAAATCTGCGAGATCTTATCCAACTATGCGCCCGAGGATCACAAGCTCTTTCACCAAACGGTCCAAGAGCTATTTGAAAAAGGCTTTACAAAGGGTTGTTTCCAAAATTATGAAATGCTCGCGGATATTCTCACTATCCTCAATCAATGTGAGTTGCTAATAAAAAATTCGTAGGAATGATCCCTCTTATGGGGATCTCTGAACAAAGCTATTTGGCGGTTACCCCCGCGCAAGGAGAATATTATGGCAAAGAAGCACTACACACAACACACGCACCCCGGGCTTACGATCTCCGCATTTTTTGTGACGCTGATCGTGATCTTCGGCTGCGTGCTCGGCGGCATGCAGCTCTGGGGAAAGGACAAGATCAAACCCTCGAACTGGGGCAAAAACGATACGCCTGCGATCGAGCAAGAAGCCGACGAGGGAATGACGATCAACCCCGATGAGCAAGCACCGGGCACGGCCGGGATCTCTTTTGTCGTTACAGACATTCCCAGGGAAAAATTTGCGGCATACGGGATCGCCCCTATCGCAGAGACGGCGAAACAGGTTACGGCGACCGTTACGCCCCAGGGCGCAGAGGACGCCGTTCTCGACTGGAGCGTCGCCTGGAAAGAAGGCACCTCCGGCAAGTGGGGAAACGGAAAAACTGTGACCGAATATGTAACGGTTGCGGCGACCTCGGACGGCGCGCTCACGGCGAACGTCTCCTGCACGCAGGCTTTCGGCGAACAGGTGATCGTCACGGCAGCGATCCGCGGCAATGCCGACGTGAAAGGCACCTGCACCGTTGACTATCAGCAAAAGTACAACAATGCTATCACCGGCAGCATTGCCTATGTTCAGAGCACGGCCGGCAATATCACCTGGACGCTCGGATCCACCGCCGACGTCACCGTCGACTATCCCGGATACGCGAAGAGCGTGACCGAATTGCAAAATTATTACGCAACGGCCGGATCCAACAAGGGAACCTATACCGTTTCCGTCAAGACAGCGCTGACAGACGTCTACACCGTCGCCGCAGAAGTCAAAGACGTAAAAATCGAACTCGCACCGACGGCGGATTATATCGCGAAAGTGAAAGCGGCAAGCGGCACCATTTCCGCAACCGCGGGCACATTTACGGCGATCGGCGGAACGGGGACCGGCGCAAACGCGACGATCACGAACTTCGACTTTGTGAAAGCGCTTTTGTTCACCGGCAGCTCCATGAACTACACGAATTTCAAGCGCGACATGAGCAAGGCTTCAACCGCAATGCTCACGCTCCGGCTTTCTTCCACGGTAAACGGCGCCGTGCAAACAAAGGCTTATAACCTCAAGTTTACGGCAACGAGCTTCGGGAAATTCGCCTCCGGCGTGACGGTAGTTGAACCGAGTATCACGTTCTGACCGGGGAGGATCTTCCATGGCAAAGAAACGGTATACGCAACACACGCACCCCGGACTTACGATCTCCGCATTTATCACGGTGCTCATTCTGATCTTCGGCTGCGTGCTCGGCGGCATGCAGCTCTGGGGAAAGGACAAGATCAAACCCTCGAACTGGGGTAAGAAAAATCAGCCTGCAACCGAGCAAAAAGCCGACGCGGGAATGACGATCAACCCCGACGAGCAAGCACCGGCCGCGACCGGGATCTCTTTTGTCTCCACGGCCATTCCCCGGGAGCAATTTGCAGCAAATGAGATCTCCCCCGACATGGAATCGGCCCAACAGATCAAGGCGACCGTCACGCCCCCGGGCGCAGAGGACGCCGTTCTCGATTGGAGCGTCGCCTGGAAGGACGGGACCTCCGGCAAATGGGGAAACGGGAAAACGGTGACCGACTATGTAACCGTTACTCCCGTTTCAGACGGCGCGCTCACCGCGAACGTCGCTTGCGCGCAGGCTTTCGGCGAACAGGTGATCATCACCGCAGCGATCCGCGGCAATGCCGGTGTGAAAGGCACCTGCACCGTCGATTATAAGCAACGGTATGATGATTTTACGGTTTCCGGCACATGCTCTACCGGAATCGCGGCGTGGGAATTCGGCGCCGAACAGGACGTCACGTTACAATGGCCGGCCGCTTGGACGACTTTGGATGCAGCCAAGGAGGCCATATCCGGAGACAATCTCACCGGGACGACCGTCGTCACGCCGAAATTATGTGCAGCTTACACAATCGCGGCGGATCCCGTTCCGGAGATCGCCGAAATAAACTTTGTAACGACGGTGGCCCCGGCATTGCAAGAAAAATTGAGCTGGTACACAGATCAAGGCGGCGATTCCCGCGGATTTTACGGATTGCAATCGTCGGAAAATGCCAACTTTTACAACCCCGCGATCTGTGCCTATGCCGCGATAGATCTGCAATACGGTTTATTTGCGGCGACGTGGCCGGAACAGCTCACCGCAGAACATTACCTCGAATGGCAACAGGCCATGAAAACGCTCGACGCGGCCCATTTTACGGTCACGATCACGGCGAGCATTCCGAACGGCCTGCAACTCGTAAAAACGTATTCGATCCATTTCCAGTAAGGAGACACCATGAAAAAATTCTGTTATGTGCTTACGCCCATGCTTCTGATCGCTGCATTCATCATCGGCGGTCTGCAACTTTGGGGAAAAGGAAACGTCAAACCCTCGAACTGGGGCAAGCAAGATCAACCTGCAACGGAGCAAGAAGCCGACGCGGGAATGACGTCATACGATATCGGCGGCATGATCGGAACCCCGGAACCGGATACGGCCGGATCCGGGATCTCCCTTGTCCTTGCGCCGATCGATCGCAAGGATTACGCGCTTTATGATCTTTCGCCTGCTTCTGTCGAATCGGCGGTAACGCTTACGGCAACTTTTACGCCCGGAAACGTGACGAATCAAACGATCTCTTGGAGCGCAGCTTTCGCAAATCCCGCTTCGGCCTGGGCGACGGGAAAACAGGTATCAACATATCTTTCGATCGCCGATTCGGCAAAACAGGCGGTCATCACCTGCAAAGAGGCCTTCGGAGAACAAATCATCGTTACGGCCACGCCCGAATCGAATCCAGAGTTGGCAAAAACCTGCACATTCGACTATGTACAACGCGAGCAACTTCAGCTCGGGCAATATCGGTATATATCGGGCGGATCTCGATTCTATAATGCTGCTCGGGTAACTTTTGGAACGGAAAACGAATTACATTTGAAGCATGACACGGTCGGCCCGGGGACCGTGACCGGTAAATATGTTTATGAGCAACTGACTTTGCGTTACGACAAAGCTGACGACAACGACGTTGATAATACGTACAAAAGTTCCGTGCCGTCATACGGTCAATGGACTTGGAACAGTGATAAAAAATGCGAGCTGGATCTGACAGATCCCTCTTCTCTGACATTCGATCTTGCAGCGCCTTCGGAATGCTTTATTCAATTTTCGCATTCGGTGGTCGGTCAAGATTGGATATCTAAAAAGAATCTGTTCGACGCAACATTTTGCTCTCTCTGTTCCGACACGGAGGCCTATTACGGCACGTTTACGCTGACGTATTCCTACAAATACGGCGAAACCGTGATCACGACCGGAGAATTAACGTGCAAGGCAATGTTCGACGTCTCCGGCCTTGAAGTCATGGCAGAAGAATTTCAGCTTAACAAAGGATCGCATGCGTTTTAAGGAGCCATATGAAACGAGGCATCGTATCAAAAATCATACAGATCTCGCTCTGCATATCGATCGTGGCCGCTATGATCATCGCGATGATCTTTCTGATCCGGGCCACCAAACAATCCGCCTCCGAAGATCCTCAAACGATGAGCTTGTCTTATAACGGGCAAGAGATCCCGCCCTCCGCGGAAATGTACTTCGAAGCCGGGAAACCGCAGCGATTCGAGATCAAGGCGCAAGATTACACCGTCAAGATCATTCCGAACCCCGACGAAAATTTTCAATTTTCCGCGGGCGAGAAGCCTTACATGTGGAGCGCCATGGGAGATCTCTCCCGTTTCTTTGGCCTGCAAACAGCGGCCGGATCCTTTACTTTGACGTATCCGGAGGGATTAAACGTTCCGAAGATCTTGCAAAGCCTATTTCCGGACAGCGAGATTTCCGCGCCGGACGAGCCGGCAATGCCATTCGCGCTTATCGTTTCCGACGGTAAAGCCGTATTCGAGATCCGTTTCGCCGTTTGGATCCCGGCGGAAGATTTCAACGTCAACCACGATCATTTCGCTTTTTGAGGTACGAAAATGCAGAAATTCAAACACAAGATCTTATGCGTTGCAATCGGGGCGATCATGGCGCTATTGTTGTGCTTGTCGCCGTATTCCATTCAGCCGACCTATGCAGCGGAGCCGCACTCCCTCGATGAAACCGACGTGCTCGCCGACCTCGAGGGAGCCACGCTCAATGGCAAAGTGTTCGACAAAGACGACTTTGCGCAGAGCGATATCCGGGATCCGCAGATCATTTCGCTGGTGGAATACGGCTACAATTTCTATACCAACCGCCAGAACGACTACGATCTCTATATTTACGTTTACAACCCGCATGCGGTTGCGATCGACGACGATCAGACGCGCAATCAGATCCTTTTGCAAGCCGGAGATCTCGCGCCGGATAAATATGATCTCCGCTGCCTTGACTACTCGGACGATCCCGGGTATGAGGGGATCTTCTACAAGTTCAAGATCCTACTCACCGACACGGAACGGCAAAACGTGCTCTATTCGCTTTCGCGCGCCTCGAGGATCTATAAAGTGACGGAGTTCGAACTCTCATGCAGCGGCACGGTGCAAATGTATTCTTGCGCCACAACGTACACATTCACCGGCCATGCCAAAGGCTATGGATCCGACCTCGCCGCCGATGAGAGCACGCTCACCTGCTCCGTGGACGGGTTTAATGAATATGTCGAACTCGATGTTCATCAGACCGTCTATCGCCCCAAAGGAGATTTTTACGATAAAGACAAGGAAGGCGGCCAGCTTCTGAACGGCAACCAACCGCAGCTGCAAAGCTGCTATTTCCGCGTTCCGAGAAAATACTTTACACAATATGGCGAGCTTACAAAGGCGGTGTGTCAATGGTACGAATACATGACGCAGCCGATCCTCGTTACAACAGATATCGACGTATATCGCCAGCTCTCGAAACTACACGGTGCGCCCGTCGAAGATCTATACCCCGAAGATGACGTCGGCGTCATGATCGTAAGTTACGGCAATCAATATTACGTTGACCCGGCAGAATGGCACAAGACGCCTTTCCTCTGGGCTTCGAACCTCGACGAATTTGAAAAAAGCTACCACAAGTATTATGTGGGTGATTTGTACACATTGTATTGGCCGGGTTCAGACGTTACCGGCGAAGATTGGCTCTCGAAACGCTTTACGAATTTAGCAGGCGTCATTTATGCGGGAACGGGATCGGAATACTTCAACGCAACCGTGTCCTCGGAACGTCTCAAATCCGAGCTTCTGACCAACAGCGAGGCGCTCGGCGGGCCATTTTATGCCGGACGATACGCGCAAGCGCTTTTCACCGACTACATAGACGACGCCGATCATCAATTCGGATACAACAAAGAAGAGATCGATCTCAAAAAAAGCACAACTCTTATGTGGAACGAGACGACTGTCAAAGGCCTTGGATATTTCGGCGTCGGATCGCTTGGCAGCGATTCCTACGGCTTCAATGTTCAAAAAGGTATCACAATCACAGATTCGGATCTCGAAGGCGTCGATGAAGAGATCGCGGAAAAGCTGTTCATTGACCGCGGAGACGTGGCCGATCTCAAAGCCGAATATAAAAAAGCCGTTATAAATGACGAAGAACTCGTCCTCTTACGATACGCCGTTACCAACTACCACTCGGCCCGTGCGACTGTAAAGATCAAAACTCTCACAGAGACCGACGCGGGAAAAAAAGATAATGAACTAATGAGCGCGTGGATGGATGAATTTCACAAAAAAAATATCTGCGGTTATCTTTGTCAAGAGACGGTTTTCCTCGATTTCGATATCATTTCACTTTGGTTCGAAACGGTGGACGCAAAGACGGAGATCCCCGTCATGATGACCCCGCAAGACGTCATAAGCAGCCTACAACCCGGCGTTGCAGAAGATCCTAACACATCCGGCGCAAACGGCCTGCCATGGTATATCTGGCTTGCGATCATTCTGATCTTAATCGTGATCCTCATCGTGCTCGCCGTAATTTTCCCCGTTTTGCGGCCGATCTTCAGCGCGATCGGGAAAGTCCTCATCTGGATCGTCCTCGCTCCTTTCCGCCTCATTGCGTGGATCATAAATAAGATCTCCGCTGCGGTCGAGCGCCGACGACAAACTCAATCGGGAACCAACAACAAACAAAAAACGACCGCGCCCGCAAAGCAAAGCTCGACGGCCAAAACGGCAACACAGCAAAAGCCGAAAGCCGTAACGGCAAAAAAGGCGGCCGGCCACCCCCAAAATAAGGCGGTGAAAAATGGAAAACAATGAATGCCCGTGCAGAACTTGCCCCCGCGCGATCACGTGTAACTGGACATGCGACAAATTAAACGAATGGGCAGAGGATAAAACCTTTGCCCAGATCGGGAATGAATTCGTAAGTGCTGCCAAACGCGCCGAGAAACAGCGCCGAACCGCTCGAAAGGAAAAAGCATAAATGGCGATTACTATCATTACCGGGGATCCGGGAGCGGGCAAGACGTCCTATATGACACACCTCCTCATAGAGACATTCTTCAAACTCGGGGACAATCTCCTCGAGCAATGCCAGGAGGATATCATCATGGAAAATCAAGAGCGCTTTCACAAGCTCCCTCTCCCTGATAAACCCCCGATTTTCGCCAACTATGGCGTGAAATTCCTTGAAGACTACGAAAAAGAATATTCGCCTTACTTCATCAATCCCTATTACTTCGGGATCAGAAATGAGAACTCGCCCATTCAATACATACTCCCGGGCAGCAGGATCTTCATCGAGGAATGCCAACGATATTTCGACAGCCGTCAAAGCACGACTTTCCCGCGCTGGGTCTCGGAGGCGTTCGAAATGCACCGTCATTTCGGCCTTGAAATCTTTCTCGACGCGCAGCGCGGAAAGCTCGTGGATCTCAATATCCGAGGGATCGCATCCAAGATCCTCCGCATTGAAGAGATCCAACACACTAAAACGAAATACGGCGGTATCCTCTCCACGACCTGGCGGATCCGGGAGTTCAAAAACAACGCCGAGCTTATGCTATATTACGACACCGGCGTCGGCGGGCATGAGATCGAACCCGTGACCCACAGAGGCAATATCTTCGAGGTATTCGATTCACGCAAAAACCGCAAAGCGTTCTATCCACCGGACAAGTCGGGCACCGATTTCACCCTCCTCAACTTTTACGCCGACAAAGACAACGCCCCGCAGGATCTCAAAATGTATTACGATACGAGCGAGCCGAAATGGTTCCGACACAAAGAAAAGGAAGAAAAAACATGAACAACCTCCTCGACAATCTTTTCTCAGATCTATACGCGCTGAACGAAAAAACGTATGAGCTATGTTGCCGGCACCGACGCAACGCTGATAAGATCTCCGATGACCTCAATCAAAAGATTGATACAGCGATCGCCTTTGAATACACCCAACAACTGGAAGTTCACAAAAGCGAACTCGAAAACACAGTCACAACCGCTGTCTATATCCTCAAAGAGATCCACAGTAAGACAACACCGGAAAAAAAGCGCCGTTGGTATTGGCCGTTTTCCATGAAAAGATTCGGAGCTTCGAAACAGATCGACGACGCGATCAACGCGGAGATCACGCAGAACGAGCTTCTAAACGAAATCCTCGATACCGTCGAGGATATGAAAAATAAATTCCTCCGGCATCTGAAGACGATCCCCGCAGAGGAAGATCCCGACAAAGCGCCCGAAACAAAAGAACCCGCAGGCGACGCAAAAACCCCGCCTGCAAACGGCGCGCCAAAAACGGAAAAGCCCTCAGGCGATAAAAAAGCCCCACCTGCGAACGGCGCGCCCCCCAAACCGACGGAAAAGAAAGATCCGCCGGAACCGACCGAAGTATGGGAGAACGAAAATGACACTATCCCTGACAAAACTGTCCCAGGCTCTCTTAAAAAATGATCCGGACTTCCTGCTCGTCCGGTATATCTTCAAAATGCAAGAGTTCACTCTTGCCCGCCTCGACTACGAAGCGGCGGCCGCTAAAATCGGCGTCAGCTCCCGCACCGTCGGCCGCATGGTAAAAAGACTAGCCCAAAATAAGATCCTCATTATCGATCACGACAAACTCCGCCTCAACGAAGCGCTCGCCGCAGCATAAGCTCCACGGCGGGAAAATTATAAGAAATCCAAAAACCTCGTACAAGCTCCGTAAACGGCATCAGAACGCCCGGAAGAGTCGGCTCGATAAATTCCTCGACCGCACCCGCTTTCGCAGGCGGAATTTTAAGGGAAATACTCAAGGGGAAGAGTATGGCAACAAATCAAACGCGAAAACTTAATCGATCGGGCAATTCCCACGCCGGAAACACGATCCGCGTCATCTCACACGGTTTCTACGGCTCGGAAAAGCTCTCCGCCCTCGAGCGCGCTGTTTTCAACGCGCTTTATTCCTTTGCTCAAAAAGGCGCGGCCGCCGATTTCACATACTCCGAGATCTCTCGCCGCTATAACATCTCTTATGCCACCGTCGCCCGCGTGATCCCGAAATGCCTCAGCCTTTGCTTCGAGCGCGGAGAAAATCAGCATTCCTACAAGCTCAAAGAAATCCTCCCCGCGCCGACCCGGTACTTCTATATTCCCGATTGGCTCCGCTTTGCAAAGTTCTCCTCCGGGACAGATCTGACGAACGATCAGATCGAAGTCCTTGCCTACATAATCCACCAGAATAAAACGCTTCGGAACTGGACGACAACGCAGGCTTCGATTGCGCGATCGCTCAAAATAGCTCCCTCGACCGTTTCAGGCGCTGTGGCGCTCTTCGAAAAGCTCAACATCCTCACCCTGACTTGCACGGATCCGACGCATTCGCGCTGCGTGAACAGTTACGATCGTGCCTCATTCAATCTTGACTATGACATTCTCAATAAAGCACGCCTTGAGACGCTACAACACCTCAAGGCGCTTTCCCATGCCGCCCGGGACGCAAACGCCCGTTCTGATCGCGAGCGCTTCTATGCGGCACGGCAATCCCTTGCGCACGAGCACGAACAAAAAGTCCGGGCGCAGCTCGGCGCGCAGCTCGAAAATCTCGAACGGCAAATTGGATTGCTCGAAAAGCAGATCGCCCAGGCACAACACGAAAGACGCATGCAAACCGTCAAAGAGATCTATGAACGGCGCAAACAGATCAAGCAAGCGCTGCACGATTTCCTCGCCGACAACGGCTACACCGAAGCGGACCTCGAGCCTCGTTTTATTTGCCCGGATTGCAATGACACGGGCTGGCTGCGAGACGGGAAACCTTGCTCTTGTTATACTCCGCCGGGAGGTATATGATGAGCGTTCACGCACGTAACCCCGCAGGCAAACCGAATATGCGCAGACACCTTGAAGAGAGGTTTTAGAGCGGTAATCCCCACCGCTCTTATACCCGTTCTCTTCGGGATCTGATTCCCCGCTGCAATACCGCAGCGGGGATATTTTTACGCATTTTCTATATGCAAATTCGAAGCGCAAACTACTCATTTTCGAACGGTGACTTATCAATTTCGAACAGTGACTTATCAAAATCGAATGCTTAAATCATAGAACCATGGAAACATTTGAAAATATAACGCCTTATGCCGCGCATAAGGCGAAGAGCGGTGCGGCGCGAGCGCCGCCGGATCATAGCAAAATCCGGTTGATCACTCTTTCCGCGCATGACAAAAGTGCATATGACAAATGTGCTTATATGCGGAAGGGCTGCGCCCTTACCCCCTTTTCGGAACAGCAACAAGGGCAAACGGTGACAGCTTGGTGAGAGGGCAAACCCTCTCCCTCAAGCTGTCACCGTTGCCCTATTGCTTAATTCCCATAAAGGGAATAAGCCCGCCCCACCGTGATAGAATAGACCGCGTCGTCATCGCAACGTTGGCCATTCTGATTACAGCAGGCAGATCTCCCGCGCGCGGCAAGTGCACGGACCAAAGGCCCCGCGCCCGCCCGCGCCGAGATCCCGCCGCTCTGATCCCCGGGGACTGCATGGGGACTATATTAAAAACCGCGCCAAAATCGGTTAAAATCTATCTAAAAACGGGGTTTTTGGGGCTGTGTAATACCCTCTGACTCCGTCATTCGTTGGTTCGAATCCAGCTACCCCAGCCATTTATGCACGATTTTGACGTATAAAACGCCAAAACCGTGCATATTTTTATATTCCGACTGCCCCGATTTTTTGAAATTGGGGAAATTATTGGGGAAACTTTTCGGAGTGAAT